>NZ_GG774949.1:453861-656352 GCF_000162555.1 Bacteroides sp. 3_1_23
ATTCCAATTATATTGATATATTAATCAACGACTTATAAAATTATTTCTGCGATAATTTGCGTTAATCTGCGTTTTATTATTCATTATGACACACCTCCGTTCTTCTTTTTATATGAAGCTACTTCTACCCGTATCTCTGTATCTATCACTGAATATGTCAATACAAAAATAAAACTCCGGCGATATCAATATAGTATCAGAATGAGTTAAAATAATATTTGTTTCCTTACCACTTTCCGCCTACCTTTGCGACAAAGATCATAACATATAAATCGGTTCAAACCTATAGTATGAAATTACACACTACCGACCTTCTCATCATTTGCGCTTACCTGATCGCTATGATTGTCATCGGACTTATTCTAAAAAAACGAGCTGCCCAAAATATGGACTCCTATTTTCTAGGAGGAAAATCACTGCCTTTTTATATGCTCGGACTGTCCAATGCTTCCGGAATGTTCGACATCACAGGCACGATGCTAATGGTATATTGGGCATTCGCCTACGGATTCAAGAGCCTCTGGATTCCCTGGTTATGGCCGGTATTCAATCAGATATTTCTAATGGTGTATCTGTCCGTGTGGCTCCGCCGTTCCAATGTACTTACCGGAGCGGAATGGATCAAGACGCGTTTCGGAAAAGGTAAAGGGTCCACCCTTTCACATACGATTGTTATCATCTTCGCACTATTGAGTGTCTTAGGTTTTCTAAGTTACGGTTTCATAGGTATTGGCAAGTTTATGGAGATATTCATCCCCTGGGAAGTAGTATCTCCTTACATTCCTTTCAATGTTCCGGCAGAATACGTCCCCCACGTATATGGAATCTTCTTTACCGCCATCGCCACATTCTACGTTATGCTCGGAGGTATGTTGAGTATTGTATGGACAGACGTGGTGCAATTCCTGATTATGACAATAGCAGGTATCGTGATCGTTGTTATCGGAATGCAAATGGTAGCGCCGGATATGATTCACTCCTTCGTTCCCGCCGGATGGGACTCCCCTTTCTTCGGATGGACACTGGACGTTGACTGGAGCAGCCGAATGAACCTCCTGACGGAACGCATGGCGAATGAACCATATAGCCTGATTAGTATCTTCGTCATGATGGCTTTACTCAAAGGTATATTTATGAGTATGGCAGGACCTGCGCCCAACTATGACATGCAGAAAATTCTATCCTGTAAATCCCCTAAAGAAGCGGCTATGATGAGCGGCTCCGTGTCGGTCGTACTGTTAATTCCCCGCTACCTGATGATTATGGGGTTTGCCCTGCTGGCTATCTACTTCTTTAAGGAAGATGGCGGCCTGACACAAATGGAAGTGACACGGACCGATTTTGAGACCATTCTCCCCCACCTAATCACACGTTACGTACCGGCAGGATTGGCAGGAATCTTATTAGCCGGACTACTGGCGGCTTTCATGTCAACCTTTGCATCCACAGTCAATGCCGCACCAGCCTATATCGTGAATGATATTTATTTGAAATATATCAATCCGAAAGCGAGTGTGAAAACACAGATACGCAGCAGCTATATCATTTCTGTTGCAGTGGTAGTTGTCAGCACTATCATCGGATTCTTCCTGAAAGACATCAATGAAATATTCCAATGGATTGTAGGCGCACTCTTCGGAGGATACATCGCAGCCAATGTATTGAAATGGCATTGGTGGCGCTTCAATGGCGAAGGTTACTTCTGGGGAATGACTGCCGGAGTCATAGCAGCCATTGTCATGAAGTTTACCGTTCCCGACGCATGGGTGCTCTACTTCTTCCCGGTACTGTTCGGTATCTCTCTGATAGGATGTATTGCCGGAACGTACAGTGCACCTCCGACAGACGAAGAAACATTAATCAGCTTCTACACCCGTGTACGTCCATGGGGATGGTGGAAACCTATTGAAGAAAAAGCATTGGCCCGTTACCCCCATATACAGCCCAACAAGAACTTCAAAAGAGATGCATTCAACGTGGTTATCGGTATTATCTGGCAATGCAGTCTCACCATCATTCCGATGTATCTCGTTGTCCGCGAACAACTGGGACTATGGAGTTCTATCGCGCTACTTCTGGTTACGACACTGATACTAAGAAAAACCTGGTATAAACCCTTGTGTAAAGAAGAAGTAAGGTATAATGAAGAAATGAAACAACTAAAATAAGGAAAAAAGATTATTAGCTTAACACACTAAAAAACAGAGAACCGATCATGAAAAAACTATCCGTCATACTATTGTCATTGATGCTATGTCTCCCACTATGCGCTCAATTTAAAGGGACAGTCTATATCGACAGCAACCAATCGGGCATATTGGATAAAAGCGATAAGCCGCTGATGGGAGTCATGGTAACAGATGGATTGAATGTGGTAAAAACAGATAAAAAAGGTCGGTTCTCTTTACCCGGATTCGCAAAAACAAGATTTATCACTATTACCACCCCTGCCGGATTCGAAACGCAACAATTCTATTTGCCTACCCAGGAAAACAGAGAAACCTATGACTTCCTGCTGACAGAAAGTGAACGGACTCAATCCAAAGAGCACTCTTTCATCCAAATCACTGATACTGAAGCTACCGGAGGACTAGGCAGATGGGTGACAGATTTAAAAAATTACATCAACAGCGAAAAGCCCGCCTTTCTGATTCACACCGGAGATATTTGTTACGAACCGGGCTTGCAAATGCACAACCGGATAGTAAATGCACAGACCATGGACTGCCCTGTTTACTACTGCATAGGTAATCATGACCTTGTAAAAGGCAACTACGGCGAAGAACTTTATGAATCCATCTACGGTCCGACCTGGTATTCATTTGATATCGGAAATATCCATTATGTAGTCACCCCCATCGACCACGGCGACAACCCGACCGATTACACTCTGCAAGATGTATATAACTGGCTGAAAAATGACCTCTCTTCCATGAAGAAAGATCAGGCCCTGATTATTTTCAATCATGACCTGCTCACCCCCAATGACACTTTCGTATTCAAAGCGGACGATCAGCACGTGCTCGATTTTCGCCCGTTCAACGCCAAAGCCCAAATATACGGGCACATGCATTACAACTATGTGCGCAATCAAAACGGAATCTACACCATTTGTACCGGCACACTGGACAAAGGCGGTATTGACCACTCCCCCTCCTCTTTCCGCGACATTAAAGTAGACGCAAACGACAACATCACTACACAGCTACGATATGCTTTCGTCGCCCCACAAACCACCATCGTTTTTCCAATGAAACAACAAAAAGTGGGGACCAATACTAACAGACAACTTACCATTTCTGTAAATGCATACAATTCGCAAGCAAAGACCCAACAAATCTCATATATATTGACTACTCCGGAAAGTAACGAAGAAGTAGCACAAGGCACTCTCGCACCGCTCACCGACTGGAATTGGACTGCTAATATTTCAATCCCCTCCGATAAAAACGGGAAAGAACTCAAACTGACGGTCACCTCCTCTTTCAATGACGGAAAGAAAGCGACAGACTCCTGTTCATTCATTTATGAGAATGACTTCAAACCATCCATCATTCCCGGAGAGAACTGGAATACCTTGCTCCAAAATGCCGCCCATACCGGAGGAATCAATCATTCCAACCTCCATCTCCCTCTGCAACTGGCTTGGACCTCCAATACCGGAAGCAACATTTTTATGACTTCCCCCCTCATAGCGGACGGTCAAGTATTTACAGCTACCACAGACGATAATGTTTCGCTAAACACCTATATTTGCGCATTCGACCTCAACTCCGGGAAGCCCGTATGGAAATACCGGACAGAAAACTCGATAAAGAACACCATTGCTTATGAAGATGGAATTATTGTAGCACAGGATGCCGCCTGCCATCTATATGCCATTGATGGAAAAACAGGTCAGCTGCTATGGAAACAACGAATCAACCTGGACAGCTATCCATATCTCACCGAGGGACTGACAACAGATAACGGAGTAGTCTACGCCGGAATCGGTGTAGGTTTATCTGCCTATGACCTGAAAACCGGACGCATTCTATGGACCAACAAAGACTGGCGCCAACGTGAAGGCTCCACCACCACATTAACCATTGCCGATGGCGTACTTATCAGTGGAACTCAATGGGGAGGACTATACGGCAACGACATCCATACAGGAAAACAACTTTGGAAACTCTCGGACAACGGGCTCAGCAATCGTGGCACGTCTCCGGTTTACAAAGACGGCAAATTATGGATTATCTCTTCCAAAAGCCTGTTTACCATCGAGCCTAAAACCGGAACTGTACTTCAACAAAAAGATTTATCAATCAATCTGGATGCCACCTCTACCCCTCTGGTCACTGAAAACGAAATCATTTTCGGAACCGTAGAGCGCGGAGTGATGGCACTGGACAAGTCGACCCTTTTCAACAAATGGAAAGCTGAAACATTACCGTCTCTGGTGTACACTGCGCCTTACTCCACCACACCGCAAGCCGGAGTAGAAACCAGCCCTGTCGCTTCGCAAGGAACCGTGTTTATCGGTGCTTCCGACGGCTACCTTTACGCCATCGACCAGTCAACCGGTATCATAAAAGAAAAACTAAATCTTGGAGCACCCATATTCTCAACAGTTGCCGTATCCGGAAATTGTATGATTGTTTGCGATTATTCCGGCAATGTGCATTGTTTTACCCTCGCGCAGTTTTTGCCACCCTACGCGTTGTAATTTAAAGATTATCACGTATCTTTGCCTCCTCAAATCATAAATACGAGATATGGCTATTACAATCAAGAAAGTCTCCACAAAGAGAGAGCTTAAGAAATTTATCCGTTTCAATTACAGAATGTACAAGGGCAACCCTTACTCTGTGCCCGACCTCTATGACGACATGCTCAACACCTTCAACAAGAAGAAAAACGCAGCATTCGAATTCTGTGAAGCAGATTATTTCCTCGCATACCGGGACGATAAAATTGTAGGACGTGTAGCTGCAATTATCAATAATCAAGCGAACGAAAAGTGGGAAAGTAAGAACGTTCGTTTCGGATGGATAGACTTTATCGACGATCCCGAAGTATCGTCCGCACTCATCAAAGCAGTGGAAGACTGGGGAAAAGAACGGGGCATGACTCATATTGCCGGCCCTCTCGGATTTACCGATTTCGATGCGGAAGGAATGCTGATCGAAGGATTCGATCAACTTAGCACCATGGCCACTATCTACAACTACCCGTACTATCCGGTACACATGGAAAAGTTGGGCTTCGAGAAAGACGCCGACTGGGTGGAATACAAAATCTACATACCGGATGCCATTCCCGACAAACATAAGCGTATCTCCGAACTAATCCAACGAAAATACAACCTCAAGATAAAAAAATACTCCTCCGGAAGAAAGATAGCCAAAGACTACGGACAGAAGATTTTCGAACTGATGAATGAAGCATACAGCCCACTCTACGGCTATTCTCCATTGACACAGCGACAGATCGACCAGTACGTAAAAATGTATCTGCCGATCCTCGACTTACGGATGGTTACCCTTATCACTGACGCCAACGATGAACTGGTCTGCGTAGGCATCTCCATGCCCTCACTGGCCGAGGCTTTACAGAAATCAAACGGACGTTTGTTGCCGCTCGGATGGTTCTATCTATTAAAGGCACTATTCATGAAACGCCGTGCCAAAATGCTTGATCTACTACTCGTTGCAGTGAAGCCGGAATATCAGAATAAAGGTGTTAACGCTTTGTTATTTTCCGATTTAATTCCAGTTTATCAAAAATTAGGTTTTATATTTGCAGAAAGCAATCCCGAACTGGAATTGAACGGTAAAGTTCAGGCACAATGGGATTACTTTGAGACTCAACAACATAAGCGCCGCCGTGCGTTCATCAAAGAGATAAAATAAAAAACAGCTATGGAAGAGAACGAATTGATACCTGTAGACAACAACAATGCAGTAGAGTACACTGACGACAACATCCGCCACTTGAGTGACATGGAACATGTACGCACACGCCCCGGTATGTATATCGGAAGGCTGGGCGACGGTGCACATGCCGAAGATGGAATCTATGTCCTCCTGAAAGAAGTAATTGACAACAGTATTGACGAGTTCAAAATGCAAGCCGGTAAGAAAATCGAGATTACCGTTGAAGAAAACCTTCGTGTCAGTGTACGCGACTACGGACGAGGCATCCCGCAAGGAAAACTCATCGAGGCCGTCAGCATGCTGAATACCGGTGGTAAATATGACAGCAAGGCATTTAAGAAAAGTGTCGGGCTGAATGGTGTCGGTGTGAAAGCCGTCAACGCTTTAAGCTCCCGTTTCGAGGTACGCAGTTACCGCGACGGCAAAGTGCGTATCGCCACTTTCTCAAAAGGAAACTTGCTGACCGATGAGACGAAGAATACCGAAGAAGAAAACGGAACTTACATCTTCTTCGAACCGGATAATACACTATTCCTGAATTACTGTTTCAAGCCCGAATTTATTGAGACAATGCTACGTAACTACACGTATCTCAATACGGGGCTTGCTATCATCTATAACGGACACCGTATCTTGTCGCGCAACGGTCTGGTAGACCTTTTGAACGACAACATGACGGCAACCGGACTTTACCCGATCATCCATCTGAAAGGGGAAGATATTGAAATCGCCTTCACACATACAGGGCAGTACGGAGAAGAATATTATTCTTTCGTTAACGGTCAGCATACTACCCAGGGAGGTACTCATCAGAGTGCTTTCAAGGAGCACATCGCCCGCACCATCAAAGAGTTCTTCAACAAGAACATGGACTACACCGATATCCGTAACGGATTGGTTGCCGCCATTGCCGTAAATGTGGAAGAACCGATCTTCGAAAGCCAGACGAAGACCAAGCTGGGTTCTACCAATATGGTTCCCGGTGGCGTAACGGTCAATAAATATGTAGGCGACTTTATCAAACAGGAAGTGGACAACTTCCTGCACAAGAATGCAGACATAGCCGAAGCAATACAACAAAAAATACAAGAATCCGAGAAAGAACGTAAAGCGATTGCAGGGGTAACAAAGCTTGCCCGTGAGCGTGCAAAGAAAGCCAACCTGCACAACCGTAAATTGCGTGACTGCCGCATACACCTCAACGACCCGAAAGGGAAAGGGCTGGAAGAAGACTCCTGCATCTTTATCACCGAGGGAGACTCTGCAAGCGGTTCCATCACCAAAAGTCGTGATGTCAACACCCAAGCAGTATTCAGTCTCCGTGGTAAACCGTTGAACTCTTTCGGACTGACCAAAAAGGTGGTTTACGAGAACGAGGAATTCAACCTGCTTCAAGCAGCCCTGAATATAGAAGATGGTATTGAAGGATTACGCTACAACAAAGTAATCGTAGCAACCGATGCCGATGTGGACGGTATGCATATCCGCCTGTTGCTGATTACTTTCTTCCTGCAATTCTTCCCTGATCTCATCAAGAAAGGACATGTATATATCCTGCAAACGCCTTTATTCCGTGTACGCAACAAGAAAAAGACAAATTACTGCTACAGCGAGGAAGAACGTATCAATGCCATTAATGAGCTAGGACCGAATCCGGAGATCACCCGATTTAAAGGTTTGGGAGAAATCTCACCGGATGAGTTCAAACATTTCATCGGTAAAGATATGCGTCTGGAGCAGGTGACACTGCGCAAAACGGACGCGGTAAAAGAACTACTCGAATTCTACATGGGCAAAAATACCATGGAACGACAGAACTTTATTATAGACAATCTGGTTATAGAAGAAGACTTGGCATCATGAGAAAAGCAATATTCCCGGGTACTTTCGACCCTTTCACCATCGGACATTACTCGGTAGTGGAACGTGCACTTACCTTTATGGACGAAATCGTGATAGGAATCGGCATTAATGAGAACAAGAATACCTACTTCCCCATTGAGAAAAGAGAAGAAATGATTCGGGAACTTTATAAAGACGAACCTCGTATCCAGGTGATGTCCTACGACTGTCTGACAATTGATTTTGCGCAGGAAGTAGAGGCCAGGTTCATTGTCCGCGGTATCCGTACGGTGAAGGATTTCGAGTACGAAGAGACCATTGCAGACATTAACCGCAAACTGGCAGGGATTGAAACCATCCTGCTCTTCACAGAACCGGAACTGACTTGCGTCAGCTCTACAATTGTACGCGAGTTATTAACCTATAATAAAGATATCAGCCTGTTTATTCCCAAAGGAATGAAAATGAATGAATAACACTCGTTAGGGAATAGGCGGTGAGTCAGAAAAGATGATGAAGAAACTAACGATTATACTATCCGTTTGCTTGTGGGCAGTTGCCACACAAGCCCAGAACTTCGGTTCCGAAGCCATGCGAAAGTTACAAATGGCAGAGTTTGCAATCTCCAATTTCTATGTGGACAAAGTAGATGAAGACAAGTTGGTAGAAGAAGCCATCATCAAAATGCTGGCACAACTTGATCCGCACTCTACTTATTCGGATGCAGAGGAAGTGAAGAAGATGAACGAACCACTTCAAGGTAACTTCGAGGGTATCGGAGTGCAATTCCAGATGATAGAAGACACCCTGTTGGTGGTGCAACCTGTCAGCAACGGACCTTCCGAGAAAGTCGGCATCCTTGCCGGTGACCGTATCGTTGCGGTCAATGACAGCGCCATTGCCGGAGTGAAAATGAGTACGGAAGATATTATGAAGCGCCTTCGTGGTCCGAAAGGTTCGAAAGTCAATCTGACAATCGTTCGTCGTGGCGTGCAAGACCCTTTATTGTTTACAGTGAAAAGAGACAAGATACCTATCCTTAGCCTCGATGCCTCCTATATGATTCAACCTAAAACGGGTTATATCCGCATCAACCGTTTTGGAGCAACCACTGCCGAAGAATTCAAAAAAGCAATGACAAGTCTTCAGAAGCAAGGTATGAAGGATATGATTCTCGACCTGCAAGGAAACGGAGGTGGTTATCTCAATGCAGCCATTGACCTTGCTAACGAATTCTTGGGACAAAAGGAGCTAATCGTATATACCGAAGGCCGGACTGCCAAACGTAGTGATTTCTATGCCAAAGGTAACGGAGACTTCCGTAATGGCCGCCTCATCATATTGGTGGACGAGTATACAGCTTCCGCCAGCGAAATTGTCAGCGGTGCGGTACAGGATTGGGACAGAGGAATTATTGTAGGCCGCCGTTCTTTCGGCAAAGGCTTGGTGCAACGTCCTATCGATTTGCCGGATGGTTCCATGATTCGTTTAACCATCGCCCGTTATTATACTCCATCAGGGCGCTCGATTCAGAAACCATACGACAGCACTGTCGATTACAATAAAGACCTGATAGAGCGTTTCAACCACGGTGAACTGATGAATGCCGACAGCATCCATTTCCCGGATTCACTGAAAGTACAAACCAAGAAACTCGGACGTACCGTTTATGGTGGAGGTGGCATCATGCCGGATTATTTCGTGCCTATCGACACGATTCTTTATACGGATTATCACCGTAATCTGGTAGCTAAAGGAGCTGTGATTAAATTCACCATGCAGTTTATTGAAGGACACCGGAAAGAGTTGGCAAACAAATACAAGAAGTTCGAATCGTTTGATGAGAAGTTCGTAGTCGATGATGATATGCTCGCCACTTTAAAGGAAATCGGAGAGAAAGAAGGGGTGAAGTTCAATGAAGAGCAATATCAGAAATCGCTCCCTCTTATCAAAACCCAGCTCAAAGCACTGATAGCCCGTGACCTTTGGGATATGAACGAATATTTCCGGATAATGAATACAACGAATGAAAGTATACAAAAGGCTTTGGAAATACTAAATTCGGACGAGTATCAGAAGAAACTGAAATAGGGTATTCAATAAACAATCATAAAACATCGTCTTTCAGTTTGGTGGACATACATACTCATCATAGTGGACATATAGATACACGATGGTGAGTATATATATCCACCACTCTGTATCTATATGTCCACTAAGCGTTGTGTATCAACCCGTTAACTTTATTATTGAATATATTCGAATGTCACCGTACCGCGAATATCAGAAGAAGAGGCGGCAATGTATGCCTTGAATTTTCCAGGTTCTGCCACCCAAGTACGCTGTTTATCATCAAAGAATTGCAATGCTTCCGGTTTGATTGTAAACTTCACCTCTTTTTCTTCATTCGGAAGAAGTTGTACCTTCCGAAAATCTTTCAATTCCTTAACTGGACGGAGGACACTACACTCCTCATCACCAATGTATAGTTGGATAATCTCTTTCCCTGCTACTTTTCCTGTATTCTTAACCTTTACAGAAACATCTATACTGCCATCAGTATTCATTGTTTGAGCCGATATTACAGGTTTACTATACTCAAAGGTAGTATAACTCATGCCATAACCAAAAGGAAAAAGTGGCTGCACCTTCTTCGTATCATACCAACGATAGCCAACCAGAATATCTTCTTTATATTCTTGACGGATGCTATCGCCCGGATAACTGATTTCCCCAAAGAAATGAGCCGGACAATCCTCCAGTTTCACCGGATAAGAGAAAGGAAGTTTACCACTGGGAGTCACCTCTCCACTCAACACATCAGCCAGCGCCTCCCCACCAACAGAGCCTAAATACCACGACTGGACAATAGAAGGAATCTCCTTTACCCAAGGCATTTCCACCGCATTTCCGCTGACAATCACTGCTACCAGATTTTTATTTACCTTCAACAAGGCTTCTATCAACTCATTCTGCGCAAAAGGAAGTTCGTATGATAAACGGTCTCCACCCTCACAGTCCTGAAAATGATTCTTATTTAGTCCGCCTACAAAAATCACCAAATCCGAATTCATCGCCTTTTCCACCGCATCATTACGCAAAGAATCCACAGTAACCTGCGGAATAACATCCGCCCGTCCATACATCGGGCGACCGCTTGTGTAACCTTGTGCATAAACCACACCGTCACCAAATTTGGCCTTTATACCGTCCAGTGATGAAATCACTTTCTGAACTTTCAACTCTGAAGAGCCACCACCTAACATCAAATTACGGGTAGCATTATCTCCCACCACTAAAATACGTTTGTATTTTCCTTGAGGTACAGGCAATAAGGCAGGTTGTTTCTTACCGGTTCCATTTTTCAACAGGACAATACCCTCTGTTGCAATCTCATAAGCCGTACGATAGTGCTCTTCACTAGTCAGTGTCCCGAACGGTTTCCTGCGATTCATGGCTGTACGGAAAATCAGACGCAACACACGGGCAGCCTTATCATTCACTACTTCCATCGGAATCTTACCTTCCCGAACCATTTTCAGATAAGACTTACCCAAGTAATAATCGTCATAACCGAATTCCGATTCTGAAGTCAAACCATTCGTATAAGATCCCATTTCAATATCCAAGCCATACATGGCAGCTTCATAGGTATCATGCGCAGCTCCCCAATCTGTTATGACACAACCGTCGAAATTCCATTCTCCCTTCAATATATCATTATTCAGCAGTTTATGATGAGTAGCATGAGTTCCGCGCACCTTATTGTACGCTCCCATAATAGACCAAGCCTTCCCTCTTTCCACAGCAGCCTTAAAGGCAGGCAGATATATCTCATACAATGCACGGTCACTTAGCTGCACATCGATATGTCCCCGCCATAATTCCTGATTGTTCAGTGCGTAATGTTTTACGCAGGCGGCTACTCCATTCTTCTGCACTCCCTGAATATAAGGTACACAAAGCTCCGAGGCTAAATAAGGGTCTTCCCCCATATATTCAAAGTTACGCCCGTTGAGCGGAGTACGATAGATATTCACACCCGGTCCCAGCAAAACATCCTTTTCACGATAACGGGCTTCTTCACCGATAGCATATCCATATTTCGCTGCTAATAGCGGATTCCAGCTAGCTGCCAGACAGGTCAGTGCAGGAAAGGCTGTGCAACTATCGTTCGTCCATCCGGCATATCCCCAATCATTCCAGTTAATTTCGGCACGTACGCCGTGAGGTCCGTCACTCATCCAAAGTTCAGGAATACCCAAACGGGGACAGCCAGGGGAGCTAAACTTCCCTTGTGCATAACTAAGACGAGTTTTCTCCTCCACAGTCATACGGTTCAACGCATCCTGTACCCTAACCTCTATCGGTTGTGTATCATCCAGATACACCGGTGTTTGTTCTTTGTCTTGAGCAATCGCCACCATACCTGTCTGAACAGACAGGAAACATATAGTCAATAAAAATGTCTTCATTATTCCAATAATCATTTACAGTTTACAATTCCTCTGCCGAAATCTTTAGTACAGCTTGCCGAAGTCCCTCTGAAGTAGCCGTCAGCTTTGCTTTTCCCGGTTTTCCATCGTTCTGAATGACAACAAGGCATTTTCCATAAAATGCTTTCCTCTTTTCATCCTTAAAGCGTTCCATCGATACCGGGTTTCCGTTGTCTACCCCTGCGATAAAGCCATTACCTTGTACTGTGAAATTCACTAGATTGTCAGCATCAGGGCAAAGATTTCCTTTCTCATCCAACACCTCCACAGTGACAAAACACAAATCTTTTCCATCAGCAGTCAGAATAGAACGATCAGGAGTCAGACGAATCTCTGCGGGTTTTCCGGCTGTGCAGATTTCCTTTTCCGCCACTACCTTACCACTCTCTCGTGCAATGACCTTCACCGTTCCCGGTTCAAACTTCACACGCCAAGCTACATGCAGATTATCAAGGTCTTTACGCTTCACTCCTTGCGACTTTCCATTCACAAACAGTTCCACTTCATCAGCCTGATTATAGTAGCACCACATATCAATCTCCTGTCCCGGAGTCCAGTTCCAGTGCGGGAAAAGGTGCAACACCTGCTTATCCGTCCATTCCGACTGATACAAATAGTAGACATCTTTCGGGAAACCAGCCAGATCTACAATACCAAAGTACGAACTACGCGCAGGCCATCCATAAGGAGTCGGTTCCCCGATATAATCAAATCCCGTCCATACATATTGCCCGCTGATAAAGTCGTTGTCCCTGACTAATTTCAAGCTTTCCTCATGAGTGTTTCCCCAAGGCACATGACAGTTTTCATAAGATGAACAGGCAAATGTGGAATCGGCAAAGGATTTGTCCCAACGCTCGGGCCAGATAAACATCCTGTCGCTGGGCATACGGTAATATCCGCGAGTCATCAACGCTGAATTGCTTTCAGTAATGATAAACGGCTTGTCCGGGAAATTAGCCGGAACATTGGGAATATCCTTGTTATGATAATTATAGCCAATCACATCCAGTACGCCGGAACGGAATAAATGATTGCCGGAATTCGGTTCATTGCATCCGGCAGTGATAGGACGGGCAGGATCAAGCCCTTTTACAAAGCTTACCAGTTTTTTCGTCAGCAAAGAGTTGACACTCTCCTCTCCTTCTTTGGCTAACATTTCAGAAGAATGTCCGAAATTTAAGATCAGATTGGCCTCTTCCAGACTCAACGTATCCGCTTTGGCATCACTCCATTGTTCGAGGACTTCATTACCGATACTCCACATAAAGACAGAAGGATGATTACGGTCACGCAAAATAAAGTCATTCAAATCGCGCTCGTGCCATTCATTGAAGTAACGGGCATAATCATGTGCCGTTTTTTTCTTCCGCCACATATCAAAAGCCTCATCCATCACGATAAATCCCATACGGTCACAAAGATCAAGCAGTTCGGGTGCGGGAGGATTATGGGAACAACGTATGCCGTTACACCCCATTTCTTTCAGAATTTGCAATTGCCGTTCAATGGCACGTGTGTTGACTGCCGCTCCCAAACAGCCCAGGTCATGATGCATACACACACCATTAATTTTTGTCTGCCTGCCATTCAACGTGAATCCTTTCCGGGCATCAAAACTAAATGTGCGAATACCAACAGGAGTAGTATACCTATCCATACATTCTTCGTTTCGCATCACTTTGGTAACCAGTGTATACAGATAAGGAGTATCAATATCCCACAGTTGAGGTTGCTTTACAGTCAGTTGCTGGGTAAAAACAACTTCCTTACCGGCTTCCGCTTTCCCGCTCGACCGGGTTTCAGCAACTTCTCTGCCTTCAGCATCCTGCAAGGAAGAACAGACAGTAACATTTTCGTTCGTATCACTTTCATTCACAAGGGTAGTAGCGAGATTCAGTACAGCCTGTTTTTCGTCAACTGACGAGGTTGTGACATACGTTCCCCATCCACCCACATGTATTGGGCCGGTCTTGCTTAGCCACACATTCCGGTAAATGCCACAACCTGAATACCACCGTGAATTAGGTTGCTCCGCATTATCCACACGTACAGCCAGCACATTCGGTTCATCCCATTTCAGATAAGGAGTCAGGTCATAGCTGAAACTAATATATCCATAAGGACGTACTCCCAATGAAACACCATTGATAAATACCTCCGAGTTCATATATACTCCGTCAAACTCAATGCGAAATATCTTTCCTGCATCCGCTTTGTCTACACTAAAGATTTTGCGATACCAACCGACTCCTCCCGGAAGTGCCCCTCCTCCTGTACCGGAAGGATTTTCCTGACTGAAGTCTCCTTCAATCGCCCAGTCGTGGGGCAAATCCAGTACACGCCAGTCATTGTCGGCAAAACCAGGTTGTGCCGCTTGCAGCCCGTCTCCCAAATGAAAACGCCAGTCTGCATTAAAGTCGGATCGCTCCCGCGGAGATACAAGGGGAGAACTGCTACATGCTCCTAATAACATCAGACAGCCTCCCAATGCCAAGCAGCTCCCCAGTATAAGGCAGCCCCCCAGCATCAAATATTTTAGTTTACCAATCATCATCAACGGATTATCATTCAGCTTACAGTTTCAATGTCTGTTTGCTGCCATTATACTTCACAGTCACCCCTTTCGCATTCAAATCAAACGGTTGGGCTTTTTCCTTATTGACCGTAATTACAGTGAAAGTCCGTTCTTTCAGCATACCCGGAAAATCTCCCTGGCGTTCACCGATCACTAAAGTCTTGGTAGCTTCATCATACTTCATTGGTATCATGGCATACCTCCCTTGTTCATAGTTATAATTCACACCCTCATCTTCGTATAACGTAAACTCTCCATCCGCTCCCTGATAAATATACAAACGGATATGATCCGCCGGTTTTTCATCCGTATACTGAATATCATCTCCGAATGGTACGATAGCACCGGCACGCACATACAACGGAATACGCTCATAAGGAGCTTCTATAACCTTTCTCTCTCCTCCAGCCTGAAATTTGCCTGAATAAAAATCATACCAGCCTTCTGATTGAGGGAAATAAATTTCACGGCTGCGGTCACCATATCGATAAACGGGAGATACCATAAACGAAGGACCGAACATAAACTGGTCACCAATATTATTCACTTCGGCATCCACTGTGAAATCCATAACTAAGGGACGCATGATCGTATAATCATCCAACCAGGTCATACCTGCCAACGAATAAATATACGGCATCATATTATAACGTAACTTGGTATAATACACAACCGACTGATAAGCCGGATGCCCTTCCGACGCAATCTCCCATATTTCACGGAAAGGGTATTGCCCGTGTGCACGATACAAAGGCACAAACGCACCGAATTGATACCAGCGGGCATTCAACTCACGCCATTCTTTATAATCGGCGTTTTCCGTCTTTGTCGCGTTCCATTGTTTCTGTCCTGCCACATAACGATTCTCTACACAAAAACCGCCAATATCCATTGTCCAGTAAGGAATTCCACTCATCGCAAAATTCAACCCTGCAGAAATCTGCGCTTTCATATCTTCCCAACGTGTACCGATATCCCCACTCCATGTAGCCGTAGAATAACGCTGCAATCCGGCAAATCCCGAACGGGTTAATAAGAACACCCGTTTGTTATTATCCACCCCGCGCTGGCCGTCATAAATCGCTTCCGCATTCATCAGTGCATAAGCATTGAAGAATTCTGTTGAGGAACCTAATGCCGTAGGCCCGCACAAAGCCTTCCGATATTCCAGGTCTGTACAGTCACGCACATTCGGTTCGCTGGCATCCATCCACCAGGCATCTATACCCAACGGATAATAATGCTCATACATCTGTTTCCAGAACAATTTCCGTGCATCGGGATCGTATGCATCATAAAAACCATAATGGTAACCGGGACCTACCCAATCTTTCAAGCTATCCCTGACAGACTGCTGATACATCCAGCCATTCTCGTCGAATTCTTTGAAATGTTCAGTAGTAACATAGAACTTAGGCCATACCGAGATCATCATACGACCATGCATAGCATGGATTGAATCGACCATTGCTTTCGGATCCGGAAAACGAGGCTTATCAAACTCGTGACTGCCCCAGGCATTCTCCGGCCAGTGATTCCAATCCAGTACGATATTATCCAACGGAATTTTACGATCACGAAAACCCTTCAGTGCTCCCAACATTTCATCCTGTGTATTATACTTCTCACGACTTTGCCAGAAACCCATTGCCCACTTCGGCATAACGGGAGACTTTCCGGTCAGCGTACGATAACCGCTAATCACATCGTCCATATCTTCACCAGCCATAAAATAATAATCGAGCTGCTTGGTCATTTCACTCCACCACGACTGTTTCCCCTGTTCTTTCGGATCAACGGGTGTCAATGCACGCAGCCCGCAATAAGACTGCCCACCATCAGGCTGCCACTCGATTTTCAACGGCACACGCTTTCCTGCTTCCAAATGAGCAGCAAACTTATAACTATTAGGATTCCATGCAGTACGCCAACGTTCCGGCACTACCAGCTCATTATTCAAATAAACCTTGACATATCCTGCATAATAAAGAATAAACTTAAATTCTCCCGTTTGAGCAGGCTCTATCTCTCCTTCATAAGTGACGTTAGCCCCCATTAACGGCAGTTTCTTCGGAAGATTCTCAATCGTTTTCAGATTCTCGAAATAAATGGAATCTTCCCGACGAACCAGAGTTTCTCCTTTTTTCGGTACATAAGTACCGGTAAGCGCCCCTTCCTGACCTGTCTTATCATAAAGTTTAAAGATACGGTTCAACTGGGAATAATCATTCGGATTACCGAAGCGGCACAACGAATAACTATCCAGTAGTATGCCATAATTTTTATTCGAAACAACAAACGGAACAGATACTTTCGTATTGTATTGGAACAATTCTTCATTCTTGCCCTTATAATTAAATTCATCCGCCTGATGCTGACCTAATCCGTAAAACGCCTCATCTTCGGGAGACTCAAATACCTGACAGATCGTATATCCTTTCGTCCCCTCCACTTCTATCGGAGTAAACTTCTTTCCTCCTCCCTTGTTTTCCTGCAGGATTAACTCTCCGTTTCGATCCGTAAACCACACTTCCCCGGTACTAGCCAGTACGGATGCTTTTACTTCTTCAGTAGACACTATAATCGTATCGCCATTCTGCACAACGGCAAAGGATGTTTGTTTTTCCTGCGGAACAACAATCAAACTTTGCGGATCGGCAAACTTGCTGTCGGCAGTGGCGGAAACACGGATTAACTTATCTCCCATCACTTGAAGGCGAACTAAACGAGGCCCTCCTATTTCTTTCTGTTGTACTTTAACTATCACGCTATCACCTGTCTCCTCGTAGACCTTATTGGAACATGCTCCGAAAAGAAGTCCCGGCAACAGGCAATAGAAAATGTTTTTCATATTCATAATCATACCTACCTTTAGGGTTCAACAATATATTTTCTCATATCGCAAAAGTAAGTACTATAAATGAAAAGTTCCCCTTCTAATGTTTTACAGAAGGGGAACTTTTAAACAGTGACCGGACAATATGTTTTTTTCAGAGGTATCATTTGTTATTTCCCTTCTTTTTCCTGGTAAACGGAGGGCAAAACACCAAATTCATCCTTGAAATAACGACTGAAATATTTGGGGTTATTGAAGCCTACTTCGAAGGCTACTTCGGACACATGAAGCTGGCTTTCACGCAATAATTGCGCTGCCCGTTTCAAGCGGATCACGCGGATAAACTCAATCGGTGTCTTTCCTGTGATCTGAAGCAATTTCTTATACAAATGCACACGACTCATACCCAGCTCCCGGCTAAGTTCCTCTACCGAGAGTTCAGTACGTGACATATTATCTTCCACATACTTGATTGCTTTCTCTATCAACTTCTCATCCAATGAAGTAATCACAATCTCACTAGGCGCAGGATCAATCATTCCCTGGGTGACACGATGATAACGGCTTAGTTCGATCAGTTTACGGATACGCAATACAAGAATAGTCATATTGAAGGGCTTCGTTACATAATCGTCCGCTCCTGTCTGCAGTCCTTCCAGCTTCGCTTCGGTATTCTGCCGTGCTGTCAGCAAAATCACAGGGATATGCGCTGTGCGCTTATCTTGTTTTATCAGGCGACACAACTCATTGCCATCCATTTGGGGCATCATCACATCACTGATAACCAGATCGGGTAATTCTTCCTGCATCATCTCCCATGCTTCCTTACCATTCACAGCCAGTTTGACACGATACTGCAACTCCAGACTATAACGCATAAAGATACGGAAATCTTCATTATCATCTACTATCAGCAACAATGGGAAATTTTTGCGTTCCGTTTCCTCCCTGGCTTCCTCTTTCATCTCCTTATCTTCTTCATCCCCGGCCGACATACCCGTTTCTTCCGGCAACTGCACCTGTGTCTCCACATGTTTTACCGGAAACTGAATAACGAAAACAGACCCCATCCCTATATTATCGAATACCTTCACTTCTCCTTCATGCAAAGTGACAAAATCACGTACCAAACTCAAGCCGATACCATTTCCGGTAGTTTCCTCTACTCCCTTATGACCCGCCTGATAGAAACGTTCGAAGATATGTTCCTTGTCCACATCGCTAATTCCTATTCCGGTGTCGGCAATCTTGATTTCCAATATATCGGGAGTTCCTGCCACATGCTCTATCATCACCGTCACACGCCCTCCTTCGGGAGTAAACTTAAAAGCATTAGAAAGCAAATTCATCACAATCTTTCCTACCTTGTCAGCATCAAAAGCCATCGAGAATGTATCTATACCCGAAAAGAAAGAGAACTGAATGTGTTTCTTATCCGCCATCAACAGGAAAGAGTTGCAAACACTATGCACATACGAAATGATATCTCCTTCCGACAGAGACAACTGATGAGTACTCATTTCTCCTTTACGGAAATCGAGCAGTTGATTAACCAGATGCAACAACCGTTGTGCATTACGATACATCAATTGTAAACGTGTACTCTGCAATTCATCAGTCGTTTCCTTCAGCATGCCTTCCAAAGGAGAAATAATCAAAGTGAGCGGTGTACGCAATTCGTGGCTAACGTTCGTGAAGAAACGGAATTTCATATTATTTATTTCTTCATTCTTCGCCACCTCATTTTCTATTTGCTGAAGATGAAACTTCTCACGTTCACGTTTCAGCATCCGGTAACGCGCCAGGAAGAGCACGATAACCAAACCGACGGTATACAACAAATAAGCCCACCATGACATCCAGAAAGGAGGATTGACTACAATACCCAGCGTGGCTTCCTTTATGCCGACATAACCGTCACTATTGATCGCTTTCACTCTCAAAACGTACTTTCCCGGAGCAAGATTAGTGAAAGTCACATTGTGTACTCCTAACGGCAGGGTTAACCAGTCATTATTGAACCCTTCCAACTTATACATATATTGAGTTTTCTCCGGCAAATTATAGTTATCCGAAGCAAAAGATACACTGAAAATGTTCTGCTTATAATCGAACTCTACATTTTCTACATCGTTCAACTCTTTTTCAATCAACACTCTTCCACCATACGACTGTCCCACTTTCACAGCCTCATCAAACAGCGAAAGACCTGTAAACATCACATTAGGCAGCATTTTATTATAGCGTATATGATCCGGAGCAAAAACATTGACTCCATACAGACCACCAATCGCAATGATTCCATTGTGCAACGTCTTGATAGAACGCTGGTTAAAATCACAGTTCTGCAATCCGTCCTCACTATTGTAAGCCCTGGAATCAAAAAGATAACTCCCTTTTCCATCGGAAGCTACTGTTACCCGAATCACCTTTCTGCTGGTCGATACCCACATATTACGCTCCTGATCTTCCGTAATTGCTGCAATAAAATTTCCTTTAGCTTCTGCAACAAAAGACAGACCAAGAAATACATGGCGTCTCGTATCATACACATTCAATCCCTCACGGGTAGCAATCCATACCAATCCCCGGCTATCCTTATATACATGATTAACCGCATCATTCGATAACTTGACATTACCGCTCTGGCCTTGAATCTTTTTTATTTCTCGAGTACGCATATCCATCATGCCTACTCCCTGATTGGCAGTTCCGAAAAACAATGTATTATTATCTACCCAACACAAAGAGGTTACATTATTCTCCAACAAAGCCGAGTTACTACTGGTATAAGTTTCAAAAGTACCGGACACAGGTTCTAAACATTGCAAACCACCTCCCAATGAAGCAATCCAGATTCTTCCCTTATCATCCTCCACCAATGCCCAGACATTATTACTCGCCAAAGCGTTTCCGACACCCTCCTTATAAGAACGTATCTGGGAACCATTCATACAATACAATCCCCCATTAAATGTCCCGACCCATAATTTACCATCTTTTGACTTCAGCATAGATACAACCGGATTCGGCAACTGTCCTTCGGCATCTCGCCAGAAAGGTTCAGCCTTTCCTGTAGAGCGATTCCACAAAAGAATCCCATGGTCATTTGTTCCTAGCCACAGCCTGTTTTCATCCGCCTGTTCTATGCAAGTTATATCTCCCCATTCATACATATTGAATTTAAAGATACTTTCACTATAATAAGATACTCCTTTCTTATAAGTGCCTACCCACATGATACCATCCCTATCAGCATATAAGTCATAAATGGTATTATGAGGTAAACTCCGTCCATTGTCATCGTGGGCAACAAGAGAAGTTACTTTCCCCGTTTCCTTCTCAAGCACGTCTATACCGTCATAATCTTTTCCAACCCAAATCCTGCCTTCTATATCCTGTGCCACCGCATGAATAATTACGTCCGGACGTGACGACCAAATAGCGGTCAAATCTGTCCGCCAACTTTTTGTTCCACAATCATACGCCCAGATTCCCATAAGACTGTATGCCCAGATACAATTGTCTCTGTCTACAAAGAGCGAAAACTCTATTGTCTTTCCTGCCGGAATATATTTTTTTATTTCATCAGACTTCCATTTTATTGCCAATGTGGCACGATCCAGACAGACAAGCAGTCCTGTATTATAAATCAACAAAAGTCCGTCACTACACTCCGCTATTTGTGTCACTCCATGCTCCGGCAATGAATGTTCCACATACGAAAAAAAAAGTCTCTTCCCACCTTCCTTATAACGGTAGCATCCTTCACCTGCCACACTAAGGCATGTATTCCCTTCCCGGTCTACAAAGACCTGTTCCGGAACTCCTCCTGACTCGAGATTCTTCATGAATCCGGTAACATCGGTGATAAAACAATCCTGTTCTTTATCAAACAACACATAGCCTCGGCCCGTATTTACCCAAAACCGTCCATCAGGCATTTCCACAATATCAGTGATATAATTATCCGGTAAAGATCCCGGATCATTCTCGGCATGCTGGTAAATCTTAAAAGTATATCCATCATAGCGGTTCAGTCCGGTAGTCGTACCAAACCACATGAATCCATCACGATCTTTACAAATAGTGTTTACAGAGTTATTAGACAGCCCATCCGATACTTCCAGATGCTTAAACTGATAGGATTGCGCAACCACCATCCACGAAGAGAGAAGTAAAACAAACAATAAAAGGTTCTTTCTTATCATGTTTTTCAGATTTGTACAAAGAAAATAAAATATTACCAAACAGCCAAGAAAAAGAGCCTGCGAAAGCCTTTACTCATCGGTAATTTAGAAAAAAGTGAAGGGGCTACAAAAAAACAAACGGTCTGAACAGAGATTCCCGCCCAGACCGTCCTTATGTTTTATTAATACTCAATAGAAACAACAGAGCAACTCTAATCCGGACTATTCTGTCGCGAGTCCCTCTATCAGACCGTTATACTCCAAATTGTCATAAATGTCCAACGTATTGCGATTCAAAATACCGTCCCCACGATCCCAATAGAATGGAACCAGTCCATGAGCACGCGCCTGGCGTACTACACATCTGTCGAACGCCGCACGCGACAAGTCATGTCCTCTTTGGGCTTCTTCATCCGACAGTTGACGACGGATAGCCGCAAACTCACCGATGAGTACCGGAATATTCTGTTCTACAAACCGGGTCTTCAGTTTCTGAAATTGAGCTTTCATATATTCCTCTCCGCCAATATTGTCCCAACGACCTTCGTAATTGCCAACAGCATACCCGCGATTCTCTTCTCCCCAGAAATAGAAAGCCTTTCCCCAACTCTCATCTTTCTCCATGCCGCAGAACTGCCACGAACTGTAATAATGTACTTCAACAATCATACGTCCGTCCGTCGGATCTTCGGGCAATCGGTCCATCCATCGAATAGTCTTGTCAATATCCGTAGCAGGTCCCTGTACTATGAGATTACGATACACATTTTTCCCTCCTGTAGCACGAACGGCATCTACAAATGTCTGTTCATACTGTAGCAGTACTGTCATATCATCGACATCCTCAACATTCGGTTCGTTGCAGCCAGCAAAAATCAGACGCTCGTCATAGTTTCTGAAGAAAGTAGCAATCTGTTGCCACAAAGCTCGTTGTTTTTGGTCTACAGCTTTATTATATCCGTTTGGAATATCATTCTCCAACCAACCTCCGTCCCAATGAATATTAAGAATAGCATACAGTTCGTTATCCACACAATAGTCTACCACTTCCTTCACACGGTTGAGCCATGACGCCTGTATTTCATAGCTACCATCACTTACCAAATAATCATTCCAGGCACAAGGAATACGTACCGCACTGAATCCAAGCTCCTTTATCTTGGTAATCATGGCTTTGGTAGTAGCCGGATTTCCCCAGGCGGTTTCTCCACCGACAGCTTCCAGCGAATTACCCAGATTCCATCCAATCGCAATTTCCTTCATCAATTCCATCGCATTCTTCTCCATGCCTGTCATATCTGCTTCTGGTATCGAAGAAACCTGTTGAATCACGGTAACCGATTCTATAATGTCATTCAGCATGAATGTGATAACGGCTGTACGAGCTTCATTACCAACGTTAGGATCGGCGGTAAATGTCTCCACCTTTTCAGTCAGAGCACGTGAAGAATTATGATGAAGCCATCCGGCATCAACCGTTATCTCATAATCTCCGGATGCCTGTATCTTAATAGAAAAGTTTTCCCCTTCACCGGCAACAGTCACTTCGTGTGTTTCCGCTACTAAAAGGTCACTGGCGAGCTGATTCACCTGTACCACCTCATTCATTTCACTTCCTGTCACCTTAATCGTAGTCGAACGGGATTCCGTATCAGGATTGGCAGTTACACTGACTAGATACTTGCCAGTCTTTTTCGAGTCCGATTCCTGCCGGGTGATGCTGCACCACTCCGGCGAATCCGACACTACTTCATAAGACACGTTTGATTGTATATAGAGTAAAGTCTCGCTTTGGCTCTTACCGAAAGTCAATTCTTGCTTTGAGATTGTAATGAAAGGAGTTCCCGCTACTTCATCTTCCGTACAGGAAATAAGCAAAATACCTGCCAGACAGAAAACATAATACGTCCAAAGACAACAAATCTTATTCATACTCATTCAATTACAAGATTTTTAAAGTATCTATAGTAACGTTCACTTTATCCGGTTCTGCAATGTCACTGAACATATCAATGATATCAATCACGAATACGATTACACCGTTATAGGCCGCTTCCGGTTTAATGTTGATAGTATAAGTACCGTTGCCTTTCACCTTTACATCACTCGTGCCTGAATAACTAGGCCACCAACCACTTGCCGTACACATCAGACCTGCATTATATTCCTTGGTGGCCGCATCGCCACTCAATCCGCTAATAGTAAAAGTCAGCTCCATTGAATAGTCGAACACAATGCTTGCCGGATCAACCGGAGATGCAGATGCAGTCTGACCATATTGATTGTACAGTTCGATACGAAAATTATTCTTATCGTTCTCCAGATGTCCCCACACCAATTTATGGTTGTCAACAGTAATAGTGGTTGCCTCCGGTTCGGAGCTTCCTCCGGCATTGGGCACAAAGTGATAAGCCTGATATTCATCTTTTTCAGAGCTGCGCGCACCAAGCCACATACCTATCACCGATCCTCCTGCACTCTCGATGCGGAGGATGCGAAGCTGGTTGTTAGCATCTGCTCCAAACATAATATCACCGCCACCGATGTGACAGGCAGGCAAGGCTGAACTGAAGGTGTAAATGCCTTTTTTATCCAAACTATAGGTTCCGTCCGAAGAAGTACCATCAGGCAGAACAAGAGAATAGGTCATTGTACTTGAATTCAAAGTCAACGCAAGTTTTTCCAATCCGCTGACCGGAGTTGCCCACTCGGGATAGTTACCGGCTGTAAAGTTATTCATTAAGCTACCATCCAGGTTTGCCCAGTCGAACGGAACATCAGGCGACATCGTCCATTTGATTTCGGTAGTCACGACTTCCGATACCATGTCTTCCCATCCGTCAGGCAATGCAGGTTCCGGATCTGGCCTATCTTCAGGCACATAATTGTCGGCATATTCTTTCGAAACAAAGTTCCATACCAGCCACCAGGGTCCTTCGCTATTGTCACGCATCACCCCGATACGCATGTGATTCTCATCCAGTTCGAGCAACTTCAGATTCCGGTTCCAATTCGTACTTCTGTCCGACCATGAGGGCGTGTGCAACAGTTCACAGTCGGTAAACGTGATGGTATGATCGTCTACATTGAGCATAAATGTACCTACGGCTGTGCTCTGTGAAGAAGAATTATAAACTGTCACGTTCGCTCCGCCGGTCAGACCGAAAGTCATCGTACTCTCCCAAATGGCATCATCTCCCGAATGACCAACGCCCGGATCCCAGTTGGCACTCCAGTTGTTCCACTCTACGGTCGTGCTTGGATCAGCATAAGTCACTTCACCCGCAGCAAATCCATACGAACCGTTATCGAAAATCCAAACCTTCTCATTGTTGACTCCTCCCGACAAATAAGTCCATAAGGCATCATTCACAAATTCGGCACAGAAGCTGTCGATGGTAAACTTAGCAGCGGGACCATACACTATTCCGGCTCGTGTCTGTACACCGAACTTCACGCTATACTCTCCCTCAAACGGTATCTGCAACTTAACTTCCGCACTCTGACTCCGTCCTTGCGGATGTTCCCAACATACCTGATAATTTGAAGGCATCAGACTTTTCAGATAAACAATATTCGGATTCACCGCATCATGTGTGATCGAAAAAGCAATTCCTTCGGCCAGGTCATCCGAAACGATATCCTGACTTCCCAATTCATAAGTTTCGGGAGTACATGCCGACAACAATGTGACGAGCGTTGCCAGCAATGCTATATATAATTTTGATACAATCTTATTCATAACTTCCATTTTTTAATACCAACCTACATTCTGTTTCAAAACGCCATTCGAAAGTATAATCTGATTATTCGGAATTTGAGAAAAACCTCGCTTGCCGATAATATTCGAAGCTGTAATGCTTACATCCTCGGGATTTCCCCCGCTGACAACCGACGTAGTACCTGCAATCTGCGAAGCGGCATAATCCACACCCTGACGCAGCAGATCCCAGTAACGCTGTCCTTCAAAAGCAAACTCCAGCATACGCTCTTTTATTATATTTTCTTTTGTGACCGCAACTTCCCGATAATCATTTGAAACCGACAAGTTTCCCTCACCATCATTCAATGTATAAGCACGCTGGCGTACCTGATTGAAATATGCCTGTGCGTTCGGACTTCCTAATTCAGCAGCCATTAACAACACATCAGCATAGCGCATCACAATGAAATCCTGATATTGTGAAATCTGGAAATCGCCTTCACCTAAACCAGAAATTTCATCAGTAATCGACCATGCACCAGACTTTTCATCTTTAACCCATTTCGACATCGGAGTATATTTCTTTACCGTATATCCGGTGTATTCACGTTGATCGGCATACGATTTTGCATATTCCGAATCATCGGTGATACCTTCACTATCCAAATTGATGATAGAAGCTTCACGACGTGCATCACCCGTACCATAGACAGTCCACATTTTAGGATTGACCGTGCATCCTCCCCATCCTCTTCCGTAAGGTGCATGATTCAGATAACTACGTATCCCCATGTAGACCAGCCAGCGGTTTCCATCATTATTTCCATCATAATCTTGCGTATAATTAAATTTCTGTGCCAATACCACCTCCATATTACCTTTTCCGGCATAGGTCTTAGTCTGTGTATAATCACCTGTCGCCGCATTTCGGCTCCATGAAGTGGAAGCAGCCGGCCACAAGTTTTTGAATTCTCCAACCAGCCCGTAGCCTTCAGTTTCTGCTACAGAGATAAAATTTTCCAGTCCCTGCAATACCGAAGCTTTGGTGACACCTTCTACCTGAGGTTCTTTGCCGTAATAGCCTGTATAAAACAAGTAAACGCGAGCTAACAGCGCTTCAGCAGCAAACTTGGTTATATGACCGTCATTCGAAGCAGCCGCACTTTTAGGATATGCGCCTGCCGGAATATTATCCGCAGCAAATTTAAGATCGCTGAAGATAAGATTGTACACCTCTTCCGGGTTGGCTTGTGCACGGTTCTCATTCACAGGTTCGGTGAATAAGGGAATATTTTCCCAAAGACGGACCATATCGAAATAGCACAAGGCACGTAAGGCACGACATTCACCCATATAAGTATTTCTCGTCTGGTCACTTGTCCAGGATATCTGACCTTCATGAGCCAGAAGTTCATTGCATCGATAC
Source organism: Bacteroides sp. 3_1_23 (assembly GCF_000162555.1). Lineage (NCBI taxonomy): Bacteria > Pseudomonadati > Bacteroidota > Bacteroidia > Bacteroidales > Bacteroidaceae > Bacteroides > Bacteroides sp. 3_1_23. Next base: position 480,851 of record NZ_GG774949.1, read on the forward strand.
ACTGCCGCATAATAGTTAGTCCATTCCGTTTCCAACAAGTTCATATCGGAAGGAGACTGAGTGGCATCGAAGCGATCTATCACCTGATAGTTACGAGCGTCAGTATTTCCCATACCGGCAAAACACTCGTCCGCCATGACTTGCGAAGCAAAATAAAAGGCACATGCCTGACTGGACGTAGTACACTGCCAGCCATCATAACAACCTATCAATGCTCGCCACGCATCACTCTCCGTCCTGTAGAAATTGCCGGTAGTAGATTCTTTTTTCGATTCTACATCCAAAAAGCCTGCCGTACATGCCGTAAGTGACATCACAGCTAGTACCATTCCCACTATATATAATTTCATATTATTCATATTCTCTGATTTTTTTAAGGTTATAAATTAGAACTTCAGATTGACACCAACGAGGAATGTACGCGGACGAGGATAATACCCCAGGTCGATACCCGATACCCAGTCGGAGGTTCCGTAACCAATTTCGGGATCCATACCATCGTATTTGGTGAAAGTAAACGCATTCTGTACCTGAACATACAAACGGGCCTGACTGATAACTTTGAGTTTAATCAGCTTGGCAAAATCGTAGCCCAAGGTGATGTTGCTGATACGCAGATAGTCACCGTCTTGCAGGTAGAGGTCGGAAAATTGCCAGTTGATATTAGTGTCCGTCACACGAGGCATCCGGTTGGAAGTTCCTTCTCCGGTCCAGCGATTCAGGATGGCAGTCGTATAGTTAGCCTTGCTATTGGCATGATTACGGTACGATTGCACAATCTGATTGCCAGCGGCTCCATAGGCTACCAATGAGAAATCAAAGTTTTTGTAGTTAAATCCGACATTGAATCCGTAAGTAAAATCAGGAGTACCATTGCCCAAATCCACCTTATCGTTATCGTCGATAATTCCATCCTGATTCTGGTCTACATAGATAACGTCACCCGCTTGTGCGTCGGCCTGCAGGATGCCATGCTTTCCGTCGGCATTCCAGTTGGCAATCTGTTCTTTGTTCTGGAAGATACCGGCAGTTTCGTATCCCCAAAAGTAACCGATAGCATGACCGTTTTGTGCCCGGTAGAACTCCGGTGTATTATCATACAACATATTGATTTTGCCGTGAATGATACCATCTTCAGTAGGAATATTCCCTACCTTATTCTTGTTATATGCACCGTTCACACCAATATTATAATTGAAGTCCTTACCTGCCCGGTCATTCCAGGTTAAAGCCAGTTCAATACCTGTATTCTTCACATCGCCGCCGTTGATAAAAGGTGCACCCGTTCCTGCCGTAGCCAGAATAGGAGCTTCCACCAGCCAATCTTTGGTTGTCTTGATATAGAAATCGGCGGTCAAACTCAAACGGCTTTTTAAGAAACGTGCATCAATACCTATATTAGTCTGTTCCGAAGTCTCCCAAGTTACACTCTCATTGGCCAGACGGCTGGGATATGCACCCCAGTAACCAGACTGTGCCGGAGCACCATCGGCTGTTCCGAAAATGTAATGGGTATTGGAAGAGGTGATAGGAGCCGTATACTGGTAATTATCGATATTCTGATTGCCGACTTGCCCCCAACTTGCACGCAACTTCAGATAATCAAGCCAATTTTGAGTATTCTGCATGAACTTTTCATTTGAGAGAGTCCATCCTGCAGATATAGATGGAAATACACCGTAACGGTTGCCACGTGCAAACTTCGATGAGCCATCAGCACGCAAGGTAGCATTCAGCATATAGGTTTCCTTCCAGTTCCATCCAAAACGTCCAAAGTAAGAAACAGAGCGACTTTCATCATGCGGATATCCATCGACAGACATTCCGTCGTCGGCGCTCGAAGCTGTACCATTACCTACATAGGCATGATCCCAATCGTCAAAGCCTTCTCTCAATGCTCCGGTTTTGGCCTGCAGATAAGTACCAGAATAGCGATATACTTCCATTCCGACTAAAGCATTGAATGCATGTTTGGCGCATGTCCAGTCATAAGCAGCCGTATTAGTCCAGGTCATTCCTAAAGAATGATTCATATTTTGGGTGGCTGATGTACGGGTCGTATTATAAGTATAAATTGAGAATTGATAAAGCGGATTGAAACTACGGTATTCCGAAGAACCGTACACTGCTCCGAATACGCTTCTCAACTTCAAGTTCCTGACCGGTTGCAGTTCGGCATATACATTGCCGGAGAATGTGGCCGTCTTGTTCTCGTTGTTGCTGTTGGTCATCATTGAACCGTAAGGATTGCCGTCACCGTTATACCAATCGGAGTTCGATGTATCGTTATAAGAAGAATCATAAGCATTATTATCGCTATAGATTGGAGCAAGCGGCGAAGTGGCAAATGCACCGCGCAAAGTATTGCTATATTGGTCGGATACTGAAATGCCATTGTTCATTTTGTAGACGAAGCTGACCTGCTCGCCCACTTTCAGCAAATCCGAATCCTTGAATATCTTATGCTCGGAATTGATGCGGAAATTGTAACGTTCATAGTTCGAAACGTCCTTACCGCCCACTATTCCTTCCTGACTCATATACCCCAACGATAAGGCATAAGTGGAAGTCTGCGAACCTCCGGTGATACCCAATGTATAACTCTGCGTTCTGGTATTATCTTTAAACATCGAGTCTATCCAGTCCGTGTCGTGTACATTTCCATTAGCATCATAAATACTCCGAAATGAACTCCAATCATAAGGTGTATTTCCGGAATTAACAGCCTGCTCGTCCATAATGGTCATGTATTCTTTTGCGTTCAGCATATTTATCTTCCGGGCCACTGTCTGTACACCGTAATAGGCATCAAAGGAAATTTGCGCCTTTCCTTCCTTGCCCGATTTTGTGGTAATCAACACTACACCATTGGCAGCCTGAGCACCATAAATAGCTGCCGAAGCTGCATCCTTTAATATATCGATACTTTCTATATCGGCAGGATTCAAGGTGGAAATATCACCGCCCACACCATCAATAAGATACAGTGGACTAGAATTTCCGACAGTACCCAGACCACGAATACTGACTTTCATGTCCGAGCCCGGCTGGCCGGAAGTAGAAGAGATATTCACCCCAGGTGTCTGTCCTTGCATCCCCTGCAAAGGGCTATTGGTATTCATCTTGGCAAGACTCTCACCCTTCACCTGCACCGTTGCACCGGTCACCAGTTTCTTTTTCTGCACACCATAACCCACCACCACTACTTCATCAAGAATTTCGGTATCTTCCTTTAATATTACATTGAGCGATTTCTGATCCGTCACAACGATTTCCTGCGTAACGTATCCTATATAAGAGAAGACTAAAGTCTGTCCGGACACCACATTCAGCTTGAAGTTTCCATCCATATCGGTGATTGTTCCATTGGCTGTCTCCTTCACCAAGACACTAACCCCCACCAAAGGCAACTCATCAGTGCCCGAGATAACTACACCACTGACAGTTGAAGTTTGCGAAGGAACAGCCTTCACAGACATTATCGGCAAACACAACAGAATGATTACCGCAAAGCTAAAGAGATGCACAAATGTGCATTTTAAAGAAAAGTGTTTACTCATGGTATATTGTTTAATAGTTAATTTAAAACACATGATATAAAAGAGGTAGTCAATAACCCCAGCATAAATATGACTCGTTTAATACCCGATGGACTAAATAATCCATCATTGAATGACTGTTTTTCCATATTCTTCATATACTATTAGATTAAATTTAAAATCGTTAACCTCGTCTCATCAAAACATATTTTGTTTCTACGCCACAAAATTATGTATTCGGCATGTAACTTCACCTCTGTAATGTTATTCATATAGGGAGCGTTTTGGAAACGATGGGGTGAATTTGTTTTATAAAGGGGATTCATTTGTTTTCTCCCTGTTTCCCTTTATACTTAAAACACTCAAAATCAGCATACATCTTTGATTCCTTAGAAACCGATACAGCGTAAAGTCCCAAGACAACTCCGGTAAATCCACCTGCTGTTTCAGTACTTAGATAACGCGTGTTCATCTTACCCAGGTCATAATATATTCCATTCACTTTATAACCGAAATAATAGAAATTGATATCCGACTTCACCACCAATTCCACTTCACCATCCGCCGGCAGAGAAACTTCTTTGGCACAATGGGTAATCTCTCCTAGTTTATATCGCAAGCCAACAGAACGTTTCCGATCTTTATCCTGGCGGACAAATAAATCGTAGTGAGAATGAAACTCCATAAAGACGGAAATTCCCGCTTCATCATTCGCTCCGGCTTTCTGCAAGACTACCGGAACGGATGCTTCCATATCAAAATGCTCTTGCCGCAAGGCGACAAAGGTAGGGCTTTTCCAGTCGCTTAACGTAACGGGGGTCGCTATCAAACGAAGTTTTCCATCTTTGGTAAAAGTATAATTCTTCGCTTCGGGATTTTGCAGATGAATCCATTCGGGAGAAAGTCGTCCTTCTTTAAAGTCTATTCGTTCCGGTCTGCCTTTCATTTCCTGTTGAGGCAGGGTAGGCACGTCCATCTTCAAAGAAATGGTTCCGTTACCATTGACTACAGGCCAAGCGTCCTTATCCCACCGCACCGGAGCCAGATAAGTTTCACGACCTAACGTATGATGCATACCCGGCATCACTCTGTACGCCAGACAAACCATCCACCAGGAACCATCAGTACCTTCCACTAGGTCGGCATGTCCGGTTCCCTGAATCGGACTGGATTGTCCCGACTCGTTGGCATGAGTCAGAATAGGATTTGCCGGATTTCCCTGATAAGGGCCGTCTATGTAACGGCTGCGGGCAATGGTTACTTTATGTCCCAATTCCGTACCGCCCTCCGAAATCAGCAGATAGTACCAGCCGTCTTTCTTATAAATGTGCGGACCTTCGGCATATCTGCCTCCGGTGCCGTTCCATATTCTTTTGGAAGAAGAAAGCTGTTTGCCTGTCATGGGATCAATCTCACACAGGTTGATGTACCCATCCGGATTGCTGACCATAAAACATTTGCCGTCTTCAAAATAAAGCGAAGGATCGATGCCTCCTTGCTCCAACCAAACTGGTTCGGACCATTCGCCATGGGGATCGGTGGTATGCACCAAAAAGTTTCCCTTGCCGGAGACATTGGTAGTAATCATATAGAATATTCCATCGTTGTAGCGGATGGTAGGAGCAAAAATACCGCTTCCCGAATTGGCATCAGCCAGATTGAGTTGGGACGGACGGGTCAGACAGTTTCCTATCTGCTCCCAATGCACAAGGTCTTTACTGTGAAACAAAGGCACTCCGGGAAAATATTGAAAACTGCTGTTGACCAGGTAATAATCATCCCCTGCCTTACAAACACTCGGATCAGGATGGAAACCGGAGATTACAGGGTTATTGTACCCCTGTGCCGATACCTCGCATACGGAACAAAGTAAGATGGAAATAAGAAATAAAGCGTTTCGCATATTATATAATTTAAGAGTTAAACATCTTCTGTCAGCCGACAGTACAAAAGTAGATGTTTTTCACCAGAGAAATACGGTATTTCGTTCACACCCGGTCTGCCAAATGTTTTACTCATACGCACAGAATGTATCTTATTGGGGCATGATTTGTATTCAATTGCATTTCGCCCTTTCGGGTGATTGCAAATCTTCCTACATTTGTAATAGGATTTAAGTCTTACTCTAAAAATATCAACTCATGAAAAGCATTAAGAAAATGGTATTAGTATCAGCCTTTGCCGGTACTTGTCTTGCGCCCCATGCACAGACAACCTCTCCTGCCATCCCGGCTGATCCGGCTATTGAAGCTAACATCCGGGAATGGCTTCAGAAAATGACTCTCGAACAAAAGATCGGTCAGATGTGTGAAATCACCATTGATGTGGTTTCTGATCTTGAAACCAGTCGCAAAAAGGGGTTCTGCCTTAGCGAGGCAATGCTCGACACTGTTATCGGCAAATATAAAGTAGGCTCCCTGTTGAATGTTCCTTTAGGGGTAGCACAAAAAAAGGAGAAGTGGGCGGAAGCTATCAAACAGATACAGGAAAAATCGATGAAGGAGATCGGTATTCCCTGCATCTATGGGGTAGATCAGATTCATGGAACGACTTACACATTGGACGGAACGATGTTTCCGCAAGGCATCAACATGGGAGCCACCTTCAACCGCGAGCTAACGAGAAGAGGTGCCGAAATCTCCGCTTATGAAACGAAAGCAGGCTGCATCCCCTGGACGTTCGCCCCGGTAGTCGACTTAGGCCGCGACCCGCGCTGGGCACGTATGTGGGAGAACTATGGTGAAGATTGTTATGTAAACGCAGAAATGGGTGTATCGGCCGTGAAAGGTTTTCAGGGAGAAGACCCGAACCGTATCGGAGAATACAATGTAGCTGCGTGCATGAAGCATTATATGGGTTACGGTGTACCTGTTTCCGGTAAAGACCGTACTCCATCTTCCATCTCACGCAGTGATATGCGTGAAAAACATTTCGCTCCTTTCCTTGCCGCTGTACGTCAGGGTGCATTGAGCGTAATGGTAAACTCCGGCGTTGACAACGGACTGCCTTTTCACGCCAACCGTGAGTTGCTGACCGAATGGCTGAAAGAAGACTTGAACTGGGACGGACTGATTGTTACAGACTGGGCGGACATTAACAATCTCTGTACCCGGGATCACATCGCTGCCACCAAGAAAGAGGCTGTCAAGATTGCCATCAATGCTGGTATCGACATGTCGATGGTTCCTTATGAAGTGAGTTTCTGCGATTATCTGAAAGAGTTGGTTGAAGAAGGAGAGGTATCTATGGAGCGTATCGATGATGCAGTAGCCCGTGTGTTGCGTCTGAAATATCGTCTGGGATTATTTGACCATCCATATTGGGACATTAAGAAGTATGACAAGTTCGGTTCTAAGGAATTTGCAGCTGTTGCCCTGCAGGCTGCCGAGGAATCGGAAGTGTTGCTAAAGAATGACGGAAATATCCTGCCGATAGCGAAAGGCAAAAAGATTCTGCTGACCGGTCCGAACGCAAACTCGATGCGTTGTCTGAACGGCGGATGGTCGTATAGCTGGCAGGGACACGTTGCCGATGAATATGCGCAGGCATATCATACCATCTACGAGGCTTTGTGTGAGAAATACGGAAAAGAGAATATTATCTACGAACCGGGAGTGACCTATGCTCCTTACAAGAACGATAATTGGTGGGAAGAAAACAAACCGGAAATTGAAAAACCGGTGGCAGCGGCAGCACAAGCGGATATTATCATCGCCTGCATCGGCGAAAACTCTTATTGCGAAACTCCCGGTAACCTGACGGATCTTACCTTATCAGAAAACCAGCGCAATCTGGTAAAAGCTCTGGCCGCTACGGGCAAACCTATTGTCCTGGTTCTGAATCAGGGACGTCCGCGTATTATCAACGATATAGAACCTTTGGCAAAAGCTGTTGTCAACATCATGCTGCCAAGCAATTACGGTGGCGACGCACTTGCTAACTTATTGGCCGGTGATGCCAACTTCAGTGGAAAAATGCCGTTCACCTATCCCCGACTTATCAACGCTTTGGCAACTTATGACTACAAGCCTTGCGAAAACATGGGGCAAATGGGAGGTAACTACAATTATGATTCGGTGATGGATATTCAATGGCCATTCGGTTTCGGATTAAGCTATACGAATTATAAGTACAGCAATTTAAAAGTAAATAAACCGACTTTTAATGCTGACGACGAACTGATATTCACGGTTGACGTAACCAACACGGGCAAAGTTGCCGGAAAAGAGAGTGTGTTATTGTTCTCTAAGGACTTAGTGGCAAGCAGCACACCGGACAATATCCGTTTACGAAACTTCGAAAAGGTTTCTCTGGAACCGGGAGAAACAAAGACGGTTACGCTGAAACTGAAAGGAAGCGACTTGGCATTTGTGGGATATGACGGTAAGTGGAGACTGGAAAAAGGAGATTTCAAGATTAAATGCGGTGACCAATGGATGGATATTGTATGCGATCAGACAAAAGTATGGAATACTCCGAATAAGAATACGGCCCACAAATAAACCTCTTTTTAGATATTTCTATAGAAACATCTTCATATCGAATCTTCTTCTCATATACAAATACACATTCCTCTATCACCTATCATTTTGCTGACATCAGCAAAATGGTATTCCTGACAATAAATGAGAGATACCCTGCGACGAGGTATCTCTCATTGCCTATATCATCCATCAATAAGACCTAAATTCAATTATTCTTATTAATCAAATTGATTACTACCTTCACCATCACGTCCTTTTCTTCCGTCCGGCTTTCGCAATCATTAACGTAAGTGCTACAAACGTATTGTTGGTCATTATCGCTACCCACATGTGCGAATTTTGCACACGTGATATCACGCTCCAACTCTCCTTCCCGATATACATTATTTATATGTCTACCGATGACAGTTCTATCCTTCTGGAATAAGTCTGCCATTTGCGCCTGCGTCAGCCACACCGTCTCATTCTCCAACTTTACATCAATGGAAGTTTTCCCATCCTTTGTCTGATAAATGACAATATTTCCTCTATTGTCCATAAAAGACCTCCTTGTTTATGCATTGCGTCCGTCCATTACCTTCGTAGTAATGGACGGACACACAAATGTACAACTTTCAAAAAGAAATAAAAATACAAAGCCGTTTTTAATTATTTGCTCTGAAGCGTTATAATAGAACGTGCCGGAATCTGAACAATCTTTCCACTTTTCACTGTCCCCACCGGAAGCAAATCTTCCCCTTCTTTATCTGAAGTACGATAAATCTGCCATTGTGCATTTCCTACTTTTCCTTCATGAATAGAAAACTCTTTTTCTTCATTGGCATAATTAATCACTACCATCACATACGTTCCGTCTACATTCTTATAAGCAGAACACATCAATCCCTGCTGATCGGTGTCGCCATCAGGAATCAAAGCGTCTGTTTGATCGAAAGCCGAAACGGACAACCGGACTGCCCCCGGACGAATAAAACGACTATAATTACCTAAAGCCCACATCAGTTTGGAGTCTTCCACTCTGCCATCCAGGAAGTTATCATCCGTAGTATATTCGCGAATCAATCCATCCTTATAATCACCACCAATAGCACGCCACCATTGCCAGCTTTCAGCTTTGGCATACACAATATCGTGATGAATGATACGTGCCACATAGAGTGCTGTTTTCATCGTATGGTCGAAACCATTTCCACCACCAATTTCTTCATCATTGCCCATGATGCAGGTTTCTGTTTGCCAGAAACCAACTTGATGTTTATCTAATGTATCCCGTAGCTGGCAGCGGATATTACGTAATTCACTTAACGGGGTCGTTGTCCAATAACTATGACCGAGCATCAGGCGAGGAACATTCGGAGTATCTCCCAAATACGTATCCACACTATCCGGACAGAAGAAAGCCTGAATCTGATACCCCCGTTGCCAATCCGTTTCGTGAGTGCGGAACATACAACGATAATCGGAAGACTCATTAACCATAATCTGTGTATCCATGTTCCGGTCTACAAACTCTTTGCTCAACAGACGAACCGTGCGAGCTATTTCCCTATTCGTTGCCGGACAACCTTCCTGCTTCGGACCGACCCAGTTCCAGTGTCCATCCGGTTCATTGAAAGGACAGATATAGTTGAACTTGATGCCATCGTGTTGTTCTACTCCCTGCACTACATCTGCCAGAAAACGAGCGTACTTTTCATAACAATCCAGTTTCAGGTTCGCCGTACCTCCACGTCCGGTGTTGGTAGCCAATCCGTTCTGTGTGTAATATACGGGAGGCGAATTCAAGAAAGCCAGAAATTTGTTGACTCCCCGTTCTTTTGCCAGTTTCAGGAAATTGCGTTGCCCTTGTTGTTTGTTCCAGTCGTATGTTCCGTCGGGATTCAGGAAACATTCGGCACGCATCCAGGGAGAGGCAATCTGACTGTTCTCTCCTTGCTCCGTGCTACCTGCTCCGACATTGAAACGCCAGAGTGACAGGCCGATACCTTTCGGCTGTCCGTTGGCGTCGTTCTCCGTGCTGAACAGCCAGTCGGCTATTTGGTTTTGTTTCTCCTGTGGCCAAAGCCCGATGAATTGCATACTCCAGGCATCGGAAGCACTGAAGTATGCCATCGTCTGACAGGGTTGGTCTGTTTCTATCTGATAACGTATTTCGGGGGCAGGTTGGGAACATCCACCTGCCACACCGGCTATTGAGAAGAAGCCTAAAGCGGCTAAAATCTTTTTACCTTTCATCCTATTCATCTAAAATCTTTAATTATTCAAATCACACAATACAGTTCTAAAAACATACAAACAATCTATTGAAATCCGAAAAGATATAACTAACGGGTGGGTATTACTTGTTTAATGCTACCATCTTCATTAAATTCCATACGATCTATGCATACTTCACGATGAACACCGGGATCACTCTTCAGATAATTCTTATTAATGCGATGATAAACAATATACCACTTATCAGTACCGGGAACCTGTAATATGGAATTATGAGCAGGGCCATATATTTCCTTCTCCGGGTTTTGAATCAATACGACAGGGCTCTTAGCTACTTTAATCGGCCCCAAAGGTGATGTCGAAGTGCCATAAGCTACATGATAATTAGGAGAGCCGGTATCGTCTACCGACCACATGAAATAGTAAAGCCCGTTACGATAAAACACATAAGCAGCCTCACGATACGCATAATCCTGTAGCGTTCCTCCTTCGGGAGTCATCACTGTGATAGTTTCTTTCTTAATTGAAATCATATCATCATTAAGCTCTGCACCTGCCATATAACCGTTTCCCCAATACAAATATGACTTCCCCGAAGCTGGATCGGTGAACACGTCCACATCAATCTGTTGCCCGTGTCCTGTAGGCGAATCCGTTATAATAGGATGTCCCAAGTCAACAAACGGTCCGGCAGGCGAATCACTTGTAGCCACTCCGATCTGCTTTCCTCCTCCTGTCTTAGGATTTCCACTGTAATAAAAGAAATATTTATATTGATCTCCTACTAACTTTTCCTCTATACATGGTGCCCACGCATTACCATCCGCCCAAGGCACTTGGTCTGACTTTAAATCCAGCATGACTCCTTCATCCTTCCAATTTTTCAAGTCGACGGACGAAAAAACAGTAAAATACCAACCACCCCATCCAGGCTGACCGTCTGTAGTAGAATAAATGTAGTATTTCTTTGTCTTATTAGAATACAAGATTTCAGGATCGGCATGAAAACCCGGCAAGACAGGATTCCCTGATTGTGCGAAAGCAGGAAATGTCACCGCTAACAGCAGACCGAACGCAATTAGAGTTTGTTTAATCGTTACTATCATTATTTTCATTCATTAGATAAAGGGGGAAATATCAGGTTGCGATACTTCCCCCTCAAGTATTATATTCTTGATACTATTTATTTCAATGCTACCTTAATAGACTGACTATAGCAATATTCTGATGATTTGTCCGATTTGACTCCCACACGGGCGTAAAGATACGACTCGTTTACCAAACCACTCGGGATTTCAATTTCAGCTGTGTTTTCCTGATCGAGTGAAACAGCATTACCCAACTTCAACTCTGCTTCTTTCTGCTTCTCATCCGTCAGAATACCTGTACCTAGATAGATACCTACGTTTTCCATATTGGCATTGGCAACCACTTTGTTAATGGTGAAACGTGCTGTAATCTTGTTACCGTTTTTAGCAAAAGACACGTTTCTGACAAAGAAATACGGCGTCACAGGAATATCCTGCACAGTGTTTCCTTTTACGCTAATATAGATCGTATCATTAGAAGGTCTTTCCCAAGGTGCATTACCCATACGCACCAATTTGTAATCACCATTGAAAAGCGACACGGAATAACTTCCATCTTGGGCAATATACACCGGAATAGAACCTTTCAGAGCATAACCATCCTGAAACAAAGCAAATTCGGAACTTCCGCTTCTAACCCCTACTGCCTCACCATCATAAATAGCTTTTCCGGTTAATGTGGCTTTAGGTTCCTCAAAGTTGTCGTAGCTGCAACTGCTTACTGCCAACAAACAACATATCATAATAAAGAAAGGTATAATCTTTTTCATAATCTCTTATTTTTTATTGGAATGGATTCTTAACAATCGTCGGATTGTTATTAATTACATCATCAGCAATGAATGAATAATAGTTGGACTGCTGGAAGGTTCTTGCCACCTTGAAACGTTCGGATCTGGTCTTTACGAAAATGTACTTGTCCTGATCCTGTGTTCCCGGTTTTGCCACTGCAATACGATAAGGATATAAACCATATACGATAGCTTTATCATTATCAGTATTTCCGTTCCAGGTAATATCAGCTATTCTCCATCGTTTCATATCAAAATAACGGTGATCTTCGAAAGCCAGTTCCACACGACGTTCGTTCTGAATCTTTTCTATTGTCAGGCTTGTCAAGCTGTTGGCCGGGAAACCGGCACGCTGACGCAAGCGGTTGATGTAGGGTAAAGCTGTCGGTTCGTCATTCAATTCGAAAGCAGCTTCGGCGGCATTCAAATAGATTTCACCCAAACGGAACCAAGGCCACCAGTTTTCAGCGTAGTTACGGAGAGTGTAACCGGATGCCTCACTGATAAACTTACGGATATAGAATCCGGTGTTGCTCACATTAGGACTATTGGTTTGAGGTCCGTCCTGACCGACAAAAGTTTTATTATCTTCATAAAAACTTCCCAATTTCGAGTCTGTCAGCAAGTCATAAGAACCGGTCTTATCGTTCCAAACTGCTACTCCTGCCTGAATATCCACATCCTGATTTCTGAACTTGGAACCCGGATAGATAATCGTACCATACAAACGTGCATCCTTATTGGCAAAAATATCGCTTGGAGTGTCATATACTACATAATCATCACCATTCTTATAATGTAACGTTCCCGGAGTTCCATCCAAATAATCGAAAGCCTCTACCAATCCTAGTGACGGGCCGATGCAAGAAGAGTTGTCGTTATCCTCTCTTAAATGATGAACTACATTATCATAACCGAAGCTATGCACCTTCAGAGGATTCTTATAATCTTTCACCCAAATTGCTTCCTTATTCAGGGTCTTGTCCATAAGCATCTTGTAGAAGTTCACCCCTTTATCTGACTCCTTCTCATAAAGTTCATATCCACCTTTTGTGATAATCTCTTGCGAAGCTGTCAATGATTTGCGATAGTAATCATCTGCCATATCGGACGGAATACCCACTTCTCCACCGGAAGTCACAATATTAGGAGTTTTCAGCGCGTTGTACTTAGCGATAGAACCGGCATACAACATAGCGCGACTTTCTAACGCTAACGCTGTGTAATAGTTGGCACGAGTCTGACTGCCTTTATTACCCAATTGCGACTTAATCGCTTCACATTCACTATATACAAAATCATATATTTCGTGTTCCTTTGCACGTGGATTGCGTAAATAAGCAGGGTCTCCGCTAAAGTCATACTCCAAAGTCGTTGTAATCAATGGTACACCACCCATACGTCTTACAAGCTCAAAATAAACGTAGGCGCGGATAAAACGGAACTCTGCCTTGAACTGAAGTTTCTCATCTGCCGAAATATCGGTTCCATACTTATCGATATTCTCAATAGACATATTGATGTCACGTATCAGTCCGTAATCCCACCAGCGTCCGTAATCGTTTCCATAACGCAGCTCGTTACGATAATTCTGGTCCAATGTACCACAATACATCGCATCGTCTGTTTCACACATACCACCGGTGTTAAAATCACCGTGCAACTGCGGAATACGATTATAAAGATTGGCCAACTGCGATTTAATCATGTTCGGATCATTCCATACCAACTCATTAGTAAGAATGTTTTTGGGTTCTCTTTCGAACCAACTGTCACCACAACTCGACAACATGGAAGTGATGGCAGCTCCCATCAGAAGTATTTTTATAGATTTGCTTTTCATGATCACTTTCGTTTTTAGTATGTAATATTAAATCCAAGGAGGAATGTACGTTGTTGCGGATATACCACTGCAGCTGCGGCGGTAATTTCAGGATCGACTCCAAACTTACCCACATTGTCGAACGAACACAAGTTAGAAACATTCGCATAAACACGTACCTTCTGTGCACGGATCGGTCTCAACAGTTGAGCCGGCAGGCTGTAACCCACTTCCAGGTTCTTGATACGCAGATAGCGTACGTTGTGCAACCAAAAGTCACTATTCTTATTGTTATAGCTGAATTCACCTTTACGGATGGCCGGATAACGTCCCGGTATCCATTCACTATCCGGATCATACAAGTCGGCACGATGCCAACGGTCTTCCAACAAATAAACCGGAGAGTTTCCGTTGCCATGATACGCATTGGCCAACTCATAGTTCTGTCTCCATCCTTGCATAGCACCACCGGAAAGGTCGATATTCAAGTCAATGCCCTTCCACTGCAAACCAATATTACCACCAAATGACATGATAGGTGCCCAGCCTTCAGGATAACCGATAGGACGCTCATCCATACCATTGATGATGCCATCACCATTCACATCTTTATAGATAAAGTCACCGGGAAGCAGGGTGCGGTTATTATTTCCATCCAGGTTTACCGGATAATTACGAATTTCTTCTTCCGACTGGAATTGTCCGATAACCTGATACCCCCAATAAATACCTCCCCAACGGCCTTCCGCCGAATTGCGGTATTCGTCCCAAGAGTTATTAAAACGCGGTTTGTAAGTCTCAATACTTTTGTAACGTGAGAAAGTAAAGTTACCACTTACAGTATAGTTCAAATCACCGATATGGTCGGTCCATGTAACCATACCCTCCGCACCGATATAAGCTTGTTTATTCAAATTTTCGTTAGGTAACGAATAGCCTACTTCGCTCGGAAGCAATACATCATAGCGAGCAGCCGGCACACCGGTAATATCCTTACGGAAAGCATCGGCTGTGATCTTCAAACGATTATTGAACATAGTCAAATCAAAACCGATATTCGATGTCGTATTCTTAGTCCAGGACAAATTTGTAATAGGCAATCCTCTTTGATTCAGTCCGGTAACCAGTTCACCATCCAATACAGCGTTACCATTATTCCAGGTATAACCACTCAAGTAATCGAACAACTTTACATCTTTTTCTGTACCTGTCTGACCGATAGAAGCACGAATCTTCAAATCATCTACAACTGGTCTCAACTTTTCAAAGAATTTCTCTTCCGAGATTCTCCAACCGATAGATACACCCGGGAAGAATCCCCAACGATTATTCGCTGCATAAAGATAAGAACCATCATAACGAGCCAGTAATTCGACCAGATATTTATGAGCAAAATCGTAATTGATACGGCCAATCCATCCGGCACGTGCCTCGTAGCTCCATTCATCACCGAAACTGTTAAGTTCATCGAACTGCAATAGCGGCAAATAGTCGGTAGAAGGTTCTGTTCCATAAGTCTTCTTAGTCCAATCGTAATCGGAGGCTTCATAACCCAAAACAGCCGAAATATTATGGTTCTTAATCTGTTTGGCATAATTCAATTGTAACTGCATATAACACGCAGGAACGCTACGGTCAATTTGACTTCTCCAACGTCCTACGGCAGGAGTTCCATTATAAGTATCTTTCTCCTTATCGTAGGTATAAATCTGATAAGCATATTGATAACCGTCAAAACGACTGTTAGTGTAATTGTACGAGAAAGTAGCCTTTGCAGTCAAACCAAATGAGAAATCATACTGCGCATAAGCATTGATATTGGCGTTACGAGTCAGATTATCTTTATAGCCGGCAATATCACGGCTAAAAGCTGCCGGATTGTAACCATTCTCATGTACATTATTGATATACTCCGGATTATCATTAGCATAAGGACTTTCAATCGGTTGCATTTTGAACATAGACAAAATAGCCGAATAATATCCATCACCGCCAGGCAAACCTACATCTTCGGTCTTTTCGTATTTACCGCTGATCTGTGCACCGATCGTAAAACGATCTGTAATCTTTGTATCAATATTCAACTGAAGGTTAGTACGTTCATATTTGAAGTCACGCATCATGGCATCCTGTCCGGTATGAGCAACAGAAAGGTAGTAGTTAGTCTTTTCAGAGCCACCCGTCACATTAGCATTGATGTGATACTGCGGCACATTTTTTCTCATCACCATATCATAATAGTCATAACTCTTATATCCCGGTTCCGTACCAGCTTCCCATTTCGCCAGTTCTTCGGGGCTATATAGCTTGCTTGGATCTTCTCCTCTGTTTTGCGCTGCTTCAGCCAACCCTCTTACATATTGTCCCGCATTTGCCAATTTCGGGAAACGGGTCAGGTTTTGCCAGCCATAATATCCATTTACATTGATACTTACCTTATCATTCTTTTTACCTTTCTTGGTAGTTACCAAAACCACACCATTTGATGCACGCAAACCGTAAATAGCAGCAGAAGCATCCTTCAAAACTGTGATACTTTCAATATCTTCAATGTTTAGAGCATTAAAGACATCACTACCGGAAACATCCGATGCCTGCAACCAGTCACGACTATTCATACCTCCATAAGGAATACCATCAATTACAAACAGCGGACTACCCATATTACGAATTTCGAGATTAATTCCCCTACCCGGACGCGCATCCACAGCACGTGTAGACACACCTGCTATTTTACCGGACAACGCTCCGGCAGTAGTAGTAGAAACAGAACGTGTCAACGCATCAGACTTGACATCACTGATTGCTCCGGTCAAACTTTTCTTGGTTTGTGTACCATAACCTACCACTACAACTTCATCCAAAGTTTCGGTATCTTCCTCAAGAACAATCTGAAGACGTGCCTTTTCGCCAATCTTCACTTCTTTTGTCTTATAACCAATAAACGAGACTGCCAATGTTCCATTCTTATCATCTACATTGATTGTAAAATTACCATCGATGTCTGTAATTGTCCCATTAGAAGTTCCCTTTACAGTTACATTGGCACCAATGATATCCTCTCCCCTTACATCAGCTACATGTCCTGTAACTTGTGTTTGTGCAAATGCAACAGCAGACAGAAACAGCTGTATGATACATATGCATAAGATTCTTAAATACCTCATAAATTAGAATTTAAAGATTAAACATTTTTTGTTGTTTTTTCGAACACAAATATACGTCATTGATATAGACTGAATAAACAAAAATCATGCAGAAGAGCTACACAAATCATGCAATGAACGATTTACATACTCTAAATAAAATATTTATTCCTATTTTTGGACTTGTAATTGAAACAAATAAGCACGAGTTATGAAAAAACACATTGCTTCTATTCTATTTTTATTCTTGTTATCAACTTTTCAGTTGATAGCCCAGTCTCATTCCGTAAAAAGATTGGGGATAGAGCAAGGATTATCAAATAATTATGTAGTCAGCATTACACAGGATAAACAAGGCTTCTTGTGGTTTGCCACAGAAGAAGGACTTAATAAGTTTGACGGTACCCGCTTTACTACTTACTATAAAAATGATTTGGCACAGAATAATCAGGGAATTACCGGCAACGAGCTTAACCGGGTGTATGCAGACACCAAACGTCCTATTATTTGGATAGCCACTCAACGAGACGGACTAAATGCATATAATTATAATGAGCAAACATTTACCGCTTATCAACATAACCCGGAAAATCCACATAGTCTGATTACGAATGACGTAACAGACATTTCTCCTTCCACTCAACATGATGATGGTTTATGGATTAGTACCTATTATAGAGGTATAGAATACCTTGATATCACCAGCGGACAATTCACTCATTATAATAAAAGTACAGTTCCCGGTCTACCTTGCGACCAGACATGGACAGTATTGGACGGAGGTGATGGAAATTTGTATATCGGGCATGTCGGAAGCGGGTTCAGTATTTTTTCTCCAAAAGACAAGAGCGTAAAAAACTTCCGGAACGAAGCCGGAAACCCAATGAGTTTGCCCGGTAATGATGTGTTTTGTATTATAAAAGATGTAAATGGAAATATCTGGTTAGGGACAAATAACGGATTGGCTCTATATGATGCTGCTAATGAAAACTTCATAACGTTCAAAAACAACAAGAATGACAAGTATGCTACTTTATGCAGCCGTATATTATCCATCCGCCAACTGAAAGATAATAGGCTTTGGATTGCTTCAGAACTCAATGGCATTGCCATATTAAACCTTAAACAAAGTATGTTCCTTTCGCCAGAGGAGATTTCTCTTGAATATATACAGGAGGGTGCTGATAGCCGAAGTCTTTCTAATGCAAGTGCCCGATGCATATTCCAGGATTCTTTTGATAATATCTGGATAGGGACATGGGGAGGAGGAATCAACTTTATCAGCAGTAAACCACCTTTGTTCACCACATTGAGCTATTCCCCTATTCCAAACAATGAGAACGGTTTGAACAACAAAGTAGCCAGTAGCCTCTGTATGGACAGACAAGGACGGGTTTGGATCGGAACAGATGGTGGAGGAATCAATGTATTTGAAGGAGAGAAACGTATCGCTATCTATAAAAAAGAGAGTGGAAATATTCCTTCGAATTTTATATTAGCTTCTTTGCAGGATTCAAAAGGTAATTTATGGTTTGGTTCCTACCAAGGGGGAATCAGCTATTATGATAACCGGAATAAAAAATTCCGTTCCATCTCTCTTATGGGGCAATCTAATCTGGATGTCCGTACGATCTATGAAGACACCCAGCACAACATTTGGGTAGGATACAGTGGAGGGATTGTTATATTGAACCCTCTTACAATGGAGATTATCCGACATTACAATACAGAAAACAGCGAACTACAAAGTGACTTTATACGCTCCATAGCTCAAGATGAAAAAGGGCGTTTCTGGATTGGGACTTTCGGAGACGGACTTGGTATATACACCCCGGACTTACAAAAAATCAAAATGTTCACTCAAAGGGATGGTTTCTGTTCCAATACTGTCAACCAGATCATACAAGATAAACAAAAAAGAATGTGGATAGGAACAGGAGAGGGATTGGTTTGTTTCCTGTCTACCGATGAACTGAATTATAAGACTTATCAACGGAAAGACGGCCTGATCAATACAAATATCTGCGCTATAGCAGAAGACAAAAAAGGAAATATCTGGTTTAGTAACAACAAAGGTATCAGCTGTTATGTTACAAGCAAAGACTGTTTTTACAATTATAGTCACTCTGATGATGTACCGGCAGGAAGTTTCTCAAGCAGTTGTGTTACACAAAACAAGAACGGATGGATTTATTTCGGTTCTATCAATGGAGTATGCTGTTTCAATCCCGATATCACCATGAACGAACAACCAGCTCCGGCAGCAGTTATTACGGAAATGAAAATACTCGGACGATTGAGCAACCTGGAAAACAATGACATGATTATCAATTTATCCAAAGGACAGAATGTAGAACTAAGTCATGCGCAAAATAGCTTTGGACTTACATTTAACGTACAAAACTACTCACTAGTCAACCAAGTGGAATATGTTTATATGCTGAAAGGGCTTGAAAACTCATGGTACACCGTCAATGAGAACAACAGCGTCACTTTCCGAAACATTCCTCCGGGAAAATATGAATTCCTCATCAAAGCAAGGGTACATAATCAGGAATGGCCCGAAGAAGCTACTTCACTTACCATCCGTGTCAATCCCCCTCTTTGGCTGACATGGTGGGCAAAGCTTATCTATATTTTGGTATCTATCAGCATCATTTATCTTATCCTGCATGCATATAAAAAGAAGCTGGATTTGGAAAGCCTCTATACTTTGGAAAAGAAAAACCATGAGCAGGAACAGGAATTGAATCAAGAACGTCTGCGGTTCTATACTAATATTACCCATGAGCTGCGTACGCCGTTGACCTTAATCCTCGGTCCTCTGGAAGATATGCAAAAAGAGACCTCACTTCCGGCAAAACAAGCCCAGAAGTTATCTGTCATCCATCAGAGTGCACTACGGCTGCTCAACTTGATTAATCAAATACTGGAATTCCGGAAGACAGAGACACAAAACAAGAAATTGTGTGTCAGCAAAGGCAATATCGCTCCTCTGATCTATGAGATAGGGCTTAAATACAAAGAACTAAATCAAAAGACCAAGATTGATTTTCAGATTCAGATAGAGAAAGAAGAAATGCTCCTTTTCTTTGATAAGGAAATCATTACCATCGTTTTGGACAACCTGATTTCCAATGCGATCAAATATACGGAACAGGGATGCGTCACTCTAAGTTTGTATCAGACAATGCGTAATGAAGTAGCTTATACAGAGATAAAAGTAAGTGATACAGGATATGGAATTTCTGCTGAAGCCCTGCCACATATTTTTGACCGTTATTATCAGGAAAGCGGCAAGCATCAGGCATCCGGCACAGGCATTGGTTTGGCTTTGGTGAAGAATCTGGTCACCCTGCATGAAGGAGAAATCCGGGCAGAAAGCATACAAAACGAAGGAAGCTCTTTCTATATCAGCCTATTGACGGATAATATCTATCCCAATGCCTTACACGCAGATTCTACAGAACAGATTCAAGAAGATACGAATCAGGAAGCAAGTCTTGAGTATCCACAAGAAGCCACTTTGGATACCGGAAAACCAATCCTGTTGATTGTAGAAGACAATGAAGAGATACAGAAATATATATCCGAATCCTTCGCTGATTCGTTCGAAGTACTCACAGCCTACAATGGAGAAGAAGGGAAGCAACAAGCTCTTAGCCGCATCCCGGATATTGTAGTCAGCGATATTATGATGCCTGTCATGGACGGTATCACTCTCTGCCGACAATTGAAAGAAGACGTACGGACCAGTCATATCCCTATCATTCTATTGACAGCTAAAGACTCTCTGCAAGATAAAGAAGAAGGATATGAGGTAGGAGCCGATTCTTATCTGACAAAGCCTTTCAGTGCTTCTCTGCTGCGTAGTCGTATCAATAATCTGCTGGAATCAAGAAAGAAACTGATAGCTCAATTCCAGACACAATCCGTTCCGAGCAATCAGGCAGATTTAAAAGAAAAACGTATCGTAATCGCCGAAGCTCTAAGCAAGCTGGATAATGAATTTATTGAAAAAATCACCCTTTTAATCGAAGAAAACCTCTCTTCGGAGAAGATTGATATTACCTATCTTTCAGACAAGATGTGTATGAGCGGTTCCACCCTCTACCGGAAAATGAAAGCACTGACAGGATTATCGACCAACGAATATATCCGGAAAGTGAAAATGCAGAATGCAGAACGTTTATTGCTTGAAGGTAAGTTCAACATCTCTGAAATCGCCTATAAAGTAGGAATGAACAGTACGGGATATTTCCGCCAATGCTTTAAAGAGGAATTTGGCGTCTCGCCTTCGGATTACCTGAAACAGATTATACAATCTTGAGAAAGGAAGATGTATCAGAAGTAGAATTTACTTTCATGTTGCTCTATCATTCAGAACAATAATGAAAAATCCCTTCTGATACCTCCCAATAGGAAACTCTGCGACCTGTAGGGGAGGTCATTTTCTTAATTCCTCAACCATCGCTTTGAGCAATGATTTAGAATCATCCAGCGGCAAATCTGTGGCTAAATCCCAACTCATCATGCCTTTCAGTCCTTGCTCCATCGCATAACGGGTCTTAGTGCGGATATTGTCCTGTCCGTCAAACACATATTTCTCTCCCTTATATATTACTTCATTTTGTGCAGGTTCCGTAATCAGTCCCTCTTGTACAAAACTGAAATAAGCCTCTGTCTTCTTCGAATTATCCTTTGTCACACCATAGAAAGGAACTCCTGCCACCAGTTTTTCCTTCGGAATGCCATACTCCAATACCATCTGTATATCCGAACAATATTTCTCTATCGGAAAGCGAACCGGTGAAGGACCATAGCACTGAAGTGAAATAAAATCAACAGCTTCAATAGCTTCCTTACTAATCTGATAACAAACAGGATGCAGAGATACACTGAAAAGATACTTGTTTCCCAACACTTCCCGCATCTTCAGAATAGCCAAACTATAATCTTTATATTCTTTCTCATTTTCTGCCCACTCAAAATCAAGATCAATGCCATCCAGTTTATTCTTTTCCAGTACAGTCTTTATGTTCTTTGCAAACGTCGTACGAGCGGCCTCATCGGCCACCATCGCTTTCCATTCGCCACTGGAAGCTCCCAAACGTATTTTCACTTTTGTACCTTTTACTTTTGCACGAACCGATTTAATCAAACCTTCCCAAGTGGTCACCCCTTTTCCCTGAAATGCACGCGGATTCTCGAATGACAATGATCCGTCTTTATTAGGATGAACATTCAAGAAAATAAGGTCGTCACTTGCCCGCAAGCTTTCTGTAGAGATACGACCACGGTTGTAAAAATTACCCCGCACATAAGAACTGACCATATAGTCTTGCTGTGCAAACAATGATAATCCAACAAACA
Organism: Bacteroides sp. 3_1_23; assembly: GCF_000162555.1. Taxonomy (NCBI): domain Bacteria; kingdom Pseudomonadati; phylum Bacteroidota; class Bacteroidia; order Bacteroidales; family Bacteroidaceae; genus Bacteroides; species Bacteroides sp. 3_1_23. Next base: position 503,311 of record NZ_GG774949.1, read on the forward strand.
AAAAAAAGAAGAATACAATTTTTCTTAGCATTAGCATAATGATTGATAATTAAAACGTTTAGATTGCAAAAATACGCATATCAAAAGCAAACAGATGTTCAAAAACAACTATAATACTTCCAAAAATCAACATAAAGTTTTCTATTCAGAAATTTAAAACAGATAAATATTGAATTCTCTAACATCATCCAAAGGGATAAGAATAATATTTGCAGGTTTCTACTAAAACATAAATAAAAGAAAGAGTTCCATTTTCCGCAAAAAAAGCCTATCTTTGTTCCGTTAAGATAATAAATCACGCATAAAACTCATGCCAGGAGATTCATTTTGCATACAATATACCAACTGTACGGGATGTCCAAAAAATGTTGAGAATATCCTTGTATATAGAAACTTACCTAAAGGAGAGCATATCCCCAAGGATAAGTGTACACAGAATTGTATGCTTTTTATGATAAAGGGCGAATTACTTATCAATAGCGAAGAGCATCCCGGAATAACGTTACGCGAGAGACAAATTGTTTTGCAGGCTATTGGCTCCAAGGTCGAAATACTGGCACTGACAGATGTTGAATACGTTGTCTACTGGTTCAACGAACTGCCTTTGCTCTGCGAAGACCGATATAAGGAAATGATGGAACAGGCGGAAGCTCCTTTAACCTACACTCCACTGATTATGAGTGAAAGGCTTTACCACCTTGTCACCAGTATGCCCGAATTCCTCGCTGAAGAAAACCCTTGCAGCAAGTATATCGACTTAAAATGCAAAGAACTGGTTTTCTTGATTACCAACTTCTATCCGCTGCCCCAACTGGGTTCATTCTTCTATCCGATCAGCACTTATACGGAAAGTTTCCACTATTTCGTCATGCAGAATTACAGCAACGTGAAGAACGTGGAAGAATTTGCGCATCTGGGAGGATATACGACCACTACTTTCCGCCGACTTTTCAAAAACCTCTATGGTGTGCCCGTATACGAATGGATACTGGAAAAGAAACGGGAAGGAATCCTGGAAGACCTACAGCACACCAAAATGCGAATCACTGAAATTTGTAACAGATACGGATTCGACTCCCTGTCGCATTTCGCCCACTTTTGTAAAGACTCTTTCGGAGATACCCCACGCGCTTTACGCAAGAAAGCAGCCGGCGGTGAGAAAATCGGGAAAGTACAATAAACAGCCTCATCCTACTAATGTGCCAATCAGTTGCACCATGCGTACATACTGGCTGGCATATTGACGCATTGATCCATTATTAAAGAATTATTTCTTTAATTCCTTGCTCAATCAATCTATTTCCCCTATTTTTGCAGTCTGTAAGAGGTGTAAAACGTCGAAATTTTAGTTCTAACAATTAAATAATTTAAATTCAATCATTTATGTGGTTAAGTAATTCATCTGTAGGAAGGAAAGTGGTGATGAGCGTTACCGGTATCGCCCTTGTCCTGTTTCTAACATTTCACATGGCGATGAACTTGGTTGCAATCATCTCGGCTGATGGTTACAACATGATTTGTGAGTTCCTGGGAGCAAACTGGTATGCGTTAGTGGCTACCGCAGGACTAGCCGCTCTTTTTGTGATTCACATCATCTACGCATTCTGGCTGACAATGCAGAATCGCAAAGCGCGTGGTAGCGAACGCTATGCAGTGGTTGACAAACCAAAAACTGTAGAATGGGCATCTCAAAACATGTTGGTGCTGGGTCTGATCGTTATCGTAGGTCTTGGTTTGCACCTCTTCAACTTCTGGGCAAAAATGCAGTTGCCGGAACTGATGCACAACATGGGCATGCACGCTGATACACTGACGCTGGCTTATGCCGCTAACGGTGCTTATCACATCCAGCAGACTTTCTCTAGCCCGGTTTACGTAGTTCTTTACCTCGTTTGGCTGTTTGCTTTGTGGTTCCACCTGACTCACGGTTTCTGGAGCTCTATGCAATCACTGGGATGGAACAACAAAGTATGGATCAATCGTTGGAAATGTATTTCTAACATCTATTCTACGATTGTTGTACTCGGTTTCGCACTGGTAGTAGTGGTATTCTTCGTGAAAACACTGATTTGTGGCGGTGCTTGCTAAATAGTAAATTGTAAATGATTAAATTGTAAATAATATTATGATCAAGATAGATTCAAAAATTCCAGAAGGCCCGGTGGCTGAGAAATGGACCAACTATAAAGCTCACCAGAAATTGGTGAACCCCGCTAATAAACGTCGTTTGGACATCATCGTTGTGGGTACGGGTCTGGCAGGTGCTTCTGCCGCTGCTTCACTTGGTGAAATGGGTTTCAGAGTATTCAATTTCTGTATTCAGGATTCTCCCCGTCGTGCACACTCTATCGCTGCACAGGGTGGTATCAATGCTGCAAAGAATTATCAAAATGACGGTGACTCCGTTTACCGTCTGTTCTACGATACTGTAAAAGGTGGTGACTATCGTGCCCGTGAAGCTAACGTATATCGTCTAGCTGAAGTGTCTAACGCTATCATCGACCAATGTGTAGCACAAGGTGTTCCTTTCGCTCGCGAATATGGTGGTACACTGGACAACCGTTCTTTCGGTGGTGCACAGGTATCCCGTACTTTCTACGCTAAAGGCCAGACTGGTCAGCAGTTGTTGCTGGGTGCTTACTCTGCATTGAGCCGTCAGGTAAACGTAGGTACTGTAAAACTGTACACTCGTTATGAAATGCAAGATGTGGTGATCGTTGACGGACGTGCCCGCGGTATCATCGCTAAAAATCTTGTAACAGGTGAACTGGAACGCTTCGCCGCTCACGCAGTAGTTATCGCTACCGGTGGTTATGGTAACGCTTACTTCTTGTCTACCAACGCTATGGGTTGTAACTGTACAGCTGCTATCTCTTGCTACCGCAAGGGTGCTGTATTCGCTAACCCTGCATACGTTCAGATTCACCCGACTTGTATCCCGGTACACGGTGACAAGCAGTCTAAACTGACTTTGATGTCTGAATCTCTCCGTAACGACGGTCGTATCTGGGTTCCGAAGAAAAAAGAAGATGCTGTGAAACTTCAGAAAGGCGAAATCAAAGGAAGTGATATTCCTGAAGAAGACCGCGACTATTACTTGGAACGCCGCTATCCAGCATTCGGTAACCTGGTTCCGCGTGACGTTGCCAGCCGTGCCGCTAAAGAACGTTGCGACGCAGGTTTCGGTGTAAACAACACAGGTTTGGCCGTATTCCTCGACTTCTCTGAAGCTATCAACCGTTTGGGTATCGACGTTGTTCTTCAACGTTATGGTAACCTCTTCGATATGTACGAAGAAATCACTGACGTTAATCCGGGCGAACTGGCTAAAGAAATCAGTGGTGTGAAATATTATAACCCGATGATGATTTATCCGGCTATCCACTATACAATGGGTGGTATCTGGGTAGACTACGAACTGCAAACCACTATCAAGGGTCTGTTCGCTATCGGTGAATGTAACTTCTCCGACCACGGTGCAAACCGCCTCGGTGCTTCTGCATTGATGCAAGGTTTGGCTGACGGTTACTTCGTATTGCCTTACACTATCCAGAACTATCTGGCAGATCAGATCACTGTTCCTCGTTTCTCTACCGATCTTCCTGAATTTGCTGAAGCTGAAAAAGCAGTTCAAGCTAAGATCGACAAGTTCATGAGCATCCAGGGTAAAGAATCTGTTGATTCTATCCACAAGAAACTGGGTCATGTCATGTGGGAATATGTAGGTATGGGACGTACGGCAGAAGGCCTGAAGAAAGGTATCGCCGAACTGAAAGAAATCCGCAAGGAATTCGAAACGAACTTGTTTATCCCCGGTTCTAAGGAAGGTATGAACGTAGAGCTTGACAAAGCAATCCGTCTGTACGACTTCATCACTATGGGTGAGCTTGTTGCTTACGACGCATTGAACCGTAACGAAAGTTGTGGTGGTCACTTCCGTGAAGAATACCAGACTGAAGAAGGAGAAGCAAAACGTGATGACGAAAACTTCTTCTATGTAGCATGCTGGGAATATCAAGGTGACGATGAAAAGGCTCCGGTATTGCACAAAGAACCGCTGGTATACGAAGCTATCAAGGTTCAGACTCGTAACTACAAGAGCTAATCGGTGAAGTTAAACATTTAAAAGAATTAGAAGAAAATGGATAAAAATATATCATTTACACTGAAGGTATGGCGCCAAGCTGGTCCGAAAGCTAAAGGTGCTTTTGAAACCTACCAAATGAAAGATATCCCCGGTGATACTTCCTTCCTCGAAATGCTGGATATTCTGAACGAACAGCTCATCAGCGAAAGAAAAGAACCGGTAGTATTCGATCATGACTGCCGCGAAGGTATCTGCGGTATGTGTTCTCTTTACATCAACGGACACCCGCACGGTCCTGCAACAGGTGCTACTACTTGCCAGATCTATATGCGTCGTTTCAACGACGGTGATACCATCACTGTTGAACCTTGGCGTTCGGCTGGTTTCCCTGTCATCAAAGACTTGATGGTAGACCGTACTGCATACGACAAGATTATGCAAGCTGGTGGTTATGTAAGCGTACGCACAGGTGCTCCGCAGGATGCTAACGCTATCCTGATCGCGAAACCTATCGCTGACGAAGCTATGGATGCTGCTTCTTGTATCGGTTGCGGTGCTTGTGTAGCTGCATGTAAGAATGGTTCTGCTATGTTGTTCGTTTCTGCAAAAGTTAGCCAGTTGAACTTGTTGCCGCAAGGTAAACCGGAAGCTTTGCGCCGTGCAAAAGCTATGTTGTCAAAGATGGATGAACTGGGATTCGGTAACTGTACAAACACTCGTGCTTGTGAAGCTGAATGTCCGAAAAATATTTCTATCAGCAACATCGCTCGCTTGAACCGCGACTTCATCATCGCAAAATTAAAAGACTAGAAATTGCTAGATTTCAATAGCGAGAGCTTAATTTGATTAATGACAGAATCCCCTGCCGGCTAGTCCGACAGGGGATTTCTTTATGTATGAGTAGATCACAATTATTATTAATACGGATCAGTAACATGAACTTTTAATTCATAAGTTTCACCGATTTCACCTTATAGCCAGAACTGTTATGAATGAGAGAATTACGGGTGAAAGCGAGGATTGAAATAAGGTAAAATCATTCGTTATCGCTTTCACCTGTCTTATTAAAATATCCCTTGAGCTAAAACAATTATCATTATAGCTAATCCGGATATGCTTATAGCAAATCCGCTTTCAGGTGTTAATGAGTGAACTGTGCGGATGTAATACTTTGGCCGCCAGGTCTTAACACCTTAGTTCTCATGTGTTAATACTTGAGTTATTGCATCTATATATCCAGCATCTTGGAGCTATATGTCCAACACCTTGGATATATAGCTCCAACAGTCGGTATGAATAAACTCAATAGGTGAAACCGGGAAAGTTCAGTTTCACCTGAATTTCTCCCTTGCTTTCACCCGCTGTTACCTTATTCATCGGCATTTAGAGAATTGGGTGAAACCGGTGAACCGCAATTATTTTACATAGTTGCATTTATGAAATGTCTTGCCTACGTAAATTACGTGGAGAGGCACCAAAAGATTTCTTGCAGAAATTAGAAAAATGGGGTAAAGATTCAAAGCCATATTTATAGCATATCTCCGAAATGCCACATTTAGAGTTGTTCAAGTCGTCCAGAATGCCCTCTTTACGTCTCGCCAGCATCCATTCATAAACAGGTTCATGAAAGACGTTATTGAAGATACGACGGAATGTACTAAGAGTATATCCGCCTAATTGAGCGAGTTCTTCTACTGTCTTTACTTTCTTATAGTTTTGAATAACGAAGTATTGGAAACTGTTTACATATTTAGAGAGTGGATGCACCAAGCTTGAAAGATCATAATCGGAATAATAATATCCCAATACAAATGCCAATTCTTTCCGTTTCAGAGACAGCAAGTCCCGGCAGACTTTATCTCCTTTCAAATAAGTAATAGACCCATTGAGGAAATATTGCAGTCTGGAATTATTTTTAATGGAGTATAAATAAGTGGAGGAGATACTTCCTTCATGATATGATTGAAACGGAAATCACAAAACAGTTCGGGCTGGATAAAACGATAATAAATGCACTCACATTCAGTCATAGCAAGCATCTCAAACATAGAACCAATAGCCTGAAGGATAAATTCACCTTCCTTAAGCATTGTCCCCGCATATTCCTTACTATTGACCAGTATTTCTCCCTTCATCAAAAAAAGGATAAGATTTTCTTCACACTTTTGAGCCGGTTTATGAAAACCACGCTGATAAATCACATGAGTAATGGCATTACTCACCGCTTTTGGACATATTTGACAATCCCAGGTTCCTTGACAAATAGATGGCATACGCTGACTGTGTTTGTTTTTGTTTATGCTGCCAGCAAAAATATATGAAATCTTTCATATTGCCATAAAAAAAGAGAGAAAAGTGAAAAAGAGGTTAGGTAAGAGAAAAAAGGTATCCACTACAAAAATGTAAGTAACATATAGAATTAAAATTCCCAGTCTTTTTCTGGAGAAACTAGGCTATATTTTCTATCATAATTCCAAAACACAAGAAGAACCGATGTAACATACAAATTACATCGGTTCCATAGATTTAATCTTGTGTTAGTCAACAGTTGGAGTTACAGGATCTTCAGCATCCCAACCAGTAACAGTTGCAGTGATACCAACTTCTTGAGCACCAATAGGCAATGTTAGTTTATATAGTATTTTCTTTCCAAACGCCCATGCAGCAGTACTTGTCAAAGATACTTCCTTACTATTTTCAGCAATCTTACTTCCATCTTTCTCTACGGTATATTCTATAGATATTTTTGCATCAGTAAGAGCTTGCGGTATTAACATCAACGCATTACCTGCTTTTACAGCTGTCTTATCATCTGAAAAAGCCCCAAGTTCATATGCATAAGAGACACTTGTCTCTGTACCTGCAGTCCAAGTCCCTGCGTTAACACCTGCATATGTAAATGTTCCACTTCCCTTAATTCCAGTCAATTCCACTTTAGATATAGTATAGGTATAACCAGCCTCTTTTGTCACCTCGATATTTACTTGAGTCAATGCATGTTTAAAAGTTAAAGAAACATCTGTTGCTGCTTCATTTGTCTTCTTTTGAGCATTTGCCACAGATGCAATCACTAAGTCCTTTTGAAGGGCAGCTGTATTTCCCACTGTATAAGTAAACTTAGGATATCCTTTATCAGTAGTACCATTCGGAGCTGTATATGTAACTCCGTCTTTGGGAGAGTATGCAAAGAATTGCAGATTTTCTGCAAGAGGCCAATAATATGGACCTCCAGATACCGTCCATTTAGAATCCGAATAAGTAGCAGAACCATTTATCCATGGTGTCGAAAGAGTCACCGCAGCACTCATCTCCTCTGCCTTCGTATTATACGCATAAACCTGAAAGCCAGAACTCTTTAAACCGTCTGTATCCAGTTCAGTAGCTCTAGTTACCGCCGTATTAAAATTAATTTCGGCCTTCTGTGAAGGGGCTTCAAACTCTTCATTCTGTGAGCAACCCGTAATTGCCAAAGCAGCTGTTACTGCCAATAAAATCTTCTTCATAACTGTATTTTTTTAAGTTTATAATATTGTTATATTTTGTTTATAGCATCTATTTCATTTCACGGGTAACTCAACATTATCTTCGGGTCCCCATCCATCAACATTACCACCCATTCCTCCACCTCCATCAGGATTCGGTGGTGTTTCCGGCTTATCAACTTCAATCTTATCATCAGGCGGTAACTCAATCTCCGGTGGTGGGGTTGGTTTTCCATCTTCCCCTGTTCCAGCATTTTCAAGTGTACCTATTATTTCAGTAACATCAATTGTTGCTTCCTGAACTGTATTATCTGTTCTAATAAATTTCAATATTAATATTATAGCATCTTTCTCACTAGAAGTCTCCCTCTCTGATATTGACATTCGCGTCGGCATTGTCATTTCCTTTACTTGTTTGAAAGCGGTGAAAGATGCCGTTACCTTATTGTCTCCCTTCTTTACCTCAAAGTAGATAGGTTGTGAGCTACACACTCCACGACCTTTGCCTATACAGTAACAATCGGATAATCCATCAATGCTCCCTACCACTGTTGCAACATACTCCAAACCTTTAGCCTCTACTGCAAAAGAATATTTCTTCACCACAGATTTCATCTTCCAGTCTAAATGAAGCACTTCTTCATTCTTGTCTATTTTCAGCTCATCTATATTCAATACATACAACGAATCGGGTGACCAAACCATCTTTTCCATTCCTGCAATCCCCAAATCATTGCAATATTCTGTATAAGCTTCTATAGATTCATAGGACTCTTCTCCTCTAATTCGTATACGATCCGAGTTAAAGTTATAACCCATAGTTACTACCGAATACCGTCCCGGAGGAACTTTCATTTCTCCGCCTCGCACCGAAAGGTATTTATCTACTTTCCTGCCTTCTCCGTTCTTCGGATAAAAAATCACCCGAACTCCCTCCGGCAGTTGATCTGTCACTCCATCCCAATCCAGCTTTATATCTACCCCACTTACGGGATAATCATCCAATATATCGCGACGGCTACATCCAGTTAGCATCAGCAGCGAGGACAAAAGCACAAGAAACCAGTATCTTGTATTTCGCATTACGCCCTCCTATCTCTTTGTTGTTATCAGCCATACCAAAGAAACTTTCGCCTTGGTAGGACCAATAAAGTTATAACGCCCACTATTTGTCCATATAATATCTCCCTCATAAGGAGTATATTTTTTATATTCTGTTGTCAAATACCCTATGCCAAGACTGAATTCAAGGGAAAAATGCCGTGCCAACTGCCGTGCATATCCATAAGTCACTCCCGCAGCTCTGTAATAGTTACCCTGATAGCCATCTCCACGCAGCTGGAAGTCATATATCCCGCCTTCAGCATAAAGTCCGATAAAATGTCCGGTCAATCGGTCACGTTTCTGACGGTTTCCCAGCCAACAACGTCCTTCCATCCCTCCCGAAAGGAGCTGATAGCAGAAATCATGTTTGCTATTCAGCCACCACGGACATTTATATTCAGTATTCAAAGACCACCTCTTGCCTATCGGAATTTCCACTTCTATATTTGGCGCCAATGCCAAATCATATAACAGATTATTCTTCACTGCAAGTACAGTTTGGCTTTTCACCGGCCCTTCTGCCTCCGATATATCGACCTCACAGGCCTGTTTTTTTTCACTTTCTCCCACAGGCTTATCAGGTTGATCTTTCGGAAGCGCCTCTTCCTGCTTTGAAACAAACAACCCGGAGACAGAAGATACCGGTTCAAAAGCCTCTTTACCTAATTTCGAAGTTTCTCCGACAATCGTAATAACCGATCTCCGCAGTTCTGGAAAGATATTGTGAACAATGTATCGGTAAGCAATTCCCCGATTCAATTTCCGCAACAGTTGCTTCCGTTTATTGACATCATTCTTATGATAATCAATCAATATCAGCACTTCTTCCCGATCTGGTAAGTTGGAGTCGGATGCCACCAACTTACGAAACTCCGACCAATCCTCTCCCTCTGAAAAAAAATGAATCTTATCAACACCAACATCCGAATTATACCGTTGTAAGAATTCCTTTATCGAATCATTTCTCCGGGCAATCAAACTTCTATTATAAGACTCATCACCATCAGGAGAAACAAAAGTTTCCACATTCAGCGCATTTATATATTTCGTATTCAGATGCCCGAAAAACAAAGAATCCAAAGTCGCAATCACCTGATTATTACTTTTATAATTAGGATTCACTCTCGTTTCATTCGCATCAAAATGTATCACAACCCGTTGGATCGTGTCATTCGCAACAGCGAAAAATGGAATCGAAGCATACCCACTTTCTGGAAGGCTTAATAAAGCCATAAGAATAGCCAATATATAGATACCATGTTTCATTGTCGTTCGTTTCTGATGACAAATATAAAAGTTAGAAAACAATTCGAATCATACTTTTAGAACAAAAATCAAGACATGAAAGGTTCTGTGAAACGATTGCAACGATTTTGCAAGTTTGGGAGAGTCAAAGTCCGCCATAAACAAAAAAGATGCACAGGCTACCGACTATAAGCCGATGTCCTGTGCATCCGTCACTACCTCTTCCATCCTCCATATCCTCCGCCATCGTATCGGTCAAACCACCGACTAGCAAATCCACCGCCTTACGATGGACAATACAAAATGCTCGAATAAAAAGACAGATGGACTACTTACAATTCTGCCACTAACAAACTTACTAGTTTTATCCGTTAAAAGTAGAGAACATAATTACGTAAATAGTTCAGAAGCGCCCAAAATGCCATCATCATAGCCAATATAAATAAAACTACGAGACCAATCGCCAGAGCAATCCAGTGTTGTGAATGATCATCAGAATATTCCTTATGACCATCATTAAACTTGTATATTGTCCGCACTGTCTGCGCTCCTGCCAATAAACCAAATACTCCGGCAAAAATGCCATTATGAATGTTTCCACCGCCACGCAGTGCCCGCTTATCGATCAGGAACTGAGGTGCCCTACTTGCTACAATATACAAACCGGTAGCTATTAAAGTGGAGAACATCATACCGATTCCCATCATCCAATACATCAAAATGCCCACAATGACACCCAGCCAGATTAATTTTTTAGAACCATCGAAATGACGTTCTTCACCACTATTAATCACATCAGTCAGTGAATTTAAGCGCTCTATAACATCGGCATCAGTAGGACACATCGCGATAACCTGATCAATCAAAAGAGCAGATCTCTTAATCTGTTTCATCTTTGTCGGCTTTCTGAATTCATCATCACCTGTTTTTTCAATCACAGTCCAAGTAGCGAATGCCTCATCCATCAGCCTCCATGCGTCCGTTATCTCTTCATCCGTCATCTTCTCCGGCATTCCGGCCGCAATACGTTTATTCAACATACCTTCTACCGTGAAAACCTCTTTATAGCGGGCTCCCTTATACCATACGAAAGCCATATGTCCCACAATAAATAAAACGACAGCACCATACAGAATGATTTGGAGAACTGCCAATATCTTGACTCCCAAAGGAACTCCGTCATCTGCAGCGGCATCAGCTATAGCATCGGCTCCGCTGCCGCTTTTTACAAGCTTCAATCCATTAAACGCAGCATCTTTTCCACCTTTGTCAAGTCCGGCAAATGACAATTTATCATCCTTATAAACGATTTTGCATTGACCGGAAATACCGGCATCGACCTCCGGACGTCCGCCCACAAAAGAAAGAGTCACTTCATTTCCGTTCATATCCTCAACATAGAACTCGTAGGTTGCCAACAAAGACTCTCTGCCGCTGGGTTCCACCATATTCACCTCCATAAAGCCATTACATCTGGCATTCTCATTATAAGGATTCAACTGCCAGTTACCATCACAATTCAATGTTAACGCAACCTTTAAATCACCTTCCTTATTTGCCCCTTGCCAATCTCCGCTAAAGGCATCTTCTTGAGCAAATGCGGTCATAGAAACAACCATCATTACAATGCCCAACAAATACTTTTTAATATTCTTCATAATGTGATAAAATTAATAATGCGAACCAGCAGTTATAATAACGAACCGATTCTGTTAGTTAAAATGTTATTATTCTATTGTTTTTATAATCAAGAGACATTAATACCTCAACACTTTGGCAGCCACATTCTTAAATTGCGACATGGCAAGGCCGATAGAGGCCCCGATATAAGTAGGATCACAAATAATATATTTTTTTCCGCCCACAGTAACATAGTCTCCGTCAATGTTTTCATCAAAACAGACTGCCGTTGCCATGTGGTTCGGATACTCCAGCAATACAACATCAAGTCCCATAAGCGTGCGAACCAGATAAGAATACAATACCGCACGATCTTCACAATCGGAATAAGGATAATAAAACAGCTCGTCTACAAAGAAAGGCTTTTCATAACCGAACTGGTCGCCATCTGTCTTATAGTCAAAGGCCGTCTGTACAAAATTAATCAACATATTGGCTGCTTCCGATTGTTTTTTCCCTTCTATGACAGCTTTCAATGGCGGAAGCACCGTCTGTTGTACTTCCTGACTTACGGGAGCCCCCACATAGACGGAAAAATCACATTGCGGATAGTCTTTATAAAAAGCAACAAGTCCTGAATTGACTTTCGAACTGACTTTAACGGAAGGATAAGCTTTCGCTTGCAACGCCTTCGTCACATAAGTGCCTGAAAACATTTGAGGAGCATCGATATTCATATTTACCGTGTTCTTCGCGTTGGCAAAATCACGGTTATAGGTATAAATGGAATTGGTTTTATTGGGAGAAGTATCAAACCTGTAATAGGTTACCCCATTCAAGGTGATGAAACAAGTAGCGTAAATCATATTGTCCGAAGCATAGAACAAAGTAAGACGGTTATCCATACGCGCCACTTTTACCCTATATCCCGATTGAGAAAGAATAAACATCTGCATAAGAGCTATTTCATCCGAGTGGACACTTCCACATAACTCCGCGGCAACTTTCCTGGTCAGCAACAGGTAGCCGTAGTCATTCAGGGAATTTTCTTTTTTGATGGTCAGACAGTCATCTATCAAAGGCTGATAATTACTGCGTGATAAAGTCTCCCATCCGGCAGAAATATCTTTTTCTGCAATACCTTTCAAGGTGAGCCGGTTTCTCAATGACGCACTAACAACGCAGTTCTCACTGTAAAATGAGAACTCCATACCGGAAGACGAACGTTTTGCCGGAGTAGTCACATCCGGTTGTACGTCTGATTTGATTGCAGGCTTCGCAGCAGAATCCTTTACCGGTTTTACGGCAGAATTCTTTCCTGATCCCACCGTAGAATCTTTGCCTCCCGGTATAGCCGGAACCGGTGTTTTCCCCAAAGAAGGCGAAAAGGTAGCACTTGGTGCCACTACCGGAATGGGAAGTCGAGTAACTTCCCCGATTTTAATCTCCTGCGGTTTTGCTGCCGGTTTTTTACGATCAAAGCTGACCGGCTTCACGGGCTCCGGCCTTTGAGGACGCTTCACCGGTTTCTGCAAATCATACTCCTTCCAAGTCTCTTTCAGAAATTTGGCAAACTCCTTATTCTGCTCACTCACAAAATCGTCGAATTCTTTCTGTTGCTGCTTCACGAAGTCATCAAACTCCTTCATATCTTTATCAATCTGCGCGAAAAGATTGAACGGTAGACATAACGATAAGACAATTATAAATAATGTCCGTTTCATCATTTTCCTCATTTCCTTGTTATATTTTGTTGTTCTGTTATTTGCCAATCCACACACAATTTATTATTCCGTATCTCTTTGATAAAAGGAAAAATGGACAAAACTGCGACAACTTTCTCCCGGTATAACCCACGACTGGCACTATTGCTACCATTGAAACAATCATCCACTTGCTTGACATTTACATCAGAAAACGGATATAATAACAAGGCTTTTACAAAAGAAGTCATATAGGCATTCCAGAAAGCATTTTTCAGTTCTATCATATCCGTTCTGTTCTGACTTCCGAAAGCGACGTCTTCATACCAATATCCCTTTTGCGAAGGAGAAATTTTAACCCCGTTAATACATGAAAATAGTTGGGGGGATGCCAGCGTGCCTTTAAGTTGAAACCATGATTGAAACGATTGCTCCACACGGCTATCGGATTCCAGCAATAAATTAAACCTCACTTCTTCTTCCTCTACTCTTTCTTTCGTAAACAGAAACATCAGTTCGCTCGTGGAATAATAAGCCAAGTCGCAACTATCATCCGACTGCGTAAAAGATACCTCCAGAAATTTCTCTCCGAATATAGACGTGTATTCATTCTCAATCCGGTAGGATGCATGCTGAAGCGGTTGTTCAATCACTCCTAAAGCAAGTATTTTATTTCTTTGGTCTTCATACGTGTTACTGGCTATCTCCATAGTTGAAAAAATGTCCGAGAGAAGTTTCAATTGTACCCCCTGCTGTAATGAATACAGATAGGCCGCTCTTTGCAAAGCCAACATCCTTGCCGCCGCAGGTTTCATACAAGGATCAGACACTCCGATTACCCGGCCTTGCCGCCGGGAGGCAAACACCCACCCCGGCAAAGTTTCCCGCTGCCCTGACACCCAATCATAAGACTGGTTATAGACCGTATCAACCGGCATTATTTGTGAGAATACCTCATTGCTCAGAAGTAAAGGCAGCAGGAATGCAAAAAGAACTACCCGGCTATGCTTTATGTCCGATAAATCACATTTCATTATTCAGTATTTTGATGACCGGGCAGTCAAGTTATTTACTGGGCATTCTTGCTCATTTCTTCTTCAAACACTTTCTTGAACTTTTCATATTCAAAGTCAATGCGCAATTTCTCATCGTTCTTGATACGGTTTGCCATAGCATCCATGATTTCCTGTCCCGCCAGTTCCAAAGATACATATACCTTATACTTACCATCAGGGGTTTTCATTGTTTTCTCGCAAATGACACGTGTACCGCTCAATTCCTGTTCCACTACCGTACGGGTCAGCGATTGATAACGACTTTTACTTTCATCGTTCTCACCCTGCTGATATGAAGAAGCGTAACTGTCAGTTACCGACTTCACTTTCGCGCTGATAGCAGTAGCGATTTCAGCCCGAGCCTCTGTCATCGCTTTTTTCTTGGCAATAGACATATCTGTAGAAAGCCCCATCGAACTAGCTCTGAAATACTCCTTATTTGTTTGAAACTCCGGTCCCGAACAAGGAACATTAATCTCGACATCCTGCTGGACTGCTGGTTGTTGCACAGGTTGCATTGCAGGTTTCGAACTGCCACAACTTGTCATAACAGCGATAGTGAACAATGAAGCTCCCAATAAATTAATTCTTTTCATTTCCATTCATTTTTAATGTTAATATAAAATTCATTTCAGATCTCTCAACTTAACTATATTATTCTTGAAATCTTTCAGTTGAAAGAGTGCCACAGATTGCAGCCTACCTACTTCAACGACCATTTCAGTAGACAGATCAGGCACAATAAGAGCAGTGACTCTGTAGTTATTGGATTTAGCCCCCAGTTTGAGATTAGTAACCGGTTTTTCCTCCCCTTTCTCGTTTACAACTGTCAGATTCATATGATAAAGATCCACTTCACAATCATCCGTATTCGTATTGATAACCTTAAGGTGTATCCTCGATTTATCTCCCATCGTCGTAAGTTTGCCAAATTCGACAAAGACACCATCAAACCACTCTACCCGCATTGTTTTCTGCGGCTTTGGCTCCGGGGTCTGCACCGGAACAACAGGAGAAGGAGTAACTTCGGGGACCACGACAGGAACAGATACGGAAGGTTCGGGGTTCTTTTCCGGCAGCGGACGGTCAACTACCGGAACAGGAAGATCCGGTTCCACGTGCTGTCTTTCCGGAATCTCTCCGGTTCTGTCGAATGTCACTTTCTTCAGTTCGCGGACAAACTCCCGGTTCAGCCGTTTTATCAATTCACGCGCCGCCATATTCTTACCTTGGGAAGCTGATTTATTTTCAGGTACCAATGTCCGTTCATTATTGATAGAATAACTCAACATGGTTTGTCCCGTCCGGTTATTCTCTATTTTAATCGCCAACGTAGAAAAGAATTCAATAAAACTGTATAGTTCACCCGGAACGGTATTGCCTTTACGACACTTATTATCCAATGTAACGATGATGTCCGCTTCAGAAGGGGATGTTACTACATTGAAAAAATTATTGTTCAGCAGGCTCTTTACAGTTCGCTCCACCATATCCATATCGCTCTGTACACTTCTGACATAGGCAGAAGGCTGTGTCTGCGCCATGTTGACAGTCAATGTCGCCCCGGGAAGAGAAGAAAGCATCTGTTTGAATAGAGCTGCATAACTTCCCTTCCGGAACAACCTGAACACATCATCAATTAATGAAATCCCGATTTCCTGCTGCATTTGTTTAGAAGTAATATTACGCACATAAAGAGCGGCAACTCCCGATTCATCGGTAGGAGACATTGAAGACAAATCTCCCGACCCGGAAACAAACTCGGCTTTCAACCGGATATTCCTCAACGGATTTCCATTACGGTAAACACCTATGGCAATAGGCTCCCTTATACCTTGAAACGGCGTGGCTGAAACTGTTGCCGGATTCAGGACAATCGTTATTCCATCGAATACTCCTGCCAAAGCCGCATATAATTCAGTCGCCAGATTGATCGTTTTTCCTTCGTAAGAACAGAATAGTTCCTGATTAAGAACCGGACGGATAGCATCCATTCCATTCGAAAATAACTCTATGGCAGTTATCAAATTCCCTTGTTGCAAAGTCACGTGTCCCTTATACCAGAAATCAAAACCATTACGAATTGCTTTCTGGCGACGCGCTTCCATAAAAGCCTCATAGTCATCCTTGTTCAGTTCATAGTAGACCCAATACTCATTGTCCCCCTGCCAGGAGTCCACCAAACGGAAGTTCTCTATTTCCGCCCTGGCTTCCATACGAATAGTCTCGACAAATGTTTGTTTTAAATGCCCGTCATCTTCCAAAGTATTCAGCAAAGAACGGGTGGCTACCTCTACCTGAATCGCGGAAACAAGATCGGACAAAGCATTTTGCTTTGCCTTTTGCAGATAATCTTCTTCCGAAGTTTTTGCCATCCCTATCCCACTGTAACTCAGGCCATCTGCCGGATGCTGTCTGACCCAATCGGGACAGTCTGTTTGTTGTCCGGATAATGGAAAACAAAGCAATGAGACCGCAAGGATAAATAAAAGCCAATGTTTCATACGCTACTTATCTATTGAATAGTCAAATAAATTGTACTACCATCCACTCTATGTTCACTATCTATTCCGGAGTCAGTCAGATAATTAACCAGATTGTCCGCAAACGTGATGCAGTCCATCGGCAAACCGTCGCCATCTTTTGCCGGAATCTGAACCGAATCAAAAATCAAACTATCATCCACAGCACCTTGAATATGATAACGTCCTCCCTGGGCATTCTTCCTCACCCAGTTACGTATATACGCTGAAAGAGTAGTGCTCCCGTTTATCCGGCTGTTCATCGTGTTGACAGCATTATCAGCAAGACTGACCCGAAGAACTATCGTATTTCCCTGTTGGACTCTCCGGGCAAACTCCTTTGAAATGTCTTTCAGAAAACCATCCAAAACATCCTGTGCCGCATACGCACATAGTTTGTCCACATCTGTTGTCCTAAAGCGGTTCGTCCAGCTTTTCCGGCTGGCTAAATCAATTCCGGTGGCAGTCTCACGAGCAGTCATAATCAACGAGACTCTACTGCCTGCAGCTGCCGATATGTCTTTCCGCAAATCAACAATCACATATACATCTGCTCCCGAATTCATCAACAACTGTTTATCATTGGAATCAGCATTCTTACTCTCCCATTCAGAAGCACGCAGAGTACCTGCCTGTTTTCCTTCGGCAGCTACCGTCTTCACACCAAGTTTGACGAATCCTTCTTTTACCGTACTTACCGCTACGCGAAGATCAAAATCATTTTTCAGAATACCGGCATACGAACTCCGGTCATTACTTTTATAAGGAACCACCATAATAGTTGGCAGAGCAACCTGTTGCCGGGTTTCTTCCATCGACATCTCCTCCACGGGCTTTGTCATCAATTTGTTCCGTATCAAATCCTTTTTAAGTGCACCCAATAAAATTTGGGCCGTAACCGTACCCTTATAAAGTCTGGAAGGTTGCCGCACCGGTTCTCCGACCGTCTCATAGTTTTTCACAAAGAGCATATAGCGTGAACTGAAAAACTGGTTCATATAGTAAGAGTCCTCTTTCCCAACCAGCGGCCGACCGTTTTCTACTCCGTCAATACCATTCAAGAAGATAGCATTGAAAATCGACTTCAATGCCATAGAATATACATCTTTCTTCTTTTCTGCTATTCCGGAGGCTGTGATAACGGCTAAGTTATCATCTGCTTTCACGCAAAACAGGTCATTGGAGTATAGCTCCTGCGCTGTGAGATGAATAGTATATGTCGCCAGCAGGCCCAAAAGTAGTATTCGTAGTTTCATATTTCTTTTGCTAGGAGAGAAGTTGATAATTGAAATTCATTATAGTGATAAAAAGGTATCTTTCCTCGAAATGATAATCAACTTCTTTTCTTCCTTGGTGGCTCTCATTATCTCTTCCCCACCTTTACTGACACTACACAAAGAACGTGCCCCGCTCAACACTTCTTTCACGTTTAAGCGGCCGACTTCTTTCAATGACAATTCACCGGCAATGTCCATCTCTATGTAAACGGTAAACTTCTGTCCTTTCTGTATACCTCTTTTTGTTCCAAGATCAACGTATACAGTTTGTGCCTTATCTTTCTTTGTGCTTTCCACTTGTACAATCGTACCTTGTATCTTAAAATTCTCGTTAACAAAGTCGTCCATGCTTATTTTGGCATAATCCAATGTTTTAAGGATTGCTTCTTCAGGAGTATCTCCTATGCTTCCGGTCAACCCTTCATGAGAGAAGGCCTGGGTACCTTTGAGCGTACCGTTAGAAGGATCCACAATCTTTAATGTGTAAGAAACACTTCCTTTATAATAAGGCTTTCCTTTACTGTCCGTTTTTTTAATGCCCTGCATACTTGTAATATTCCCCTGAATCAAATATTTAGCTCCCAACGTCGTCATAGCCTCACTTCTGGCGACAACATCTCCCATAGCAGAAGTTTCCTGACGCCGCCTGGCTTCGGCTTTCAATGCCTCATTAGAATCAACGTCAATCAACACGACACGATTCATTTCTTGAATACCTTCAATAATTTTATTACGCAAAGCTTCTGCTAAAATGTTGCTGATACTGCCAGGACGGGAAAAATAATCAATGTAAACGCTTTCTTTTCCATCTTCATTAGTTTGTGCATAACCTAACATCGAAATTAAGCAGATTGAGAACAATAGTAAAATCTTTTTCATGTTTGTTTTTTCTTTTATTATTAATGCAATGTTTGTTTTTTAAGTGTTAAGAATCATTATGTGTTTCTCCGGTTGCAAAGTTAAGCACACATCAAGGTCAATTGTATACACAATATTTACCACAACTATCCGTTAAACGCATAGTACTATCCAAATATCAACGAGAAAGGAAAATAGAAGAGGGAATATTGCAGTATGTACAATAAAATGAAGTATTATTCTCTCATTCAAAACCTTTGTATCATTCTATTTTCTTCAGTTCCCTCGAATAAGTATAAAATAGCATTTGTTATATCCGCTAAAATTGTTACATTTGTCGAATAAAAAATTGCTTCCCAACAACAATATACATGGAAACGGATTTAAAAAAGATAGTAGGACATCGGCTGCAAATGCTTCGTATGGAAAAGAATCTTACTCAAGAACAAATGGGAGAAAAGTTGAACCTGTCAACAAGTGCCTATTGTAAGATTGAGTATGGTGAAACCGACCTCACATTAACAAGGCTGAACAAAATAGCAGAAGTGCTAAATATGTCTGCATTGGAGCTATTTAATAAAATAGATGGAAATGTGTATGTCAATAATACGGGTACAATCGGGACAAATATCGGAGTCGCTAAAGATTGTAGCACTGTCCGTATCGAAGCTGCAGAGGATCTCCGTGAACTAATCAAGGCAAACAGCCGGTTTATCGAGATATTGTGCAAACGCATAGAACTTTTAGAGAATAAAGTGCTGATATAGTAACATACACATAGAATAATTCCATTAAGATAACCATAATAAAGATGCACAGATCACCGATTATCCATCGATTTTCTGTGCATCTATTAATTAAAAGATTACAGCCTGACTTCTTTATCAGATAGCCTAGATCCTGACTCCTATAAGAGGCTTACGCAAAAATATCACTCCGTAGAATATAACCGATTACGTCCCCTTTACGCACATTAGCACCTTGTTGTGCACATATCTCCACCACACGTCCGGTAAATCCGGTCAGAATCTTTTCATATTCCCCCCACGGAGTAGAAAGATAACAGAAGACTTCGTCATGCTGATATTTGCGTCCGATGAAGGGCGCAATAGATGGCCCCTCTACAGAAACCTCCCAAAGTACCTGCCCATTATCGGGAGCAATGACAGGATCTGCCTTGGCACGCTTCAACCTCTTGATATCTTCTTCCGAATAGCCGCTCTTGGCCATAGCCGCATCCTTGGCGCGTTGCAAATCATCCTCGAAACGTTTCTTGGCAACACCCGACTTATAATCACGATACTGGCGATCGTGCATGGCCAGTTCGAAAAGCTCTTCGTCATCTTCCCCATATTCCCAGCCATTCTCATCCATTTCCTTACGGTATTCATCCAAAGCATCCGGATAATTCAGCTGCGGATCAGTATCGACAAACTCATATCCTTTAGAATTCGCCAGTTCTACAATCTCCGGAGCAAGTTTACCCGGAAGACGCCCACTCTTACCCAAAATCATATCCCAGGTATGATTATCTATCATTGTCCAGCGTTCCTCCCCTTTTACCAACTGCATAAGATTCATCAATGCAACATTCTTCACGTACTG
Organism: Bacteroides sp. 3_1_23; assembly: GCF_000162555.1. Lineage (NCBI taxonomy): Bacteria > Pseudomonadati > Bacteroidota > Bacteroidia > Bacteroidales > Bacteroidaceae > Bacteroides > Bacteroides sp. 3_1_23. The sequence goes on from NZ_GG774949.1 coordinate 523,869, forward strand.
ACTGAAAGGAGTCACCAAAGGAGGATAACCCAACTTAGGCCACACATATTCCACTTCGTCGAAAAGCATTACCAGCAAATCGTCAAGACTAAGTTCAGGTTCGTTCTTACTCTTTAATATCATATTGATACCGGAATGCACCCCCTTCAAGTCTGCCATCATAGACCCCATCATACCACCCGGCAAACCACATTTCAATAGAAGTGAAGACATATATTTGTTGGTAGGATCCATGAAGTAACCCAGAAAATCATCTATGAATTCCTGCGTCATCGCACGAGCCTTCATATATGCTTTCATATTAATATCCGGAACCTGAAAACCTAAATCTTTCAACATTGCCTGTACCGAGATCACGTCCGGATGCACTTTACCCCAAGACATGGGTTCCATAGCCACATCAATAATATCCGCACCATTCTCGCAAACCTCGAGGATGGATGCCATAGACAATCCCGGCCCACTATGACCATGATATTGTATCAATACATCCGGATGTTTCTCCTTGATAGTCCTAACCAATTCTCCCAACATACCCGGGCGACCAATACCTGCCATATCTTTCAAACAAATTTCAGGTGCACCAGCCTCAACCAGCTGATCGGCAATTCGAGCATAATATTCAACGGTATGCACCGGAGAATAGGTGATACAAAGAGTTGCCTGCGGAATCATACCTGCTTCCAAAGCATATTTAATGGAAGGAATGATATTTCTCGTTTCATTCAGCCCACAGAAGATACGTGTGATGTCCACTCCTTGCGCATGCTTGACTTTATACATCAGTTTACGCACATCTGCCGGAACCGGGTACATGCGCAACGCATTCAATCCGCGATCAAGCATATGCGTTTGAATACCCGCTTCTTTAAAAGGTGCGGTAAAAGCACGGACGGCCTTATTAGGATTTTCGCCGTACAACAGATTCACTTGCTCAAAAGCACCGCCGTTTGTTTCAACTCTGGCAAAACAACCCATCTCAATAATCAAAGGAGCAATACGGACAAGCTGATCAACCCGAGGTTGATATTTACCGGAAGATTGCCACATATCCCGATAAACAAGACTGAATTTAATTTCCTTTTTCATCATAGCCAATAATAAGTGATTTTTTCTTCGGTTAACTTCACATATACAAATATAAAGGTTTAAACTGACATATAGTCAAATAATCACCTTAAAAAATAGAACTAAAGAGATGTTTTACATCATAATGTAAGAAGATCATCTCCATATAGATCCATTTGTTATAAATAACAAATCAAATTGTTTTATGTTCGCATTTATTTTTTTAAGAAATGTTTTACTGACATATATACAATAAAAGATGCACAGATCACCGATCATAAATCGATTCTCTGTGCATCACTACTACTCTAAAGACACTTTTAAGACAAAACTAACTAAATTATGCAGCCGGATCCGGTGCTTCCCCGTTATCTCCCTTACCATCATCACCGGAATCAGGATTACCGCCATTATTACCACCGTTACTACTTCCATCCGTATAATCCGTTTCAATCTCCACACGACGGGTAATACTCATATCTTCCAACGTATCCTTAAAGATTTTTCCCGGATAAAAAATAATTTTTCTTTGAACGATCGACTTGGACGAAACATCTTTCTCATCATCCGCACTCTTGGCACGGATAGTAGGACTGAAAATACCGAACTCACCCAACTGAACGCTCTTTCCATCGTCAATATCCTCGGCCATTTTATCTACCAGACCGCTGACCACCAAATCAACCACCTTACGATGGACACCACAAAGCTGACTCACCTTGCGACACATCTTTGCAAAATTCACCTTACCGGAACGAACCGATTTTGCTACATACTTTTCGTTTTTGTCCTTGTCAAAACCGAACACACGTTTTGTTACTACATACTCTAAAGCCATAATTGTTAAAGTTTAAATGGTTAAAAAAATAAAGGTTATCTGTTTGTCATTCTCTTTGTTTGAATGACTCTGCAAAGATATAACAGGGCAGATACCGCTCAGTCCCCTTTTGTCCCTTTTATGTCTCCTTTTAACAACCTGAAACTTACAATTACTTAGGCATAAACATCTATTAGACAGCGTTCTATATGAATTAATTATTTTTTCTGTAAATCAGCGTTCAACAAGATACTGAACCTGCCAACGGATGGGACTCCTGTTTCAGTCCGCATTTGCAGAACAGATTCATCCGGTTTATTTTCTATTCCACAGGAGTTAATTTGTGTTTTTGAAGTGTATCACAAACAGGAGGCCATATAGGCAGACACACTATCCCTTCCTTTACGCATAGGTTCCTAGGATGAATCACATAGCATTTCTCCTATGCGCTGATAAAAACTCTCGTTGAACCTGATAAGCGAACAAATGGTATACTTGTCATTCGATTTTACCTCTATTGGAAAAGTTTTACATTTTAGGATAAGTAGCCCGGTATCACCCATATAGTACTTCACATAAGTCCTGTCTTCATTCAGCGAGAGTCCCAACCGAGTCACTTACCTTATTGAAATCCATCAGAAGATAGCTTCGGTATTCATTCTTTGTGAACTCTTCCACAAGAGTGGATTTACCTATCCACCGGGCACCTTCTATTAGAAGTGCCTAAGTGCCTGCCGCCTATCGTTTCCAAACAAACAGTTTGTTATACATTTTAGTTTAAATATCATGTTATTCACTATTTATCATCTTATCAATACACAAATTGAATACTATATTCCACAATACGCACTTTCCCGTATTAGATTTGCATCAGCCCGATAAAGTGTACCAACTAAGAAAGTACATATTATTTATATAACATTATTTTACCACTTCACATGTGTAACAAAACAAAATTCAAGTCAGAAACATCCCCTTACACAGAAAAAAGCTGATCTTTTATATTAAATCCCCGTCAACGTTTCTAATAAATTCTTGCACCGTTTATTATAAACGGTATCCGAGTTTATTATAAACTCTAACTTCCCTTTTCCATAGAAAGCAATCGAATATATACAACAAAAAAGGCTGCAAAACTCCTAGAAGTTTGCAGCCTCAAGCTCATTGGTGGGTTACTTATACCCTAATCCTCATAAGGATCTCCTAGATGTTTTGTTATAATCTTATACTGTTTTGCAGTCAGATACCGATGATTATACGGCAAGTACCCTGTTGGTATAAGTTCTTTGACCAACGGGTTGCAGTCTTTAATCCATCGGCTCAGACAACGCACTGCATTTTTACTAGTTGTACATCCGGGGAAGTACATCACAGCGAGTACGGCAAAAGATAAGAATCGTTTCATTCGTTTTTAGTTTTTTATTCGTTGTTTTATGTTTCACATCTACAAATATACAACATAAAAAAGCCTTTGTCAAGTCCTAAGAGACTACAGGCGTTCATTAATAAATGAACGCCACACATAAGCCACTGTGTATCATATCCTTACTAATAAAGATTCACCTATAATGCCTGAGGATACTAATCTGTCTCCAGCTACAAAGAGTGTTTTGACTGCTATGGAGTAGATGCAGTGATGATTGGCCGTGCCAGCTTCGGTCGTCCATGGATATTCAAGAAAGTTCTCCGTTCATATTTTCCTCGGTATCAACCTTCCCTGCACTTTTCCTGTATTGAGAAGGAGATTTACTAAATGAATTCTTGAAACACTTACTAAAATAAAAGGGGTCATTAATACCTACCTGAAAACCAATTTCTGATACATTCATTTCGGTCGTTAGCAACAGTTCTGCAGCCTTCTTCATTCTAAGTACTCGCACGTACTCATTAGGAGAGCAACCTACGATGCCTCTTAGCTTGTTATAAAACGTAGTACGTCCGATATTCAATGCCGAAGTATACGATTCAAGTTTGAACTCAGCATCACCCATATTCTTCTCTACGATGGCATTTACTTTATCCAAAAACGCTTTATCCCTGTCAGTGGCACTTATCAGCGGCTGTAACGTACCCGGCTCAGTAGCAAATTTTCGTTGTAATTTCTCACGTTGTTCAACCAATTTCACAATACGAGCCAATAAATATTTCATACTAAAAGGCTTCGTTATATAAGAATCCGCTCCGGCTTGAATACCTTTCAACTGATGTTCCTCAGATGAATAAGCCGTTAATAAGATTACAGGAATATGACTAATGTTGAAATTGGCCTTTAAACGCTTTGTAAATTCCAGCCCATCCATCTCTGGCATCATCACATCACAAACCACAATATCCGGCTGTTCCCCTATTAACTTTTCAAGTCCCTCTACTCCGTTAGAAGCCGTCGACACAGTAAAATACTTCCCAAGTTGAGCTTCAATAAGGTTACGGACATCATCGTCATCATCAATCACCATCACTTTATATTCTTTAAAAGGTTTATTTACCGATGTTCCTAGAATTTCTGCCGCACGTTCCTCTGAAATAGATATATCAGTAGTCAGTTCCGTCATCGCAATTTCTTTATCTTCCTTTATAGTCTCTATAATGTCGGCAGGGTCATAATTTTCATCCGACATCGGGATAGTAAGTGAGAAGCAAGCACCTCCCAACAGCGAATCCACATAAGTTACCTGTCCTTTATGTACCTTAGCCAATTCCGCGGTCAAATGTAATCCGACACCAGTTCCCTCCGATGCATAATGAATCTGTTCAAAACGTACGAACAACATTTTTTGCTTATCAACAGACACTCCCGGACCATTATCCGAAACACTCATCGTAAAGGTGTCATTTACCACTGAAAAGTCAAGTTTCATCACAATCTTACCCCCTACTGGAGTATTCTTAAAAGCATTGGACAAAAGATTATAAGCAATCTTATCCATTTTACTCCTATCAAGTAGCATAGTCTGTACAGGTTTATTAGATTCAAACAGGTATTCTATTTGCTTCCTGGCAGCCATATCCTTAAACGTCAGATAAATATCATAAAAGAAGCGTTTCGTATCTGTTCGCTCAAGTTTTAGTTCCATCTTATTATTCTGTAAACGACGAAATTCCAATAACTGATCTACCAATCGGAGCAAGCGCCCCGAGCTTTTTGAAAGCAGACTCAACTGTTTACTTACAGAAGAAGGCAGATCTCTTTGATTAACCAAATCCTCAATCGCCCCACGAATAATCGTCAACGGAGTACGAAACTCATGGGATATATTCGTAAAAAAACGCAATTTATACTCGGTCAATTGTTTCTCGACCTCCACTGCCATATTCAGACGATGCATCTTGAGAACAAGCCTCGATGTGAAATAAATGATGATTATCCCAAGGACAATATACAAAAGAATAGCTTCAGTAGACTCCCACCAAGGTGGAAGAATTATAATCTCCAAAGTTGTTTCCTGATCACTCCAAACTCCGAAACTATTGCATCCTTTCACTTTGAAAAGATACTTTCCTGGAGGAACATTTCTATATGCAGCTACATTATTACGTGATGATCTATTCCAATTAGACTCATATCCGTCTAAATAATAAATATATTGATTAAGCTCGGGAGCATGGAAGTTCAGCATCGTACATTCCAAATTAAAGGAATTCTGATTATATGCCAGAACCACCTTCCGGGTATTGATAATACTCTCAGTCAAAGGAGAATCCAGGCTTTCCGGTGTCACAGGATTTCCATTAATCAAGAAACCGGTAATTGCCACTTTTGGAGCATATGTATCAAATGTAATACCGGATGGATTAAATGTATATACTCCGTTATAACTGCCAAACATCAATTCTCCATTCTTTTTTTTCCAACAAGACAGCTCATTAAATATAGAAGCATGGCGGTTGTTTGAGAATATAAAATTCTCAAAACGCTTAGTATTTAAATTAAATTTCGAGATACCACTCTCCGTACTTACCCAAATAAACCCTTCTTCATCTTCCAAAATAGCTTGAATCGTTTCATTGGATAAACCGTCATCTGCCCCATAATGTTCAAAAGTAGATTGTTCTAATGATTCCCCTTTCACTAACAAATTAAGTCCTCCTCCGGTAGCTCCTAACCAAATACGCCCTTTACTATCTTCAAAGACAACCTTAACCTCATTGTGCCCCAAAGATTGTTGATCTTCAGCATACAAATGCAAAACCTTAAAATTCTGTTGATCCTCTATCAATCCATCCGGATCAAAAACAATAACTCCATCATTGGTTCCTATCCATACAATCCCTGTCTTATCTTGAATAATAGAACGCATCATATTCTGATGTCTATTATCAAAACTGAATTGCTTGAACCTCAACTGTTCCCGGGAACCTTCCGCAAGATGCAGCCCCCCACCAAAAGTTGCTAGCCACATACGATTTTTACTATCGCGCATTATGGTAAAGATATTATTGCTCGAAGATGATTGCCTGGTCTGATCATTCAGCGTATATTCTTTTATTATCCTGTCTCCTTGAGGAGATAGAATTAATAATCCCCCTCCTTTTGTTCCCAACCATTTATAACCAAGAGTATCTTCAGCAATTGTAAAGGGTAAACCACCTGTAATACGATGCTTATATAACTGATGTAAAGTAGAATCACAAACTTGCAAATTTCCATCACGCGTACCAAACCAATATCTTCCCTCTACATCCTGATAAATTAAACGAACAGCATTATCCCTATCAGCATTACCACCAGGAGTTGGATAAAATATATCAAAAGGATAATTGGTTAAAGAGATCTTATTCACTCCTCCCAACTCTGTACCTACCCAAACTTCTCCAGAAGTATCCTCAGTTATACAGAGTAAGTAATTAGTGGATAAATCTTTATCGGCAGTATAATGGTATTTTTTTCCCGTATTCTCATCAACAGCAAATAGGCCATTACCAAATGTAGTTATCCAGATAATATCCCTTGAGTCATGATATATCTGGAAACGTTCCTGATTTATTAATGAAAGGACATCAGCAGGAATCAATGTCAAAGGCTCAAACGTATTATCAGTATGATGTCTCCATAGCACTCCCGACATATTATATACCCAAATGTGCCCCTTATTATCAATATAGAAGTTCGCATTACGCGGACTTGTCCCCTGAAAGAATCTTTCTGGGGAAACCCATGTTTTATTAATAGTATCAAATACAAACATACGTTCATTTGTAGCAATCATAACCAATCCGTCATTTAACACACATGAGCGGGCATGTCTCGCAGGTTCCGTTTGTGTAGGAACAAATAAAATAGCAGGCAAGAAATATTTCCGCAAATTATCAAAAATCAGAATACGATCTCCAGCTATAAAATACAAATCATCTAATTCCTGTGCGCCCCAAAATGTTGTTCCCTCCAACATTGTATTCACCTTATCATGAGCTACCATGAACAATTCTTTATCAGCTCCTATCCAAACTCTACGATCCGAATCTTCAAAGATAAATGTCACCGACTTATCCCGCAATTTCTTCTCTGTCGGTCTCCAAGAAACCAGTTCTCCATCTATGTGGCTCACACGACAACATCCTTTATCTCCCCACATCCACACATCACCATTAGAAGTAACCATTATTTGGCTAAAAATCTTAGTAGTATTCTGCGGATCATAATCAACAATTTTTTCCAATTTCATATCATAGCAGAAAAGAGTATTTGAGAAAGTACGTATCCAAATATAGCCATGTTTATCTTCGGTAATACTGCGAATTCTACTATCCGGTGATGATTGAGAGGTGGCAATTCCCGGCTGTATCACAACAAAATCCTTTCCGTTATAACGATTCAAGCCATTAATTGTTCCCATCCACATAAACCCATGACTGTCCTGCATCATACATCTAATTGTATTCTGTGACAAACCGTTGCGATCTGTGATAGTACTGATATTTAAAACATCAAAAGCAGCTACTCGACTGCAAAAAAGCAAAAGAATTAGGATTATACGGGCACTCCACATGGTGTTTTGATTTAAAGAATAACGCAAATATAAACGATAATATCGAAAAATCCTGCACAAAATCCCTAAGAATATGGCATTTTATGCATGTTTGAACTGGGGTACATGGAAATGTACAGCCGTCAAGGTACATTATAAGCAAATCGCATACCTTTGCTCTATACAAAGTCAGAGAGACCTATAAATAAACAGGGAATATATAACAACCACATTATTTATATATAAAACAGTAACGTTTATGAAAAACATGTATTTAACAGTAGTACTAGGAATACTGGTTCTCACCGGATGCAACAGCAATGAATATGGTGGACCAGATACCCCTGGTGCAAAAGCTGAAATCTGGGGAAGTATAAGCAGTCCTCAAACACGCTACCACGGCTCCATGTGGGGTCAGGGAGAATGTATAGGTGTATCCGTTACCGGAGGGGATACAGGAAGCACTAATATCTTATATCAATGCTCCGGAGAAAACGAACAACTTTTTACTGCTGTAGGTGACCATAATGATATTTATATCAAAGGAAATGGTAAAGTCTCACTGACTGCATATCACCCTTACACCGGTATCAACGGTACAGCAGGAGGGCTTGTTACAGTAGACACCAAAAGTGAAAATCAAACCGCAACTAATCAACTCAATATCGATTGGTTGTTTGCCGAAGCCACTACTACCCGAAGTAATCCTCTGATCAATTTTCAATTTACACATCAACTGAGCCAACTTAGCTTGATCTTCAAAAATAAAGATGAGAGTAAACCCGAAAATGTTTCTTACACTTTAAAAGGATTTATCACAAAGGGATTCTTCAACACCTCAAATGGCACAACCTCTTTAGGAACAGAAAGCGAAGATGTAAGTGTACTAGTGAATGACAATACATCAACAACTTCGACATTAATTTTATTACCTCAAGAAGTAGTACAAACTACAATAGAAGTGGTAGCCGATGGGGTTTTTTATGAGAAAACAATAGATAATATAACATTAGAAAGCAATAGAAGACACCTATACACGGTTACTCTGGGAGGAGAAGGAGAAAATCCTAGTATTACCATCACAGAAAGTGGCATCACAGATTGGCAACCTGGTAATGGAGGAAATATCAACTCTACAACTGATGCTCCTGAAACAGATACCGCTTTTGATTCTTCCTATTGGAATAACTCAGGTGAGACACAAGATATAAAATCGCAATCAACCGAAAAATAAAAATAAGGAAATATTTTCCCTCATTTCTAATAAATATAAAAAACAAGAAGATATGAAACGAAATATATTTGTATATACGATAGCACTTGCATGCTCTTTACTTATAGCGGCATGTTCACAAGACGAGAACATTACTCTTTCAAACAATGATAAAAATAAGATTCTAATTAATATCACAGATAAAGCTATATATAATAGTAGCAAAACCCGTGCAACAACAGATGAAACATATAAAACAACATTCGAAAACGAAGATCAGATAGGTTTGTTCGCCGTTAAAAATGGAGAAATTGCAGGCTCAATTAATAATGTATGCCTAATTTACAACAAGACTCACGATGTATGGATACCTGCAAATGGCTCTTTATTTTATAGCAGCGAACTGGAAGGAGCCACTTATTATGCATATTATCCTTATAAAGAGGAAGTTAGCAATTCTTTTAAAGCATCCATTGAAAACCCTTTTGCAGAAATCATAAGTAACTGGAAGATAGGTGCTAATATGAGTGGAAGTGAATATACCCAATATGACTTGATGACAGGCTCTGCAGAAGCTGAACTATCCGGTAAGAATTACTCACTCAATCTAACATTAGAACATCAAATGGCAATGGTAGTTATTCAGTTACCGTCCACCACATATGAATTTACAAACCAAGGAACAACAATAGCTCCATACAACATTCCTGCTGCTAATCCAACATTCAAGCTAACCAAAGGAGAAAGTGAGAATATAGAAGTGCAACCATATTATGAACCAAGCACAGATAAATATCGCTTATTGATAAACCCTACAACTACTTATAAAATAAATGGCACTTTCATTTCAAGCGAGAACAAGCAGTACGAAATCGCAATTACAGGAATAGAAAAAGGAACATACGCACCATACACTGTTGATGGTGGAACAAAGAAAATACAGCACGAACTGAAGATTGGAGATTTCTATTGTGCAGATGGCACTTTAATTAAAGCAGATCAAGATTTAGAATCAGAAGATAAAACCAAAATCATTGGGGTCATTTATCAAATAGGGACCACTGAAGCTATAAGAAAAGACTATCCTGAATGTACGCACGCACTGGTATACGCATTAAAACGTAACGAAGGAACCGGACAAAGATGGGGAACCGTATCCAGTGTTAGCAATAAGACATGGTATACAGACATTCTTCCTGCACCAGTCGGTACAAGTTCAGTCAACGGGCAAAAAATTCCAAATGAAGAAGAGTTTTCAAATACTGGCTACCAAGATACCAAAGCATGGTTAAATTCAGACATCGCTGTTGTTGGAGCAGATATCAACTCTGTTGTAAAAGAGAAACTTTCCAGCTATTCAGTCCAGGCTCCATCATTCACGACCGGTTGGTATGTTCCATCAGTCAAAGAGCTACTTATCATACAAGAGCAAAATACCACTATCTCAAGCAGCTTAACCAAAGCCGATGGAGAAACGCTATGGCAGGATTCTTCATGGGAGCGATTAACTTCCGGAAGTGGTTATTGGACATCCACACTACGTAGTGAGTCAACAATATGGGTATATACCGGACTTAATGAGGAAGGACATCGAGAAAAGAATTATCTTGCCCTCAATCTAAAAACAAATTCATACTACCGCTTCGCACTAGCATTTTAACACTTAAAATATCAATAGCATTATGAAAAAGATTATTTTAATTATCTCATTAATCACCCTTAGTCTGACAGGCAATGCACAGATTATCAAAAACAATCTTCTTGATGGATATAAAACCGGAGACAAGTTAGAGAAATCGGCATATATTGAGCCTAAAGCAATGATTCAAGAAAATACTTGGTGTGCTGCCTATACTAAAGATCCCAAAGCAGCAACAACATCAAGTCCCATAATTGGAAAAGAACTAAGTTACCCCGAATATCAGGAAGGTGGTCCATCCATACAATTCGGATTTGAGGATGGGATAAAAGGGACACGTTCCAGTGTGTATTCTATGACATCATCCGGCAAAACATATCGGCAAGGTAGTTATTACCTTGCTTGCCTTGTCAACTTCTCAAAATTAGGAACTAAAAAACCTAGTGAATTTTTAGCATTAATCGCTAACCATGTAGGCGGTAGTGCACGCGGAAACATATATGCACATCGTAATGAAAATGGCAAGTTAAAATTCACAGTTGGACTAGGTAAGAATCGTACGGAAGTTCCCAATGAATACGATTTCAAGAAAACCCATTTACTCGTATTAAAAGTAGACTACACTAATAATCGAGTAGAATTATTCGTAAATCCGTCTCTAAAAGGAGAAGAGGCCCAATCTGATGCCATGGCTAAAGGAGAAGAAGGTGCATTAAAAGCAGGATTAAAAGCAATATCTATCAGAAATAACCACACATATCAAGGAAATATTGGAAATATTCGTTTCGCCGGCCGCTGGACCGATATTACTACTAAATAATACATAATATTAAAACACTATTTCCATCATAAGCTCTCCCTTATTTGCTAGATATACATTTATTTCCAGATAAACAAGGGAGAGCTTTTTGCACAAATCTTTCTAATTCATCATTTTTTTAATAATCTTTTTGCGGCTTCTGCATAACGTCTGCCTAGTATTATTTGGCTGTCTGCATCAAAATGAGGATCTTTCTCATTCTTCAGTGGCTTTAGCCCCTCGGACGAAACACAGGCGCTATTTGGAAGAAAAGAAGAAATATCCTTAATCATATCGTTAAATGGTTTCGTTCCTTCAGGTATATAAGGCTTCTTTGTCCAGTTCCATTCTGCCAATTGTCCTACAATGACAGGTAAATCAGGTATTCCCAAATCATTACGAAGATCCGTCATTAGCTTTATTATTTTCTTTTTATATCCTTCAGGATACTGACAATCTGCCTCTCCCTGATGCCAAATAATAGCTTTCAGTTTGCCATATTTCATTGCTTCCTTAGTTCGGCGTAAAGCTTCATTATAATAGAGCCCACCTGTTTTTTCTGTGCTCTTCAACCAAGAGCGGATGGAAGTACCGCCACGAGCATTTACTATCAAGCCTACCGGATGTTTTTTAGAAGCCATTGCTTTAGCAAAACTATATACAGGTCCCAAATATTCACCGGTAAGTCCCCTTCCGATAGTAGAATAACGATTTAAAGGATTTACTGCTAGCTCAAACTGGTCTTCGGCATTTAATAAATAAACATTCTGCATCGTATCCATCACCGCCGGAGAAAGTTTTCCTCGTCCGGCCATGTTAGATTGTCCAATACAAAGATACAAATCCATATTCTTCACAGGCTTGCCTGCATATACCATAGGTATTCCCAGTAACAATATCCCTACAAAAAGGGTGATTACATTTTTTCTCATTTTATTATTCTATCTTTTAAAAATTCAACTTACTATTTTCCAAAAATTCAACCTCAATAATTGGTAAATAACGTTCTTCATCCGCCTTTTCCTGTACGCGTGTATTTGATGCTTTATCTTCTACCTCAACAATTTCTCCGAAAGCATCTTTCACACTAACAGATCCCTTCAAACGGATAGTTATATTATCCGTACGCATCGGCATTGTTTTCAAATGTATATATCCCAAATTTCGTTCTGTCTTTCCACTCCAAACGAGGGTATTTCCTGCATATACCTCTAACGGATAACTATTCTTACGCCACCCTCTTAACTTCAAACAGACATCATCAATATTCGCCTCACGTTCAAGCTGGTAAGTAATCCAAGCCGTACTAAGCTGCCCATCATTAGTCCATTCACTAAGTTCATCATCATCATAACTTTTCGCTACATTCTGGCTATTAGCACCTGCTTTAGCCGAAACAATGCCTATATTAACTTTTTTATCTCTATATGAAGAGGATAATGGCGTTTCACCTTTATCTAATCGTCCTTTCAATGTCATTTGTGGCAAATAGTTACTTACCCCATCAACTTTTTCCACCGGAATAGTTTCTAAGGTTATAGAAGCCTCAGGAAGGCCTTTCGCTTTTGCTGTAAGTATCAATTTCCCGGCTTTCGTTGTACTACGGATAAGAACACGATTTACTCCACATTCTACAGGTAAGTCCTTACTAAGGATATAATTATCCTCACCCTGCGCAATACCACCGCGCCATTCAGCTTCACCTTTCAAATCAAATTTGACAATCCGATTATCCAATGGACAACGTTTTCCATCCTTATCTACTACCTCGAATTGAATAAGTGCCATATCTGCTCCATCGGCATGAAAACCTTCCGGATTTTGTATAGCTGTCAATCTTATATTTGTAGGCTCACCAACAGTAGTCAAGACATAGCGGCTCAATTCTTTTCCAGCCTTATTATAACTGACAGCCTCCAGTTTACCCGGTTTAAATGCCACTTTATCAAAAGTAAACAAAAAATCATACTCACGTTCTCCTTCACCTAATAGCCGGTCGTTCAAAAATAATTCCACTTTTTCCCCGGTAGATACTACATATACAGGTTTCACCGTATTTTCCGGATAATTCCAGTGACCAATTATATAAGTCTGTTCAGATTCTATATCTACCCAACCATTCCACATCACCTGATGCGCAAAGAACCCGTCTTTCTCTATACGCATAGCATCAGTCACACCACTACGACGATAATTTTCTGCTCCACGAAAGTGTGTATTACTATCAGAGAAAATAATCTTAGTTCCTCCAGCATTGATTCTCAATCCAGTCCCTGGACGCTCACGCCAATAATCATACCAGCGACGGACTAATTCAACCGCAAACATATCCTGATTATGATTATAGCTCTTGGCAGATCCTCCACGGTGTAAAGGACCGTCACCTTCCTTATGATACGGATAACTATAATCATCCCAATATTTCCTTAATCCTTCATCTCGACAATATTCCATTGACCACATCGGATGATGCCTACTCTTATTAACATAAAGCATTTCACCACCATATTCTGCTTCACGAATATCAAGCATCTCACGAGAACCAATAGCACGTCCACCATAAGGATCATATTTATCACGTATTGCTTTCATTTCCAACATATGTTCACGCTTAATCCCCTTATTTCCACATTCATAAAACAAAATACTCGGATTATTACGATTATAAATAATTGCATCACGCATCAGTTCTGTACGTTGTTCCCATTGACGTCCCTTGGAATCCCGCTCCTGATCACCTGCTGGCATTGCTTGTATTAATCCGACACGATCACACGACTCCACATCCTGTTTCCACGGAGTAACATGCATCCAACGCACGAGATTAGCGTTACTTTTCACGACTAAATCATTAGAATAATCACTCAACCATGCAGGAACAGACATTCCAACTCCCGGCCACTCATTAGTTGTACGCTGTGCATAGCCTTTTAAATGAATCACACGGTCATTCAGCCAGACTTTACCTTCGCCAAATTTTGTTTTTCGAAAACCTGTTCGAGTATTCACTTCATCAACAACCTCATTATCTGCATTTACCAACTTTGTTTTTACCGTATATAAATAACCATATCCCCAACTCCAGAAATGAAGATTATTCACTTCAGCCTCCGCTTTTATAATCTTTACCTCTTTTGATTTCAAGCACACATCAGGCCCCTTGAATACTTTGACATTTTTTCCATCTGCATCTACTAAAGTTACCAAGAAACTAAATTTCCGTGATTTATGACTGTCATTCTTCACTTCCGATTCCACATGAATTTTAGCCTTCCGGTTTTTAATATCAAAATCTGTTGCATAGACATAAAGTCCAGTTGTTTTCAAATTATTATATAGTGGCAAAGTCTGATATACATCATTCGTCACATGCAAAAAAACATTTTTAGGAATGCCGCCATAGTTACAATTGAAACGGTTATCATGCCATTGAAATTTTGTATTTGTACTTACTTCCTTATAGCTCCAGTCATTATCTACACGTACAGCCATAACATTATCACCATTTTTCATATAAGGAGTTAAATCAAATCCCACCGCCATAACTCCATTTTCATGCTTGCCCAAATGATATCCATTCAAATAAAAATCAGCTCCCTGACGAACTCCTTCAAACTCAACAAAAACCTTACGAGCATCTAAAACTGCAACTTTAAAGTGCTTACGATACCATACTATTGTATCAGTCAGTTGGTCAATGGCAACTTTAAAAGACTCATTTTCATTAAAAGCTCTTGGAAGAGTCACCATATTCCAATCACTATCCTCAAAACCAACAGCTTGTGCATTGGGAACATCACCTATCTTCAATAGCCAGTCACTATTGAAATTATATTTTTCACGTCCTGCCGCACACCCCTCTGACAGGCTGAAAACGCATAGAATAAATGTTATTACTAAAATTCGCTTCATCATCTTATTTTTTTATCAAATCTGATCCAAGATAGTATCCTAATTGTGTAGGTTGATTATAACCTATATTCTGATTGACAGCACTCATCTCATAGACATGATCACTCATCAAATAAGGAAACTTATATTCAGTAGGATACCATGTACTAAAAATGCGCAGTTCTGTGCCATCCTTGGTAATCATAATAACCTCTTCACGCCAATCTCCGGTGATATCACCATAGAAACATGGATTGGATTTGGTACCATTAACAGTTGTCACATCATATCGATAAATAGTAAACATCCTGTCATTAGAAGCATTCTTCACAGGCGCGTCAATTGCACTTTCATTCAAAAGTTGCCTGTTCAAAGAACCAGACCACCAAATCGCCATATTGCAGGATTGTGACTTATAACCCAAGTCTACTCCAGTACATGAATATACATTACTCCTGAACCACCACATTTCGCAACCTGGAGACTCCGGATCTATATCAGCAACTAATGCACGTCCTATATCCGAAGAATCATCGTATTTCCATATTACTTCTCCTGTGTGAGCATCTCGGAAAGCCGCCCCGACTGCTCCCGTCTCAAAGCAAGACCAAATCTGTAACCCCGGTCTCGACGGATCGAATTTACCCAAATGTAATGCGTCTCCATGACCAAAACCTGAATTGTTCAATCCTTTTCCATCATGATCAATAGTACAAGCACCATATACAACCTCATCTAATCGGTCACCATCTACATCACCCACACTCAAACTATGATTCCCTTGTCCCGCATATGAACCATGAATACCATCCGTGGTATCAAATCTCCATCGTTTCGTCAATTTTCCACTCCCAAAATCCCATGCCTCCAAAACCATTTTATCATAAACTCCTCTACAAATCAAAATCGAAGTATTTGTCCCTGAAAAATTTCCCAAACCAACCCGATAACTGCTGGAACGTTTATAATAATTGTCTCCCCAATCCTCACTTGTCCCTAAAGAAATATAATTTGTACGAGCCAATTCTTTCCCTGTAGCTCCCTCTATGACAGAAAGAAATTCCGGCCCACCATGAATGTAATTTTCTCCAGGAACCCGATAATCAGTCTTTCCATCTCCATCAATATCCCCAATTTCCGTTCCATCACCAAATATCGTCCCTTCGGAAGTACGAAGAGCAATCTCGCATTTTCCGTCTCCATCAAAATCATAGACTGCAAACGAGGCCGAGTTCCCCATAGGAATATTAGGACCTGAAGCTATTCTCCACATAAATTCCCCATTCAACTTATAAGCTTCAAATAAGGTCGTATGTCTGACCTCGCTCGTTGTACTACCTTCACCTCCATCTGTTGTCGAAGTATGCACCAGTCTCTTTAAAACAATTTCATAAATTCCATCTCCATCCAGATCACCGACACTAGCATCATTAGCTTCATATAGAAGCAGAGGGCTCACATTTACTGTACTCTGCAATGGAATTGATAAATATGGTAGTCCTTCACTAGCCTGCCGAGCCGTAATTGTATAAGTATCCAATGTTTCATTACTATTGGCATAGCATAATCTATATGTATTATCAACAGTACGATCTGCCTCTACATCCTGATAATTAGTAGAGTTCTTTATTGGTTCTGAGTTCAACTTTATTTCCATAGTATTACCACTGGTACGATACAAATCAAATGCTGTAGAAGCATCATCAATAGGAAACATACGCCAACTAACTAATATCTTGTCATTAAATTCTCTAAACTTCTTCAACGAAGCATCCGGACGACTATTAATAGATGCCCATAACATCCGTTTCAAAGGAGAAGCCATATTAGTTACCGGAGAATAATCAGGTATTTCCGAAACTGGCGATTCATTAACAATTATCTCATCATCTGTACAAGATGTAACCATACATAGACCTACAAACACAAAAAGTATATATATCTTCATTTCTCGCTATTTAAGTTAACAAATTACAACTTCCTTCCTTAAAAAAATGGCACCGTTTCAATTCTCATTAAAACGACACCATTTACTAGTCTAATCAATCTTATTACAATTTAAGCAAGATATCATTTCACATTCTCAAGAAATTCAACCTCTATAATCTTAAGATAGCGTTTTCCCTTCTGTTTGTTATCTTGTAGTTCCATTTTATTGGTCACTGTAGCTGCCACTTCCACTATTTCACCAAATGCATCACTTTCTGTAGCACTACCTTTTAAAGAGATTGTTATTTCATCTGTACGTACCGGAATAGTTTCCAAATGAATATAACCCAAACTTTTATCCGTATTTCCTTTCCAAATCAACGTTTTCCCTGCATACACCTCCAACGGATAACTATTTCTACGCCATCCCCGTAATTTCAAACAGATATCATTAATCTCTGCTACACGTTCAAGTTTATAAGTAATCCAAGCAGTTGATAACGCACCATCATTACCCCATTCACTCAGTTCATTATCATCATAACTCTTTTCTACATCTTGTGTATTAGCACCCGCTTTGGCAGAAACAATGCGTACTTCTTTTTTTGTATCTTTATAAGATGGAGTTCGAGGTGTTTCACCTTTATCAAATCTCCCTTTCAATGTATATTGAGGTAAATAAGTTCCCAAACCATCTTTTATAGTAACAGGGATTGTTTCCAATAAAACAGAAGCATCGGGAAGTCCCTTAGCTTTCGCAGTTAATATTATTTTTCCTGCTTTTGTAGTACTACGGACAAAGACACGATTTATACCACATTCAACTGGTAAATTCTTACTAAGAATATAATTATTTTCACCTTGTGCAATGCCACCACGCCATTCAGCTTCCCCTTTCAAATCAAACTTAATGATTCGATTGTCCAGTGGACAGCGCTTTCCTTCTCTATCTACAACTTCCACTTGAATTAAAGCCATGTCAGCTCCATCTGCCTGGAAACCATCGGGATTCTGTATAACTGTCAATTTCAAATTCGCAGGTTCACCCGCAGTTGCCAAAGTACAACGACTCAATTCTTTTCCTTTTTTATCATAGCTTACAGCTTCTAATTTGCCCGGTTTAAATGCAACTTTATCAAAAGTAAATAAGAAATTATAATCACGATTGCCTTTACCTAAAGACTCCCCATTAAGAAACAATTCCACTTCTTCTCCTGTAGATACTACATACACAGGTTTCACTGTATCTAGCGGATAATTCCAATGACCAATTATATGAGTTTGGTGGTTTTCTGTATCTACCCAACCATTCCACATCACTTGATGAGCAAAAAAGCCATCTTTCTCAATGCGCATCGGGTCAGTCACACCACTACGACGATAATTTTCCGAACCACGATGATGGGTATTGCTATCAGAAAAAATAATTTTTGCTCCACCGGAACTAACTCGTTCCCCCGTTCCGGGACGTTCACGCCAATAATCATACCAACGACGAATTAATTCAACTGCAAACTCATCTTGATTATGATTATAACTGGTAGCTGGTTGATTGCGATGCAAAGGACCATCTCCCTCTTTATGAAACGGATAACTATATTCATCCCAATATTTTCTCAGTCCTTCATCACGACAATATTCCGTAGCCCACATCGGATGATGTTTACTCTTATTGATATACAGCATTTCTCCTCCCCATTCAGCTTCACGAATGTCTAACATCTCACGGGAACCAATAGCACGACCACCAAACGGGTCATATTTATCCCGAATAGCTTTCATATCTAGCATGTGATCTCGGCTAATCGAGTTATTACCGCATTCATAGAACAAAATACTCGGGTTATTGCGATTATAAATGATCGCATCACGCATCAACTCCGTACGTTGCTCCCATTGGCGACCTTCCCTATCTTTTTCTGAGTCTCCAGCAGGCATGGCTTGAATAAGGCCAACACGGTCACATGATTCTACATCTTGTTTCCATGGTGTAACATGCATCCAACGAACAAAATTAGCATTACTTCTTACCATCAGATCATTTGAATAGTCACTAAGCCATGCCGGAACAGACATTCCTACCGAAGGCCATTCATTACTAGTACGTTGAGCATACCCTTTCATTTGTATGACACGATCATTCAACCAGATCTTTCCTTCTCCAAATCTAGTTTTACGAAAACCTGTACGCGTTGTTACTTCATCAAAGATTTGTTTCTGAGCATTTACAAGTGCAGTCTTCACCATGTAAAGATAACCGTATCCCCAACTCCAGAAATGTAAATCTCCGACTTCGGCGGCAGCTTTAACTATTCTTGTTTCTCCAGCTTTTAATGTTATATCAGAACCTCTAAAGGATTTTACAATTTTACCGTCTGCATCAATTAATGTCACCTGATAACTAAACCGACGAACTTCACGACTATCATTCTTTACCTCGGATTCCGCATGAATCTTAGCTTTACGGTCTTTTATATTTATATCAGTCGCATAAACATATACTCCTGTTGTTTTCAAGTGACTATATAATGGAAGAGTTTGATAAACGCTATCTTTTACATACAAATAAACATTTTTGGGGATACCGCCATAATTAGCATTAAAATTACGATCATTCCACTGAAATTTGGCTTTTGTTGCCACCTCACGATATTGCCAATTATTATCAATACGTACAGCTAGCACGTTATCTCCGTCTTTCATATAAGGAGTTAAATCAAAACCTACTGCCATTACACCATTCTCATGCTTTCCCAAACGATGTCCGTTCAAATAAAAATCACCAGCCTGACGTATTCCTTCAAACTCAATAAACACTTTCCGATTGCCTCGATTTTCAATCTTAAAATGTTTACGATACCACATAACCGTATCGGTCAGTTGCTCTATCGAAACTTTGAATGCTTCATCCTCATTAAAAGCTCTCGGAAGTGTTACCTTGCTCCAATCATCATCTTTAAACTGACTTTTCTGTGCATCAGGAATATCGCCTACTTTTAAAAGCCAGTCGTTATTAAAACTATATTTTCCACATTCCGTTGTATACCCTTTAATGGCAAATGTAAAAGTAAAGATATACAATAATATAAGAAATTTATTCTTCATACTAATTCTAAATTAACAATTATATTTTAATCACTTATAAGCCTCATTCTGTTCATATAATCCTTCTTTCACTTTCATCTGTGTATCAGGAATCGGATAAAGATAAGTACCTTCTTTTACACGATCAGCATATTGAGCAACTAGAGGGCGAGTGATATTACCTTCTGAATTAGTAGCATAATGCATAAACTTGTCTTTCACGGCTTGCAAATTATTATGACGGACAAGATCATGCCAGCGAATACCCTCAAAAGCCAATTCCTTACGACGTTCTTTTTCTATACACTTCTGGAATTTATCCGGTACTTTCTCCGCATCACTTAATTCACTCAAGCCGGCACGAGTACGAATCCTATCTACCATATCTATCCCCCTATCCGTAGGCCCCACAATCTCCGCATACATTAACATGACATCTTCCAACCGAATTAATGGATAATTAATAGGGAAATAAGTACGATCTATTATTTGCCCATCAATATCGGAATATCCCAGTTCCTGTCTCTTAATCTTATGTTCCATAAATTTAATAAAGAAATCATCGCCCGAATATCTAGTAATTTGGTTTGGGTTGTCTTTATTGACAAATTTCGTTGTATCAATAGTTGCCAGACAACGTACATCCAAGTAATGTCCTTCTGCATCTTTCTCTTCCCCCAGAAGTTCTTTCAAACCATCTGCACATCCCATGCTCCATCCTGCCAATTGTACTGCGGTATATTGGGAGGGAAGTTTAGGAGTACATATACCTGCCATCGGATTACCATAATCTTTAGCTGCGATATATTGAATCTCAAATATATGATATTTATTATCATTGTCACTAATCCATATCCTCTTCCACTCATCAGCATTTTTCGCCCAAAATTTCTTTTTTGCGTCAGCGTAATCTATCACTTTCTCAAATAAGTCTTTTGCTAATTCTTTTTTACTTTCATCATATAAAGGATAACCTGCCATAGTTAAATAAACCTTGCCAAGTAAAGACTGTGCAGCTTGCAAAGTAGCGCGTCCTGTGGAAGTTGCCTTTCCCAAATAATCAGTAGGAGCATCATTTAAACTAGTTATAGCATATTCTAAATCGGGTATTATGGCTTTTTCATAAATTTCATGCGCTTCTGATTGTGGAACAGACATAGCCTCGGTAATAGTCAAAGGAGATAGAGTCAAAGGTATGCGTCCAAAATAGCGTACCAAATCAAAATAGGCCAACGCTCTTAAAAAACGCGCTTCCCCTATCATCTGTTCTTTTGTTCCTTCTATGATAAATGTTACTCCATCAACTTTTGACAGAAATACATTGGTACGATATACAATCCGGTATAATTCTTCCCATGCTCCACTTATAGTGGAAGTAATAGCCAAATTAGGATCATAGGTACTAATAGCCAAATAATCCCGTTGGGCTCCGGTATATTCACCACACCAAACATTATCAGAGCGAAGTTCCGACATTAATAACGAATATTCCGACACAGGAAGTAATCCATTATAAATCCCCATTAACGCTTGTTCCATCTCTTTGGGTGTCTTATAATAATAGTTTGTTGTACGAGTGTCTACTGGTTCTACTTCCAACCAATCACTACATGATGAAAAGAGCGATCCTAAACATAAAGCTCCACCTAATATGTATTTATACAATTCCATAATTTTCCGTTTTATTAAAATGTAACATTAACTCCCAAAGTAATCGTTCTTGGCTGAGGATAAGCTCCATAATCATAATCTGCAGTTTTACCACCATTATTAGATTCCGGAGAGAATCCCCCGTCATATTTATCCCACATCCAAACATTCTCTGCCGACATATACAAACGGGCACTGCTAAGATATTTAAACCTTTTAACGGGAATACGATAACCAAGAGTAATATTTTTTATCTTTATAAAGTCTGTACTATATAACCACCGTGAGTCATATAACGAACTTGTATTTTTATTATCAATACCTGGAGTTTTTCCATCTCCCGGTTCTTCTTCCGATCTCCACATATTCTTCCATTTAGCTAATACATTAATAGAAGCTCCCATACCTGGACGGTCCATAGCTCGGCCTAACACACTGTAAAGTTTACCACCGGTTTGAGCCGTAAGCAGAATAGACAAATCAAAATCTTTATATCTGAACGAGTTTGTGAAACCAAAAGTATAATCAGGTGACGGTTTACCTACTAATGTACGATCCTGGTCATTAATAACTCCATCATCATTAGCATCGCGATATCTCACGTCTCCCACCTGTGAGTTTGTCATGGTAGGATATTTCTTCAAATCTTCTTTAGTCTGATAAACTCCGACAGCATCATACATATAATAAGCTCTCAATGGCTGACCTACCATAAATACCTGAGTATTAGAATCACTATAACCAATAAATACAGTAGTATTATCTTCTCCCAGACTCTTTACCTCGTTTTTATTATAAGAAACGTTTAAGGATGTACTCCAATTCAGCTTCCCTGTCAAGTTCTGAGTTGTCAGTTCCAATTCAAAACCTCTATTTCCTATACTACCAATATTTCCCCAAGCTTTGGTGAATCCCATAATGGCAGGAACAGAAACTTTATACAAAAGATCTTTGGTCGTTTTATCATAATAGTCGGCAGCCAGCACAATACGGTTATTAAAGAATCCTAGGTCTATACCAATATTCCAGCTATGTGTCTTTTCCCAACCCAGTTTTTCGTTGTCAATAGAACTTGGCGCAAAGCCATTAACCAAACTTCCCAATGAGTAATTTGCACTTTCCATCAATCCTAATGCAGCACCATTAGAGATGGAATTATTACCATTCAGTCCCCAGCTTGCACGCACCTTTAATTGATTCATCACAAAATCTTTAGGCCAGAATTTCTCATTCGAGACACGGTAAGCTGCTGATACAGCAGGAAAAGTACCCCATCTATTCTCCCTGCCAAAACGCGAAGAACCATCCCGGCGAATACTCGCTGTCAATAGATAGCGATTATCGTATTCATACTGAAAACGTCCGAAATAAGAAAGTAAACGGCTAGGAGTCGTTAAAGTAGCAGATGCTCCGGTAATCGCCTGATCATTCAAAGTAAAAACTTCTAAAGAGTTATCCGCAAATTGCTTTGCAGACAAACTACTTGATGCCCCAGAAGAAGACTCCATAGAGTAACCAGCCATCAAGCCTACCGTATGCTTGCGAAAAGTTCTGTTATAATTCAATATCGTTTGGAACAAATATTTATGGGAACGTGTATCAGAACGATTTGCACTTGTATGATATCCTTCACCCACTTCCCATTTCTTCAGAACTGAGCTTGGAGTAAAGATACGTCTATGCTGACTTGAAAAAATATAAGAGCCGGTTGCTTCCAATTTTAACCCTTTCAATAAATCAATTTTCAAATAAGCAGAAGAGTTTACATTAATATTTTCCCGATGATTAACATTCTGCTCCATAAAAGCTATTGGACTCACATTGGAACTAGCCCACAAATAACTATCATAAGGCTCTGCACCCTCATATACCCCTGCTTCCGGCTCAGCTATAGGACACATAGACAAAACTTTCTGCGCCTGTTGATCTTTTCCTTCAATGCTCCCTCCTTCATTCCAAGTCATAGTCGGAGCAATATTAAATCCCATTGTGATACGATCAAACAAACGAGACTCTACATTTGCACGTAGATTCAAACGTTTATAGCTTGTTTCAATAGCAACACCTTGCTGATCAATATATCCCAACGAAAGACGGTATTTGCTATTCTTATTACCATTAGATACAGATAGTTGGTAATTCTGTATAGGAGCCAAACGAAAAAACTCATCCTGCCAGTCTATCAATGCCAAACCACCATAATTAGGCTGTGACCAACGAGGGTCATTCATGTAATAATAACTAATCTTACCACCATTCATAGCTAAACGAGTTTCCCAATCATCATTAGCAGTAGCTCCTTTTGCAGCATATTTCTCTACATATCTATAATTATTATATGCAGTACGAAAATCAATCCATTCTTCCGGACTCAAAACATCTACCCTTCTCTCCAATTGCTGAATACCATAAGATGCAGAAAAATCAACACGTACTTTATCAGACTTCGATGCAGTTTTCGTCGTTATCAAAATAACGCCATTTGCACCACGTGAACCATAGATAGCAGAAGAAGAAGCATCTTTTAACACCTCAATCGACTCAATATCGTTCGGATTAATGCTCCCCAGATTATCTACCGGAATCCCATCCAATACATATAAAGGTACCGCATCAGCATTAATCGATGCTGCTCCCCGTACACGAATCTCAAGCTCTTCTCCAGGCGCTCCACTTGTTGAACGGATTTCCACCCCTGAAAGCATACCTTGCAATGCAGAAGCAATATTCGGCGCCGGACGATTTTCAATTTTCGAAGCATCCACTTTGGACACAGAACCTGTCAGATTACCTCTCTTGGCAGAACCATACCCTATAGCTACTACCTCATCTAATTGAACCAATGATTCTGTCAATTGAACTTTATAAGTTGATTGTGCTTTCAACTGGACCTTTGCTTTATTATATCCTAAAAAAGAAATTTCCAGAGTTTTAACTGTAGATGGAAGATTTAATTCAAAAGCACCGTCCAGATTTGTAATAGTAGAACGGTTGGTACCGATAGCAACAACCGTTGCACCAATAACAGGTTCCTCATTTTCATCAATTACTGTACCCCTGATAGTACGATCATTTTGAGCCAGTAACGTAACTGATTGCAAAACAAAGACAGTTAGCAGAAAGAGAAACAAAGTTCCTCTACTTAAACAACTAATGCCGTACTCTGTGCTTTTCATACATTTCATTTTCATATTAGTAAAAACTTAATTTAAACATTCAATTTTGTGATTTTCATATTGCAAATGTAGTACAGGAACATATTTTAATTATGCAATCCAGTACAAATAGATGGTACAGAATCCTATTTTTCAATTAAACGCACCTTTATTAAACCATCATAAGGATTAAAATCAAAAATAATTTTATCCCCCAAGATATTTGCTGATAGTCGTTTTTTATTTTGGGTAACAACTACTCCTTTTACTCCTTCCTTTCTGACTATCATTGTTAATGGTTCCGCAAAAAGTTCCTTATTTAGCTTCAATTTTGGAGTAATAACCAGCACATCTTTTTTATCTGATACTTTCAGTTGTATTTCTTTCCTCTCCTTTATATAAGAAGCGATTTGCCGAAAAGTACTTATCCAAATTTTATCCTCCATATTTTTCACTTCGTCCAAATGTTCCCAAAATAATTCAGGTGACTTGAAAGCATCATATCCGTAATTAATGCCATGGGTCATGGTTACTCCCCAATCCTTGTTTTTTATTAAGTCTTCCAACCATTTTGCAAACCGTTGAGGACTTGCCTTACTTCCACCTATCGAAAATTGTTTCACACGTGTTGCCACCCTATTTTCAGAAGCTATCTGAGAAATCGTATCTGGCTTATAATTATATGGATAACAATAGGTAACAGGCATAATACCAATGTTAGCAAAAATTGCACTATCATTTTTCTCTATCTCATCTTTAATACGAGCTAAGGGCAAACGTGACATTTTCTTATGTGACCAACTATGATTGGAAATCTCATGTCCTTTATTTGCCATTTCCTTCAATTGCATCCAAGTCATTCGAGGAACCTTTGCATCCATTCCCTGTTCCGTATAATAGCCGCATATCCAAAAAGTTCCTTTAAAACCCCGTTTTTCCAATTCTGGAAAAACGATTGTATAATGTTCTGCCAACCCATCATCAAATGTATAACTAATAGCACATATTTTATCATGCTTATATTTGGCTACATAAACCTCCCTATTTGCAGCGAATGCAGAATTAGAACAAATGATAAGGTTTAAAATAAGGAAAAAGAATATTTTCATGACTTTTCTAATTATCTATTTATCCATTATTGTACAAATTATTTTAGAGGCGACAATTTCTTGTCCAGCCCCTGCCATGTGCACTCCATCACCAGCATAATAATCAAGTATTCCTAATAACGGATGATATACATCAACCACACTAAAACCTTTTTTGGAAGCCATATACATCAATTCCGGTATCAAATTATTTAATCTCTGACTAGCTCCTTGGAACTTTAGACTAATATTTTTCTCTCTGAGAGGAGGAGGAGTTACGAAAATTAATTTTGTATCCGAACCTTTATACAGATTATGCATTTTTATCTTATTCAGAAGTTTCTCAAAATTTAGTACAACCTCATTCTGCCTGGCTTCAAATATTCTTTTTGTATCATTAGTTCCTAAACACAAAATAATATAATCATACTTTTTCTTTTCAACTTGTGCCTGATCTAAATATGAATTGATATTTTTAAGTCCATTCAATCTTTCCTTACCATTATTGTCAAACCCAATAGTACGCCCGGCTTCTGAATAATTAATTATTGTAGATTCCGGTAACATCTTCTTCAGTTGTGCAACCCAACCATCTTTTTTCTGTCCATTAGAATCACCAATAGTCAGGATATTATATTTTAGGTCTGTAATTTTATTGTAAGGTATCAAACCTAAAGCCTGAGGAATTTGATCATAATCACTCTCAAGAACTGTTAACTGTATGTTACTATACTTACGTATCAAATAGACATCACAACCAAACATCCTTCTATTCTTTTTGCAGTCAAAATTACTATGTTCACCCAATAAATCAAATATTTCGTAACAAGATATAAGGCTAGGATCATTAACCGCCTTCATCTTAATATCATCCATATTCAATATTCCATATTTTAACTCTCCAACTAATCGATTGTATATATTCAAAGACGGTGTAACAGAAAGAGAATCTTTATCTCCCCCATTCATCTTAGCATAGATAAACAATCGGGCATCTTTACGCTTTTCAATCAAACATTGATGTTCTAAAGATAAATCTACATTCAGTGCTCCCCAAACCGAAAAAGATTTCACCGGATAGTTAAGATTCATGTAGCTTGCCAATGTCGCAACGCCACCTTTTCCTGAACCTATTATATGAACATCATTGGGATTGGCATTGGTTTGTCTTAATGCATATCGAATTGCATCCTCAATATGGGCCAACATTTCAAGAATACTCACTACACTCACTTCTTGATTGACTTCTTCTAAATTCGGATGAATATAATTCCAGCCACGAGCTATAATTTCTTTGATTAAAGGATTCTTCTGTACAGAATCATTATTCCAAGTATCAAGATTCACCACCAAAGGCTGAGGACTTTTGCAAATAGTCTTATACATAAGTGCTCGCCGAATAGTGCCATCTTTAACAGAAGGAATCTCCACGTTCCTCAGTGCAGAATCCCAATTAGTCTCCACTGCATTATCACAAATCATTTTATTTTGAGCAAACATTTGTAAAAATGACAAGCCCCCCAAAAGAAATATAAACGTAATCTTTCTCATGATTATTCTATTTTTACTAGCTTTCATTATTTTAGCTCTTACTATGCAAAAGAAGCGCAAATTTATGAATACAGCCTTAATCACCATACATTTATATGTATTCCTGTTCAAAATATACCATCACCTGATTTTTGCGATTTGTTTTGCATCATAATACTTGTTTTCGTACTATATTACAGGAATAAGAGAATACAACGCCCTATATTTGCCAATAAAAATTCTGCATAATAATTATAACTTAATAATTTATGAAACACAAATTATCCACTTTATGCCTCATTATTATCGGGCTCTTGTTCCATTCTTCTATCCTTGCAGAGAACCATCCTCGCACCTCTATTCTATTGGATAAAGGCTGGGGATATAAACCACTCACCAGTAATAAGAAAGATGCATCACTTACTCCGGTAACTCTTCCTCACACTTGGAATGCGAATTATCTGGAAGGTACCACAACATACAATCGGGAAATGATGGTATATAAACGTGATTTGGAAATTACTCCGGAAATGAAAGATAAACGACTTTTCCTCTATTTCGAAGGTGTCAATTCTGCCGCTGACATTTTCATAAATTACCGGACTGTAGGACAACATCTAGGTGGCTACACAGCTTTTTGCTTCGAAATCACAGATTTTGTACAGAATGGTAATAATGATCTGGAAGTGTGGGTAAGTAATGCATATCGTACAGACATCCTGCCAATTAGCGGAGACTTTAATATCTACGGTGGAATCCACCGTCCTTGTCATCTGATTATAACAGAAAAGAATTGCATCTCTCCTGTATTCTATGCCTCGCCAGGAGTGTTTATCCATCAGAATAGAATTACCAAGCAACAAGCCGAAATCTGTGTAGAGAGTATTCTTTCTTTAAAAGAAGTAAAATCCGGTCTGAAACTGAAAACAACCATCACAGATACTAATGGAAAAGAAGTGACCAGCAATATAACAGCAGTCAGTGAGGAGACCGTCAAACAGCCACTTACAATCACTAATCCTATTCTTTGGAATGGAAAAGAGAATCCTTATTTATACAACGTATCAGTAGAACTATATGATGGCGACAAAGTAATTGATAAAGTAACTCAAAAAACGGGATTCCGCTACTTTCATGCTGACCCGGAAAAAGGTTTCTTCCTAAACGGAAAATACCTGAACCTCTATGGTTTCTGCCGTCATGAGGATGTAAAAGGTAAAGGAAGTGCTTTACAGCAAGAAGATTATGATAAAGACATAAGCCTGATAAAAGAAGTAGGTGCGACCGCTATGCGTTTGGCACATTATCCACACGCAGAACCCATGTACGACTTATGCGATCAAAACGGAATTATATTATGGACAGAAATCCCGATGTGCGGTCCCGGCGGATATGCATATACCGGCTATTTACACAATAAAGGATTCGAGGATAACGCCAGGCAATCCCTGAAAGAACTGGTATATCAAAAATTCAATCACCCTTCTATTTGTTTTTGGGGAATATTCAATGAGCTATTGATTACCGACAATAAGAAATTTCAAGAATATGATAATCCGGTTCCTTTTGTTAGAGAAATTAATGAATTGTATAAAAAACTGGATCCGTCCCGTCTGACTGCTTTTGCAACTTGTGTAGACCAAACTAATTATCTGGGTTGTTCCGATCTTATTGCTTGGAATAAATATTTCGGTTGGAAAACCTCTCAACAATCTGCCGAAAAGTTTTTTGATGATGTAAAAAAGAACTCTAATAACCAGCCAGTGGGAGTATCGGAATATGGAGCCGGCGCCAGTATCCATCAACACGCATGTCCCCTCGACCATAATACCCAACGTCCTAAAAGAGAACATCCTGAAGAATATCAGGCAATCTGTCACGAAGGTTATTGGACAGCATTTACCGAACGCCCCTATTTATGGGCTAAGTTTATCTGGCAATTCGCAGATGCACAATCCTCTATCCGACAGGAAGGAGATACAGATGGTATTAACGACAAAGGTACTATTACCTATGATCGCAAAGTAAAAAAAGATGTCTTCTACTTTTATAAAGCAAACTGGAATTCGGAACCGATGCTCTACATTTGTAGCCGTAGATTCACCGAACGTACTAATCCAAACACGTTAGTCAAAGTATATAGCAACCTAAATGAGGCAACTCTGTATCTTAATGACAAAAAAATCGGTAAACAGAAAAAAGATAAGATTAACCGGATCATATGGGATAATATAACCCTTTCTCCCGGAGAAAATGTCATTCGTGTAGAAGGGAAGTCCGGAAAAGAAATATTGAATGATACTTGTATATGGACACTTAAATAAACTTCTTGATAGTTATGAGAATTTATAAACCGTATTTATTAATGGCTTTGACACTTCCCTTTTTGTCAGTCTCTTGTCAGCCTCAAGTCGAATCTGCAAAGATTGTAACTATAGATAAGGTAGGCGCCATTGCCATGCCGGAAGAAATTGCCCCTATTGGCAAAATACCGTTTCAGATGCCTGATCTTAAAAGGCCTGTCTTTCCTGAATTGACAGTCAACATATCAGATAAGGGAGCCAAAGCAGATGAACCTATCACTCTTATTGTCAATCAAACGATCATGGACGTTCACAATCGAGGGGGGGGGACTGTCGTCATCCCCAAAGGGAAATGGAAATCAGGGCGTATTGTGCTAAAAAGCAATGTGAACCTCCACTTAGAAGACGAAGCCGAAATAGAATTTCCCGGAACTGTAGAAAGTTATTTACCTGCAGTGTTCACTCGCCACGAAGGAATTGAAATTATGGGAGCCGGGGCATTCATCTATGCAAACGGAGAAAATAATATAGCTGTGACCGGCAAGGGCATTATTTATGGTCCAGCTATGAATGCGGAGATCAGACAACTACCTAATGGAAATACTGTAGTTGAAAATGACATATCGTCAACCACTCCGGTAGCGCAACGAATATTTGACGGTATGAACGGAAGAGGATTCTATCGCCCAAAAACAATCTCGCCCATTAACTGTACTAATGTATTGGTTGAAGGTATTACTATGGAACGCAGCGCATTCTGGAACATCTGTCCGATTTACTGTGAAAATGTAATAATCCGTGGTATTACTGTAAATTCGATTGGAGTTCCCAGTGGCGATGGTATCGACATTGAATCCTGTAAGAATGTACTGATAGAATACTCCACACTCAATTGTGGAGATGATTGCTTCACTTTAAAAGCCGGACGCGCTGAGGATGGACTACGTGTAGGTAAGGCTACCGAGAATGTCGTAATCCGCTATTCATTGGCCAAAGACGGACATGGTGGCATTACTTGTGGAAGTGAAACTGCAGGTGGAATAGAGAATATTTACCTACATGACTGTGTGTTCGATGGAACACAAGTAGGAATACGGTTTAAAACCCGCCGCAATCGAGCCGGAGGAGTATCTGATATTCTATATGAAAATATACGCATGACGAATGTAGGAGAAGCTTTTAAGTGGGATTTGCTTGGCAGCAAACGATATATGGGAGAATTGGCCAGTCGCATTCCACCAAGAGCTGTGAACAGACTGACTCCTGTCATAAAAGATATAAAGATAAGGAACTTTATTGTGGAATCAGCCCATAAAGTATTAAGCATCAATGGCATTCCGGAAGTACCCTGTAGCAATATTCTTATTGAGAACGGCAAAATCAACAGTCAAGAACTCATTACTGCAATGAATGATGTTAACGGATTTATCTTACGTAATTTGGAAATCAACTCACAAGATAATAAAATTAGTATTTTGGACGGACAAAATATCCTATTCGACAATGTACTTTTTACAGTTCCAGCGGGAGAATTATATACCAACATTAGAGGTGAAAAATCTAGAAATATTGTTTATCAAGACGAGAAATCAAAAATAATATGTACACATGAAAAACCAATAAAGGTAAAACAACTTACTCATTAATTAAGATATTCCCCTCTCTTATCAGTTTTCAATAGGTAAGGGCTTCTCAAACAAAATGAGGAGCCCTTTTTATTAGTCTTCAAAGAATAAACCCCAACCAATTCAAATTAAAGAACTAGCCGGGGCAACCTTAAACAAACACAATCCTATTTATTTCTTTAGTGTTTCCAAAAATTCAACTTCCACTATTCTCAATTCATTATTTGTTTTTTCACCGCCTTTTACCCTAAGAAGGTCAAGATCACCAGCATTAGGCTCAACAACTTCCACTATTTGTCCGAAAGCATCCGATTCTTTTGCCTCTCCCTTCAACTTGATAGTTATTTTATCCGTTCGTACAGGCTTGACAAATAGATGAATATACCCCAAACTCTTTTCCGTATTTCCACTCCAAACAAGTTTATCATCTGCAAAAATCTCCAAAGGATAAGAACGTTTCCGCCAACCAGTCAATTTAATGCAAATATCATCTATTTCTGCTTTTCTCTCCAAATGATAAGTAATCCATGCCGTACTCAATTTTCCATCATTTTTCCATTCACTTAATTCGTTACTATCATAACTATAAATAGCCTGTTCACTATTTATTCCGGCAATAGCGGATTTTATTCCTACGTCTACTTTTGAGTCCTGATAAGAAGGAGTCAACGGGGTTTCACCACGGTCAAACCGACTAATCAACTTTTCACTTGGAAAAAACGTGCTAAGTCCGTCCTTTACTTCAACAGGATTAGAGGTTAATGATAGCTCTGCTGAAGGTAAACCAGCTGTCGTAGCCCTTACCATGATCTTACCCGCCTGTTCAGTCGAACGAATCAAAGTTCTTGTTATACCACACTCGACAGGAAGCTCTTTAGCCAATACATAATTGTCTGTAGCTTGCGCAATGCCTCCACGCCATTCGGCAGGTCCTTGCAAATCAAATTTAATCATATTATCAGCAAGCGGACATCTATCACCATTCGCATCTACAACCTCAACCTGCAGTATAGCCAAGTCAGCCCCATCTGCAAAAAGTCCCTTTGGTCCATGCATAAATGTGAGTTTCAAATGATGAGGTTCTCCTATCGTTTTTATAGAATAACGGCTCAATTCTTTGTTATTCTCGCCATAGCTCACTGCTTCAATTATTCCTTTCTCCCACTGGACAGAATCAAACGTAAATAAAAAACGATAATCCTGTTTGCCGAAACCCTTTGATTTACCATTTACAAATAATTCTACTTTATCACCTGAAGAAACCACATACACAGGTTTAGTCACTTTAGATGTATAATTCCAGTGACCAATGATATATGTATGTTCCTTTTCCGTATCAACCCAACCGTCCCACATGGCTTTATGAGCAAAAAATCCATCTTTAGGTATTCTCAACGGATCCACGACTCCACTCCGGCGATAATTTTCTTCACCACGACTATGCGTCTGTGTGTCCGAGAAAATAATTTTAGCACCGCCGGAGCTAACTCTCCTTCCGGTACCCGGCCGTTCACGCCAATAATCATACCACCGCCGAATCAATTCTACAGCAAACATATCTTGATTATGATTATAGGCACTTGCATCCTGCCCTCTATACAAAGGTCCTGCTCCTTCCTTATGAAAAGGATAGCTATATTCATCCCAATACTTACGCAGACCTTCATCACGACAATATTCGGTGGCAAACATCGGATGATGCTCACTCTTATTTATATAAAGCATTTCACCGCCCCATTCAGCTTCACGGATATCCAGCATCTCACGAGAACCTATTGCTCTTCCCCCATAAGGATCGTACATATCACGAATAGCTATCATTTCAAGCATATGTTCACGACTTATAGACTCATTACCTGATTCGTAAAACAATATACTCGGATTATTCTTAAAGTAGATGATAGCATCACGCATTAGCTCCAAACGCTGTCCCCACCAACGGCCAACGGCATCTTTTTCTGCATCTCCGGCAGGCATTACCTGTATCACTCCTACTCTGTCACATGATTCAACATCTTGCTTCCAAGGTGTAACATGCATCCATCTAAAGAAATTCGCATTATGCTCAATCAACAAGCCATTAGAATAGTCACTCATCCAAGGTGGTACCGATATGCCTACTCCCGGCCATTCATTACTTGTACGCTGGGCGTATCCTTTCATTTGCAAAACCCGGTCATTCAGCCATATCTTTCCGCCACTAAAACGAGTCTTTCTGAAACCTGTTTTAGTTACTACTTCGTCAACAATCCTGTTATCCACTATCAACTTTGTCTTTACATCATAAAGATAACCATATCCCCAACTCCAGAAATGCAGATTTTCCAATTCTTTGGCAGCTTTTAGCTTTACTGTCTCTTTAGATTTTACTATCACCGGAGCACTTTTAAAAGTACTTACCCAATTGCCGTCGTAATCATATACACATACTTCATAGCTTACATTGCACGATTTATCATATTCGTTACGTACTTCAGATTCTGCATTAACAAATGCTTTACGGCTCTTAGTACATATATCTGTCGCATAGATATACACTCCTGTCGTTCGTAAGTTACTATACAAAGGTAATGTTTGGTATAACTTATCCGTGATATGCAGCCATACGTTTTTAGGAATACCTCCGTAATTAACATTAAAGTTATTGTCGTTCCATTGATATCGACTGCCGGTAGCCCGCTCCTTATACTTCCAATCATTATCAGTACGTACAGCTATTACATTCTCCCCAGTAAAATTCAAATACGGTGTCAGATCAAAGCCTACAGCCATTACTCCATTTTCATGTAGCCCAATATGTTTACCATTCAAATAAAAATCGGCTCCCTGACGTACTCCTTCAAACTCTATAAATACTTTTTTCCCCTTGGCTGTTTTCGGTAGCTTAAAATGTTTACGATACCAGGAAACGGTATCTGTCATTTCTTTAATAGCAACTTTAAAAGCCTCATCTTCATTAAAAGCGCGAGGCAGAGTTATTTTCTTCCAATCCTTATCAGTAAAAAATAACTTTTCTCCTCCCTGAACATCACCAATATGCAATAACCATTGAGAATTAAAATTGTATTTCTCTCTATTATTAGCCCCCAGTAGCATAGGTATCAGCAGTAAGAGAAATAATAACTTCAAAACTTTAAATCTTCCCATACTTCAAAATATCAATGTTTTATCAAGTTTTATCATCAATCTATTTTATACACCTCCGTACCAGCCAGCAGGAAGCATCCTACTCCGTAATCTTCAAAATCAGGAACGCTCTTGTAAGTTACCGGCTGGCTGTCTTTAGGCTCTTTGCCACTACCCTGCACGAATCCCAAGAAACCATTCGGATGTACAGCCTCTTTCACAATAGCATTCCATGCTTTTACAATGACAGGCATATATTCTTTTTTATCCAATAATCCATTGCGCACTCCCCATGCCATGCCATAAACAAATAAGGAGGTTCCTGATGTCTCCTTCCCCCCATAATTGGATTCATCATGCAAACTTACATTCCAGAAGCCGTCTGCGCGCTGACAAGCCTTCAACGCTTTACTCATTGACAGGAAATCTTTTATATAATCCATACGATGTGTATCATTCTCCGGAACCTCATTCAGGACTCTCACCAATGCGGCATATACCCATCCGTTTCCCCGGCTCCAAAAGCAATTCTTTCCGTTAGGTTCTTTATAAGGAGGAACGAAATTAGCGTCTCTCCACCACAGTCCCTCTTTTTGATTAAACAGTCCATTGCCTATCTCATTACGGGAGCAAGAATACATCTGCCACATTTTATCATAGTATTTCTGTTCGCCTGTCAGCCTGCCTAACTGGGCAAGAACAGGCATCCCCATCTGTATCGCGTCAATCCAAGTCCAGTCGTCCACTTGAGGAGTATTTACCAGCATATCTATTGAAACTTTGATATTTTTTATTTTCGCCGGATCAGGGGAAATCTTATAAAGTTCAATATATGCCTGTCCGCAACAGTGGTCATCTGCATTACGTGTGATATTGCCACCACGCAATCCCCACTTATGAAAATCCGCCCAGTCATATGCATAATCATAATAATCCGAACGGGGATAGACAGTATGCAAAGCCATCAACCCTTCATAATATACCCCGCGAGTCCAGATATTACTGGGTCTGAATTTCCCCACATAACTTGGTCGGGTAAAATCAGCGTACTTTTTCATAAAATAATCGTTGACTTTCACCAATGTTTTTAATGTCTCTTTCCGGTCGGGAAGAGACTGCGCCGACAGGAGATTCCATCCGGCAAGCAATGTCACAACGAGAAGTAGTCGTCTTTTCATGATATAATTTTAATAATACATTAATTAGTTTTCAGCAAATGTAAGGCGAAAACTTCTATACCGGATGTATCATAATACTATTCCATTAACTACAATTCAAACCTGCAAAATGTGAAGAAACATAAGAAGCTTACTTCCATTTTTCCATGTTTTTGTATCTTTGTACATCAATTACAGGTAGAATATGCCTTCCTTTGCCTATCAATTACAAATAATTAATTAACTGCAAAATGAAAAACATAGTACTTTTTTCAGTTTTGATTTTCTGCCTTCTCATAGAAGGAGCAACAACTCCGACCTATGGAATGAAAAGACAAATGGAAGCTTTAGATAGAGGATTAGTAGCCGTGAAAACAGAGAATGGGGTTTTCATCAGTTGGCGCGTATTGGGTAACGAAAAAGAGACAGCCTTTAATGTGTATAAAAATGGCAAATTATTTAAATCAGTTTCTTCAAAACAAGCTACCAACCTGACCGACAAATCCGGTAATCTAGAAGATAAATATGTAGTGAAAGCTGTTGTAAAAGGGAAAGAAACAGACAGTTCCAAAGAAGTGAAAGCCTGGGAACAAGACTTTCTGACTATACAACTAAACCGTCCAGAAAAAGGAATTACTCCACCGTGCATCGCCTTGAATCGTTCGAACGGAATTGCCGAAGAGTATCCGGAGGGACAGGAATATACCTACGTTCCAGGAGATTGCAGCGTAGGAGACTTGGACGGAGACGGCGAATATGAGATTATAGTTAAATGGAATCCTTCTAATCAGACTGATAATTCTTATTCCGGAATCACAGGTCCCGTCTATCTGGATGCCTATAAATTAAGCGGTAAACATTTGTGGAGAATTAATTTGGGAAAAAACATCCGTGCGGGCTCACACTACACACAATTTATGGTATATGACTTCAATGGCGATGGCAAAGCCGAACTAGTCTGCAAGACAGCACCCGGAACGGTAGACGGAAAGGGGAAAAAGATATTCCTTGGTACAGATGACCCGGACAAAGACTGGAGAAACCTGGAAATGAATAAAAAAACGTGTGGCTATGTATTACAGGGTCCGGAGTATCTCACCATTTTCAGTGGGAAAACCGGAGAGGAACTACATACCGTTCCTTATGAAGCAGAACGTGGAGAAGTCAGTTCTTGGGGAGATAGCTATGGCAATCGCGTAGACCGCTTCTTGGCTTGTGTCGCTTATTTGGACGGAATACGTCCAAGCGTTATCATGTGCCGTGGTTATTACGCCAAAACAACTTTAACAGCTTATGACTTTATTAAAGGGAAGCTGATAAAACGGTGGGAACATATTTCTGATATAAAAGGGAAAGGAGCTTATGGACAAGGTAATCATAATCTATCAGTGACCGACGTTGACGGAGACGGCTGTGATGAAATTGTCTACGGCTCTTGCGTGATTAATAATGACGGAACTGTACTTTATCGTACGGGACTGGGACATGGAGACGCCATGCATATAGCTAATCTGGATCCTGACCGTCCGGGATATCAGGTATGGGAAGTACACGAAGAAAAAGAGGCTTGGCAAACATACGGTTATGAAATGCATGACGCACGAACCGGAGAGAGTCTTTGGGGAGGTCCTACAAAAGGAGACAACGGACGTGGACTAGCGGCAGATATCGACCCTAATCACCGCGGATTCGAAATGTGGAGCTCAGGAGCACCGGGAGTTTATAACTGCAAAGGGAAAAAAATTGCAGACAGAAAACCATCTATCAGCTTCCGTATCTATTGGGATGGTGACTTGCAAGATGAAATCCTGAATAAAAATGTCATAACTAAATGGAATGGTTGGAAACCCGTAACACTACGCACTTTTTCCGGAGCTCGACATACTAGTGGAAGTAAGGCGGTTCCTAACCTAAGCGCGGATATTCTAGGTGACTGGAGAGAAGAGGTCATTCTCTGTGATGCTGAAGACCCAAGTAAACTACATATCTATACTACTACTATCCCTACCGAACATCGCTTATATACATTAATGCACGACTCTATGTATCGTTTGGGAATTGCTTGGCAAAATGTAGGTTATAATCAGCCACCACATTTGGGCTTCTATATCGGAGACGGCTTAAAGAATATTCCTTGGCCGGAGATGTATACACCGAAGTCCAACCTGTTTAGCAGATAAACTGCATTAGCAAAATAAAGATATAAACCGCAAATATTCAGCACAATACAGTAACAGTTTTTCCCTTTAAAAGAACACCTCGTTGGTTTTAAAGAAAGGCTGCCTTGGTTTTAAACCAACAAGTTGTTCCTTTAAAACCAACGAGATGATGATTTCCAGTCTGTTTTCAGGCATATTTTCTATGTTTTATTAATTCATAATAAAATGTTATCCGAAACCAACTATAAGATATATACCTATTTCCCCTTAATCTATGTAAATAGGAACAATAATAAGTGCCACAGAAGTGCGTCGTGTCCGATAACAGTGAAAATCAGTGAAAGAAATTAAAAGAGAAACAAATACAACAGAATTATTTGGAAAAAATAAGTTGATAGCTTACATTTGTCATGTGATTTTTTTCATAGTATTAGATTTAAGGTTAACAAAGGTTGGAGCAAGGCGTTGCTCCTTTTTTTATGTCCATATGTGAGATTAGTTCATGTGAGTTAATTCAATAATTGGTACATTCCTCCTGCCAATACACGAATCACCCCTTTCATTTCCAGTTCGAACAGTAGGGCAGTCATCTTATTTACGGGAATATCTGCTTCTACCACAAGAGAGTTGATCTGCAGATTTCCCAGTTTCTCCAAAATAGCGACTATTTTTTGCTCCTCTTCAGACAATTCGATAAAAAGACTACGTTGCACACTTACCTTTTCTGAAAGAGTCGTCTGCATATTCCATCCCATTGCCTGTACAAGATCTTCAGCCGATAATAATAAGGAAGCCTTATTATCTCTAATCAACCGATTACACCCCTTTGAATATTCATCATTTATCCGGCCGGGAAAAGCAAAACAATCGCGATGATAGCCTTCAGCAAGTTCAGCAGTGATTAATGAGCCTCCTTTTTCTGCCGATTCAATGACAACCGTAGCATCACACATACCTGCGACAATGCGGTTACGACTGACGAAATTATGTTTGTCGGGA
Source organism: Bacteroides sp. 3_1_23 (assembly GCF_000162555.1). Lineage (NCBI taxonomy): Bacteria > Pseudomonadati > Bacteroidota > Bacteroidia > Bacteroidales > Bacteroidaceae > Bacteroides > Bacteroides sp. 3_1_23. The sequence continues at coordinate 563,067 of NZ_GG774949.1, forward strand.
TTCGTACCGGACAGAAATTCGGTCAATAGTCCTCCTTTTTCGAGCATATCAATGGCTGTTTTCCGATGGACATAAGGATAAATACGATCCAGACCGTGGGCAAGGACACCTACCGTAGGCAGATCATTGACCAGCGCTTCACGATGCGCATGAATATCGATTCCGTAAGCAAGTCCACTGACCACCAACACATCAGGACAAAGTGTTTTCAGATCGCGTAAGAAAGAGGCGCAAATCCGGGTACCATAATCAGTGGCATTACGGGTGCCTACCATATTTATTATATGCAGGGAATTCAAATCGGTATTTCCTTTAAAGAAAAGGACAATAGGAGCATCTTCACATTCCCGCAAACGAGAAGGATAAGCCTCGTCATGGAAAGTCAGGCAGGAGATCCGGTTCTTCCGGATAAATTCATATTCCTGTTCGGCACGGATCACAGCTTGTGGACAATCCAACGCATCTACCACCCGTTGACTCACTTCAGGAATACGTTCCGGTATTTCTTTACGCAGACGGAAGACATCAACAGCATTATTCATTCCGTCTATCAGATGTTTCGCCCCTATGTGCCCGATACCGGGCACCATTGTCAGGGCGATACTATAAATCTGTTCTTCCTCGGAACTGCTCATTTCAGGTAAGGGGCAAAGACGCTATCGAATAATTCGCTGTCACTCAAACGTCCGTTTACCACACATACCGTTTCAACAGTGGATTTCACTACTACTTTATTATCACTCTTACGGAAAATATCCTGATAGAATACATATTTGATACCTTCCTTCTTCATATAGAGTTTAGAGACAAACTCGTCTCCGCTTTTCAACGGCGTTTTGAATGCCATATTAATGCGTGCCACTACCGGATCGACTCCCTGTTCGTGGAGTGCAGCAAAACTGATGCCTACCGACGTCAGAAACTCATGGCGGGTATGTTCCAAATAATGCTGATAGTTCGCATTATTAACAATCCCTTGAAGGTCGCACTCGTAATCACGCACCTTCATTTCCAATTCATAGATATAGTTCATCAATTAAAAATTGAAGATTAAAAATTAAAAGTTGAGAAATAGCAGTTAGCCTCTTTTTTGCTCAATATCGAGTCCTTTGAACTTCTTCAGTTCTTCGGTTGATACCAGTTTATACAGCTTGTCACTGGGGCGTATCTTATCTGATTTCATGGAGAAGTGCTGGCCTTTCTTCACAGTCTGCACGGATTCCAAGTCAACACGGGCTTCTTCCAAAGTCATGAATAGAGCACCTGTGGTCGGTCCGGTAATGAGAAGTTTATCGCCTACGCTAACTTCCGCAGCCTCTACCAGAAATTCGGAAACTCCAATGTTAGAGAAGTATTTGATACCTTTACCTACATATATCTTACGTTCCGTAGCTGCCGAGCCATAGTTTCTGGTCCATTCGCCTAAACGTTGTCCCAAATAATAGCCATCCCAAAAGCCGCGGTTGAATACAGTTTTCAGACGTTCGTCCCAAGCTGCAATCTTTTCATCGGTAAATGTTCCTTCCAGATAAGCTTTGATAGCCTCTTTGTAACATTCTACCACTGTACGCACATATTCAGGTCCACGGGCACGGCCTTCAATTTTGAATACACGCACACCGGCATCCAACATCTTATTCATAAAGTGGATGGTCTTCAAATCTTTCGGTGACATGATATATTCGTTATCAATATCCAGTTCCACATCCGTCTCTTTGTCACGGACTGTATAGGAACGGCGACACACCTGCATACAAGCGCCGCGGTTGGCAGAATGGTTCATCTCATGCAAAGAGAGGTAACATTTACCCGATACAGCCATACAAAGCGCACCGTGACAGAACATCTCAATGCGAATCTGTTCACCGCTCGGACCACAAATATGTTCTTCCTGAATCTGGCGATAGATTTCGGCTACCTGCTCCAGATTCAACTCACGGGCCAATACTACCACATCTGCAAATTGTGCGTAGAATTTTAAAGCCTCTGCATTGGAGATGTTCAGTTGAGTGGAAAGGTGTACCTCCTGCCCTATCTGACGGGCATAGTTCATCACCGCCACATCGGCTGCAATCACCGCAGAGATTCCGGCTTCCTTGGCTGCATCGACAATGGTATGCATCAATGGAATATCTTTATCATAGATAATCGTGTTGACCGTCAAGTAACTTTTCATCCCGTGTTCATCACACGTACGGGCGATCTCCCGCAAATCATCAATCGTAAACGTATTGGCCGAACGGGCACGCATGTTCAGGTTTTCTATACCGAAATAGATAGAATCGGCACCTGCCTGAATAGCCGCAGCAAGAGATTCGCGCGAACCGACAGGAGCCATTATTTCAAAATCTTTCAAACTAAGACTCATAGAATATATACTTATTTGTATCAGTTAAGCAAATGAATGTGTGCAAAGGTAGGCTTTTTTCCGTATTTTTGCAGCGAAAACAAGAAGTTACTTCAATCATAAACAGTAAATATCAGATTCATATATGAAGATAGGCCAAATAGATCTGGGTAAATATCCCATCTTACTTGCTCCCATGGAGGATGTGACTGATCCGGCTTTCCGCTTGATGTGCAAGAGGTTCGGAGCAGATATGGTATACACCGAATTTGTGTCGAGCGATGCGCTGATTCGCGCTGTCAGCAAGACTGCGCAGAAACTAAGTATCAGTGATGCCGAACGTCCCGTTGCCATCCAGATATACGGGAAAGATACGGAAACGATGGTGGAAGCTGCCAAGATTGTGGAACAGGCACAACCTGATATTCTGGATATCAATTTCGGATGCCCGGTAAAAAGAGTAGCCGGAAAAGGAGCAGGAGCAGGTATGTTACAGAATATCCCCAAGATGCTGGAGATCACCCGTGCGGTAGTAGATGCGGTGAAAATCCCCGTAACGGTCAAGACTCGCCTGGGATGGGATGCTAACAACAAAGTAATTGTAGAGCTAGCAGAACAGCTACAGGATTGTGGCATTGCTGCACTGACTATACATGGCCGCACCCGTGCACAAATGTACACCGGAGAAGCAGACTGGACATTAATAGGCGAAGTGAAGAATAATCCACGGATGCATATTCCTATTATCGGTAATGGTGACGTGACGACGCCTCAACGCTGCAAAGAGTGTTTTGACCATTACGGAGTAGATGCTGTCATGATTGGTCGTGCCAGCTTTGGTCGTCCATGGATATTCAAAGAAGTGAAACACTATCTGGAGACTGGGGAAGAATTACCACCGCTAAGTTTCGACTGGTGCATGGAAGTGCTTCGCCAGGAAGTGGTCGACAGTGTAAATCTACTTGATGAGCGCAGAGGTATTCTGCATGTACGCCGTCATTTGGCTGCCAGCCCATTATTCAAAGGAATCCCTAATTTCCGTAATACGCGTATTGCCATGTTACGGGCAGAAACAAAGGAAGAGCTTTTCCGCATATTTGAAGAAATCACTTTCCAACGTAAAGAGAATCCGGAAATTTAATCTACCATAGATCATAATCTTCATCCGCAAACTCTGACTCCTGCGGATGGAGATTATCTGTTTCAAAATACAGAAGTATATTCCAATTTTCTACTTAAACATCGGTTGTGCAAACCACTTCTTAAACATCCAGGTCACAACCACATACAATAGGAATGCAGAGAAAAAACCTACAATGGCATCAATCACATAATGTGCCTGAATATATACGGTAGCCCCGCAAAGCAACATATAGAAAGGTATCAGACAAGCAAACAATTTCTTGCTGCCACGCCATGCCATAATCATCAAAATAGTAGAAATACCGACGTGTGAACTGGGGAATGCTGCCGTAGGACGTTCGCCTACCTGCTGTGAGCCCTCCACTAAGCTATAAAAGAATCCATGCTGATAACCCGGTCCGGGAAGTAATTCCTGATTATGATTGAAATAGTCACCGATAGCAGGGAAAATACCTTTAGATACATTATCAATCCCGATGGCAGGGAAATAGAATTGAGGCCCCGCGACAGGAACGAATATATAAATCAGATAATAGATAAAGAAGGAAGTGACGAGAACAAAAGACATCTTTTCGAACCACTCAAACTTATAAATGAAATAAAACAATGCCACAATCAGCATCATCGGATAATAAAAGAAATATCCCATATTGAATGCTTCACTGACGATAAGGTGCGGAAACGTATGGCAAAACCAGATAGCAGGCTGACCATTGAAAATAAACTCCTCGGCAGTTGCAAATACATGGTCTAAATTCGGAAAGAAACGATTGAACTCGAAAGTATCCGGATACCAGTAAGACAATAGACTCATCTGGATAACAATGCGCACAAACGCTGAAAACTTACAGGGGGCAAGACGATAAAGATACATCAACAAAAAGGTCATCGCCGCGATCATAGCCCTATCCAGCAACATGTGCCATGGATGATCCATTCGCTGAAACAGGAATAGAATCAATATGGAAGTCAACAGATTATAAATCAGTGTAATCTTTTCCACAGCAAACAACCCTTTCCGGGTTTCTACGCGCTTAAATAAGTCTAAAGCCATCCTTCATTTTTATACCAGGCAATGGTTTCACGAACTCCCTTTTCCAAATCATATTCGGGTACATACCCAAGTTCTTTCATTACCGGGGATATGTCGCATTGCCAGTTGCGTTGTTTCATTATCTTATATTTATCCGAATTCAGGGTACTGCTCCTCCCGGAACGTGTAGCAATGAATTCAGCGAACAAAGATATAACTTTTAGCACAATTAATGGACATTTCAAGTGAAGAACAAACGGATTGCCCAATTCTTTTTGTATCAGATCCGAAAAGGCACGACTTCTATAGATTTTCCCATCTGTCAGGAAATACGCCTTTTGAACCACTTTTTTCTCCATTCCCAGAAAAATCGCCTGCACAATGTCCTTCACATAAACAAAAGTCAAGTCCTGACGACGGAAACCGACCGAAAAGTCTACATGCTTCTGAATGGACTTGGCCATCAGGAAATAGTCTGACTCACGGGGACCATAGACTCCCGTAGGACGATAAATGACATAAGGAAAACCGGGAATACTCTGAATATATAATTCCGCTTTCAATTTACTCAATCCATAAGCCGTATTAGGCATCGGAGTATCTTCTCCGCTTATCGGAGTATAATCCTTCTCACGTACAGGTCCGAATACACTCAACGTGCTAATATATATAAACTGCTTCGGAACCATATTCAATTCCTTCAGCGTGTCTATAAAATATTTAGTCTGAAGATAATTCACATAATCAAAGGTCTTTTTATCAGAACACTTTGTCACACCGGCGCAATGGATGATATAATCAAATTTGCTGTAAGTACCTTTATGCCCGGAGAGTTGGGCGCGAAGCTCATTGGGATGTGCAAAGTCCAGTTCCAGAAAGTGAATTTTCCGGTTCTTTAAATACCGCTTGCTACTCGTGGGGCGAATTCCGGCCCACACACCAAACTTTCGTTTCAACGCTTCCTCCACGATGAAACTTCCTATAAAACCACTTGCACCTGTAATTAAAACACTCTCCATTATTACTTCCCTGGTTCTACATGAATATTGATTCAAAAAATATGATGCCACAAAGATACGATAAATATAAAATAAAAGCCATTTTGCTTTTCTCAATTATTATTTGTTTATTTGCAACGCGATTTATTTACTATTCAACACTTTTAAAGCACGTGGAAGATAAGGCCGATTTTGATTTTCTTTTTAAAGAGTACTATCCTCAACTTTATTATTACGCATTTCATTTGATTAATAATATGGAGGCTAGCAAAGATATCGTCAGCGACGCCTTCGAATTTATTTGGGCCAATTATGCTAAAATAGATAAAGCCACAGCTAAATCTTATCTATATGTCTACGTTCGCAACAAAAGCATTGATTTCCTGCGGCATCAGAATACACACGAACAATACGTACAAATCTATTCCGAACTGACCAAAAGTTATGTTGAGACGGAGTATCAGGAGCAGGATGAAAGAATGATGCATATCAGTAAGGCGATGGAAAAACTGACTCCACATACCAGGCATATTTTAGAAGAATGTTATATTCAACGCAAAAAATATCAGGAAGTGGCAGAGGAATTAAATATTAGTGTCAGTGCAGTCAGGAAGCATATTGTGAAAGCATTACAGGTGATACGTGAAGAATGTGCAAAAAAATCATAAAGCAGGTGTCTTTATTTTATGATTAAACGTAATATAAATAAGTATGATACAGTCGAACAGTGATGAATAAAGATATTGACAATATAGATAGTACAGATAAATCTGTAGAGAAGGCACTCGACATTATGGAGAGCTCTTCAGAAATAAACGTCGAACAACTGCAGGAAATGCTTAAAGATGAAGAAACCCTGCAGGCTTGTCGCGACATCATGGATAGCAGCCTCTTCCTACAACAAAAAAGTGGAATGGAACTACCCAATATAGAGATGGAGCTAGAACGATTCAAGAAAAAACAGTACACGGCAAGAATGCGTTCCAACTTCTGGAAAGTAAGTATGGGAATAGCCGCCATGATTGCCGTTCTATTTGGAACTTACTATCTTATCAATACCCTGACGACCCCTGCCCTGGAACCAATCACAGTATTTACTGCGGATGCTGCCCCTCAACATATCACTCTGCAAAAAGATAACGGAGAAAAGATTGTATTAGACGAACCGCAATCAAACAATCAAACCTTACCACAGAAAATGATCTCAAAGTCCGAAAAGAAAGAATTGGATTACAGGCAAGTCATTTCAACGACCACTCAAACACATGTACTCACTGTTCCACGCGGTGAAAGTTTCAAGGTAGTGTTATGTGACGGCACGGAGGTCTGGCTCAATGCCAATAGTAACTTTGTCTATCCAACGGCCTTTATTGGCGACGAACGTATCGTCACTTTAGAAGGTGAGGCTTATTTTAAAGTGGCCAAAGATCCGGAGCGACCTTTCATCGTAAAAACCAAAACTGTGCAAACCCGCGTTCTCGGTACTGAATTTAATATACGCAGCTATACTCCTGAAGATACTCATGTAGTGCTTATTAATGGAAAAGTAGAAGTCAGCAATACCAAAGGAGGATCATATACCAGACTATATCCGGGAGAAGATGCACATCTGCAATCTGATGGCAACTTTATCCTGGCAGAAGTAGATCTAGACTCCTATGTTTATTGGAAAGACGGCTATTTCTACTTTGACAATGTCACATTGAAAGATATTATGCAAAATTTGGGACGTTGGTACAATGTAAACATAGAGTTCAGAAACAAAGAAGCGATGGAGTATAAAATGCACTTTATATCCGATCGTACCAAAGACCTGGAACATACAATCTCATTACTTAATAGAATGAAAAAAGTGACAGTCACCTTGCAAGGCAATACGCTTACTGTAGACTAGATTTTTATTGCATAAGTATAACTAATCTATGCAAAATACAACAAAATATCACTTTTATTAAAAAATAAATCACAAAAGGGGTATCCATTTTTTCTTCTCATACGAACTAGTTATATAAACATGTTCAAAATAGTGTTATTAAAGACAAACGTATGAGAAATAATTGGAACCTACTTATTGTGTGTTTTCTATGCGTATTATGTTTCCGACCCTACCAAGTAAATGCTCAGGTGCAATCGCAAAAGAAAATCACGATTGAAATTAGCAACGAACGGTTGCCGTCCGTACTAAAACGTTTAGAAAAACTATCTGGATATAAGATCCTGTTTACGTATGACGATGTCAAGAAATTCACCGTTTCTGGCTCCGTCAAGGATAAGAGTATAGAGCAGACTCTCGATATAATCTTAGCCAATAAGCCACTGGAATATCATATTGAAGACCAATTTATCACAATTACTATCAAAGGTCCTTCCAAACAGGCGAAAGTATTCAATGTGAAAGGAGTGGTTATTTCCGGTGATGACGGACAGCCGCTCATTGGTGCAACCGTTGTCATCAAAGGAAGTAAGTCCGGTGTATTAACGGATATAGATGGAAAATTCTCGATAGAAAATGTATCCAATAAATCCCTGTTACAATTTTCCTATATAGGAATGAAACCGCAAGACCTGACTCCTGCTCCAAATATGAATGTTACATTAATGCCTGATGTACAAACATTATCTGAAGTAGTAGTAACAGGTATGCAGAAAATGGACAAACGTCTGTTTACAGGAGCAACCAAACAATTGTCCGCAGATGAGGTCAAACTAGATGGTTTGCCTGATATCAGCCGGGGACTTGAAGGACGTGCTGCAGGCGTATCTGTACAAAATGTTTCCGGCACATTTGGTACCGCCCCAAAAATCCGGGTACGTGGTGCTACATCTATTTTCGGTAGTTCAAAGCCACTATGGGTGGTAGATGGAGTCATCATGGAAGATGCTATCGACGTAGGTCCGGATGACTTATCCTCAGGAGATGCCGAAACATTGATTAGTTCAGCTATTGCCGGATTGAATTCAGATGATATTGAAAGCTTTCAAATATTGAAAGACGGATCAGCAACCTCTATCTACGGTGCGCGAGCCATGGCAGGGGTTATTGTAGTAACCACCAAAAAGGGAAAAGCCGGTGTCAGCAAAATCAGCTATACCGGTGAATTTACAACTCGTATGATTCCCAGTTATAAAGAATTCAATATCATGAATTCACAGGAACAAATGGGAATCTATAAAGAAATGGAACAAAAAGGATGGCTCAACAATAGCGATACTTACCGTGCAAAAGATAGCGGAGTGTATGGACGTATGTATCAGTTAATCAATCAATACAATCCGGTTACAGGACAATTCGGACTTGCCAACACTCCGGAAGCACGTAACGCTTACCTGCGTGAAGCGGAAATGAGAAATACCGACTGGTTTGATACTTTATTTTCCAACAATATCACACAAAATCATTCTGTCAGTATCACTTCCGGAACAGAAAAATCTTCATTCTATGCTTCATTAAGTGCCATGTCAGACCCGGGGTGGTACAAGCAAAGTGAAGTAAAACGCTATACAGCTAATTTAAATACAACATATAATATATATAAGAATTTATCTATAAATTTAATATCCAGTGCTTCCTACCGTAAGCAGAAAGCGCCCGGAACACTAAGTTCTGAAGTGAATGCAGCTAGTGGAGAAGTCACCCGTCAATTTGACATCAATCCATATTCGTATGCACTAAACACATCACGCGCATTGGATCCGGCAGTCAACTATACAGCTAACTACGCACCATTCAATATCCTTCATGAATTGGATAACAATTATATGGACTTAAACGTAGTTGACGTTAAATTCCAAGGAGAAGTAAAATGGAAAGCACTTCCAGAATTAGAGCTTAGCGCATTAGGAGCAGTCAGATATCAAGCTTCTTCGCAAGAACATAATATTAAAGACCACTCGAATCAGGCAACAGCATATCGCACAGGAATGGATGACGCCACTATTCGTGACAACAATAATTTACTCTACACCAACCCCGACAATCCTTATGCTTTACCCATCAGCATACTGCCGGAAGGCGGTATTTACCAGCGTAAGGACTATCGCATGCTGGGAGTAGACTTTCGTGCCACAGCATCCTGGAATCATTTATTTGCAGAAAAGCATATAACCAATCTTTTCGCTGGTATGGAGGTGAATGATTTAAAACGCATGCAGAATTATTTTCAAGGATGGGGAATGCAATATACAATGGGCGAAATTCCATCGTACGTATATGAATTTTTCAAGAAAGGTATTGAGTCCGGTGAAAATTATTATGGATTAAACCATACCACAACAAGGAGTGTAGCAGGTTTTGCCAATGCAACCTATTCGTATGATGGCCGTTATACAGTAAACGGAACATTCCGCTATGAAGGCACCAACCGCATGGGAAAAAGCCGTTCTTCCCGCTGGTTACCTACATGGAATATTTCAGGAGCATGGAATGTACATGAAGAAAATTTCTTCGAAACACTCAGCTCCGTGCTGTCACATTTGACATTCAAAGCATCCTACTCTTTAACTGCCGACAGAGGTCCGGAATATGTAACAAATTCACATGCCATAATCACCAGCTATTCACCATTTCGCCCTTTCACCAGCGGACAGGAAACCGGACTTTATGTATCCGACCCCGAAAATAGCGAATTGACTTACGAAAAGAAGCATGAATTAAACATCGGTGCTGATATGGGATTCTTAAACAACCGGATCAATTTCTCAATCGACTGGTATAAACGCAACAACTATGACCTGATTGGTATAACTCCGACACAAGGAGTAGGTGGTTCTATTTATAAATATGCCAATATAGCCTCCATGAAGTCACATGGTATTGAATTCACCATCTCAAGCAAGAATATCCAATCGAAAGACTTCTCATGGAATACAGATTTCATCTTTTCCAAAGCAAAAAATGAAGTGACCGAGCTTAACGCCCGTTCCAGCGTGATGGATCTGGTTTCAGGCTATGGTTTTGCGCGTCAGGGCTACCCGGTGCGTGGTTTGTTCTCTATCCCATTTGTCGGCCTAAGTTCAAATGGTATCCCAATGTATAATATCAATGGAAAAATAACCAGTACTGATATTGATTTCCAAACACGTGACAATATAGACTATCTAAAATATGAAGGTCCCACTGATCCTACTATAACAGGTAGCTTTGGTAATATCTTCACCTATAAAGCATTCAAACTAAATGTATTTATCACCTATTCATTTGGTAATGTAGTACGTTTAAATCCGTGCTTCAATTATCAATACAGTGACTTATCCTCTATGCCCCGTGAATTCAAAAATCGCTGGACAGTTCCGGGTGATGAGAAGCATACCAATATCCCTGCCATCATTTCCAAACGTCAATATGAAGATAATAAAGATTTGATGTATGCATATAATGCCTATAATTACTCTACAGAACGAATTGCCAAAGGAGACTTTATTCGTATGAAAGAAATTTCCTTGTCCTATGATTTTCCAAAATCATGGATTACATCAGCAAAGATATCCAATTTATCTTTGAAACTTCAGGCTACCAATTTATTCCTAATCTACGCAGATAAGAAGCTAAACGGACAGGACCCGGAATTCTTCAATACCGGTGGAGTTGCCTCCCCTGTACCCCGTCAGTTCACATTAACTCTTAGATTAGGATTTTAACCATTCAGATAATTATAAAAATGATGAAATATAAAAACGTATTATATACAGCAGTCATTTCAACCTTATGCCTGGGAATAACCTCCTGTAGCGATTTTTTGGATGAAATGCCGGACAACCGAACTGAACTAACTACCGAAGAGAGCATTACCAAAGTATTGGTATCTGCATACCCAATGACCACCAACTGTCATATAGGCGAATTCTACAGTGACAACATTGATGAAAATAGTAAAGCATACAGCTATCTTTTCCGGTTAAACGAGCACTTGTATCGCTGGCAGCAAACCACTGAAGAGAATCAAGACTCACCTCATGCCTTATGGAATGATTGTTATAACTCGATTGCATCGGCCAACCAAGCCCTGGCAGCCATCGAGCAAATGGGAAACCCTCAATCATTGTCAGCACAAAGAGGTGAAGCTCTAATATGTCGCGCATATAATCATTTCGTACTAGCTACCACATTCTGCAAAGCGTATGGTACAAATGCAGATAAAGACCTAGGTATACCTTACATAAAGGAACCGGAAACATCTGTAAATCCACAATACTCACGCGGAACTGTTGCTGAAGTCTATCAAAATATCGCAGCCGATTTAGAAGAAGGATTGCCTCTAATCGACGACAATATTTACTCACGAGTGAAATATCATTTTAATAAAAAGGCTGCCTATGCATTTGCTGCCCGCTTTTATCTATATTACACACAGCCGGATTTTTCTAACTGCCAGAAGGTTATCAATTATGCCAATATAGTACTCGGCACGAATGCTTCCCAATATTTACGTGACTGGGCTGCATTAGGAGCTTTATCTCCCAACAAGAACATACAGCCGAACGCTTATGTAGATGCAGATAATCGGGCAAATCTACTGGTAATATCAGCAGCTTCATATTGGCCATTGGTTTCCGATCCGGGTTATGCCAACTGTGAAAGATACTGCATGAATAATATTACTGCCTCGGAAAGTTGTAAATCCGAAGGTCCATGGGGAGACCAGTCAAGCTACCACCAAATCCCATTTGCGCCTGGTGGCTCTATCAAGAACGGATTCCGCCGTTTAGTCATCTATCAGCAGTTCACATCAGGCAACAGCTGGGTCGGTTATATGCTGTATCCTGCTTTCACTACCGATGAAGCATTACTTTGCCGGGCTGAAGCTTACACATTACTAAAACGTTACGACGAAGCTGCAGCCGATATAGACGCCTGGCAGAAAGCCTTTACGAAAAATACACAAACCTTGTCCAAAGAGACAATCAATGATTTTTATGCTCAATTAAAATATTACACACCGGAAGCCCCGACAGTAAAAAAGGAATTGCATCCGGATTTTATAATAGAAAAAGGAATGCAAGAGAATCTGATACACTGTATTCTACATGCGAGACGCCTGTTAACTTTAGAAGAGGGACTTAGATGGCAAGATATAAAGCGCTATGGCATTGTAATCTACCGCCGCTATTATGAAGGTTATACCTTGGTGAATATCACCGACAAGATGGACACGAATGACCCCAGACGTGCAATTCAGCTACCGGCCAGTGTCATTACGGCAGGTATGCAACCAAATCCAAGAAATGACTAACTAACTTAAGGAGGGAAAAATATGAAGAAATACATCATATATAGTTTAATCATATCATTAACCTGCGGACTGGGAGCTTGCAACAACGACGAGGGCGTGGACAAAGCAAACAGCATCTTCTCTACAGAAGAAGTAGAACGCAGCCCATTCGACAACTGGATATTGGGTAATTACACCCATCCGTACAACATTGCATTGAAATATCGCATGGAAGATAACGAGAGCGATATGACACATGTATTAGCTCCTGCCGACTATAAAAAATCCGTAGTACTGGCTAAAATTATCAAACATGTATGGCTGGAAGCATACGATGAAGCGACCGGTAATCCGGACTTCTTACGTCAATACATCCCCAAGACCATTCACTTTATCGGCTCTCCTGCCTATGAAGACAATGGCACCATGGTATTGGGAACGGCAGAAGGTGGTATGAAAATTACATTATACAATGTAAATGACATCAATCCTGATAAAATAGATATCAATCTGCTAAACGAATACTATTTCCAAACAATGCATCATGAGTTCGCCCACATCCTGCATCAAACCAAAAACTATGATCCGGCATTTGATCGTATCACAGAAAATGCCTATATCGGCAGCGACTGGTATATGGTGGGAGCTAACCGCAATGCATGGCAACAAGGATTTGTCACTTCCTACGCAATGAGTGAATCACGTGAAGATTTTGTTGAAAACATTGCGGTGTACGTCACAAATACAGAAGACTACTGGAATAATATGCTACAAAATGCCGGTGAAAGCGGTCGTGCACTTATCAAACAGAAATTCGAAATAGTCTATAGTTACATGGAACAAACCTGGGGAATCAATCTGGACGAATTACGCGACATCGTTCTACGCCGCCAAGATGATATAGCAAACGGCAATGTAGACTTAAGTATTATTGAATAAACTATGAAAATTATGAAGAAATATCTATCAATATACACACTTCTGGCATTGACTTGCATTGTATTACAATCTTGTCTTTTCTCTGAAGAAGAAATATTCGACGAATCATCTGCCAACAGAGCTACAGCCGATGTAATAAAATGCCAGGAGATTCTTAAAGATGTTCCGAACGGATGGAAACTGGAATATTACATAGGAAGCAACTATTCTGCAGGTGCAGTCACCCTACTAATGAAATTTGATGGAAAACAGGTAGAAATGGCGTCGGAAGCAGGAGCAGAAGGTTACAAGCCGGGTACCATAATAACCTCCCTGTATCAAGTTAAATCGGAACAAAGCACTATGCTCACTTTCGACTCATACAACCAGCTGATCCACATGTTTTCAGGTCCTTTAGGCCTGAACATGAACGTGGGAGGAGATTATGAGTTTATTATCATGAGCGCAACTCCCGACAAGGTTATTCTACAAGGAAAAAAATATAAAAATATAATGGAAATGACGCCTATGCCCAAAGACATACCATGGCGTATCCAGCTTGAGGATATCATTAACATCGAGAAAGATGCTTTTCTGAATACATATCGCATGGAGAAAGGGGGCCAAGTACTGAACTACTTTATACGTGACAATGGCACAATGTCTACATTCTCCGTTTACAGTACCAATTATAGCAGTGCAGAAAGTTTACCATATATTTATACAGAAAAAGGGCTGAAGTTACAGTCTCCATATAATGTCAACGGAGTTGAAGTCCAGCACTTCAAATGGGATAAAAAGTCCAGGCTATTTGTTTGTACCGATGCAGATGCAACGGATATTGTATTAAAAGAGTATTATCCCGAAAACTATCTGCAATATGAAGACTATATTGGCACCTACACCGCAACGGTTGACGATTACGATGAAGGTCCAACTTCACAATCTGTAACCATCACTCCTAAAGTCAGAGGAGAAAGTTATACTCTAAAAAGTATTGGCGGATTCAACTTCACTCTTCTGTATGACAAAGCCAGCGGAAAACTGATCTTAGATTCACAAAGTATAAGTCCGGTTTCTTCATCGTCTTACTACTTTGCGTGTGCGGCAGGTGTAGAAGGATATGCTCACACAGAATTAAGTTTGCCTTCACGTCTACGCAGCGGATTGGTAAATGTAACGGCAAATACCAACCCTTTCACTTTTTACTTTGCGGATAAAGCAAGCCAGGAAAATACATTATTGATAATCTGGGCTTATTCCTCTGATGAATATTCAACTTCAGGACTAATGGGTTACTGGAGCTGGTATAACTCAATCTTAATGGAAAAAGAAAACGAAGGTAATTAATACAATTATGAGAAAGTTTTTTAATATATTCTTATTTGTACTTTGCACCATAGCAATAGCGGGATGCAATGATACGGAAAGCAGCGAATCCAGGTTAGAGATCAAAGCTGTAAATACTAATTTCCAAGCGACTGGAGGAAAAGGCTACATACAACTTCAGGCAACAGGCAATATAACAGCAGATGTTAATGCCGACTGGTGTGTGCTGAAAGAAGTAAACCCCAATGAAGTAGTATTCGAAGTAAAAGAAAACACCGGATACTCTGGTAGAAATGCTTTATTGACAATCAGTAACGGAGTAGAAAAAAAGGCGTTCAATATCAATCAATCCGGAGCTGTTTTCATCTTCGGTAAAGACGAGTGGATGCTCCGCACCGACAATAAAGCAGCTACGCTACCTATAAAATTACAAAGTTCTTTCGATTATACAATAGACATACCCGCAGAAGCTCAAGAATGGTTGTCATTTGAACAGAATGCGAAGGGAATAAATTTCAAGGTAAAAGAAAATACCTCCGGAAAAATGAGAGGAGCTATTGTCAATGTGGCAGCAAAAGACAGATCGGCTTCTTATCAGGTAATACAATATGATGTTGACGAACTTACCGGAACATGGCAAGGCATGTTTTCAGATGGGCAAATGAATTACGGTTTGAAAGATGTCACCATTGAGAAACAGGAAGACGGAACATACCTGCTTTCAAACATTCTAACCGGATTGCCTTACAAACTGAAAGCAAAAGCCATAGACAATTGCCTGGCTTTTGGGGCCGGTCAAAACCTAGGAGTCTTCGAGGACAATTTATATCTCTCATTCGAAATTCTTAGCTCTGATCTATATTATGTAAAAGATCCTTCTGTAACAATCTCATTAGGCCCCGTAATGTTAACAGACGGAACATTCGTTTTCGCTTTTTCCGGAATAAAAGAAAATGATCCTTTCGGTTTTGTTTTCCGGGTATATGAAGATGCAAAACTACAGAAAGTTATAGACAATCTGTCTATTTTTATTAATTGTATTCTATTTAAAGAAGACATAATCCAATAACATATGAAAAAGATACTATTAACTAGCTTTATCGTGGCATTAGGATTACTTGGTGCAAGCTGTAAAGATGACAACAGCACCGCAGGCGGAGGAGGAGAAATACTTCCGGACCAACAGGTAAGCTGTGAGATATTTATGCCAACTGATGGCGCAACCGTTATTATGTCAGACAAACTGATTATCAGAGGAGAAGGGACTACAAACTATGGTAAAATCATTTCTGCAGAACTGAAAGTCGGGGAAGAGATTATCACTGACATCACTTCAGTTCCATTCTATTATGAGTATACCTTCTCCAAAGATGCCGAACCGGGAGAACTGAAAATTGAGTTAGCAGTTAAAGGAGATCACGAAGGTAGTGCCTTGGCAACTATTACAGTGACAACAGAACAAGGAAACAAGCCTGCTCCCCCTCAATATGGAGAAGTGCTAACCGATACCCGTGATGGAAATACATACAAAACCGTACAACTTGCAGACCAGTTATGGATGGCAGAAAATTTACGCTATCTACCAGAGCAACAGTTTGATGTGTCCTCAACCGAACCAAGATATTACGTAATGTTTGATAATGATGCAAAAACAGAACTTGGAAAAGGTTTCCTGAATGCATATGGAGCCTATTACAACCTACCTGCTGCTCTACAAAACGAAACGGCTTTAGGTCCCGATGAAACACGTATAATAAAAGGAGTTTGTCCTGATGGATGGCATATTCCTTCTCAAAAAGAATGGCAAAAATTATCTCAATACGTATTAGATTCCGGAATGGCAGCAATTATGAATGATGGTCAAGTAGATGAAACAGCCCTAGCAAAGGCTCTAGCTTCAACAACGATGTGGATGATGCCGGAATACACAGAAATAGAACCACAGCCAACCTGGGTTGGAGTTGAGATGGAAAAGAATAATGCAACCTTATTCAATGGTCTGCCTATAGGTTTCCGTGCTTGTGCAGGCGACGAAGATTGGATGCATTCAGCCTACAGTGCGGGTTGGTGGAGTTCGACAGCGGGAGTACAAATGGGACCAGAATTTGGTATTACCGTACGTATGTGGTCAGACCTCCACACATTTGTAACCAATGCAGAATTTAATCCGGGAGTAGGACTCCCCGTTCGTTGTATCAAAGATTAACCATATATTATTACTCACTAAATAAAAATACAATTATGAAGAAGTTAGGATTCCTTTTATTTTTAGTCTTAGGACTAACGGCTTGCGGTGATGACAACAATGATCCCGCTCCAGAACAACATGTAACATGTGCCATATCTTCTCCTACTGAAGGAGCAACGATAGACATAGCTGAAAAGATGACAATCAAAGGAGAAGCAACTGTTGACATTGGTCAAATATCGAATGTTACTCTTAAAATCGGAGACAAACAAATTTCAGAAGTAACTTCTGTTCCATTTAGTTATGAATACACATTCGAAGCCAGTCAAGCCGTAGGAGCACTAAAAATTGAACTGACCGTCAAAGGCGATCAAGGTGCCATGGCGACAAGTGAAGTAAATGTCACACTAAAAAAGACCGAACCAACCCCAGAACCGGAAGAAGGAAAGATGATTGACCCACGGGATAATCATGAATACAAAATTGTTACAATTGGTGAACAAATATGGATGGCAGAGAACTTGGCTTATTTACCATCAGTTAGCAAACCGGAAGATGCCGCTACCAGTGATGGAGATCCGCTCTATTTTGTTTTCAACTATGATGGCAAAGATGTAAATGCAGCTAAAGCCACGAAAGAATACAAGACATACGGAGTCTTGTATAATTGGTATGCCGCTATGAACCAAAAGAACGCAACCGGTGGAAATGCGGATGCCATACCAAGTGGTATTCAAGGAATCTGTCCTAACGGATGGCATCTACCCAGCAAAGCAGAGTGGAAAAAACTAGAAAATTTTGTTGCAGATGAATTAGCACCAGTTGAAGGTAATGTATGGACAGATGATGAAGGAAATAAATACTCCGATAAAGACTGTAAAAACGTCTGGTCAGCATTGACAGGAA
Source organism: Bacteroides sp. 3_1_23 (assembly GCF_000162555.1). Lineage (NCBI taxonomy): Bacteria > Pseudomonadati > Bacteroidota > Bacteroidia > Bacteroidales > Bacteroidaceae > Bacteroides > Bacteroides sp. 3_1_23. Next base: position 581,137 of record NZ_GG774949.1, read on the forward strand.
AACTGGATGCTGACGGTTGGGGAGAATCCGGCATGATAGATGAAAATCCTGATCTCGCTAAAGGTCCACGTGACACCTATGGCTTTAATGTTATACCTGCCGGACAATGTTATCAGAGCGGAAGTTTTGAAATGCCTAAGTCACAGAGTAGAACAGACTTTTGGAGCACAGACCAAGCTACTTACGGAGCAGGAACTGTATATTTCAGTAATATGAGTTATGGGTTAGGTTATTCTTCTGATAAAGGAGGAATACAAGTAAAACGTGGCCTTTCAGTACGTTGCGTAAAAGATTAACTATATTGTAGATAAACATTTATCAATTAGTTCATTACAGAATTAATAAATTCTCTCTTAAAGATAAGGGAAGTATGTCGAGAGATATGCTTCCCTTTTAATATATCTTTTTACACCTAGTTACCAACTCACTCAAACATATAATTAGTCGATATCCAATATCACGAAATAAAACAAATTCTGAATGTTCTTCCATTTTATTATATATCTTTGTAACTAGATATTTTAAAAGACTACATTATGGCAAAAAAGAAAGAAAAGAAAGAGAAAAAGGCCGGCAAGAGAATGAGTAAGAAAGAGCTGGCAGCGTTATTAATAGACTTTTTCCATGCCAAATCCAGCGAGACCTTAAGTATGAAATATATTTTTTCAGAACTGCGTCTCACTACCCATCCGCAAAAAATGTTATGCGTCGATATATTACATGACCTTTTAGCTGACGATTATATTTCTGAAATAGAAAAAGGAAAATTCCGTCTCACCAATCATGGAACAGAGATGGTAGGCACTTTCCAACGGAAAAGCAATGGCAAGAATTCCTTTATTCCTGAAGGAGGAGGCGAGCCGATATTTGTAGCCGAGCGTAATTCCGCCCATGCGATGAATAACGATAAGGTAAAGATAACCTTCTATGCCAAACGGAAAAACAGAGAGGCAGAAGGAGAAGTGATAGAAATACTGGAGCGTGCAAACGATACTTTCGTCGGCACACTGGAAGTAGCTAAGTCATACGCATTCCTGGTGACAGAGAACCGTACATTAGCCAATGATATTTTCATCCCGAGAGATAAGCTAAAAGGCGGAAAGACCGGAGATAAAGCCATTGTGAAAGTAACCGAATGGCCAGACAAGGCAAAGAATCCTATCGGACAAGTAATAGATATATTAGGTCAGGCTGGCGACAACACCACAGAGATGCACGCAATTCTTGCGGAGTTCGGTCTGCCGTATGTATATCCGAAAGCAGTAGAGACAGCAGCGGACAAGATTCCTGCCGAGATTTCAGCAGAAGAGATTGCCAAACGCGAAGATTTTCGTAAGGTAACAACTTTCACTATCGACCCGAAAGACGCCAAAGATTTTGACGACGCACTCTCCATCCGCAAGCTAAAGGACGGATTGTGGGAAGTAGGCGTACACATTGCCGACGTAACACACTACGTAAAAGAAGGTAGCATCATCGACAAAGAAGCAGAAAAGCGGGCAACTTCCGTTTATCTGGTAGACCGTACCATCCCGATGCTTCCCGAACGGCTGTGTAACTTCATTTGTTCACTCCGCCCGAACGAAGAAAAACTAGCTTTCTCCGTTATCTTCGATATTACGGAAAAAGGAGAAGTCAGAGACTCACGTATCGTACATACGGTTATCAACTCCGACCGTCGCTTCACCTACGAGGAGGCACAACAAATCATAGAAACAAAAGAAGGAGACTTCAAAGAAGAAGTACTCACATTAGATACGATTGCCAAAGCACTGCGCGAAAAACGCTTCTCTGCAGGAGCCATCAACTTCGACCGCTACGAAGTGAAGTTCGAAATTGACGAAAAAGGAAAACCAATCAGCGTTTACTTCAAAGAGTCAAAAGATGCCAATAAACTGGTGGAAGAATTCATGTTGCTCGCTAACAAGACCGTAGCAGAAAAGATAGGATGTGTGCCGAAGAACAAGAAAGCCAAAGTGCTTCCTTACCGTATCCACGACCTGCCCGATCCGGAGAAGTTGGAGAACTTGTCACAGTTCATCGCCCGCTTCGGCTACAAAGTGCGTACAAGCGGAACGAAGACTGATATTTCAAAATCCATCAACCATTTATTGGACGACATACACGGAAAGAAAGAAGAGAACCTGATAGAAACCGTATCCATCCGCGCCATGCAGAAAGCACGTTACTCAACCCATAACATCGGTCACTACGGACTAGCTTTCGAATATTACACTCACTTTACTTCTCCCATCCGCCGTTTCCCGGACATGATGGTACACCGTTTGGTGACGAAGTATATGGACGGAGGACGTAGCGTATCCGAAGCCAAGTACGAAGACCTCTGCGACCACAGCTCGAACATGGAACAAATTGCAGCCAATGCCGAGCGTGCTTCCATCAAATATAAACAGGTGGAATTTATGAGCGAACGTCTGGGGCAGATTTACGACGGTGTAATCTCCGGCGTAACCGAGTGGGGACTTTATGTAGAACTGAACGAAAACAAATGTGAAGGTCTGGTCCCTGTTCGTGATCTGGATGATGACTACTACGAATTCGACGAGAAGAACTATTGTCTTCGCGGACGCCGCAAAAACAAAATATACAGTCTGGGAGACGCTATTACTGTTCGGGTAGCTCGTGCTAATCTGGAAAAGAAACAATTGGATTTTGAATTAATAGAAAAGTAAATTCACCACAGAGTACACTAAGAAATCAGGAAGTAAAAAGACTTCATGTACTCCGTGTCCTCTGTGGTAAGCCAAACAGCCATTATGAAAACTGTCATTATTGAAGATAAACAACGAATCGAATCCATTATTCTCCATTGCGATGCCTGTTTTGTAGGCATTACTGATTTGGAAGGTAATCCCTATGTAGTTCCGATGAACTTCGGTTATGAGAATGGCATCATATATCTTCATTCGGGTCCTGAAGGCAGCAAGTTGGAGATGCTGGAACATAATAATAATGTATGCATCACTTTCAGCGTTGGACATAAACTTGTCTACCAACACGAAAAGGTAGCCTGCAGTTACAGTATGCGTTCGGAAAGCGCGATGTGTCGGGGGCAAGTAGAATTCATCGAAGAAATAGATGAGAAACGCCGTGCATTGGATATTATCATGCGTCATTACACGGATAGTGAGTTCAACTATTCCGATCCTGCGGTACGTAATGTCAAAGTATGGCAAGTACGTATCGATCAGATGACAGGAAAAGTTTTCGGTCTGCGAGCCAACGAAAAGCCATGAAGCGGTTTTCCGGCTTTCGACAATACTTGAGTAGAGTATTCAACAAGCATTGTAGAGTATTTCCAAACTAATTTCTCTAAACAAAAGTTTAGATCACTTTTACCCTCACACCCTCACCATTGTCTGTATCTCTTTATCCATCGGCATTACAGGTGTGAGGGTAAAGGTGATTATAAAGACTATTCTATCCTCTCATATCAAAATCTTTTTGTATACTTGCAACATAAATAAAATAGATAAGTACTCTTGCAAAAAAATAGATTATGAAGAAACTGCTATGTCTCGCCCTGTTAGTATCTGCCGGAAGTATCTACTCCGGAAGTATCTCGGCAAACAACAAACCTACTGATAACAAATCCGGCAACAACTCAAAGGACATATACAAAAAGACCTGGATCGACTTCAATAAAAAGGGTATAAAGGATGTATACGAAGATCCCTCCGCTCCTATCGAAGCCCGCATCGCGGATTTGCTTTCGCAAATGACACTGGAAGAGAAAACCTGTCAGATGGCTACTCTCTACGGTTCGGGACGGGTATTGAAAGATGCATGGCCTACTGCCGGATGGTCAGCGGAAATTTGGAAGGACGGTATCGGAAATATTGATGAGCAGGCGAACGGACTGGGTAAATTCGGTTCTGAAATCTCCTATCCGTATGCCAACAGCGTAAAGAACCGACACACCATTCAACGCTGGTTTATGGAACAGACACGACTGGGTATTCCGGTGGACTTTACCAATGAAGGAATACGCGGATTATGTCACGACCGGGCTACCATGTTTCCCGCTCAATGCGGGCAAGGTGCCACGTGGAACAAAAAACTGATCCGGGAAATTGCGAAAGTCACTGCAGATGAGGCAAAAGCATTGGGATATACCAATATTTATTCTCCTATTCTGGATATAGCACAAGATCCTCGCTGGGGACGTGTGGTGGAAAGTTATGGGGAAGATCCTTATCTGGTGGGCGAATTGGGAAAACAGATGATTCTCGGTCTGCAAAATGAAGGTATCGTTGCTACTCCGAAACATTTTGCCGTTTACAGTATTCCGGTCGGTGGACGTGACGGAGGTACGCGTACTGATCCGCACGTGGCCCCGCGTGAGATGAAGACTCTTTATCTGGAACCTTTCCGCAAAGGTATTCAGGAAGCGGGTGCTCTAGGGGTGATGAGTTCGTATAATGATTATGACGGGGAGCCTGTTTCCGGAAGTTATCATTTCCTCACGGAGATTCTGCGTCAGCAATGGGGATTCAAGGGATATGTAGTATCGGATAGTGAGGCGGTAGAGTTTCTGCATACCAAACATCGTATCACTCCGACTGAAGAAGAGATGGCAGCACAAGTAGTCAATGCAGGATTGAATATCCGTACTAACTTTACTCCGCCACAAGATTTTATTCTCCCGTTGCGCCGTGCTATCAACGAAGGCAAAGTTTCTTTGCACACGCTCGATCAACGTGTCGGTGAAATTCTCCGTGTCAAGTTTATGATGGGACTTTTTGATAATCCGTATCCCGGTGATGACCGTCGTCCGGAGGCAGTGGTACACAACGACGCTCATAAAGCAGTATCTATGAAAGCCGCTTTAGAGTCCATCGTTCTTTTGAAGAATGAGAATCAGATGCTTCCGTTATCCAAGAACTTCAGCAAAATAGCTGTGATTGGTCCGAATGGGGAAGAAGTGAAGGAGTTGACTTGCAGATATGGTCCCGCCAATGCGTCTATTAAGACTGTATATCAGGGAATCAAAGAATATCTGCCTAACTCGGAAGTTCGCTATGTTAAAGGCTGTGATATTATTGATAAGTATTTCCCGGAGAGCGAACTGTACAATGTTCCATTAGATACACAAGAGCAGGCGATGATTCATGAAGCGGTAGAATTAGCAAAAGCTTCGGATGTCGCTATTCTTGTACTGGGTGGAAATGAGAAAACGGTTCGGGAAGAGTTCTCACGTACCAATCTTGACCTCTGCGGACGTCAGCAACAATTATTGGAAGCGGTTTATGCAACAGGTAAACCCGTCGTTCTAGTGATGGTGGACGGAAGAGCAGCAACCATCAACTGGGCAAACAAATACGTTCCTGCCATTATCCATGCCTGGTTCCCCGGAGAATTTATGGGGGATGCCATCGCTAAAGTTCTTTTCGGAGACTATAATCCGGGAGGACGTCTGGCTGTCACTTTCCCGAAATCAGTGGGACAGATTCCTTTTGCATTCCCATTCAAGCCGGGCTCTGACTCCAAAGGAAAAGTCCGTGTAGACGGTGTGCTCTATCCTTTCGGATATGGTTTAAGCTATACGACCTTCGGATATTCAGACTTGAAAATATCTAAACCGGTGATCGGTCCGCAGGAAAATATCACTCTTTCATGTACTGTAAAGAATACAGGAAAGAAAGCAGGGGATGAAGTAGTCCAGCTTTATATCCGGGATGATTTCAGCAGCGTTACCACCTACGATAAAGTTTTGCGTGGTTTTGAACGTATTCACTTGCAACCGGGAGAAGAACAAACTGTCAACTTTACCCTTACTCCTCAAGACTTGGGATTATGGGACAAGAATAATCGGTTCACGGTAGAGCCGGGAAGTTTCTCGGTGATGGTGGGAGCTTCTTCACAGGATATACGGTTGAAGGGGAGTTTCGAAGTGCAATAAATAAATCCAAGACAGTCACATTGCTTTTATTTCTCTTTCGCCAATTAGGATAGAGCTATAAGTTATACTTAATAAAACAAATAAAACCGGCATCTTTATAAGTTATGCTTAATAAAATTGCTATATCTGTTTTGTATATCAACTATAGATGATTTTACTGCCACAGGAAGAAAACGACTTCTACTTTTGACTGGATTAATTGGCTATCAGATCTAACAATGCTGCAATAAAAGCGTTTGGTATTCCAGAACGTTAGACTATTTATATATTACTGTAGTGGCAACTAACGTTGCCCCTACAGTAAACTAATAATGCAACAAGCTTTTTACACTTTCTCTAAAAAACAAGAACAAATAAAAAACACAAATCTTCTATACATACCTATAGAAAGTATTTGCAAATGAAATGAATCACATACAATATTCAGAGAAAATTCTTATTTAAATTTTATATTATACTCCGGTATATATGTTCTACTAGATATTATTTCCTGCCCTGTACTCTTCACAGTCATAGTAACAGTAACATTAACCCCAAGATTCGCTACATACAATACAGGTTTACCATTTAAACACATATTGCACATTGAGCGGGGAAAAGCATCGACTTCAGTACGATTATAAGATGACATATATGAGAATATAGTATTAGAATATAACTTGAAAGTCCCTGCATATGTAGAATAACCATTAATATAAGTATCAGGATCACCTATAACAATCGGATATTCGTAATAAGATGCAAACTTAACCTTTGTGCCTTTCTTCTCATCCTGAATAACCGTTGGAGTAAAATCGTATCCAGACCTTTTACTTGGTATATAAACATAAACTCCTGTATAAGAAGGATTAGGGGTTCTATTATAATAATCCTTAAATTGAGTATCCCATTCACTTCCTTCAAATTCGACAACATTAGAACTAACTTTATAAGTTACTTCATCTGCTATGGCTGGATTAATAACTACATTAAATGTTGGATGAAACGATAAACTATAATATTTCCCAGAATATTTGCAATTATATGCAGAAGCAATATCTGGTCGAGCCGTTATTTCATGATAAGTTCCTGTTATATTTAATATTGGTGCAGATGTTAAATTCCAGGCCCCAAATCCTTCATCATATTTTATAGCAGTCAAAGGCAATACCGGAATCGAGCTATTACCAATCATCTGTCCTTTTAAATCAATAGTTCCATTGGTAGATAATTCAACCGTTTGTATAGTGGGCTCATTAACCTTCTTCGAACCAAGAAATGATCCAAAGAGAGCGTTCAATCCTCCAGCTATCAATCCTGAAACTCCTCCCTTTGCTAATCCAGCCAGTCCACCAGCAACTACATTTCCTACATTTTTTAAAATTCCAGATGAAGAATTATTGATAGCCTTTTCAGCCTCTCCTTTCACCCATTTTTCAGCTGCATCTCCTCCCGCCTTTACAATGGTATTTGCACCTTTTTGCAAAAGATTTGGAGATGAGGAATAATGATCTTCGATAATAGTACCTGTTGTTGTGTCTTTGTAATTTCCTGTAATAGTTAGTTCTGAGATATTTAACACTTTTGAATAAACATTGATCCCCCCGTCTGTTTTTCCTGTATAAGTTAGCGGTATCTGAAAACAATTCCAACCTCTGTCAATGCCCAGGGTGGTGTTATTGCTCAAACAATTGACACCTACACGCTGAATAGAAGCCCGATCCAATGGCGCTGTGAATGTAGTTCCCTGATTAAAATAGCCATAAAATCTTTCATCAAAAAATTCCCAAACAGCATTATTACTTAAGAAAGAATTCTGATTATAATAAAACACCTTTAAAATCCCGGTATATTTATTATAAAAAATCAAATAATCACTGCCAATATCTTTGTTTGGAGTACTCAAGAACACCCATCCATCTTCTTTTTTTATGTCCATCCTTATATCATAAATTATACTTGTAGGAGCATATTCAACCCAAGGCAAATCAACAACCTTATTATCAGTCAGTTGAATCGATGTTTGATTTTCCCAATCTTGTTCAAAGTTTGGAGGGGCCAATGATCTAGTAATTGCCGATGCATTAACTTCTAAATCCAACAAATTGTTTTGACTTTCATCTGTACATGAATAATTAATAAAAACAGATAAAATAACGAAGAAAATAGATACATGTTTCATAATAATAAAATTTAAAAGGTTTTACTCTATAGAAATACATTATATCTCAATATATTAAATATGTAACACCAATCATTTTTCACAATTATATCTCTATCATCAACACTTACGAGAATTAACATATTCAATACATGAACTTCATTATTAGCTTTATCCTTATACGTTTTCAAGACTAATTAAAAACTATAAGAAGATAACATCATAATCAAATAATAGTTACCTGACAAATATACAATTTTGCCCAATAGCGACAAACTTTATCTCTCTATTTTTTCAATCATTCCTTATAAAAAATCGGATATAAATCTTTAAAAAGATACTTTTTTAAGTTCCCAGTCTCACAGCCAGTGAGTTGAGATTTTGTGCACTGTTACGGCTAAATCTATCGACCAAAGATATTGCGCAGTTCACCAATCTTACTATTCGTGGGGTAGAAACAGCCCGCTATCGAATAAGAAAGAAACTTGCCATTCCCGGAAATATTAATCTTGTTGATTTTCTAATTGACTTTACATAGGAAGATTTACTGAATATTCCTTCTAATTTCACACCCCTATTCTGTTGGGATTTTCTAAAGAAACTTTATCTTTGTAATGTCAACAATTAAAAGAATATGGTTCGTTTTAATCTTGTTATCACCTTACTACTAATGATAAGCATGGCTGTCAAAGCCGAACTGACCAACCGGATGTTCGATGTCAGGCATGTAGGCTATGCAGAAGGCCTTAGTAGTCAACGTGTTTTTTCGATTGTCGAGGATGGAGACGGTGCTATGTGGATTGCTACAAAAACCGGAATAGACAGATACAACGGTCATACGGTAAAGAACTATGATTTGCCGGGCAGTTTCTATTATGGCGATCTTGCCGGACGCAGACTTTACTTATTGTACGACGCACAACAAGGACTGTTTGCCTACGACCACACCGGACGAATCTACCGATATTCCACCATCCTGGATCATTTTGAACAAGTCCTCCACCTGGGACAATTGATTCAGGAAGAAGTCATCTTGAACAAACTCTGTTTGGATAGTGACGGAACCTGGTGGATGGGGGCGGATAAAGGACTATACAAGCAAGAAGCGGACCATCGTATAGTTGCCGTGCTGAAAGGACAATATGTCAACGACATCGCATTTGCCGGCGAGTCGCTTTTTGTGGGCACTTCTAACGGAGTCTGGCAACTGTCACACGCCCTGCCGGGTAAGAAACGCCAGCTGCTGGAGGGGTGGAATGTACAAACATTGTTCTGCGACAAACCGAAAAAAGAACTCTGGATAGGCACATTTGGCAGCGGTTTGTCTGTGATGAACCTCGACACTTCCAAAGTGCTTGCGCTGGAGGGACAAGGGAGCACGTTCCTTCATCCGATACGGGCAATTACAGACTATGATGTACATACCATACTCATAGGCGTGGACGGTGGCGGTGTGTATGCGATAGACAAGGACACCAAGAAAGCCCGTTTACTGATGAATACCAAAGATGACACAGATACTTACCTGCGCGGAAACGGCGTATATGCCGTAACCAGAGACGACCAGGGCAACATCTGGATAGGTAGTTATACGGGAGGTGTATCCGTGGCTATCCTGCTGAAACATCCCATTTCGATATTAGCACACGAAAAGGGAAATACCCATTCTCTCATCAGCAACAACGTGAATGATATCGAAGAAAATCCGGATGGCAACCAATGGTTCGCTACTGATGATGGAATCAGCATCCGAAACACCCTGTCAGGCACTTGGAAACACGTGCTGAAAGAAATCGTAACCATTTCTCTTTGCACATCCGGAAATGGGAACGTATGGGTAGGAACGTACGGAGACGGAGTGTATCTACTGGATAACAACGGACGCGTGTTACGCCATCTCACCAAGCAACAAGGGCAATTGACCACCAATTATATTTTCTCCGTCAGACAAGACATGGAGGGAGACTTATGGATAGGAGGTCTGGACGGATGCCTGATCATGTTTGAAAAAGAAAAAGGCAGCAGACGGTCTTTCGACGTGAATTGGGTACAGTCCATTGAACCTATCGACCGAAACCGGGTAGCGGTGGCTACGGTCAACGGTTTTTTCCTGGTGGACAAACATACAGGGAATATACAGCACTATGCCAATTCCCAGGAATTTCACAATCAGAATGTCAGTGCTTATATCATCTCTATGCTGTTCAATGACGACGGAACCGTGTGGCTGGGAACCGAAGGGGGAGGATTGAATCTATATGATATGAAAAACCGGACGGTAAAGACTTTCACTGTTCAAGAGGGATTGCCGTCCAACGATATATATAGTTTGCAGCGAGACGACAAGAAACGCTTGTGGGTCAGCACCGGAAAAGGAATTGCCTTGATAGACAGCCTGCGCGTGTCGAACCTCAACTATGCGGGCAATATAGACAAGGAATATAACAAATCCTCATTTGCCCGGTTGATGAACGGCGAGTTCGTGTATGGCAGCACGGATGGCGCTGTCTTTATCATGCCACTCGACATTTCAACCGTAGACTACTGGACGCTCCTGCGTTTCACAGGGCTGACGGTTGATTATCAAAACGTCCAGGAAGAAGAATCGTTGAAACCTGCCATCCATGATATGCTTGCCGACCGTGCGGTACGGCTCGGCTATAAATACAACTCGTTTACCGTTTCTTTTGAATCTATCAACTATCGTTTCCAGCGCGATATTGTCTATCAGCATATTTTAGAAGGGTATGACAATGACTGGAGCAAACCATCTGCCGAGGGGAAGGCATCCTACACCAAGGTATCGCCGGGCACTTATCTTTTTAAGGTGCGCAGCCTGCGGCGCAGCGACGGAAAGACTATCTCCGAAAGCACCTTAGAAGTGAAAGTGAGCCAGCCATGGTGGAACTCGTGGTGGGCTTGGACTATTTACCTATTTATAATAGGCTTCGTTTTCTATTTCATCCTGCGCTATAAGAGCAACCAGCTCCAAAAGAAATACGACGAAGACAAAATACGTTTCTTCATCGACACGGCGCACGACATTCGCACGCCGGTAACGCTTATCATGGCGCCGCTGGAGGATTTGAACCGGGAACAGGATCTCTCAGACAAAGCCCGTTATTACCTGAATCTGGCCCATGAAAGTACCCAGAAACTCCATTCGCTCATCACACAATTGCTCGAATTTGAAAAGGTAGACGCCCACAAACCATCCTCTTCATCGGTTCCGCTTTGTCTGAATGAAGTTTTGCTGAAAGAAGTCTCCGTCTTCCGGTCTTTTTGCGAGAAGAAGCAGTTGACACTGAATCTGACCCAACCCGACGAATCCGTTTTCGTTTCGGCCGACAAACACCTGATAGAGATGTTACTCGACAATCTTCTTTCCAATGCCTGCAAATACACCATGCCCCAGGGAGAAATCAGTCTGGATTTGAAAGCCACGAAACGCAAAGCCATCCTTTCGTTGAAAGATAACGGAATAGGCATACCGAAGAAAGCGAAAAAGCATATCTTCTCCGATATTTACAGAGCCGAAAATGCCCGGCAGTCACAGGAAGAAGGAACCGGATTCGGACTGTTGCAGGTGCAACGCATTGTAAAGATGCTGCATGGAAAAATCACTTTCTGTTCCGAGGAGGGCAAGGGAACTACTTTCATCGTAACATTGCCGCGAACCACCACCGTAACCGAACCCGTGTCGCACGAATCATCCCTCGAACACCTTGCCGGCACATCGGATAATAACAGCCCCGAAACGGATAAAATGAAAGATCCGGACGACCGGAATACATTGCTCATTGTAGAAGACCACGAAACTCTCCGTCACTACCTCCGCCAGACCTTTGAACACCTCTATCGGGTGATTGATGTTGCCGACGGACACGAAGCTATCGCCTGTCTCGCCAATGAATATCCGGATATCATCCTCTCCGACGTCATGATGCCCGGCATACGGGGTGACGAGCTTTGCAGAATGGTAAAGGAAAATCCTGACACATCAGGTATTCCCGTCGTTCTGCTGACGGCAAAGGCTAACCACGAAGCAATAGTGGAAGGATTGAAGAAAGGCGCGGATGATTATATCCCCAAACCATTTAGTACAGAGATACTGAAATTGAAAGTACAAGGATTGATTGACAATCGAAACAGGCAACGGCAGTTTTTCATGCGGCAAGCCATCGCTCAAGTAGAGGCGGGCGGCAAACGTGACGACAATGAAAGCAATGAAAACAATGAAAGTATCGACAACAAAAACGTAACGACAGCAAGCGAAACAATGGCCGAGGGCGACCGCCGGTTTATCATGCAAGCTACCCGGTTTGTTCTTGAACATTTGGATGAACCCGATTTCAACATCAATCTCTTATGCCATGAAATGGCAATGAGCCGAACACTATTCTACAGTCGCCTTAAATCACTGACGGGAAAAGGGCCGCAAGAGTTTATTCGTATCATCCGGCTACAAAAAGCTGCCGAACTGCTGAAAGAAGGTAAAAGCGTAACCGATGTCGCCGCCGAAACCGGATTTGTCAACACGAAGTATTTCAGTTCATTGTTCAAGAAACAATTCGGGATGCAGCCGAGTAAATATAGTGGGAAGTAGACAACCATTCATGTTCGGTTTTGAATTAAAATTAACTCGTTTCCGGTACAGTAATGCACTGTTTCAGCCTATTCTAACAAGGGTATATTCTCACTGTAATGAGAAAAAGTTCTCATTGTAATGAGTATTTTTTCTCATACCTATGAGTATTTTTTCTCATAGGGATAAGTATACTTGAGAATGTGTACGGAAGTTTTTTTGAATTATAATTGTATGAGTTTACCTCATTCTTGTATAGCAACAATCTTCGAAAAAGAATGGGTAAGATAACGTCAGTTCGATAAAAATCAGCAGATTTGTCAGCAATCAAACCTAATATGTCAGCAATCTGACCATCGTTTCAGCCTGATATTAGCATCTTTGCACCAAGCTTTACAAGCATAAAGCACATATTATGTTTAACCTTTAAAATGCTAAAACGATGAAAAAAGTAGCACTATTCCTATTTTTATCCGTCTGCTTCGCGCAACAGTCCTGCTCGTCGGATGCTGTTGAAACGGAACCGGAGGAAATTCCACAAAACATTCTTTTTAAAGACGATTTCAACTTTTTCGACGAAAAAGTATGGACGAAAGAGACTCATGAACCCGGTTGGACCAATCAAGAACTACAGGCATACGATGCCGCCCATGTATCGATAGGAAAAGACGGGGATAAATCGGTTCTGATTCTTACCGCCGAACGCAAAGGGAATAAAATCTACTCCGGCAGGATCAATTCAAAAGGGAAAAAGAGTTTCAAATATCGCAAGATAGAAGCAAGTATCAAGCTTCCCAAGACTAACGGCGGACTGTGGCCTGCTTTCTGGATGATGGGAGACAACGACAAAGAATGGCCGGCATGCGGGGAGATCGACATTATGGAAATGGGAGAACAGAGCGGAATGGCTGCGGGCGATTCGGAAAAACAAGTGAACACCGCCATTCACTATGGCCCCAGCGCAGCGGCTCACGAACAGCAATACTACAAAGCCAATGTTGCCAACAGCCTGCAAGACGGCAATTATCACACCTACTCTCTGGATTGGGATGAAAACAACCTGACAATATCCATCGACAACGTCAAGTTTCATACGTTCGACATTAGCTCGAACACATACTTTCATGACAACTTCTACATCCTGTTCAACCTCGCCGTGGGAGGTGCGTTTACAGGAATTACCGACATTAATAAACTGATGGGCCTGAAAGACGGTCAGAAAGTGAAGATGTACATCGACTGGGTGAAAATATTATAGGAATCTTAAATATACATGCTATGAATATGGAAAAATGTAAGTATCTACTGTTTTGCGGAACACTCGCCCTTTGGATGGCGGGAAGTTTCCAGCAAGTGTATGCAGCAACGGAACCAAGTTCCCAAGCTATTCAACAACAAAGCAACAAGGTAACCGGAAAAGTGAGCGATGCCACAGGTCCCATCATTGGGGCTTCCGTAGTGGAGAAAGGAACTGCCAACGGAACGATTACCGATCTGGATGGAAATTTCAATTTGAATGTAAAAGCGGGAGCTACGCTCGTTGTCAGCTACGTGGGTTATAAATCCGAAGAAGTAAAAGCGGGAAGAGGTCCTTTGAACATCACCTTGAAAGAGGACGCCAAAGCATTGGATGAAGTGGTAGTCACCGCCCTTGGCATCAAGAGAGAGCGCAAAGCGTTGGGCTACGGCATTGATGAAGTGAAAGGTGAAGCCTTGACCAAAGCGAAAGAGACGAATCTCATCAACTCCATGGCAGGACGTGTGCCGGGCTTAGTAGTCAGCCAGACCGCCGGTGGTCCTTCCGGTTCTACGCGCGTTATTCTGCGAGGCAGTACCGAAATGACCGGCAACAACCAGCCTCTTTATGTAGTGGACGGTGTACCTTTGGACAATACCAATTTCGGCAGTGCCGGCACAAACGGAGGCTTCGACTTGGGCGACGGTATTTCGAGCATCAATGCCGATGACGTGGAAAACATGTCGGTATTGAAAGGTCCTGCAGCGTCCGCACTTTATGGTAGCCGTGCCAGCCACGGTGTTATCTTGATTACAACCAAGCGAGCCAACAAGGATAAAGTCAGCGTGGAATATAACGGAACGCTGACTTTCGATACCCAACTTGCCAAATGGGACGAAGTGCAACAGATATACGGTATGGGAAGCAACGGTACTTATAGCTATGATGCCATATCCAACACAAACAAAAGTTGGGGCCCCAAAGCGGACGGTTCAAACATGCTGAAGTATTTCGACGGCGTAGAACGCCCTTTCCTCATTGTCCCCGACAATACGTCCAACTTCTTCCGCACAGGTATCACCGCCACCAACTCCGCCATCATAGGTGTGAACAGCGGAAAAACCGGAATTCGCTTTACCTATACGGATATGCGCAATAAAGACATTGTTCCCCAAACGCACATGAGCCGTGACATTTTCAACCTGCGCGCCAATACGTCTGCAGGAAAGGTAGACCTGGATTTCAGCGTCAACTATACACGGGAAGACGTGAAGAACCGTCCGGCACTGGGCGACAGCAAGTCCAATATCGGTAAAAACCTGATGACCCTTGCCACCACCTACGATCAGGAATGGTTGCAAACCTATCAGACTGCCGACGGCGAATATTCCAACTGGAACGGCATGGACCCCTACAACGTAAATCCGTACTGGGATATCTATAAGAACTTCAATAAATCCAAGAAAGACTTGTTCCGCATGAACGGCAAGGCCGTATGGAACATCGACCCACATCTGAAACTTCAAGCAACATTGGGCGCCGAACTCAACTGGTTCACGTTCGATGATTATAAAGCACCTACCACTCCCGGATTCGAAGCCGGAAGACTTCAAAACAGCGCTTTCCGCAACCGCATGTACAACTTTGAAGTGTTGGCTCTCTACAACAACCATTGGGGTGATTTCGATTTCAACGCTACGTTAGGCGGTAATGTATATAAGGTGAACAACCAGACCACCGTTACCACCGCCCAAGACATGAAGATACGCGATGTCCCTTCATTGACGAGCTTCAACGAGATCAGTGTAGTGCCCGGCAGTTACCGCAAGCAGATTAATTCGGTTTACGGAGCAGTGAACGTGGGATGGAAACACATGCTTTACCTCGATGCTACGTTGCGTGGCGACCAATCGTCTACCCTACCTACTGGCAACAACATGTATGTGTATCCTTCTTTCTCCGGTAGCTTTGTATTCTCCGAGCTGACAAAACTGGGCGACCTCCTGCCTTACGGAAAGGTGCGTATGTCATGGGCGCAAGTAGGTAGCGATACCGATCCTTACCAATTGGGACTCGTCTATACGAAATCCAAATATGCTTATCCCGGATATACCATCGGATATATCGATAACGGAACCATCCCCAACAAAGACTTGAAACCAACCAAAACAAACTCCGTGGAAATGGGATTGGAATTGAAATTCCTGAAGAACCGTATCGGACTGGATTTCACCTACTATTCTCAAATCAGTAAAAACCAGATTATGGGAATGGCAAGTTCCTGGACAACCGGTTATAACTATCGCTTGATTAATGCCGGCAAGATAGAAAACAAAGGTATTGAGATTGCCCTTAGCACACGACCGATTCAAACACGCGATTTTTCCTGGGACATTAATCTGAACTTCTCCAAAAACAGCAACAAAGTAAAAGAACTGGATGGCGAATCAGATATGTTTGAACTGGAAAAGGCGTCTTGGCTCGACGTTCAGGTAGCCGCTAAGGTAGGCGAGAACTTTGGTTCTATTGTAGGCCCGGACTTCCAACGAAACGAAAAGGGAGATATTCTGATTGACCCGCAAACCGGTCTGCCGCAATATGACAAGAGCAACCACGTATTGGGTAATGCCTCTTGGGACTGGACAGGTGGATTACTCACCAACTTTACCTACAAAAATCTTTCGCTGATAGCGGTATTCGATGTGAAAGTAGGCGCCGACCTCTATTCCATGTCTGCCCGTGCTGCTTACGAATCGGGTAAAAGTCCGGAAACATTGGCAGGCCGCGACGCCTGGTATCGCTCGGAAGAAGAAAGATTGGCAGCCGGCATTGCAAAAGGAGCCGACAACTGGAAGCCGACAGGCGGATTCGTGGCTCCGGGTGTCATCGACAACGGTGACGGAACGTATCGCCCCAACGACATCTACATCAATCCGGAAGACTACTGGATGAGCGTTTGCCGTAATGCGCCTTCTATGTTTATTTACGACAACTCATACGTGAAATGCCGTGAGCTGACGTTGAGTTACAATGTGCCCAAATCCTGGCTGAAGAATGTAGTAAGCGGACTGACCGTTTCGTTCGTTGCCCGCAATCCGTTCATCGTATGGAAGAATATCCCGAATATCGACCCGGATTCCAACTACAACAATACCACCGGTATGGGACTTGAATACGGTTCGTTGCCTTCACGCAGAAGCTATGGTTTTAATGTAAATGTGAAATTCTAAAAAGATATACCATGAGACAATCTAAATACATCACAATCATCACGATGGCATGTGCCCTGTTTTTCGCTTCTTGCAGCGATGAATACATGGAAAACATGAATACCGACCCTTCCAAGGCCGCTACCATCGACCCGAATGCGCAGCTCACCACTGCCCAACTGCAAACGTACGGAGACCTTAGTATGATGGAAATCTACCGTAACTACCATTATGCATTCACCCAACAACTGATGGGATGCTGGAACACCACCAACTACGGCGGTCGCCATACGCTAGACAATAATGAAATGAGCCGTATCTGGACATCGTTCTACACTCAATCCCTGAAGAATATCATCGATGCTCAATATCGCACAGCCGAAGATGCAGAGAAAGTGAACATCAACTCTGTGCTCCGCATTTATCGGGTTTATCTTATGTCTATCATCACCGACACTTACGGAGACGCTCCTTTCAGTGAAGCCGGCCTGGGATTCCTCGAAGGAAAGTTCAATCCGAAGTATGACAAACAGGAAGATATTTACAACGCTTTCTTTCTGGAGCTGGAAGATGCCGTCAACAAAATCGATCCGACCAAAGATAAAGTGACAGGTGACCTCATCTATGCCGGTGACGTAACTAAATGGCAACAACTGGCAAACTCGCTTCGCCTTCGTTTTGCCATGCGAATCTCCAATGTCAATCCTACAAAGGCGCAAACGGAATTTGAAAATGCTTTGGCTGCCAATGGGGGTGTAATAACGGACGCCTCAAGCGATGCGCTCATCAAATACATGACAATCGCATTTAGTTTCGGACAAGAAGCGTACTCTGATTATCGCGGAAATTCATTGTCGCAGTTATTGTTCGGCAACGACCCCGCCAATAATCCAAGTTACCTCTGTTCCACTTTCTTTAATCAGTTATACAATTCCGGTGATCCCCGTACATTCAAAATTTCCCGTTGTTATTATGACGGCTTGATGAGTGCCACCAGTCCCGACAATCGTGTCGACATCACCCAGGAGATGATTGAAAAAGGGATTGCTTTCAGTCCGCGCGACCCGGGTGCCTACTCGTGGGAACCATGGCCAACAGGATACGACAGCGATATTTGTAAGGAATTAGCCGTTAACAATCCTTCCGTTACGGTCACTATGGCTCGTGAAGTGGAACCCAAACTTGCCAATAATTTCCTAAAAAGCGACAATCCGGGCGTGGTGATGACCTCTGCAGAAGTGAAGTTCCTGATGGCGGAAGCTACCGTGAAAGGTTGGAACGTCGGCAGTGTTTCGGCAGAGGCTCTTTATAAGCAAGGAGTGCGTGCGGCTATGGATTTCCTGACAGACAACTACGGTTGCACGGCTACTACTGATGCAGAGTTCGATGCATTCATTCAAGATAAAGGGGCATTCGGACATACGGACAATCAGAAACTCGAAGCCATCAATACACAGGCTTGGATTCTTCACTTTACCAATCCTGCCGAATGTTGGGCAAACGTGCGTCGTTCCGGTTATCCGAAGTTGAAATCACCGGCAGAATATGGGTTCGGACAATACCTCACCGGTGGAACGGAAATTCCGGTACGTCTCTGTTACCCTGTATTGGAATCTTCCTATAATAAGGAAAACTACCATGAAGCCATCGAACGCATGGGAGGAACAGATAATTGGCACTGCCTTCTGTGGTGGGATACTGAAAACTAACTATTAAACAATCATCCATTATGAAAAAGATATATATTGCACTATTTGCCCTACTCGCTGTAGGCTCCACATTTACTGCATGCACCGAGGAAGAACCGTTCGCTACGGTGACAGAAAATGATGATCCGCATATCCTTGCCCCAGTGTTCCCCGACAGGACGAACGGCCAATTGGCTACATTCGCCAACATCAGCCGGGATGCGAACTTATCCATCGCGCTGACCGTGACTCCGAAAGATTACACCACAGTAACCTGGTTCATTGACGGGCAGGAAGTAGAATCGGGTACCGACTCCGACAAGGCAATCAACCGTAGTCTGAAAGCCGGTACGTATAATTTGAAAATAGAAGTGGAAACTGTGAAAGGGAAGAAGACTTCCCGTGAAGGATTAGTGGTGGTCAACCCATTGGCTGATGACCCTCAATCTAAAGAAGTAGCCTTTGAGAGAATGGTATCTCCCGGCAAGACTGCCCGTTTATATGGCAGTAATCTACAGAAGGTAACGGCCATCCTCTTGGGAGGAAGCACGATTACCGCTCCCACTTATGTTGAATCGGCAGACGGGGACTATCTGGAATACACCGTCCCGACAGGCGTAAACGAAGGCAATTACCGCATCGTTTTGCAAGATGCTGACGGCAATGAATATGGAGCCGACATGGTGAAAGTAACCAATGCTTCCCTTATCATTGCGGGAGCTAACCGGGCTACTGCCAACGTGGATTGGACCATTTCCGGCATCAATCTCGAAAACATCGCTTCTCTAACCATCGGCGGGCAGACGGTATCTCAATTCAGCAACCAATCCTCTACAGAGATTACGCTGACTTGTCCGGATTTGTCTGATGGAAGCTATACGCTGACAGGCAAAACCCGTAGCGGAGAGGCTGTGCAGTTCTTGAACGACAATGCTACAACTACCGAACAGACTGTGACCGTATCTACCGAAATAACGCTTTGGTCAGGACACCATTACGTTTCGTGGGATAAGCCGGACGGTGATCCCAACAAAACTTTTGGTTTGATTCCAATGGATGTGTTTGCCGGTATCACAGCCGGGTCGATATTGAAAGTAGTCTACTCCATAGAACCAACCGCCGAATATCATCAGATGAAACTTGCCACAGGCTGGTGGACTGACCTGACAGATAAGATAGAATTTACGGAAAACGGTGAATACACACTAATACTGACACAAGACATCTTGAATAAGATTCAAGATGAAGCCGGATTCTTATGTGTAGGACATGGCTATTATGTAGACCTGGTAACCATAAAGTAATGAATACCAGATTGAATAAATAATACTACTTAAAAACAAATCATAATGAAACTCAGAAATATTATATTAATGACCGCATCTGTCGCAATGACTGCCTGTTCCAAACAGGCAGTTCCCACTGCCATTCCTGAAGACGCTAAAATAGAACAACAAGTGGAAAAGCTTCTATCAGAGATGGACCTCGATGCCAAGATTGGGCAGATGACCGAGCTTGCTATTGATGTATTAGGAGAGACGATAAATGGAGAATTCCAATTGGACGAGGCAAAACTCCACAAAGCGATTGCTGAATACAAGGTAGGTTCGTTTCTCAATGCTCCCGGCCCGGTAGCACAAAGCCCTGAAAAGTGGAACGAGATTATCGATCGAATACAAGAACTGTCGATGAAGGAGATTGGTATTCCATGTATCTACGGTCTGGATCAGAATCATGGTACTACCTATACATTGGGCGGCACGCTCTTTCCTCAAAATATCAATATGGGTGCTGCCTTCAATCCGGATTTGACCTACGAAGCGGCACGTGTAACGGCTTATGAAACAAGGGCTGGCAATTGTCCCTGGACATACTCTCCCACCGTCGATATGGCACGTGATCCCCGTTGGCCGCGTGTATGGGAAAATTATGGAGAAGACTGTTTAGTCAATGCCATTATGGGCAGCACTGCTGTCCGAGGCTTCCAAGGAGATGATCCAAACCATATTCCCGCCGACCGAATCGCCACCTCCGTGAAACATTACATGGGATACTGCATGCCACGCACCGGCAAAGACCGTACACCGGCTTATATATCGGTTTCCGAACTGCGTGAGAAACACTTTGCACCGTTCAAGGCTTGTGTGGAAGCAGGTGCGCTGACTATAATGGTCAACAGTGGTTCCATCAACGGAAAGCCTGTGCACGCCGACCGCGAACTCCTTACACAATGGCTGAAAGAAGACTTGGGATGGGACGGAATGTTAATCACCGACTGGGCGGACATCAACAATCTTTATACCCGCGAACATGTGGCGGCAAACAAGAAAGAAGCCATCGAAATGGCAATCAATGCAGGTATAGACATGGCTATGGAACCGTATGATCTCAATTATTGTACACTGCTAAAAGAGTTAGTGCAAGAGAAAAGAATACCCATGAGCCGTATTGACGATGCCGTCCGCCGGGTGCTTAGACTTAAATTCCGTCTGGGGCTGTTCGCTCATCCGAACACTTTATTGAAAGATTATCCTCTCTTCGGCAGCAAGGAGCATGCACTTATCGCACTTCATGCAGCTGAAGAATCGGAAGTATTGCTAAAAAATAAAGATAATATTCTTCCGCTTCCTCAAGGGAAAAAGCTACTGGTAACCGGTCCGAACGCCAACTCTATGCGTTGCTTGAACGGTGGTTGGAGCTATTCGTGGCAAGGACATCTGACCGACAGATTTGCCGACAAATATAACACCATTTACGAAGCAATCTGCAACAAATTCGGAGCCGGTAATGTC
The DNA here is from genome assembly GCF_000162555.1 of Bacteroides sp. 3_1_23. Taxonomy (NCBI): domain Bacteria; kingdom Pseudomonadati; phylum Bacteroidota; class Bacteroidia; order Bacteroidales; family Bacteroidaceae; genus Bacteroides; species Bacteroides sp. 3_1_23. Next base: position 602,711 of record NZ_GG774949.1, read on the forward strand.
CGTCTGGAACAAGGCGTAACCTACAAACCCGAAGGTGCTTACATGGAAGAAAATGAACCGGAAATTGAGAAAGCTGTGGCCGCTGCCCGCAACGTGGATATTATTATCGCCTGCATCGGTGAAAATTCGTATTGCGAAACACCCGGCAATCTTTCCGAGCTTGCCATCTCTGCCAACCAAAGCAAACTGGTAAAAGCACTTGCCGCTACGGGAAAACCGATCATCCTGATACTCAATGAGGGTCGTCCCCGCATTATCAACGACCTGGAGCCATTGGCTGATGCTGTTATTGACATTCTATTACCCGGAAACTATGGTGGCGATGCATTAGCGAACATTCTGGCAGGAGACGTGAACCCCAGTGCCAAGATGCCTTACACATATCCGCGACACGAAGCAGCACTGACTACCTACGATTATCGGGTGAGTGAAGAGATGGACAAAATGGAAGGAGCTTACGACTACAATGCGGTAGTCTCCGTTCAATGGCCTTTCGGATACGGATTGAGCTACACCACTTTCGAATACAGCAACTTCCAAACGGACAAATCTTCGTTTACCGCAGGAGATGATTTGCACTTTTCCATAGACGTAACCAATACCGGTAAATATGCCGGAAAAGAAGTTGTCATGCTATTCAGCAGTGATCTTGTGGCTTCGCTTACTCCCGAGAACCGCCGGTTACGAGCCTTTAAAAAGGTGGAACTGCAACCGGGCGAAACCCAAACTGTCACTCTATCCATCAAAGGAAGCGACTTGGCTTTTGTCAATTCCGACGGGCAATGGGTACTGGAACAAGGGGATTTCCGTATGCAATGCGGAAATCAAGTAGTGACTATTACTTACAAATAGGCATTTATAAGTAGATATTTATAGGTAAATATTTATAAGCAGGTGTTTATAAGTAAATGTACATTGTTAATGTATACACTCCCGACAATAACTCCATGAGACACTGCGTTATTTCGGTGGTGAACTCAAATTATCATCTATCCGGCTGAACAGCCTCAAACGGCTGTTCAACCAAATTTAAACAACCGCTCCTCTTGATCCAAACGAGCGTATGTCTACAATAAAAAGACAATCGTTTGAGTCCAAAGGGGCGGTTGTTTTTATCTGAAGGAAAAAGGTATTATTACAAAGGATATTCCTCAAAAGCATACAAAATGGTAGATAAATAACGTTCGCCTGTATCAGGTAATAATGCAACAATCATTTTCCCGGCATTTTCCGGTCGCTTCGCCAGTTCCGTAGCAGCATATACGGCTGCGCCTGAAGATATGCCTACCAACAAACCTTCCTGTTTGGCTAATTCACGACTCGTACGAATGGCATCGTCATTCTGCACCTGAATAATCTCATCTACGATAGAAGCCTTGTACGTTTTAGGAACAAACCCTGCACCGATTCCCTGAATCTTATGCGGCCCTGGTTTACCTCCCGATAGTACCGGAGAATCAGAAGGTTCTACCGCCACAATCTTTATACTCGGATCACGCATCTTCAGAGCCTCACCTACACCACTAACTGTCCCGCCAGTACCTACTCCGGCTACAAAGATATCGACTTTCCCCTCGGTATCTCTCCATATTTCCAGACCAGTAGTTCGTAAATGCATGGCGGGGTTAGCAGGATTCTCAAATTGTTGCAAAATGACAGCTCCCGGAGTGACAGCCTTCAGTTCTTCAGCCTTGGCAATAGCTCCTTTCATACCATCGGCACCAGGGGTCAACACTAATTCCGCACCCAAAGCTTTCAGAAGATTACGCCGTTCGATGCTCATGGTATCGGGCATCGTCAGAATCAGTTTATAGCCTTTAGCTGCCGAAACAAAAGCCAATCCCACACCGGTATTCCCGCTGGTCGGTTCAATGATAGTTGCTCCGGAATGCAAAATTCCTTTCGTTTCTGCATCCTCAATCATAGCCAATGCTATGCGGTCCTTCACGCTTCCTGCCGGATTGAAAGATTCAATCTTTACAATCAGACGAGCTTTCAGGTCGTTACTTGTATTATAGTTACTAAGTTCCAATAACGGAGTGTTACCTACCAAATCCGTCAATTTTCTTGCTATCTTTTCCATATATATATGTTTTAAATTTCTCTTGTTTTAATATATGACAAAGATAGTGCGGATTCTGTTCAGGGAAAATACCACAGATGTGGTAATTTCATACCATATCTGTCTGAGTACATCCTTTATTATTCAAAAATATTCTCATTAATCATTCTTAATAAAATAAGGAAAGATATCTGTTTTGTAAGTTAAGTAGTTACTTATACTTAATAAAACCATCCTATTTATTCCATTTATCAATCATAACTTATGAAATGAACCGATTGTAATATACCACCTCTTAAAACGACAATCTCCCACCCGAAAACATACCCGAAAGTATATCTCGGACAGGAGACCACCATAATAGACAAAACTAACCGTCTGTCCTTTTCCAAGGTTTTCTTTAAAATCCCTCTCTAAAGCTTCTTGATGGAGAAATCGGCAAAACGGATTTCTTCGTCACGCAACTGGTCTTGCCAGCTCCGGTCTTCACCCAGATAGCGGTAGATACCCCATTTGGGACGAAGCCCCATACAGTCCGTGCGCCACATATCCATTTTTTCAGGACCGAACTTTAAGAGTACTTTTCCGTCTTTTATGCGTGTGATAGTTACTTCATACGAACCGTTCTCACCGAAACAGGCTTTTTCTTCTACTTCTACCCAGTTGCCAAGGAAGCCGGCAAGGTCTGTACTGGCAAGGGTAGTAGTGCTTCCGCCACGTTTGTCATAACGTACACGCAGTTGTTGACCGCCTTTGCTGCCGCTGTTGGAATAAGCAGTCAGGGTAATGAGTGGAGAACCGACGTCTGCCGTGCCCGATGAGTTATCAATGCCCTTCAACTGGTGGAGATGGGAGAATTTGGTTGTCGTCTGGAATCCTGCCGGCAAACAGAATTTCCAGCGAAACACCATAGTCTCTCCCTTTTGTCCGACAAGGCTTTTCGGAGATTTATTATCCGTCTTTATCTCATTACGCTGGCGGTCGGTGATGTTTGTCAGTCCGCGGTCATCATCTATCTCGGCATGAATAAAGAAAGCAAATACGTACTTATTTAGCTGGTTGTCATGCACCTGCTGAATATGTTGGAAGTGCTCTGTCTTATGTTCGCGCGAGGAGTCGGGCGCTTCGTGGTTATAGCCCGAACGCTTAATCAAGTCATACGTTTTTGCACTATTACCGTCAGCGATTAACGTGCCGTTCACCGATTCTTCCGGCTTTGATTGCTCCGGTTTCGGCTGTTCTTTCTCATCTATCACTTCCGGCAAACTGTTGGAGCAGGCGATAAAGGCAAAAAGGACTAAGAGTAAAATTCCTTTTCTCATTTGGATTTATTTAATATAGTTGGTCAGGAAGTCTACCGACTTGAAGAAGATCTCTTCCATCTTGTCCGAAGTCTTCGAACTTACGTTATGGTCATAGTATTCATACTTCAACAAGTCACATACTCCGCCTCTTTTCTTTAAAGCCGATGCGAACATTTCGCTCTGTTCACACTCTACCGTAACATCACACGTGCCACATACCAACATGGAAGCAGGAACGTTCTTCTTTGGAATCAAATTTATGGGAGAGGCTTCATGAAGCACTTTCGGATTCCGGTCACAGAAGTATACGATACGCTGGGGGTCTTTCGTTTTCATAGTGATGGCAGCTTTTTCCAGGTCATAAATACCCGAATAGCCTACGAAAGCCTTTGTACCGGGGACAGTCATCGCAGCTACTGCTGCCAAGTGCGCGCCGGCAGAAGTTCCCAGGAAGCCGAAACAGTCAGGGGCAATGTTCAGTTCTGCGGCATGTTCCTGTACATACTTCACTGCGTCCAGAATATCCTGAATAGAGACTTTCACCGTTGCATCGGATTGAGGTGCCAATGTGTAGGAGACACGAACACCTGTTATACCTCTCTGTTTCGCCAAATACTGGGATAAAGACCTCGACGAACCGTTATTGCCCCGCGCCCATCCGCCACCGTGGATGTAAACCACAAAAGGAGCAGGTTTATCTGTCTCTGCAAAGTCTATTGTGAGTGTCAGTTCATAATCCTTATGTTTCTTGTAAACAATGTCCTTGGCAGTGACTCCTTTGTAATCCTTACTTTTCAAGCGGTCTGCCTGATAGGTGTAGGGAACCATCACGTCGGGAATGGTATTCACATCAATAAACTTCGCATATTTCTTTGCATACAACAAGGCATAAGAACCGTCGTCGTTCCGCGTCATCTTCATGCCATAGCGGTTGGAGAACTGCTGTGGTTGAGATTCCTGCGCAAGGCAGAGAAGCGGCAGCATACAAAAACAAAAAATCAGTTTCAGTTTCATGTTATCACTTTATATTAGGTACAGATAATCTTATTTCTTCTTCAAATTTTATTTCTTCTTTAAAACCAGATAAGGTATTGTTTCCACATCGGACGTACTGTATTTCAAACCGATGCGCTTTGCCGTATCGACATACTTCTGATTACCCAATGCCGTTCCCGCTTCATAGAGAAGAATGGCGGCACGGGACTGGTCGAAAGGCTTAATCTGTTTGAATTTCCAGCTTTCGGGATTCAGGTAATAGGGATACAGATACTCTACCGCCTGCGAAGCCATTTTTCCGTTGGAAGCAGGGGTGCTCCATAGATTGATGCCTATCTGGCTAGTAATCTGGTTAGCTTCCATTAAGGCTTCCAAAGCGAAAGTTGAATAATGCAGGGAGAGCGTCCGTTTCAGTTCCTGGGGCAATGAGCCGTCATCGGCAATCTGCGTACCCATCTTGGGAAGGATGCTTTGTTCAGCCACTTCGCGGATGCGGTCGGTACGGTCTAAGTAGGCCAGTACCATCACATGGATGGCTTCGTACCACAAACCATGATTGTTGGCGGCATGCGATTCCCCTTGCCCCTGCGTGCTGTTCTCCATCCAGTAGCAGAAAGCGGTAGCCCAGTCATCGAGTTTTTTCTTATCCGAGGGAGTCCAGCTTTTCGAATCTTCTATCAGTTTGGCAACACCCAACGCACGGCTGAAACGGCGCGAGTCTATGAAACCCGAACCTCTCATTTTCTTCATACCCGGCACAGTTTGGGCGTAAGTCATATTCGGGTTCATACCTAGTTTCGGGTCTGTGAACCATGTCCGCAAGTGGTTGGCACATGCTTTGGCGTAGACTTCTTTTCCTGTGATATAATAGAGTACTCCCAGGCAGTAAGCGGCATCACCAAAACGGTTGGCATTCTCACGTTCGGGGTATTCGTAGACTTCGGGATTGCGTTCGCCATCTTTACGGATATAGGGAAGTCCGTCGGTCTTGGTAGAATCAGGCCACCAATAGGGAGATAAAGTCATATAATCCCTGGGGTCTTTGCTGGGGGGAAGTTTTTTCTTGGCAGTCACCGATAGAGGAGTCATCTTTATATATTTCTCTGCCACCTTTTCCTGAAGTTCAATGTATCGGGTGACCTCTTTCTCACCTTTCTGATAGTCGTTTTTTAGCTGTTCAAGCAAAGTCGCATTAAACGGACCTAAGGGGACGGCATTCAGTATCCCCCAATAGAGGCATACAGCCCATATGGCAAAGATTCGTCTCATAAATATTTTCTTTAAAGTAGGTAAGTATGTCATTCGGAGCGAAGCGGAGAACCTGCTTCTGGTATCTGCCACGAGGCAGGTTCTTCACTACGTTCGGAATGACGGTATCAGCTTTCTTCTTTAAGAGAAGAAACAGCCACCGTTGATATCAATGTTCGTACCTGTCAGGTAAGAAGACTCGGAGCAAGCGAGGAAGCAAACCAGGTCGGCAACTTCATCGGCAGTTCCTTCACGACGCAATGCGTAGGAAGCCTTCATACGTTCGCGGTTTTCCGGCGTATTGAAACGGTCGTGGAAAGAAGTGGCAATCGTGCCTGGACAGATAGCGTTGCAACGGATTCCCTGAGGGCCGAGTTCCTTCGCCATGGAACGGGTAAATGTCATTACCGCACCTTTCGCGGTTGCATACATGGAAGCTCCATTGCCACCGCCGTCGCGGGCAGCCAATGAAGAGAAGTTGACGATAGAACCGCCTGCCGGCATCATCGGAACCACTTCACGGGTACAGAGGAATACGGAACGCATATTGACATCCATCAGGAAGTCATACCAGTCTTCGTCCTGTTCGGTGATTTTCTTACGGCCTACAATGCCGCCTACTACATTCACCAATACATCTACCTTGTCGCCGAATGCCTTGTTGCACTCTGCAAAAAGATTCTTTACCGCAGCAGCCTTTGTCATATCACCCTGAACTGCGATTGCTTCGCCACCGACATTTTTAATCAGTGCCAATGTTTCCTGTGCATCGGCTTCATTGTCGAAATAGTTCAGGCAAACTTTTGCACCTTCTGCTGCCAATTTCACTGATATTGCACGACCAAGGTCGCGTGCGCCACCTGTTACGATAGCTACTTTTCCTTCTAATTTCATAATTGTCTTGTTTTTAAAATACGTTTATTTTTCTATTTGTTTAATCTCTCCTACTGTCAGGAAGATAGAACACAGCGATAGCGGCACCAAAGCTCCCAACAGACTGAATAATAATATCCAATTCGTAATATAACTGGCAAAAAGGATTGCCAGGATAGTACCCAATACGGCCGAAGCACCGCCCAGTCCTGCCAGCGAGCCGACAGATTTGCCACTGTGCAGGTCGCTCGGGATAGTCTGCAAGTTCGTCATAAAGAACTGGAATCCACCCAGTACCAATGCCATGAAAACGATAGCGACCGGAGCCGTAGTAGACATGATAGCTGCCAAGATAGACGGGATGATGATAATCCCACCAAGCAGCATTGCCGCCTTACGGGCATAGTTCACCGTATGTCCCCGGTTTATCAGCCAACCGGAATACCAGCCGCCGGCAATACTTCCCAATGCCGCACCTACATACGGAACCCAAGCGGAGAATGCCACCTCTTTGATATTCAAGTGGAACACATCTGCCAGATATAACGGCAGGAATGTCACGAACATCCACCAGATAGGGTCGAGGAAGAACCGTCCCAAAATGACAGACCAGTTCTTTTTCACCCGGAGCAGTTCGCCCCAGCTTTTTCCTTTATCCTCGGTTTTCAGCTCCTGTTCGGGCTGACCGCTCAAGATATAGGTACGTTCTTCTTCTGTAATCCAGGGATGCTTCTTCGGCCCTTCCTTATTGATAATCAACCAGGGAATCAACCAAATCAGTCCTAATCCGCCGACTACAATAAAAGTCAGTTTCCAGCCGAAAGCAATGAAGAGCATCAGGATAATAATCGGTGCAAGGATTGAACCGATGGATGCTGCCGCCCCGAACAAACCCTGTGCGAAAGCGCGTTCCTTCTGCGGGAACCATTCGGCGTTGCTTTTCGTCGTACCGGGCCACGGACCGGCTTCCCCCAATCCGAGCATCATCCGGAAGAAGGTCAGCGAGAAGATTCCCCGTGAAAGGGATGCTAATGCATCCGCCGCCCCCCAGACGAGCACGCTCCAGAAGAAACCTTTCCGGCATCCAATCTTGTCGTACAGTTTCCCGGAGACAAGCTGGCTGATACCGTATGCTATCATAAAGAAGATAGTTATCAGACCAAGAATATCTTTCGCTTTCTGCGAAGCATCCGGGTCGTTGCGGTCTATCAAGTCGAGGTCGATAGCGATACCTTCGCGATTGGTTACGAACGTAACGCCGTTCTTCTCCTTCATCTGTACGTTGGCTACGCTGACAGAATCCCGGTTGCCATTAGCGGCTGTCAGGATATACTGCTCTCCTGCCAGGACGGCATGATTACCTTTATCTGCCGACGCATCCGCTTCGGAAACCAAGTGATAGTCGATATTAGCCACCCACATATAGTTGAGCGTACCTCTATCCAGATAGTTGATGATGGTTATCAGCATAATTAACCCGATAACCATCCATCGGAGTCCTTTTACCTTCATACGTTTACAGGTTTAAGAAGTCTGCACGCACAGGGCTGAACGTATCAATCAGGATACCGGCTTCGATGCAAACACAACCGTGCAGCTCGTCGGGCGCTACATAGTAGCCGTCTCCGGCAGAAAGGATTTCTTTCTTATCGCCGATGGTTAGTTCAAACTTGCCGCTTACTACGTAAGTCGCCTGGCTGTGGTAGTGCTCATGCATACTACCTACTGCACCTTTGTCAAATTTCACTTTGACCATCATCAACTGACCGTCATACGCCATAATCTGGCGATTTACACCCGGAGCAGGATTTTCCCACTTCAAATCTTTCTCAAACTGATAAGTTTCACTACATGTTTTCATATTTCTGTCTATTAATGGTTTATTATATTCTCGATTCATTTATAACTCATCTTTCATTAGTTATCTCATCCCATATTAACATCCTGTAATCAAGTTGTTAATTCACTGTATTTCAGAAGTTAATTCACCGTTCGTCAAGTGTTAACTGTTAAGTTGTCAAGTGTTAACAGTTGAGCCGATAAGTATTAATACTTGAGAAGACAGGTATTAATACCTGAGAAACGGAAAACTAATCATCATTTCATAAATACTCCGCAACGACCGTTCCAAGCATACATAGTGCCTTCGACCGTCAGGCGGTGCCCTTTCTCTTTGTCGGCATCGGTATTGCTCAAGCAAAGCATTACGGAATGCCCGCCTTTATAGGTTGCTTTCACCACTGTATAGGAAGCCGTATCCATCACGACTTTCACCTCTTCGCAAGATGAGGTCAGGTTACTGGAAGTTTCCATTACCACATCATATTCTCCATGCGTTTCGATGGAAGTGGCGAATGTATGGTTCTTCCGTGCTTTTTCCCTTATCAGGAAAGCGGTTTCGTTTCTCAAGTTGAAATCAGGGTCATTGGCACCCAGACGAAGCATCTTCATCTCTGTTTGCGCAGTAGTAGCTATACTAATAGTATAGAAACGATCCTTATTAACAAAGGTGAAGCTTGATGTATTTCGGCTCTTGTTCTGCCCCCAGGCTTCCAGCCAAAGATGCTGATAGCCGTCTTTCGTACCAAGAGTTTTCAGTTCGTTAGTTGCTTTGGCGTAAGGGAAGTTCAAGGAAACAAAGTGCCCGTTATACCAGATAGGGTAATCGTATTGGTGCTCTTTATCCGCATTTGCTTGCAGCACATCCAAGATTAACGGGAATTGCAGGAAAGGGGTAGTCACGTAAGCCAGTGTACGTTTCATCTCTATCCCGGGATAGGCATTAGTGTCTTTCGCCACCATTACCTGAAAATGTCCGCCGTTGAAATCATGGTAAATAATATCTGAATGATAACGGGAAGAGACTTTTATATCTCCGGCAAAGTGGGATGTTTCGTCCACGACCAATGTATTGTGCGCAATTGTCTGTTTGGCAAACGATTGGTTTTCGCGGGTATAATGTCCTTTGTACTTGGCTTCGATATTCAAGAAGCGGGAAGCGCCGTAGTCGGTCAGAATCTCGTTTCCATTGTCGTAATACGCCATTGTCAGTTTATCAAAATGTCCGTGGCTCAAGCCGTGTGAGGTAGCTTTCAGTGTCAAGGCGCTGTTCAGATTAGAATCTGTGGAGCGGATTACGGCTATACCGCCTTCATCCCCCTTGCGCCCGTCACGAAATACACTGCTGCGATAGATAATCGGAGCAGCTTCTCCGCGGGCAATATCACGGGCTACTTTAAAACCACCGATAGTAGGGAGATAAGTATGCTGGTACTTATTTGCAACGGAAAGCAGTGATTTGTCCGAAGGATTAACATTATACAATATGTCGACCGCATATACCAGTTCCTGTGCGGAAAACCCTTTCAGCAAGGCATCATTAATATGGAAGAATTCGCCTTCATAAGAAAGTTGTATCAATGTGGAGAGGGCTTTTGAAAGAATGCTATCCCGGTAATTGAAGATTTTCAAGTCCGGCAGTTTATTCTCGATGCATTGAGCGAAGATGACGAAAGGCCAGATGGCATAACGTTGATAGTAGGCTCCTTCCGTGAAGTAACCGTCAGGAGAGAACAGGTAATCCATCTGGCGGATAAAGCCGCCCCGTTTGCCTGTTCCGTCAGAACCGTAAAGTGCCTTCTTTACGTAATCTTCACGATTCATCGCAAAGCCAATCATGCCGACAGCAGCCGTAGCCCATGTGGCATGGTTGTGCATTTTATTGAATGTCTTGTTATTTGCATGGTTGTCTCCCATACCGTCCATGATGAAGTCCGCCATCGGAACGAAGAGATTCTTCTCGATAGTGGCACGCTGTTTGGGTGAGAGTGTGTTATAGATACAGTCATAAGCAACCGCTGTATGCACCAGCCATACACTTTCATTCAGTGTCTGCCAAAACAGACGTCCCGGAACGGGGGAAAGTAGCAGGGGGTGGAACCCTAAAGTAGGGTATAGTTTTGCATAGGCTTCCAACATATCGCCCACGTAGGCGGCATATTTCTTATCCCCTGTCAACTGATAGGCAACTCCACAATGGAACATGGCATAGTAATTGGATTTATGCTGTTCGTGTACCACACCGCCACCGCCATCTACGGGAACCGGTACGGAAACAGGAGAGTTTACTGCTGCATCGGCTGCGGCCAACACTTCCGAAAGAGATTTGTCGAATGCGGGTACTGTCCCCTTTCCTGCCCTCATCTCGTTCACTTCTTCCTGTGTGAAAAGAAGGGACGGATGTTGGGCAAATGAAAAGAGGCATCCACCTAAAACCATGAATATGCAAATAATAAGTTTTCTCATCTTACATCATTTTCTATTTCAATAATAGTATCGTATGACAACTGTTCTACTTCTTTTTCAAGCCGATAGAGAGTTTTTCCAGTTCGCTACCCTCAACCGGAATATAATCGTATGCTTCGGCATTGATATATGCGGGACGGATATTGTACATCTTGCCCTGTATTGCCTGGGAAGTGGTAGTCATCATTCTACCGGAGTTCCACAGATTACAGTTTGCAATGCGTACCTTTTCCCAGGTGGCCTCATACAGGCGGATAGTTGCCCCGCCGCGTCCGCTATTATCAAAATTGCAGTTCTCTACTGTCAGTACTTGCGGGCCAATCAGGCGCATGACACTTCCACGTTCTTTGTTGCAACAGTCTACAAAGGTACAATGTCTGACAGTAATATAAGGGCCTGCCGTACTTTCATCGCTTCCGCCACGATAAATATTAATAGGTAAACCCAACAGACGGTAGAAAGAGCAGTTTTCAATCAACATGTCGTCGGCATTATAGCGGCCTATATCATCTTTCTCTGCTGCATAGTTGATAGCATCTCCCGACAAATCACGGAAAAGACAGTTGCGGATGGTAACGCTTTCGGCAAAAGTAGCTTTTGTTCCTTTGATAGCAAAGAATCCGCCTTCTCCGAAGTTCTGGAATTCGCAGCCGTCTACTATCAGTGTATAAGGTTGTATCATATCAAAGGCAGTAGAAATTCCTGCTTTAGCCAAAGCCTTTCCGGGCTCTAATACGCCATCGAATGTTATATTCTCAATGACCATTTTGCCGCCATCGGCAATAGTTACCATATTATCCGGCTTATCTCCGTTGAAACGGACAAGCGGCTTGTTGGCTGCATCGGCTGCACGGATAGTCAACGGTTTGTCAATGAACATAGCACGTTGGATAGGATATGTGCCTTTCGCCAAAATAATGACGCCACCCGGTTCTGCCGAATGAATGACTTCGGACAAGTTCGTTCCCGGAGACACATTGTATTCCTTATGAACATTCGCTGCTGGGTGTGCCACTTGGTTCTTAAACCAGGAAGCGCCTTTATCCTTACGTATCGCAGCATCGTCGGGCAACTGGGGAGCTTTTACTTTTTCCGTAGTAAATCCCGGAGCCGAGTAGTTCTTTGCCAATTGCACTTTGTTATCTTTGAACTGGATACCCGCTACGTCGTCAACGGCTATATAAGGCTGGTCGAGTCCTTTATTGATGATGATATTATCCGTGAATGAGACTTTTTCCGGTGCAAGAGTACGTTCCATATCCTTGCCTGTACCAAATTCTATATTCGTGCAATCTACGAATGTGTTACGGTACATCTTGACATCAACAACTTGACAATATCTATTAGGTAACGAATTGGGTACGGCATCCATAACTCCCAAAGCTGAGAAGAAACGGGTACCTGCCAAGCCGACCAATACATTATCGTAAATCTGATGTCCGGCATTGACGACACGGATACCGCCGGTATTACGACGTCCGTTACCGATAAACAAGTTATCATTCACAGTATTACGGTCACCATGACGCAGTGCTACCACTCCTTCACATTCCAACAGCGTATTGTTGCGGATGATGTTATCACTGGATTTAATAGAAATTACTTCCACTTCACCGGAGCAACGTTCGAACAAGTTGTTCTCAATCACCGTATTTGAAGAACTGTAAGCTTGCTGGGAAGTTCCTACGCGCATTGTTTCGGCACCGTTCGAGCCATACACGGGTCTTTCTCCAAAGTAGTTATGGTCAATCCGGTGATGATTCTCCAGACAACGTTCGTCGTTGAGGATGACAATCAGTGTCACCCCCAAGTTTAGTTTTCCTGTCAACGAACAATGGTCTACTCTGTTGTGACGACCATAAAGCAATATATAGCTGTAAGCCTGGTCCCGGCGGGACGGATTGAATTTGTCTATCACACAATTCGTCAGGCGGCAGTGATTAGCCAATTCTTGTCCGTTACGGAATTCTATTACGGAACCTTTGGGAGCATATCCGTCAGTGAAATGCAATCCGCTGACAGATAGCCACTCGCCCGCTATTCGCAAGGTGGAGCCACCTTCTATCTTTACTTTTCCGGGATTCAAGGCTTCTATCGTAATAGGAGATTTCTCCGTTCCTTTGCCTATCCATTTCAACTGCATATCTTTGTATAGGCCGTCCTTGATGTAAATCCGGTCGCCCGGTTGGGCAGTTTTTAAGCAGGAAGCTACTTCGGGAAGCGCTACATCGTATCTTTTTGCAAAAGAGACTGACGGTAGCCCGACAAGCAGGAACGCTATAATTGCCTTATGTATATTTCGTGTCATCATTAATTATTGAACTTTTGAGTAATCGTAATCTTGTTTCTGCCAGTACATATCAAAGGTTATAGAACTTGCGGAAAATTCAGTTGTCGAGCCTTCCTTCAGCTTAAAATCAGCTTTCTTTATATGTAAGATACCGATACGCTTCACATTAGCTACAGGGTTCTTATCCGGATACTTATTACAGTATCCATTTTCATTATAATAAAATACTAAAAGAACCGCATCAAGATCAACATTTGTTTTTTCTACTCCTTTTTCAAATTTACCTTTAGCCCATCCGTCAGCAGCCACAGGCGCAACACTCACCGAAAGTTGTAACCCATTACATGTTTTTTTAGCTACATTCAATGAAAAGGTACTCTCATCTATTTTCTTAATATCACCTGCCTTCACCTTATTAATTAGTTCTATATAATCGTGGTTTTCAGGATCTAAATACATAAACGATAATGCAGGAGTCCCCCACCAAGCAGCCTTTCCCGTTATTGAAGAAGTAGAACTCATAGAAGTACAAAAGTTTTTTAACTGTCCGTCAGAGTTAGCTGGACTTTGTAATGACAAAGATTCATTTGAACTCGAAGCTGAAATAAAGAAGTAAGGATTCACCTTATCATAATCTTCTTTTGTTATACCTAATATATAAGACGGATTATTAGCATTATCTTTCGGAGAAAAACCACTAGCAAGACCTGCAATCGGATCTACTTTTATTCTCCAATCCTCATTAGCATAAACCACTCCCGTTTCAGGTGAGAAAAATGCAGAAAATTGTTCTTCTACACGAGCTTGTGCATAAATAGTCCTATTCTCCCAATAATATACAAAAGCCACCCTTACAATAAATTCGTCCGTTAATGTCGGTGTTTCACGACCGTCAAAATAAGAAATCTTCAACGGTACTATATTATCACCGTTCTTAAAACTATCAGATGTGGGTACAACAAACTTCAATTCAGTTTCAGTCTGCAACGTAATAGTACACTCAATATCACCTAACAGCACTTTATCAATCTTATTTAGATATGCTCCCTCCAGCACTACCATATCTCCCACGTTGACTGGTTCAAATACAGTAGTTGTAATCTCCGGCTGATAACGTTTCACCGTTAACTTGGGTGCGGACGAACTTGACGTCTCCACCTCTTTTGTTCCATTAAAATATTTAAATGTTACAATAGCCTTGTCGCTTTCCACATAAGGAACCTTTACTACTATCTCATTTTCACTTTGTGAGATGATCTCTGCCTCATTTCCTTCTGTCCCCCCTTCGGCAGTGAAAAGAACAGCACTCACCACATTCATGGAACTACCGGAAAGCAACAAATTATTGCCCATTTCAACCTCCGAGGGCATTTCCGCCTGTGAAACGGCAGGAGCCGGATATTCAAGGGTAAAATCTCCTTCGGACACACCCTCACCTATCGAATTTACCAATACAATTTTACCACTGCGTGCCTGATTTGTCACTTTCAAAGACAAACGCCAGTTGGACACTTTCTGTAAGATAACGGCTTTTCCACCACCGATAGTAGCACTTACCACATCATCCAAATATTCTCCGGTAACAACAATTTCACTACCTATACTTCCACTCTCGGGCGAGAAAGAAAGGATTTCCGGTGAACTAACCGCCACATCCTTCATCGATGTAGAATCACAACCACACAAAAAGAATAAACAGACAAACAATGATGCCAGACTCCATTTTCTATATTGTTTCATATTCGTAAGCATTTAAAAGATTAATAACCCGTATTCTGTGCTATCTCTGGATTAATGTCAATCACACTCACCGGAATAGGCAGAAATGTTTGCCAATCTTCTATATCATTCACCGTATAAGAATATTCCGTATAAAGAAGCTCGCTGTTCAAGTAGTTGTTTACTGTCTGAGTAGCGATACCCCAACGAAGAAGATCAAACCAACGCTGGTTCTCAAAAGCCAGTTCAAGCCTGCGCTCATTACGTACAGCCTTTCTAAAATCATAAAGACCTGGCAGGTCGGTCAGTGTATATGTAGAAACACCGGCACGTTCACAAACCATATTCAAATACTTCAGATTGTCTGCCGAAGGCCCCGAGATTTCATTTGTCAATTCAGCATAAAGTAAAGCAATATCAGCCACACGAATCACAGGCCAGTCACTTTCGCCATCATACTGTGTAGTTACAGGATTTACATACTTCTTACAGTAACGGCAATTACCTTCCGTCACCCACGTCTGAGTAGTTGTATTGAAATATTTCTGGGCGATATTCACATCCAGACGTTTATCAGCACCCGCACCTCTTTGCTCGTAAGCTGCAATAATATTGTCAGTAGGAGTATTATAACCGGAAGAAGTACCGATAATCACATTTGCACCATTATTGACCGGAGCAAACATATTGCCGAACGGTGAACCGATACCGGCATTTCCCGAAAGGTAACGAACTGCAAAGATTATCTCCTTATTCATCTCATTGCCAATATCAAAAACCTTATCATAAGCCACAAGATCACTACCCGATTGCGGATTTCCCACAGATTCACTTTCGAGTACTTCCTTACACAGTCGGGCGGCACGGGCATATTTCTCGTCACCCGCCCGGTAGTGCGTAGCATATACTTTGGCAAGCAACGCTTTTGCCGCGTTCAGGTCAGCACGTCCCAAGTTACCGTCCGCCATCTTACCGGGCAACAGTTCATTATTGACAATATTCTCCAAATCTCCTTCAATAAGCGCATATACTTCATCCACCGTAGAGCGTTGCATATCACGGGCCACTTCAGAAGGAACCTTGGAAGTAACGATAAATACCGGTCCCCATAAACGGACCAGATTGAAATACTCCAATGAACGAAGAAAAAGCACTTCTCCCTCATATTGGTTCCGCAATGTCTCGTCCGTCACTACATCAAGGTAAGATATAACATTGTTTACCCGTGCAATTGTGGCATAACAGGCATTCCAGTACGTTTCCACCCATTCGTTTTCCGGTACGATAGTACCCTGGTCGAGCTGTTCCACCAGTCGTGTAGTATTCGAAGAAGAACCTGCAGCATACATACGTCCGTTATCCGAGCGCAATTCTGTCATGGCCCATTCGTAATACATCACATCATGCAGGGAATTATAACAACCCAGCACCAGATTATTTACCGACGAAGCATCTTTCACATACTTATCTGCCGCCACTTCCGAATAAGGATATTGATCCAAATCACAAGCGGAAAATACCATGACGATTAACAATAATCCTATATAATTTATTTTTTTCATCGTTTTCCTCCATTAAAAATTAATATCAAAACCGGCAGAAATGGTAGAAGTCAACGGGAACCCACCACGCTGATACCCCGAAATCATTGCACTGGAATAATTACCGGATGTTATACGCGACTCCGGATTAATGCCTTTGTAGCCACTTCCCCAAATATAGAGCAAGTTACTGCCCGACACATAAAAACGCACACCTGATAACTTAATCTTGCGGGCAGCAGTTGCCGGCAAGGTATATCCCACTGTAAAGTTACGCAGACAAGCATAAGAAGCATTTTGCAAAGGATAATCAGTAAGCATGAGGTCATGTCCCGTTTTCACATTCTGATAAGGCGTTTTTCCGTTACCCGGATGTTCTGCACTTACCCAACGGTTCTTTGTGTACTTCTTGTTCCACTTCTTTGTTTCATTATAATATACATCACCATTAAGCACTGTGATGCCCTGTACACCCTGAATAAGGAATGAGATGTCGAAATCTTTAATTTGGAAAGTATTGGTAATGCCCCATGTGAAATCCGGGTAAGGAGTACCCAACGCAACCCGGTCTTCAGGAGTCAAAGAGCCGTCATTATTGGTATCGACAATGCGTATTCCCCCCGGAGCATCGTCTGAAAAATGAGGATTAGCTGCAATCTCTTCCGCACTATTCCATACACCACACGTTTTGTATCCATAAAATTGAATCAACGGCTCACCCACTTTGGCAAGATAACCTTCATTTCTTTCACCCAAAGAAATCATTTGTTGTTCACCGCCTAACTCCAATAATTTATTACGCGAAAGTGAGAAATTTATATTAGTATCCCATGAAAACTTACGGCTTTTCATATTGTGTGTATCAAGCTGGATTTCCAAACCTGAGTTACGGACTTTTCCTATATTATTCCAATAGTGTGTGTAACCAGTAAACGATTGCGTCGGTTGTTCGAACAATAACGCACGTGTCACTGAATAGTAAGCATCTATCGCCAGATTGATACGGTTGTTGAAAAGTCCCAAATCCAGACCATAGTTAAACTCATCAGTCTGCTCCCATGTAATATTAGAATTAGCCAGCGAAGAAGAGATATTCGCAGAACCATTAACCAATGAACCCGTACCTTTGCCGGTCACGTAATTTGCACTGTTCAATACCTCGAGGGCTGCATTATAACTGATACGGTTATTTCCTGTCACACCATACGATGCACGAAGTTTCAAGTTAGAAATAGCCTTGACACCCTTCATGAATTTCTCTTCACTCACGCGCCAACCCAGTGATACGGAAGGGAACCAGGCATTACGGTTTCCTTTGGAAAAGAGCGATGAACGGTCCAGACGTAGAGAGGTAGACAACAAATAGCGCCCCAGATAACTATAATTGACACGTCCCAGATAAGATTCCAATACAACATCCGGATATCTGAAAGTTCCCGTACCCGCCGTATTTCCATTACCCACACCAGCCAACTCGTAAACGGTGGCAGCATTCAAAGTATGGATGTCATCCGTAGCAAATCCCGTTGCAGCCATAGCCACCCGCTGATTCCGTGTCTTTTCTACCGTATATCCCAATAAAGCGTCAAGACTATAGTCTTTATTCTTTCCAAAGTCCAAATGGTAACTCAAGGTATTCTCACTCAACAAATCAATATAAAGTGCACTGGAATAAGTAGCACGGCTTGCTTCCTTGTCTTTCGTAGCGTCCTTATTTGCATAATAATAAGAAGGGGCAAAACGAACATTCAAGCCGTTGGATGTCTTAAACTGTAATCCTTTACAAAGATCAAGCGTGAGATACATGCTGGCCAATCCTTGCATAGTCTCGCTCCAACGGAAAGTATTAGTCATTACGCTTGCCGGATTATTATTGGCAGAGCTAAATGGAGACGATTTTTCCAATACACGGTTACCGTCGGCATCCAACAACGGATTTCCATCGGCATCCACGGCAGTCGGTGTCATAATATTGTTAAAATGGCTACCTCTTGCAAATCCGGTATATCCGGTCAGGTCTGTACTATACGCATTGTGATAGACCGGTAAAAAAGAGGGAGTACGATAGAAATCAATAAAGTTATTTTTCGGACGTTCCGTCTTGCTATATGTACCGGATATATTAACACCCACCGTAGCTATCTTTGAGAGTTTGGTATCCACTTTAGTACGGAAATTCAGTTTGTCCAGTGAATTGTTGAGCATCACCCCCTGGTCTTTAGTATAGGCCGCTGAAATAAAATATTTCGTCTCTTTGCGTCCGCCCGAAACACTCATCTGCACATTCGTGATACCTGCCATATCACGCAAGCCCTCTTTCTGCCAGTCGGTAGTCCCCATCTGGCTTTCCAAATAAGCAGCCCCGCGAGCAGCACTCGGTACTTTCGGACCACCTAAGGCAGCTTCTTCTTCCAATAAACCCAACCATTCGGAAGAAGTCATCATGTCGTGCAACTGATAAGCGTATTTAAATCCCTGATAGAACTTAAAAGAATATTTCGGTTTGTCCGGCGTACCGCTTTTGGTAGTCACCATAATCACTCCATTGGCAGCGCGCGACCCATAAATGGCAGCCGAAGCGGCATCTTTCAAAATTTCAATAGACTTCACATCCGCAGCATTGATAGACGACAAACCACCGGATACGGGAAATCCATCTATGATAACCAACGGTTCACTATCTGCGGAAATGGAACCCGTACCGCGTACCCGGATAGAAGGAGTCACACCCACTTCCGATGTCTCATTAGAAACCGTCAACCCAGTCATAGCACCTTGCAAGGCAGTAGTGACATCACTCACCGGAGCATTAATCAGTTTCTCGCCTTCCAATTTTGAAATCGAACCTGTCAAATGAGATTTCGCTTGTGTACCGTAACCGATTACCACAACATCATCCAACATTTTCGAGTCTTCTTCCAACGTCACATTCACAACTGTACGTTTGCCAACCGCTTCCGCCTTATCAACGTAACCGATATACGAATAAACCAAAATTGTCTTGGAATTAGGAACCTTAATGGAGTATTTACCTTCAGCGTCCGTCACAGTACCGGTAGGAACAGCAGCGTCTTTCACTGTCACCGAAGCTCCAATCAACGGACCCTGTTCATCTATCACCTTACCAGTAACTACATGCTGGGAGTAAACGTTCAATGTCCCTACCAACAACAGGAACATCATCACGACTTTTTTAAAAATACAGGAGTTGTTCATAGATTAGTGTTTTAATTTCTTTGACAAACGTAACGATTAAAATTGGTAAACCAAAATTTTGGTCTACCAATTAATATTTATTAATAATTAGATATAAGCCGCTTATAAATAACACGTTACGCGTACCTCTATATAAAAGGACAGGAGAATATTTTTACTAGAAAGCTTTACTTTGAAAGATAATATTTGTACTTTTACAGCCGAAACGGAAAAGGTCATCTTTTTAAAATATTTATATCTTATGAAAGACGAAATCAATTCGCAACCAGTTAAGCATGTAATAGAACACATAAAAAAACAAATATCAGAACGTCAGATTTTACCGGGAGAGCGTCTCCCTTCTGAGCGTAAATTATCCGAACTTTTGAAAATCAGTCGGTCACATGTTCGCGAGGCATTGCAGAAACTGGAATTATACGGTATTGTAAAAACATATCCTCAGAGTGGAACAGTGGTATCCGAATTCTCCAAAGACCAGTTGGATACTATGATTACCGATGCATTGAAAATCAGCAGATATGATTTTTCAAGCTTGGTTTATGTACGTGTACTTCTGGAAATAGAGGTCTGCAAATTATGCGCAGTAAACCGCACAGAAGAGGATTTGAAGAATATCGAAAACACGCTTGTCGAACTGGAAGAAAAGTTTGATACAGACCTTCGTGTCGAAAAAGATTTTGCCTTTCACCAAGCCATTGCGCAAGGCGGACATAATCCGGTAATCAGTTCACTCCTGCTTATTATTACTCCCGATATTTTAAAATATTATCAAAAATATAAAGTTTGTGCCGTTCCTCAAAAAACGGTTCATGCAGAACATAGGGAAATGTTACAGAAGATAAAAGATAGAGACAAAGAAGGAATGAAAGAACTGGTACTCCGCCACTTGGCCAATCTGATTGATTTTGCTAAAATGTCCGCGAAAGGCAATATCCCGGAATTCGAATACGGACATATTTAAGATACACAAAGAATACACTTAATTAGTTGTATGTGAGAAATTATTCAGTCTCTTGCATACAACTAATTAAGTGTATGCACAAAATTAATCGTCTAACAGTTGTCGCTCTTTCGTCTAACAGTTGTCAGACGAAAAAGCAACAACTGTCAGACGAATAAAGTTATTCGATTGAAGGGTTAGTTTGATACATACGAAAGACTAATTGATAGCGGTCGGACAATTAATCTTATTTGATAAGATAAGTAGCCACTACCGGATAATGGTCTGATTCCTTATCCGCCCAATAACAAACATCATACGCCTTCACCGTAAAAGCCTCGTTTGGCGTATAAATCAACCAGTCACATGCGTAAGCCGGACTTGGAACGGGCACTGTCCATGGGGCACCATCACTCAAACAATTTACGGTGAAATACTTTTGAAAAGCAGCCATGGTAGCAGAACCACGACGGGAATTCAAATCTCCCCCCAAGATAACAGGTTTATCCAATTGCTCCACGCACGCGAGAATCTCATCAATCTGTTTCAGACGGGCAGCATCTTCGTATTTATGGTCCAGATGCGTCGTAGCGAAATAGAATTCCTTGCCTTCCTTCGCGACTTTTACATAGCCGAAAGAACGGACATAATCACCTTCTTTCAGTACACTCAACTTAAAACTCTTTTCCTCGGAAACCGGATATTTGGAAAGAATCACATTTCCGTAATCTCCGCCAGTCGGAATATCGAGCGCATGGGCAAAATAATAATATTTCATTCCCGTTAGTTCCGACAGTTTTTTCGGAGTATCCCAAGGGTTAATCTCCGTGTTTCTTTCTATTTCCTGGAGTGAAACGATATCCGGGTTCTCTTTCTTAATGACTTCGGCTATCTTATCAATTCCTTGTTTACGACCGCTATACGTGTTGTAAGTCATGGCTTTTACTGTGACCTCTTTCGGTTTTGTCACAGGTTGCTGTGCCGTTGAGGGTTGTAACAAACAACACAATAGAAACAATGAAATGCATATTCTAAAATTCATATATGACCAATTAATAAGTGAATGTTATCTTGAAAAACAATCTTTCCTACCTGATACAAAATTAATCCTTTTCTATCTTACGAATCTTATGATTCCAATAATCTGAAATATACAATGCTCCGTCCGGACCGAACTGTACACCTTCCGGATGGTTGAATTGCGCTTTATCCAACGGGCCGTCTGTCGTACCGGAAGTGCCTGTACCGGTGTAGTTTGTCAACATACCGTCAGGGGTAATTTTCGCTATACGATGCTTTTTACGGACTGCTACATAAATATTTCCTTCTTCATCCAAATCCATCTGGCAAGGCTCTTCCAGTTTGGCTTCATTTCCCTGACCTTCTGTAAAACCTGCTTTCTCGTACTGCCCTACCCAAACATGGAGATTAGAAAATTCGCCTGTCGACATATCATAATCTCCTTTATAAATCACATCTTTTTCCTGTGAACTCATATACACGGTAGTCCCTGCCTTGTCAAAAAGGATACAGCGGATTTTCACTTTCGACGCATTTTTACCTGCTGCATCGGGAAGTTGCATGCCAGTTGCCACCATCGTATTCTGCTCCGGGTCATATTTGTAAATCATGGCATTTCCATGAGCCACGGAGAAAACCTCTCCCGTGACAGGATGCACACCTACATTAGTGACGCCATTCCCCAAAGAAGGAGTGATTGACCATATTGCAGACAGATTAGCAGCATCATACTGATGCGTATCCTTGTTCCATAGCATCGTTGCAATATGTGCATTGCCCGAAGCGTTGGCATCATTGGATAAGAATAAAGTATTGCCATCCAATGAGAAAGCGATATTCATCATTCTGAATACAGTTCCACCCGTTCCATCACCGCGTAAGAAAGTAGCGACCTGATTATTTTTCGCGATACGGATATCACGGTCATCATCTTCCACAATATATAAAGCACCTTCCTTGTCGAAAGCAATAGAACCCGGTTTCCAAAGAACCGCTTCCATGAGGGTCCCCTCTTTCTTCTCCGTTTTTGCGGCAGGAACATAACTGCCGATATAAGTACTTACAATAGGAGACTGAGAATACTCAAACTCCGTTTTATATGTCAGTTCCTGCATAGCTTCTCCCTGACCGAGGTATACTTTCACCGGACCGGAGCCGGAACCCCTCTGCACATTGGCAGTAATAATATTCCCCAACGCACCCGTCACTTCGGCATCCACCCCGTTGACTGTCACGCGGATATGTTCCAAATCCGTACCGAAATGTGTACCGTATAAAGTCAGGCTTGTAGACTTCCCGCCGGCTGTCGGCGTGTACATAGTGATTTTGGGAGTAGCTTCGCCCTCTCCGATTTCAGGTGTCATATCCTGCCGGTTCTCATCCTCGCAAGCGACAAAGCAGATTGACGCAAACATCAGAGAATAGATAGAAAACCGTTTCAAATGATGTATCAATGTTTTCATGTTTCTGTCTTTTTAGGTTAATCGTTTATACTGAACGTAGCTACCACCGGAAAGTGGTCTGATTCTACATAAGCATCATAATACACATCATAGGCTTTCGGAGACATTCCGTCATCCGGAGTGTACAATACGAAATCAATCGCTTTCACCGGAACGGGCGTTCCCGTTGTCAGTCCATAGTTCCCGTTCAGGCAACCGATTTCAAAACGCTCATACAATATCTTCATCGGGCCGGAGTCGGCTAAAGCATTGAAATCGCCAGTCAATATCATCGGCTTATCCAAGCCCTTTGTCTTTTCGATAATCGTTGTAGTCTGGTTGATACGATTAGTTTCGTTGCCCACATGAGACAGGTGCGTCACTCCGAAATAGAAACCCTTTCCATCTTTTTCTGTTTTCACTACTCCCATCGAACGCGGGTAGACATCTTCCACTGTCTCTATTCTCGGCAAATCATAATTCACTTCATCACTTATCGGATACTTCGAGAGAATCAGGTTTCCATACTCGCCGCCGTCCACATCACGGGTTTTGACAAAGAAAGCATAAGGCATTCCGGTCACTTCTTTCATCAGGGCGATAATATCCGCTTTCTCCACCTTGTTAGTCTTCGTCTCAAACTCCTGCAAACCTGCCAAGTCCGGATTTATCTTTTTAATCACTTGGGCAATCGCTTCCATTCCCTTTTTCCCGGAATAAGCTTTCTGCCCGCTATATATATTGTAAGACATGACTTTTACCAATACCCCGTCCTTTTCGTCCGGCGGGGTCACACCGTCATCGTCCGAACTGCAACCGGCAAACAAACCGCCCACCAACAGTACCAGTAATAAATAGAATTTATGTTTCATTGTTACCTTCTTTTTTATCGTTTATCTTATATCATTCACAGTTACTTCCACTACCCGGCTGTAGTTCACGTACGGTTTGCTTTCTGCTGTCACCGTAGCCGCAACACGTACATACACCCTGTTCTTGTTGGAAACAATCTTATAATGATTCTCTATAAATTCAGTATCACTCATCAGGTCGATGACGTGCGTGCCACTGGCCTTTGTCCCCAGTGAAGAGAGGGTGGCATGGTTTGCATTGTTCACATCCACTCCCGGAGCATAATTCCATATCACGGAAACATCCGTCAGTTGCAATGTCTCGTTCGATGTTTTCGCATCATAGGTCAGTGTCAGCTTATTATCAGCCGATACAGCCACATCAAGGCTGATACGCGAGAACGGGATTGTGTACAAATCAACCTGCGTTTGTCCGTTCACGGTGACATACCCTTCACATACCCCGACAAAAGGGCCATCCTTTGCCTGAATACGATAGCTGCCATTGAACACCTTCGTATGCTCAAACGTTCCATCCTGGCGGGCACGGAAATCAACAGAGGCGGTAGCCCTCGTATTCTGCTCGTACAAACTCATCATCACACCGCTACTTCCCGGCACAGGCATAGGAACCGGTTCATTCGTTTCCTTATCATAGATAGTGCCATACACGCCACCGTTCGGTGCATCATAATTATCGATGTCATTTTCGCATGCCGCCACGAAACAGGCGAATAATGCAGTCAATCCTATGTTTATTATTTTATTCATATCGTTTCTTCTTTAAACTTACAATTGGACGTATCAATTACCGTAACCCGGATTCTGTACCATCAACGGATTCGTACTCAAGTCCTCGGCACGGAACACCGTATAGTAGTTCTTTTCAAGGAAAAGACGCTTTCTCTTTTCGGGCACACCGGTTTCAAAGGTGTACTTGCCACTCTTAACATTGTAATACGGACAGAGAGCCGTGCCGCGGAAATTGGTCAAACCACCTTTGCTTACATCCAGATGAGCCAGGCGCCAACGTTTCAAATCCCAGTAACGATGCTTCTCAAAAGCAAGTTCCACTTTCCGTTCATGGCGCACTTTATCCAGCGTCAGGTTACCGGCAGTCAATAGTTTGATGCCTGCCCTGCCGCGAATCTCATTGATATCTTTCAATGCCACGTCCAGGTGCTGATTCAATTCCATGCAAGCCTCTGCACGATTCAGATAGATTTCTGCCAGACGGAAAACCACCCAGGGAGTAGAAGAACGTTTTGCGTCGATGTCCGTATAGTCCGTCAGACTTTCATCCAGGAATTTACGCTGATAGAAACCCGTCTTGCTGGCGTCACCTACACTTAACGAGCCACCGTCTTTTCCCGAAGTATTATAAGTCTGTCCGTCTATTACGACCTTGTTCTCCTTATCCGGTTGGGCGGAAGCTTCATACTTGGTTCCTATCCCATCCTGTCCGTTGATGACACCGCGTATCCATTCGATTTTACCGCCGCCGTATCCTTTATAATCAGCACCGGGCAGGTAAACCGAACCTAATAAACGAGGGTCTTTATTCTTAAAGATATCATACGGGCTATCATAGCTGATAGCTTTTCCACCGCTGTCTTTCATCTTCAGCTTCCCTTCCGTACCGTCAATATATTCAAATTCCTCTACCATTTCCAGTACCGGAGACATGCCGCATCCCCAACCGTCGCCACGATAAGAGAAAGGAACATTCAGCTTATCCCACATATGCCCTTTACCGGCAGCTACATTATACTGTTTCTGGAAAATATATTCGCCGTTATCCCCATTCACTGCTTTGGAGAAGAGATTGTAAAAGTTTTGCGCCAGCTCTTCCGGTTCCATACCGGTCGATTTATACAAGCTATACACACGGGGAACCATTTCATCCAGAATCTTCGATGAAGCAGTGTAACATTCGTCAAAGTAACGTTCCGCTTCTGTCTCCGGAATATAAACATATCCTTTGGAAACAGCTTCGCCTGTCAGAGTCAGTGTCTTGGAATACTTGGCGATAGTACCGGCATACAGGGCGGCACGCGACCACAAAGCAAGCACCATTCCGCGATTTGCGCGGTATTTGGCATCACTGCTGCGTACTTCCGGCAATGATTCATAAATAGCCTTACATTCATTGATAATGAAATCATAGGTCGCAGCTTCCGTATCACGAGCCTGATAAAGAGCTTCCGTATTTCCTGCGGTATATTCTTGCGGAACAGTCTGCAAAGGAACGCCCCCATAACGCTTCACCAGTCCGAAGTACTGCATAGCACGGATAAAACGGGCTTCTGCGCCGAGTTCTTCTTTCTCATCCTCACTCAATACGGAAGTTTTCTCAATATTCAGCAGGAAGTTATTTACAATACGGATTTGCTTATAGCGGGTCACCATGTCGTCATTGAATACATAGTCGCCATAAGAATAAGTAGAGTTCGACTTGTCGAATGCGCTCTCTTTCTGATAACTGGCGGTAGCCTCATCCGAAAGGCTGGTCTGATTCGCCAGGTTCGCTTTCTTGCTTCCATACCAGTCGTCGAACTCATCCAGTTTCAGTCCCGAGTCATACATATCCGCCAATACGGCTGTGATTGCTTTCGGATTTTGCCAAATCAAATCCGGTGTGTTGACACCGCTGGTACTCTCACGGTTCAGATAATCATCGCATCCCGTCCATACGAAGATGGATGCCCCGCCTATCAATATATATTTCAGATAATTCCTATTCATTGTCTTTACTGGTTTTAGAAGGTTACATTTACGCCAAAGTTATACGTCTTCATCTGCGGATAATAGCGTATTCCGCTGGAATTGCTTTCGGGGTCGACGTTCTTCATCAGTCCGTCACGCTTGGTGAAAGTCAGCAGATTGTTGCAGTTGATATAGAAACGCACCCGGTCGATAGCCGCCTTTTTTGTCAAGACTTTAGGAAGCGTGTATCCCAGTTCCAAGGTTTTCAGGCGCAGGTAACTTGCGTTGTGCAATGACCACGAGTTACTGGAACGGTTATCGGCGACACCTGCCACGCGTGCGGCAGGCATATATCCCGGAATCCATTTGCTATAAGGGTCGGTCGGGTCTTCCCGGTGCCAGCGGTCGGTCATGATAGCCAGCCCATTACCTAAACCTTGCTGGATAAACGGGTCGAGAATATCCCCGCTAACATAAATATCGTGTCCGGCAGCTCCCTGGAAGAAGACAGTCAGGTCGAATCCTTTGTATTCTCCGGACATATTCAAGCCATAGTACATACGGGGTGTGGCACCGTGTCCGAGTGGTTGCGTATCGTTATCATCAATAATACCGTCACCATTGTAGTCTTCGAATTTCAAATCACCCGGCATCAGCGAACGGTTACCGTCCTTATCCTGAACCGGTGAGTTCAAAATTTCCTCGAAAGAAGTAAACTGCCCGATTACTTTCTTTCCCCAGCGGATATCCTTGTAACGCCCGTTGGTGTTATTACGCCAATCATCATACATATTGGTGGAAGCCGCCCGCTCTACATAATCATACTTAATCCGGGTAGTAGAGAAGTTGGCCGACACATTATAATTAAAATTGCCAATCCGGTTTTTATGCCCGACTACAATCTCGAATCCGGTGTTAATATCAGAATTCAGGTTCTCCTGCGGCATTGATTCACCGAAGATAGTAGGCAATGAGCCTACACGGGTGGCAGGCAGACCGGAACGGTTTCTGCGGAACCAGTCGAACTCCACAGAAATCAGTCCCCTGTGGTAAGACGCCTCAAAGCCGATGTTCATAATCTTCGATTCATACCAAGTCAGCCACGGGTTTGCCATACCTACCGTAGTCATGCCCGAAGTCACTCCGTTGCTGCCCATGATATAGCTTCCGTGAGACGTATATCCATCCAGATACTGGAACGCGTCGAAATCCCCTTCATCGCCCACTTTGGCGTACGAAGCACGGATTTTCAGGTTATCCATATCGGGCAACAGTTTCTTGAAAAAAGCCTCTTCGGAAACACGCCATCCCAATGAAACACCCGGAAAGAATCCCCAACGATTACCTGCACGGAATTTATAAGTTCCGTCATAGCGGAAATTGAATTCCACCAGATAACGGTTGGAGAAATCATAGTTCAGACGTCCCACCAAGCCGGCGTGAGCCGTTTCCTGTGTCTTGCCGGAAGCTTCCTGATTCGTTTTATCCCCATAGTCCAGGTCAGGAATCAGCCCGATAGCAAAGTCACGTGTCCCGGTCACCCAGTTCTTCTTGTCATTATACATTTCCCATACGAGCATGGCACCGATATTATGCTTTTTAGCAAACGTATTGTTGTAGTTCATAGAGAACTGATAGGTCGGTTTGTCATAGTTTTCCAGCTTCGATTCCAGATGCGCGGTATTAACCACTTTCTCTATATACTCTTCATTCGCATAATCATACGTATATTCCGAGAGGTCTTTCCGCCACGTTTTCCATTCCTTGTTCGTATAATCGTAGGCAACCAATGCTTTCGCCACCAGCCCTTTCACCCAGGGAAGTTGCCAAGTGACAGCCAATGAACTGTTAAATTCACGACGCAGGCGGTCTTCATAACCACTGTCGTCCGAATCGGATACATGCACGGGGTTCGCCATATCTCCTACGGCTCCCCAATAATCCGGGTTGTCATTGGCATACATGGAGTAAGTCGGGATAGCCATTTGTGCCGAACGGAACAGGTTATCGCCATTGTAAGGCTTTTTGCGGTTGTCGAAGCGTCCGCTCAAACGCAGTTCCACGTTCAGTCCCTTAGCCACTTCCACGCTCAGGTTGGAACGGACGTTGTAACGTTGGTAATTCCAGTCGCCCGAACGGATGATACCGCCCTGGTCCATATATCCGATAGACATATAATATTTCACTTTCTCCGTACCACCTGTCAGGCTCAAGTTGTGTGAAGTCTGGGGAGCGGTGCTACGCATCGTTTCATTCCACCAGTCCGTACCTGCCGTACCGTTCCGGTAGGCTTCCAGTTGTTCTTGTGAGTAAGCGGAAGCTCCGCGCCACGGGTTGGCATTGTGAATCGCTTCATTGTAAAGTGAAGCGTACTCATAAGCATTCATCATCTCCGGATAGCGGATCACTTTCTGAAAGCCTACATAGCCGTTATATTCTATCTTGACCTTCTGTTCCGTCCCTTTCTTGGTAGTAACCAGCAGAACACCGTTTGAACCTTTGAAACCGTAGACCGCTGCGGCGGCATCTTTCAGGATAGAAATGGACTCGATATCATTCGGGTCGAGCTGCGTATAATCACGCTCGATACCGTCTACAATCACCAGCATGCTTCCATATCCGCGAATATCAACGGAAGCTCCATCATCACCGGGACTGCCGCTACGCTGTACGGCACGCAAACCCGGCAAACGTCCAGCGAGCATATTCGTCACACTGGGAGCTTTTACTTCCATCAACTTGTCCGAAGAGATGGCAGCCACCGAACCGGTTACAGAAGCCTTCTTCTGAATGCCGTAACCCACCACCACTACCTCATCCAGCGTCTCGGTATCTTCCTGCAAAGTTACTTTCAGTCCGGCTTGTCCGTTCACCCGCACTTCTGTTGTTTTATATCCTATATAGGAAATCTGTAACACTCCATTAGCGGGAACCGGCAAGGTAAACTTACCGTCCACATCGGTAATCGTCCCCACACCGGCAGCACCTTTCAGTTGCACCGAAGCCCCGATAACCGGTTCTCCACCGGCATCAACAACCACACCTTTCACCGTGATATTCCGAACGGTCTGTTCGATACCCGATACCGAAGGGCTTTCCGCATATATCGTAAACGGTACACACAGGAAAGTCCCTGCCATTAAAGCTGAAACAGTAGCTATCTTCAGCCGGTCATTGAACGCCTTTAAGACAACCGTGTTCATTTTACAAGCATGTTTCATAGATTAAATTAGTTATGTGTTTTAAGTTTCGAATCTATATTATCATCACATATCGCTACTGCAACCTGCGAATCGGCACAGCCATAATAGAGATATAATTTGTTTTTAAAGTAAGCCAGTCCTTCGATAAACACTGTTCCGTCCTTGTACTGACCGCTCTTCTCGAAAGCAGCTTCGGGCACAAAGAAGGGTTTATCCAGACGGTCGAGTACTTTGTAAGGGTCGTTGGAGTCAAACAGGAACTGCCCTGCACAATAAGCGCCTGCGGGGTATGCCGAGTCCCTTTCTTCCTTGTATCCGTTCTTGCCATTGTATAATAATACAATACCGTTCACGGTTTTGATAGCTGGTGGCCCACACTCAGTCAGGCGGCTGTCGAAATACCCGCTGCGGGGTTTGGCTATCTCCCTTAGTTCGTTGTTTTCGTTCAGTACCGGAATCCAGTCTGTCAGGTTATCGGAAGTTGCGGCACATACCGCATTCTCTCCCCAGTACATAAAGTATTTGCCAGCCACTTTCTCAATGACCAGTCTGCCGTCTTTCACTCCGGTGACAATAGAAGCCGATTTGCTTGCTATATTGGCAAAACGCCCGTTGTACGCTTTCGCAAAAGCGAGTCCGTGTTTCGTCCAGTTTTTCAAGTCTCTGGAAGTAGCCACCGCCAAGCGGGGAAGATTGCGGTTCCAGGCTGTATAAAGCATGACGTACAATCCGTCTTCCGTCATTGCCACACGCGGGTCTTCGCAACCACCTTCCCATTCTATTTCTTTAAAATCGTCTTCGGAAGGAAAGAGTACCGGTGCGTCCGCTTGGCTCATCGTCACTCCGTCCGCACTTTCCGCATAGCCAATGCGGGATGTTCTCTTTCCGATGCCTTGCGCCGAGTTGTCTTCCGCACGGTAGAGTACCACAATCTTCCCGTCTTTGACGGTTGCCGCCGGATTGAAAGTGTCACTCTCTTCCCATCTTACCGGCTGCTTGCGCATCGGGCATTGGAAAGTAGTCGGTTGCGGAGAAATCACCGGATTCACCCCTTCCGGGCGGACAAAAGGGCCGAGTATCCATTGTCCGCTCTGTTCTTCGACAGCTACGGATGCCTGTTTCTGCCCGGAGCATCCGGCTAGTGTCATCATACTGATTAAATAGATTACAGATTTTAGTTTTATCATACGTCGTTTTTTTAGTTTTCCCGAATCGGTCGTTCATCGTTTTTCTGCCAGCAAAACTATCGTACCCCGCAGAAAATAGAGTGTACTATATTCTCAAAAGGGTATATAGGTGCTGTACAACATAATAATTCATCCGTTTGCAATGGCAGCTTAATGGTTTTGAAATATTAGCGAACCGTTTGGTTCTGTTTGATGATGTTCCGGGCCAACGGGTAGGCTATCAACTGCAAGGCTCCTACCAGTATCAATGCGTACTTCAATGCAAAATCCTGTGATATGGCAAAGGCAAGTGCCATAAAAAGGATGAGCCCGAAAGCACGCCCCAGGAATAGTCCGAATTCGTGGCTTAAAATATAAGTGTATTCATTTCTTTTCTCGATTTTAACTACTGCGTCGATGGTTTGCATCATAATGGGATAGTAAGGCAAGTCAAACAAGGGCTGAAAGATTACCTTACAGAGGACAAAGATAATCACTCCGGTGGCTGAAAACAAGACTCCGTTGAACAGAGTACCGATAAAAAAGACGAGTAACCCGGCAATAAATATCTTCGGGCGGTCTTCGGGTTTGGCAATACGCCCCAGTACATAGACCAGTATAGCCGTCAGCGTACCGCTAATTCCCTGTATCAAGCCTAATGTCCCTTCATCACCGACCAGTTTCAGAACCAGGATGGCGGGGGCAGTCACCAGGAATCCCTGTACCATTCCTTTCAGGGAAGCCAGCAACAGCATTTTCTTCCACAGTGTACAGAACCGGAAATACAGAAAGTTCTTCTGTACCGGATTGGCAAACTTACCACGCCACAAGACAGCTACGGCAAACAGGGTCACGACTATGACTCCGACTGTGACCAAACGATAGGCACCATTTATATCAATCAGGCATCCCATGATTTCTTTGCCATCTATCTGGCTGATGAATGCACCAATCAATAAAGGAACAGTTATCGAAGTGATGGAGAAAAAGAAAGATTCCAGTCCGAAAAAGTAGTTCCGGCTACTATCGGTCGTGTTGTTGAGAGTCAATAGATAGCGGTTGGTCCAAAAGAAACCCGATGCGGCTCCAAGGACAAAACCTGCTATGCCTAACTCTACAAAGCCCAATGACTTCACCAGCATCATGGCAAACATCGACAGCCCGCTAACTAATATCCCGCCTGCATACAGTACTTTCACGCTGACATGCCGCAACAGGAAGCCGTTGACAAAAGAGGTCGCAATGATGCCGATATACATAAAAAGTTGATAGAAAGCTACGGAAACAGGCTCGCTCGTGTGACGCATCACATAAGCACCTACAAATATCTCCACCACAGGAAGCACGAACGCATAGAGCAGGTTAGTCATCAACAGTACACGTACATTGGGAGTCTGCTGCTTGAAAAATTGGTATTCTCTTTTCAATTTATTCATTCTATACCTTTATATATGTCATGACTTTAATGAACGAAGAATCTCCCCTATGGAGAACTCCGCTCCGCAGATTACTTCATCACTCGCACCGTAGTAAACAGTCACCGTATCCCCTTCTACCAGATGCCCGTTCGTGAAGACTACATTCCCGAAAAATCCGGTTTGCTCGTAGGGGGCAGTCGGTTCCATTATAGGAGTTTTGCTTCGGGCAATTACCTTTGAGGGGGCGTTCAAGTCAAGCAGAAGGGCTCCCAGGCAATAGCGGTTCTGATAGTCTGCACCATGATAAATCTCCAGCCAGCCTTCCTCTGTACGGATAGGCGCGGCGCCCGCACCCACACGGGCACAGTCCCAGCTATCGGAGCGAGTGGTCGCAACGCAACGGTGGTTGCCCCAGTGCAACCGGTCGGGTGATTCGGCAAGCCAGATATAGTTGCCGCCCAGTTCGGGACTGCTCGGACGATGCAAGGCGAAATATTTGCCGTTTATCTTCTCTTCAAACAAGGCACAGTCTTTATTATGAGGGGGAAAAATCATGCCGTGACGAGTGTAATTCTTCCAGTCACGGGTATGAATCAGCCCTACACCGACGGCAACGGAAGAGACTTCGGTAAACGTCAGGTAATAGCCGTCGGCTGTAGTCGCCACCCGGCAGTCCTCGATGCCGAAAGCCTCTAATGCCCCTTTGCCGAAAATAGGCGGATAATCCGGTTCTTCCTTAAAATGGATGCCGTCCTCGCTCGATACCAACCGGAGATAAGACATGGTAGTCAGATAATTCTGTCCCGCATATCCTATCACACGAGGGTCGGAAGCGTCCAGTTCCGGGTCATTTTCGTCGAAAGAAAGCACTTCTATCTTCCCTTCCTTATTATATACGGGGAAACTAATCACTCCCTGTTTCTGTACGGGGCGTTCGGCTACCCGCAGTAATAACCAGGTTTTTCCGTCGAAGCGGAATACGCCGGGATTCAGGAAACAGGTGATTTCCATACCTTCTATTCCCGGTTGTAAATCAGATGGTTTCAATAATGGGTTCTGATGAAATCGTTTTGCAATATCCATTTTCTAATCATTAAATAGGTGTTGTTTTTATTTCTCGTGGCAAAGCTACCCCACGCAGCGACGGGAAGAGTGTACTATATTCTCAAAAGGGTATACAGGTGTTGTACAGCATATTTTTATCTTTGTTTTCTTATTTTTCCTCTCTATCTTTGCGACATGATTCTACGAAAACACTCATATTTCCGTTACATCTGCATCCTTATTTATTCATGCCTGATGCCTGCTTTATTACATTCGCAGAATGTAGTAAAACAGATTTCCAATGCGGATGGATTATCCAATAATTCGGTGAATTGTTTCCTTGAAGATTCGGAACATACGCTTTGGGTAGGGACATGGGACGGATTAAATGCATATAACGGTCGTAGCTTCAAAACCTATTCTTATAATAAAAAGGATGCAGGGTCTATCAGCAATAATGTCATCTGGCAGATTATCGAGCAGAGCGACTCTATCCTGTGGGTATCTACGGACTATGGGGTGAACCGGTGGAAACGTTCTACCCAACAGTTTACTCCTTATTATTTAGGTACACAGAATAATCCGCCGAAACAGGAGAAGTCATTTCTGCTGGGTATCACTTCCGGCAAGCATATTATCTGTTATGTGAAAGAGCAGGGTCTATTCTGTTTCGATGACCGGAAACAGGAGTTTGTTTCCTTGAAGAATGACCTGCCCGATGACATCAGGAACTTCGTCATTGATTCCAAAGACCGGATATTCTTTCTCACAGGACATGGACAATTATTGCATTATCAACTGACTGTCCGCAACTCCTGTCCCGAACTCTCGTTTAAAGAAGAAATCAGGCACTGTGCCCCCGTTTCCAATATTTATCTTTCCCAGGACTGCCTTATCATTAACGATGACAGGACGCTGACTGTTTCACAAGATAACCGTATATTGGACAGTATAAATATTCCGAAGAACAAGACTGTATCACAAGCTATCTGCCACGGTGAATATCTCCTTATCAGCTTTATCGAGGGGGGATGCATCAGATATAATCTTGAAAATGGGACTTCAGCGGAATTACTCCAATTGCCGGAGAAAGCTTCCATTTTCACTATTTATATCGGCTCGCAGAATATCCTTTGGGTAGGTACGGACGGACAAGGGATATTGGAAGTCTATGAACACAGTTCGCCTTTCCATACCGTAAAAACGAATTATCCTGTCCGCTGTTTTTGTGAGGAAGACAATGGCAATATACTCGTAGGAACAAAAGGAGAAGGTATCCTGCTGCTCGACAAGCAGGAACGGGGAGTCACCCCCTATCTTTCAACGGGCAACGGGTTAATCTCCAACTCCGTTTATACTATCCGCAAAAATATGTCCGGGGATATATTCATCGGAACCGAAGGGGCGGGTATCAATTATATTCCACTCAATGGCAGCCAGGTGAAAAAACTGGGTATTCCTGCTGAATATTCTGCTTTCAGGGCAGTGTACAGTATCTTGTTCACCCATAACGATTCACTTTTATGGTTGGGGACTTCCGGTTACGGACTTATCAAGCTGAGCCTGCAAAGGGAAGGAAAAAGTTATAGAGTAACGGACATGAAACAATATAAATCTCCCGGCCCTTCTTCGCCAAGTAATAATATTATTTATTCGGTTATCGCTGGATACGATGAGAATGAACTTTGGCTAGGCACGCGAGGGGGCGGAATTAATAAGTTCGATATCGCGTCCGAACGTTTCCGGCAGATGAGTGAGATAGACCCCGGCTTGTCCCTGACTAACAATGACGTGATTTATCTGACTAAAGGAGATTCTGCCAGTATCTGGATAGGTACCAGTTATGGTCTTAACCGATTGTTCCCGACAGCCACACCGCCTTCCATCATTGAATATACGGATAATAACGGATTGCCCAATAATACGATTCACGGCATCCTGAAAGATGAGAACGGGAATATTTGGGCAAGCACCAATCAAGGTATCTCCTTTATCGACTTGCCCTCGGGAAAAATTACCAATTATTCCTCAAGAAACGGGCTGCAAAACGACGAATTTTCTGATGGGGCTATTTTTAAGGACAAAGCCGGATGGCTGTATTTCGGCGGAGTCAGCGGGTTGAACTATTTCGACGAGAACAAGATACGCTTACGGGAACATATCGCATCATTAAGCCTGAACAGCCTGAAGATAAACAATACAAGCCAGAATATCTACGAACGTATCCGTAACCATACACTCCGATTGGACTATGACGAGCCTTATATTACTTTGGGATTTGCCGCACATGATTTTATCAACAATGAGAATTGTGAGTTCAGCTACCGCATTATCGACTTTGCCGACGAATGGATTTACAATGAGAATAACCCGAATATCGTTATCACCAAACTGCCGCCGGGAAAATATAAACTGGAAGTAAAATGCACCAATGGCGACCGGGTATGGAGCAACGAAATCTATTCCCTCAATTTGGACATCGCTTACCCCTGGTGGCTCAGTACTACAGCTTTTATTATTTATTTTATCCTGATTGCCATTGCTATCTATATCACGCAATCCGTCATCAAGAATCGAATCCGGCTGAACCGTCAGATTCTACTGGAACATATCGAGAAACAGAATCAGCAACGTATCCATGAATCGAAGTTGAACTTCTTCACGAATGTGGCACACGAGTTTTTCACTCCGTTGACACTGATATACGGCCCGGCACAGCACTTGCTGGAAAAGGCGGACCTCGACAGTTATACAAAAAGATATATCTACATCATCAAGAACAATGCCGACCGGATGCAGAGGCTTATCAACGAACTGATGGAGTTCCGGAAAGCAGAAGCAGGACATACGGCTATCTATGCTGAAAAAGTGGATATTCAGTTGCTCGTCGACTATGTATCGGACAACTATACCGAAATTGCCGAAGAAAACAAGATAGACTTCAGCTTCAAAAGCAAAGAAGTATCATCCTTTACAACAGACCGGAATGCACTGGAAAAAATAATATTCAATTTGCTTTCCAACGCATTCAAATATACGCCGTCCGGCGGATATATCCGTGCTGAAATACGGGAGAATGTTACTGACGGGACATTGTATTTCCGAATCCGCAACTCGGGCAAGGGACTGACAGAGAAACAAATGAGTGAAATATTCAGCAGGTTCAAGATTTTCGAAAGCAGTAACCTGAAACATGCGGGAAGCACCGGAGTCGGCCTGAATCTGACCAAGAGCTTGACGGAGTTATTGGGTGGAGAAATCACCGTAGGAAGTGTATTGGGAGAGTATGTAGAATTCAATGTGTCTCTACCGTCCATGCACATGAATCCCGGAAAAGAAAGTCAGCCGGCAGAAGAAGAGGCAGAAGCCGATGAAATGCTTTTTGTCCCTAAACAAAAGGAAATTAGTATATTGATTGTAGAAGATGAAAAGAATATCCGCGAACTTCTGAAAGATATCCTGCTTCCTTACTACCAGGTTCGGGAAGCAGCCGACGGGGAAGAGGCGCTGAAAGAGGTAGAACAGAAACAGCCGGATATTATTATCAGCGATGTATTGATGCCCAGGCTGGACGGCATCACTCTGACGGATATATTGAAAGCCAACGAGCGAACTGCCCACATTCCGATTATCCATATCTCCGCCAAGAACTCCATCGAAGACCAGATTAACGCTTACAATCATGGAACGGACTTATATATCCCCAAACCTTTCCATCCGAGACATGTACTGAGCGCGGTAGAGAATATGATTAATAAATACTCTCTGATGAAAGAGTATTTCAAATCCGGCCGTTCCTCTCTCATCGTAAGGGATGGAATCACCATGCATAAAGAGGATGAGCTGTTACTGGACAAGATTATCAAATTCATTGAAGATAATATTGACGACGAATCCATAAACCCGGATTCTCTCGCAGACTTTATAGGAGTAAGCAAAGCGGGATTGTACCGTAAACTCAAAGAATTGACGGAAAAGACACCAAGCGAATTTGTCCGTACCATCCGCCTGGAATATGCAGCGGGACTATTAAAGACCACCAAACTTACCGTTACCGAGATTATGTATAAATCGGGCTTCTCAAACAAGTCTTATTTCTACCGGGAGTTTGCCAAGTTATACAACACTTCTCCCAAAGAATATAGGAGCGGACAGACAGAAGAAAAGGATACTTAATAACCATCTAACAATAAAAAACAATGAGAAAACTTTTTATTGTATTGGCGCTCTGCGGTGTGTCAATACTGAATGCGCAGCAACTGAATGTCGCTTCTTATAATGTACGAAACAGTAACCCGAACGATGCCAAAGCCGGAAACGGCTGGGAACAGCGTTGCCCGGTACTCACCCGGTTAATCACCTTTCATGACTTCGATATATTCGGGGCGCAGGAAGTGAAACATAACCAACTGGAAGATATGTTGAATGCCTTGCCGCAATACAGCTATATAGGCGTAGGACGGGATGACGGGAAAACGAAAGGGGAATATGCGCCTATCTTCTACCGGAAGGATAAATTCAAGCTACTCAAATCCGGGAATTTTTGGTTATCGGAAGATACCTCGAAGCCGAATAAAGGATGGGATGCAGCCTATACCCGCATCTGTACATGGGGAGAATTCAAGGATATTACAGGCAAGTTCAGATTCTGGTTCTTTAACCTGCACATGGACCATATCGGAGTAGTGGCACGTCGCGAAAGTGCCAAGCTGGTTATCAGCAAGATTAAAGAGATGTGTGGCAAAGACCCCGTCATACTCACTGGAGATTTCAATGTAGACCAGACCAGCGAAAGCTATCAAGTACTTCATGAATCCGGAATATTATCAGACTCTTATGAGGTCGCGCAACTGAGATATGCAACTAATGGAACATGTGCGGGATGGAATCCGAACACATATACTCCCAACCGTATCGACCATATCTTCGTTACTAAAAACTTCGCTGTTGAGAAGTACGGAGTGCTGACAGATACTTACCGAATTAAAAACGAAGCCACCGGAAAGTATGAAGCACGCATTCCTTCAGACCATTTTCCGGTGAAGGCGGTATTGAAATATACCAAGTAAGCAAAGCAGAATTCGAAATGATAATATAAACCTATCAATGTTCTATTTTTAATATTCTGTTGGGAAATAGCTAGTTAGAAAATAACGAACCAGAAAATAAACTGCATAAATAAATGCATGAGCATACAAAAAATAGCCTAATATTGCATAAAACCAAACAAGATATGCATCTTTCTCTATTCGGAAACTGTTCATTGCTTTAAAACCAACGAGGTGTTCCTCGGTGTGCATCGACTTGTTCCTCACCGGGGAAGCTATCGTTTCCCGGTGAGGAATATAAAAATGGGTTATTAAGAAGCTTTTTCTCTCTAGTTTATCATAATATATCGGAAAGAGAAAAACAATAAAATGATTAATTATTCGGATATATTCTCTCCGAATAACTAAGAGCCTGTTTAAATTTTCCTGAGATTATGTTAGATAGGCTTTACCGACCAGTTTTTATTCGTCACATAGTCTCCGTCATGCTCCTCACAACAACAGAAAATATACTCGAAAGCAACTCTCAAAACTGTGTCGGGCAAAACTCGGAGCAGGCTCTTAATAACCCACTTTTCATTCATTAATAGAAAAGTTCTCTTTCATTAATTGTAAACTTCTTATTATCAGTATGTAAACTCATTTTTCATTAACCGTAATCTATAAACGAAAGCTTCGTTTATAAAAACAAAGGCTTTGATTATAAAAACGAAGCTTGCAATTATATAATCAAAGCTTGCGTTTATAGTTTGCATCGAATGAAAAGAAAGTTTCCTTCCTGTCCGAAGGAACTTTATACTTAATGGGCGGGAAGTTTTCTATTAATAGCCAAGAGCGCAACTGTTAATACCCCTTCCGCCAACTACAGACGGACGCGACAAGAAAAGCTGGGGTAAGAGCTATAATATTATGACTGAAGAGAATTTAAACAGGCTCTAAAATAATCAAGAATCTATCACACTTCGAATAGAATATTCTCAAAACAGCAGAAATAGAGAGTCACATAATTACAAATGCTTGGCATCTTCCTGCTTTTCCTTACCAAACTGCGATTTACGTCCTTCTCCGATGATTAAATATTCCGTCTTAAGAATCATCGTTTTTTAAGAAGGCTACTGATTCCTTCAGAAGGCTCTTTCAACTTTTATCCTTTAATAACTCTTTTGTCTTATCCGCCAAAAACAGGGGGATATTAATCAAATTACCATCTTGTTTCAAATTCAGCATTGAATAGCGAATCAGGTAAGCGGGTTGGAAAAGCTTCTCATAATGAATCACACTTTTGATATCAGAAATGTGATAACTTACACATTTCTGATATGAGTTTCGTGCGAATCTACACATTATCCATATAAAACGAAAGAAAAACTCTGAATATTAGCTTGCCAACAGCTCCCTGTTTATTTAAAAGTAATCATCAACTGTTCATCAACACCTTTATCAGGTATTCTCACACTACAGACACCTGTTTCCTTATCCCAACTCCACGCTACAGTTTCAGTATCATTCTCCAAATTTTCTTCCAAACGTTCCGGTTTAGTTTTCTTTATCTTCTTTCCTTTGACAGTTATCTCTTTCGGAGCTTTCGCAGAATAAATACGGAACAACAGATTTCTCGGACCGGGAACAGTATATCCTTTTCCTTCACGGGCAGAGACAGTCAGTTCATATCCATTTGCCAGAGTGCTGCAAATAATCGGTGTTTTGACAAATTCATGACGCTGGTACCCTAAGTCTTCTCCTTCATCTTCGTAAAGAGTAAAGGCAGCCTGTGCACCTTCCTGTGCGGGGAAGATTTCAAAAGTAAGTGGATATACCGGTTTCTCATGGGTGTAGTTCATCACCGGCATGGTGGGGATGATGGAACCTTGCTTCACAAATATAGGAACAGAGGACAAGGGAGCGTCAACGGTAGTCCATTGCTCTCCGGTGTAAACCATCTGCTTGTTGTTATAGTCTATCCATGTACCTTCAGGAAGATACACGTTCTTTGTGCGGGCACCTTTCTTCACCACGGGAGCTACCAGTAATTCACGACCGAACAGGAATTGGGCATCCGTAGAAAAAGTTTCCATATCCATTGGATATTCCAGAAACAGAGGCCGCATGATAGGCAATCCTGTATCATACGCTTCGCGGGCGTAAGTGTAGATATACGGTAACAAACGATATTTCAGTTCGATAGCCGCTTTCGCGTTCTTTTCCGCTTCCGACCCGAAAAGCCACGGTTCCACCGGGTTATCTCCCTCATGGTGGATACGACTCAAAGGATTGAATGCACCGAATTGAATCCAACGGGTATAGAGTTCGGCCATAGCCGGATAATCCTCAATATCCCCACAGTAACCGGTGATATCACAGGAAGAAAATGGGATTAATCCCAATCCGGCGGAAAGCATTACAGGAATCTGATTGGCTAATTGCCCCCAACCTTGCAGTACATCGTCTCCGTTTCCGCTATCACCCGTCCAGCCAAACGTATAACGTTGCAATCCGGCATAAGCAGCACGAGTCATTTGGAAAACACGACGGTCCGGATTCCTCTTTTCAAATTGCTCCTTCACCACTTTATCCCAGGTCAGGCCATAGACGTTATGGATTTCATCGTGCATACCGAGATGGTGCTTCATCACCAGGCGTTCCGTCTGCTCCTCGTTACTCCAGGCAGGTTCGCCCATGTCTGTCCAGAAACCGGAGACACCATCGTCAATAGGTTTCTGCTGATAAGTTCCCCACCAGTCGGCTACGGCAGGCAGGGTGAAATCTACCACTCCGCAGTTCCCACCCCACGGCCAGGGCATATCGTAGCTTTTGCCGTTCGTATTGTCCTTTACAAAATAGCCCAGACGGTCTGCTTCTTCCCATTGTTTTTTGTTGGCTTGTGCAATTACCGGGTCTTGAGATACGACTACCTTAAAACCCATCTCTTTCAAATCCGAAAGCATCTTTTTGGGGTTTTCATAGTTTCCTTTGCGCCATTCGAAATCCTGCAAGTATTCTGTCCAGCCGATATCCTGATAGATAATATCACAAGGGATTCCCCGTTCCCGGTAGCCTTTAGCTATCTCACGACTTAGCTTTTCGCTTGTCAACAGACCGCGGCATTGAGCAAAACCCAACGCCCATTTCGGCGGCATGATAGGTTTTCCGGTCAGTCCGACGTATTGGCTGATGATTTCTTTATAGTCTTTACCGAAGATAAAGTAATATACCATTTCCCCGTTCGGCGCTTCGAAACTGTAATAATCACGGCTTTCCGTTCCGAATTTGAATTCCGTCTTATAGGTGTTATCAAGGAAAATACCATACCGGTAATTGCTCATAAAGAAAGGAATACTCTTGTAAAGAGGATCTTCTACCACGCTATAACAAGGTTTGTCACTATTCCACATCTTATAAGACTCGCCACGACGGTCCATCTTTCCCGCTTTCTCACCAAGTCCGAAGAAGTGCTCGTCACGACGAAGCACTTTATATTCCACCTTCTTCGTTCCTTCACTGACATGGCCTTTATCGGCATAATCACTGAACAAGAGTTTCTGATATTTATCGAATATCTGAAGACTCATCGGAGATTTATTAACCCGGATACGCAACTTCGGAGTAAATATCTCGTAACAGGCCGCCTGTTCATCCACATGGATAGTTCCTACCTCTTCCAGTTCTTCATTAATCACTGCAAACGAAGCATTTCTTCGTTGCAATTGCCCGTCGGGTGAGAACCAGATTTTCACGACGGAAGAGCTGCAAAGTTGCAATTGCAATGCGGCACTGTCCGCCAGGTGAAAAGTCACCTGACGTCCCTGCTGTGTAAAAGAAGCGCATGTACGTGTCTCATTTTCCGCCCAAACCCATGTTGGAAATACCAGGCACAACACCCATAATCTATATCTAATCATCATACCTATCATTTTAGTTATTCTGTAGCAGCCGCTTTATTCAGCCACAATCATCGTCCAATATTTCAGGGAAGGCAATGTAAATGAGACAACCCCGTTCTCCTGTGTAAAGGCCAATTCCTGCAAAGCTCCTCCGTGTACATCCGGCGACGCTACCCACAGCTTATTCACCTTTGCCGACAGATTCATTTGCAAAGCTGCTTTTGTAATCAGAGCCGGTTCCGGCATCGTACCGTCCACATCTCTCCAACTAAGGCTGTTCGCTTGCGAGAAATTAAGAAGATGTATCACTTGCTTGCCACCTACCTGCTTGGCATAAGTAGTAACTGATCCCTGTTGAGGAGGCCAACTATTCAATCTCATTTCGCCATTGGTACAATTCATGGAAACACTATTCTCCGTACCACCGTCACGAAGCAGATTTTGATAAGAAGTCAGGAAATCATAATAACGAACCATCGCTGTTTTCAGTTCTTCGCTCATTGTCAGGTTCTCATTCGGAAAGTACTCTTTGCACAACATGTGATCGCCTCCCAACTCCAGGTGCGAACCACCCAAAGCAAACATGACAGCATCCGTCAATAAGACACCCGGCGTATTAAATTCTCCCCGATTATCCGCTTTATTATAATTCATATAAGCTGCAAAAACCGTATTCAACTGATAATTGCCATAGACTCCATTTTCATAAAGAATGGCTTTCAGATTGGTAAAATCAGCCTCATCCGCCCACACTTCATTATAGAAGAAATCAACTTTACCTGTCTCCCCTATCTGACGGGCACCGTAACGGCTGACCGCATTCATCACCAAACTCTTGTCCGGATGAGCCTGCTTCGTCGCTTCAATAAA
The DNA here is from genome assembly GCF_000162555.1 of Bacteroides sp. 3_1_23. Classification (NCBI taxonomy): domain Bacteria; kingdom Pseudomonadati; phylum Bacteroidota; class Bacteroidia; order Bacteroidales; family Bacteroidaceae; genus Bacteroides; species Bacteroides sp. 3_1_23. The sequence goes on from NZ_GG774949.1 coordinate 645,854, forward strand.
AGAAGCATATCCCTCACGCAGATTGACCGGAATACCGTTGTAATTGTAAAGCGTGCTACGTCGTCCCAACTGGTCTATCTGATAGCCGTCGAAGGCAAAGTTCGCATATACATCATCATTCCTCTCATTCAAATATTTCTGCCATTCCTTATTAGAAGGATCTACCAGATAAATATTACTTTTCCATCCGCCCGGCAGATCATGACTGTCTTTAGTAGTGTGAGAAGCATCCTTAAACAAATACCATTCCTCCTTCACCCCGTCCGTAGCGGCATCCTTCAACGCCCCGAAACAAAGATTGTAAAACATAGACTTCATACCGAAACGATGCTGCGCTTCAATGTAATTCTTCACAGAACTTGTATAAACCTCCCGGTTAGCGATGTCCATATATACTTCGTCCAACTGCGTACGTGTACCGCCCAACGGCCAGTGATGTTTATTATGCCAGTCCTGAAACTGTACCCAATTGATGTGATGACGATTCAGATACGCCATCTCTTCCTGTGTCTTTTCAGCCGTCTTCTCCCGACTGAAATCAGCGACAAAACCATAACGCGGAAAACGTGCCGGATCACTGGATACATCTACCGCAATCGTACCGACAATCACATCTGTACCATTCTCCTGACGGTACAGTTCCGCCATATATCCTTTGAAATCAGTAGTAGGCGGTTGCCATGTCCAACTGGTACCATTTACCACCGACTCTTCTCCGACAACCTCCCCTAAAAGACGATAATGAACTTTAGTTCCGGCAGGCAACGCATCTTCTGCTGTAAATACCACTTTCTCCCCCGGTTTATAGAAAGCCTTATCCGTAGACAGGTCCACACTTAAATCCGATGTTACCGGAGTCACTTCGGTGACACTGCCCGAAGCTCCTCCATTCTCTTGGTTCGACCCATGATCGTCACTGCAAGCCATACACAGGAAAGCAGCCACCAAATATATTATTTTCTTCATCTTGAATTCTTGTTTTATTGTTTCACAATCGAAATCGTCTCTTTCAACTGGTCAATCGTAATCCGATAAGAACCGGCTTCCTGAATATTCCACTTATTATCCAAACTACCCAAATCTGCATCCGGATACATACTGCTCAACTCCGCATCCGACTTAGCAACAAACAATGCCGTCTCTACTTCTCCCGTCGGAGCCTTGTTGCTCTTATCCGCCATAAACCAATCCCCGTTCCAGTCTGACTGTTTATCGCAGGATATCTTCATCTCACCTGTTTTCAGTGTGCCGCTCCAGGTAAAAATGTAAGGACTGTCGGCACTCTTCGTCATCGGAGTAGCATTGCCTAAATCCCATCCGTTCGGAGTTGCCTCACCCACCAGATACAGTCCTTCGTAAGGAGTGAACGGACGCATCAGCATCTTTTCTTTTCCTTTTCCTGTGTAGAACCATACTTTATAAGGCTTGCCACATTCGGCTTCCTTCATCTGCCATTTATTATCGTCACCTCCAAGCACTACGGATGTCGAAGTGTACGGAGCATTAGCCACGGTAGGATGGAAGAAAGCATCCGCCTGACCGAAATCTGTCACAGAAGCGAATTTAAATTCTCCGTCCGCCTTCCAGGGAATCATGGCTCCATAATGGAACAGATCCATTTGGACAGCATCTTTAGACAGTGCTTCAAATCCCCAACCATTGTTACCCGTAAACGAACCGACAATGAAAAACTCCTCATATCTCCAGCCAATATCTTCCGTTTCGGTAAGTGTTAATGTCAGGTCGAGCAGGTTTGCTTTTACGATATAAGTTGCTTCTTTACTGATTGTGAACTGTTCGTCCGGTTGGTCACCCGATGTACGGTAGGTCAGTTTGAATCCTTCTTCGGCAGTAGCATCGCGGTTGTACGACGGCAGGAATTCTCCTAAGGTCGTTATAAACTTAAACGATCCGGTATTCAGCTTTCCTGTCCATGTAAATTGTCCGTTATCCGTACGTTCCATTGCCGTTGCGTTATCGGCGCTCCATTCGCTCGGAGCAGCATCACCAATCAGGTAAAGCGTGGTAGTAACCGGCTGGTAGGTAGTCACTGTAAAGGCAGTCGTCGCAATCTGCTTCTGATCTTCCATTCCGGCAACGACGGCTGTGATACGTGCTTCCAACTCCGCTTTCACGGCATAGCCGATACCGAACTGCGTATGCAGAAATTGGTTGAGTTCTTCCACTTTCTTAGTCCATTGGTACGTTCCCGTACCCAAATCTACCGAATAAGGATTCGCAAAGTCCGTTCCGGCTTTCGCCAGTTCCAGCGTATAAGAGATACGGTTACCGCTTCCATAATTCGTTCCGGTAGTCCATGAAAGCGCCAGCGCCTCCTGACTATGGTTCTTTTCGTTCAACACCAACTCCTGCTGATTCACCGAAAGGGTGAGGGTATCATGTCCTTTATCTGTCTCCATATAATCCTCGGTACAAGCAACCATCGTTCCACCGATGAAAAGAGAGCATAACAATTGATATATATATTTCTTCATCATATTATTTGTCTAAATGAATGATTATAAAACGGATTAATAACCAGGATTTTGAGTCATCAGGTGATTGGAGTCCATCTCCGTCTGCGGAATAGGCAACAAGAGACGTTCTTTGGTCACATTATTCTTACCGATAGATTTCAGGAATGTCAATGCATAATTTCCATTATCAACCCGGATCATATCGAACCAGCGATGTCCCTCAAAAGCAAGTTCCATCCGACGTTCGTGAATAATCTTTTCTCTCATTTCGGTCTGCGTCAGAGTGGTCGGCAGCTCTGTCAGTCCGGCACGCTTACGAACGATATTCAATGGTTCGGCAGCCTGATCCGGATGTCCCTGCTCATTCAAAGCTTCCGCTTTCTTCAGTAAGACATCCGCATAACGGTATACTACAAAGTTGTTGGGGTTGGTATTATACTCCGGAGAGACGGTTTTCGACACAAGGAACTTACGTACGTTATAACCCGTATTGGACCAGGAACGTTTGTATTCCATACCATCAAAAGCAGGACAACCCTGATACAACACAGTGATGTCTTTCCGCAAATCACCGTCTTCGTATTGCTTGACAAACTCTTCCGTAGGCAGGTTCCATCCATAAGCACCAGCTACCATACCCGAATTACGAGGTCCCATGAAAGTAGACAACCAGGATGCTTGATTATCGCCGCCCCAAAAGTCATATTCCGTACTACCGGAGTATTGCACTTCGAAGAGAGATTCTGCACCATTATTGATCGTCGCATTAAAGTTATCGGCATAATTGCATTGAGTCAGATCATATCCCATTGCAGCAATGTTATTGCACAAGGTCACTACTTCATTATAATAGTCACGATGATTGGGAGCCAGTGTCAGGTAAATATCCGCCAGCATCGCCATTGCAGCCTCTTTGCAGGCACGTCCCCTGTCAGCATCTCCATAACTGCTTTTCGGAGGAAGCATATTCACTGCATTTTTGCAGTCGGAAAGAATTTGAGCATATACCTCATCTACCGTATTACGGGCAATATCCGCAGATTCTCCCGGTTCAAACGGCTCCAAGCGCAAAGGCACCCCTCCGTACAAACGAACCAGAATATAATAATAATGTGCACGCAGGAAATAAGCTTCACCCATGCAACGGGTCTTTATCTCATTGGAGACAGATGCTGAAGGCAAATTGGAAAGCACGATGTTGCAACGTCCGATCCCAACCCACGGAGAACGCCATACATACAAGGCAAAGCCGTTATCGCTCTGGGCAATGAAATTGGAAGCCTGAACAGTCTCCAAACCGTCAGTACCTCCTCCGGCTCCTACTTCACTGTTGCCTGCGATGATGTCGAGGCTCCAAATACGCTGGTTATACATATTAGATGACTGAAGAGTCTTGTAGCAGGCAGTAGTCAGTGCCACAGCAATCTCATTCGTCACTTCCGATTCGGGATCGACGCCATATTTGGGATATTTATCCAAGAAATCGTTGCACGATGTCAATGCCAGCACGGCAGACATAAATACCAAAGTTATTATCTTTTTCATATTCTTTCTCCTGATTTAAAAGTTAAAGTTCAAGCCCATACTGAAAGTACGTGAAATCGGGTAACGGCTGCTGTCGATGCCATTAATATCCACTTCCGGGTCGAAGCCGGAATATCCGGTGATAGTTGCCACATTCTCGCAAGAGAAAGAGATGCGGGCATTTTCCAGTTGAATCTTTTGCATCCACTTTTTAGGCAGTGTATACGAAAGCGTGATGTTCTTCAGACGGAGATAGGAACCGTTTTCCACAAACCTGTCGGATACACGGCAGTTCTGGTTCGGGTCTCCCCAAATGGCGCGGGGCATAGAGTTGCTGGTACCTTCACCCGTCCAGCGGTTCAATACGGCTGTGGTTTGGTTGTAAGCGGCTGCCATTCCTTCGTTGTCAACATTGTTGGCGTTATAAATCTTGTTTCCCGATACGCCTTGCAGGAAAACGGAGAGTTCCCATCCCTTATAAGAGAAATTATTGCTTAAAGAGAAGAACCAGTTCGGATTCGGGTTGCCGATAACGGTACGGTCTTCATCATTGATGACTCCATCGTTATTCAAATCCCGGAAACGGATATCCCCCGGAGCTGCTCCCGGTTGGGTGGCGTGGCGGTTTACTTCCTCCCAGTTTTGGAAAAGTCCGTCGGTCACGTATCCGTAGAATACATTGATCGGATAACCGGCTCTAAGCATAGTCACGTATGAGTTACCCATCTGATTGATAAACATCGGAGTTTCGCTGTTCAGGTCCAGAATTTCATTCTTGTTATAGGTGGCCGTTAAAGCAGATTCCCAAGAGAAAAGACCTTTCAGGTTGATGGTGCGCAGGGTCATTTCCACTCCTTTGTTGCGCATTTTGCCGGCATTGGTAAAGGTTTCAGTAGTATCTTCAAAACCGGAGGTGATAGGGATGGAAGCTTTCACCAACATGTCTGCCGTCTTTTTGATGTAGGCATCCAGCGAAAGGTTGACACGTGAATTGAACAGACTCATATCCACACCGAAGTTGGTTTGGCGTACCTCTTCCCAATGAATATTCGGATTGGAAAGGGTGGTAGATACCAAAGCGGTGGAGTTGTTGTTGCCGAAAGGATAAACTCCCGTATTATAGGAAGCCACAAAGCCGTAGTTACCAATTTCCTGATTACCGGTCACACCGTATCCGATACGCAGTTTGAGGTCATTCACCGGAGAGTTGTCTTTCGGGAACCATTCTTCCTGCGAAATACGCCATGCCAGAGAAACGGAAGGGAATGTTCCCCAACGGTTGTTCTTACCGAAGCGGGAGGAACCGTCACGGCGCACAGTGGCTGTAAGCAGGTATTTATCTTCGTAAGAATAGTTGAGACGTGCCATCAGAGAGAGCAGTGCCCAGTCGCTCTGGCTGCCACCGATGCTGTACATCTTCTCGCCGTTGTCCATCTCATGGATATTATCAAACATGAAGATATTCTTTTGAGCATTCAGGTAATCATAGTTGTTCCACTGGGCGGAAGAACCTGCCATCACCCCTACACGATGTTTTTGGGCGAAAGTATGGTCGAATACAAAATAATTATCCCACAGGTAGGTAAATGATTTGTTGTCACTCTTATAGCGGGAAGATTCTTCTACCGGATTCGGTTTCCAGTCGTAAGCCGGAGTAAAGTTGTCTACAAACCAGAATTTGGCGTCATAACCGAAGGTGCTTTTCAACTTCAACCATTTGGTAAAGGCAATCTCTCCGGTGATATTTGCCAGAAAGTTATATCCTTTCGTCTCGTTCGTCATCATGTACAACGTACCGATCGGATTGCGGACACTTCCATACCATTGCGCTTCCTGTCCGGGACCGCTCCAGCTACCGTCTTCATTCTTCACCGGCTGGATGGGAAGTGCTTTCATCGCATCTCCGATGCTATAGCTTCCTCCTTCTTTCACGTCCGTACTGAATGTCAGGTTAGTAGTGAACTTCAACCATTTATTGACCTGGGCATCACTATTTGCCTGAAAGTTGAAACGACGGTAATTAACGCTTTCCACGATACCGGACTGGTCGAGGAAACCGCCGGATACATAGTAATGTGCCTTTTCCGTACCACCGGAATAGCTAACCGAATAGCTTTGTTTCACTCCCGTACGTAGCATCTCATCCAGCCAGTTCGTTCCTGTTCCCAATAAAGAAGGGTCTGCCCAATAAGGGTTTGTATTATCATCATTATTAGACAGCATATCATTGCTCAAAGCGGCATATTGCACAGCATTCAGCATATCGGGCACTTTAGTAGCGTTCTGAATAGCCCAGTTTGCGTTTACCGTTACTTTTCCGGCACCTTCGGCACCACGTTTGCTGGTAATCATCACCACACCGTTGGCACCACGCGAACCATAGATAGCTGTTGCCGAAGCATCTTTCAATACGTCTACCCGTTCCACATCAGCCATATTCAAGGAAGACAATCCCAAGTCGGTAGGAATTCCGTCAATGACAATCAGCGGGTTACTGTTATTGATCGTACCCAAACCACGGATTTTAATGGTGACATTATCACCCGGCTTACCGGCATCGATTATCTGCACGCCGGATACTTTTCCCTGCATTGCCTGACCGATATTAGCTACCGGAGAGTCTTTGATGTCCTTCACTCCGACAGAAGATACGGCACCAGTCAAATCGCTCTTTTTCATCGTTCCGTAACCTACTACAACAACTTCGTCCAATACTTCCGTATCTTCCTGCAAGGTTACTTTCAACGAGTTTTTCCCGTTCACCGGAACAGTCTGCGTTTTATAGCCGACAAAAGAGATAGTCAGCGTGCTGTTAGCCGGAACGCTTAATGAGAAATTACCGTCTACATCGGTTATCGTACCATTCGTTGTACGTCCTTCCACCACACTGGCACCGATCACCGGTTCACCCGTGGCATCTACTACATGTCCTTTTATTGAAATCTGTTGTGCGAATGCACTAAGAGATAGGAACAAGCCCCACATTATTAATAAGAGGCGGCGTTCAAAGCCTTTCGACTTCATACTCTGTTTCATGTACATTAATTTAAAGTTAATATTAGGGTTACTTTTGTTTTCGTTCTCTGTGTCATTGCTGAAATGACCGTGAAACAAAAGTATCCACATTTCATACTGCTTCTTAAAGCAGATAGCAAAAATATAGTGATTTATACAGTGTCTCACAGCATAAACCACTAAATATAAGAACGTTATAAAATAGAAGTCAGACTAAAAAAGTAGTGATTTTCTTATTCTTCCACCTTCCCTATTTGCATTACTTTAGTCTCAAATTCATCTCTTTCTCCCAAAGCTTTGTTACGGACACGGGTCCGGTAATTATAAATGGTAGTCACGGAATAACGGAGGAATTGCGCTATCTTGGTACTGTCCGTAATCCCCAGCCGGATAAGGGCAAAGATACGGAGTTCGGTGTTCAACAGTTCTCCCGGTTTGGGTTGCATGGGTTCTGTGAGCAGCGCATTAAATTCCTCCACAAAATTGGGGAAGAGTTGCAGGAAAGTCATGTCGAAGTTTGCATAAAACTCTTTCAGTTCTTCGTCAAGGAATTGAGAAGATTTAATGGCTTTATATAGTTCTTCCACTCTTCCGGCAGCGGCAATTTTATTCAGGGAACGACGGTATAAATCCATCTTGTCGAGATAAGTGGAGCATTGGTCCATATATCGGCCGATATATTCCTCCTTGATATAGTTGGCTTCCGAAAGCGTATGGTTCATCTCTTTCAGTTGCGAGTTGGAGTCGTGAAGTTCTTCGTTCAGTTCTTGCAACAACGTATTGGTATCGACCACTTCGCGACGTGCGGCAGCAACCTTTTTCATCTGCTTGTAAACGAAGAAAATGGCAACCAACAAAAATACGGAAAGCAAACTGATACAAATCAATGATACTTTCATCTCCTGCTGCTGCCGTTTGGTTTTCAATTGGTAAGCCTGATCAATGATAGGAAAGACTTGCGAGATTTCTAACGTACGAAGGCGGGCATTACAAAGAGTGGCATCCTCTAAGGAGCATTTCAGGTAATTGTAGGCACGGTCAATATCCCCTTCATCGTAGACAAGGGAAGCGAGTTTGCGCAAAGATACATATTCCTTTACTGCCGATTTTAGGTCGGCAATAGCCGAAAGGGCCAGGTAATGTTTTTGCCCCTGCTTGTCGCCTTTCAACCGGTAACCCTCGGAGAGAGTATAAGTAAGCATTGCTTTTGAATGGTCATCCAAAGAAGGTTTGTTGTAATATTCCATCAGCATACGGATGGCTTCATTGTATTGAGCATGTACGATGCACTTATCCGCCATCACCAATACGTGTCCCAAAGAGTCGGAAGCGTTGACCTGCAGAAGAGAGTCACGATACAGATCCGTCATTCGATAATACTCTTTCTTGACTTTCTCCGTAACGGCATAATCTCCCATCAAGCCGTAAATAGTGCGATACAAATGATAATAATAACCATAGAGATAATCGGGCAGCGTTTTCTTATCAATCTGCCCCAATAGTTCCAACGCTTCTTTATACATTCCGGTAGTTCCCATCACTTCCGCCATATTCATGGCAGCATCATCCAGGTAATCCAGTTTATCCATGCGATGCGCCAGTTCCTCTTTCCGTTGAGCATAGACAAAAGACGAATCCAGATTATAAGCCCGGTATTCATCGAAAAGACGTCCGCAAAAACCATATCGTTGTTCATCGGAAGTAGCCTCCGCCAACAATTTCTTCAGGTCAGCGATACGCGCCTCCTTTTCCGCTCCATAGGTCTGACGGTTTTTAATGATACCATCAATCTCACGAAGTAACGCATCGGTACTCTTATTATCTTTTGCATAAAGCAGACCGGAAAGGACAATTGTCACAAAAATCAGAATCACTTTTTTCATAGTGCCGTATGTATTATAGTTGCAAAGATAAAAGTCTTTCAGAAACTTCCGGCTTTCAGGAGAAAATTATTGCAGACGGAATGAACAATCTTGTATTAAAACAGGAAGCATTACAAATTTATTATGAACATAATTATTATATTTATAATAATGTTATCGTTGGAACAACCATCAATATACAGATAAATTCAAAAGTATGTATTCACAGCAAATTCAAACTGTTCTATAAATATTTTCTTAAATGGATATATATTATTTTGTTCATAGAAAACTAACATAGCTTTCTTATAGTCGATAGAATTAACTGAACGAAATGATAAAGGACAATAACCGTTGGCTATAAGTATTGCATTACTTGTTATACGGGCAGTACGTTTATTACCATCAGCAAATGGCTGAATGTAAGATAACAGAACTAAAGCTAGGAAAGCTTTATCAAAGATACTCTGCTTATTATTAATTAATTGACAAGTGTCTTCCATAGCTTCTCTTATTTGATATTCATTATCAAGTGGACGATAATTCGTACCCGTAATACCAACACGCCGAGAACGAATATGACGCTCAACTCCCAGTTCTTTAATAAGGATACTATGAATGTCTTCAATCTTTCTTATTGATAAATACTGAAGATAATCAGGATTATCTAAAATAAAATCAAGAGCTTCCTTGTGATTTAGTAGCATAATGGCTTCTTCTTTAGTTTTACCTTTTGCTTCTTCTTTTTCCAGCAAAAGTCTTTCCGTTTCAAGAAGATTATATGTGTTCCCTTCAATTTGAGAAGACTTCCAACTAAGATCCACACCTAACCTTTCCATTTCTTTCCGGTACTCTCCGTCTGTCATTTCTAATACATTTCTTCTAAACGTTTCTTGAAGAGCCGTTAAATGTTTCCGTTCGTCCATCGTGAAAGGGTCAACATTAGGCAATATATCAGGAATAAGGCTGAAATTGAAAGCTTGTTGAATTTCACGCTCATCAACTTCTTTCCGAAAGTATGATTCTAAGTCGAAATAACTTGTAACAAACGTTTGTGGTGTTAGTTTATAACATGTGGCAGGTCCTTGCCCTATGACTTCAATACTTCCAGCGGAAATCATGGCAGCTAATAAACGCTTGAATGTGGCGACACTTACTTTAGTATTCACTCCCTCCATTAATTCTGACCTAGAAGATAGAGGATGAAAACGAAGATATTGTTGAATTTCTTCTTCCATTGCTATTTAGTTGATTATATCGGCTCAAAAATACATAATATTATTAATATATCGGCTCAAAATGAGCCAATAATTACAGTGTATAGGACTCTTTTGAGCCGATATAAAAATCTTCAGCTACCTGTTAGTAGTCTCATATTGTTTCTGCATTGCTTTGATCTATTCTTCAGAATTCTTATTTATCACAGCAATTTTATCCTGTAATTCTTTATTCTGGATTTCAGATAATCTCATCTGTTCAGTATGGATCTTCTGACTGTCCTCTGTGGTGAAATAGTTTATTTACGTACGGGTTTGGCTCATTCTCTGTACGGTTTTGAATAAAATAATGAAGTATTCTGGAAACGTTGTGGTAAATCTGAAAAAGATGATTGAGTTTTTAA
>NZ_GG774949.1:656582-958576 GCF_000162555.1 Bacteroides sp. 3_1_23
ATTAATTCTGACCTAGAAGATAGAGGATGAAAACGAAGATTATTGTTGAAATTTTCTTCTTCCATTGCTATTTAGTTGATTATATCGGCTCAAAAATCATAATATTATTAATATATCGGCTACAAAATGAGCCAATAATTACAGTGTATAGGACTCTTTTTGAGCCGATATAAAAATCTTCAGCTACCTGTTAGTAGTCTCATATTGTTTCTGCATTGCTTTGATCTATTCTTCAGAATTCTTATTTATCACAGCAATTTTATCCTGTAATTCTTTATTCTGGATTTCAGATAATCTCATCTGTTCAGTATGGATCTTCTGACTGTCCTCTGTGGTGAAATAGTTTATTTACGTACGGGTTTGGCTCATTCTCTGTACGGTTTTGAATAAAATAATGAAGTATTCTGGAAACGTTGTGGTAAATCTGAAAAAGATGATTGAGTTTTTAAGATTCCCCGTTATCTTTTTATTATAAGATATGGGTCCAGGGTGAGGGGTGGTGAGGGTAGATTTATAACTTTCGTATTTTTTTTTGAGGATAAAAAAGGAGATAGTATAGAAAATAATAAAATAAAAGGTTATAAATCTACCCTCACCACCCCTCACCCTGGACCCATTCATTAGCGCACCGTTTAACTCGTTTCTATGCACTAATGAGGTAAATACAGTTTTTTGAAACGCTATCCAATAGAATGATTATATTTGCATTTTGATATAAGAAACAAATTACAAACTATTAATCAGTAAACCATGAGATTCAGCAACGTAAGATTATTAGTGAAAGACTTCGCCAAATGCTTCAAGTTCTACACCGAACAACTCGGATTAGAGCCATCCTGGGGAGATGAAAATAGCGGATATGCCAATTTTAAAGTAGCTGACGGGATAGAAGGCTTCACCCTTTTTGTATCCGACTGGATGGCACCTGCGGTAGGCAATGCAGATAAGCAACAGCCCGTTGCGATGCGTGAGAAATTAATGGTTTCATTCAGTGTAGATAACCTCGACGAAACTTTTGCCGATCTAAAAGCAAAAGGCGTGACGTTTATCACCGAACCTGCGGATATGCCCGATTGGGGGATGCGTACCCTATACCTGCGCGATCCCGAAGAAAACCTGATAGAACTCTTTACCCCTCTAGCACCGGAGCAATATAGCCAAGAGCTCCTCGAAGAAGATAAGAAATTTCAATAAGAAAGTTTGTTATAAAGAAATGTGCCCATACGAGTGAGCCGGAAAAATGATAGTTAATGAGCCCTATAGTGACATCGCTATGGGGCTCATACATTAACTTGATATTGCAGATATTCACTTGCCTTTCAACTTTATAGCAAGAAACTCACAAAGTAGAATATGAATCTGATTAATAAGCCCTCAACCCATAATCGAATCTCATCTTCTTGCTATCTTTCACTTCGATTTTCAACAGATTACTTCCTTTCCGCAAGTAACGGCTGTAATCGCTGATATTATATTGATTATATTGCCTGGTCTGCTTTGCCTCCTGCGCAAAGACTTCTACACCATTCAGCCAAACTTTGGCTTCTCCGGCAACATTCAGCCATAAAGACAGATGATTGAAATCCTTATCCACCTTAAAAGTAGCTTCTGATACTACCGTAGAACGAGGGGGACAGTCGAAAGGCAAAGAAGTCATTTTCAGCTCCTGACCGTTCATACCGACAAGGCGGGTATTCTTGCTTCCGTTCTGACTGTCTGCAATCAAAGTAACCGCTTTCACGGGAGTGATTTCATACAAACGGTTGTGCATCAGGTGTAACAAGCCTTCCGGTATTTTAGTTACTTTCCGGTCGTAAGTAATCAGGCCGTTCACTTCTCCTTCCACATCAGTGGTTTGTGTATAAACAGCCGCACTCAACCCTTGGGCAATCAGCGTTTCCAAATCATATACCAGACGGCCGTAACTATCAATCAGAGCCATTGCTCCGTCTATATTCTTATACCCCCAGTTCCTCATATTCGGATTCCAGATATGTTCCTTGATCGCCCAGCCATAGCCGCCGAATTCTCCCAGTACGGAAATGCGGTTACCGTTGTTCTCCGGCAGAATCATGGAAGTGACAGGATAATTATGTACGTCGTACATATCGCCTACGCCTCTGTCCGTCCAGCCGGTCACTCCGTTTATCAGGCGTGTATCGTCGTATTTTATCACTTTATTTACGATTTCCACCGTGTTATGCTGTCCCCATCCTTCATTGAAAACCACCCAGGTAGTGATACAGGGATAGAAACGGAGACGGTCGATCATTTCGAACATTTCTTTTTGCCATTGCCGGGTGTGTTCTTCGGGAGCGTTCCAATCAGTAGTAGCCAACGGATTGACGTGTTCCTCCTTCTTCCTTGACGTAGCAAAACCGGAAACCATGTCTTGCCACATCATCAATCCCAGAGAATCAGCGTAATAATAATATTGCTCCGGTTCTACTTTGATATGTTTACGGATCATATTGAATCCCATCTTCTTCAACTGCACCATGTCCCACAACATCGCTTCCTCGGAAGGAGGAGTCAACAATCCATCGGGCCACCAGCCTTGATCGAGCGGACCGTATTGGAAGATGGGTTGGTTATTCAGGCAAATACGGTTATATCCGCACTCATCTTTACGGACATCTACTTTTCTCAAGGCAAAGTAACTCTTTACCCGGTCTAAAACACGTCCTCCATTGGATAAGACAATATTCAAATGATACAGTTTCGGAGATTCGGGAGACCATAAGACAGCGTTCGGAACGTCTATTTCTATCGCATTAGTCAACTTCTGTTCCACCGTCTTGATTACTTTGCCATCATCCAACACTTCTATTTTCACTTCTTCATTGCCTTTGGCTCCGATTATATCGAAAGCCAGCTTCACGGATTTTCTCTCAATATCAGTGGAAGGAAGTACCTGACGAATATAGGTTTTATTCACCGCTTCCAGCCACACAGTTTGCCAAATGCCCGATACAGGCGTGTACCAGATACCTTCCTGGTTAAGTTGCTGTTTTCCTCGGGAGATAGACTCCGTGTCCGTCGGGTCGGTGACGGCTACTTCAATGCTTTGAGGACCACTCTTCTTCAGGTATTTAGTAATATCAAACGAGAACGGGTTATTTCCTCCTTTATGCGTACCGACCAACCGGTTATTCACCCATACTTGACATTCATAATCCACTGCTCCGAAATGCAGGATAGTAGATTTGTTCTTTCAGGAAGGATCTAAGGTGAACTCACGTTGATACCATAATTTATCCGTAGGAAGAAATGTTTTCTGCACTCCGGACAGAGATGATTCAATCGCAAACGGGACCAAGATTTCCCCTTCAAAGGAAACATTCTTCCGAGGCGTGTTCTGATCCGTTACGGCATACTTCCACAATCCGTTCAGATTGATCCATTCTGCCCGTTGCAACTGTGGTCTAGGATAACTTTGCCACACATTTTCCGGCGTCACCTGTTCAGCCCATACTGTTTTAATTTTATCTCCTTTAGGCTCCCATGCATGGGTAAACACCTGCGACATGGCTCCTAAAGCCAGAGTTAGTAAGATTCTCTTATCCATAAGCATTAGCGGGTTTTATATTCTTTAAAATCTTTCCGTCGATTCTTATTGTAGGTATTCCACATTTTCTGGAAATACAAAACATCACTCTTGTCCGCCCATTCGAAATAGGCTGTTTCCAATTCTTTTGCCATTTCAGGATATTTACCGATCAGGTTGTGCTGTTCGGTACGGTCTTCCTTGATGTTGTACAATTCCCATTCATCTCCCTTGAAGTTGGCGGAAACCAGCTTCCAGTCACCTTTACGCACCATGCGGTTGCCTTCATGCTCGGCATAAATATATCTTTCGGGCATCTTCTTTCCTTTCACAATCGGAAGGATAGACTGACCTGCCGTAGGCAGAATCGCTCTTCCCTGATATTCTTTCGGATAAGTGGCTCCTGCCAGTTCCACACAGGTAGACATGATATCGGAGAATTGTGCAGGCTGATGATTCAGTCCGCCTTTGTTCTTCACATGATTACCCCAGGAAATGATACACGGAGTGGAAATACCTCCTTCGTGTGCATAATGTTTATAGAGCGTGAACGGCGTGCAGCAGACATTTGCCCAGCCTGTACCGTAATGATGATAGGTTCCGGGCAAACCCATCTGGTCGAGTTCTTCTCCGGTATGGGTATGGTATTCGACTCCGGTCTGTTTGTCGAAGCCAAATTCGTGCCATTCGGCACAAGCTCCGTTATCGGACATAAACATGATAAACGTATTGTCCAACTCACCGTTTTTCTTCAATTCATCCACTACCCGGCCGATGTTCGCGTCCATCACATCTACCATAGCGGCAAAAATGGACATACGGCGTGCGAGGTCGGTCTGCTGATCTTTCGTCAATGAATCCCATGCCGGTAGCGGATGCGTTTCATCTTCAAACAGACTTTCGGGAACTACACCACGCGGACTAAGTGCCGGCTTTCCCTGCATAAGTTTCAGGTCCACAATCCGTTTCCAGCGGGCGTCACGAATCTTGTCCCATCCCTGCATATAGAGAGACATATATTTATCGGTCACTTCTTTCGGTGCGTGCAAAGGGAAATGGGGAGCGTTATAGGCCAGATACAGGAACAACGGTTTCTTCTCCTGATGTGCCTGGTCGATAAAGTCAATCGCATAATCCGTTATCACATTGGTAGCGTAGAAAGTTCCTTCCTCATAATGTCTGGGGGTACGGTCTTTCGGCAAACGGGTATATACTGCCGGATTCCAGAAAGAATTAAATCCGCCCAACAAACCGTAATACTCCTGGAAACCACGAAGAATGGGATTCGACTTATTCCCTAGATGCCACTTTCCTGACATAGCCGTAAAATATCCGGCATCTTTCAGGACTTCTGCAATCGTGACGTTGTCCGAATTGGAACGGAAACCGGAATATCCTTTCGGCCAGGCAGGATGACTGCCGTCCATGTGTCCCAATCCCGTCTGATGCGGATAAAGTCCCGTCAACAGGTTGGCACGCGACGGGCAACTACGGGCACTGTTGTACATCTGCGTCATACGGACGCCATTCTTTGCCAGTTTATCCAGTACCGGTGTATGAATCTCACCACCGAAACAGCCGAGATCGGAGAAGCCCAAATCGTCTGCCAGTATGATAATAATATTCGGCTTGTCCTGCGCATACGTCATCGGGACCAGAGCCAGGCTGCCTGCTATCAATAAAGAAGTTTTCATTTGGTATTATAATTAAAGTTGGGTTTGAATTTACCATTCTCATAGATCATCGGAATTAATCCGGGACGGCACGTCACTTTATACTCTGCCGCCTGTGCCCCACGCGGATTGAAGAACATGGTAGCCCACCAGTTTCCATCCTTATCCTGGAAAAGATTGTTGTGTCCTCCTCCCGTGATGGCATTGTAGCGTTCGCTATAGGGACCATACACATTATCGGCTGTCGAGATGATGCAGTCGTAACTATAACGTGTCTTCGGCGAGGTTACTCCCTTTTTCTCGATATAGGTATCTCCCTCCGACGTACGGTGCGACCATATAGCCTGTACGAGGTGATATTTGTTATCATATTTGAAGATAAACGCTCCTTCAATATACGGTTCCGGATTATATTTTTTCTCTTTCAATGTTTTCAGTTCCTCGGCAAATCCGCTCATATCCGGTTTCATACGGGCGATATAATGGTTGTGCCCGACAAAGTAGACAGTGCCGTTCGTATCTTCGAACAAACTTCCGTCGATGTTCGGGAAGATAGCTTTGTCTTTATTACCTTCGACATTCTCGTACGGACCTTCCGGTTTTCCGGTCTTGCTCCGCAAAATAAAAGAACCTCTCCCGCCTGCCGACTCATTCATGCAGGCAACGATAAACCAGTTCTTCGCGCTTTTGATATAATGCATTTCCGGAGCCCACACTGCATGAAAGCGGTTGTCCATCGGATCACCGTTGATGGATTTCTTCTGATATTTCTCTCCTGCTTTATATACTTTCGGTTTCTTTTGCCAGGTTCCGTCTTTTTCCATCGACCATATTTGTCCTCTGGCTTCCCAGGACTTCATATCTTTGGAACGCCACAGGTACAAACCGTCGTTCCAGTCCCAGCAATGCCTCTGTCCCGGAAAGTAACGATCGGGAGTAGAGGTGGTTCCTGTGATATAATAATAACCGTCGGGACCCAGTGTAGCCCAAGTGTCCCTCATCCAATAATCAAATGCCGGCTTTACAGATGTCGGAACACGTAGTTCCGGAGCGTTTGTATCTGCCGTTCCATATAACTGTGCTGATGCTGTAGAGATGGAAATAAATCCTGTAAACAAGATCAATCCTAATCGCAAAATCAATTTCATATATTTCTGTTTTATGTTTACGGATACAAAAATAGGCCGTTGCGGGGCAGACTTCATGGAATCATGTTTTTAATATCCGTAGGTATGTACAATCTTCTTATTTTTTAGTATTCCGGATGGAGATAATTAAATGGATTCTGTTTAAAATGGTAACGTCTTTGCGGGAGAGGCAGCGGGTCCTGCAAACGCAACTCCCATGCCAGTAAACGGGTCAGAAGTTCTGTTTGAATTTCGCTGTATTTCTTCTCGCCAAACAGATTATGAACTTCCGAAGGATCTTTCTTTAAATTATAGAGTTCTCCGTTGCCATAATGATTCATGACCAGTTTCCAGTCATCCTTTCTTATCATGCGTGAGGTACCGCTTTGCGTCCAGGTGTTCAGTTCGTCGAAGTGGGCTATTTTGCCGGGAGTCAATGCTCCTTCCTGTTCAAAAGTCAGGGAGGCATCCAGTCCGACATCGGCTCCTCCGAAGCCTTGTTGTACGACCATGCTGGAGAATTCTTCTTTAGGGTAAGCTTTTCCGGTCAGCATCGGCCACAAGCTACGACCCTGAACTCCTGCCGGTATTTCGGCACCGATGGCAGAGCAGAAGGTGGGGAAAAGGTCGGCTATCGATACGTGGCTATCCATAGGGGCAGGCTGGTTTTTAATGTGATATCCTGCCCATACCATCGGGATACGTGCGAGGCTTTCGGAAAGTCCGGCTCCTTTACGGATCAATCCGTATTCCCCCCAGTAGTCACCGTGGTCGGAAAGTACGACAAAGAGGGTGTTTTCATATTGTCCGCTGGCTTTCAATGATTCGATCAGTCTCTTGATCTGATCGTCTATCAACCGGATCATTCCGATATAGTTGGCACGGATTCGAGGCAAGTCTTGTTCCAGGTTCGGGCAGGACGCGTCTTCCTGTTGCGCCAAAATACGGTATTTCTCTCCTTTCTTTGCCAAATCTTTGCGGGAGGTCTTTAAGACAGGGAGCTTATCGGGGGAGAACATGGAGTAATAGGGTTCACATACCTGATAAGGGTTGTGAGGTTCCGGAAAAGAGACCCATACGAAGAAAGGATTTTCTTTCTGCTGTTTAATCCATGCCAGCGCTTCGTTCACGATTTTGGTGGGATGCTGTTCTTCCAGCGAGATGGGAGATGGCTCCAGCCATTGCCCCCTAGCTTGCTGATTCAGGAAACGGGCAGTCTCTTTCTCTGCGGGAGTCGTCTTTTTGTGCTTTCCCCAGTGTCCGTATTCAGACCAAAAATCCAAGTCGGCAGGTTTCAGGTAAGCGTGGTTCTTGCCGACCAATGCTGTTTTATATCCGTTTTCTTTCAATACTCTCACTAAGTCCTGTTTATAGGAGATGTCGGGAATATTATGATTCGTGCGTACGTGAGTGGCGGAAGGAAAACGCCCGGTGAACATGGAACAACGTGCCGGAGAGCTGGCCGGCATCACAGTGTATGCCTTATTGAACCATACATTCTCCTGCGCCAACCGGTCGACAAAAGGAGTCACTTCCAGCGGAAAACCTTCCCTGCCGCACAAATCGGCACGCTGCTGATCGGTCATAATAACCACAATATTCGGTTTGCCGATTTGCGCCTGGACTGACATAGCCAAACCTTGTATGGCAAGTCCTGTGATACAAAAGATTGTTTTCATTTTATTTATTTCTTATTTAAAAGATCCTATTTAAAACGATATACAACCATGGAAGCGGCCTCCAGTTCGAGCGGCTGGTTCAGATCCAGTCCGACTTCCGTCTCTACCGGTTGGACTTCATTCGGAGCAAACGGTGTGTTTTCTTTTCCCGGAACCAGTACCAGGCTTGTTTTATGTGCCTTGACGGGACGTTTAAAGCCGGAAACTTCCGGTTGTAGAGTGACTTTTTTATCCTGCAGGTTTATCAGTTTCAGGATATATTGTTTGCTGGCCGTATCATATCCCATCGTAACAAAGATATTCTGCAAACCTGCTATATCCTTGATCGCTGCATCCAGACACACGTCAAACGTGTTATCCCTGAACATCTTTGCCAGGTAGAAGAAGGAAGTCTTTACGCTACTGTCTACTCCATTAATCAACATCGGCAGGAAGATACGGTGTTCCAGAAAGTCCCAATGCCTCATCACCGGACGTTCAGCAAACAAGGGATTCAAATCGCCGTTGCGTTCTATTGACATACGGATGGCTCCGGTAGCCAGCAGGTTATAAGGATATTTTCCGTTGATTCCCAATTCGCCGATAAATAGATCGGCAACACCCCGTTTGTAGTTATCAAAACGATAATGCTGTTCGCAAGCCCATTCGATTGAGTTATAATAATGTTCGTCGAACACTTTCACATTCTTCGGGTTGACAAAATTGGGAATATCCTTCCGTTTGTCATCATTCTCTCTTCCGACTACACGGATGACACTATTGGCTATATAAATCAAGTCAGGATATTTGGCGGACAACGCCTGATAGATTTTCTCATAACGCTCCCAATACACAGGTCCGAAATCTTCATTTCCAATCTCGATATATTTTAGCGGGAAAGGAGCAGGATGACCGTTCTTTGCCCGTTCGGCTCCCCATTTCGTAGTTGTATCACCAATGGCATACTCGATGGCATCCAATGCATCCTGGATATAAGCGTCCAGATCGACATCAATGTGTCTGAAATTCCACTGTGGACTTTGCTTCACCCAACCGCTGCAAATCATACCCGTAGGCATCACATACATCGCATCAGCTCCCACATATTCGCACAATTCATAAAACTCATGATAACCGATTCCGTCGGTACGGTAATAAGGCGCCCATTTGCTCCACTGTCCCGGACGATTTTCAATCGGTCCGAGCGTCTTTTTCCAGTGATACATCGTTTCTTCATTGACTCCGTGCACGATGCACCCGCCCGGAAAACGGATAAAGCTAGGAGAAAACTCTTTCAAGTTCTGAACAATGTCTTTACGAAATACGGATTTTCCATCGTTCCAGGTATCGGACGGGAACAGGGAAACAACATCTACCTGAAATTGCCCTTTCGACATCGGTTGTATGGCAAACATTCCACGCCGGACGTTCTTTTCCGGTTTCAGTTCACCGGTGTATTTTGTCCAGTCCCGATTCCCTACATTCACTTCGATCACATTGCTCACTCGTTGTCCCCATTCGTCAACTAGAAATACACGTAACGGAGCGGAATAATTCCTGTTCTTCAGAAACAAGGAAAGGCGGTAAGACGTATCCGTCTTCAAGTTCATTCCATAATATCCACGGTTGAGAATCAGGGCATCCGGATGGTTCGCAATATCTTCCGTGACATTAACCAGCATCGAATACTTATTTTCCCCGCTCATCGGATTTTCATCCGTGCGACTGATAAATACAGGAGTATATGATAACGGATAAGTCGTCCATCCAATCAGCGGATCGGCCTGAAACACTTTTTTCTCTTTAACGCGGGGAGCCGGAACATTTTCATAAAGACCGTTCTTCACAGATAATCCGGCAGGCGGTGTAGCTTCTTCAAACGAACGGTTACGTATCAGTTCGGCGTGCAAGGCACCCTCGCCCATCATTCCTATTTCCTCATAATGGAAACCGTACTTTACGGGAGCCACTTTGTGGGTTTTCGATTTATTGATATACAACGTTCCATCGGAGGAAGACGGAGAGGAACTATTCCCATATACCAGAGGTAATGTGAAAAACAGACCGATACCAAACGTAAAGGATTTGAATGTCGAATGATTCATAGCATTTGTTTTTAGAGTTTCACATTGCAAATGTGGTCTTTTCTATCCAAGAAAAACAGAAAAATAATGCTTAATACCTGCAATCATGTATAAAAATCTGTAGCGAAGCGGCAAACTGAACATGAGTGCTGCCCGTTTGAACAATTCTACGACTGTTCAAAACAAAAAAAGACGTATCTTTAGGTCGTGAAAATCAATCAGAAAAGCCATGAGAACCACCTTACTTAAATTCGTACTCTTATTTAGTCTCGTGCTCTTAAATACAAGCTTGTCGACGGGACAGATTCAATATAATAACATACGCTTCAAACAGCTAAGTATAGCTGAAGGACTCCCGCATAATACGATCAATGCAATCACCCAGGACAACCACGGGTTCATCTGGTTTGGTACACGCAACGGATTGTGCCGATATGACGGTTATAATATCAACCTGTTCGCACATAATGAAGCCGACAGCACCTCACTCCGCCACAATTTCATCACACGCTTATATAACGATTCGCTCCGTAACATTCTATGGATCTCTACCGATCAGGGCATCTGCAGCTATAACTACGAGACAGAAGATTTCAGCCGTTACCAGATTAAAGGGAACACTAAGGATGATGTTTGTTTCCTGAACACCAGCGATGGTATGCTTCTGGCAGCTTGTAGCAACGGACTCTATCGCTACAATGAACAAGACAGCTTGTTCGTTCCTTTTCTTCTCGATGAAGAAAAACCTCATGTGAGATACTTTGCGGAGGACGGAGACAAAACCTTATGGATAGACACCAACAAAGGACTGATGCGATACAGTCTGGAAAAGAAACAGTTCGTTTCCCTCCCGACTCTCATCCAGCCTTTTACACTGCAATGCAACAATGCCGTCCTGATCTCGTCCAACCAGCTGTTATTTAATACTAACAACGATTTTTTCGTCTATCATATACAAAGCAATACCCTGTGTAATCTCTCGAAAGACCTGGAAGTAAAACACTTCCGCTGTGCGGCAACCGACCATACGGGGAATATATGGGTAGGCACGGAGTATGGCATCTTTGTCTTCAACAAACTCTATCAACTGATTGCACATTACGAACAATCGGAACGGGATTTAAGTGCGCTGAACGATTCTCCCATTTACAGCCTTTATCAGGACAAGGCTCATAATATGTGGGTGGGAACCTATTTCGGAGGAGTCAATTATTATATATTCGGTTCCGACCAGTTCCAGATATATCCATACGGAGCCAGTTTCAATCATTTGAGCGGAAAGGCTGTCCGCCAGATTATCAATGCTCCGGACAATGGTCTGTACATCGCCACCGAAGATGGCGGATTGAATTACCTGAACAATAAGAAAGAAATCACCCGTGCCGAACGGCTGCACAAGCAGATGCAAATCTACGCCAAGAACATACATTCCTTATGGCTCGACAAAGATAACAGTCTGTGGCTCGGACTGTTCCTGAAAGGAGCTCTTCACTATATACCGCATCTAAACCGCACGGTGGACTATAATCTACTGTCGGATGAGGTTTCTTCCGGCTTCTGCATCATCGAAGACAAGAACGATCATATCTGGTACGGAGGCCCTTCCGGCTTATTCCTGATCGACAAGAAGAAAGCAAACTCCCGCCCGGAAAAGATTTCATCTCTCCGTGTCTTTAACCTGGTACAGTTTAATGACAGTATACTTTGGGCAGGAACCCGAAAAGGCAGTATATTTCAGATCAATACCCATACACTGAAAGTAACCTCGCTCCCCATCCTGCCGCATACCGATCTCTACATCACCTATATCTACCCCGATTCACATCAACGGATATGGATAGGTACAGACAACAACGGGCTTTATGTATCAGACCGCAACGGTAGCATTATCGCCTTTTACAGTAAAGAACAGTTGGGATCCAACGCCATCAAAGGTATCATTGAAGATGAGATGAGTAATGTTTGGGTAGGTACCGGAAACGGGCTTTGTTGTATCAATTCCCAAACAGGAAGCATTGACCGATATACCACGGCCGACGGATTGCCCATCAACCAGTTCAACTACTCCTCCGCCTGCAAGAAGCCTGACGGAGAATTGTATTTCGGAACTATCAACGGTATGATTTCTTTCTACCCGGAACAGGTACGCTCCGTCAATCCCCGTTTCAACATTGCACTGACTGCCATTTGGAGCAACAGCGAATATATGTCGCCCAACAATGAGAAAGCATTCATCCCTTCCTCTATCTCCGAACTGACAGAGATCACCCTGACGCACGAACAAGCCCAATCCCTGCGTCTCGAATACTCCGGACTGAATTATCAATATACCGACAACACTCAATATGCGATGAAAATGGAAGGTATCGACAAGGACTGGCAGTTTGTAGGCAACCAGCATCAGGTACGCTTCTCCAATCTGCCGTCAGGAAGATATATCTTAAAGATCAAAGCCAGCAAAGATGGTATCCACTGGGACGAAACGGGCCAAAAGGACCTTGCTATCAGAGTCCTTCCTCCCTGGTGGCTCTCGCCGGGAGCATATTTAGTTTATGCACTACTCTTCCTATTAATCATTTACGCCGCATACAGATATACCAAAACGCGTATCATCCTGCTCATGCGACTGAAAACGGAGCATGAACAGCGCGTCAACATAGAGAATATGAATCAACAGAAGATCAATTTCTTCACTTACATCTCCCATGACCTGAAAACACCGTTAACTCTGATTCTATCGCCTCTGCAACGATTGATCCAGCAGCCACAAATCAGCAACAACGATAAAGAGAAACTGGAAGTCATCTACCGAAACGCCAACCGGATGAATTATCTGATTAATGAACTATTGACGTTCAGTAAAATCGAGATGAAACAGATGCGTATCAGCGTCCGGAAGGGAGACATCATGCACTTTCTGGAAGAACTGTCGCACATCTTCGACATCGTAGCCGGAGAACGGGAGATTGACTTCATCGTCAATCTGGAAGACACCGAAGAGGAAGTCTGGTTCTCGCCTTCCAAGCTGGAACGGATTCTTTATAACTTGCTCTCAAACGCATTTAAATATACCCAGCCCGGCGGATACGTCAAGTTGAGTGCCAAACTAATAAAAGAAGAGAAAGAAACATTTGTGCAAATCTCCGTCAAAGACAATGGCAGGGGGATTCCTAAAGAAGCTCAAGAACAAATATTTGAAAGTTATTACCAGGTTGAGAAGCGCGACCATCGCGAGGGATTCGGACTGGGACTATCGCTTACGCGTTCGCTCATACACATGCACAAAGGGGAAATCCGGGTAGAAAGCGAAATCAACAAAGGTTCGGACTTTATCGTTACCCTGAATGTATCCGAGGATGCTTACAACCCCGATGAACGCTCGTCCGAGAACATCACGACCGAAGAAATACAGAAATATAACCAGCGAATCAAGGAAACCATCGAACTCATTCCTGAAAAGCTGACCAACAAAGAAAAAGATCCTGCCCGGGAATCTATTATGATTGTGGAGGACAATAAAGAAATGAATGATTACCTCGCCAGTATATTCAGCGAGAAATATGATATTATACGGGCGTATAACGGTGCAGAAGCCTGCAAGAAGATAGCCAAACAGTTACCTAACCTCATTATATCGGATTTAATGATGCCAGTGATGGACGGACTGGAATTTACGGAACGTGTCAAACAGGACGTAACGACCAGCCATATCCCCGTTATCCTCCTGACTGCAAAGACCGATGAAAACGACCATACGGAAGGTTATCTACGGGGAGCCGATGCGTATATCACTAAACCTTTTAACGCCAAGAATCTGGAACTGCTGGTACAGAATATCCAAAAGAGCCGGAAACAGAGTATTGAACACTTCAAACAGGCGGAAGAACTGAACATCAAGCAAATAACCAACAACCCGCGGGATGAAATATTCATGAAAGAACTGATGGAACTGATTATGGCGAACCTCACCAAGGAAGACTTCGGAGTAACGGAAATCACAGCCCATCTCCGCATCAGCCGCAGCCTGTTGCACATGAAGCTGAAATCACTCACCGGATGTTCCATCACTCAATTCATACGGACCATCAAGATGAAAGAGGCTAAAACTCATTTACTGAATGGTATGAATGTCTCCGAAGCATCATTTGCCGTCGGCATATCAGATCCGAACTACTTTACAAAGTGTTTCAAAAAAGAATTTAATATCACTCCGACAGAGTTTCTCAAGCAGTTGAAGTAGAAGTTACTATGATAGAAAAGATATCGCCGGTAATTAACCTGCAACATTCGCTGATGCACCTAATTACCGGCGACCAATAGCCACCTATAATTGACTAATACCTATTCTACCATTCCTGGAAGCGTAAATCGGCTTCCGGATTCTGACGTCGGATCAGTTCCTCGTCAACCTGATAAGTGACGCCACCTTTCGTGTACTTATAAGAAAGTGTAAACTTAGGCTGTTTCCCTACAAATTCCAATGATTCGGCTGCAGGATCTAATGTGGCAGATGCATCTGTGATAGCGACGCTTCCTCCGGCTTCAATATTGACGCTTCCATCCGGATTGACTGTCAGATTCACTGATTCATTGTTTTCCAATGTGTTTCCGAAACCCGGTCTGCGTACTTTGTTTCTACCTAACGAAATAAAGTCGCGGGTCATATTCTGACTCAAATCCTTGTTACTGTATTCAGTAACCTGCTGGGTAGACAAATTGGTAACCTTTCCTTTCACAAAGTAGGTGCCGTGATACTGGCTGACAAATTTGACAACTACAATACTGTAATCCTTCAAATTACCATTCACATCAGTACTAATTTCATCCTGATTATGATCGACCAACCGGAAAGGGATTGCATAGTGCTTGTTCAAAGCAGCATTGTCTTCATAGAAAGCATCGGAGAAAGTCACTTTCACATCTGCAATTGCCAGGTTCGGGTTGCTGATCGTCATCTTGTTCGGATTAGCCAACTGATAATAGTTTTCCGGCATTAGTGTCAAGCCCGTACCATCCAATAAAGACGGATCGATCTCGAATGTAGCCCAATCATCGGTATGCACCTCTCTTTTACCGCCAATAGCCACTCCTACCTTTATCGACATATCTGTATCGGCTACCAGTGTCCGCAGAGGTTTTTGCGAAGCAAAGTACACAGAACTCTTATCGTAGTCCTTTTCATAATCGTCATAACAAGCAGTCATCAGAACGCTTATCAGCCCTATCCATAATATATTTAGTCTTTTCATTGTAAATAAGTATTTATATCAACAGCACGTTATTCCCAACCCTGATTATTCATTAGATTCTTATTCTTTTCCAGCTCTGCATACGGTAGCGGCATGAAATAGTTTTTCACTTCATATTTCCGTTGTTCCACTTTCTGTACTTTGAAGCTGAATGTACCATCTTCCTTGCGGGTAACGGCAACGCCCTCCACCTCTTCGTTCAACGGTAATACCCAACGACGCATATCAAAATAACGATGATTCTCGAAAGTAAATTCCAAGCGGCGTTCGTTCTGAATCAACTTTCTGAACGAGTCTTTACTTTGAGCCATTTCATCCAGATAAAGATCAAAATTGATACCCCCGGCTTGCGAACGGATTGTTTTCAATATTTCGTATGCAGAATACAGGCATCCTTCGGCTTTCACCGTCGGGTTGCCCCAAGCCTCATTAGCAGCTTCGGCAAAGTTAAGAAGAACTTCCGATTTTCGTAACAAAGGATTGTAATGAACCGAGTTTAAGGTCTGAATCGGATTCAGCATAGCCGATTTCTTGGAAACGAATTTAGCCAAATAATAACCCGTACGTGTAGCATTCTCACTAAACGAAGGAGAATCTTTTCCACCCTCGGACATATCCAACGGCTGACCGGAATCGCCAAATGTAGCACTATGATAGTAGACATTCAGCGCAAAGCGATTATCCAGTACGGCATAAAGCTGCGTCAGATCGAAATCAGGATCAGACAGATCGACACCGGAACGGACATCGGTTGCCGGATAACCATTCTTCGCATAAAAAGCCTTTACCAGATTATGAGAAGGAGTGGCACGGGCACTTCCATAATAGAATGGCGGGAAATGAAGGCCTTCCAGTAGATTACTATTAAAATATTTGCGGAAAGCATAATCGGAACTTTCGGTCTGCACATCGGCAATGGAGGAAGCCGTAACAGGAACATAAGTTCCGAAACCTTCCATGCCCAGAATCTTATTGATCTCTTTGGCCACCGCTTCCCATTTTGCCTGGTAAACCGTAGGGTTCAGAATTTCGAATTGTCCCATGCCGGTGACCTTCGTCACGTCATCATCCTGCATGGCAGGACTTGCGCTATATAAAAGCGCACGACTTTTCAGAACAGCTGCCGCCGCTTTCGTGGCACGGCCGATTTGTGTATTACCAAACTCCAGGTCATCTCCCTGATACACATTCGGCAATAACTCGATGGCATTATTCAAATCGTTGACGATAAAATCGACTGTTGCCTGATAAGTAGGACGAAGAAATTCACCGTTCTGCGCGGCCTCATCCTGCGAAATAAAATGATCTGCCAACGGAATACCCAACGCTTTTCCATTCTTCGCCTTTCCGCCATACATCTTCAATAGCTCAAAATGCCACCATGCACGCAAGAAATACGATTCACCTTCCAGACGCAGCTTGATTTGCTTGTCCACTTCCGGATCGGTGCGGTTGTACTGCACCTGGTCGGTCAGGCCGTTTTCGAGGAAGGAGTTTACATAGTTCAACATGTTGTACGCATTACTCCAGTTTCCGATCGGGTTGTTAAACGCCGTCATCCCACCCATATTTAATTTATAGACAGAAGAGCTGCGCAGATTAGTCACTGCATTATCGGTAGCACAATCCAGAAAGTTATTGTCAAAACAATCTGGACGGTTGGCTATGCCATTATAAGCTTTATATAGTACGCCTTGAGCAAGTTCCGGAACTCTCCAGGTATCAGAGTCTCCGATCTGCCATGTCACCTTTGTATCCAATGTGTCGTCACAAGCACAAAAGAGAAACAGACCTGCTAAAACGCAACTTCCTAATATATGTTTCATATTGCCATCTATTAATTGTTCAAAATTAAAATACAAAAGAGACTCCGCCTGTAAAAGTACGTGTCACCGGATAGTTTGTCACACCGGCATTCAGCAATTCAGGATCCAAATCTTTCACGGAAGAAAGGACAAATAAGTTTGCACCACGAGCGAAAACCTTCATCTTCTTCACGACCGAACTTGGGGAGAACTGATTAAACGTGTAGCTCAATTCAACATTCTTCATACGGAAGAAGCTTGTATTCTTCAACCAGAAAGAAGAATTGCGGAAGTTGTTCTCACCGGCAGTGGTTGTCAGGCGCGGATAACTTCCGGTCGGATTGTTTGCCGGATGATAACGGTCTAATGCCAGTTTGGAGTATTTACCTTCTCCATTATTCCAGTAATAAGCATTCGTTGCCCAAGTGTGAACGCCCAGTTCGGAATATCCCTGAAGATACAATCCCCAGCCTTTGTAACTTACATTGAAGTCAATGCCCAATGTAGTACGTGGGAATGAGTTTCCGAGTTCCTTTACGTCACGACCGTCAATGATCTTATCGCCGTTCAGGTCTTTGTAGGCGATGTCGCCTTCCTGATAATCGGCAAACGTCTGGGGGGCATGTCCGTTGATGGCTACATCTTTGCCAAATAATCCTTCGGCAACCAGTCCCATCATAGCATCGGTAGAACGCCCCACTGTGTAACGGTATTCTTCACCATGCTTCACCTGGTTCCATTTCAATACTTTATTCTTAGACCATACGAAATTGGCTCCTACCGAATAAGCCCAGTCGTTGATACGGTCGCTCCAAGTGAACATTCCTTCTATACCGTGATTCAAGACAGAGCCCATGTTGTCCTGGTAGGTAAAGTTACCAGTATAATCCCCGTAAGAGGCATCAACAGAACCAATGATGTCCGTATGTTTCTCACGGAAATAGTTTATTTCGGTATATAAGCGGTTATTCAGGAACAGGCCTTCCACACCAATGTTCCATTCTGCTGCCTTTTCCCATTTCAGGTTCGGATTGCCTGCACGGACAAAAGTGGAATAGTAAGCCGTAGCACCGTTGTTCGTTGTTCCGAACCGGAAGCTGCCGTCTTGCGACCAGGCGCGTTCATACAATAAATGTTCCGTGCTTCTGTCATAGCCCAATATACCGGCGCTGGTTTTCAGTTTCAGGAAGTTCACGTATTCATTGTCTTTCAGGAAATCTTCATTGCTTAGAATCCAGGCTAGGCCGCCTGCTGCCGAGAAGAAGTATTTATCTCCCGATTTGAAACGGTTGCTTCCCATCAATGCCATGTCGGCTTCCACAGCATAGCGGTGGTCATACATATAGTTCAGACGCAATGCGTAGTTTGCATTGATGATGTCTTGGGTCACTCCCTGATTCGTTGTTTTCGAGTACATGTAAGTCAGCCGTGCCGATACATCATGCTTTTGGTTGAATGTATTCTCGTATGCGGCAAAGGCATTCCAACCCAATGTCTGCTGCAAGGTAGTCGACTTCCGGCTTTGTGAAGTGGCTACATCTGTTTTCTTCATCTGGGTGTACATAATTTGTTCCTCACCGGCAAAGTCACGATATGTCTTGATGGCATACGTCGGATAGACTTTGCTCAAAGAGAGTTGCAGGTAATCATAGTTGTCGAAAGAAAGGAAAGCACCGGCTTTCAATCCTTTTGTCAGCATATCAAGATCAAATTTCAAACCGATATTGGTCTGGCTGCGTGTATAACGCTCATCCGTATATCCTCCGTACATCGTTTCCGCGTATGCATTCATCGGACGCAACAGACTTGCGCCAAACAAGGGAATCCCGTCCGAGCTGGCTAGTCCGGTTTCTTCCGGTGACATAGTCAGCGGGTATTCATTCGGACGATGCGTAGACAGGGCCGTAAATACCTGACCACAGTCCAATTGCCCCCATTTACGCATTTCCATACGTCCGGCAACGTCTGCGGATATAGTCAGGAAATCCGTTACATTGAAGTCGAGGTTTCCGCGAAGAGTCAGACGGTGCAGTTGCGGAGTATAGGTAACGTCTTCAAATCCGCTACCTCCTACATATCCGGCAATCAGGGCATAACGCACTCTGTCGGTACCTCCCGTCATATCGAACGATACTTTCCGATAGTTGGCATTTTTGTTCAATAACTGATCGTACAAATCGACGTTCGGATACAATAGGTCATTGGCTCCTTTGGAGTTTTTATATCCTTCCAGTTGTTTCTGATTATAGTAAGGAGTCAATCCGTCATTTGCACGCGCTTCATTGTACAGATTAGCATACTGATAAGAATTCAGAAAATCAGGAGTACGCGTCATCTGTACCACACCTGCTTCGGCGGTTGCGTTATAAATGCGGCGGTTGGCCTTTCCTCTGCGGGTAGTCACCCAAAGTACGCCATTCGCAGCACGCGCCCCATAAAGAATCTTGGCAGTGGCATCTTTCAGCAACTCGATACGTTCGATTTCTTCAGGAATCAAATCCGCTGCCGGACGTTCCACACCATCGATGATAACAATAGCTGTATTCTCCGACATGCCATGCTGGCCACGGATAAATAAATCAGGCGTATTATTACCCAATCCGCTGACTGTGGAGCGAACTTGCAGACCTAACATTTTACCTTGCAGCATATTAGTCAGCGTCAAATCAGGGAACGTTCCGAACTGTCCGTTCTCCAGTACGCTCGTTGCGCCTACTTCATTCCCTTTATACGTCTTGCCACCATCGGCTCTATTCACCAACGATTCTTCGGTCAGGAACAGAGGCTCTTTCTTCAGGACAATCTTTTCAGGAACGATATTGCTGCCTGTCAGCTTATACACTTTATCTTCATATCCCAAAGCCTCCACCATGACGGTTGCGTCATTCTCGACCTTCGTCTGAAAACGTCCCTTTGCATCTGTATATAGAACGACTGCGCCTTCTCCACAAATGATAGAAACATTCTTCAACGGGCTACCTTTCTCGTCGGTAACAATAGAAACTACTTCCACCAAAGGCTTCTTCGCCGACTTTCTCTTTGATTTATTCTGTGCGAAAGTCAGGCTAGAGCCAACGATAAGGACAAATATGAGCCCTATCAGTCTTATATATCTAATCTTGTTTCTCATATACTTTTCTTTATTTTAGGTATCACCATCCGGGGTTCTGTTGAAGATTATCCAAAGCCGCCACTTCATCCATCGGTAGCGGATACCAATAATTACGCTTGTTAAACGTCCGCACGGCTGTCCTCACCGGAACATACTCGTAAGTAAAGTCGGTCAACTTATAAGTGCAGGCTTTTTCCACTTTCAACTGGTCGGCCGTATAAGAATGATTGATCGGGGTTGCTTTGACACCCATGATCGGATATTCACCCTTAAACAGGTCTTCAGCAATCATCCAACGGCGGATATCATACCAGCGGTGTCCTTCGAACATCAATTCCACACCACGTTCCCGACGATAAGCTTCTCTAAAATCCACTCCATCCGGTAGTTCGCCGATTCCGGCTCTTACACGGATTTTATTCAAAGCCTGACGGGCCGACATCGTACAACCCGTAACGACTGCATCCGGATCACCTGTCGCCTCGTATGAAGCCTCTGCCATATCCAGATAAACTTGCGAAACACGAATGTACACAGCCACCAAACGATATAATTGGAAACCAGCTTCGCCAAACAAAGGCACACTTGCTTCCGGCCAAATGAACTTCTTACACATATATCCGGTCTGTTGAGAGCCTCTCGTAAACTGATTGGTAGAAATGAAGTTCTCGGAGTAACCGCCCGAATAAGTAGTCAGATAATAAGGAACACCCTGTAAATTCTTTCCCCATTGCTCACCGGGCACGAGGATATTATTAGTGAAGCGAGGGTCTCTATCCGAGTAAGGATTGGTAGTCTTTACCGCATCATAACCGGAACGCGGATCAGTGATCGGATAGTAGTTGCCGTCAGCTCCCTTACGTTCGTACATATCTACCGCATTTTGTGTCGGAGCATTATAAGGAGTACCTTCGGCACCGGTTTTATTATCGTATGGTTGTGTCAGCCATTGCGCTCTGACGAAAGCAGACCAGTTGCCATGATGCCAACGCAGGAACCATAAGTATTCCGGCTGTGCGAATTGATTGGAATTAGGCATTAATTGAATACTACGATATTCGTCGTGATTCATCAAGCGATAATATTCGTGACTTTCAATAGCATTGATCGCCTTTTGCGCACTACGGGCAGCTTCGGCAGCCATCTCTTTTCCATACCCTTTGTTTTCAAT
The DNA here is from genome assembly GCF_000162555.1 of Bacteroides sp. 3_1_23. Lineage (NCBI taxonomy): Bacteria > Pseudomonadati > Bacteroidota > Bacteroidia > Bacteroidales > Bacteroidaceae > Bacteroides > Bacteroides sp. 3_1_23. The sequence goes on from NZ_GG774949.1 coordinate 678,009, forward strand.
AGAATTCAAGTCGTTCTGCATCAAAGGGCTGGCAGCATAAAGCTGTGTCATCGCTTTTAATGCCATGGCGCCTACTCTGTCAGGCCGTCCATGTTCCTCGTCAGGCCAGCTTATAGGTAAATATTCAATGGCTTTATCCAAGTCTGTCTGCATCCAAGCATTGGATTCCTGATAAGTTTTACGGGGAAAGTCAAAGTCATCCGATGCTCCCCAAAGCTGGTCAAAGATGGGCATTCCGCCATATCGCTTGATAATCTCAAAATAGAAGTAGGCACGTAGGAAATGAGCCTGTCCCAACAGTTTTCTCCTTTGGTCGTCTGTGATGGATTTCACTTGATCTACTCCGCTAATTACACGGTTCACGATACGAAGTCCGGTATAAGCACGAGAAATAGCACTTTTGAAATTCTTCCCATCACTTTTACTTCCTATTTCGAAACGTGTACCGGCATTCTCCAGCCAGTTACCTGCATTGACAAACTTCGACGGATCATTATCGCGAACGGATGCATATTCATCCGATAAATTACCTACCGTTACGTATGTATTCGAATAAGAGTTGATACCATGTGTAAAGATTAATATATCATCATTTTGAAAGATGCGGTCCATGAACCCTAACAAACTGCTATAATCTTTATAAACATCATCTTCGGAAAGTCCGTCATCGGGAGAGCGGTCCAGATAGTCCTCACAACTTCCTACAAACAACCCCAATAGAATGATCCATATCCAATTCAACTTATGTCTTCTCATATCAGTAAATTTAAAGTGTCTCATAATCCTAATCTAAAACCAATGTTATAACGTCTCACCACCGGATAAACATTCTGTCCCGAATGTTCGGGGTCACGGCGGGAATCACCTTTCGAGAACGTCAACAAATTGGTACCGTTGACATATACTTGCAGTTTTGTCAGACGTAAAGGCTGCAACCAACGCTTCGGAATCTGATAATTCACTTCCAGGTTCTTCAAGCGAAGATAAGCATGGTTGGTATATGTGTATGTACTAGCCACCGAATTATAACTTCTCTGAACATGAATACTGGGGCGAATCGGACCGCCTTGAATCGGAGCATCGGCTGTCCATGTATTCAACGTATTTGGTTGAGCCTTGATATTACCTTCCGGGAAATCCCATAAATAGGAAGGAATCGCTTCTTTATAAACGTCCATAGCACTGTACCACAACATATTGAATCCGATTCCTTTGTAAGAACCTCCCAATGTAAATCCGAGGGTAGTAGTCGGATAGTTCAGGTTTTTCATCGGAACCATATCCTTAGCATCAATCATGCCGTCACCATTATAATCGATGTAATACAAGTCTCCCGGAATCAATGTATTATGTGTACCATTGGCAATAGTGGACTGCGCCGAGTTATAAATATCATCCAATGACTGGAAGTTTCCTGTTGCCAGGTATTTATTCACATATCCGATTGACTTTCCGGCTTTTTTCAAATATTCGCTCTGATTCTTCGGGTCATCAATAAAGACAACACGGTTCTCACTGGTTGCAAAATTAAACTTCGCGTAATAATTAAACTTTCCAATACGGTCGTTCCAAGCAATATCCAGTTCAAGACCGTGATTTTTAGTCTTACCCAGATTCACCTGCGGAAAAGCAATACCACTATCGGCCCATGACGGAATCGTATTACGTGTCATCAAAATGTTATTACGCTTTTCATCGAACAAGTCCACAGTAAAGTTTAGTTTACCCCACAAACCTATTTCGATACCGATATTCTGCTTAATAGATTCTTCCCAGGTAGCATCGGGGTCGGCCAATTTTCCTTCTTTGTATAAAGGTCCCCAGTTACTGGTCTGATATTTACCAAACTGCGCATTGGCAGATAGTTGCTCAAACTTCTGAATATAGTTGAAACGGGTAGCACCTTTATCATTACCAACTACTCCATACGAATAGCGCACTTTCAGGTTGGTCAGTACACCTTTGGTCAATTTCTTTACCCATGGTTCTTCACTGATACGCCAACCAATAGAGGCAGAGGGGAAGAATCCGAAACGGCGTCCCGGAGCAAATTTTTCCGAACCAGTGTAGGCACCGTTAAATTCAGCAAGATAACGCTCTTTGAAGTTGTAAGTGACACGGCCTACCCAGTCTTCTTCGTAAGCCGGGAAGTTCATCACACCCGAATTAGCAGTATTGGTTGATTCGTTCATCTTACGGTTAAATACAAATAAGGCACTTACATCGTGATCGCCAAACTGGCGACTATAATTCAATGCTAATTCGTAATAAAGTTTACGTCCGTAAGCCTTGAAACCGTCATAAACACCACCAACAGGCAAATCTCCGGGAGCATTTTCATCCGGATAGCGTTTCTCGGTATAATTATAAGTAATTGTTCCGTCAGCATTATAAATAGGATTGGCGTAATCATACACACGATTAATACGAATATGTGTACGTTGGGCAACCAAATCGTCTTTACCTAAAATCTTACCCGGCATGATCTGGGTAGTCCATGAAGAAGAAGTAGTGTAAGACAATGATGCTTTTAATGACAGTCCCTTTGTAATAAAGTCCAGCTTCTGATTCAAGATTACATCGTAGAAACCTTGATGTTGCTTAATATTACGACTACCTCCTTCGTTCATCAGACAGGCTATATTTTGATCGGAGCTTAACCCGTCTCCCCATATTCCATTACTATATTTAATCGGAAATTCATTACTTGGAGCCGTAAAGAACGTTTTAAAAAAACGTTCATCCGGAGAATCGACATTCTCATAATAAGACGGTTGGTTCTGATAACCCATCTTACCGGCCACATTGAACGAAAGTTTAGTAGTACTTGTGATATTGAAGTCGAAATTACTACGCCAGTTATAACGACGGTAAGAGAAGGAAGGATCGAAATCCTCTTGTTTGGTAGTATTAAAAATATCTCCGTCATGCAAATAACCCAAAGATACGAAATAACTCATTTTCTTCGTACCACCACGTACATTAAGATTATAAGCCTGTTCATAACCTACATTCTTTACCAGTTCTTTCCACCAGTCCACTTCGGGAAAGACATCGTTATATGGACCGTAATTTCCGGTAGCATACGCATTTTCCCATGCGGTAATGGTAGATTCGGGAACCATTGCTCCCCAGTTACCATCATTAGCCTGGGCTCTGTTATACTGTTTCATAGAGGTCACATAGTCAGACCATTCAGGAGCAGCAGAAGGTTGTTTAAAACCGAAGTTAGCTGTGAATGAGATTTCCGGTTTCTGTTCGAGTCCGCGTTTGGTTGTCAACAAGATAACGCCGTTCGCACCTTTCACACCGTAAACCGCAGTTGCCGAAGCGTCTTTCAGTACAGAAATAGATTCGATTTCGTTCACATCGACATCGTTGAAGTCACGTTCGATACCATCCACTAATACCAGTGGCTCCGCTTCTCCCCAGGTAGACTTACCACGAATCAATAAAGAAGCCTTATCGGCTCCCGGCTTTGAAGTGGAATTGATGGCAACCACACCCGGCATCTGACCTTGCAAGGCTTCGGAAACGGAGTTCACGCTACCTATCTTTAATAAATCATCTCCTTTTGCAGTAGCAATGGAACCGACACTGGATACCTTTTTCTGTACACCGTATCCAACCACTACCACTTCTTCCAGTGTCTCCGTATCTTCTCCTAAAGAAATTACTCCTAAAGTCGTTTTATTCTTTAAATCCAGTTCCAGAGTTTTATAACCCACATAAGAAATGACAAGTATGTCTCCTTTCGATGCCTTCACAGTAAAATTACCGTCAAAATCAGTAATCGTACCGCTTCCCGTACCTTTCACGCGAACACTGACGCCAATCATCGGTTCACCAGATACTGCATCCTTCACTTGTCCCTTCCAATAATCTTGTTGTGCCTGCACGTCCAGCGCACAAAACAAAAAGCAACAAAGACATAAGAAAGAAAAATAAAGTCTGTCTCTTTTCATAAACATTATTTTTAACTGTTAACAAATTCTTTATCTCAAGACACAAATTAAGCGGGAAAATCTTCAAATGAAAAGGAAGATTATCCTCAAAACCCGTACAAATGTGCAAAATAGATTTCTCTACTACATTTCTGAACAAATCATTTCCACATTGGCTTTATGACGTGCTCTTTGTCTACGGTGATGTTGTATATGCCATCGTTTCCTTTCTTCAGGATGAGCGGAACAATACGTGTTTTACGAGGGGACACGGTGGAATCTGAACGATGAACGTGGTAAACATAGTAATATTTTCCATCCAGACCTTTAAATACATCTCCATGTCCTGATCCGTTTTCTCCTACGAGGCTGTGATGAATGATCGGACTGTTCGGATGCTTTTTCCACGGACCGAAAGGGGAAGAAGCAGTGGCATAACCTACCGAATAGTCGATATTCATAAAATGATTGGCAGAATAGAAGAGGTAATATACCCCGTCCCACTTCATAACAGTCGGTCCTTCCATCACCGGTGCAGACTTATAGTTCGGAGTCTTTTCCCAAGGCTCCGTACAGTCCATACATTGTTTCAATGTTTCCGGTTTGATACTTCCTTTCTTTATGTCAAACTCGGCTACCCAAAGGTAATTTCCTTTATTAAAGCGGACATGATATAGGTAGTATTTCCCATCATCATCCTTAAATAGGAAAGAGTCTATATTCTTAGCAGAAGCGTCTATCGGCTTGACTTCCTTCTGACGAAAAGGTCCGAATACCGATTTTGAGGAAGCAATTACTGTTTGCTCATTAGCGGTATAAGTGAAATAATAAGTTCTTTTATCCTTAAAGTATTGAGGTGCCCAGAAGCCTTTTTCACCATACGTTCGATCTCCTTTCCGCAGAATCAGTTGCAGGGAACTGCCATCAGGCACTGTCCAATGCTCCAGATCGGTCGATTCGAGAATGGCAAATCCAAGAGGTTCCTGATTACGTGTACCTGTGAGGTAGTACTTGCCGTTTTCCACATAAATTGTAGGATCGGCATAAGTGATCTCCTTCTCATTAACTGAATCAGCCCGCACCCCGGTGACAGACAAACAAATGATTCCTAATGCGAGAATAAGTCTTTTTGTCATTTTATGTTTCTTCATACCTATTTTATTCTATATCTGATCTTTATCTCATCTACAAAATTTCAATCTATCATCCAAACCAAACCGGGTTTATCCCCTGTGAGATTCCATATTGATTTATCCCAGGAAAGAGCCTTGGCAGCATCTATCGGGGTGCTCATCGTAGAAAGACCATTGTAACGGTCGGCACCAAAGTTTTGTGCTGCGTAGTTGGGTATTTGTTCATCTACGATAGCAGGCGTATTGGCAGAAAAACGACATTCCATATTCGGATTCGCATAGCAATTATTAGCCTCATTCTTGTTAAAGCGTCCGCAAATTCTTCCCGACTTGGGTGCACCGTTAGAGAATAATTTCTGGTTCCAAGCCACACAATGTGTTACGGTGATTCCTGTCGCCTTGTTAGCAAATCCCATAATACCGCCTACCTGGTTTTGAGCGGAAACCTCGCAATCGGAATAACAATAAGAGATCACAGCTGTCGGACTAGGATCTACAAATCCGGCAATACCACCCGCAGGATTCGCCACTTTCATCGGGAAAGCTTGTGCGAGACCTGAAGAATAACACTGCGTAACGATAGAATATAACATACGTCCAACGATGCCTCCTACACATGATTCAGTCACAATATCCCCAGTGGAAGAGCATTGAGAGATCGTTGCTCCGCCTCTCGTTTCCCCACAAATACCGCCGGCGCACCATACGGCAGTAATATCCGTTGCCGATGTACACTGATGAATTTTACTATCTGCACCATGAAGTCTTGCACAGATACCACCAGCCTGACCGTTATCCCAGGCAGCCGCTCCCGTTCCCGAAGTTAAAGAAATCGTACCGGATACCCGAACATTCTCCACGATACCCGGAGAAGTAGCAGCTCCCACCTGTCCGGCAAGGATGCCTGCCATCTTTGTATTGGCTGTAATCTGCGCATTTTCAAAGTTTATATTGGAACACTTACCAACCAACAATCCAAAGAATCCCTGATTAACAGAAGAGGAAGTATTTACTTTCAGATTACGAATCGTATGTCCGCCTCCATCCAATACAAGTTGTTTGGAAACCGAAGTCTCTATCGGTTGCCAGTCTACACCTTGCAAATCAATATCATTCTCTATCTTGGCATAGATCGTCTTACCATCTTTGAGTTTCTCTCCGAGAGTTATCAAGTCGCTCGTTGTCGCCACGGTATAAGGGTTGTCGATTTCTCCCTGTTTCTGTTGCAGGAAGAAAGTCATTGTACTTTTCTCTTGATTGACTGCAAGATCGTCGGAAACCAGTTTCAAACCGAGAACGTATTTCTTTGATCCGTCAAGCGTACCTAAATCATGGAAGCGCAAATTTACCATACGCAGGACATCGTCCCCCTTAAAATTAAAATTACTTCCATCCAGATCATAATATTCCACAGGTAAGAGGTGATATTCTTCACCAAACTCTTTGGCATCGACAACAGCCAATTCCGCCTTTGCTTCTTTTTCGCAATGGCTTTTCTCCACCATAATGTTATATTGGTATTCCGGCTCATCCAGATATAAATCATATTTGCCTGTCTGATAAAGCGACAAGGTAATATTGGAATAGGTAACTTCAGCCTTTTCCGGCTGTGTCAGATCCATGACTTCACCACATGCTATCAACGAAAACGCCATTAATGACGCTACAACAGGAATGTATCTTTTCATAATATCTTTCTTTTAATTATTAAAAACAGGGATTACCATACCGACATTATCTCCTGACAACCAAACTTTATCTCCGTCTATACGAACTACCTCCATCTCCATCCCTTCTTTGAGGAAAGAAACTCCTTGGAATGAGAATTCAGCCTTTATCTTTTGACCGACAGCCGTGGGCTTCCCGTCAAACTTCACATGAATGTATTTGCTTTGATCCGAATTTTGCAGGCGATAAGTCAACCGTTTAGGATTAATTGCAGCCTGAAGTTGTTCCTGCTCTGTAAAAGTACAAATTCCATCCAAACTATAAAACCCAACTTCGGTATATCCTGTTATATTCTTCTTATCAACCCCGTTTTCGGCATATTCCGTCTCCGCACAAGAGGTGAAAGCCAACAAACATACCAACACTACATATATTACTTTCATAAGCGAATAAATTTAAGATAATTACTTTCTAACAGTTGTCGACAATATTTCTACTGACCCATCCTTATAAGTCACTTCGGCGGTAAGTATTTGTCCGTTCAGGTTCTTATTCACTATATTGATTTCCTGTCCATCCAGCTTTACTTTATAAGATAAGACATCATCCGGCAAATTTAATAGTTGTACTAACATATATTCATCCACTTGTTGATATTTCAACAAAGGAAACTTTCCTGTTACAGACTTGGTCTTAACATCATCCTTCCACAACACGGCATCATCCGATTTCAGCAATGCTACATGGTAGGCAGTTCCGGGAACAAGATTTTCAACCAATGTATAGTCATTCTCCGAATCAAGCGACCGACGTGCTACCTCTGTTCCATTTTCATCTGTTACTGACAATATACCTGTTTTATCGGCTCCATTTCCCCAACGAATGAACAATTCCCGTTGTCCTCCGACAAGGCTGGAAACAGCCAATCCATCCCGAGCAGCGATGAAATCGGGATACAGCAATGGATTGGGATTGTAGAATCCGTCTGCATCCAGTCCTAAATAACGGGAAAAATAAATTCCTCCAAGTTCCCACATTTCAGTCTTCGCATCGTAAACAGCTCTCGCTCCACCGGGAACCACACTAAAACGTCCGGTAATGGCATACGTATCATATTTCTTGAACACCTCATAAAAAGTTTTATACCAATTCTTCGGATACCAGGAATAACTCTCAAAAAGACTCTTGAACTCGGTTGCACTGACTGGTGTACCGGCATTAGCTTTTTCGGCTATCAGATTAAGGTATTCGTAAATTTTCATCCCGGCCGTATAACCATGCTTGGTTCCCCATTCTCCCAGTGCGTCGGCTACATGAGGATTTAAAGCACGTACCATAGAGAATTCCGTGCAAATCAGTTTCTTTGTTACACCATATTTATCGCGGATAATACGGAAATCATCTTCCGCTTGGTTGATTTTCAATGCGTGAACGTGTAAGTCGAGCCCTACAACATTAGGATTGTTATTAACCACAGAGACTACCGCAGGTACCGTTTCGCTCTTCGGCAATTCGGATACACGGTTCAATGCTCCGGCATAAATATCAAATGTCCATCCATTAGCCTGTTTCCAGGCAGTCAGCCGATTGGCAAACTCATTCAGAAATGCCCGATAATCCTCACCGTCCGCATGACAAAGATCGGTATCCAATGCATTCTCCCATTCCGGTTCGTTACCCATGACAAGTATTTCAATATTCTTCGCCATATCATAGGTTTTCAGTAATACTTCAGTTGCCTGAAATATGTACTCCATCTCCTTAGTTCCTACTTTGGGAACCGTGTCGGTATATAATTCAAAAGGTATTTTCAGGCTCAATATAAATTTCACACGGTCGCCCAAGGCTTTCTTGGCCTGAATAAATTTCAATGTAGGAATATGTGTCCTGATGGCATTTTCTTTCACACCAACAATCTTCCCGTTTTCATTCTGAAGAAACAGATTGGGGATATTGACAAATCCTCTCACCCAAGTCACTTTCGACTGTTTCAACATCTCTATTTCCGTAATCGGGTAATCTATATTTTCATTATAGTTCGCCCCCAAATCCTGCGCCTTTGTTCCCATCGAACATAAGAACAGCAATACAAACATTAAAAAAGCTTTCATTTTCATATACATACTTCAAGGTTAATTGTCCGACATCGAACAGAACAAAGGTAGAGAAATAAACTCCGGTAGAATAGAACGATTGTTTTATCAACGGGATTTATGTTCAGAATAAACATTTGACCTTATTTTAATGGTTCTTCTTCTACTTCACTGCGATAATAACCGTCCACTTCAGCAAAGAAATTCTGCTTCAGGGAGTCCAGAAGTTCGGGCTGTTGTGCCGCCATATTCTGTTGTTGAGTCCGGTCGGCTTTTACATTGAATAATCCGTATTCACCCAGATTACCTAATTCATTTCCGGTCAGGTTTCGTTCGGAACCTTTATAAGGAGGCATCATAATCCAGTCGCCCGAACGATAAGCCATACGCCCTTGCGCTTCCAGCACTACATCCTTGCGGGCATTCTGTTCTTTTCCAAAGAAAGCATCCAGATAGTTCCGACTATCCAAACCTTCCGGTAAATCGGCATGTATCATCGAACCCAGAGAAGCAAGAATATCTACCTGGCAAACCAGTGCATCGGACACGACCGGCTGAATCTTTCCTTTCCAATAAACAAACAGAGGAATATGCGTACCACCGTCGAACAAACTATATTTACCTCCGCGCAGACCTCCTGCAGGAAGATGATCGCCTGCCAGTTCGGGAGCACCGTCTTTGTAACCGTCATTCAGAACCGGCCCGTTATCGCTGGAGAAGATAATCAGTGTCTTTTCCAACAAGCCTTCTTTCTTCAAGTGGGCAAGCAGTTCGCCGACACACCAGTCTGCCTCAACGATGGCATCGCCACGAGACCCCATCGTTGTTTTGCCCACAAATCGCTGGTGGGGAGCACGAGGTACGTGAGGTTCGTGTAAGCCATAATACAGGAAGAAAGGAGCACCTTTGTGTTCAGTAACAAAGTTCTTTACCTTATCTACAAAATAGTCGGCCATATCCTCGTCTTTCCAACGGGCTTTCTGTCCGCCTTTCATATATCCGATACGGGGAATTCCGTTTACTATAGAGTTATTGTGTCCGTGTGCCCACTGCATTTTCAGCATCTCCGGATGAGAGATGGCAGTCGGTTCGCCTTCAAAATTATGCTCGTAACTTACTTCGATGGGGTCAGCCGGATCGAGTCCTACTACATCGCCGTTTTCCACGTAAACCGTCGGGACACGGTCGTTGGTTGCTGCAATCAGGCAAGAATAGTCGAAACCGATTTCTTTGGCACCCGGTTTGACGGTTTCGTTCCAGTTGACATTGCCGTCTCCCATCCCCAAGTGCCACTTTCCGATAGCTCCGGTCACATAACCGCATTGCTGCATCATCTTCGGCAAGGTAAACTGATTTTCATTAATGATAAGAGGAGCATCTCCCGGCAGGATTTTTGCATCCTTATTTTTCCACGGATACATTCCGGTCATCAAAGCGTAACGACTGGGAGTGGAAGTTGCCGAAGTGGCATATCCGTTCATGAAACAAACTCCGCCATGAGCCAGACTGTCGATATTCGGAGTATGAATCGTAGTAGAGCCGTAAGCGCTGACATCACCAAATCCCAGATCATCGGCAAGAATCACAATCACATTCGGCTTTTCTTCTACGCGCTGTGAGGTACAACCTACTAAAGACAACGTAGGAACTAGATAGATTATCTTTTTCATAATATTATGTAGTTAATAACGATGCAAATTTAGCCACCACTTATTTATTTATGTAGAACAAATGTTTAATAATGGGGAGAAATGTCCATCCTGCAACTATTCCAGAGAAATAAGGTATGAAAATGCGTGTGATGAATTAACTCGAAATGATAGCATAGGCCTGTCAATGTTCTACTTTTAATATTCTACAGGAAAATAGCCAGTTAGAAAGTAGCAAACTAGAAAATAAACTGTATAAATAAACGCATGAGCATACAAAAAACAGTCTAATATTGCATAAAGCCAAACAAGATATACATCTTTCTCTATTCAGGAACCGTTCATTGCCTTAAAACCAACGAAGTGTTCCTCGGTGTGCATCGACTTGTTCCTCACCGAGGAAGCTATCGTTCCCCGGTGAAGAAGATAAAAATGGACTATTAAGAAATATTTTCTCCCTAGTTTATCATAATATATTGGAAAAGAGAAAATAATAAAATGATTGGTTATTCAGGTATCTACTCTCCAAATAACAAAAAGAATCAAGAATCTATCACAATTCGATTAGTATATTCTCAAAACAGCGAAAATAGAGAATCACGTAATTACAAATGCATGGCATTTTCCGGCTTTTCTTTACCAAACTGCGATTTATGTCCTTCTCCGATGATTAAATATTCCTTTTTTAAGAATCATCGTTTTTTAAGGGAGGCTATATAGTTTGGAATAGAGGTTGTGCTTAACAATAAAAACTGTAATAGTATACACAATAGTTCGTTAAGTTTTGAATTAACAAATAAAAAGTAGGTCAAGTCCTACCGATTCATTATATTAAGGTTTTCGACATCTTTAATAATCATGAATCTGAACGAACTTGACCAATATTTGGAGCTAATAAATAGTGTGCTGCTTAAATCGGCGGTAAAGATAAACAAATGGCGTGAGAAGTTTATGCTTGAAGTGTTACTTTTACATTTGATTATCCCGGGTCGGATTAATTTCCTTCAACTGGGTCGTTATGGTCGCTTTGGTGAACAACGCTATCGTCAGCAGTTTGGTCGCAGGTTCGACTGGTTGTCCTTTAATGCCAACTTGGCAGGATCTCAGATAGGTAATCGTGTTGCGATTGCTTTCGATCCGAGCTATATCAGCAAATCGGGTAAATGTACTCCCTACCTTGGGCGTTTTTGGTCGGGTTGTGCCAGGATGGCTAAACGTTGTTTGGAAATCTCCGGCATTGGTCTCATTGATATGGACCTTCATACCTGCTTCCATTTGGAGGCTGTTCAAACACCACCGGCAAAAACACTGGAGCAAGTCAAATACACATTAATAGACTGGTATTTACATGTGCTACGTACCCGCAAAGAAAGACTTCTGCGACTGACAAACTATGTGGTTGCGGATGCCTACTTCTCCAAATCCACATTTGTAGATGGTGTACTTGAAATGGGATTTCATGTAATCAGTCGATTTAGAGATGATGCCTATTTCCGGTATCTCACCACAGAACAGCCTACAGGTAAAAGAGGGAGACTGCCATCGGCCCAATCAAAGCAATCCTACCTTTCTTCTTCAAAGGAAGAAGATTATCCGTATTTTTCAGTAGAACAAACGTTTCGACAGCAATCTCTCGTGCCACAGCACGATGAGCGGTCGTATACAGCTCGTTTTCACCACGCAACGTATCACAATATTTATATGGGTCGACAAACAAGCCCAATTTATACTTTGTTTCCAGCACACGCCTACACGCAGCATTAATCTGTTCTTCTGCCACTTTTCCTTCCGCTATAGACTCTTCCAACGTATTCAGGAAACCACAGGAAACCATATCCATATCCGTACCCGCCAGCAAAGCACGCGCAGCGGCTTCTTTCAAAGGAGCAACTCCGTGGGCATCCATCTTGCCCAACGCATAATAATCTGTCATCAATAATCCTCGAAATCCCACTCATTTCGAAGCAAATCAGTCAGCAACCATCTGTTGGCAGTAGCCGGGATAGCATCCACAACATTAAAGGAACTCATAATACTGCCTGCACCTGCATCAACAGCGGCACGATAGGGAGCAAGGTATTCATTATACATACGCAAACGGCTCATATCAACCGTATTATAATCACGCCCTGATTCACTTGCACCATAAAGAGCAAAATGTTTCGGTTCTTCTTCAAATTTGGTGGTAGTTTTTTCTTCGTTCATTTGGCAAATTCAGTTAGTGCCTATATTTTCTTATGGAAGTGAGTCGAGGAGCAAAATGATCATCAATATCGCCCATATATTTGCCATTTATCCCGAATGTGCCTCGAAGTGCATACCGATTCAAATGGGGGGGGTACTAAAGTATAATGCTCTTGGATACCATCGTCAAAAGTAAGGCTCACTGCGGCTTGGAGATCACCCCAAAAATCGGCTACACTTACAGTTTGTGACTTGATAAGAAAAAGAAAAAAGATTGTCATGCAGAGAAACTGCTTATTTCTTGTTACCAAGTACTCCGTTCTACAATCTGACATAACACTGATAGTTTTTGTTTTTTATGATTAGATACGAATCAGTAGTTAAAAGTTAGGTTTCGATTTACATTTAACTACCAATTCACATTAATGATTTACTTTAAATAATATTCTTTAGTTAGGACATTACCAGACTCGTCAATCCATGAAATAACATAATTTCCTCTGAAACCACGAAATTTTATTTGTCTACAGCTGTCAACTTTTATCACTCCTTTAGTCTTCCACTCGTGATTGATCAATTCATTCAAAGCATGATACGCTTGTTTGGGTATCATGTCTTTGGTGAATAGCCCGGAAACACCGGTCTCATCCACTGCTCCACATCCGTCGACTACGTTCCACCATGTGATGCCCATCATTGGCTCAAGGCTAAACCACAGTCGATACAAATTCCGGGTAATTACAGCCTGTATTTTCTGTCCACGTTTATTGTTGTTAGGAGAAGTGATGGTTATTTCACTCAAATGAACAGGCAGTCCTGTCGCTGCCAAACGATTTATGACACTTCTCACTTGTTGAGGAGACTGAATATGTTTACCCGCAGCAATATCCAAGCATTGTTGTGGGTCGAACAAATGCATTTGAGAACCAATTACATCAATTTTGGCTCCCCGTTTTATTAAATCCCTAACTTGGGAAGCATATTCCGGTCCTGTCCAATAATCATTTATATTTAGTTGCACCCCATCCGGGAAAAGTGATGAAGCTTGTTTGAAACTGTTATAAGTATAGTCCCCCGGCATAATGCCATAACGGGAACTCAAACAAAGCTTACTATTTGGATGCATCTTACCTTTAGCATAATCTACCGCACTCTCATTCACGACATCCCAACTGCCGATACGCCCGCCATAATGTCTGGCAATTTCCTGCATACGTTTCTTAAACAGTTCTTCTAATTTTCTGGAGAACCGCGGTAATTTGGTTTGTAATTCATCTGGAGATATTTTTTGATAATTATCATTGTATTTCTCCTCTCCAAAATAATAATCATCAGATTCGACGTATGCAGTCACGAGCTTGTTAAATTCTTCACGTTCCTTTCCTGTTAAATATTTTTTAAGTATCCAATTGGGGAAATGTGCTTTCCGAAGTCCCCAGACTAACGGATGTCCATGGATTGCTATCCCTTTGGCGATACAAAAATCGACAATAGGATCTGTAGCCGGACGTCGCCAATGTGGTTTTGATTTAGGGTCACCCTGTTGGTTCCAATATATTTCTGTATCCCAATACTCTTCTTTGAACCGCAATCGATCCGGCTCTGTTTCAAACGCTTTCCAATAAAAAGGAATAGTAGCTCGATTAAACAAAATACCAAACAAATCTTTGTATTTCTGATTATGCTCTTCCGTTCCTAACTGATTGAAGTTAAATATACTGGCTCCGAATATGAAATCATGTGACACTTGTTCGATTTTCACTTCTGTTCCCTCGTTTACTTCCGGCAATTCAATTGTGGCGTTCGCTTTTCGATATTCTTCTATATCTCTATCTATACACGCTTGAACACTGTCATTCCAGATTTCCCAATATAAATCACTCATTATTTTCTCTTTATCTTCGCTGGCATTTTTAGGAAAATCACTTTGTGCATATATACCTGGCAGGAAGAATAAAAAGAAGACAAACAAAATAAAATTTTTCATTATTGCTTACATATTATGTTAATTAAGAGCATAGGCTCGGCTGCCTTTATGCTCTTAAAATAGTATTGATTATCATTAATTATATTGTCCGTTCATCCTAAAAGGCATTATCCACAGGAGTAAGAACAAATGAGAATTCATAATCCATATATTTTACATGATATTGTGACAACGGCCACCCACCCCAGCTGTTTACACATCCTAATCCCATTTGTATTTTATCAATACAAAGATTAGTCAGGTCGGCCTTTCTCACCTCGGGGAAATGCCTTTGGTCTTTACTCCATCCATCATCTAAAGACTCTATCGTATAATGAAGGGCAGAGGCCGAGAACGGAGCCCCGGCTACAATTTGCAAACCTCGTCCTGCTACATTTAGTTGCTTCCACCAACGAATGTCTGTTTTTGTCCCGGTTTCTTGCGGACGAATATAAGGATAAGGCTGCTCTGTAACACATTGATGATAGATTCCCAAGTCACTACTATGATTCCGGTCACAATAATTTTCAATAGGACCACGGCCATAATATTCAATCATTTCAAAATCTTCCGGCATTTGCATTTGCATACCAAAACGAAATAATGGTGGAGTCTTACTTTGCGGATTGACCGACATCCTTTGTGATACCTTTAAAGCTCCCTGATTATTGATGACATAAGTAAGATTTAGTCGGGCAGAGACATTCTTCATCTCGTAATCGGCATATATCATTACCTGCTCATTTCTTGTTTCCCATTTCAAAGAATCAAGCTTTATACCAGGGTTCTTCCATACTGAAAGTTTGCGATGTAGATTAGCTCCCATATCGTTGTCAGTAGGGGCACGCCAAAAGTTAGGGGTTAATGCAGCACCCTCATCCATCAATTCCAGACCTGCTACTTCATAACGAGTCAGATACCCTGTATGTTTGCTGAACTCCAAATGAAAGTTGTCACCGTTTATATGCAGATAATTCCTGTCGTTATCCCGGATTTGTGGAACTTCAATTATTGTATTGACAGTCTCTACATTTTTCAATTCCAGAGCAGGAGCCTTATATGCATTCAGTACAAGCTGATCTTTAGCGACAATATGTCCGGCCGGAAGCAGACCTTCCCGTTTCTTCAAACGATAAGCCACATTGAGTAACCGTTCTCCACATTTACTATCGCCTAAGTCCAATGTGACTTTTGCTTTCTGTCCGGGAGCGACATTCAATGTTTCTACAAATCCTGTACGCACAGTTTCGCCATCCGCCAATACAGCCCATTCCATATAATAGGCAGAGAGGTCTCGAAAGAAGTTTTCGTTATGAATGTTGATTTCACCTTTGGTTACATTGCTTAGAGTAGTCCATATGTTTTGATAAAAATACCCGACTTCATGCATGTGAGGATTAGGCGCACGATCAGGGCTGACCAAGCCATTGTCACAGAAATTATTATCTGAAGCATCGTATTTGCTAAAGTCACCCCCATAGCCATAAATACCCTCTCCTTCTTTGTTTTTCCAATGGCAGGACTGATCTGCAAAATCCCATATAAATCCACCTTGTAAATGAGGGTGTTTACGGATAAGTTCCCAATATTCTTTAAACCCTCCCATTGAATTACCCATGGCATGAGCATATTCACACTGAATCATCGGTTTTAGCAAACCACTACGTTTAGCGTATTTTTCCATTTGAGCATAATCTGCATACATCGGGCAATACACATCTGTAAATTCATTTCCGTCTGCTTGTTCGTATTGCACGGGACGACTTGTGTCTTCCGCCTTTATCCAACGATACGCAGCTTCAAAATTCGGTCCGAAACCCGCTTCGTTTCCTAATGACCAGAAGATGATACAAGGATGATTAAATCCACGTTGTACATTGCGTTGGTTTCTTTCTAAATGAGCCTTCTTATAGTCCGCACGTTTGGCTAATGTTCCATTTCCTCTATAATCCATCCCATGGGACTCTATATTAGCCTCAGCCACTACATAAAGCCCGTATTTATCACACAAATCGTACCATAAATTTGCATCCGGATAATGACAGGTACGTACAGCATTAATATTAAATTTCTTCATTATCTGTATATCCTGTATCATTCGTTCCTGTGACACCACAGCCCCGTCGTCCGGGTCTAATTCGTGACGATTGACCCCCTTGAATAATACCGGCTTGCCATTGATCAAAATCTGCCCGTTCTTCTGTTCTATTTTGCGGAAACCGACTTTCACGGGGATCACTTCATTATTCTCTTGCAAAGTCGCAAGCAACGTATAGAGATAAGGCGTTTCTGCTGTCCATTTCCGAGGATTCTCTACATTCATTACAACAGTATTGCTTCCTTTTACTATTCCCTTTGCTACAGTCCGTCCGGCTATATCTTGTAAATCCAGATTAACGGTACCATTGCCCTTCAGGCTGATTGACACATGCAAAGCGCCGTCCTCATAGTTACTATCCAAATCCGGAGTCACACGAATGTCATTAATACGTTTCTTGTTGCGGGCGTACAGATAGCAATCGCGCCCTACACCGCTATAGCGGAAAAAATCCTGGTCTTCCAGATACGATCCGTCACACCAGCGGAATACTTGAAAGGCAATCAGATTCTTTTGTCCAGGTTTGAGGAAAGGAGTAAGGTCGAATTCCGCTTCCAGCTTACTGTCTTCACTATATCCTACATACTTTCCATTTACCCATAAATACATATTAGAAGTGACAGAACCGAAATGAGCGATGATGTCTTTTCCTTTCCAAGAAGTTGGAATAATGAATTCACGGCGATAGGAACCTATATGATTATTCTCAACAGGCAATTGCGGAGGGTTGTTTTGAAACTGGTTCCGCCAGGCATAACCGTGATTAACATAAATCGGGACTCCGTAGCCGTTCAGTTCCCATACTCCAGGTACTTTTAACTCCTGCCAGCCCTTGTCGTTAAAGTCCGTTTTCCAAAAGTCGACAGGACGAGAAGTTGCATCTTTTACCCAGTTGAATTTCCAAAGTCCATTCAAACTCATATAATTAACAGACTTCTCTTTATGACCTAGTAAAGCTGTTTCCTCTGATTCGTATGCAAAATAATTGGTATGCATAAACGTTCGGTTAACAGCGTTTACTTCCGGATTCTGCCATTCGTCAAATGTTTGGGCGTTAGCATTAATTATTCCCAATGTAAATAGACCTATAATATAATTTTTATTCATTACTGTATTTCCATTTTATTTATATTCGAGCCATGTCGTTGCAACACATTTACTATCTGTCCTGAATCTAATCCAGCGTGCCTGGACAGCTGGAGGGAAATGGTGTATGAATGACTCACCGGGCGCAATATCAAAATGCTTGTACTCCATCCAATGACCATCCCCTGTCGGGTCCATTTCTACGTAAAATCTGACCGGTTGGAAAGATTTGTGAGAAATATTCAGAATACGCTCATCATAAAATCCTATCAAGTAGGGATCGGAATACTCGTCTGCCTCAATTTGTGCATCTACCCATGGTCCACCGCTTCCCACCGGTTTTCCCAGCTCCCACAGGTCGTCAATGGTTCCAGCCCAAAGCGTGAGTTTTTTATCGTCAGACACCACCATGCGTTTATTGCCGCAATCATTGGCATTCATACCTGACAGAATCAATAAGCCACGATAAGAAGCATAGTCGTTAATTCGTAATTTGTGGGAAGATATCGGTCGGATTTTTGCAAAGCCGTCCGCATTTTCAGCTGGTAATTCATAAAATGTGCCATGGCAATTGAACAAGTCACGTTCTGTTGCCACTTCCCGACAAATTCTCAATTTGTTTTGCTTTGTCAGAGTGGTAAACTCATTCTTGCCCAACGGCAATCTCCAGCGACGTTCCTTGTCATCTATAATCAGGACGGATCCGTCTGATACAACCATTTCTCCGGCATTTATTTCAAAATTTCTTCGGATATATTCTACAGTCTTTATGTCATTTTTATTTTCCAGTTTCATGTCTCCAGAAAGTTCATAGTATTTTTCCCCTTCTGACGTTCTCGCTAAAATGCCCAGGCAACGACGATTATCACCCAGGCAATATAACGTCCCTTCCGAAACGGGCTTTTCGTTCACTCGGGTGATGCCCTCAAAAATGGCAGCGGAAGATATAGTTCTTTTCTCGTTCATCGCAAAAACAAAAGTGGCGCTTATAACAGACGTCTTATCTGTAGATATACGAATCCACTCTCCTTTATCTTTCGGAGTAAAAGTTACTAAAGAAGAGCTCTTCGGGTCTATACTCTTAGAGCATAACACAGTCCACTGTCCATTTCCTTGCACATCTACCTCAAAAGTCAGGCAAACTTTATCTTTGCTATCATTACGAACCCATACACATCTGTTATCCCAACCATTAAACAAAAACGGATCACTCGTTTGTCCGGCAACTACAGTGTCGTTCATCCAAACAGAACCGGATGCATTTGTAGGCCCCAATTGATCAATACGTTCCGGTGAGACAAACCACAAATTGGAATTAGACTGACCGGGACCACCAATATTTCCTTTTATCTTTCGCTTGTTCAAAAAATCTTTCTGTGCCGTATCGTCACATCCGAACACAATACGGTCATGCCAACGAGTAAAATCACCGACTACTTTCAAGTAAGATGAACGCGGGAATATCCCGGACGTATTATTTATACAAAATGTTTCGGGAAAATGCCAAAACATACCATGCATTGTCATCAAATAATCCGGATTATCCTTTGTTCCTATATTCCGGATACGTGGCCATTCTGTGTTCCAGCCGTGTGCACCGTCATAAGAATTGCTTGCTTTAGGAAGCCGAAAGAATCTCCATTCTCCTTTTTCCCGTAGAGCAAGAAGTAATGATTTATAATCCCAGCCTGTAGCCCAAACCGGATCTGTTTCCGGATGTGGATTACCGTAAATTCCACCTGGGCCTGTTACTTCTGTAAACTGATTACGGCGTATTACTTTCCAGTCTTTTCCGTTCCATTCCGCCAAACATCCTGCAGGTATGTTAAATTTCTCCAGTGCTTCGTGGGTTGCTTCTCCGTTGTTAGAGAAAACCAATACTCCTTGTCCACTATACAACCCCTTACCATGTGCGCCGGGGAGCAAGTCATTAGTCGGATTAATATCTGTGTCATCATGCATTCCTCCGTTCACATCCGGATAAAGGGTATTCGCCTTTAGTGTATTTACATCTATTTCATAGAATCCTTCCTCCATAGTAGCGATATACACTTTCTCCGCCGGATTAGATAAATGACGTGCAACGCCGGTGTAACGGCCTTGCGCTTCTTTATATGAGATAACACGTACATTACGGTTACTGTCTATAGCGTAAGGACCTATAAAAAGTTGGTTGCTTTCGCTATGAATTAATCGGTTGGCAGAGGTCCCTCCCACACTTTCTGCACGTGCGCGAACTCCAAGTGTGTCTGTGATTTCATAAAGTTTGTCACTGGACCCCCATGGTAAATGAGGCCCGTAAGTAACAACCCATAACCTGTTTTGCCATGGAACGATTGCTCCTGTGCCACACTCTCCTTCATTATTATAATATGCAAGGTGCGGGTAAATCCCGCTATAACAGGGTTTGTGGGAGTCTGTCACGGAGTTCTGCGGACGGCAGGAAACAAGAACGACAAACAGCAACAACAGGTTGCCTTTGATAAGATATTTATTCATTACTATATTATTACATATTACAAAATCAAATGGTGGACATGTATATCCAGTGTGCTGAAACTATACATAACAATATACTGGACACATACATCCACCAAATCAAAAATAAAACCTATTAAAAACTATGATTGACCTATTCTTCTACCCAGAAATCAATACTCCACGGTTTCACCTTGGCCGAAAGGATAGAACTATCTGTTTGTCTTCCCAAATCCAAATTTACCCCTTCTTTATTATATCGGTGCCCATTAAAAGAACGTTCTTTATCCAAGGTAATTTTAAATTCAAACCATTCGTCAGAACGGTTGGTAACGGCTATTACATATTTACCATCCGGTTTTTTCCATGCCATAACGCGGTTATTACTCCGCTCCTCATCCTCCTTTATATTATATCGCCTTGAATCCCAAGGCATATATTTCAGGAAACCGGCAATAGCATTGTAGTTAGACCATTCATAAGTGAAATGCCCGTGCTTTAAATTGGGATAATCAAGTCCTCTGTTTTCAGCACTCGGACGGTAAACGCCCAAACCAAATCCTTCCCTGTCTATCTCACTTATCGGTTTCAACACATGCAGCCAATACCATTTCGGCGACTGGATAAAAGTCATCCAATTCATAATGGATTGTGCTGTGTTTACCATTCGCCACTCACGTGTATAATCTTTAACTTGTTCTCTAAAGTATTCAAATTCATTCTGATAAATAGGCTTGCCCTGATTGTTTGCCAGATAATTCTCACGACGCTTCATCACATTGTCCGAGTTATCCCCTATACGGTGGTATACCCAAGCATCTACATATTGCAATAATTGTGGATTTTCCTTCCACAATTTCTCACCATACGTTCCCGCATTTCCACTATTGGTGTCATAGATTATCTCTATTGTATTATCTAATGCGCGAATCTTTGGAGCGGCCATTCCAAATACCTTCACCAATTGATCTTCGGTATAGTGGCAGTGTGGATAAGTGGGGTTAGAGTATTGTGATTCATTTTGCAACCCCCATGAAGAGATCTTAAATCCCTGTTCTTTCATGTATTTCGCGTCTTTAACCAAAGCATCGGTAAATTCCTCCAGAAAATTATCATCGTTGTAGTCCTTTAAGGTACCGTTATTCAGACTGTTGTTATTTTTCCAATAAGGAGCTGGAGACCAATACTCCATAGAGATTCCTTCCACACCGGCATCATTCATCAGTTGCAACAAGCTGTTTACTTGTCCGGGAAAACGTTCCTGAAAGTTTTTCCGGTCATCACTGATTCCTCTGAACCAAATTCCCATAGCTACACGCATGTAACGAAATCCGGACAGCATTTCCTTTGCCAAACGCGTACGTTCGGCCGGTGCTAAATCCCAAGGAACTCCGAATTCAGGGTCATCATTTTCATATCGTTCACTATAATTATCGGATTGAATTTCAAATCCCAATCCTTCAATTACCTGTCCGGGCTGGCTGGTTAGTAATTGATAGTTACCACTGGACATCTTTGAAGGAATTTCATCTTTCTTGTCCGGGTCGTCATTTTCATCAGAAGGCTGCTTCTCATGGTGATGGTAAGTTTTGTATTCCTCCTTGCTACAACTTGTCATTGCGTTAGGAAACAAGAATAGCCCTATTAGAAATACTAAGCGTGC
Source organism: Bacteroides sp. 3_1_23 (assembly GCF_000162555.1). Taxonomy (NCBI): domain Bacteria; kingdom Pseudomonadati; phylum Bacteroidota; class Bacteroidia; order Bacteroidales; family Bacteroidaceae; genus Bacteroides; species Bacteroides sp. 3_1_23. Next base: position 699,971 of record NZ_GG774949.1, read on the forward strand.
AATCATTTGTCTTTTTTTCATGTCTCTTTGGCTGTTAATAGTTATCATTTTGTCCCAAATTCGGGTTTGTAATAATCTCCTGTGAGGGTATTGGCCAAAGATAATTCTTCGCTGTGTCAAAATTACGTTGAACAATTATCTTGATAAGCCCTTCATTGTACATAGGGGTGAAATCTGCAATTCCGTCTTCATCGATTTCTGGTGTATATGGGAAAAACCATTTATTTTTGTTGACAACTTTATTTATCAGTTCATCCTTGTCAAGCAACCCATAGTTTGGTAAATTCAAGACTTTCTCTGCCAGCTTCCATCGGATAATGTCCATATACCTTATACTACCTTCAAAAGCCAGCTCCATACGTCGCTCAATTCGTACTATTTGGCGCAACTTGTCCCGATCTTGGGTAGTGACTTTGGGGTATCCTGTTGCAGCCGCGTAGTCTTTTTTGTAAGCCCGAGCTCTAACCTGATTGATGGCATCCAACACAGACTGGTCAATGTCATTGGCCTCAATCTTCGCTTCGGCATAGGTCAGCAGCACTTCTCCATAACGAATAAACACAAAATCGGGGTCTACCTTGAATGTTCCGTCATTAATCCATAGTTCATCCACTCCTTTTTTCCTGAGCAAACCGTTGTAAGAAGCATATTGGCTTCCGGTTTTGCAATCAAGATTGGTAATTTCTTTTCCGGCAATAGCACTCCAGACCCTGCTGATGTTAGGATTAGGATTATATATTACACCTACATGTTCAGTTCCAAATTCTACGATTGTGGCAGTGCAGCGCGGATCGCGATTCTTGAAAGGATTTTGTGGGTCAAACAATGGTGATTCATCAATGGGAAGCCCGTCTGTACAAAGAAAAGAGCAGAATAGTTCCCAAGAGGGATATTCGGAAGCATATCCGCCACGGTTTCTAGGGCAATACGACATGGCTGCACCTACGTCCAAGTAGTTTTTTAGTTCTACCGAACGAGGCCAAGAAAGAATATTCTCCTTCGCATGGTGTGTAGAAGCTATAAACAACTCCTCGAAGTCCGGATGAAGTTCATATATCTGTAAATCCATACATTTTTTTGCTGCTTGTGCCGCAAGTTCCCAATCTTCATTATACAATGCGTAACGGGCTTTAATGGCATAAGCGGCTCCTTTGGTTGCAAATTCCCGTTGAGTGCCGTAAGTCTCGGGCAGATAATGCGCTGCTTCATCCAAATCTTTGTACACGTTTTCCATTACCTCTTCCCGATCAGTTCGCCCCATTTCAAACGCTTCATCAATACTGATCTCTTTGTCTATATAAACTACATCTCCGAAGAGAGAAGTAAGTATGGCATATTGGGTGGCACGGACAAAAAGAGTTTGTGCCCTGTACAATTGCTTTTTTTCTTCCGAGATGCCTACACTGTTTGCATCCTCAAGTTTTTCTAACAGAATATTGGCGCGTGCGATAGCCTTGTATCCATTCTGCCAACGTTTCTTTACCTGATCTGATTCTCCATTAATTGTTCCACCTGTTATAAAATTCAAACTGGCTCTAGACTGGTTATCATCACTCCACGGTGAATAATCTATTGTACTTTCATTTCCATTTAACGTGAAGAACACAGTACGATATAGCCCGCCGATAGAACGTTGGATTTCATCTTCCGAACTATACCAGGAATCTCTTGATCCTGTGTCCAACGGATCTAAATCTAAATTGGCACAACTGCTCCATAGACATACTGTTGTAAAGATAAAAAGAATATGATAAACCTTTTTCATATTATTCAGTTTTAAAATTTAATGTTAATACCTCCAAGTATGGATCTGGTAATAGGATAGAAATCTTTATTATCCGTACCACCGATTACGTCCGAACTGTTCTCCGGATCCCATCCTTTCGGATATTTGCTGAAGCACAGAATATCGTTGGCACTAAGATAGATGCGCAGACTCTTAATACTCAATTTCTCTGTCAAATGCTTGGGGACGGTATAACCGACAGTGATATTTTTCAAGCGAAAATAGGCGCCATTGAACAGCCAAAAATCGGACATTGCATAGTTGTGGCCTGATTGAGTGGATGTAAGGCGGGGGTACTTTGCTTCTGCATTTTGTTCGGGAGTATTGTAATTGCTCCAATATTTGCCATCAATCAGTCGGGGAATAGCACCGAAATTGTTACGCAACGGCTGAACCATTTCCGTTTTTTTGCATTGCAATTGTTTTCCTATTCCTTGCATGCTAATATTCAAATCAAAACCCTTGTAATCGGCATTTAAAGTGGCGCCATATAAAAAACGGGGTTGTGAATTACCCAATAATACTCTGTCTCTGTCCGGAGAGATCGGTGAATTATCGGTTGGATCGGCTTTCAGATACTTGATATCACCCGGTTTCACATTATTATTCATCACTGGAGTATTCGCAATTTCTTCCGATGTTTGGAAAATACCATCTGTACGATATCCGTACCATTCGTTGAAATAGCTACCCATTCTCTTTATTCGGTCTCCTAAAAATTGATTTCCCCCAAGGTAACCCATTTTAGAACGATAATCGCTTAGATTGGCAGATATTCCGTAATGAAAGTCATTGATATGATCATTCCAGCTCATTTCAATTTCAAAACCGGTTGTTTTCATCTTGCCGGTATTCTGTTGAGGGTTGTCATATCCTACATAATCCGGTATATCTACATCCAAAATCATATCCTTAGTTATCTTGTAGTAATAGTCTGCAGTCAACCGCAAACGTCCGTCCAATAAGGCTACATCAAGTCCTAATCCAAATGTTTTTGTTGTTTCCCATGATATATTGCGGATGGCGTATTGCCACTGTGCGGCAGTAAGATAGGAAGTAACATTATTACCTTCATAAAATAATTGGTCACTATAAGCCAGTAAAGGCAAATAAGGGTATTCTCCGACACGGTCATTACCCAACAAGCCATAAGACGCACGGAATTTCAGAAAAGACAGCGGTTTGATATGGAGATCCTTAAAGAATGGTTCTTCGCTGATGACCCACCCGCCGGATATGGAAGGAAAATATCCGATACGATGTTTCTTGTCGAAGCGGGAGGAACTGTCACTACGCAGGTTAGCCTGAAGCAAATACCGATTGTTATAATTATACATAATTCTACCGAAAGTAGATCGGTAAGCAGTGTGCTTGGCATTGCCATTATTGAACTGATAGTCACTTGAACCTCTGTCAAGATAGGGGTATTGTGTCAATTCAAAATGATCGCGGGAAGCCTTGAGGTCTTCCGTTTTATAGGTATTGTCTTCATACCCCAGAAGTAAAGTTAATGTGTGATTACCAAGCGTACAGTCATAATTGGCGAACAACTGTTTGGTAATGCTTTGCTTATTGCCTCTTGATTCACTTAGCTGTGTAGAACCATAGTCTGTAATGGCGCCAATCAGTTCATTCGGATTCTCTGCACTAAAGTATTCGATACGCTTTCTGAACTCCTTTGTACGTGAATCGTTATAAATGGGAGATAACACGGCTGATAATTTCAATCCCTTGACCGGAGTCAGATACAAAGCTATTTTCCCACTGACCTGATTGTAATACTCTTTTTTGTTACCGCCATAATGTAACTTTGCATAGGGATTATCTCCTGATTTTCCATCGGCTATACGTCCGTCGCTCCAAGTAGCGGCATAAACCTGAGGGAACAAGTTACTGGCATCCATAGGATCGTATGTTGGCTTGGTATAGCTGGATCTCTTTACACTGATATCAAATGCCGCAGAAATATATTTGTTGATTTTTATATCATTATTCATACGAACAGTGAAACGCTCATAATCACGGTTGTTGTACAAACCGTCAGCATAGTCATATCCGAAAGTGGCTTTGGTTCGTATATGTTCCGTTCCTCCTGCGATGCTGAAAGAGTGTGTCTGTTTGGTAGCTTTGTTCTTTAGCAAGACGTTTCTCCAATTCGTATTGGGATATTTGTCTGGATTTTCGCGGTTATACTCCATGTAATTATCTATCGTTGTAGCAGCGTATGTAGGATACTCGTCGCTTCCATTACCAGCATCGTTCCAACGTAGCTCATTAGTCATTTCCATGAAGCGTTGTACATCTACAAAATCCGGTCTGGCGGTAGGTTTATCTATCCCGAATTCATAAGAATATTCCAAAGAGAGTTGGTTAGTCTTGGCTCGTTTGGTTGTTACAATAATAACGCCTGAAGCAGCTCTGGAGCCATAAATAGCAGCTGAAGCAGCATCTTTCAGTGCAGTGATACTTTCCACGTCGTTGGGATTGATATCATTAATGTTATCGGCAGGCACACCATCCACTATCACCAATGGGCTGCTTTCGCCAATCGTAGTGATACCACGAATGCGTATCGCACTTTGTGCTCCAGGAGCATTGTTGGTACGAGTAACAGTGACTCCCGACATGGCACCTTGCAGTGCTGTAGACAACTGTGCAACCTTTCGATCGGTGATCCTGCTACCCATGACAGAACTTACAGAACCGGTCAAGTCCTTTTTCTGTGCTGTGCCGTACCCGATAACGACCACCTCGTCTAATCCTTGGGCTGCCTCTATCAAAATGACATCAATAACATTCTTATAATCATCCACTTTAACTTCCGTCGTCTCATATCCGATGAACTGATAAGATAGAACACTTCCGGCCGAAACTGTTATCATATAGTTTCCGTCCATGTCGGAGATCACTCCAGTCTTTCCGTCTTTATCGGCTATGGTTGCTCCAGCCATGGGTTCACCGTGTTTATCAGTGATACGTCCTTTGACTGTCTTTCTACTAACGGTCTTTTTGACTTTTTTCAAAATAACATAGTTTCGGTCAAACTCATACGTAATGTTGCTATGGGCAAAGAGCTTATTTAAAGTTTCTTTCATCGAAGCTTTCTTTAATGAGAGAGTAACAGTCTTGCTTACGTCAACTTCATTCTTGTTGTACAAGAAGCTATATTGGCTTTGCTTTTCAACCATGTTCAATACTTCCGAAATGGATGTGTCTTTCACTTGTAATGTGATTGTTTGCTTCTCCTGTGCCAATGCCGGCAGAGAAAAGCAGAGCAACATGATAACTGGAAAACAAAAAGTCGCCCACCACTGCTGAGCAGTTTTCTTCAGTTTATTCCAGTTTTTGCTGTTTAATAATTCTTTTGACATGTTTCTTTAAAGATTTAATTGTTAGCAAATTCTAATAATAAGATTAGTTTATTTTATACAGTTTGCCAATGTATTTATAAGGCGATTCCAAATTGTAATCACACACGTTGATAATCATATTTTTTTAAAATCTAAAAAACAATATAAGAATGATGTGGAATTTTCTTTTTAAATCGCCCTTTAAACAAGAATAGTTTATTTTATGCCTTAAGAGCCTTTGCATATTACTTAAAAAAACAATGTATGAAAAAAATTTGCTATTATTGTATAGGAATTCTTTCCTTGTTTTCCTGTCAGCAGGAAACAGAACTCGCAGAGACCTCTCCTTCAGGCGGGGAGCAGATACAATTTGTTTTGGCTGTAGACAATGACAAAAACACACGTGTGACTACTGACGACAGCTTTAAGACCTTTTTTAATGAAGGAGATGCGGTTGGTGTCTTTGCGGTATCGCATTTACCGGGTAATTCAACAGCGCTTCAATCTCAAGGTAATTACATAGACAATCGAAAATTAACACTTAAAGACGGAGAATGGATAATGGAAGGAACTCCTGTCTATTTTCCGAAGAATGGAGAAGTTCTCGATTTTTATGCTTATTATCCTTACTCCAAAAACATTAATCCTACAGCAATCAACTATGATGCTTCCAAATCCATGTATGACTTGATGCTGGCAAAAACAGTAGACTTGGCCTCATCTTCCGGAACAGTGCAATTATTATTTAAACATCAACTGACGTTGGTGGACGTCAAGCTGACTTCGGGCGGTGGGAAAAATATAGAGATGAAAAATGTAATACCCGCCTGTACGTTTAATCTCGCTCAAATTGGTACACCTGATAAAATGAAGCTTGCAGATGAAGAGACATCTATGGGAAATATAGATTTCGATGAAGAACGGAAAAAGAATTTCAGAGCTTACATACCTTCTCAGCCTCTACAGGAACTGTCTTTTATTATAAAAGCCGGAAATTCGGAACATGAATATTCTCCCGCTAATAAACAGTTTGAACCTGGTAAAGCTTACAGTTATCAGATTGCTTCAAAACTTGTAGATTTGCCTTCATTGCCCAACTGCTATATGGTGAAGCCTGGTGGAGAAATTACTTTTCCCGTATTGAAAGCGTACGAAGTCTGGCGGCAGGAATCCTACTGCGGGAATCCGGATTTGTCCGGGACTTTGAGCGTATCATTGTTGTGGATGGACACAGAAGACCTTATTCCTGAGCAAGGTGTAATTTTAAGTAAAGACGGACAACAGGCAGATAAAAGTACGATTACTGTGAGAACATCTGCCGGCAAGCAAGGAAATGCTGTCATTGCAGTAAAAATCGGTAATGATACCCGTTGGGTATGGCATATTTGGGTAACAGATTACAATCCGGATGAACACACTTATGCCTATGACAACAATGGAGACGGGGTGACAGATTACTACTTTATGGACCGCAATTTAGGCGCCTTGACTGATGATGCAAACAATCCTAATTCCGTCGGTTGCTTTTATCAGGGAGGTAGAAATACCCCATTTCCCACTAGTTCTGTCACATTTCCCGGAGAAGGAGCATCCGTCGCGGATATCCAGTTGTTCGGACACAACGGAAATAAGCCGAAGATTAAAGTAGAAGCTATTTGGGGAGACGACCAAGGACAGTCTATTCGTCGTGTATTGAAAGATCCTCTGCTATTTATCTCTGCTAAAGGCGAGCCCTATAGTTGGGTGACTACTAATCCAAATGCCTCTAACGACCTTGCCGCTGACTTTTGGCCTAACAGTAAGACAAAGGAAAAGACTATTTATGACCCGTCGCCTGCGGGCTGGATGCTTCCCATCTACAAAAACGGGAAATCGCCTTGGGAGAATCTGCCGACTACGTATACTGAATATCTAGCTTCGGCAGGAACTGCATTCGGTAACTATCCTTTGGCAGGAAGATTAAAATTCGATGGCACTTTCCAATGGGCAACAAAGTCGGCAATGATTTATTGCGGAGAGTCTTCCTCCAATCTAAAGACTTATATGGTAATGCTTGCAAAAGACCAAAACAAAATAGATAATAATTATTATAGTCGTGCCAACGCTATGCCGGTACGCTGTGTGAAAATTGCAAAATAAACCGAATTAATTATATGGAATTATGAAAATAAAACAATTGATAATATTGTCATTTTGCCTGTGCGGCTTGGCAGCTTGTGAAGACATCTATAAAGGCGGTGAAAACCATCAGCAAACAGAAGTTGCCGTTTTGTTCAAGCCATCTATCACTTCTTATGACAAAGATGAAGTCGAAAAGTGGAAAGAAGGTGAAACGGTAGGTGTTTATATGATACGGAATAAAGCCGATTTTTCATTAGAGAATTCGATCAACCAAATTTTCAATAAAAAAATGCAAGTTCAGGCGGATGGCATGTTAAAGGTCTCCGGAGAAGAGCCTGCTTTTTTGTATCCGACAGATGCGACAAAGGTGGATTTTATTCTCTATGCACCATGGAATCCAAGTCTGGAAGAGAATGTACTACAACTTGACGTCCGGAATCAAGCAAAATCAGATTTTTGCGATTATCTTTACAGCAATAATGCTAAAAACAAGTATCGTACAACCACACCGGTAAAAGTGGTATTCAAACATGTTTTTGCGAAAATGATCTTTCATATTAGAAACGGTGAAGGTATTAGTGCGGAAGACCTGAAAGTGTTGAGACTGACTTGTTCTGATTTGCCGGCAATAGGGAAATTTTCTTTGGGAACTGCCGAAATGACAGAAATGGAAGCGGGAGATATCCCTGTTTCTGTTTCATCAGAAGGTTCTTATGGAGAATGTGTCTTACTTCCAAGTACGGGAAACGGGCTTCTACTATTTGATGTTGCCGGAAATCAGTATAGAAAAAAAATAGGGAACATGACATTTGAAATGGGAAAACAATATACCTTTGACATTGTGGTTTCTCTGCCCGGCATTGAAGTTAATTTAAAAGAGATTGAAGATTGGGATGTAGAAACTTTTTCATGATTAAAGAATATTTCTGAAAAACATTTTCGGGGGATAATACTTGTTAATAAATTATCCCCCAATGACCATGGCAATAAGGACAGTATATATAATACCTTAAATAACAAATGAAAGAAAAACATGTCATAGATGATTTTGAATTAGTCAATCGGATGCGGAAAAACGATCAACATGCCTTTTCCACTCTTTTTATTAAGTACCATTCTGACCTGTTGTTATACTGTGGGACTTTTATTGCAGACAGAAACGAATGCGAAGATATTATTCAAAGCATATTTTTGGAACTTTGGGAGAAAAGAACAGAATTGAGTATTGATACTTCTTTGAGAAGTTTTTTACTGAGAGCTGTACGGCATGACTGCTATGATGCAATCAAGCATCGTAGAATAGTTGAAAGTCATATAGCTTATGTACTTGAATGTTCTACTGCAACCAATTGGGATGTAGATCATTATGTAAGCTATTCTGAGCTAGAGACACAAATAAATACATTGTTGGAACAATTTGATAAAAAGTCTGTCGATGTGTTTCGTATGAGTCGTTTCCAATCTATTAAATATGATGATATCGCAAGAGAAATGAACGTATCAAGAAGAACCGTTGAGGTACGCGTTGGAAATGTATTGAAATACCTTAGAGATAACCTGAAAGACTTATGGCCTTTGTGACTTATTTTATTAATTATCTAACAATATAATAGATTAAATAATGGATCAACAAGAATACATAGATGAACTGATTATAAAGTGTTTGTCAGGCGAAGCGGGAGTTGATGAATCTAAAGAGTTGTCTCGTTGGATGGATGCGGACAAGGAGCATTTGGCTTATTTCCTGAAGATGAAGAATATCTGGGATATCTCTCATCCTGCTTTTGATATTGAAAGCATTCAACCTCAGTACCGGCTGGAACAACTCTTAGAGAAAATAAAAGGAAGGCAAAGAAGAAATCGGCTTGAAATTTTCGTCAGAACTTGGCAACGGATAGCTGCTTTCATAGCTGTTCCATTGCTTCTTTCGACTTTCTATTTGGGATATCTTCAGAAGAAAGAATCGACAAATCACGTCTGGCAAGAACTGAATGCCTTATATGGCACACGAACTAAAGCAGTGTTACCTGATGGTAGTGTAGTTTGGATGAACGGTGGTAGTACATTGCGTTATCCGCTTCCTTTCGAAGGTAAAAAGCGCGATGTCGAGTTGAAAGGTGAGGGCTATTTTCAAATAGCTCCTGATAAAAAACGTCCATTCATTGTACATACGCCTCGTCTTGATATTGAAGCTTTGGGAACGGAATTTAATGTCTATAGTTATGATAGTGACAGTTTGACGCAAGTTACATTGGTCACAGGCAGTGTATGTGTTTCGTCCAAAGAACGTCGAATTCTTATGAATCCGAATGAACGTATCGTTTACAATCACCGCAACAAAGATTATCAATTATATTTGGGTAATCCTGAAAAATGGTGTTCATGGAAGCAGGGAGAATTAGTTTTCCGCAATGAACCGTTGCAGGATATTTTTAAACGGTTAAGTCAAATGTATAACATCAGTTTCCAATTGGATGAAATGAGTAAAAATCTGATCTGTCATGCAACTTTTAAAGATGAATCATTGGATAGGATTTTGCACTTATTGGAAAAAACTATGTCAATAGAGTGTCAATATCTTAAGAATGGAAGTAGCGATCATACTGAAAAACAATATGTTAAAATCAGCTGTAAAAAAAGAAATTAATAAATTATGAAGAAATATTATCTGTTGTGCGTCATGACATTTACTGCGATAAGTTCAATTTTCGCTCAGAAACAATACACTCTTACATCTCCTGACGAAAATCTGCAGACAAATGTGTATGTAGGAGAAAAAATTGAGTACCAAATTCAAAATAAAGGAAAAATTTTATTGGAAAATTCTCCGATAGCACTGACACTCGTTAATGGAAACACATGGGGAGAACAACCCAAAGTCATTAAAGCGAATCATTATGAGAAAAAAGGCAATATTGTTTCTCCTTTTTACCGTGCAGATTCAATAACCGAAAACTATAAGTCGCTTGTGCTTCGCTTTAAAGGAGATTTCAGTATCGAGTTTAGAGCCTACAACGATGGAATAGCGTATCGCTTCATTAATCACTCCAAACAACCTTTCTGCATCAAAAATGAGACGGTAGAGTACCATTTTCCTGATAATTATCAAGTCACAGTTCCTTATGTTAGGGAAAATGAAGGAAATATAGAAGCACAATTCTTTAATTCATTTGAAAATGTGTATGAAACCACATCGCTTACAGGCTATAACCCTAAACGTCTGAGTTTTCTGCCACTATTGGTCGATACGGGCACCGGAGTAAAAATGTGCATTACTGAGACCAATCTGGAGAATTATCCGGGACTCTATATGAATATTTCCCAAATACATCCACATACAATGGTGGGAGTCTTTGCCCGTTATCCAAAGTACGTAAAGCAAGGTGGTCATAATAATCTGCAATTACTCGTTACGGAACGTGAACAGTATATAGCAGAGGTGAATGGAGCGCGAACCTTTCCTTGGCGAATTATTGCTATAGCTCAAAAGGATACAGATTTAGCTGCATCAGACTTGAGTTTCTTATTGGCAGAGCCGTCCCGTATTTCAGATATCTCATGGATAAAACCGGGAAAGGTGGCTTGGGAGTGGTGGAATGCGCTTAATTTGGCTGATGTAGAATTTCGTGCTTGGAAAAATACGGATACGTACAAATACTATATTGATTTTGCCGCATCAAAAAATATAGAATATATAATATTAGATGAAGGATGGGCCGAAAACGGTAAAGCGAATTTAATGTGCGTTGTTCCTGAAATTGATTTGAAAGCTTTAATAGATTATGCAGCTACAAAGAAAGTTGGCATTATACTCTGGGCGGGTTATTATGCTTTTCATCGGGATATGGAACAAGTGTGCAAGTACTATTCCAAGTTGGGAGTAAAGGGCTTTAAAGTGGACTTTATGGACCGGGATGACCAAAAAATGACAGCCTTTAATTATCAGGCAGCTCAAGTAACTGCCAAATACAAACTATTACTTGATTTACATGGGACACATAAACCTGCGGGGCTAAACCGAACCTACCCTAATGTACTGAATTTTGAAGGTGTACATGGATTGGAGCAGATGAAATGGAACGATATCAGTAAGGACCAGATGAAATATGATGTTACCATTCCTTTCATTCGCCAGTTAGCCGGTCCCATGGACTACACGCAGGGAGCTATGCTGAATGCAACCAAAAAAGATTTTTACCCTTGCTATTTCAAACCTATGAGTCAAGGAACCAGATGCCACCAGTTGGCTCTTTATATGATTTTAGACTCACCGTTGAACATGCTTTGCGATTCTCCTACTCATTACAACAAAGAAATAGAATGTACAGAATTTATCGCTTCCATTCCTACAGTATGGAATGAAACAAGAATTATTGACGGAGAAGTAGGTGAATGGATTATAACTGCCCGGCGTAATAATTCCATATGGTATGTAGGAGGAATCACAAACTGGACATCGCGTGATGTAAAATTAGATCTCTCTTTTTTACCGCAAGGAAAATATAAAATAGAAATCTTCAAAGATGGAATCAATGCAGACCGCAATGCAACGGACTATAAGAAAGATTTTTTTGTAACAGAGGATATTACAAAAATACATAAGCTTCATTTAGCACCAGGAGGTGGATTTGCGATGAAGATAGAGGGCTACTTACCTTAATTTGATATAGATAACTCAAGCAATTATAATTCCACTTTTTAATGACAATAGTTCGTTAAGTTTTGAATTAACAATAAAATATTAAGTCAAGTCGAACCGATTCATTATATTAAGGGTTCCTACATCCTGAAAAAAATGAATCTGAACGAACTTGACCAATATAGTGAGATAATCATCGGCTTGCTGAATAAATCGGCGGTAAAGATAAACAATAGTTCGTTAAATTTTAAATTAACATTTAACGAACTATTGTATACAGGAACAGCCAAATAAGATATTACCGGATTCTGACAAGATTAGGTAATGTCTTATTTTATAATGAGGAAAATTGTTACCTTTGTATATATCTTATATTTACAATTAAGATTAAACCTAATTTTTCGCTTATGAAAATAGTTAAGGCTACCTACATCGTTATATTATTCATTACCGGACTATTAGCCGGAGTGTTCTTCTCATCCTCTGTTTCCGCCCAAGAAATTTCGGGAACCTGGCACGGAAAACTTTCCCTTCCCACCGGTTCATTGACTATTGTATTCCACATCAGTCAAACGGAACAAGGCGCTTATGTGACCACACTGGACAGTCCCGACCAAGGAGCCAACGGTATCAAGACACAGACCACTTCTTTCAATGATTCTACTTTAATTATCCAGATACCTGTGATTCATGCTTCGTACAAAGGAAAGCTGAACAGTGATAACACAATCAACGGAACATTTACACAAGGAATGCCCCTTCCGTTGAATCTGGTAAAGGGAGAAGCCAGCCGTCCCAAGCGTCCGCAGGAGCCTCAACCGCCTTTCCCTTACAGAAGTGAAGAAGTCACCGTGAGGAATGAACGCGATGGAATTAACCTTGCCGGAACATTGACTCTTCCCGAAAAAGGAACTAAGTTTCCGGCAGTGGTAATGGTGACGGGAAGCGGTGCGCAGAACCGGGATGAAGAAATCATGGGACACAAACCTTTCTTTGTCATCGCCGATTATCTGACCCGAAACGGAATTGCTGTACTTAGATGTGATGACAGGGGTACTGCCGCTTCACAAGGTACTCACGCAACAGCTACCAATGAGGATTTTGCCACAGATACGGAAGCAATGGTGAATTATCTGCGCAGCAGAAAAGAAATAAATGCAAAGAAAATCGGAATTATCGGACATAGCGCAGGCGGAATCATTGCATTCATCGTTGCTAAAAAGGACCTATCCATTGCATTTGTCGTTTCATTGGCAGGAGCCGGTGTAAGAGGCGACAGTCTGATGCTGAAGCAGGTAGAGCTAATCTCTAAATCCCAGGGAATGCCGGATGCCGTCTGGCAAGGGATGAAGCCTTCAATACGGAACAGATATGCCATACTGCAACAAACAGACAAAACTCCCGAAGAGTTGCAGAAAGAACTGTATGCAGACGTCACAAAAACAATGTCTCCCGAACAATTGAAAGACCTAAATACCATCCAGCAGATATCTGCACAAATCAGTTCGATGACTTCTCCATGGTATCTTCATTTTATGAGATATGACCCAGGCCAGGATTTGAAGAAACTAAAATGTCCGGTTCTGGCTCTGAACGGAGAAAAGGATATTCAAGTGGATGCCGCCATGAATCTTGCTGCCATTCAGGAAAGAATCACCGGAAATGGAAACAAAAATGTAACAGTCAAAGCCTATCCGAACTTAAATCATCTGTTTCAGACTTGCGAAAAAGGAACATTGGCCGAATACGGGCAGTTGGAAGAAACAATCAATCCGGAAGTCTTGAAAGATATCATTGAATGGATAAGGAAACAATAAGTCTATTAATGATATTACTTAGCAAGTACACATTTCTCAATATCACATTCTTTTCTTGCTAATTCTTGCAAATTCTTCAAATATTTGCAAGAATTGGAAAGAAAGTAAATGGCTACAATTTACATATACTACATAAATCTCCCGTCATCAGCTTACACCAACATTGTCTAATTTGATTTAAATCAAAATCCATCTCATCGAACTCACCCTGAAAGATTTTGTTTTACCTTTGCAGCCAAAACAAATAAGCGGCAAATAATAGTAAGGTAAAAAGGTAACAGGTATTAAGGTAAAGTTTTGTATGAAGAAGAGTCTTATTGCATTGGCGTTCGGCACACTGGGATTAGGTATTGCCGAATTTGTAATGATGGGAATTTTGCCCGATGTGGCAAAAGATTTAGGTATTAGTATTCCTACCGCAGGGCATTTCATTTCTGCTTATGCATTAGGCGTCTGTGTCGGTGCACCTGTATTGACACTGGCTCGCAAATATCCGCTAAAACATATTCTGTTAGTATTAGTTACCTTAATTATGATAGGTAATATCTGTGCGGCTATGGCTCCCAATTACTGGGTGTTGCTCGCTGCCCGTTTTATCTCCGGCTTGCCTCATGGTGCATACTTCGGAGTAGGCTCTATTGTTGCAGAGAAACTAGCCGACAAGGGTAAAGGTTCGGAAGCCGTCTCCATCATGATTGCAGGAATGACCATTGCCAACCTGTTTGGTGTACCTTTGGGCACTTCCCTAAGTACCATGCTTTCCTGGCGTGCCACTTTCCTGCTGGTCGGTATCTGGGGAATTGTTATCCTATATTACATCTGGCGATGGGTTCCGCATGTAGAAGGCTTAAAAGATACCGGCTTTAAAGGACAATTCCGCTTTCTTAGAACTCCGGCTCCGTGGCTGATTCTCGGTGCTACGGCACTAGGTAATGGCGGTGTATTCTGCTGGTATAGCTACATCAATCCGATGCTTACCAATGTGTCCGGCTTCTCCGCAGAAAGCATTACGCCTTTAATGATCCTTGCCGGCTTCGGTATGGTAGTGGGAAACCTGATTAGCGGACGTCTCTCCGACCGCTACACCCCCGGAAAAATAGGGACTGCCGCTCAAGCACTTATCTGTATTATGTTATTGCTCATTTTCTTCCTTTCTCCCTATAAATGGGCAGCAGCCCTGTTGATGTGCCTTTGTACGGCAGGACTGTTCGCTGTATCCAGTCCGGAGCAGATATTAATTATCCGCGTATCAAAAGGAGGAGAAATGCTGGGAGCAGCCTGCGTGCAGGTTGCATTCAATCTCGGAAATGCCATCGGTGCTTATGCAGGCGGACTGGCTGTTAGTGGTGGATACCGTTATCCGTCCCTGGCGGGTGTACCATTCGCCCTAATTGGATTTACTTTATTCCTGATTTTCTATAAGAAATATCAGGCAAAATATTAAAACTCTGCCAAAATGCCTATCTTTGCAGTCAGATTATCGATAACTAAATAAAAACGAAATAGATAAATGGCATTGCAATGTGGTATTGTAGGACTACCGAACGTGGGTAAGTCGACACTTTTCAACTGTTTGTCGAATGCGAAAGCACAGGCGGCAAATTTCCCTTTTTGTACAATTGAACCCAATGTAGGTGTAATCACTGTTCCTGACGAACGTCTGAACGCACTCGCTGAATTGGTGCACCCCCAACGAATTGTTCCTACAACTGTAGAAATCGTAGATATCGCCGGACTGGTGAAAGGCGCAAGCAAAGGTGAAGGACTAGGAAACAAGTTCCTTGCCAATATCCGTGAGACAGACGCAATTATCCACGTACTCCGTTGCTTCGATGACGACAATGTGACACACGTAGACGGAAGCGTAAATCCTGTCCGCGACAAAGAAATCATTGACTACGAACTTCAATTGAAAGACCTGGAAACCATCGAAAGCCGTATCCAGAAAGTACAGAAACAAGCACAGACGGGCGGAGACAAAGCTGCAAAGTTAGCTTACGATGTACTCGTTCAATATAAAGACGCACTGGAACAGGGAAAATCTGCACGTACAGTGACTTTTGAAACAAAAGACGAACAAAAGATAGCTCACGAACTGTTCTTATTGACCAGCAAACCGGTAATGTATGTTTGCAATGTTGATGAAGCAAGCGCAGTAAACGGAAATAAATACGTAGATATGGTACGCGAAGCCGTAAAAGACGAGAATGCTCAAATCCTGATTGTCGCAGCCAAAACAGAAGCGGACATCGCTGAACTGGAAACGTACGAAGACCGTCAGATGTTCCTTGCCGAAGTAGGCTTGGAAGAGTCGGGCGTAGCACGTCTTATCAAATCTGCTTACAAACTCCTGAATCTTGAAACATATTTCACTGCGGGTGTACAAGAAGTACGTGCCTGGACATACGAAAAAGGATGGAAAGCTCCTCAATGTGCCGGAGTGATCCACACCGATTTTGAAAAAGGCTTTATCCGTGCCGAAGTTATCAAATACGATGATTATATCAAATACGGCTCGGAAGCAGCTGTGAAAGAAGCCGGAAAACTGGGTGTGGAAGGAAAAGAATATGTGGTGCAGGATGGCGACATCATGCATTTCCGTTTCAACGTGTGATTATCGGTTACCACCGACGACTTATTAATTACTAATTCGCTAACAATATGAAATATCTCATTGCAGGAACGGGAGGTGTAGGCGGCAGTATCGCAGGATTCTTGTCGCTGGCAGGCAAAGATGTAACTTGTATTGCCCGTGGAGCTCACTTGCAGTCGATTCAAACGAACGGTTTGAAACTGAAATCGGATTTGAAGGGCGAACATACGCTCCGGATTCCGGCTACTACCGCTGAAGAATTCAATGGAAAAGCAGATGTGATATTTGTATGCGTAAAAGGTTATTCGGTCGATTCTATCGTAGAACTGATAAAAAGAGCAGCACACAAAGACACGGTTGTCATCCCTATTCTGAATGTATATGGCACAGGGCCGCGCATACAGAAGCTAGTTCCGGAAGTCACCGTTCTCGACGGCTGCATCTATATCGTAGGCTTCGTATCCGGCACCGGAGAAATCACCCAAATGGGAAAGATATTCCGGTTGGTATACGGCGCTCATCGCGGCACAGTTGTAAAACCCGGATTACTGGAAGCTATCCAACAAGACTTGCAGGAAGCAGGCATAAAGGTAGACCTCTCACCGGACATCAACCGGGATACGTTTATCAAATGGTCGTTTATCTCCGCAATGGCTGTGACGGGTGCTTACTACGACGTTCCGATGGGAGAAGTGCAGAAACCGGGAAAGATACGGGATACATTTATCGGACTTTCTACGGAAAGCGCTGCCTTAGGAAAGAAACTGGGCGTCGAATTTCCCGAAGACCCAGTCAGCTACAACCTAAAAGTGATTGACAAGCTCGACCCCGAAAGTACCGCTTCTATGCAAAAAGACCTGGCACGCGGACACGACTCGGAAATACAAGGATTGCTCTTCGACATGATTGCAGCAGCCGAAGAACAGGGAATAGATATACCGACCTACCGGATGGTTGCGGAGAAATTCAAAGAATCTAATCATTAACATTAATCCAATATAGAATGAATACCATGCTATTATCCATCAACTGGAACCCGAATCCCGAACTATTCAACCTGTTCGGCATTTCTATCCGTTATTACGGATTACTGTGGGCAGTAGGAATATTCTTTGCTTATGTGGTTGTTCACTACCAGTACCGGGATAAAAAGATAGAGGAAAAGAAGTTTGACCCTCTTTTCTTTTACTGTTTCTTTGGTATTCTAATCGGTGCCCGCCTAGGACACTGCCTGTTCTATGACCCGGGATACTACCTGTCTCATTTTTGGGAAATGATTCTTCCTATCAAGTTCATGCCGGACGGAAACTGGAAATTTACCGGATATGAAGGACTTGCCAGCCACGGCGGTACATTAGGACTGATAATCGCCCTTTGGCTGTATTGCCGCAAGACGAAGCTCCATTATATGGACGTGCTGGATATGATTGCCGTAGCTACTCCAATCACCGCCTGCTTCATCCGCCTTGCCAACCTGATGAACTCCGAAATCATCGGCAAACCGTCTGATGTGCCCTGGGCATTCGTTTTCGAACGTGTAGATATGCTCCCCCGTCATCCGGGACAGCTCTACGAAGCCATTGCTTATCTTATCCTGTTCTTCATCATGATTTACCTGTATAAGAATTACAGCAAGAAACTGCACCGTGGCTTCTTCTTCGGGCTCTGCCTGACTTACATCTTCACCTTCCGCTTTTTCATCGAATTCCTAAAAGAAAATCAGGAAGATTTTGAAAACAGCATGATGTTCAATATGGGACAATGGTTAAGCGTTCCGTTTATCATAATAGGCGTCTATTTCATGTTCTTCTATGACAAGAAGAAAAATAAAATAGCCTAAATCAAAAAAAGAGGGATTAGCGGTTCAAACATCACTAATCCCTCTTTTTTATCAATAAAACAAATGCCATTTCCCTAATGTCAGGACAACAATCGAAAACATATCCTAAGACATTATATACATTTTCAGCTTATTTCCCCCTGACTATCTTCTTTATATCATTCAGTTTATTCAGCGCTTCAATAGGAGTAAGATTATTCACATCAAGATTCAATATCTCATCGCGAATCTGACAGAGAATCGGATCGTCCAACTGGAAGAAGCTTAACTGCATACCTCCACGATTCTCGCTCACTTCTGCCAACGGTTTACCTGCTATGCCCTGTTGGCGATTATCAGATTCAAGCTGTTTCAATATCTCATTTGCACGTTTCACAATGCTTTTCGGCATACCGGCCATCTTTGCCACATGAATACCGAAAGAGTGTTCACTACCGCCACGTTCCAGTTTACGAAGGAAGATTACTTTATTATCAACTTCTTTCACCGATACATTATAATTCTTGATGCGCTTGAAAGATTTCTCCATCTCATTCAATTCATGATAATGCGTAGCAAATAATGTACGTGCTTTTGCTTTCGGATGTTCATGGATATACTCTACAATTGCCCAGGCAATGGAAATACCATCATAAGTAGAAGTACCACGACCCAATTCGTCAAATAATACCAGACTCCGGGAAGAAACATTATTCAGGATATCAGCCGCTTCATTCATCTCTACCATAAATGTAGATTCGCCGACTGATATATTATCGCTCGCTCCTACACGGGTAAATATCTTATCAACTAAACCGATATGCGCACTTTCCGCAGGAACAAACGAGCCGATTTGAGCCAATAGCGTAATCAACGCCGTCTGACGCAAGAGTGCCGACTTACCGGCCATGTTCGGACCTGTAATAATAATAATCTGCTGTGTATCGCTGTCCAGCATTACATCATTGGCAATATACTTCTCACCTATCGGAAGTTGTTTTTCTATTACCGGGTGACGTCCCTGACGAATATCCAATACGTCATTATCCTCAATAATCGGACGGATATAACGATTCTCACGAGCCACATTGGCAAATGACAACAGACAGTCCAGACGTGCAATCTGATTCGCATTAATCTGTATCTGTGGAATAAACTCCATCAATGCCTGTACTAAGTCCGTATATAGCTGCGTTTCCAGAATCAGAATCTTATCTTCCGCTCCCAAAATCTTTTCTTCATATTCCTTTAGTTCCTGCGTGATATAACGTTCCGCATTAACCAGCGTCTGTTTACGAATCCACTCTTTAGGAACTTTATCTTTATGGACATTACGGACTTCGATATAATAACCGAATACGTTATTATAAGCCACTTTCAAACTCGGAATACCCGTCTCCTCGCTCTCCCGCTGCTGTATCTTTAGCAGATAATCTTTTCCTGAATAGGAGATTTGCCGCAATTCATCCAAGTCTGCGTTCACACCATCTTGAATCACTCCACCTTTATTTATCAGTAAAGGAGGATCATTTTTAATCTCTTTGGCAATCCGGTCACGAATAGAAATACAAAGATTCAGCTGTTCGCCAATACGATTCAAACTCGCATTATCAGCTTCCATACATGCCTGTTTTATCGGCTCAATAGCTTGTAAAGCTACCTTCAACTGAACGACTTCACGGGGCGACACACGTCCTACAGCCACTTTGGAAATAATACGTTCCAAATCTCCTATTAAATGCAACTGTTCTTCAATCAGTTCCTTAAAATCAGGTTGGCGGAAGAAATATTCCACTACATTCAAGCGTTCATTGATCGGTTTCTCATCCTTTAAGGGAAAAACCATCCAGCGTTTCAACAGACGAGCTCCCATTGGGCTGATCGTTCTGTCGATCACATTGAGCAGGCTACTTCCGCCATCATTCATATTACCAATCAACTCAAGGCTACGCACCGTAAACTTATCCAGACGGACGTATTTATCTTCTTCAATACGCGCCAATGAAGTGATGTGACCAATTTGCGTATGCTGCGTCATTGTCAAATACTGCAAAATAGCACCGGAAGCAATGATGCCATTCTTCAAATGCTCCACTCCGAAACCTTTCAGATTCTTCGTTTCAAAGTGTTTCAGCAGTTTCTCACGGGCAGTCGTTTCTGTAAATACCCAGTCGTCCAGCTCGAACGTGAAGAACTTATTACCGAAATTACCTTCAAACATCAGGCGTTTGCCACGTTCAAAAAGAATCTCTTTAGGGGCAAAGTTATTCAACAACTTGTCTATATAATCAAAAGGTCCTTCTGCAGTAAGGAATTCACCGGTAGAAATATCGAGAAAGGCAACTCCACAGGAAGCTTTTCCGAAATGAACGGCAGCCAGAAAGTTATTCTCTTTATAGTTCAGTACATTATCATTGATAGAAACACCGGGAGTAACCAATTCGGTAATGCCACGCTTCACCAACTTCTTCGTCATTTTCGGGTCTTCCAGCTGGTCACAGATAGCGACACGTTTTCCGGCGCGAACCAGTTTCGGAAGATATGTATCAAGGGCATGATGAGGAAAACCTGCCATCTCGATAGTTTTTCCTTTCCCATTGGCACGTTTTGTCAGTGTGATTCCTAAAATTTCGGCTGCAACGATGGCATCCGTAGAATATGTTTCATAAAAGTCACCGCAACGAAACAGCATCACTGCATCCGGATGTTTTGCCTTCAAATCCAGAAACTGTTTCATCATCGGGGTGAGGACGATTTCTTCTTCGTTCACGGTTCTCTCCTTTTCTTTTTTGTTGAGTATATAATGAATTATCCTTGCAAAGATAGCGGTTTTTCGGCAGAGAATCAACGGTATGCTCCGATTCAATTTTCAAAATTAATGTTACATACCTTGAAAAAAGGAGAGTTTATTTCTTAATAAGTAGGAGAAAACTATTAAAACATGTTATAAAACATGCTATTTTTCTTGGATAATTTGCTATTTTCCCAAGAGTCCGTATCTTTGCAACGTGTTTTTCATAGTATTAGATTTAAGGTTAACAAAGGTTGGAGCAAGGCGTTGCTCCTTTTTTTATGCCTATACGCTTCGTTCCTATTTGATATAAACCAGCAGAACTCTCTCTTTTCAATCATCAGATTATTTTGGCGCAATCTGAAATCCTAGAGATTCGGTTCAGAGCAGCCCCACCTTTAAAAATAGATTCATTCCTGTTTCAGAAAGGAATGAAACAAATTCTTTTATAAATGCCATATTTTAGTTTTAATGTAAATATTATTACAGTAATAGATGCAATAGAAACAAATGGTGTTACCAAAAAAATGTCAATAAAACTCCTATGTATTTCTTATAGATAACACTGTTTTGTAAAACACTGTTATCCAGTCGGTTACTATTCGGGGGTTTCCTTTAAAACCAACGACCCGTTTCTCACCGAGAAACAACCTGTTCGACACCGAGAAACGAATTAACTGATAAAGTCCTAAACTTATAATTAAGGAAATTGTTAGTCTCTTTTATTTTTGACACTTCTATCGTAGGAATGCATATGTTGAAATATATTTCAATGATAATCTTATCATGTCCAAAATATAATGATATGGAATAAATTTATAACCATACATGAAACGAACCGTTTTGGGTATAGCAATTATGCCCCAAAATTGTCAAATTAAGCCACTTCTTTTTTGCCTTCTACAACATATCAAACTCCCCAATATGCAGTATAATGCAAAAAGCCAGTCGTAACATACCATGAACCAATTTTCTATACTTTTATAAAAATATAATAAACATCGAATGATATTCACTCAAACAAAAGCACACATTTTAAATACAAATATTATCATTTTTCTTGTTTATATCAGCTAATAATAATACATTTGCATATATTCAAACCAATATAATACAATTATGAATAAAATTACCATTTTTTCATTAACATTACTTTTCGCTCTAATTTTACCTTTATTTGCAAATGCACAGGTAACAGTGAAAGGTATTGTAACTGACGAAAGTGGGGTACCATTAGTAGGCGTATCCGTCCGCTATAAGGAGCTCCCCCAAGTCGGTGTTACCACAGATATTGATGGTAAGTTTTCCATCAAAGAGATGAAAGAAGGCAAGACACTTGTTTTTTCTTACATTGGCATGAAAAATGTAGAGCACTTATTGAAAGGAGCAACACCTTTTATCAAAATTAAAATGGAATCTGCAACAAGTGAACTGGATCAAGTTGTCGTTACAGGTTATACCCAAACTACTTTTAAGAAAATGACTGGTTCTGTCGGAATTATCTCGGCCGACCAGTTAAAAGACCAAGCCCAACCAACGGTAGACGCCCTCATGCAAGGTAAAATAGCAGGAGTGGCCGTATCAGCCATATCCGGACAACCTGGTAGTACACAAAAAATACGAATCAGAGGTACCAATACAATCACCGGAGATGGTGAGCCACTATGGGTTATCGACGGAGTTCCCATGCAAAGTGGAAGTACCGATATGCCTACCAGTGCTGAAATAAAATCCGGTCAATTTGACGACTTGTTCATGAATGGTGTCGCTGGCATCAATCCCAGCGACATAGAAAGTATTACTATTTTGAAAGATGCTTCAGCCGCTGCTATTTATGGTTCGCGAGCAGCCGGTGGAGTAATTGTTGTCACCACCAAAAAAGGCAAATCAGGAAAAGCCCAAATAAACTATTCAGGCAATGTATCAGTCACTTTACCACCCCAACGGAACTACTCTTTGATGAATTCACAAGAGAAGCTTGCCTATGAACAGGGATTATGGGATGAATTCTCTGCTCCGGGATTTGAAGCCGGGACAAATGACTATCCGGTGGTAGGAGTAGTAGGCATCATTCGTGCTGGTAGGGGAAAGTTTGCCGGATGGAGCAAAGAACAACAAGATACGTATATCGAAGAATTAGGTAAAACGAATACCGATTGGTACGATGAACTGTTTCGCAACAGTGTTTCTACCACCCACAACTTGTCCATTAATGGTGGTGGAGACAAATACACCTATTATACTTCACTAGCATATACCCGCAACGCCGGTTTATTGAAAAATAATGATTACGACCGTTATAACCTGACAGCTAATCTATCAATGCACCCCAGCCAGAAAGTCAAGATTGACTTTGGGGCATCCATGTCTTATCAATATTCAAAGTCCCCGGCACTGAATAGTCTCGATCCTTTCCAATATGCTTATTTTGCCAATCCATACGAAAGTCCGTATAACGAAGACGGCAGTTACCGGGCAGATGAAACATATTATGCACTAGGAGAATATAACAATAAAAAGACTAGTTCCAAGATTATACCTGATTGTGGATTTAATGTACTTCGCGAAATGGACGAAACTTCTTCACGCACTAAGAATATAAAAACAATGGTTCGTGCAGGAATTGATTACAGCATTATCAACCATTTGCGCTTTGTGGGCCTGGCTTCATATACTTATTCCACCAACCGTCTAAAGGAAATATATGGTAAAAACACAAAAGCAGCTTTAGACAACCGTCTCTCTATCGATAACAATACTAATAAGGAATATGCTTCTATCTTGCAACGCAATGTAGATAATGAGAGCTATATGGTCCGCGGGCATTTTGCTTATGATGATTCTTTTGGAGACCACTCTGTCTCCCTTATAGCCGGTGCCGAATTCCGCGGAAGTAAATCAGACGGTTTGTACAGCAAACGATACGGTTACGACGAAATCACCGGAAATGCCATAACCCCACTTCCTGATGACCCGACAGGAGTAGGCTACGAGAAGCTGAAAGCCTATCTCGCTGCTATTGATGGCTCGAACGGAGAAACATGGAGCGAACAACGCTTTGTCTCTTTCTATGCATCTGCCGACTATTACTACAAAAACAAATATGTACTGAATGTCTCTTTCCGTACTGACGGTAGTTCTAATTTTGGTAGTGACAAACAATTTAATCCTAACTGGGCAGCCGGCGCAGCGTGGAATGTTAGTGAAGAAGATTTCATGGCTTCGCTGAAACCCGTACTGAACAGATTAACACTCCGTATAGCAACCGGATTTACTGGTAACATCAACCGTAGTGTCAGCCCACAAATGATTATCAGTTACTACGATGACTACCGGAATATTTCCAACAATATTTATCATATAGGAAAAGTAGTTAGTCCACCGAATCCCAATCTACGTTGGGAAAAGACGCAAGACGTGAAAGTGGCTCTTGATTTCGGAATGTTTAACGACCGCTTGACAGGTATAGTGGAAGGATACTACCGGAAAAGTAAAGACATTGTAACAGGTGTGCAAGTACTAAGCAGCACAGGATTCACCCAACAGAAATACAATACTGCCAATATTGACAACAAAGGTATCGAAGCTACCCTGAATGGAACTCCTGTTAAAACAAAAGATTTCAGTCTGTCTCTTTCTGCCAACATAGCTTACAACAAGAATAAAGTGACCAAATATAAAGCTTCCTATAGCAGCATGGGATATAATAACTTATGGGAGGGCTATCCTGTAGACGCCATCTATAGTGGGAGATACACAGGTATTGACCCCGAAACAGGATTATATACATACCAGTTGCGTCCCGATGCTGAAATACACACAGCTACCGACTTGAATAAGCCCGATAATTACCGGTATTATCTAGGCACGAGTGAAGCTCCCGTAACCGGAGGATTTAATGTAACCGCCGAATATAAAGGTATTCGCCTTAGCGTAAACGGAACTTTTGCCACAGGAGCCAAAAATTTTGAATTCATCAAGTCGCCAACTTCAGCTAGCACCGTAAGCGGTAATGGGGTATTTAATTACACAGAACGCGAACAAGTCTTCCAAAATGATTTGTTCGCACACCATCTGAATGTTCCGAAAGCAGCAGCCGACCGTTGGACGCCCAATAATACAAATGGCACTTATCCGCGCGTATGGAATCCGTTCGGTGAGGTTTACGGATTTGGCTATTATAACCCTATGCACAAAGAAATCACGCATGGAGCTTTCCTTACCAACTTATCTTATGCCAGAATTAAGAGCATCATTTTAGGATATACGCTACCTAAGAAGTTAATAAGTAATTCGGCTCTCTCCAATGTAGATTTCTCTTTGTCACTGAACAACTTCTTCACATTCACCAGCTATTCAGGCATGGATCCTGAAACCCCCGGTGCTACTTATCCGATAAGCCGTTCTGTGATGTTTAGCGTAAATGTTGGATTTTAAATAACAATAAACGATGAAAAATAAACTATTCATATCTATCTATTGTGGTCTGATGATATTGTTGGCTTCCTGCAACAATTACTTAGACGTAAAGCCCAAAGGAAAGATAATTCCTGAAACAGCTGAAGATTTTTCGACCATTATCCATTATTGGTTGGATCAGATAGAAAAAGGAAGAGATGACGTTATCATTCCCAATCCAGAAGTAATGACAACTTTAGAGATGTTTGCCGATGACTTGAATGCAACGCTTGCCAGCAATTTCGGCTATACGAGCATTTATGTGGGAAGTGCCATTAACAAAAATCAGGCCACTTACAAAACACTCTACTCTGTTATCAAAGACTGTAATATGGTTATCGGCAACATGGATGATACGGAATCCGATTTAGCTAGAACCCTATTGGGAACAGCCTGGAGCATTCGTTCTATTTGCTATTATAACCTTATGCAGCGCTACTGTGAGCCATACCAGCCGGAGACGGCAAAAGAGACTCTCGGACTTCCACTTGTCGACGATTTTGATATGGAAGCAAAGCCTGCACGCGCCAATCTGAAAGAAACTGCTGAATTTATAGAAGAAGGATTCCGGAAAGCCCTCTCATATAATGTGTCTAATGAAGACTTTATCTTTACTTCATCCGTGACAAAAGCCTACTTCGCACGTTTCTTCTTTTGGACACAGAACTGGAGTAGTGCCATTACCTATGCCAAAGAAGTATTAGAAAAATACCCGATGCTGGAAGCTGACGAATATGTAGAAGCCATTAACCAGAAACAAGCAAAAGCACACAATGTCATTATCCGTTCATTCACCATGGATGATGATATAGGAACCATGAGTTACGCAACTGCACAAGCCGATATAAAATCAAGACCTGTCGACAGAAATTTGGTTGATTTATTTGCGGCCACCGACAATGACGTACGTCGCAAATGCAACTATGATTCCAAACGGATTGTCAATAAAATCATCACCACCAAGTTTCGTAGTGAAGAACTTTGCCTGATTATAGCCGAAGCCCACGCACATCTGAATCAGGAAACAGACGCACTAGGTTATCTTAACCAGCTTCGTTCCAAACGAATCACTCAGGATTATATAGCCTACACGATTGACAATCTCCCAGAAGTTTTCCAACAAAATATAAAAACCGACGCCACTGGGATCCCTTTGACAAAATTGATGTCAGCCATCCTCTGTGAACGCCGTAAAGAATTGTTTGTTGAAGGCGACCGCTGGTTTGAATTAAAACGCAACGGACGTCCGGAATTTTGGGTCGCTGCCAAAGGAAAGAAATTTATCACAGAAAAGTATCTGTATACTTTTCCTATTCCCAAAGCAGACATCAGATTATTTCCTGATTTGCTCATTCAAAATCCAGGCTACATAGAATAATTTATCCATAAAAAACAGAAACAGTTATGAAAAAGATACTATATATCCTATGTTTCATTCTCACAGGTTCTTCCGCTTTCTTGGTTTCATGTGATAAACCGGAAGAACTGACCCCAAAAGTAGATAATACATCAGAAGATTATTTACTTCCCACCGGAAATATCCTGAATGCACAAGACCGTGAAGAAGTACAAGCATTATGGGATGAATACAACAATGCCATTAACCAATAAAAAGGGATTAAAATGAAAACAAAAATCAAAATAACAGGCTCCTTCCTGCTAATGATTATACTAATCATAGTGTCGGCAGCTTGCAGTGATGACGACTCGTCGGGTGCAAAGTTATCTTTTAGTCGCTCCATATACATATTACCTTCTAACGGTAGCCTGGAAGTGGAATTGAGAGCTTCTGTAGCACCTGAAACAGACTTAAGCATTCCTGTCATCATTGAAGGTACTGCCATATTGGATGAAGACTATGAAATTTCTGCTAACGGGTTCATGATAAAAGCCGGAGAAACAAGTGCCACTTTAACCATTACTCCCAAAAACAACCTGACTGCCAACCGTGAAATCCGCCTTTCCATCAACCCGGTTTCCGGATATACGCTCGGTGACAAGAAAATAGCGATTATCCCCGTTGAAGTGAAAGAGCACATTATGTATACTTTCAAGCCTGTTATCTATCGTCTGTTAAGTGAAATAGACATTAGAATCGAAGTGGAAGGAGAAAATAGCGGCAGCAGTTTCAGGGCAACAACAGACATCGTGTTGCCGATAGAAATAGACCCGTCCAGTACAGCTATATTGAACGAAGATTTTGAACTTGAAAACGGAATAACTTCCGTCACCATTCCAAAAGGATCTTACTACACACGTTTTAAGATAAAAATAAAAGAAGGAGCAGAAGATTATACAGGAAAAAACGCTATCCTTAAACTAGGTACACCAGTTGACAACTCCGAACTCTACTATCCGGGCTCATTTGTATCCTATAATATAAAACTGGATCAGTTAAAGTTTACTGACATGCTGGGCAAATGGAAACCTGTGGAGATTAAAGATAAAGACAACTATGTATATATTGGTATGCCTGACGAAGACTGGGTAAATAGTCTGCCGGAAAACAATGGAGCTAATGACTACCTGGAATTTGTACATCAAGAAGATGGTACAGATAAAATAATCCCATACCTGACGGGAGATTTAAAGAACTTCTTTTGCAATCCTCAAGGACACACTGTTGTTTTCGACCATATAGAGAAAGGCATCTATAACTGGATAGCTGACGAAGAATATGACGCTCCTTATTTCATCACCTCGCAAGTGAATCGTTGTTTCTCAAAGAGAAAAACAGAGCTTGGAAATGCATTTATAGGATTGGATAAGATAGATGATAATAATATCATCATTTACTTTCACGATTTTATACCAACTGATTTCTTCAGCTCAACGTTTGAAGAGTACGGTCATTATTTCGATGCGAGTTTCTTTGGTATAACCTACACATTCACAAGGGTAGTAGAATAAACAAAACAGAAGAAAAACTTCATTAAAAATATAAGCCAATTAATTCATCTTATCACGAATTAATTGGCTTTTTTATATCTAATCATTTTATAGATTATATCTATTTCCGCAGTGCCTTCTCAATCGTAAACAATCGGTAATCATACTCCTCTTGCATTTCCCGGTTAGGTGCTACTGATTTCGCTCTCGTAAACTCACTTTTCAAATCCAACAGACAGCCATACCAGAATGGAGCCCGTTCAGGAGCAGAAGAATAAGGAATGCTCTCAATTGCCGTCATCCCCCGGTAAGGACAGACAGTCTGAATAGTCAGTTTAGAAGAAGCATTAACTGTCTCATCTTTCCCTTTCGGCACATTTACATTCGACCAAGAAATGACAAAACTCAGCAATTGTCCCTGTAAGAAACGTTTCCAGTCGTCAGGCTCCTTTCCTACCCTTGCTTCCTTAAAAAGATGATTCTTTAAATCTTCGACAGCCTGCTGTTGCGTATAAGGGTCATCTGATTTACTTTCGCTAAGCCAAAGGTTATTGAGCTGTATTAATAGCAAATTGGCAAAAAACTTCTGTGAATAGTCAGCAGCGCTACCTGTCAGCGCACAATGATTCAACAGTTCCCGATTGTCCAACCAGTTCATTTGACTGATAGCTTCCATCATCCACTGGTACGAACGACGTTGCAACTCTTTGGATACCGGTTGATAAGAAGGGTAACTATCCCCTTGATAACTGTCATTCAAATAGATTCCACCAACTTGCTGCAATACATGCTTCACATATTCATCCGCCTGATTGATAATTTCTCCATATAGTGAGGCTCGTTTTTCATAGTTGAAATCTTCCTTGTCTAACCATTGGTTTGCATTCGCCACTACTTTACCCAAATTCTCAAAAGCAATGGTTGCCGCACGAATAGCATCATTTCCCAAATCCATCTCCATTCCGCGAGGATCATAATAAGCTTTCCTGCTCTGCGGACGTTTAAAAAGCAATAATGGGTTCTGATTCCGTTCAGAAACCAGCTTCCGCAAATCCGATAATTCTTCTTGCGGTGTTTTCTTATTCATTGGCTGATAAAGATAACGAATCGCCCAATGGTCATATTCTCCCAGCACTTGTTGCGTCAAAGGTATATCAGCACTATAATTATCAACCGAAAGTAAATAGTTCATCGGCAACTTATCCATGACTGACGCAGATAGCCCATGTTTTTTTACAAACTCTTTCGACTGAAGCGAATCTACCGGATAAGCAATAGATCCTGCCATATTATCCGTCAATCCCAGACAATGCCCCCAATGCCTCAACAATAACGAAGTCAATGCTTCTTCCACCAAATCTTCATCCGGCATCAACGTGCGGGCTTTCTCGTTAAAGGAAGCTGTCTGTAAGAAATAATTCAGCTGAATTTTCGAAGCTAAATTATGAGGGATATAAATATTGGCACTTATTATTTCTCCTGTCAACGGATCACTCCAATAATTATCCGTAATCTGACCGGAAGGTGAAACGACATACCGGATACAAGACTTAGTAATACTGTTGGCATCAAATCCTATATCTTTAGGGTAAGGTTTCACATCTAACGCATTAGAAAAACCTATTTTCTGAAAGCTTTTGTTCCATATCTCAGCGCTACGATACACACACTTCTGCCATTTTTCAGGCAACAGCGTATCCACATAGAAAACAACAGGTTTATCAACAGCCAGGTTCCAGCGATTCACCCAATACTGTATGTTGCTGCCTTGCTCCTTATCCGAAAAATTCACCTTGCCGCTCCATAAAGTTCCGATACGAGGATCAGCCAAACGAGGACAATAATCCCCATCTTCCGGTAATAACATAAAAGTACGCTTCACAACTGCGCTGAAGGGAATATTTTCTGCTATCGGAAAAATACCGAATAATGACATCGCTAATTCATAGCTCATATAGCATGAAATAGATACATTATCTGGATAAGAAGCTATTCCTGATATCATTGATTGTTTCTGTTTGAAAGAGGCTTTACGCTTCACCCAGCCCCCCATCGTATTGTATGCTTTCGGATCAATCGGATTCATGTATTTATCATCCTGAAAAACATAAGATGTAACGTCAATCACCAAAGCGCTGTCCGGAGAATAAGCCTTTATAGAAAACTGATTTAAAATGACATCACTGAAACTTTTTTTCAGCGCATCTCCGATACGGGAATCTTGTTCTGTCACCGGACGGTCCGCTACCTGATATAACCTAACCAAAGAATCGGACCGGCAGAATTTCACTTGTAAAGGTGCAACAGGGCAAAAGCCAACAGATGATTCCTGAGGGTTACTTAGTTTATCGACTACACCTCCCATCAGCAAACGTTTACCCAACACATCTCTGGGTATTTCCATATATACTTTATCGTCTACCCAATAAAGATTCATCAGTCCTTTAGTTTCGACGCTATTCGGTTTATCCTTCAACAGTTTTTCGTATGCGCTTTTGGGTTTAACCTGCTCTATTTTCCCTTTTTTCTTTTTTTTGGCAACAGCCTCCAAAGGAGAAAAGACAAACACACCAAATACTGATAAAAAGAGCAAAAAGATATATTTATTCTTCATAATCATCTGTTTAATGCATTATTCATTTGATGAAGCAATAACTGATAATGAAGCCGCGTATCTTTATCAACATGTTGCTTCCGGCTGTTTAATAAATTACGTATGCGCAGGAAATAACCATAACACATACTATCCTGGTTTTTGGGAATAAAATACTCTGCCATTGGTTCGTCAAATCCAGCCACTGGATTAAACATACGCCCCAGATCGGACGCACAACAACATCCTTTATGCCCTACACCTGTTTTATGATGAAAAGCAGCTAACTGCCCCCATGCATCTTCTTCACTTTTCAATGATTTAGTATCTTTACTCAATCGGATTCCGGCAGTCGAAGCCAGGTGTTTGATAAACAAATTCTGCAGTTTCATTTGAGTAGCACTTAATTTACGTCCTTGTATAGTAGGATTCCATATATATGTATAAATATCATTCATACATTCATCAACATCATATCCTTCTTCTTTACCGGCTTTTAATGCCGAAAATTCTACCCGGGCAGGAGCTTTCATCAATAATTTCATCATTACATCCCGCAAAGCATCCGATGGTTTCCCTACCATAGGCAGTACCTTCAGGACATTTTCATCATCCAGCCAATCCAAGGTCGCCAATTGCTCCAAAAAGTAATTCATTGCCTCTTTCTGCTTCTCTTTAGGTTCAACCTGCAAGGCTTCCACCTTATCACCAACCAATTTTTCATGCAAATAGATTCCTCCTATATTATGATATACATGCAACATATAAGTCAGATATTGCATGATTATACCATCGTAAATATCCGACCGATGTGTATAATCCACATCTTCTTCTCCTAGCCATTGATTCAGATTAGCCAGAATGTATTTCAGATTTTTCACTCCATATCGGGTTGCTTTCACAGCATCATCACCCAAATCTTCCGTTTGAGAACGAGGGTCGAGTATATCCGACTGCTGCTTACCATACCGATATACAGGATTATCTGATAAATCCGTAATCCATTTCGAAGTGATGACATATTCCTCTTCCGGAGTTTTAGCTTCCGGCACAGGTGTATAATTCCAGCGAATCAGATAATCGTCATACAAACCAAAATATGGCGGCATCATACGTACTCCCCGTTCCATATCACCAGGTTGTGCCACATAATTAAAACGCGCGTAATCCATAATGGAAGTGGTAGTACCATGCTTCTGCGTAAATGAAGAAGAACGGAGCGAATCTACGGGAATTACGGAAGAAGCACTCATATTATGCATAAATCCCAAACAATGACCCACTTCGTGAGAAACGACATAACGTAAAGCATCGTCCATCACCTCTCTCGGAATTACTTTATGACGTACACGCTTATCGGCTTGAGCAGTTTGAATAAACAGCCAATTATTCAACAATTTTATGACGTTATGGTACAGATATACCGAAGCATTCAATATTTCCCCACTACGAGGGTCAACCCACGATGGTCCCATTGCATTCTCAATCCCTATCGGAGCATAACGAATACATGAATATTTCAAATTATCCGGATCAAATTCCGGATCGTCTTTCGGAAATTCTTTAGCCTGGATAGCTTGTGTAAAACCGATTTTTTCAAATGGCTCATTCCATTGATTGACAGCTTCAAATATAGATGCTTTCCAACTTTCTGGAAAACAACTGTCTACGTAGAATACTATCGGTTTAATAGGAGTCACTTTCTTCCCTTCAATATAACCTCTCAAATCTGAAGGTTCCAAACGCCAACGATTTGCATAATAGATAGAACGAGTTGTCTGTTTAGCAGCTGAATATTCATTTTTCATTGTAGGAAAAATGCCAATTCTGCTATCCATCAATCGGGGACGATAAGGAATCGTATCCAATAATATAATCGAACGGGTTACCTTTGCGGTCAGAGGTTCGTCTTTTATGTCTTTCCCTTTGCCCCCAGTCAACGAATAAGTATAATTCAAGCAACTACGGACTGATATGTTATCTTCAAAAGCCTTAAAACCATCAATAAATGATTTGTTACTTTGAAATGAGGTCAAACGTTTACGTCCCCCTGATGTATTCACGCTGTATTTATCGAACGGGGATATTAATTTATTGTCACTTACAAAGAAATCGGTAACATCAAAAACAACTGCCGTACTGTCGTTATTATAAGCCGAAATATCAAATACTTGCAGAATGGCATTCATATTACTCATCTCAATAGCTGCCTTCAATCGGTGACCATTGTCATCACCCACATTATTGGTCTGCACTGCCGACAAGCAGACTTTATTATTCAATTTCTCAAAACGAAAATGAAGAGGTTCGGTAGGTTTCGAACCAATAATAGCATTCTTATTATCACTAATTTCTGTTACTGTAGAACCTAGTAACATATCACGCTGCAACATTGATAAAGGTAGTTCAAAATAAACTTTCTCCTTTACTTTATGTACAGTGATAAAACCTTCTGCTTTTGAATGATTAGATGAGAACAGTTTATCATAAGCAGTTTTTTCTTTCTCAACAGACTCCTTCTTTTTTGACTTTTTGCGTTTAAAAGAAATAGCATTTGCTGATATGCTCCCTCCTAGTATAGAAAACACCAAAAGAGCCACCCAAATTCTTTTCATTTTGATAATAGTGTTAATTCATATTCTGTAATAGGATACAAATTTAAGAATTATAAAGAATTAACTCCAATAAAATCGACTTTTTCCTCCAGAAAAACTACACAATATTTTTTGTAATACATCGACCTATAAGTTACACTTCACTTATAAACTGCTCAAAACTATATTTAAAATCCTCATTCAATATTAGCTTATACTCCTTGGTGAATTGATCAAATGCAGTATATGCCATTCCCATGCGTTTCAAATCCACTAAAGCACGGCACTTAACGCGAACAGACTCTTCATCTAATGAATCAAATCGCAGAATACAATTTGAGATTTGTATTCTCAAGTTATCATTTCCTACAAATTGCTTGCTATCTCTTAACCGGCTCAGAAGATCAATCATTGAATCGGAATAATCTGCTTTAAAACTATCTACCCAATCAAATTGCATATTAGGAAGCAATTGACCAAATGAAGCCAGACTCAATAATTTTTCTAGATCTTCCTTATGGACCACATCTAAAGGCGCCATCTTTTGCATCAATTGATTTGCTATAGTATAGTCATTATATACATGCCCCTTATTAAGAAAGTACCAATAACCATTTGCTGATGATATCTCCGTATCTCCTACCTCTTCCAACAAAAGACGTATCTTACGTATATTTACACTACGGTTATTAGAGAAACTCTCTTCTGACTTATCATACCACAACAATTCTTTTAACTTGATATTAGAAATCCCCTTATTATTCTGATTGGAATAAAGAATAATAACAGATAATAATTGACGCATAATAGGCGTAAATTTTCCGGTAATGTCTTTTAAATCCCGATTAATAACCTGAAATCCGTTTAGCATATAAATTCCTGGTGTGGTGTTCAATACAGGAGCTTCAAACGAGGAATATAGGTGGTCATTTTCTTGAATTTCTTTTTCACTATTTATATCTGAAACAACCCCTTCTTCTTTTTCACAAATATCTTGTTGTGAAATAGATATAGCTTCTTTCTTATCATGCTTTCTGCTATTCCTTAATCTCCACCCAATTCCCCCTAAACCTGCTACACAAATACATATAAACAGTAATTTCCACCAAGTCCCCCTGTTTTCCTGTACTGTTATATTTTGAATAGGCAACACTGGAGATGCAATAGAATAAATATTAGCTTCATAATTATTCCCCTCTACTTGGTGAACTGTTACAGCGTAATAACATTTTTCTGAAGCAAGATAAATTAAATCTGCATGAGAATTAACATCTAAGAAAGTATAAGGTATTGTATCACCTAAAACAGTTTCTTGTCCATTCTCCAAATTTAAATCTTTCAAAACTAGAGAAGATAGAAAACGACCTGAAGAAAAAAACAATCCTTTTGCATGTTCACCTTTTTCTACTTCATCAACTATCAACGTAGAAGCAGCTACCTCATCACAAAGATTCTCCGGTATAGCCCACTTTTTTTCCAAAGAATAATCATTCAAGTTCAATTTATACAAATCCTTATAATGAACGACCCCATACTCCTGTTTACCCAAGTCATTTCCCAATCCTCCATAAATATAAACCAGCGAATCGGTCTTCCCTATGGCACTCAAATAGCGAGGAGTAATCACATCCGGCAACTCTCCCTTTATCACTTCACCCGACAGAGATATTCTATTCAACTCACGGGTATACAAATGAAATCCATATCCCAGAATTTGTACAATTGATGAATCTTTTGGATTGAAAAAACGATTATGTTGTGTATAAGAAGACTGCCTTTTCCGTTGGATAGGAATAGACCAACTTTTTGTTTGAAAATTGAAAAAAGACAAATTCTCCCCATCAGGTTTCTCAAAGTCATAATAAACCAACTGGCTACCTTTATCTTTCAAAGGAACAAAAAGAAACTGGTTAGTGATCCGATTTACATCAATCAATGGCGAGAAAACATATTCTTTAGTTGTACTCCGTATTAAATCATATTTGACAATACGATCTTTTGCAATAAAATAACATGCCGACTGATCTTCACACGGGACAGGAAAAGTCTTGGATGAAAAAGATAACGTTTTCCTATGTTTCCAATACATGTGACTATTAATAATCCATTCCGGATTTGATATAAAAGCTGTCATCTGCTGAAACTTGTCCTGAAGCAAAGTGTCAGATACTGCTTGCTCCAACGACCATTCATATTTTATGCTCCCAGGTTCCAGACCGATCTGTACATCCTTCAAAATAATAGGTGCCACGTCCGAAGTTGTGTAAGAAGCTAATTTATTAGCACCAAAGCAGACTTTAACAGAATGATTATCCGGGGCAGCAACTTTCTCTTTAGAAATAAGAGAACCATTATTTCTGACATATAACGTATCATTTTTATACTCCAATTCTATCTTTATCCTATTCCACTCATGAATATCGATAGTCGCAGAAGAATGTATCTTTCCTAAATATTGCTGGTCTTTAATCAAACACAAATAAGGCTCTTCGTTCACAGGATTAACCAATATCAGATTGAGGCTATTTCTATTGTCAACAATCATACGGCATACATAACCAAAATGCTCGCCTTTTTCCCTAATCTTCAAATCAAAAGAAACAGATAAATAATCTTTGAATCTCACTCCCTGATTGCCGGACGGTATGATGAATGAAGTACGTTCATCTTTTGAATATTCATAAGCACGAAAAGAAAGGCCTCCGATATTTTCACTACCCCAAGTGACTATAGTCTTCGAGATAAATAAAATATAAAATAACAGTCGGATATATTTCATAGCAAAAGCTTATTTGAAGCAAAGATATAAAAAATATGTTTTTTCAATCTTAGGATATTAAAATAATATAGTTACTCTGCACCAACAACGAAATATATCCGGCTATTATACTCCACATCCTTATCGAACCGGCATCCGGGATGAACGCAGTTCTCCTCTCAAATACTTAGCAGCTTCACCTGCCAGCCAAAGATAATGATCGGGTGCTTCTCCTTCATAAGTTATAAAAGAACTTTCACCCACCGGAGGTGTATTTGTACATTTAAAGAAAGCTGTCCCCTCATCTATCTCATCAAACATTGCCAAATAAAGGCTTTCTGCTCCTGCATCTACAGCCCCTTTCACCTGTTGCCAGAAGAAACGTCCCCCTAATCTCGGAATCATGTTTTGCGGAGCATCCTTTTTCATGTTATGCCAACTAAAGCCCGGAAACAACACCGGCATATAATCTTTACCATTCGCTTTGCACCACTTTATATCTTCCTCTATCGATTTACGATATGGCTCATACGTATGATTATCAAAACGTCCTACCAACCATGGATGAACAATATCCGCCTGTTTTACCAGTTCAAGCAATCGCGTATCAGAGACAGCATCTATCGTTAATGTCCGCCAATGAGTAGGTACACCTACCAATATGGAACAACCTTCACTCTTCAGGAAATCAATGATTTTCTTTACCTGCTCATATCCATATTTACGGCGATCATTAAACCCTATTCCCCAAACAGCAACTAACGGTTTACCATGATGATAAACATAATGATTGTTGTTCCGGGAAACTAGTTTATACTTCTCACACAGCTCTTTCCAGTCACGTATCAATATATCTTCTTCACCGGCTTCCATACCGGAAAGGTCATACATCAGGCAAATTGCCCGGTCATACTTTTCTGCCGAAAGAACAGCATTATTCAGTATTTTATTATAATTATCCTTCCCTTTCTGATTTCGTATAGAAACAACAAAACGTTGCATAAATACCCCATCAATTCCATATTGCTTCATCCATTTAAAATGCAGATCTGTAGTAGAAGCATCATACGAACTAAAAACCTTTACTGGTGTCTCATCAGGTAACTTAAAAGCCGTTTCATAGGTTTTCTCATATTCAGAAACATCCGGCCAAAGATCAATGGTACACTTGCCCGGTTTGAACTCTTTTTCTTTTTCAAAATGTTTCCAACCCAAACCAGCACCGTCTTCAGGAGTATTAAACCACCCCTGATACCCTGCCATCACTAAATTCCTTATTGATTTGAAACGAACACGACTCATCGACTCCGTCGTTTTTGTCGCCGGATCAGACATCACCACCTCTTTCGGAAACTGATTTAAGGCAATAAATTCACTGATAAACCGATCCGGATATACTTTCACAAGATTCATCCCTTGATACCCTGTCCCCAGCACCTTTCCTACCGGGCCTATCGTTATCATTTCCATATCGCCAACCTTTCCATAAGCATTGTTATGTAAATGCCCCGCAAATATTGCGTTTACTCCATATTTCTGAAACAAACGCACATATTTCTCTCGCATAGGCAAAGAGAAATTCGAATAATTCACAGGTTCATCCATCCGCTTTAGAAAAACAGAGCAATGAGTAAAAACAAACTTGAATCTGGCATCCTTCGTTTTCTGTAATTCCTGTTCCAGCCACTTAAATTGAACTTCTTCCCTCTCCTTGTCCTCTTCTTTTATTATATTTGAATCAATACCTATAAATGCACAATCACCATACCTGAATGAAAAATGGGTTTCTCCGTAGTTTTTTTTATAATTATCTATAGAAGCCCGGCTGACCTTACCTATATCGTGATTTCCCGGAATCATATAAACCTTCACTGAAGGGTCTATTTGAGCAATCATCGACTTATAAGCAGCAATCTGTTCCTTACTCTTCGAATTATTTACAAAATCACCGGTTATCACCACAAACGGAGGTTTTAACTGATTTATAGCTGTCACAGCCTTATTCATAGCCTCTGTTTCTGCCGAAATACTCTTATTATTATCCATGAAGCCAAATTGGGGATCACTTAATTGCAAAAAGAAAAAGGGAGCAGAATCCGCAGCTATCCCATGAGATACAAAAACAGCCAGGAGAAAACAAACGACCGATATTATTTTCTTTCTCATAAATTATTTATTGTTATCACGAGATACGACGATCTGCCTGATGCATCGTATCCCGTTATTAATAACTATTACTTCTTAAATTGATTTCTGGTTATCTTCAGAAATTCAGATTTGTTTTCCTCCGTCGGTTCCAAATTCGTTCCTTTCTGGTAATTATTCCATGAATTGACTAACACAATGTTTTTACTTCCGATATTCCGTTTAGCTACATTACAGAAATTAATATAATCAGCAGTCTCTCCATCTTGCCCGAAAGTATATTTATAACTTGAAGTTGAATTGATACGGTCATTATAAGAAGGAAAGATACAAGGAACAAAGTCTGTATTCCATTTGGCTATTGTAGTCTTCCAATTGGCCCAATTCAAATCAACAAAACTGAAAAAGGCATAATAACGGTCGTACATATTCGTTGACCAATCGTTCACTGTCACTCCATCAAAAGAAGCAATCTGATGTTCCTCATAATTCACCGGAGCTACCCAACCGGTAGTAAATTCCCCAATCGTATAAAGATCATACCCCAATTCTGATACAGCCTTCTTTAATGCCGGGATGACCAAAGAATAATCAATACTCTTCAATGCAGAAGAAGAAAGGTTAGACGGAGTTATTAGAATAACCGGTCTTCCGTTCATTTTATAATAGGCCTCATCATTAAATAAAGGCACTAAAGTATTCGTAAAGTCATTGATCATCTTATTCAAATTCTCTTCCTCTTGAAGCGGTTTGTCATTAGATACTTTCAGATGTTTGGTGTTATAATTGATCACCAAGCGGACTTTTGCATTGGTTGCCGTACGTACAGACTTAAAGTTTGTAATCAATGTATTATCTGCTGAAGCAGCATCCCAAGTAACTATCAGAAAGTCCAAGGCAGCCTCATCCGCCCAAGCAAGCTGTTGCTGTAACACGCCACTGGTTGTAGACAAATATTCACCCAACAAAGGAGTACCGGCATATATTTTATTACCGGACTTTAACCAGCTGGAAGAGGAAGTTATATTGGTATAATAAGCACCGACTATCGCATCCACAGGTAAATCCGTCTGTGGTATATCATACACATATTTGCTCTTATCAGGAGCCAAATGATCGTCTTTATCACAAGATACAGCTAACAAAGCGATGAATCCGAGCAATATAATAGTTATCTTTTTCATATCCTTCATTTTTTAATTATTCGTCAAATAAGGGTTAGTCTTAGTGGGCAATGCAAACCATAACTTAGTCGACATTGCATCCTGTCCACCATCGAGATTGGCAATACCTTTCGTCAATTCATATTCATTGTTTGTTTTCTCGCTATCGGGATATACCAATCGCTGTGGAATATAAGCATAAGGATTATCCTTGGTACCGGCATTTACAGCGCCATATCCGGTTTCCGGCGAGAAATGCGGCGGGAATTCCAATACTTGGCTACGGCGAATCAGTGTCCACGCATCCAACGATTGATAAAACATAGCTATATATTGCTGCATGATAATCTGACGATAAATCGGATCTGGTTCATCAGAGGTAATAGCAGAAGATACAATGCCGATAAAATCTTTATAATAATCTTCACCTTCTTCTGTGACTGTGAGATCTGTCAATGTATTCCATTTAATTCCCGGAGTCTGAAGATAATTATTTACTTTTCCACCGTCTACGCCATATTGAGCCATTGAAGCGTTCACACCAGCATTGTAATAAGCCTCGGCTGTTTGCGAACCACTTCCCAAACCTTTATGAACCAATTCACTTTTCAACAGGCACACTTCTGCATAATTCATAATTACTTCTGCATAACTTTGCTCCGTGAATTTATCCTGTAATTGAGAGTAATCATCCGCCGTCTTTCCACTATGCGGATTGGGAGACAAGCTGACTCCCGAAGGCAAATTAGAAACTTTCGGTTGTCCCCAATAAGGTGCCCAATGGAAGTTATCAGGCATAGAAGCAGCATTGGCAGGAGTGAAAAATTTCTCCAACCGCGGATCAGCATAGGGAGCCATATACATCAGAATCGATTCGCCGGCAGAGTGAAGCTTATCCAAATTACTTTCACGGTTGATAACCAGATAATCATAAAAATAATTTCTTGTATCTGCGTTATCTCCCCATTGCAA
The DNA here is from genome assembly GCF_000162555.1 of Bacteroides sp. 3_1_23. Lineage (NCBI taxonomy): Bacteria > Pseudomonadati > Bacteroidota > Bacteroidia > Bacteroidales > Bacteroidaceae > Bacteroides > Bacteroides sp. 3_1_23. Next base: position 740,459 of record NZ_GG774949.1, read on the forward strand.
AAGACAATTATCTTCATTACTTGTCATCAAGTTCTGTTCATTTTCCATAAGTTCATCAATCACTTCAGTCGCTTTCGAACGGTCAGCATTACAAATACGAACGGCCAAACGCAAACGTAGTGAATTGGCAAACTTCTTCCATTTCAATAAGTCGCTGGATTTCTGTCCTGAAGGAAAAATAGGGTCTGCTTTATAAACATCTCCATCCATCTTCAACCCGTCGGCACATGCTTTCAAATCATTCAGCATAGCATAATAAATATCCGATTCCTTATCGTAAGGCACTCTCTCGCCGGCATTAAAAGCCTGACTTTTAGGAATACCTCCCCAAATAGAAACTGCTTGTGAGAAAAGATAGTTTTCCCATATTTTAGCAATAAGTACACGATTGTGATATTGCTCGTCATTTTCCATTTGCGTTTGTATAAAGTGAACAGGAAAAATAGCATAATTATATACATTCTTCCAATATGAATCATTGGTTGAACCTTGATTTCCATACCGTTGTACCTGTCCACCGGCAGCTCCACCATAATAATGGCTATAGTTGGCCAACAACACTTTTTTCATGCTTCCGCAAAAAGCATTCAGCGTATAATAAGAACTCGTATTGAACAAATATTCAGGATTAATTTCATTAAGTTCATTGGGATTGGCATTGGCAGATTCAAAGTCATTCGTACACGAAACGAAAGAAATGGCCATTGCAGCAAAACCGGCTAATAATATTTTAATCTGTTTCATAATATTCTATCTTTAGAAGGTTAGTTTAATATCAAATCCGACAGAAGATACGGGCGGCATTCTTCCATATTCTATACCTTGAGCATTTCCTGATGAAGAAGAAGCCTCCGGATCTATGCCTTTAGGAGTATTTTGATGAAGAATAGCTAAATTACGTCCTACCACAGCCAGTCGTAGACCACTAATCGGCAATTTCTTTAGGATAGACTTCGGAAGACTGTAGGCAACAGAAAGTTCACGGAATTTAATATAGGAAGCATCAAATACAGATCTTTCATCATAGCTGGCATAGCGATTATTGGGCTTGACAAACAAGAGACAAGGCGTTCCGTCTTCAAAATAAGCGTCCGGATATTGATAACCGGAAGTTGCCTTTGCACTACTCTCACCATAAATCACATTACTCAAATAATATCCTTCACGTCCTTCGGCAGATTCGGCAACCACACCGGCTGTTGTCGCTCTATTCCATGTTCCCGAATAAAGAGTTCCTCCAATACGTGCATCAAACAGGAAACTAACTGTAAAATTCTGGATTCTGAAATTGCTTCCAAAACTTCCCGTCCATTTCGGCTCGGCACAGCCTAAATATTGCGTATTATCCGTTACCAATATTTTACCTGAAGAATCGACTAATTTACGTCCCTGGTCATCACGTTTCCAGGCACGTCCCCGAATGACTCCATAAGGCATACCTTCTTCCAACATGATACTGACATTGCTTGATTTCAATAATTGCACATTAGGATTTCCGTCCACTACCTTAATCACTTCCGACCGATTACGCGCCCAGTTGATATTCGCATTCCATTCAAACAATTTGGTCTTGACGGGAGTAGCAGACAACACAACTTCCCATCCTTGATTACGTACATGACCTGTATTCAAGAATTTAAAACTATAACCGCTAGGCACCGGCAAAGCGACTTTCGTTATCAAGTCATAGGCATCAGAACGATAATAAGTTACATCTACACCCAAACGATTATGGAAAAAGCGGAGATCAGCTCCAAGTTCCAAAGAACGGTTACGTTCCGGCAAAAGTTGATCATTATTTAAAGTTGTACTAATGGTTTGCAAAGGTGAACCATTATAAATGCTACCCAACTTATAGGTTTGATTAATCCGATATGGATCTGTGTCAGAACCGGCATAAGCAAAAGAAGCACGAATCTTACCGAACGACAAGATAGGTGATTTGATCTTAAATGCATCGGTAAAAATAAACGTAGCACCAAAAGAAGGATAAAAATAAGAGCAATTATCCAGTGGTAAAGTAGACGACCAGTCATTGCGGGCCGTTACATCTAAATAAACATAACTATTGTAACCTAATGACACCGAGCCGTAAGCAGAACGGATTATCTTCTTAGATTGCAGTTGAGTGGCACTAGGATACTCATTCGAGTTAGAAATATTCTTGAAATCAGGAACCAATATACTATTCACACTTTCCGTTCTTTTCTCCGAGTTGCGTTCATATCGGCTAATACCGGCAATGGCATTGACTGATATTTTATGAAATGTTTTATTATACATCAATAAAGCTTCAAAGTTAGTAGAAGTACTGTTATTAATCCAGTTCTTCATACCACCGTCCACATCACTACGTGCACCCAGATTAAAGAACTCCATTCCTTTCCACCAATAAGCATCCAGTCCGGCTTTACCTACCGCCTTCAAGCCCGGAAGTAATTTTACTTCCAGATTCATCGATCCGCTCACCCTGTCACGCGTGTCAGAGTTCGTATTTTCATAAATATTCCAATACGGATTATAACCACGTTCACCAATCGGAATCATTTCATTTCCATTTTCATCCTTATAATGTTTCAATACATCAATAGAAAGCGAACGAGGAAGAGTAACAAACGCATATATAGGATTCTTATCCGAACCATTCATATATTGACGGTTGTCTACCTTTTCATGTGAGTAAGTCATTTTAGAATCTAAAGTCATCCATTTAGTAATCGTATTCATCAACCGGAGATTGAATATATCTTTAAAGCTTTCATTGATACCGTGTACTACACTATTACCCTTACTTCTCGTATACGATACGCGATAATTATTCTTTTTCGAACCACCTTCCACAGCCAATGTATGCGTGTACCGATGGGCGGTTTCGTAGAAATCCTTCACATTGTCCGGATGTGAAGAATGAGTAGTAAGTACACCGTCATGTCCATAGATAACCTGATCCCACAAAGGTGCTCCCCAGCTACGCAATTTAGCACCTGCAGAAGAATTATAACCACTGAAATTCGGTAAATCTGTTGGCAACCTGTTACCATTAGGTTGAAGCGTCAATTTATGGTCAAGCAAATAAGAGTTCTCTCCTGTTCCCCAACCATTCTGATAATCTAAAAACTGGTTCACTTTTTCAAATTGAAAATTTCCGCTATAAGATACTTTTGTTTTTTCGAATGTTCTCGAACGTTTAGTTGTCACCAATACAACCCCCTGTGCTGCACGCGAACCATAAAGTGCAGCTGCATTCGGTCCCTTCAGGATTTCAATGCTTTCAATATCATCCGGATTGATATCCGCTACCGGATTACCAAGGTCGGTAGAACCTGTACCACCATCAACGGTCACACTTGTATCACCCGGTTCGTTTTCAATAATCATACCATCAATCACGAATACGGGCTGTGAGTTTTCAGTCAGTGAGCTTGTTCCGCGAATGACAATGCGCGCACTACCATTGCTCGTTCCCGGAGGAGTAATGGTAACCCCCGCCACCTTACCGGAAAGAGAAGATATCAGATTGCCACTACTATTTTCTGCCAAGGCTTCCGCATTTACACTCTGCCGTGAATAATTAAGACTCTTAGCTTCACGCGTCACTCCGAGAGCGGTAACAACCACTTCATCAAGAGCCTTCGCCGTGCTGGCCAAAGATACATTGATATGAGTCAAACCGGTAATTTTAGCCGTTTTCGTCTCCATTCCGACATACGAAAATTTCAATTCTTGACATCCATTAGGCACATTAAGTGTAAACATACCATTTATATCGGTAATTGTACCTACCGATTTAGCGTTCGTCTTACCATCCGGATCAACAGCTACCACCGTAGCTCCTATGATAGGCATTCCATCCGCAGCATCTGTCACTTTACCCGTTATACGCTTTCCTTGCGCATAACCCGATACACTTATTACTAAAAAGAATAAGAATAGGAAGTAGTTTTTCATAATACTTAATTATTAAATTAAAGAATACAGTATTGATTAATGCATTAAAGATGAACCAAAGATATTTTATGGTGATTAATATTAGATTAATATTCTCTTAATGACGGGACTTTACAAAAAAAATATTTGTAGAAGATAGATTTTAAGGTTACATTAAGTTTTCATTAATCAAACCATCCTATATTTACAGCAAATCTAATTAAAACCATCGAAAAATAAAAAAATCTGTTTATGTACAAGAGAAAATTCATTCCGTTAGTACTGTTAATGATTTTAATCGTCAATGGATGCAGCAACAAGCAAGAGGTAGTGTTAACTCCGGTTGACTATGTAAATCCTTATATGGGGAATATCAGCCATTTGTTAGTTCCTACTTACCCAACTGTCCATCTTCCCAATAGTATGCTCCGCATCTATCCGGAAAGAGCAGATTACACCTCTGATAAAATAAAAGGCTTACCGGTCATTGTCACCTCGCATCGGGGAAAGTCTGCATTCAGCCTGTCTTTCTATCAGGGAGCAGAGAGCGGATTACAACCGGTATATTACTATTGTTATGATAATGAAGTGATAAAACCCTATTCCTATTCTTCCTATTTTGAAGAAGAAGAGGTTTCCACTAAATTTGCTCCCTCCCACCAGGCAGGAATCTATGAACTAAGTTTCCGGAAAAACGATGCTCCATATTTAATACTTAGTACCACCAATGGTGAGCTTAAAACTACGGAGAATACCATTTCCGGTTATCAGAACATAGATCATCAAACCAAAGTATATGTTTATATGGAGACTTCCGCACTGCCGGAAAAAACGATGACTGTCAGCAAAGAAGAAATAAATCACAGCCACACTGCCATAAAAGGCAAGAACGTAGGTATCGCTCTCTTATATTCAACAGATATAAAAACAATCAAAGTTCGCTACGGCATTTCCTTCATTGATGAAAAGCAAGCAAAAGCCAACCTACAGCGGGAAATAAAAGATTATGATGTGGAAAACCAGATGAACATTGCCAAAAACATCTGGAACCAAACATTAAGTAAAATCAAAGTGGAAGGAATAGACGAAAATGCAAAAGCAATATTTTATACTTCCCTCTACCGGACTTACGAACGGATGATTTGCCTTTCGGAAGACAACCGCTATTACAGTGCTTTCGACAATAGTATCCACAAAGATTTTGTCCCATTTTATACCGACGATTGGATTTGGGACACGTATAGAGCAGTCCACCCCTTACGTGTCATCATCGAACCACAAATGGAAGCTGACATGATTCAGTCTTTTATCAGAATGGCACAGCAAATGGAACATAACTGGATGCCTACATTTCCTGAAGTGACGGGAGACAGCCGTAGAATGAATTCCAATCACGGTGTAGCCACTGTTATCGATTCATATATAAAAGGAATCCGTAACTTTGATTTATCAGCTGCTTACGAAGCCTGCAAACTTGGTATTACAGAAAAAACGTTAGCCCCGTGGTCAGGCATAAAGGGAGGTGAAATCACAAAATTCTATTGGGAAAACGGATATTTACCGGCATTGGCACCGGGAGAACAAGAAACAGCTGACGAAGTACACCCATTTGAAAAACGCCAACCGGTAGCCGTCACTCTAGGTACGTCTTACGATGAATGGTGCCTGGCACAAATAGCCAAACAACTTGGGTATGAGAAAGACTATAACTATTTTCTACAAGGGAGTAAAAACTATCGGAATATTTTCAATCCTGAAACAAAATTCTTCCATCCCAAAAATGCAAAAGGCGAATTCATAGAACCCTTTGATTATGCCACTGCCGGCGGATTAGGTGCTCGTGAAGCATACGGCGAGAATAACGGTTGGATATACCGATGGGATGTTCCCCATAATATTGCTGATTTAATTGAACTGATGGGAGGGAAAGAAGCATTCAGAAATAATCTTGAAACGATGTATAACACTCCATTGGGCGAAGCCAAATATGTATTTTATGCGCAATTACCGGATCATACGGGTAATGTAGGCCAATTTTCAATGGCTAATGAACCCAGTATGCACATTCCTTACCTGTACAACTATATAGGAGAACCCTGGAGAACTCAAAAAAGAGTAAGAACATTGCTCGATGAATGGTTTAGAAATGACCTGATGGGACTTCCGGGCGACGAAGATGGCGGAGGAATGTCAGCATTTGTAGTCTTCTCCATGCTAGGTTTCTATCCTATTACTCCTGGTTTGCCTATTTATGTCATCGGAACTCCTATGTTCGAAAGAGCAGTTATTGAAACAGGAGCCGGCAAATCATTCGAAGTCATTGCGCACAACTATTCGCCGACAAATAAATATATCCAATCAGCCAAATTAAATGGCAAAGATTGGAACCAGTCCTGGTTCGAACATAAAGAACTGATGAATGGCGGCAAACTGGAATTTACAATGGGAAACACTCCCAATAAGAATTGGGCGGCAGACAGTGTGCCCCCTTCTTTTGAAATGAATAAATAACAGAATATGAATAAAATATTATTTGTCCTTTTATCGCTTTTGACTTCTCTGCAATCATACTCCCAAGAGCAAAATGAAAAAGAAGTTTCATTTCTCTTGTTGGGAGATATACACTATGATTTATTGGAAGATCACGATATGGAATGGTTATCCACCAAACCGGATGATCTGCGCCAAGTTACCAAAGAATATTCAGTATTCACGAAAAATACATGGCCGGAATTCTCCCGGATAATCAGCGGGAAAGTTCAAAAACACCAGCCGTCAATAAAAGCCGTTCTGCAAATGGGGGACTTGTCAGAAGGATTGGCCGGTTCTCCACAAAAAGCAATACAGATGGCTAACAGTGCTTTTAAAGCTGTCAACAAAATGAATCTGAAAGTACCTTTCATTATGACTAAAGGTAATCATGATATCACAGGGCCAGGGGCTAAAGAAGCTTTTGAAAAAGTATACTTACCCAATATGGCAAGGTTGGCAGGACATCCATCCTTACAGTCAGCCAATTACACTACTACTCTTGATGATGTATTATTTGTGTGTTATGATCCATGGGATCGGAATCCGGAAAGGCTACAACAATTAGAAAAGTCACTAGCCGGTTCGAAGGCAACTTACAAGTTTGTCATGTTACACGAGCCTGTGATTCCGGTAAACGAAAGATGCTGGCATGTATTCCGACAAGATAATACCAAAAGGGAACAATTGCTGCAAATCATTGCCAGTCAACAAGCAATCGTGCTCTGTGCACATCTGCATCTATACTCCGTTATCTGTCGGGACACTCCTTGGGGACCTATCGTTCAGATTCTCGTCAACAGTGTCATCAAAGATAAAAATATACTGGTTCCAAAAAATGTAGTTACAGACTATAGTCCTGAATTTGTAACGGCACACCCACAATGGCAACCTTCTACTCTACAACAGCGTATGGAATGGATTGATAAAGAAACTCCCCATATCCGTTTTTTCAAACAAATGGATTTACCGGGCTACGGCATCCTTTCTATTGACAAAGAAAACAACCAGATGCAATTAGAATATTATGCCGCATTTGGAGAAAAGCCATACGATACAGTCAACATATCCGAATTACTTACTTCTAATTAAAACATATTAGCCATGAATGTAAAATTTAAAACTCACTTATTTATTCTCTCCTTATTCTTTTGCTATAATCTATCAGCACAAGAAATCGTCAAAGGAGATTTTAAGAACGAAAATCCACAAAGTTCGTATGTTCCTTCATTTGACATGGATGCTACCGACAAACCGGTGAAGAATGTCATCTTAATGATAGGTGACGGCATGGGACTGGCACATATCTGTTCAGGAATGTATGCCAATCAAGGACAGCTTACTATCACTAATTTAAAAACATGCGGTTTCGTCAGAACGCAATCTGCCAACAAATTTACAACAGATTCAGCTGCTTCCGGAACTGCTTACTCAACCGGAAAGAAAACTAAAAACGGAGCGCTCGGAATGGATGAAAATAACCAAGTTATTCCAAACTTACCGGAGAAGTTATCCGGCTATGGCTACATTTCAGGAATCGTTACCACTGACAATCTCGACGGAGCTACTCCTGCTGCTTTCTTTGCTCACCAACCGGAACGTGGAATGTCTAAAGAAATTTGGGCGGATCTTCCTAACAGTAAGCTGACATTCTTTTCTGCCGGTAGTTATGAACTATTTGAAAAACAAGCACCAAACGTGCAAAAGGAAATCAAAAAAGAGTTTACCATCATAGAAGAGCCGAATGACAAAGCTATCAAGAAATCTAAAAAACTGGGATACTTACCCACAAAGAGCAAAACAGCTTCTGTAAACGAAAACCGGGGAGATTTCCTTCCGTCTACCACCCAAATGGCTATTGACTATCTTTCGAGCAGGAGTACTAACGGTTTCTTCTTAATGGTAGAAGGTGCCCGAATAGATAAAAGTGCGCACAGCAATGATTATTCGGCTGTTGTCCGTGAAGTATTGGACTTTGACAAGGCGGTAGAAGCTGCTATCAGATTTGCAGAAAAAGATGGAAATACATTAGTGATTATTTCAGCTGATCATGAAACCGGAGCATTAGCTTTACGTGACGGAAACATAAAAGAAGGCAAAATGAAAGCAATGTTTGTATCTAAAGGACATACACCAATCATGGTTCCACTGTTTGCATACGGTCCACAATCCAAGCTTTTTGGTGGTGTTCAGGAAAACAGCGATGTAAGCAATAAAATATTCCAATTGCTCGCTAAATAAAATATAAAACAGATCTGTCATTCTTCCTTATTTCAGTTTGAATGACAGATAAACACTCAATATAATACAGGATACCTTTATTAAAGTAGTCTACATTATTTATTCATGGAGACAGGGTAGCAAGCAAGACCAGCAAATCCCCTACAGAAGAGATTTTGAGCACAAAACTACCGTTAAATAATCCTGTATTTTCTTTGCAATATATTGCCCCATTAATTGTTGCCCTTCTACATCTGGATGTAATCCGTCTTTCAAATAACGCCCACGTTCTTCCCAAACTTCATCTTCCGCTTTAATACCACATTCAGAATAACAATCAATCACTGGAACAGAAAAAGCATTGCATATTTCCCGCAAAACTGCTATTTTTTTCAAGTTCAGGTCATTATGAGACACACTTCCCGACTGAATTGGCGTACAGAGAAATACCCGACACTCCGGAAAACGCTCAATTATAGTCTGAATACACCAGCGAGCTCCCCCTGCCATAGTAGTAAGATCCACTTTATCCAATATTTTCTCTTTCAAAGCGTCAGACGCCCTTCCTATTTTAGTATCATTTGTACCCATAGAAAAAACAAATATATCCGGTACCGGAAAACTACCGTTTTCTACTTCTGATATAAACTTCTGAATATGTACTTTTGCCACATTATTGTGTCTTTTCTGTATTTCCACTTTATCATCTGTAGATTTCCACCCACCGGAAATACCGACAAAGTCCTTACTGCCATATTCTTGCGTATCAATATAACATGCCCATTTTGCCGATCCTACCGCAACATTATGATGAGTGGCAAAACCAAGTATATCAACAACCGTTTTTGACCACTGATTACCCGCAGTAATACTATTCCCGTCACAACCGAAATGCATCTTACTGAAATCCACCTTCACCTGTGTCTGCACTACCGCTTCCTGTGCCTGATGGTCTGCCGAACATCCGGTAAAAAGCAAAACGATTAAAATCCATTTCTTCATCTTAATACTCCTTTCTTTATTATTCACCTAAAACCGCTCCATTATCTCCATACACATTCTCCCATTATGGTAAGGACATTTCCAAAAACCCGCCTTATCTTCTGCACGATTCACTGTTCCGTCTGCACGTATTCCCCAAAACCATTCTCCATTGTCGTTATCAACCAGATGTCTTTTCACAAATTCCCAACATCGTACTGCCCTCAACAGTGACAAACGGTCATCAAAATGCTGGTAAAGGTTTACATATCCAACAATCGCTTCCGCTTGTACCCACCAATGCCGTTCGGCATCTATAGAACCACAACTCCTATTCATTTCATAAATCATACCCGCACCTGGAAGAAGCCCCTCGGAAGCCGCTTCCGCTATCTCTATCACAAGCGGTTCTATCCGGGTTATCAATCGTTTATCACCGATAAGCAAGGCAGCCTCATGCAGCAGCCATGACGCTTCTACATCATGCCCATACGAAACCATGTCATGTCTACTATTCCAGTCATCATCAAAAAACAACCGTAAATGCCCGGTTTCAATATCCAGTATCCGGTCGGTAAAGAGCTCTATAAGATTACGCAACTGACATTCCAGATACTCATTATTCCAAACACGAAAAAGATTTGTATAAGGCTCTAGAATATGTAAATGCGTATTCATCGTTTTCCGCTCATTTTCATCCTTCTCACTCAAACGCATATCCTCTATTTCATTCCATTCACGGGTCAACGCCTCACAATAACCGTTCTTAATCCGATCAAAGCTATGTTCTTCAATGTCATAAAACAGACGTATAGCATATTCAAGCGCTTCTGCGTCTCCCGTAGCCCGGTGATATTCACTCAATCCATAGATAGCGAAACCTAATGCATAAATTTGTTTTTTAGTATCCAAAGGAGAACCGTCTTCACAAACTGACCAAAATACCCCTCCATATTCGTGATCATAGAAATGAGTTATCAATTCCTGTTTGGCACGGGTTGCCATTTTCAGATATTCATCCTTATGCAACAAACGGTAAGCCGATGAGAAAGTCCACAAAATTCTTGCATTCAGAACAACGCCCTTAGAAGCTCCGGGAACACGTTCTCCTGTGCCGGAAATTCGTCCATAAAAACCGCCATACTCCGAATCTACCATATGATTCATCCAAAACGGAAGAATATTGCCCGTTAGCATACACTGCATTTCTTCCTTTAATTTTCTAACTGTCGTTTCCATATCATCTGCCAATTTATAAACCTAGTTGACGACAAAGCCATTTATTCCACTCATCGGATTGCTCCTGATATAGATAATGTCCCGTCTCTAAATAAGGATGCAACTCCTTTTTAGCTGTAATAATATTGTAAGCTGCATACATAGAGGTAGGCGGACATACTTCGTCATTATATCCCCAACTGAACCAACCCGGTGCAGTAATAAGCCGTGCAAAATTTGCCACATCATAATACGCTGCTGTGGTAATCCGCTCTTTTGACGGTTGAGGAAAATAATAGAAGTAATGAGGCCATCCTCCGGCAGTCTTCTTTAAATGTGCCTGATGGTCACACATCGCAGGATGGATAGCCGCATAAAAGGTAATCCGTTTGTCCAATGCCGCCGTTACAACAGAAAGTGCTCCCCCCTGACTGGAACCTGTCACTCCCATATTTTTTCCGTCATATTCCGGTAAAGAAGCTATAAAATCGACCGCACGAAGAGCACCTGCGAAAACACGCTTATAATAACTCTTATCCCGGCTATTATCATTTTGATAAGGATACCCGTTAAGCGCTCCTTTCGACAATACGTCATATATCATCTGCGACATTGTCACAGGAATCCCGTGAATGCCTATTTCCAACGTAATCACTCCCTTGGAAGCCATATGGACATCTCCCGAATAAGGACGCACTCCGGCACCGGGCACGCGAAGTAACGCCGGATACTTACCCGGCTTTTTGGGCATACAAAGAATGCCGAACGTTCTCGAACCGTTACAAATATTCTGGAAACTGACATGAAAGACATCTACCTTATCCGTACAACGCTCAGGAATAAGCTCCATAGTAGGAAGCAAAGGAATCTGTCGGGCTTCCTTCAAAACAGTATCCCAAAATTGACGGAAATCTGCAGGCAGTGATGTATGCGGCCTCAACTCTTCAGGTGCGTAAGCCACAGTAGCCAATCCTTCATATACATGCCCGTCAACAGATGCACGCACTTTACAGCGCAAAAAACCGGGAACATCCATACACCCCGTTACACTTGTCTTTCCGTCTTTCAATAAAACCCCTTTCTTCTTTTCCACCGGATACCATTCCGGCCCCAACTCATAGTCTATTACCACTCCGGGCAAAAGGTTTTGTGCCTTATATACCTGAATTGTAAACGAACATTCTTCCTTCAACTGATATTTCCAGTCTGTATGGTCGGGAGATACGACTACAGTAATTTCCGTTCCACGGATTTGTGCGGAAAGAAAAGTTACACAACAACAGAATACCAGGCTAATAATCCATCTATGTATTTTCATAATCTTATTACTTTCTTTTATCATTCAATTGGTTAGTGATTTTTCTCATTTCTTTCTCGGAAAGCGGATAAAGGCTGATAAAGATGACACTCAGCACCGTACCCATAGCCGGTAGCCAACTTAGGAACATCCTTATTCCATGAATAGCTTCCTCGCCCTGCACCGCGTTGGCCTCAAAACCGTAAAAAGCCAACAACCAGCCCGTAACGGCGCTTCCGATAGCCCAGCCAAATTTCTGACTCATGGAAGAAGAAGAGAAGATAAGCCCCGTAGCACGGTTACCCGTTTTAAGTTCCGAATAATCAGCACAGTCTGCATACATCGACCATAAAAGCGGGAAGATACTACCCGCACAAATACTTATCAACACCTGAAAAATAAACATCAACATCAACTGCTCTTTATCAAACCAGTAGAAAATTACTGAAAGTACCGTCGCTATCGACATCGCCCACATATATGTCTTTTTTTTGCCGATACGATTGCTCAATGGAGCTGCCAACACCACTCCGACAATATTGGCGGCTTGCCCGACAGCCAAATAAAGCCCGCTCAATACAAAGGAAATTCCAAATAAAGAAATGGAAGCATATTCTTCTTCTACAACATAATACTTAAAATAATAAACCGTTGCCCCGTCACGAATAGAATTAAAGACCAATGCAGCTACACCGGCTCCCAACAGAATCCACCAGGGACGGTTATGAAGCAAATCCTGCAAGTCACTTTTTAAGGAATTCTGCTGCTTTTTAATAGGTTTTACCCGTTCAGTAGTCCATGCAAAGCAACCATAAAACAGCAACGCACACAACACCGCAATTACAATGACGCTCATCATCCAACCATGCTGCTCGTCGTGTCCCATACTGAACCGATTCACCATCGGCATGAACAAAAGTAATGCTATAAAACTTCCGATGTAAGCGAAAGTCATACGATACGTAGAAAGCATGTTCCGGTCTTTCGATTCCGGACTCATCACTCCCAACAACGAAGCATAAGGCACATTGATAGCTGAATACACCATCATCATTAACGAATATGTAAAATACGCATATATTACTTTCCCCCCATCACTGAAATCAGGAGTTGTAAAAGTCAGCACACCGATCACAGCGAACGGAATAGCCAGATACAACAGATAAGGACGAAACTTTCCCCACCGCGATTGCGTCCGGTCGGCAATAATCCCGATTATAGGGTCGAACGCCGAGTCCCAAACACGAGTGATGAGAAACATCGTGCCCACCACTGCTGCAGGCATGCCAAACACATCCGTATAAAATATCATCAAATAGGAGCCAAACAATTTCCAGAACATGGACGAAGCCATATCACCGAAACCATAGCCTATCTTTTCCCTAATCCCTATCATAAAGTATGCATCAGTTTCAGATTCTTATCAATCTGTTTCTTCAGCGTCTCCACTGAAGTAGAAGTAAAAAGACCGTCCGCAGGCGTATTCATACAATAATCGACCAACCGATCTATTGTAGAAGTCGCCACATGCATACGGGTGTCAGAAGAAGCATAGTAAATAAAAACCGTACCATCTTCATCAGCTATCCAGCCATTGGTAAACAATACATTAGAGACATCTCCGATACGCTCTTCTCCTTCCGGCGCCATAAAGAAGCCCGCAGGAGAAGCAATCACTTTCGCCGGATCTTCCAAGGAAGTCATATACATATACAGCACATAACGCAAACCGGCTGCACACCCACGTACACCGTGCGCCAAGTGCAACCATCCCTTCGATGTCTTAATAGGATGAGGGCCTTCACCATTTTTCACCTCTTTAATTGTATGGTAATAACGCCGGTCGATTATCGTCTCTTCCTTTACTTCCGCACAAGTAATATCATCTACCAAGGCCCAACCGATACCACCGCCACTTCCGGCATCTATAAAACCGTCTTGCGGACGGGTATACAACGCATACTTTCCATCCACAAATTCAGGATGAAGAACCACATTCCGTTGCTGGCTTCTTGTTTTCAAATCCGGCAAACGCTCCCAAGTCTTCAAATCCTTGGTGCGGGCAATAGCTGCCGTAGCGGTAGCCGAGGAAAGATCTCCCACAGGTGCCGTATCATCATGACGTTCAGCACAGAAAATACCATAAATCCATCCGTCTTCATGAGCCGTCAAGCGCATATCATAAATATTTGTCGCAGGAATAATGTCCTCAGGCATAGTCACGGGATAATCCCAAAAACGGAAATTATCTATGCCGTCAGGACTTTCAGCCACTGCGAAGAAAGATTTACGATCCGCTCCTTCAACACGCACCACCAGCAAATATTTACCATTCCATTTGATAGCTCCCGAATTTAACGTAGCATTCATGCCGATACGTTCCATCAAGAAAGGATTTGTCTTTTCGTCCAAGTCATAGCGCCAAAACACAGGAGTATGGGCAGCAGTCAGAACAGGATATTGATAACGTGTGAAAATTCCATTTCCACCTTCAACAGGTATATTCTTACGAGTTACCAGTTTCTCGTAATCATCAAATAAGTCGCGAATTTTTTCTTTAAATGCTTTCATCTATTTAGTATTTTAATTTCATTTCAAATCAGACACAAAAATGGTTTTAGGATGCTTATAAAACTCCACAAAATCAAGTGCAGATATTTGTCCCGGATACGGGGCATAATAATGCGCTTCCTTTTCGCGGGCATTTCGCCAGACCAATACATAGCTGACAGGATATTTGTCCACTATAGGAAACAAGGTTTCCGTCCACCAGGTGGAATCCGGGATAGCTTCATATCCAGTCTCCGTCACTGCAACCGGTTTTTTATGCAACCTTCCGACCTCCGTAAGAATCGTCAATGACTTCTCCATAGTATCCACATATTTTTCACGCTCAAACTGATAAGTGTCAAACCCGAACAAGTCTACCATGCCATCACCCGGATAGCGTTCCAGATATTCATTCACATTATCGGGCTCACTACCCGGAGAATAAGCATATAGCAAATGATTCACTCCCTTTTCCTGTAGATAATCATAAGTCATTCTCCACAACAACTTATATTCTTCGGCAGAACAAAGATTTTGTCCCCACCAAAACCAGCTCCCCGTATGTTCATGCCAGGGACGGAAAATCACCGGTATTTTAACTCCTTCCTTCGTGACAAGCGAATTCATAAAATCTGCTACCCTATCCAGCCATCCAAGAAACTTCCCATGATTCTCTCCTCCGGGAAGGACGGAAGCAACTGCCGTTGAATCACTCACATCCCAAGACGCTTCTCCCGTCACAGGGTTATCCACATGCCAGCTAAGAGAACAAACACCTCCCCTGTCATAGTGTGCTATAATCTCTGTGCGTATCCGTTCGAAAAGTACATCATCCAGGTTCTTCTCTCCTCCCCTTTCAATACGCCCCAGGTCAAAAGCCATCACTGCCGGATAATCGCCACACACACTTTTGACATCACTACGGTTCTCGTCTCCATCCCACCGGATGCCATATACCGGATCATCCTGATGACCAAACATGAATCCTTTCTCCGGCAAACGGATTAGTTTGTCCAACAATGCCTCCGTCTCCACAGTCTTCGAAGCAGACTGTTGCTCTCTTGCCACACATCCGCCCATTCCTAAAGCAAGCAGGAAAATGCCTGCCATAACTAGTTTATTCTTCATCTTCAAGCTATTAAGTATTATTTAAAAGAGGGTAATTGATCGCGGGTGATTACATAATCCTGTGACATTGCATCCACCCACCAATCCTTATCTGCATACCTGTGAGATGTTGCAGTAAAAGCTTCCGAATCCAATTCTTTCGTACGGCTGTAATCATACCACGGCATAAAGTATGTCCATTTTGCCCCTGCCTCCCACTGGGCGGATATCCGGGCAAGATGATACACTTTCCCGCTTTGTTCGCCATTTCCACATTCGCTCAATGCCACCAGCTTACCCGGACAAGAAGCAGTTATCGTACCGTACTGCCTGAAACAGTATTCCCCAGTAGTGTACTCATCCTTTGCAGGATACATATCACGCCCCACCATATCGACGTATTCATCCCCCGGATAAAACTCGCTATCCTTAGTTTGTGTAGTCCATACCCAAATCAGATTGTTGATTCCTTCTTTCTTAAAATAATTGAAAATATAAATCCATAGTTTCTTGTACGCTTCCGCCCCGTCATTTCCCCACCAAAACCAGGCTTTTCCATTCTTATAATTATAGATATTACCGGCAGCCTCATGCAAAGGACGCCATATTACAGGAATTCTCTTATCGCGAAGCAACTTCAAATAGCCCGCCAGCTTCTTCAAATCGGCCTTGACGACTTCGTTTTCCCAAGTGCCCTCCTTTGTAGCGTTAGCAGCACTGAAAACAGTCGTCGTCCTTTTTCCCGTACCCGGATCTACAGAACCGTCCCCCGGAGTATAGTGCCGTTCGGCACTTCCTTGGACACATGGCACTCTCCAATGCCAGCCCGCACCCACAAGCCCGTTCTTGTTCCACCAGTCTTCCACTATTTTCGTTTTCGAATAATCAATCCACGAACAAGGGGAATACTCCAAAGAGATATAGTCAAAAAAAGCAATAGCCGGATACTTGCCTGTATGCTGATATACCCATTCCGCCTCATTGACATTCCAACTCGGGCATGCCATTGTTCCGGACAGTGTTTT
Source organism: Bacteroides sp. 3_1_23 (assembly GCF_000162555.1). Lineage (NCBI taxonomy): Bacteria > Pseudomonadati > Bacteroidota > Bacteroidia > Bacteroidales > Bacteroidaceae > Bacteroides > Bacteroides sp. 3_1_23. Next base: position 757,313 of record NZ_GG774949.1, read on the forward strand.
CTTATTCCTGTTCTCCCTTAAGAAATCATATACTTTCACCGCTTGCTCCGAAGCACCGGAAGTACAAAGGACAGGTGTAATAACAGGTTCCTCTCCTTTGCCCGAATGCCCGGCAAATTCTTCTCCCGACGAACATGCCATAAGTACGAACGCAGTCCCTGTCAGGAACACTCGGGATTTCACTATACCAATGGTCGGTCTACTTTTTTTCATTGTAATATTTTTAAGTTTAATGTAGGTAATAAAGAATTATCTTTCCGAAAGCAAAAGTAGAGATGTGCACATGAAATATGGCTCCCAAATGGTTTTCACACTATCCTATTTGTCACATGATACATTTGGAACAGTATTCAGATACATTCGGGGAAAAAAGAATCCCTGACAAAATAAACATTGCCAGGGATTTCGTCAAGCAGTTCCGTTCTAACTAACGGATGCCGTCTTATTTTGAATTATTTTTCAGGCTCTCCTAATATCCTCTTTACATGCTGCTTCAAGATATAGAATGCCGGATCGCCCATGGGGCCATGGCCATGACCACCGATTTCATAAAGGTATGTTTCTTTGTGCCCGACCAATTTCATCATCCGCCACATATACGCATTCTCTTCATAACGTCCGAAAAGTTCCAATTCCCGGTCGCCTGTAATGAGAACCAAAGGCGGAGCATCCTTGCGAACATGAAACAAAGGAGCAAATTCATCAACAGTAGGCTGAAGATTATCTATGCCATTCATCTTCCGATAAGAAAAATGACTAATCACCTGCCCGCTGAAAGGTATCAATCCGGCAATAGAATCAGCATCTATATCATATTTTTTCAACCATCTTTTATCCAGACCGACCATAGCCGTCAGATAGCCGCCTGCAGAATGGCCGGATATAAATATCTTATTCTTATCACCCCCATATTTTTCCACTTCCCGGAAAGCCCACGCAACAGAAGCAGCGGCATCATCCAGACATTCGGAAATAGCCACCTTCGGAAGTAGGCGATAATTTACGGCAATAACCACCATTCCATTTTTCTTCAGCCTGCCCGGTATTGATTTATTGCCTTGGGTAAGCCCCCCGCCATGAAACCAAACTACCACAGGACATCCGGTCTTATTTTCCGGATAATAAACATCCAGCTTGCAACGCTCCGTTGCATAAGGGTCTTTTGAAGAACTATATGACAAATCCTTTACAGTACGATACGTAATATCCTGGGCATAAAGGACGCCACACATCAAAAGACTCAATAAAAAACAAATTCTTTTTATCATTCTACTTCTATTTATCAGTTAAGTGCAAACTCACTATCGAATTACTGTCCTATCTTCTTTTCAATACGGATATTGGCAAAACTATGGTCTACATTCCATTCTACATTAGGTTGCATTGCCAAAGTTAAAGCTATTTTTCCGGAAACCAATCCGGCAGTAGCTACATTTTCAAGTTCCAGAGTTACAGTATACCATTCTCCAAATGTATTCATATTCTCATCTAATGAATATTTCCACTGGTAATTACCGCCATTCAGCTTAATCAGATAACCGCCTGTCTTCGACGTAATGTCATAGAACGGATAATCCGAAGCCGAATTAACTTCAAATTTGAACAGGTAGTCAGAAGGATTAGCGGCAACTTCCTCATCTAATATAATACTGCCGGAAGGCAATCCTGTATAACTCCAAGCCTTATAAGTGCCTTTTACCCGGAAAAAAGAACCGGCCAAAGCTACAGGGTCTCCTGTATTGGAACCATCGGTTATAAAATCCTTACCGCCCCAAATACCATAATCCGAAGGATTAGCCAAGTCCCAAACAAGATTGTCCGTTTGCCGATAAGGTAATTGATAAGAGCAATGTCCTTCTGTACCATTCCATTCCACTACAATCATCGAGTTATCCGGAATATCCCCCGGAAGTTTGGCAGTAATCACCTGGTCTGTCACGCTTTCTATCTCCAGTTCCGTATCGCCAAACTTGATGACAGATGACGAATTCTTGCCAAATCCATATAATTCAAAATATTTGCCCTTTATCTGTAAGGACGTGCCGGGCAAAGCAAATTCATTATACAGACCGTTTATTTCCATCACAGGGACATCCAGTTTGAATTCACAAGTCGTATTCCCCCGCTCTGTTTCATAATATAATTTGTTCGTGATTTCTTCAGGCATATCCCCCGGTAAAGGGAAACACGCCTTTTTTGACGTCGCATACACTTCCGACAAATCCACTTCCATATTATTGAAAGTAATTTTCGTCACATTGCTCAAGTTCTCCCCGACCAACACAATCATTTCACCAAATCCCCCTTTGGTCAGCGGAACCTGTAAATCCGTATCATCCGGAGAATAGATGCCCTGCACATCGGGTGCTCCAAATGAGTTCATGCCATCATCATAACCATCATTATAAGTTACAACATCCTGACAAGAGAACAGAGTTGCCAACAACACTGTCCCTATCAATATTCTATTCAAAGTCTTCATATTATTCATAAATTATTGGGTTGAACATACGGCTTAGTTCCAGCCCGGATTATTTTTATCAATAGCCATATTGGTAGAAACTTCCAACGATGGCAACGGATACAGCAGGTGACGGAATTCACGACGTTTGTTAATACTTCCCTCGTCATAAGGAGTACGCGTACCATCTTCATTGATTCCACCCAAAGAATTCATTACGTCCAAATATATTCCCCAACGGAGCAAATCCCAACGACGGTCACCTTCATAAGCCAGTTCCTTTGCACGTTCCTCAAAAATGACCGAACGTAACTCCACTTTCGTTTCAATAGCACCGTCTCCGGTTACAGAAGCCTCTTTGGCATTCGAACGGATACGAATATCATTCAAAGCATCAATCGCATCCTGTGAAATCCCGTCATTCAATTCGCATTGTGCCTCTGCGTAAATCAATACAATATCAGCATAACGCAAGAATGGCCAATAAGCATCCGTACGGCCAATCGTGGGGTCTGTCACATCGGCATATTTAGTTGTAAAGGCGAGGCAATTAGATGATATGCTGTTCGTATAGGTGAGTCCGTCATTGAATGGCGCTACAGGTTCCTGCACTTTCACGTCGTCCATATTCTTACCGGTAGCCATCAACTTATATTCCGGGGTTCCCGGATAATAATATCCCCTGCCATTCTTCACCTGACTGTCATACTGGAAGCGATGCTTGACTCCTTTCGTTATACGGTAATCCTCGTTATCAAACAAGCAATACCAATGAAAACGATTGCCTACCCAAGGGCCTTTCTGCAATACCCCTCCGGCATCCTGCATGCCGCAGTACCATTGATGTACTCCGTTACCATACTCTTCGTCAGCACTCCTTGTCCGTACGGAAAACATATGTTCACTTTCATCAAAACCGCTTTTCTTCCACAATTCATCAAAAGACAACAGTCTGTAAGTCCCATAACTCACATCAGGATTCCTCCCCATTATAATACCTGCATAATACGCCGCTTTCTCATAACAGTCTTTCCAGTTAAGCGATTCATAACCTGCCACCTGTGTCTTCTCGAATGTATTCGAAACCGGATTAGTCAATATTTTCGTTCCTGCATTATAACTATAGGAAGGACCGGACTTCACAATCATCTTTTCTCCTGCCGGAAGCGCACCCGCCCCCATAGTGGCATACACTTTTGCCAGCAGGCCAATCGCAGTGCCCGCAGCGACATGTCCCTTTTGATATTCGGCATCCGTATTTTTATACATCATACCGGCTGCCTGCTCTAACAAACGTATAATCTCCGCATACACATCAGGAATAGGACGACGAGGCTGGTTATAGCTGGCTCCTTCACTGATAGCGACATCAAACAACGGAATTTCACCATATGCACGGGTCAGCAAGAAATAAGAGAATGCTTTCTGAAAATAAAGTTCTCCCAACGCATTCCGTTTTACTTTCTCATCCGCACCGGTTATTTCATTTACATAATGTATGGCTACGTTTGCCCGATGAATCAAATTATAACAACCCGTCCAAATAGAAGTCGCATACTCGTCCGCCTGAAAGTTTCCCGCTCCCAAATTACTGAAAGCCCAGTCCGGCCCGGTTATATAATCGGAATCAAGTTCCAGGCAACGTGGAAAACTACTATAACGGAACATATTGTTTCCCCATTTACTATATACTCCGGTCAGCCATAAATCTACAGCCGCATTATCATTGCCCAACTGGTCGGGACCGACAAAAGCATAAGGTTCCTCCTTCAAAAAGTCACTGCAAGAAGCCAGTCCCAGACTGCCCGTTGCCCAAAGACTTAAAACAACATACAATTTATATAATTTCATAATTCTATATCTTAATGGTCAGTTTAAAAATCGACTTTTAGTCCTAATGAGAATGTACGGCTGCTCGGATAAGAATATATATCCACACCACGCCGGGAAGTATCAGAACCGAAGGCGTTTACTTCAGGGTCAAACCAACTATATCCGGTAATGGTAAACAAGTTGGTAGCATTTCCATAAATATTGATAGAACTGATACCTTTAAACTTAGGTCTCCATGTATAACCGATACTAAGATTCTTCAACTTCAAATAAGAGCCGTCTTCCACGTAGCGATTTGAAATTAACATAGTCCGTTCATAACTATTCACCGCTTTAGGCCATTTGGCAGAAGCCCTATTTGCTTCTGTCCAACGAGTATTATAAGCATCTACAGGAATATTAGCCGTATTGCCCATCTTTACTTCCATCAGGTTACCATTAAAAATATCATTTCCCTGGCTTCCTTGCAGGAAAAAACTCAAAGTGAAATTCTTCCACCGGAAATTATTGGTTATACCATATACATAGTCAGGGTTCGTATCACCAATCACTACCCTGTCTGCATTCGTTATGGCAGGGTCATCGTCAAAATTCCGGTACTTTATTTCTCCTATCATACTCTTTCCTTTCGCACGGACACTTGGATCCGGGGAAGCCATGACTTCAGCCAGATTATTATAGAAACCATCTTCTACGTACCCGAAAATTGTTCCGATAGGATAGCCGTTACGCTGCAAGAATACATCATCCGCTTTATACCATAGTCTTGCGGAAAACTGGTCAGAATCAAGTCCGCCAACTTTATTTTTATTGAAAGATATATTGGCGTCGATGTCCCACTTCAAAGGAGTATTCCGCAATATATAGAATTTCCCGGAAATCTCCAGCCCTTCATTCGTCACATATCCCCTGTTCACCATCATACTTGAGAAACCGGTGCTGGAAGGTATTTTCACCTCCTGCAGCAAGTCGCGTGTTTTCTTATAATAATAATCAACAGTCAGGTTGACGCGATTATTAAAGAAGCCTATATCCAATCCGGCATTATACTGGGCAGTTGTCTCCCAATGCAAATCTTCCGCTACGGGACCACGCCATTCCACTTCTGCGAAACCGCTGCTGATAGCACCACCACTAAAAGGATAATTAGCAGGATTCAACATGGGCAAAGTCCGATAACTTCCAATCCCCTGATTACCCGTCTCACCATAGCTGAGACGCAACTTCAAATTACTGAAAATATTCAGGTTCTTAATAAATTTCTCTTCCGACAAACGCCATGCTACAGCTCCCGAAAGGAAGTTTGCCCATTTATTGTTTTCCGTGAATTTACTGGAACCGTCAACACGATAAGATGCCGTAAAGATGTATTTATCCATCAACGTATAATTGATACGCCCCAAAAATGAAGCCAATGACGAATCCGTACGGTCGCTCTTCAATTTGCCGGGAAGTGTACCCAGGCTCATATCATATTCCTGAGTCAAATCACTGGGGAATCCCGTAGCCGACATCGATTTACTTCCATAGTCCCTCTTCTCGACAGTAAAACCGCCCACGGCATTAACGGAGTGGATTTTCTTGAATGTCTTATCGAAAGTAAACAAGGACTCGGCAGTAATTCCCATACTCCAGTTAGTAGACTGTCCTGCCTTACCGTTTATATTATTAGCTTCGGAACCTTCTGATGTCCTGCGGCCATAATACGTGCCGCGTTCCCTGTTTGTATAGTTAATACCCAAGTTCTGACGGAATTTCAAAAACGGGAACAGCTTTATTTCTAAATAAGAAGAAGTAAATACATTATTGGACTTCAGGTTATCCTTTGCCGAGTTAATATAAGCATAAGGGTTGGATGCCAGCCAGCTCAATTCGTCCGAGTTCAGTGTCTCGTCGTCACTCGGGTCATAAGTAGTCGGAAACACAAGCGCGGAACGGATAACTCCATAATCATTAGAGTTCGTCCGGGAAAAGTCGGTGTCCGTATGAGAAAAGCTGATATTCACTCCCATATCAAGCCAACTCTTAATCTTGCGCCCCATATTGGCACGAATCGAATAACGTGTAAAACCAGATTCCTTGATAATACCCTGTTGTTTCAGATAGTTGCCCGAAAACGAGTGCCAGCTACCGTTTCTGGAGCCACCGGACACACTGATATTATATTCTTGCGAGAAACCGTCCTGATAAATCAAATCCTGCCAATCGGCCACACCGACTTTCGTTGCATTGCCGTACTCATCCGTGTAAATGCCCGGATTCAGAAAATCTTCCGGTGCAGGATTGTACTTACCTTGAGACTTGTCGGAATTGCTATACGACCACTTTCCCGGATAAGGCAAAGAAGTGTATGCTTTTCCATGATACTTATAACTATTCTCTACTTGCTCATTCCTGTATAGCGCATATTGATAAGCATCCAATACATCTACGCGGTTAGCAATCCGGGAAAAAGAGAAATTAGCAGTAAACCTCACCTTATCCGCCCCCGGTTCTCCACGCCTGGTCGTAATCAATACAACACCGTTCGCACCACGTGAACCATAGATAGCCGTAGCCGACGCATCCTTCAAGACTTCAATTGACTGTATATCATGCGGATTGATAAATGCCAGAGGATTGGACTCATTATTTCCGGAATTGGCATCGCTGCTTGGTGTCCCCCCCGCGTCATAAGGTACGCCATCTACAATATACAAAGGCTGTGAATCCGTAGAAAAAGAGTTCGTACCACGAATCTGTATACTGATACCACCACCGGGAGCACCGTCACTTTGATTCACTACCACACCAGCTATTTTTCCCGCAAGTCCCTGGCTCAAATCCGCCGGATTTCCCCTCATCAAGTCATCCCCTTTGATTTGTGACACAGCGCCGGATAAGTCCCTCTTTTTCATCGTACCATAACCCACTACCACGACCTCATCCAATAATTCCGCGTCATCCGACAGCTCCACCTTTATTTGGGACTGCCCACTTTTCAAAGTTATTTCTTTCGATTTATAGCCGACAAAAGTAACGGACAATACAGCCTTTTCCGGCACACCGTTCAACGTAAACCGACCGTCTACATCGGTTATCGTACCTTTGGACGTACCTTTCACCACTACATTGGCGCCAATGACCGCCTCACCATTCTTATCGACAACCGTACCCTTAATTGTCCTACTCTGCTGTACAGCTTCATACTCCTCCGGTGCGATAGCCCGTACGTTCACTATTCCTCCGAATAACAACGCCAGACAAGCCCCTGTTATCAACATATTCTTATGAAAATTCTTTTTCATATATATCAAATTAAATGTTAACCTTTAAAATTTGCCATTTCTTTTCACACCGCAACTATTTTTTCTCCTTGAGATTCAAGGATTTCAGTTTGACTACTCCCGCTTTTGTTGCACTGATACCCAAACCGTCAACAGAATTTTTATATGCCGGTTCCAGTTCAAGAACAGCTTTCTTTTTTCCTGCAGGAACCTTAACCTTGGATTTAATTTTCTGATCTTTATCATCTTTAGCGGAATAAGTTGCCATAAACATGACATCCATAGGCAAAGCCTCCTCAAACTCAATCACAACACAATCATATGCCGAGCAATCCAGGCGGGACAGCCACCATCCGCCTCCCTGCCAATTTTTAGTAAAAGTAATGGTTGCTGTTTCCGCATCAAACTGTGCTTCCCCCCAAGATTTAAACTTTTTGGTTTCCACATTGTAATCTTTCGCCCACACTGATGATACAGTTAAAAGCAAAAGTACGGCAATTAATAAATTTTTCTTCATAATACATCGTTTTATTAAGATTAATAAAAAAGTTATCGTTTCATTTCTTCCAAAACCAGAGATTTCACACAAACCGTACCCGGTTTCGAACCACTGATACCCAGACCGTCTATGGATTTCTTATAAGTAATATCCAGCATAATCCCGCCTCTTTTTTTCCGGCAGGAATTGTAACCTTAGATTTGAGTTTCTCATTTCTTTCATCCTTCGCCGAATAGATGACTATAAAAACAATATCCATGGGCAAAACCTCCCGAAACTCAATCCGTACAGATTCATATTCCGAACAATCCTGCGCCAACCACCAGCCACCACCCTGCCACTTCTGTGTCCATGTTATTTTCATGCCTTCCATGTCAAATTGTGTATTTCCCCAGGGCTGAAAGTCTTTTGTCAATACATTAAAGTCCTTTCCGCATACGGAAGATGCTATCATAAAAGAAGTTGCAGCTATTAATAATTTTCGTTTCATATCCTGTTATTTAATTCCGGTTTCCTATTTTGATACCTGTATCTATAGTTTATTTCGATAGCAAATATAGAGAGAGGATAACCCTCCCTCTTTCTCCAAATGAGTTTCAGGCTGTCCTTTTTGTATCTTGATACATTTGCGCTACTATCCTGATACATTTCGGAATATCAGAAGCGACCGGAAAGGGATTTCCGATTCTTAATTTTCATATCTTTGCAAAAAACGAATCAATCCATATGAAAAAACATCTCTTATCTGCATTGTTTTGTCTATTTGTCCTGACGTTGCAAGCCAGCGAAAGACTTAATTTCCGTACCTTTGATGTAAAATCCGGTATAGCTGACAACTATGTGCAATCTATCCTGTGCGACAGATACGGTTTTATGTGGTTCTCCACTCTCAACGGGTTAAGCAGATATGACGGCTATCAATTCAAGACATATACCACTACACAACTGGGAGCCTACAACAACGACATTGAATTTACAGCGGAAGACGCTTCGGGCACAATCTGGATAAAAACTCCCAAATCTTATTATTTCTATAATCGCGAAAAGGATGAAATTGATGACCACATAACTCCTATACTGGAACAATTTGGAATATATGGAACTCCGGACAACTTATATATAGATAAAGACCTGAATTTATGGTGCACAGTCAATTCCACCCTCTATTATTATGTATTCAGGCAAAAAGAACTTTATACTTTATCTCTTCCTCAAAATTGCCAGGTGCTGCAAATCGACTGTTACCAGTCAAACGCTTATGTACTATTGTCAGACAGCTATATTTATCACGTCGACTGGAGAGCGCAAAACCTTTGCAAGGAAGTACAGATTGTCCTGCCTCTCGGATGGAAACAACGAATGTACATAGACACCTTTTCCAGGCTTTGGCTTTATGTCCCCCATACCAAAGGAGTATGTTGTTATGACCCTAATGCCAAAGAATGGTTTTCCTTTCCCGGAGAAAAAGAGATAACCAACGAACTTATCACGGCCGTCATAGACGACGGAAAAGGGAATATATGGATTGGTACGGACAACAAGGGCATTTACATAAGTTATCATCAGGACGGAAAAGGATATGAGAGACTTAGCAAGGAAGTGGACAATCCATTTTCATTGCCCAACAATCATATCTGTTGTTTTTATAAAGACCATTCGGACATAATGTGGGTAGGTACAAGCAAATTGGGAGCTACCTTCACGAGTCTGCACAACGTCACATTTGAAACCTGCCGGTTGCCCCAGCAAGAAGATGTAAGTTGCCTTGTGGAAGACAAAGACGGAAATCTATGGCTGGGATTTGACGGGGAAGGACTGGCTTACTATGACAAGAAAAACAACAACTATACTTTCATATCGAAAAAACAGGATGCTATCCCTTCCGATATAATTGTATGTTCATATAAAGATTCAAAAGGACGGCTTTGGTTCGGCAGCTACGGCAACGGAGCGTTCTATGAGCAAAATGGAAAATTCAGCAAAGTGGCAACTACATACGAACAAAAATATTCTATCGATTATGTCCGATGCATCACAGAAGACAAATATGGGAACATTTGGTTGGGAACCATCATGAACGGGATCTACTGTCTGGATAATACCGGAAATATAACGCCTTATACTATGGAAAAAACCGGAATGCTCACCAACAGTATCACCACATTCTCGTGTGCGGACGGAATCAATCTCTATATAGGAACCAGTAGCGGACTGTATTGCATGAACACTGAAACCAAAGAAATATCGCTCCTGGAAAACAACAATTCAGCTTCAAATTTATTTGAAGAAGTACACATCAACTGTATTTATCAGGATACAAGGGGGCTTTTATGGATTGGCACCCGGAAAGGTATGGATGTATATAACAAAAATACAAAAGAGCGAATTCATTTGTCTACCAAAAACGGATTGTCTCATGATTATATACGGGCAATCACTGAAGATAAAGAAAAAAACATATGGGTGACTACCGACCACGGCGTGACAAACATCATAGCGACCAACTCACCGGAACCTTCGTCCAAATTTCTCTGTTATCCTTATTTTGAGGAAGACGGAATAGGGAATATGGCTTTTAACAATCATTCCATTACCTGTACTCAACAAGGTGAAATCCTGATAGGGGGCTCTGGGGGCTATCTGCGTATCAATCCACGTTTCATAAACTATCGCCATGAAAGCCATCCGGTTATATATACCAGTCTTTACCTTGCCAACCAGCGCATGGAAGTAGGCAGTAAAAACAGTAATGGACGTATATTACTCCACAAAAATATCCAATTGCTGAATGAAATAACCATGGACTATTCCGACAGTAACTTTGCATTAGAGGTTTCTTCCATGGACTACAACTCCTTGCATAAATTACAATATGCTTATCGTTTGAACAAAGACGAAGAGTGGGTTAAACTGGAAGGAAACCGGATTTACTTTAATAAGCTTTCTCCCGGAACCTATCAATTGGAAGTAAAAGTATACGAAAATAATAACAGCTATAAGAACAGTAAAGCCAGTTGCCTTACGATACATGTCTTACCTCCTTTTTGGTTGTCCGTCCCGGCATATATAGGCTATACCCTACTTCTAGCAGGTGTTATCATTTTCTTCTTCCTGAAAATGAAACGTAAGCACATCCGCAACCTTAGCCAGCAAAAGCGTGAAATGGAGATAATCCAGCAACATGAGATGGATGAAGCCAAAATGCGCTTTTTCACGAATGTCAGTCATGATTTACGCACTCCTTTATCGTTGATAATCATTCCTTTAGAAAAATTGTTGTCTTCTAATCTGGAGAAAGGAGTAAAAGAAGAGCTGGAACTGATACACCGAAATTCGGAAACTCTTTTAAATGAAGTAAACCAATTGCTCGATTTCCGGAAATTAGACCAACAGAAAACGCAGTTAATGCTTTCCCACGGTAATCTTTCGGACTTCGTAAAAGAAGTATGCGGTTCCTTTATCCCACAAGCCGTCAAAAAAGGCATAAACATCCGTCTACACATAAACGAAACGAAAATGGATATGGATTTTGACCGTAACAAGATACAACGTATCCTTCTTAACCTTTTATCCAATGCAGTAAAATACAATTACGAAAATGGAGAAGTCACCGTTACGTTGGCCAAGATAACAGCCAACGGAATAGAGAATGTACAAATACAAGTTGCAGATACCGGAATCGGCATCAAAGACGAAAACAAAGATAAAATATTCGACCGTTTCTTTCAAGAAAAACATTCTACCACTACCTATGTAGGAAACGGTATCGGTCTGCATATTGTGAAAGAGTATGTCGCTATGCATCACGGGACAATCACAGTGGAAAATCATATTCCTCAAGGAACAATATTTACCATCACTCTCCCTGTCACTCACAATTATGCAGTCAATGATGAAAAACAAAATGACACTGAAATTCGGAAAGAAGCGGTTGATGAGGTGTCCGACACAACAGATGCTCATAAAACTTCCCTATTAATAGTTGAAGATAATGACGATTTCCGTAACTTTCTCATCAACTGCCTTAAAGACACTTATCAAGTATTTGACGCGCCTAATGGAAAAGAAGCATTGGAAATACTTGCCCACCAATCCATACAGATTGTCATCAGCGATGTTATGATGCCGGAAATGGACGGAATGGAACTATGTCGTAAAATAAAGACAGATATCCGTTATTCTCATATTCCTGTAATTCTACTAACAGCACGCACAGCCGATGAACATGAATTAAGCGGATTAAAAGAAGGAGCAGACGATTACATTACTAAGCCATTCAATCTGGAAATACTTCTTCTGCGTATTCAAAAGATACTAAAATGGACGAAAAACAACCACGAGAAGTTCAAAACCATTGACATATCTCCGAGTGAAATAACCGTAAGTTCCCTGGACGAACAACTTATAGAAAAAGCGATCCGTGCAGTTGAAGAGAATATGGATAATTCCGAATTTTCTGTTGAAGAACTAAGTTCTTATGTAGGGATGAGCCGCGGACATCTTTATAAGAAACTAATAATGATTACCGGCAAATCTCCTCTCGAGTTTATACGAATACTACGTGTCAAACGCGGAAAACAACTGTTGGAGCAAAGTCAGCTGAATGTTTCCCAAATAGCTTATCAAATAGGACTTTCTCCCAAGCAGTTTGCAAAATATTTCAAGGAAGAGTTCGGATATGTGCCTTCCGAATACATAAAAAATAACAATACAAACTAAATACAAGTTTTACTCTTCCACTTTTTCTCTGCCTGATAGACTCCAAAAATAATGCAACCTGCTCCCAATAATGTAATCCATGTGATTTGTTCGTGAAGAATGATTACGGATGCCACCATTGTTACCAACGGATTGAGATAGATATAATTGGAGGCTCTAACGGTTCCCAACTGTTTCAATACCACATTCCAGAGGACATAACAAACCAAGGATGCCAGGACGGCCAGAAATAAGAGATTGGATAATACAACCGGTTTTAAAAGTACATCGAAATCAGGTTGCAGCGGATGAAGAAGAAAGGCGGGAAGTATGGTTAATACTCCATAAAAGAATATTTTGCGGGTGATAAATACTGTGGGGTAACGCCCTGTCATTTTCTTTATCACCAAACTATAAAATGCCCACGACAGGGCGGCAAGTAAAGTGAGCAAATCCCCTACCGGAGATAATTTGAGTACAAAACTACCGTTAAAGACCACCAGTCCCACCCCGATTAAAGCTAATATGGAGCCATAAATCAAACCTTTGGTGGCTTTTTCACTCTTATAAAAGAGAAGGGAAAGAATAGTAGTAAGCAGGGGAGCTGTGCAAATGATGAAAGCGACATTGGATGCTTGTGTGATCCCCAAAGCTGTATTCTCTGTAAAGAAATAGAGTGAACCACCAAAGAAACCTCCTGCCATCAACCAAAGTTCGTCTTTCCAATTACCCGCAAACAGACGTTTGGGAGAAATCACCCAAATGCCCAGATAAGCAATGAGAAAACGATAAAAGAATATCTCCTGTGGGGTCAGTCCGTGATTAATCAGTACTTTGGTTGATATAAAGGTCAGTCCCCAGATGGCAACGGTCAGTATGGCTATCAGATGATAGTATCCCTGCGTCAGTTTCATATTATAACATGCCTTTATAACTTGGCAATCTCGTCAAGACTTAATCCGGTGATATCAGCAATCATCGTGCTGTCCAATCCTTTGTTCTTCATTTTCCGGGCATTAGAGAGACGCTCTTGCTCAATACCTTCCAATTTCCCTTCTATTTTTCCTTCTAATCTCCCTTCTAATCTTCCTTCCAACTTTGCTGAATCAATTACATCATTCTGAATCATTACCGCAGAGAGGTGTTCATCGTATGCCATGCGTTCTTGTGGGGTCATAGAGTAATATTTCAGTTTCTCTCTTGCCTCTTCTAATCCGGGAGCAGTGGTATCCGGGCGTATCACACCACTCTTCAGATATCGCATCCATTCTTCCATTGGAGTAACAGCTACCTTATCAAACTCATTTACACGGATAAGTACATATTCGGGAAAGATTTCGGCGGGCATGCGGGTAACAATCGCATTCTTTTCCTTGACATTCACTTGCAGCTTATCACCGGTATGCACACCGATAAAATTGTTTTGGCCGTAATATAAATAGTCGCTGCCTATGCCGATATCAAAATAAAGAATACTAATGGAATATATCTTCTTTACATGATAGTAAGTTTCTCCGAGCGAGATATGCTCTGTAATGGCTTTAGCTACCCCATAAAGAATGCGTTCGAGATAGTAAAGCTCACGTGTATTTTGTATTTCAATAATAATAATTTCATCTTTACTGTTGCGAGCTTTGATATCTACACGATTGAATTTATCATCGATACTCTGTTGGTTACTTTCGCTTTCCAGTATTTCCAGAATGGTCACCTTCTCACCAAGAAAGACTGTAAGGAAACCTTCGAGAACTCCAAAATTCGCCTTTTGACGCAACAGCCGCTTAATGGCCCAGTCAAACCGTATATATCTATCTTCTAAATGATTATCCATGATTATTCTCCTTTCAAATTAGAACATAGCAAAGGTATTGTTTTTACTTTGAATTACAATAAGAACGAGAGACATTTTCTTAGTAAGTATCTGGCTAAGTACATGGAAAACAAAGATGAAGAGAAGTTATGGAACGTTTGTTTGGAGAAATAACAAAAAGCCCGTACCTTTGTTTATGTTCAAAGAAAACTCCTAAAATAAGGTATAAATTATGGAAGAATATATAGCTCCGGACAGGAAACGTATCCCATACGGCATGATGAACTTTGCAGTAATCCGCCGTGACGACTGTTATTATGTGGACAAAACCCGGTTTATACCTATGATAGAAGAGGCGGACAAGTTTTTCTTCTTTATTCGCCCGCGCCGTTTCGGCAAAAGTCTCACAGTAAATATGTTGCAGCACTATTATGATATACTTGCCAAGGATAAGTTCGAAGCGCTGTTTGGCGACCTTTACATCGGAAAGCACCCTACACGCGACCGGAACAGCTATCTGGTACTATACCTCAACTTCTCCGGAATAGTAGGCGAACTACACAACTACCGCAAGGGATTGGACGCGCATTGCCAAACAATGTTCGACTATTTCTGTGACATTTACGCCGACTTTCTCCCCAAAGGCATCAAGGAAGAACTCGACAAAAAAGAAGGAGCAGTGGAGCAACTGGACTTTCTCTATCAGGCATGTGCACGTGTCGGACAGAGAATTTATCTTTTTATCGACGAATACGACCACTTCACCAATGCCATCCTCTCGGATATAGAAAGCCTGCACCGCTATACGGACGAAACACATAGCGAAAGTTATCTGCGCGCTTTTTTCAATAAAATCAAAGCCGGAACTTATTCCAGCATTGAGCGTTGTTTCATTACCGGCGTAAGTCCCGTGACAATGGACGACCTCACAAGTGGTTTCAACATCGGAACCAACTACTCGCTCACGCCGGAATTCAACGAGATGATAGGTTTTACGGAAGAAGAAGTGCGCCAAATGCTCACTTACTATTCCACCACCAGTCCATTCAACCACAGTGTGGACGAACTGATAGAAATCATGAAACCCTGGTATGACAACTACTGCTTTGCAGAAGAATGTTACGGTGAAACTACTATGTACAACTCTAACATGGTACTCTACTTCGTCAAGAATTATATTCAACGAGGCAAAGCCCCCCGGGATATGGTAGAAGACAATATCCGTATCGACTACGAAAAATTACGTATGCTCATCCGGAAGGACAAAGAGTTTGCCCATGATGCCTCCATCATCCAGACATTGGTGAGCGAAGGCTACGTGACCGGAGAACTGAAAAAAGGTTTTCCTGCCGTCAATATCACCAACCCCGACAACTTTGTGAGCCTGCTCTACTATTTCGGTATGCTCACCATTAGTGGCACGTATGAAGGAAGGACCAAACTCACCATCCCCAACCAGGTAGTCCGCGAACAAATATACACCTATCTGCTGAGTACCTACAACGAAGCCGAACTCAATTTCAGTAGTTACGAGAAAAACGAACTTGCCAGTGCTCTTGCCTACGATGGCGATTGGAAAGCCTATTTCGGTTATATTGCTGACTGCCTGAAACACTACACTTCCCAGCGCGACAAGCAGAAAGGTGAATTTTTTGTCCACGGCTTTACGCTTGCCATGACGGCACAAAACCGTTTCTACCGTCCTATTTCCGAACAGGACACACAGGCAGGTTATGTCGACATTTTCCTCTGTCCGCTACTGGATATCTATTCAGACATGAAGCACAGCTATATTGTAGAACTGAAGTATGCCAAGTATAAAGACCCTGAAAGCCGCGTGGAAGAACTACGGCTGGAAGCTATTGACCAAGCCAATCGCTATGCTGACACTGATACGGTGAAGAGAGCAGTCGCCACTACACAGCTTCATAAGATTGTGGTGGTATACAAAGGAATGGATATGCCGATATGCGAAGAGGTTTAATACAAAAAAGGCACTCGCATTACAAGCGCATTATGCAAAAAACAGATAGGCTAACAATATGAAAAGATCAATAAAACGTTTGCCCAAACGCACGCAAGAAGAGTTGGCGGTGTTGCAAGAGCTGATATTGTCGAATCTTACGAATGTGCGTATGATTATCTTGTATGGAAGTTATGCGCGGGGAAAATATGTCATCTGGGATGAAACATACGACGAACGTGGAGTAACTACTTACTACCAAAGTGATTTGGATATTCTGGTGATATGTGATACGAGAGACGCAAATAAAGCAGAGAGGCATGCGCGCGAGGTGATCGTTCCTAAATATGATACAAGAATGGAAGGAAAGCGGCATCCGGCACCGCCTAATATTATTGTAGAAACTCCAGTGACCATTAATCGAGCTATAAGAAGGAAGCATTATTTCTTTTATGAAATTATAAAAGACGGAATTCTACTGTATGACAATGGTACGTTTCAGATTGGTAAACCTGAGAAGTTGCCGTATCGGGAGATTAAGCAATATGCAGAGGAAGAATATGAAGAATGTTTCTACATGGGAGAATGTTTTCTAGATTCGGGGCATACTGCTTACGAAAAAGGTAATTTTAAATATGGCTCTTTCTTATTACATCAAGCCTGCGAACGTTACTACAAAACGTTTACTCTTGTGTATAGCGGTATTCGCCCTAAATCTCATGAATTGAAAGTACTGGGAGCGATGGTCAGAAGCTGTTCACGAGGATTTGCTAATGTGTTTCCTACCAATACTCCCGAAGAAAATAAAGCGTTTGATAAATTATGCAGGGCATATATCGAAGCGCGATACAACCGGCTGTTCACCGTTAACAAAGAGGAATACGAGTATATGCTGGCACGAACAGAGGTGCTGCGCGAAGTGACTATCCGGGAATGTGCTGCACGCATGACGTATTACGACGAGATGATAGAAAAAGAAGAGAAAGACAAGATATAACCATATATTGTAAAAATGAAGAATTACCCTCATCACAGCTATCTGTAATGAGGGTAATCACGTTAAAAGAGAGTTCCGATACATCTCCTTACTATCAAATTCTTATATGAAGAACTATTTGGTCACCTTGTAAGTTCCACTTCTATACTCCTTTGACTTCATCTCTCCGGGAAGGGTTACGGTAGCGGTAACACCCTTAGGAATGGTGAATTCCCAAATCCAGGTATCTCCTTCGTATTTCCAGGCGCTCTTGATGAGTCCGGCGGCGGAACGGTATTCGGCAGTTACGTGTCCCAATCGCTTGTCTGGAATGGGCTTCATAATGATGTGCTTGAAGCCGGGAGTAGTAGGATCGGCTGCAATGCCGGCAACAGTTTCCCAAATCCATTCACATACGCATCCGTAGGCATAATGATTGAAGCTGTTCATACCGCGTGGTCCCATTCCTTTGTCTATCATATAGCTGTTCCACCGTTCCCAAATGGTGGTGGCTCCATTGTCCACAGAGTATAGCCAGCTTGGGTTCTTACGTTGGAAGAGGAGTTCATAGGCAATGTCTTCCATGCCATTCTCCGTGAGGGTGGCCATGAGGATGGATGTGCCCAAGAATCCGGTCTGCAAGCAAAGATCGTGCTGTGCGAAGTTTTCACGCAGGCGGTCTATCATCTTCGCTTTGGGTTCGCCTTCCAAAAGCTGGTTCTTTAGGGCAAACAAGGCAGGAGTTTGCATAGTGTTGAGGATGGCGGTTTTGAAGGTGCCGTCCTCATTGAGGAAGTTCTCTTTGATGTATACCTTTGCTGAATCAGCCATTTGTTGGTACTTGGAGGCATTGCGACCGGTGACGGCAGCCATGTCTCGCATCATGAAAGCATCTATCACCCAATAGGAAGCGCTCAAATAGTTCCAGTAACTAATAGCATCAGGAAGCGGACCTTGGGGAGAGAAAGCCAGTCCGCTACAACTTTCCAGCGGTTCGTAGCTCAACCAGTCAGCCCATTGGTAGTTGCCGTTCTCGCCGCAGAGGGTCTCGTGGTTATACTTGGTGTCGTTGATGTGGTTCATAAACAGGTCCATGGCGTTCCAGTTCTCCTCAATAATTTGCGTGTCACCAAATTGCTTCCATACCGTCCAGGGCACGATGATTCCGGCATCGGCCCAACCCAAACGCATTTTCTCATCACCGTATTGTGCTAAGGGAGCCACTCCGGGGAATCCACCCAAACTGTTTTGGGTGTCGCGCATATCACGCATCCACTTGTGGAAGAACTTCATGGTGTTAGCAAAGAACGTACCGGTTTCGGCAAACACTTGTGTGTCTGCTGTCCAGCCCAAACGCTCATCGCGCTGCGGACAGTCGGTAGGTATTGAGAGGTAGTTGGATAGCTGCCCCCAATAGGTGTTGGAAATGAGCTTGTTCACAAGGTCGTTACCTGTGGTGATAGTGCCGGTTTCCATTTTCTTTGTGATGGAAGTAACGGGGATGGACTTCAACGACTTGATAGAGACATTTCCGGTGGCAGTTATGGAGACGTAGCGGTAGCCGAAGAAGGTGCAATGAGGGTAGTAGGTCACATAATTATCTCCGGCAGCAAAGGTGTAATCCAGACGAATACCGGTGTGGGGGATGCGCAGGTTTTCGCGATGGCAACTTCCTTCCGGACCGTCCATGCCACGAATCTTAGCACCGTTGCCGTCATTGAGCAACTCTGCGGGAAGGCAGGTCAACACTGTTCCCTCGGCAGCTTTGAATACGAAAGAGGGTACACCGGCACAGTTTTGCCCGAAGTCCACCACTAACGTCTCTCCCGGACTTACGGTCATCTCCTTGCCCGATGCGAACTCACGGGCGATAATCACCTTACCGAACTCGTTCTCTTTCGCTCCTTCTATATTCTTCCAAATATATGCTCTGATAGGAGCAAGAGCAAGATCTGTACGCAGATAGACTTCCGCTCCGTCCGAAGGCAGAATGTCGCCAGAAAATTCGGTGTTCTCTTCGGGTATGGAGAGTTTGTCCACACATTCGAAGCCCATCGGTTCGCGTGCATCGTACTCTTCTCCGTCAAAGATACCGGCATGTTTCACCGGACCGGCAATTCCGGCTTTCCAGTTTTCGAGATCGGTACCGTAGCGCTTCTTGCTTCCGTCAGAAAAAGTCAGTTCCAGTACACCGCGAAAGGCACATTTCTTGCCTATCATGCCGTCATGTCCTCCGGGGGTTATGATTTTATCAGCCCACCATCCCGGCGTCACCTGTACGGAAAGCATGTTCTCGGCGTTTGGCTTGGTATGGATAACGTCTGTAATATCATAGGTGAAAGAACGTTTGGTCTTGGCATAGTGTGTGAAGCCCGGTTTCAGGAATTCCCCGCCTACGGGTTTCCCATTCACATACAACTCGTAAACTCCCAGTCCAGCGGTCATCCACTTGGCAGAGACAATTTTCTGTTCGTTTTTCACGGTGGACACGAACCAACTCGCGCCATCGGCTGCGCGACCGTTGTTATGTCCTTTCACTACAGGGGCGTCTACTGCGGAAATCCATTGAGAGTCGTTCCAGGCTGATGCTTCCAATGCGTCAGTACGTTTTCCGACTTCGGTTGCGTTTATCAGTCCGCTATTCAAAAAAAGCGCGAGAATCATTATCTGGATAAGATTCGCAAAACAATGGAGATTCATTTTCATACTTATATGTATTTTTTAGTATTAAAAGATTAACTTAGAAATGCTGTTTTAGTTTTACGGGACTTGCACAACAAAATTACAGAATTATATGATATGACAGACGATTTCTACATTTTTTTTGACTCAATGATGGTTTCTGTTCAATCCGGAACTAGCTCATAAGTCCGATCCGATTGAACAGACGACAGGAGCTTTGTACATTGAATGATCGATTATCAAGCAAAACAATGATATATTGTAAAATAATATAATCAATACAATCATTCAGCCTATTGTACCTATTATTTACCAAATAAGAAAAGAAGATGCCAGTTATTCATTGCAATCATTCTTTCTTCTTTACACAAAAACCTCGAAATCGAATAAACTCTATTCAAGTTTTTAATAAATAACGAAGAGGTTTATTATAAACGGTATCCAAGTTTATTATAAACTCTTTTTTGACACTTTCAATACCTGAAATAGAATTATTACAACAAAAATGGGCAAGAACCTTCACAGTTTCTTGCCCATTCGTTATCCTCGTTATGCAATTTTGCACATTAACCTATTGAACTTTATGTAATAAAATTTATATATTTCATTGTTATTTCTTTATTTTATTGACCTCAAATATACAAAATAAAAACAAGAAAGTCAATAGGGAAATCGTGGTTATCTGAAAATAAACACGTAAATTTGTGCCTCGAATTAGATATTACAGTATAAATCACTATAAATAAAAACTTTATCACTATGGAGTACAATTTCAGAGAAATTGAAAAGAAGTGGCAGAAAAGGTGGGTAGAAGAGAAAACCTACCAAGTTACGGAAGATGATTCGAAGCAAAAATTTTATGTACTAAACATGTTTCCTTATCCATCAGGAGCCGGCCTACACGTAGGTCATCCGCTGGGATACATTGCTTCGGATATTTACGCCCGTTACAAACGACTGCAGGGCTTCAATGTACTCAACCCGATGGGATATGACGCTTACGGTCTGCCGGCAGAACAGTATGCCATCCAAACCGGACAGCATCCTGCCATCACTACCGTCAACAATATCAACCGCTACCGCGAGCAGTTGGACAAAATAGGTTTCTCTTTCGACTGGAACCGTGAAATCCGTACTTGCGACCCGGAATATTATCACTGGACGCAATGGGCCTTCCAAAAAATGTTCAACAGCTATTATTGTAACGATGAACAGCAAGCCCGTCCTATCGAAGAACTGGAAAAAGCCTTCGCCATCTACGGAAACGAAGGACTCAATGCCGCTTGCAGCGAAGATGTCAGTTTCACTGCCGAAGAGTGGAACGCCAAAAGCGAAAAAGAAAAGCAGGAAATCCTGATGAACTATCGTATCGCTTATCTGGGCGAAACAATGGTAAACTGGTGTGCCGAATTAGGAACTGTACTGGCTAACGACGAGGTAGTAGACGGAGTCAGCGAACGTGGCGGTTATCCTGTTATCCAGAAGAAAATGCGCCAATGGTGTTTGCGTGTATCCGCTTATGCACAACGCCTGCTTGATGGATTGGACACGATCGAATGGACAGATTCTCTGAAAGAAACCCAAAGAAACTGGATCGGACGTTCGGAAGGTGCTGAAGTGCAATTCAAAGTAAAAGACAATGATCTCGAATTCACAATTTTCACCACTCGTGCAGATACCATGTTCGGTGTTACCTTTATGGTATTGGCTCCGGAAAGTGAATTGGTGGCACAGTTAACGACTCCTGAACAAAAAGCAGAAGTAGACGCCTACCTCGACCGTACCAAAAAACGTACGGAACGCGAACGCATCGCCGACCGTAGTGTTACCGGTGTATTCAGTGGTTCGTATGCTATCAATCCGTTCACAGGTGAAGCAGTGCCCGTATGGATCAGCGATTATGTACTGGCCGGATACGGAACAGGAGCTATTATGGCCGTACCTGCTCATGATAGCCGCGACTATGCATTTGCCAAACATTTCGGATTGGAAATCCGTCCGTTGGTAGAAGGTTGTGATGTAAGCGAAGAAAGTTTCGATGCAAAAGAAGGTATTGTTTGCAATTCTCCGCGTCCGGATGTCACTCCTTACTGTGATCTTTCATTGAACGGACTGACCATCAAAGAAGCGATAGAAACAACCAAGAAATATGTAAAAGAGCACAATCTGGGCCGTGTGAAAGTGAACTACCGTCTGCGTGACGCTATTTTCTCTCGCCAACGTTACTGGGGTGAGCCGTTCCCTGTTTACTACAAAGACGGAATGCCTTACATGATTGACGAAGCCAGCCTGCCGCTTGAACTTCCGGAAGTAGCTAAATTCCTGCCTACCGAAACAGGCGAACCTCCATTGGGACATGCAACTAAATGGGCTTGGGATACAGTAAACAAATGTGTCGTAGAAAACGAGAAGATTGACCATGTAACTGTCTTCCCGCTGGAGCTGAACACCATGCCGGGATTCGCCGGTTCTTCGGCTTACTATCTCCGCTACATGGACCCGCATAATAATAAGGCATTAGTTGATCCGAAAATTGACCAGTACTGGAAAAATGTAGACCTATATGTAGGTGGTACCGAACATGCAACAGGGCACTTGATTTATTCTCGTTTCTGGAATAAATTCTTGTACGACATAGGTGTGTCTGTAATGGAAGAGCCATTCCAAAAGTTGGTAAATCAAGGAATGATTCAAGGTCGCAGTAACTTTGTATATCGTATCAAAGACACCAATACTTTCGTTTCACTGAACCTGAAAGATCAATACGAAGTTACCCCTATTCACGTAGACGTAAATATCGTATCTAATGATATTTTGGATTTGGAAGCATTCAAAGCATGGCGTCCTGAATATAAAACAGCCGAATTTATCCTCGAAGACGGAAAATACGTTTGCGGATGGGCAGTTGAAAAGATGAGTAAATCAATGTTCAATGTTGTCAATCCGGACATGATTGTTGAGAAATACGGTGCAGATACACTTCGTATGTACGAAATGTTCCTCGGCCCGGTAGAACAGTCCAAACCGTGGGATACAAACGGAATCGACGGTGTACACCGTTTTATCCGCAAATTCTGGTCGCTGTTCTACAGCCGTACGGACGAATATCTGGTGACAGACGAACCTGCAACAAAAGAAGAATTGAAGAGCCTTCATAAATTAATTAAGAAAGTGACAGGTGATATTGAACAGTTCTCTTACAATACATCTATCAGCGCATTCATGATTTGCGTAAACGAACTCTTCAACCTGAAATGCAGCAAGAAAGAGATTCTGGAACAGCTCGTTATCACGCTCGCTCCTTTCGCTCCGCATGTCTGCGAAGAGTTGTGGGACGTATTGGGACACGAGACTTCCGTATGCGACGCCCAATGGCCTGCATACAATGAAGAATATCTGAAAGAAAATACTGTCAACTATACCATCTCTTTCAACGGAAAGGCACGTTTCAATATGGAATTTGCCGCAGATGAAGCTTCGGACGCTATTCAGGCGGCGGTATTGGCCGACGAACGTTCGCAGAAGTGGATTGACGGCAAGACTCCAAAGAAAATCATTGTCGTTCCGAAGAAGATTGTAAACGTTGTAATTTAAAGTATTAAGTAATAAGTATTAAGTATTATCCGTAGCCGCTATCCCAATATATCCGCCAGGTTAATACTTAATACTTTATACCTAATACTTTATAAAATCCTATTACTTAAAATCCTATGCATAAACTATCAAAAGCAGAAGTAATGAGAGAAGTGAAAGATTATATCTACATCACTCTCGGATTGATAAGCTATTCTTTGGGATGGGCTGCATTCCTGTTACCTTATCAGATAACTACCGGAGGAACTACCGGTATCGGAGCTATTATCTATTATGCAACGGGATTTCCAATCCAATGGTCATACTTCATTATTAATGCAGTTCTGATGACCTTTGCCATCCGGGTATTAGGTCCAAGATTTAGTATAAAAACCACTTATGCTATTTTTACACTGACTTTTCTGCTTTGGTTATTCCAGTTGGTGGTGAACAATTATGTAGAAGCGCCGGATATGACGCCGGACGGTAAACCGTTGTTACTCGGTACAGGGCAGGATTTCATGGCCTGCATTATCGGTGCAGCCATGTGCGGTGTAGGTCTGGGTATCACTTTCAACTACAATGGAAGTACGGGTGGAACAGATATTATCGCCGCTATCGTCAATAAATACAAAGATGTATCACTCGGACGAATGATTATGATTTGTGATGTATTCATTATCAGTTCCTGTTACTTTATATTTCATGACTGGCGCCGGGTTATTTTCGGTTTTGTCACTCTGTTTATCATTGGCGTTGTGCTCGACTGGATTATCAACAGTGCCCGTCAATCGGTTCAATTCTTCATCTTCTCCAAGAAATATGATGAAATAGCCGACCGGATTATTAAAGATGCCGACCGGGGAGTAACAGTACTCGACGGTACGGGATGGTACAGTAAAAACAATGTGAAAGTATTGGTAGTACTTGCCAAGAAACGTCAGTCACTCGACATTTTCCGTTTGGTAAAACGCATTGATCCAAATGCTTTTATCTCTCAAAGTTCTGTTATCGGCGTGTATGGCGAAGGATTCGATAAACTAAAAGTGAAATAATAACTGGTTGACAAGTATTGAACAACCTTGTTAAAACAAAAAATAAGATGATGAAACGCAAACTTGTATTTGCTACCAATAACGCTCATAAACTGGAAGAAGTAGCCGCTATCTTAGGAGATCAAGTGGAATTACTAAGTCTCAATGATATCAGTTGCCAAACAGATATTCCCGAAACAGCTGAAACACTGGAAGGAAATGCGCTATTAAAATCTTCCTATATCTATAAAAACTATCATCTGGACTGTTTTGCCGATGATACAGGATTGGAAGTGGAAGCCTTGAACGGAGCTCCCGGAGTCTATTCCGCCCGCTATGCAGGAGGTGAAGGACACGACGCCCAAGCTAATATGATCAAACTTCTTCACGAACTGGACGGAAAGGAAAACCGTAAAGCACAATTCCGCACCGCTATTTCGTTGATACTGGACGGAAAGGAGTATCTCTTTGAAGGAGTGATAAAAGGCGAAATAATCAAAGAAAAACGTGGTGATTCCGGATTTGGCTACGATCCTGTATTCATGCCTGAAGGTTACGACCGGACTTTTGCCGAATTGGGAAATGATATCAAAAACCAAATCAGCCATCGTGCACTGGCTGTACAGAAGCTTTGTGAGTTTCTGCAAAGCTGATTATACATACCCACTTAAAATATAAAACACAATGAAGAAAATTACTTTATTTACTTTACTTACGCTCCTATTGTGTACTTCGTGTGTAACAAAAAAGAAGTTCATGCTTGCAGAGATGGCAGCCACCGCAAGCAAAGACAGTCTGCAAGGGTTGTTGAATAACTCCCGCGAAGTTGGTAACCAGCTATCGGCACAAGTCAAAAACCTCTTGCGTGATACGACCAAGATGGGGAACAGTATCCGCCAGTATCAGAGTATGTTGAATGTCAACATGACTGAACAGGAAAAACTGAATGCGCTGTTGAGCCAGAAGAAAAATGAGCTGAACGAAAGAGAACGCACGATCAATGAATTGCAAGACATGATTAAGGCGCAAAATGATAAGGTACAAAATCTCTTGAGCAATGTAAAAGATGCATTACTTGGTTTTAGTACTGACGAGCTGACCGTTCGCGAGAAAGACGGAAAAGTATATGTAGCGATGTCCGACAAATTATTATTCCAGTCAGGAAGTGCCCGCCTGGATAAGCGCGGTGAGGAAGCTCTCGGCAAACTGGCCGAAGTACTGAACAAACAGACGGACATCGACGTATTTATCGAAGGACATACGGATAACAAACCGATCAACACTGTACAATTCAAGGATAACTGGGATTTAAGTGTGATCCGCGCGACTTCCGTAGTTCGTATTCTCATCAAGAATTATAATGTAAATCCTTTGCAGATTCAGCCTAGCGGCCGCGGTGAATATATGCCTGTTGATGACAACAAAACAGCAGAAGGAAGAAGCAAGAATCGCCGTACAGAGATTATCATGGCTCCGAAACTGGATAAGTTGTTCCAGATGCTTCAAAGTTCGGAAGAATCCAGATAAAAAATAATTGATTCAATAATCAACAATAAAAATCCTCTCGGTTAATAAACTGGGAGGATTTTTTATCTTTAAAGAATTGAATTATTTTAAAACAGTTTCTAATTGTTATTCATTCAAGAACAATAATAGAAACCAAATTTCTTTACAATCCCAACTTAGCCGAAATCTCCAACATTCGTTGAATCGGCTTCACTGCTTTCTTCGCCACCTCCGGATCTACCGTAATTTCCGGTGCTTCATTCTTCAGACACTCATAGAGCTTCTCTAACGTATTCAACCGCATGAAGCTACACTCGTTACATCCGCACGTACTATCGTTCGGAGGAGCAGGAATAAACGTCGTCTGCGGACACTTCTTCTGCATCTCATGCAAAATCCCCGATTCGGTAGCCACAATATACGTGTTTTCCGGATGATTCACTGCATACTTCAACAAAGCAGCTGTAGATCCTACCACATCCGCCAGTTTCAAAACCGTACTCTTACATTCGGGATGTGCCAGCACCAATGCTTCGGGATACTGCGTCTTCAATTCCATAATCTTTTCAACAGAGAATTGTTCATGCACATGACAAGCTCCGTCCCAAAGAAGCATATTCCTATTCGTAACTGAGTTGATATAATTACCCAGATTCCTATCCGGACCAAAGATTATTTTCTCATCTTTAGGGAAGCTTTCCACGATCTGCTTCGCATTAGTGGAAGTCACCACCACATCCGTTACTGCTTTCACCGCAGCTGTCGTATTGACGTAAGAAATAACGGTGTATCCCGGGTGTTCTTTAACAAACTGTGCAAACTGATCCGCCTGACAACTGTCCGCCAACGAACAACCTGCCGCCATGTCGGGCACCAACACTTTCTTGTCCGGACAAAGCACCTTTGCCGTTTCCCCCATAAAGTGAACGCCACACATCACAATAATGTCCGCTTCCGTTTTGGCTGCCCATTGAGCTAATGCCAAACTGTCGCCAACATAATCAGCGATGTCTTGTATTTCCCCTTTCTGGTAGTAGTGTCCCAGAATGATTGCATTCTTTTCTTTCTTTAGCTCGTTAATAGCCTTTATGAGTTCATTCATAATAATATTCTTATTTCTTTCCTTTTAAAAAAATCCTTTGTTAGTGATGATAGCCTGTTAATAATGTTAGCAAATAAATACGATTTTTCTTGCCGGATAAGTTATTAGTCCATACTTCTGCTTTATGAGTCGGTTATGAACTGATGTAAAGGGCAAAATATCCTATTCTACTTGCTTCATTATCAATGAAAGCATCGTTAAATGCCGTCAAATGGAAGTTTGCTATTAACCTCCTGTTGATAATGTGCAAAGTTAAAAACTTTATGGATATAAACAGGCAGATAAGTGCTGAAAAATATGTTTATGTCTGTGTAGAAAGTTTTGGGTTAGTTTTTTGGAATGTTCATAATGAATGCCTCTTATATCTTCTTTTGAATAATGCAAGAATTATTTTTCAAAATCTTTGCCGATAGTTTTGACAGGTTTTAAACCGTTATCAACACCTTGTTAACTGAAAAGAATTACCTTTGTGGACAAGAACATAATAAAAGAAAAGACGTATGCGTAAACTGAAAATAACAGAGCTGAACCGTATCAGTGCCGAAGAGTTTAAACAGGTTGAAAAACTGCCCTTGGTAGTAGTGCTGGATGATATTCGTAGTTTGCACAATATAGGTTCTGTGTTCCGTACTTCGGATGCTTTCCGTATTGAATGTATCTATCTGTGTGGTATAACAGCTACCCCACCGCACCCTGAAATGCATAAGACTGCGTTAGGTGCAGAGTTTACTGTCGACTGGAAGTATGTTAATAACGCTGTTGATGCTGTTGATAACCTCAAAAACGAAGGGTATATCGTTTATTCTGTAGAACAGGCGGAAGGAAGCATCATGTTTGATGAACTTCAGCTGGATAAAACCAAGAAGTACGCTATCGTGATGGGAAACGAAGTGAAAGGGGTACAGCAGGAGGTTATTAACCATTCGGATGGCTGTATAGAGATTCCTCAATATGGTACCAAACATTCGTTGAATGTTTCCGTAACTACCGGTATTGTGATTTGGGATTTGTTCAAAAAGTTACACTAATAGTCATAATACAGGATTGGTTAATAAGTTGTTTATAACGAGTTAATAGCTTAGTTAATTCATTTATAATCAATAACTATGTTCTGTTTATAACTATATGGAGCCATGTTGATTCTATGGGTGTTGGGTAGTTATTATTATAGTTGTTGATAGTTCGTTTTCAGGCTGTTAATACTTGAGTTTTCAGGTATTAACAGCCTATATGATACGTATTAATAGCTGGGAACTCAAGTATTAACTTCTGAGAAACCGGAAATTAATACCTTGCAGGAAGCTTGTTAATTCTTGAAATGATAACTAGTATGGTTAAGTAGTGATCAATTAGTTTATAAAGTTGATAAACTTATAAGCCGATTGATTTTAGATCTGTCCGTTCTCCACCATCAACACTACACGTTCCGTTAGTTTGTCTTCACCTTGCGGATCATATTCTTTTTTTAAACTGGCCCCGAACAATACAGCAAAAGTCTGATAGAATCCCGCTTTGAAAGGTCCCATAAATGCTTTCACCAATTCATAACTGGTAGAATTGCTTTGGCGGTCTATTAATTTAATCAACAGTTTTCCCTGTGCAAACGAGAGTTTCTTCATTCGGGGAGTATATTGCTCTTTCAATCCTTTTTCAACCCGTTTGATATGTTTTTGGCGGGCTTTCTCATTGGGCAAAGTCTGAAGATATTCGTAAGTTTCAATGATAGCCTGGTTAATTTCCCTGGAGATGGGATATACCTTTTTCACATTGCGAATCAGTCGGTAATATTCCTGACGTTCCTTTTCATTCTTGAATTTCAACGGACGGAAAATATACACAGTTCTTAACTGGACACATGGAATGGTATCTCCATTGTAGATACACATCGGAACCAAATATCCATTGATACTTTGTTTTTCTTGAGCGTGCAGGCGCAACGAACAACAAACAATAGCAAAAAGCGTCATTACTACTATGTTAAGCCTTCTTTTCACGATACAAAAATAGAATTAAAATTTTATTATTCAGACATTTCTCTTCGATGTTAACCTATTTAAAGTATCTTTGCGGCCTTATCTGTTAAAAAGCAGGAAGAATAAACCATTTTATTGATGAAAACGATTCAACTTTTACGGTTGATAAGTATTATAAACAGCCTGTTAATAATTCCTGCTTGTAGTGCTCAAAACCCTTCTGAAAGTCTTTTAGAAAATGTTCTTGAAGATTTATCTATTAATAACGGAACTGATAACTCTGTTAATACTCCTAATTGGGAAAATGAATTGGAAGAACTTTCCAATCGTATGCAAGAACCAGTAAATTTGAATGTTGCTACCCGTGAACAACTCGAACAGTTTCCTTTCCTTAGTGATATTCAGATTGAACATCTGTTGGCCTACATCTATATACATGGACAGATGAAAACCATCTATGAACTTCAACTGGTAGAAGAGATGGATAAGCAAACAATCCAGTATTTACTGCCTTTCGTCTGTATAAAAGCTATTAACAATAAACCTGCTTTCCGGTGGAAAAGCCTGTTGAAAAACGCAGCGAAGTATGGAAAGAATGAACTCTTAACCCGCTTTGATATACCATTTTATAAGCGAAAAGGTTATGAACATACCTATTTAGGACCTTCTGTTTATAACTCTGTGAAATACAGTTTCCGATACAGTGACCGACTCTATGCAGGAATCGTTGCTGAAAAAGATGCTGGAGAACCTTTTGGAGCTTTACACAATCGCTATGGCTACGATTATTATTCCTTTTATCTGTTATTAAAAGATTGTGGACGATTAAAAGCATTAGCTGTTGGTAACTATCGGCTTAGTTTCGGACAAGGATTAGTGATTAGCACTGATTATCTGATGGGAAAAACAATCTACGCCTCTTCTTTCAACAATCGCAGTGGCGGAATAAAGAAACATTCTTCCAGCGATGAATACAATTATTTTCGGGGAGTGGCCGCCACTATTGCTTTATCTAAAGATTGGGATGTTTCCGGTTTCTATTCACACCGTTTATTAGATGGAGTAATCACTGACGGAGCAATCACCTCTATCTATAAAACCGGACTGCACCGAAGTCAAAAAGAAGCAAATAAAAAGAACCTGTTCACCATGCAATTAACAGGTGGAAACGTGAGTTATCAACACAACCGTATCCACCTGGGTATCACCGGTATTTACTACCTTTTCAACCGACCATACGAACCGGAATTAACAGGCTATTCCAAATACAATCTTCATGGAAACAACTTCTATAATCTAGGGATTGATTATGCTTATCGCTGGCATCGTTTTTCTTTTCAGGGAGAAACAGCCATCGGAAAACAAGGTTGGGCTTCTTTGAATCGTTTGCAATATTCACCGGTTCAAAACACTCAAATCATGTTGATACATCGGTTTTATTCTTATGACTATTGGGCTATGTTTGCCCATTCATTCGGTGAAGGAAGTACGACACAAAATGAACAGGGATATTATATCGGCTTGGAAACTTCTCCTTTTGCTTATTGGAAGTTTTTCGCCTCATTCGATTTATTTTCCTTTCCGTGGAAAAAATACAGAGTGAATAAACCCTCCCGCGGAACAGATGGTCTGTTCCAAACCACTTTTACTCCATACAGCAATTTATCCATGTATCTAAGGTATCGTTATAAACAAAAAGAGCGTGACTGGACAGGTAGTAAAGGAACACTAACACTTCCTATTTTTCACCATCAACTTCGCTATCGTTTGAACTATTCTTTAGGAGATGTGTTAAGCAGTCGTACAACTTTAGATTATAATCATTTTCATTCTCAGGACAGAGCTGCTAATAAAGGATATCAGGTTACACAAATGATATCCTCCCAACTGCCTTGGGCCAGGCTGTTTGCTGACGTTCAGGGCAGTTACTTTTTTACAGACGATTATGACTCGCGTGTATATGCTTCGGAAAGCGGATTGCTTTATACGTTTTATACTCCGTCTTTTCAAGGTCGTGGATTCCGGTGTAGTATCCGTTTGAGATATGAACTGAACAAACACTTTCTATTGATAACCAAGTTTGGAGAAACCATTTATTTAGACCGGAATGAGATTGGTTCCGGCAATGATTTAATCTATGGAAATAAAAAAGCAGATGTACAAATGCAACTACGTATTAAGTTTTAATGTATATTTGTCTGCCAGAAATAACAGAAGAATACGATATTAAATGGATGACAGGGCTACTTTTGACAAAATGTTTAATGAATGGTATGCACAGTTTGTATATTTTGCATACTATTTCATAAATGATGCTGAAGTATGCAGGGATATCGTAAGTGATGCTTTTGAGTATTTGTGGCGTAATTATGAAAAGATAGAAGAAGCAACGGCGAAAACTTATCTTTATACAATCATCCGTACACGTTGCATAGATTACCTTCGCAAGCAAAATATTCATGAAGAATATGTAGAGTTTACTGCGCAATTGACTGATAAAATGATAGAAGGCGATTCGCAAAATTCTGATTCTCGTGTTTTGCGTATTCGTGAAGCTATGAAGAAGTTGACTCCTTATAATTATCATATTTTGGAAGCATGCTATATTCATAATAAGAAATATAAGGAAGTGGCCGAAGAATTAAATGTAAGTGTCGCGGCCGTTCATAAGAATATAGTGAAGGCTTTACGCATTCTTCGCGAAGAATTAGGCCAAAAGGGTAACCGGAATTGACTTTAAAACGTAAATATATATATTGAATACACTATTTATGGATGAAAAGAATATAAATATAAGCAAGTCGGAAGAAGAACTCCTGGAAATTATGGAGAATCGTTCGCATATAACTGCTGGTCAATTGCATAATTTGGAAGAAGATGAGGAATGTTTGCAAGCATGTTCTGATTTGGCAGAAATTGTGATAGAGATGCAGAAAGAGCAAAATTTACTGGCAATTGATGTCCGGAAAGAACTGGCAGATTTTCGTAATAAACATTCTAAGAATGATCGAAGAAAAAATACACGCATACTGTGGGCTAGTGTCACAGGTGTAGCGGCGGCTGTTGCCATCATTTTAGTTTTGCGTGCAATGATGATTTCCTCACAACCGGAAATTATTAAAGTGTTTCAAGCCAATCATATTGCCCAGGAAGTCACTTTACAAGTGAATGATGAGAAAGAAATAAAGCCATTGAAAGAAGTGGTAGAATCTCTTTCGTCTTACTCTACTGCGCAGTTGTCTTCTAAGGAAATAGATTATAGTCGTGCTCTCCTTCAGACAGAAACCAAGGAAGTAGGAAAACAGAAAGTACAGATACATAGATTAAGTATTCCTAGAGGAGAGACATTTAAAGTTGTTTTATCCGAGGGGACTGAAGTATTCTTGAATTCAGACAGTCGTTTGGCTTATCCTACTGTTTTCAAAGGAAAAGAACGAGTCGTCTCTTTGGAAGGTGAAGCCTATTTTAAAGTTGCTAAAGATGCAGCACATCCTTTTATCGTGAAAAGTGGAAATCTGCAGATTCGTGTATTGGGAACGGAATTTAATGTACGTAGCTACTCTCCTACTGATGTCCGTGTTACGCTCATTACAGGAAAAGTGGCTGTGAGCGATACTTGTGGAGTCCATAGTGTTGAAATGGTGCCAGGACAAAGCGTACAACTTTCTTCTGACGGAACATTTGCCGTGAATGAGGTGGATATTGAATCATTTTTGTATTGGAAGGAAGGATTTTTCTATTTTGACGATGTTGCTCTGGTTGACATGATGAAAGAAATAGGACGTTGGTATAATATAGATATTGAGTTCCGCAATAGCAAAATCATGGATCTTCGTATGCATTTCTTTGCAAATCGTCATCAGGACATCTTTCACTTGATTGAATTATTGAATCGAATGGAGAGAATACATGCTTATTTTGAAGCAGGAAAACTAATTATCGAATAAAAAGCAAGCAAAAAGATATAAATCTGAATAGAAAAATATATTTCTGAAAAAAAAACTATTTTAAGGGTAACCATTCTTTTTTAAACTTCGTATACAATTAAAAGAATGAAATATTATTTAACTATTCAGGCTTATGAAAAGAAATCAGGCACAGAAGTTCATTGTTTTATTCTTGCTTTTCCTTTTTGCCTATTCATGGCGTGTAGAAGCACAGACAGGTAAAGAAAAGCAAATAACAATGGAGTTTAAAAATGAAGGGTTACCCTCTATTTTTAAACGTTTTGAAAAAGTATCGGGGTATAAAGTTCTTTTTATCTATGATGAAATTAGCTCTTATACTTCTACCGGAAAAGTAGAAAAAGCTACAGTTGATGAAGCGTTGAAGGTGATTATTGGAAAAAATCCGTTGAAATATCACATTGACGGACAATTCATCAATATCACACAAAAGGATTCTAAAAAGTTTTTCTCACAAGTAAAAGGAAAAGTGCTTTCCGAAGAAGACGGGCTTCCGGTGGTTGGTGCCACTATTATAGTGGAAGATCCTAGTAATATCCGTACTATCACAGACAATAATGGTAATTTTCAGCTTTCTGATGTTCCAAAAGATAGCCGTGTCAGAATATCGTATGTAGGTTTGGAAACCCAGTTCTTGCATCCTTCATCTTATATGTCGGTAGTGATGAAATCTGATACAAGGGCGCTGGATGAAGTAGTGGTGACAGGTATGTTTAACAGAAAGAAAGAAGGATTTACCGGTTCGGCTGTTACTATCAAAGGTGAGGATCTGAAGAAATATAGTACGAACAATGTGGCTAAAGCGATAGCCGCTGTCGCTCCCGGACTTCGTATTGTGGATAATATCAATATGGGATCTAATCCGAATGGTTTGCCTGATATGCGTATGCGTGGTAGTGCAAATATGGATATGGGCACACAATCTGTAGATTTTAATTCTACCAGTAATGATGTGCTGGCAGTTCAGGGCGAGTATGAGACGTATGCCAACCAACCGTTGCTTATCATGGACGGATTTGAAATCAGTATACAGACACTTGCCGATATGGATCCCGATCGTGTTGCTTCTATCGTTTTGTTGAAAGATGCGGCAGCTACGGCTATCTACGGTTCACGTGCGGCAAATGGAGTAATTGTTATCGAAAGCAAGACGCCCAAACCGGGACGGATTTGGGTGACTTATGGTGGGGAACTTCGTATTGAAGCTCCGGATATGACCGGATATAACTTGATGAATGCAAGAGAGAAGATAGATGCAGAGTTAAAAAGCGGACTTTATACATACGGTGGTGAGACTGTTGAAAAATGGCAGCTCTATCAGTCTAAATTGCGTGAAGTATTGGCGGGAGTAAATACGTACTGGTTGGACAAACCTTTGCAAACAGCTTTCCAACAACGGCATACCGTTACATTGGAAGGTGGTGATGAAGCTTTGCGTTATCGGATGTATGTCGGATACAATAGTTCTCCGGGTGTGATGAAAGACAGTAAGCGTGATGTATTGACCGGATCGCTTGATTTTCAGTATCGTCTGAAAAAAGTGTTATTAAAGAATAGCATTACGTTGGATAATTCGGTAGCTAATGAGTCTCCGTGGGGAAGTTTCAGTGAATATACCCGCTTGAATCCTTATTTGCGTCCGTATGGAGAGAACGGGGAGATACAGAAACGGCTTGATAATTTTGAAGGAGTAGGCGGTGAATCGAGTTATCTGAATCCGATGTACAATACGACATTCAACAGTAAAGACCAAAGCAAGAACTTTACAGTACGTGAACTTTTCAAGGTGGAATATAATCCTACTAATGAATTGCGGTTTGAAGGAGCTTTCAATTTATCTAAGAGTGTAGGACATCGTGATATTTTCCGTCCTGCACAACATACGCTTTTTGATAATGTGACCGATCCTACCTTAAGAGGTGATTACCGCAGAAGCCAGAGTGAAGCTGTCAGTTGGGGAATCGATTTGACAGGAAGCTGGAACAAGCAATTGAAAGACCATTATCTGACTGCTAATGTACGCATGAGTGTATTGGAGAATAATTCGGAGACTTATGGAAACTATGTGACCGGTTTCCCGAATGATAATATGGATAACTTGTTGTTTGGTAAGAAATATAATGAGAAAGTGACGGGCGATGAGAGGACAACACGCTCTATCGGTTGGGTGGCTGCCGGAGGTTATTCTTATAAATATAAGTATTCGTTCGACTTTAATATACGCTTGGACGGTTCTTCACAGTTTGGAAAAAATAACCGTTGGGCTCCTTTCTGGTCAACAGGATTGCGCTGGGATTTGAAAAAAGAGAACTTCATGAAAGATGTATCTTTTATTTCCGATTTCATTTTGAGGGGTACATACGGTACGACCGGTTCGCAAGGTTTTGATCCTTATCAGGCACATGGTTATTATACATACTCTAATTTGCTGCTTCCTTATTACTCATCGGATGCAACAGGTTCGGAAATCCTGGCTATGCATAATGAAAGTTTAAAATGGCAGACAACGAAAAGCACTAACCTTGCTTTGGAACTCGGTTTCTTTGACCAGCGTCTTACCGCACGTGTGGAGTATTACCGGAAAATAACAGATAATATGGTTACTTCGATAAGCCTTGCTCCTTCTCTTGGCTTCGGTAGTTATCTGGAAAACCTGGGTAAGATAGAGAATAAAGGTTGGGAAATTTCTCTTTCGGCTATTCCTTATAAGAATACTGCCAAGCAGGCTTATTGGACCATTACGGTAAACGGTTCTCATAATACGGACAAATTGCTGGAGATATCAGAAGCAATGAAACACAGGAATGATATGAATGCATCAAATCTGACTGATACACCATTGCCACGTTATGAAGAAGGTGAATCTTTGTCGCGTATTTGGGTAGTACGTTCATTAGGCATTGATCCGGCTTCCGGAGATGAAATATTATTAAAGCGTAACGGAGAAATGACAAGCGCTGTTAACTGGAGTGCGAATGATGTAGTACCTATCGGTAATACGGAACCTACATGGCAAGGATATATTAATTCTTCCTTTACATATAAAGGTTGGGGAGCAGATGTCAGTTTCAGATATCAGTTTGGCGGTCAGGTATATAATCAGACTTTGCTTGACAAGGTGGAAAATGCCAATCTGAAATATAATGTAGACCGGCGGGTAAGTCAGTTGCGTTGGGCTAAACCGGGTGACAAGGCACAATTCCGTACTCTTACCCCCAGTGGTTGGGAAACGAAAGCTACTTCTCGGTTTATCATGGATGAAAATATATTCCAGGGAAGTTCGTTGTCTGTCTACTATCGCATGGATCGTACTAATACAAAATTTATCAGCCATTGGGGATTGAGCTCCGCCAAAGTGACGTTTAATATGGAAGACTTTTTCTATTGGTCTACAGTGAAACGCGAAAGAGGTCTGTACTATCCGTATTCCCGTCAGTTTACTTTTGCTTTGAATGTTGCTTTCTAATTAAAAACATATTTGTATGAAACAGATAATATATATACTATTAGCAACAACCATGCTGGGACTTATGTCTTGCAGCGACTGGTTGGATGTATCTCCGAAGACTTCTATTCCTACCGACAAGCAATTTGAGTCGGAATCCGGATTTAAGGATGCGCTTACAGGTATTTATTTGAAGTTGGGAACCCAGACATTGTATGCCGGAGACTTGACTTATGCTTATTTGGATGAACTGGCAGGATTATATTCTGATTATCCGGGATATAATACAAATGCCGTTTTCGACCAGAGTATTGTATTTGATTATGAGAACATGTTTTTGAGTAAGAAGAATGGGATTTACTCAACGATGTATAATATCATAGCCAATATTAATAATTTCCTGGAGTATATAGACAAAAATAAAGATGTCCTAGTTACCGAACGCTATTATGAAACCATGAAGGGAGAAGCACTCGGGCTTCGCGCTTTTCTTCATTTTGATTTGTTGCGTATGTTCGGTCCTGTTTATAAGGAACATCCTGCATCCAAAGCTATACCCTACCGTACTACTTTTGATAAAGATGCTACTCCTGTCCTGGCAGCCAATGAAGTGGTTGATGCTATTCTCAAAGATTTGAATGACGCAGAAAAATTACTGAAAGAGAATGATCCTCTTGATTTCTTTACCGACCAGACGGATGAAGATTTTACAAAGAAAAATAGTTTTCTTGTCAATCGTGAATTTCGTATGAATCTATATGCGGTTAAAGCTATGCTGGCCCGTGTATATTGTTACAAAGGGGATGCGGAAAGCAAAGGATTGGCCACGGAGTATGCTAAAGAGGTAATTGCTGCCTCTAAGTATTTTGCATTGTACAAGTCGCAGACTGC
This sequence comes from Bacteroides sp. 3_1_23, assembly GCF_000162555.1. Taxonomy (NCBI): domain Bacteria; kingdom Pseudomonadati; phylum Bacteroidota; class Bacteroidia; order Bacteroidales; family Bacteroidaceae; genus Bacteroides; species Bacteroides sp. 3_1_23. The sequence goes on from NZ_GG774949.1 coordinate 794,990, forward strand.
TTCCAATTACAATTCCATACGCTATGCAGAGCAAATATTTGGAATAACAGTGAATGAATTCTCCAACTTGCTTATTGGTAACTATATGGATATGGAGAATACCAATACTCAGCAACGTTTCTATCTGGATGGAGATAAATTCAAATTCTTCTATGAAACAGCCGATGCAGGGAATACCGACTGGAGAAAAAATACGGAAATGTTTGAAGTTGTTAATGGGGCAAGTCAAACAGATGTTTTTTGTAGAAAATATAACCAGAAACCGTTGAATGGCGGATATGCTTATTCCGGTGCTAATGCAGTTCCTTTGATACGCTTGCCCGAAATGTATTATATTGTAGCGGAATGTGCATCTTCTGCATCAGAAAGTGCTGATGCATTGAATACCGTACGTTTTGCACGTGGTATCTCTTACAGTGACGAGATTATAACTACTGGATATGATGATCTTGATACTACTTCGGAAGAAGACAAAAATCAGACTAAACGTATCAATGAGATAATGAAAGAATATAGAAAAGAATATTTCGCGGAAGGTCAGCTTTTCTACTTCCTGAAAGCGCATAATTATAGCACCTATCATGGTTGTGGGATTGAAACGATGACTGAAGCCCATTATCAGATGACGTTGCCGGATGATGAGTATATTTTTGGAAACAACTCTAAATGATGAAGCATTATGAAACGTATTATATATTTTGTTTTAGCTATTCTTGTTTGCGGCATCTATGTGGGATGCAGTGAAAACGAGATAGACTTATATGACCAGACACCTCGTATCAATTTCTATAGTAGCACACATGTCCGTACTTTGGTTGATACGGACTATGTGAAGATAGATGACCCTTATGCTGTAGACAGTTTTACGGTAAGAATACAAGGGGATCTTTTGAAAGAGAATCGTGATTTCTGTGTGAAAGTTACCCCGAATAGCGATTATCAGAATTCAGTAGATGTACTATTGGAAAGCAAGTATACATATACTGAACTTGATACGGTTTGCCAGGTATTTTACTATAAGATTAACCGACCGAAAGTAGAGTCCGGTAGAAATGTGTATGGTTGTTACTTGGAATTTGATTTGGATAACCCTCTCCATCAGTTTGACAAAGGATTGGTAGAAAAGAATCAGGAAGTGTTAAATGTCAGGTGGGAACTGAAGCCGGATGAGTGGGAAGATTGGATATTTGGCAGTTATAGTGATAATAAGTATATGTTTATTATGGATGTATGCCAACGTGTGTGGGATGATCTGGAAGATGAGGATGTTGACAAGGTCAAACAAGCTTACAAAGAATACATTGAAGCAGGAAATCCTCCTATTCTAGGCGAAGACGGTGATGAAATTGATTATGAATAAGACTAAAAGAAATGTTATGAGAAAATATATCATCTATATAGCAAGTTTTGTCGGATCGGCTTTATTGCAAACAGGCTGTTACGATGACAAGGGAGATTACGATTATCATGATGTAAATACGATGGCTATCGTAATACCTGAAACGAAGGTACGTATGCCTAAAGAGGAAGCAGTGGAAATTTCAATTATACCCGAGATTTCTCAGACTTTGGAGCAAAATGAGGAAAACCTTGTGTTTCAATGGAAGAAAACAATCGAAGGAAAGAAAGCGGGGTCGGACAGACTTAGTGATTATAAAGATTATTCCGTAGGCAAAGAATGTAAAGTAACAGTCGAGCCTTATGAATCGGAAAATATAGGTTTAATGTTGGTCATTACGGATAAAAAGAATGGAACAACCTGGTATCAGATAGGTGAAGTTGCAATTATTCGTCCTTTAAATCCTTGCTGGTTTGTATTGCAGGAAAAAGAAGGAAAGGGAGTATTAGGAGCGATAGAGGGTACTCCGGAAGGATATTATGTTTATCCGGATGTCTTTAAATCAGAACTGAATCAGTCATTTCCGTTAGAAGGAAAACCTTTGGCGGTAAGTGCAAGAAAAAATTATGGAGATTCGTTTTTAAGTAGTATGCTGGGTTTTTTTGGTTTTAAAGTAAGTCCGGCGTTAATGGTGGTAACCGATCGGGGCTTGGCCTTGTTGACTCCAAGTACTTTAATAACGAGATATCCGTCGAATAAAATACTTTTTGAACCAGCGGGAAAAGGGGAACCGTTGAATATTGAGTTCTATAAGATGAGTACTCATGGTGAGTTGTTTGTGAATAGTGGAAAAGCATATTGTGCTCCTATGGATGGATTTTGTGTACCTTTCTCGGTAAAAAAGGAAAGTGAGTTTCCTGCTATTTCTGCTTATGGTTCGTATGGAGGAGGCTTTTTGTTTTTTGATTCTGAAAGTCATCGTTTTCTTAGTGCATCTATTCCGGGTTATTATGATTATATGATGAATCAGGCTACTCAAAATATACGTAATTATGGTACTAAATGGAGTGACCAGAAGCCTGTATCCACGTATTCAATGTCAGACGAATCTAATTTGTTTGATCCGGATGTAATTGATCCGTCTTTAGAAATACATGATATTGTTACGGGTGGAAATTGGGGAAATTTTGCTTATGCGATTGCTTCTCCTCGGAACGGAAAAGAGCTGACTGTGTTTAAATTCAGTGCGCAAGATGAAGATCCGATTTGTGCTGCCCAGTATACGATTGCCTTACCGTCCGAAGTAAATGTAGAAACAGCAAAATTTGCAGCTTCTTACGCGTATACGGCAAATCTTATATTTATGACATCGGGTAATAAATTATATCGCATTGATCTTGATCGCGGAAGGGCAATTGAACTTTATACTTATGAAACTGATCCGTCAGCACAGATAGTTGCATTGAAATTTAAAGATTTTGAAAGTGTGAGAGAGGAAGATGACGATGAGGAGACTGGTGAATATAAGGAGAAACTCGGCATGTCTCTCGGATTAGGCATCAATACAGCTGATAAAGGTGTAGTTGTAGAATTGCAACTGACAGTGGCAGGTGATGTATCCCGCGAAGAAAACAGCATTTGTGTTTACGAAGATCCCGAGCAACTCATTGGGAAGATTGTTGATATTAGCTATAATTATGAATAGTATAAATCGCTCTTTATGCTAAAAGGAATTATCAGTGCAATATTTCTTGCAGTTGCCTGTACTTTTTTGTACGGGCAACAGCCAAATATGGCTACTTTTCTAAAAGAAGGAGCACCAGTGGAAGTTATTCCCGGTATGTTTACTACTTATCGAAGTGGTAAACATATATATTGGGAAATTCCGGATTCATTGATTGGACGTGAATTTGCCGTAACAACTACTATCTTGACTGCTCCTGCCCGTCCGGATCGGGATATGGAGAAGAAATTCGGATATTCGGGTGATATGATAGGTCCGGTATTCTTCAGTTTCAGGAAACAGGGTGATGAATTGTGGATAGTAGATCCGTTGAATGAAAGGATTATTGAAAATCCTGCAGGGATATATGCAAAGATTGCTGCCCAACGTGGGAATAGCAGACTTTATAAAAGATTGCCGGTCAAAGCAAAGACTCAAGGAAGTAGTTTGATAGAGATTGGCGAGGTATTAAAAGATTTCCCTTTGTTTACGCTCGATATTGTATCTTTTGATTTATTGGTAGGTTCACGTTTAAAAGAGAAAGATTGCATCAAGGAAATCAAGGGATATGACAACCGCTTGTTGGTTCATATATCACGGGCTTATCGAAGTTCGTCAATAGGAATGCCCGGCAAACCTGTTTCTCCGTCTTATATTGGTGATTGGGATACGGGTGTTTGCATTAAATTATTATCAAAAAAGCCATTGGAAGCAGTTTCTGCAAATAGCGGAGCCTACTTTTCCATCGGCAAGGAATGTTTTCAAGGCGATCAGCCCGCTGTCCGGAAAGCTGTTATCAAACGGTGGCGTTTGGAGATAAAGCCGGAAGACAAGGAAAAGTACATGAAAGGGGAATTAGTGGAGCCGATACAACCTATTATCTTTTATATAGATCGCAACACGCCGGAAAAGTATATTGGTTGCATTATTGAGGCAGTACGTGACTGGCGTCCTGCTTTCGAGCAAGCCGGATTTAAGAATGCCATTGATGCACGATTGGCTCCCACTGCCGAAGAAGATCCGGATTTTAGTATTTATGACAGTACTTATCCGTTTATTTCATGGAAGATATCAGGACAGAATAATGCTTATGGGCCGACTCCTTGTGAATCCCGGTCCGGAGAGATTATTGCTTGTCACGTCGGTATTTTCAGCAGCGTGTTGAATTTGGAGCAAAAATGGTATTTTGCTCAATGTGGAGCCAATGACCCGCAGGCATGGAACATAGAATTTCCGGACTCTTTGCAATTGGAACAGATAAAACAAGTATTCATTCATGAAGTGGGTCACACATTGGGATTGGAACATAACTTTCTGGGTAGTTCCCATTATTCCATAGACCAGTTGCGTGATAATGACTTTTTGAGTCGATATAGTATAGGAAGTTCCATAATGGACTATGTACGATATAATTACGCTTTGCGTCCTCAAGATAAGGTTGATTTGAAAAACAGGCGGGTACGTGTCGGCGAATATGATAAGTGGGCTATTGAATGGGGATACCGTATATTTCCGGGTAAGGATGCTTCTGAAAGAGAAGAGAACAGAGAGCGTTGGAATCAGGAAAAACAGAAAGATCCTTCCTTGCATTTTTCAGGTGGGATAGATGTACGGGCGCAGGCGGAAGACTTAGGTAATGACCATGTTATTGTCAATACACAAGGAATAGAGAATCTGAAATATTTGTGTGAACATCCGGATGTCTGGCATGTAACGGACAAAACGTCTTTATATGTATTACAGGGGCGTTATGAAGCGGTATTGAATCATTATAAACAGTGGGTACAGCATGTTTTGTCGCATTTGGGCGGAAAACGTCTTGCGGAAGCCGATGATGAGAATATTTATATACCGGAAAAGGCTGATTACAATAAGAAGGTGATGAACTTTATACAGACTTATGTATTACAGCCTCCTGCGTGGATGTTTAATAAATCGTTTACCCATAAATTAGAAATAGATGCCAGTCAAGAATTCGACCGTTTTTATGAGGAACTTATGTCGGAAATAATCCGTTCTCTTCGGAAGGTGGAAGAATCAGAGAATGCTTGTGAGGATATGTTATCTGTAAATGAGTTTTTGGAAAGTATGCATGAAGGGTTATTCGTTGAATGGACTGATAATGTTCCTGTAAGTGAAGCGAAGCATAAGATACAGACGCTTTATGTAAATAAACTCTGTGATTTACTGGATCGGTCGGAAAAGATAACCTCCTCGAAATTATTAGTTTCTGTTATGCAAGCTTTGAATAGAATTAAGAAAGAGGGGCTTGATTATAGTAATAGGGTAGCAGAACCGGTTGCTAAAAAACGTGCTATGTTCCTGGTAGATAGCATTATATTTTAAGGATGAAAAGCAAATAAAGAGGCTCATGAATAAAAGAAAATATGTGATTATTATATTGTTGTGTATGGCCGCATGGCTCCAGGCACAAGATTCCGTCAAAGCGTTTGATGAATTCTTTGTCACCGGAATGAAAAAAATAGAGGGTGTATTTCCTGTATATGTAGCGGAGAAGGAGGTTTATCTGGAAATACCCCGTGAATATATCGGGCGGGAGATTGAAGTTCGCGGACAGATAGATAGAGGCTTCGATTTACTGAATCGTCCCGTTACCGGTTTGGGGGTAGTACGCATCATGTCTCCTGATAAAGCTACGATTTGTTTCCAAAAGCCGTTTTATACAGAGCGTATTCTGGATGAAAAGAGTGTATATCAGCGGTCGTTTTCGTTGTCAAATATACAACCTGCCGGTGATAGCTATCCGGTAGTGGCTTATTCGAAAGAACAAGGAGCCATTATCCGAATAACAAAATATCTGATAAATGGCAATGACTGGTTCAGCTATAATCATGGTTTTATCCGTTCGTTGGTTCCGGAACTGTCAGAGGTAACAAAAATACATCCTTTTGAAGGAGGGGTGTCATTTACGGTCAGGCGTTATCACGGGGTTGAGGCGGAAAGATATATGTTTTCCAGTTCTGCCATTATATTGCCTGAAGGCAGTATACCTTTGGAGGTTACTTGTGTAGTACGTTTGCTCCCTCAAAAGAAAGATCAGATCCGCCTGGCAGATCACAGGATACCCTATCAGACATTGACTTTTAAAGATTATTCCCAAGATCCTTATTGTATGGTAGAAGATTCATTAATTCTTCGTTGGGATATGTCGAAACCGCTTACTTTTTATGTAGATACGCTTTTTCCGAAGGAATATTTTCAAGTTGTGAAAGAAGGAATATTGGTATGGAATACTGCATTCCGCAAGGCAGGTATCCGGGATGCTTTACAAGTGAAGTATGCAGACAGCAAGATTATTCCGGCCGAACAGCGTGCTTTCGTTTCTTATGATTTGATGATGCCGGGGATAAAGAGCGACTTTACCTGTCATCCTCGTACCGGAGAAATACTGTCATGTCGGGTGAATATCGGACATGGATTTCAAAAAGGAAAATTGGATGACTATTTGTTGAGTTGTGGCGCTTCGGATCCGCGTATCATAGCCGACCGTTATGCAAAGGAAGTGGAAAAAGAGTTGTTGCAAAATGAAATAACAGGGGAAATCGGGCATCTTTTAGGTTTACGCGGAAATCTGTCCAAAAACTCGTGCGGAACGACTGTGAAAGTAGGGGAAGATGCTTGCCGGGCTATTTATTTTGGTTATAATCCTCTCAAAGGAAGTAGGAATTGCTATGATGAACGGGAGCAACTCCGTCGATGGATAGATAAAAACCTGCCGGATGGGACCCATTCTCTTCCTCCATCCGATTATGCAGCAAAGGTGTCAAATCTGCAGATTATACTAAATCAATTGGATAAGATTGTGTATAAAGGAGGAAAAAGGGACAAAGGAAGTTCACTCACTGATATATACAGGAAGGCTATTCGTCAATATGGAAGTTACCTGATGGGAATAGCTGAAACAGTGGGAAGTTCCCAACCGGCAGATGCACAACATCAAGCAATGCTCGAACTGGATAACTATTTATTTCATCCTGTAGAAAAGATGGAATGTACGTATGTAAAAGAGAATTTACTGGAAGCAAGAAATAACATTCTATATCCGGAATTGGTAAAGATGTTCAAGCACTTACTAAGTATAGAAACAATATCGGCTCTTAGATTGCAAGCATTACATAGTAATCAAAAAGGATATAGTGATGACGATTTCTTCCGGGATTTGTATAAAGGGCTGTTTAATGATTTTGATCCGTCGGCTACTGTAAGCTATGAACAAATGGATATCCAGTTGATATGTCTGGACGCATGGTTGGATATAATACAGGAAAATGCAAAACATACTAGTACAACGAAGCGTTTAAAGGATGAATTGCATAGTCTGTACAACAGATTGGAGAAGCTTAGTACGATACATCCCCAGGCAGAGGTGCGTGATATGTACACTTTACTCATGGGAAGAATTAAGTGAAAAAATAGTCGTACAGATAGGATAACCTGTAAGTTTTGGGTTATCTTTGCTATGATTTATGAATAAATAAGTAGAATAAGATGACTATTATTTTTCCTTCACCCATCTTCGGCCCTATTCATTCCCGCCGTTTGGGTGTTTCTTTGGGAATCAATTTATTGCCGGATGACGGTAAGGTCTGTTCGTTCGACTGCATTTACTGTGAGTGTGGTTTCAATGCCGAACATCGTACGAAGAAGCTTCTTCCTACCCGTGAAGAAGTCCGCACGGCTCTCGAAGAGAAACTGAAAGACATGCAGGCAAACGGTCCCGCTCCCGATGTACTGACCTTTGCCGGAAACGGTGAACCGACTGCGCATCCCCACTTCCCGGAAATCATAGAAGATACTCTTGCGCTTCGCAATAAGTATTTCCCAAAAGCGAAAGTAAGTGTATTGAGTAACTCTACATTTATCGACCGTCCTGCCGTATTCGAAGCACTGAACAAGATAGATAATAATATCCTGAAACTGGATACGGTGGATGAAGAATACATTCATCTGTTGGACCGTCCTAACGGAAAATACTCTGTTAAGAAGATCATCGAAAAGATGAAAGAGTTCAAAGGAAACTGCATCGTACAGACGATGTTCCTGAAAGGAGGTTATCAGGGAAAAGACATGGATAATACATCCGACAAGTATGTGCTCCCCTGGATAGAAGCAGTGAAAGAAATCGCTCCCCGTCAAGTAATGATTTATACGATCGACCGGGAGACTCCCGACCACGATTTGCAAAAGGCTACACATGAAGAGTTAGACCGTATTGTGGCTTTATTGGAAAAGGAAGGTATTCCGGCAACAGCTTCTTATTGAAATATAATTCAACAGGGATATATTTCTAATAGATAATACGTAAGAGAGTTAATATAAGAGGGCGAATTAATAGAATTCAGAAGTTTTACTTCCTATTCTATTGCTCGCCCTTTTATTGGCTTCATGAGCTGTTTCAGCCTATTCTGACAAGGGTATATTCTCACTGCGATGAGAAATGTACTTCCCTGATAATTGAACTGCACCCCAAAAGTTAGACACAAAACTTTAGGAGTGCAGTTTTTTATGCGACATTCATTTGAAGAAAAACTCAATATTGTGAGCAAAGTCAAGAGCGGTCAGCTCATTAATACCTCTTTGGTTGTTCGGTTTCTTATATGAAAGGCTAGCTTCCTTTCTTCACATAATCTTTCGGCAATATCCCGAACTGTTTCTGAAAGCAGCGCGCGAAGTATGAAGGATTATTAAATCCTACGATGTAGCAGACTTCGTTAATCCGGTATTCCCCTTCCCGCAAAAGTTCTCCGGCTGTTTTGAGCCGTATCAACCGGATATAGTCATTGGGCGGCATTCCGGTCAATCCTTTCAATTTGCGCTGTAAGTTGGAACGGCTGATAGCCATTTCTTCCGCCATCTTATCAATGGTAAATTCTTCATTGGTGAAATTGCGGGTAATGATTTCATTGATTGTGTTCAGCCATTTCACGTCTGTTTTGTTCATTAATGTCTGGTCGTACGACATATTCGGTACCGTTGTAAAGTGGTTGAAAAGCATACGTCGGTTTTCCAGCAGATTATTGATGGTGGCTTTCATGTGACTTAGCGAGAAAGGCTTTTCTATATAAGCGTCCGCGCCATAGTCGAGACCCGCAATTTTTGAATCGATGCTGTCGAGTGCCGAAAGCAGAATAAACGGGATATGACAAAGCATATTGTCGGAACGGATGGACTTTAACAATTCGAATCCGTCCATGTGGGGCATGACGATGTCGCTGATAATAAGATCTACTGTCGTTGTCTCCAGACATTCCAAGGCTTCCTTGCCATTGGTGGCTGTATGGATGGTATAGGTATTTCCCAGATTTTTAGCCAGAAACTTCAGCATATCCGTCGTGTCTTCCACTACCAGAAGAGAGTAACCGGCGGGTTCGCCCTCTTCCTCCGAAGCGGGAACCTTGTCGGGCATGGAAGTGATGGAAGGGCTGACAGAGATGCTTTTCTCCAAATACGGAATTTCCACACATACCTCGCATCCTTCCGTATAGCCGGGATTGATATAAACCTTTCCTTTATGCTTCTCCACCAACAATTTGACGAGACTCAATCCGATTCCCACTCCCGATCCGTTGTTTCCTGTATTTCCCACCTGATAAAACGGTTCGAAAACCTTGCTGCACTCCTCTTGCGGAATACCCGGACCGTCGTCACGCACACACAAGGAGAGCGTGCGCCCTTTAGAAGACAGATGTTCGTCCATAATTACCATAATGCGGGTACGGGCATATTTCATGGCATTTGTCAACAGGTTGCTGACAATTTTAGTCAGCGCCTCTTGGTCTACATTATATTGCAGGTGCTCTTTCGGCAGAGAGACGCTGAAAGATATTCCGGTCAGGGAGATGGCACGGAAACGGTCGATGATGTCCTCTATCATCCGGTTGATATCCACTTCATTGAATGAAAGCGTATAACCTTCCTTGTCCACTTTGCGGAAGTCGAGCAATTGTTTGATAAGCTCCATCAACCGGTTGGTGTTCTTCCGTATCACAGACAGGTTGCTTTCCACTTCACTGTTCCATTCATGTGTTTCCAGAATAGCTTCCAGCGGAGCTTTGATAAGGCTTACCGGAGTCTTGATTTCATGCGCCACTTGAGTGAAGAATGTAATTTTCGACTGGAACAACTCCTGATTCTTTATTTGTTCCATCTCTTTCATCTTTCTTATTTTCACAGCCTGCTGCTTACGTAAATAAAGCTGTACCAGGAAATATGCGAGACCACATGCAATTAGTAAATAGAAAATCTTGGCGTAGATCGTCTTCCAGGGTGGAGGAAGAATTTCAATATGCAGGCAACAGTCGTCATTGCTCCAATATTCATCGTTGTTACTCGCTTTCACACGGAAAGTATATTCACCCGGAGGCAGGTTGAGAAAAGATACGTTATGTTTATCCGTGTATATCCATTCTTTGTGAATACCGTCCAGTTTGTAGGCATATAAATTCTTGCTGGGAGCCACATAACTAAGACTTTCGAACGTGATGTCGAACGACACCACCTGATAAGGAACAGTTACCTGTCCGCTAAGAGCAGGTATACGCTTGCTAAGGCTTACTTTGTCGTCGGGGCTATGCATATATACCGCCGAGATAGACGCTGTAGGTCTTACCTTATTAATAGATAATTTGAACGGATAGAAACAATTGAACCCGTTCACCCCACCGAAATAGAATTTCCCGTCACTGGCTTGCAGGGAAGAACGGAAATTGAACTGGTTGCTTTGCAATCCATCCTCGATGGTATAGAGTTGTGCCCGTTTGTTTTGCGGCTCATACCGGATCAGTCCCCTGTTGGAAGAAAGCCAATAGTTACCCGATTGATCGTCCAGTATGCCATAGATGATATTGTTCGGCAGATTCTCTTTGGTGGAGAAGTTTTCAAAACGGTCTTCCTGATAGTGATAACGGCAGATGCCACCGCCTTCAGTACAGAACCATAGATGCTGTTTATGATCGATATACACACGGATTACCCAGTTGCTGCAAGGAGAATCAGGATTTGCCGGGTCGTTGCGATAGTTGTGCAGTTTGCCGGTTTGGCGGTTGTAACGCCAGATACCGTCCCTTTTGCTTGCCAGCCACAAGTCTCCGTATGGGTCTTCAACCATGTCATAGATAAAGATATGGCTTAAAGGTTCCAATGTCCGGAAAGAATCACTTTCCGGGTCATACTGGCAGAATCCGGAGAGCGTTCCCAGATAAATGCTGCCATCCTTCGTTTGATAGATGGAGTAGATATGGTCGTTAGGAATTGAATGTGGGTTTGCGCGGTTATGGCGATAGTTTTTCATTTTTCCCGTTTGAATATCCAGGATATATAATCCACGGGAGAAACTGCCAATCCACAATTTTCCTTCATTGTACAACAGTGCATGGATATTGTGATAACCGATATTAGGGTTACTGCTTCTCAACAGATGGTTTTTAAACTTCTTCGTGCGGGGATCAAAGAGATTCAGTCCCCCGTCTTCGGTAGCAATCCAAATGTTTCCGTCGGGATCTTCGCAGAATTGGCTGATTACATTTCCCGAAAGAGAATTTTCCGTACCATTGGGATAATACCACTCAATATCCTTATGCTTGGGAGACAGGTAACTCACCCCACTGAAATACGTCCCGATCCAGATTCCCCCCTCCCTGTCCTGATAACAGGCATAGATACTTTCTTTATTTTGTCCGTCGTCGGTAGGCAGACATTCTCCTGTCGTGGTGTTGAAAGTATAAAGTCCGTCGTCGGAGCTGAGATAGAAAGAGTTGGCCGTCCGTTGAAACAAGGTGCGGATGCGTGGAATGGTAAGCGTGTCCCCTTCTCCGAAGTAATAGCGGAATTGCCCTGTCTCTTTATTGAAACGTGCCAGTCCCCCGTACCATGTACCCGCCCATAATACTCCCTGCGAACTTTCCATCAAAGAGATAATCTCGTTGCAGGCAGGACGTCCGAAAGAAGTGCCCTCGGATATATATCCTGTGAAGTTGTCCGTACGTTGGTTGTATTTCGCCAGCCCATTCCGGGTACCTATCCAGATAGTCCCGAACGAGTCGTTATAAATCACCCATATGTGATTATCCGGCAGTGAATGAGGATCGGAAAGAGAATGCAGATATTGCCTCAACGTACCTTTTTTCTCGTTGTAGACAAACAGCCCGTTGGTTGTTCCGATCCATAACTGCCCGTCATTGTCGTATGCCATTCCGAAGACGCTGTTGACTGATGCCCCGTCTTCCGTCTGTTTATCGAATACGGAGAACTTCTCTTCCCACGAATCGAATAAATACAGCTTCTCCGTACTGGCCACCCAAATCTGATTGTTATCCTGATGGCGGCAGATCGTTACTATATTCATATAGCTGTTTCCGCCGTTTTCTGACGAATGTCCGTAGTTGGTGAACTCGATGCCGTTGAAACGATTCAGCCCGTCCTGCGTTGCAAACCACATATATCCGATGCTATCCTGAAGGATGCTCCGGACACAGTTGCCCGATAACCCCGATCTAACGTCATATTTCTTGTAGATATTGGCGAAGACCAGAGAAACCGATGCCAGCAGTATACATATAGATAAGATGGATCGTTTCATAATTTCCTTTATTTCACGTCGTCCCACGTATCCGTGCGGAACGGGAAAGCACTCAATCCGAAAGTATTCCGCAGCGTGATATTTCCCACATAATTACGGAAAGCATAGCGCACGGCAACCGGTTGGGCTACCTCTTCACTCCACACTTCTACTGTGTTGGTACGTCCTACAATCTTTGCTTTCGCCGGATAGAACTTCTTGTCCGCTCCCGCAATCTCAAATCCTTCCAGTTCGGAGAAAGTAGGGAACAACCCCGCAGGTGCATTATCGAATGTCACTATGGCCTTTTTGTCCGCATAGTCCACTTTGGTCATCGTCGGACCGTTGGATGGTAACCGGCGGATACCGTATGTTTTAGTCAATGCAAGTGTAGCCAACCGAAGTCCCACTACATCCTTCTGTGGCGGATGGATGCAAAATTCATCACCAATATCCGTAGTGGGCACCATGCCCGAATTAGGAATCGTTTTCAGTGCTTCCATCTGTGCTTCACGCAATAAAGCAGCCCCCGTATTGCTGCTGTTTTCATATTTGTAAGGAGCGATCTGCACATAATAGAAAGGCATATCGGGAGCCTCCCATACATTTCTCCATAGCTGCACCATAGCAGTCATCATCGGAGCATAGAATTGATAGTTGGATATATTCGATTCTCCCTGATACCAGAGGAAACCCTTTGCCGTGAAGTTCTTAACAGGCCATAACATCGAGTTGTACAGACATTCCAAACGCTGGTGCACCCCTCTTTTAGGATTTTTGGCAGCTTCAATGTTCATACCTTCCACGGTTTTCAATGTCGGTTCATCCATCCATGCTTCAATCGCCGAACCTCCCCAACTGTTGATAACCAGTCCTACCGGGAGATGGAGACTTTCAGTCAGTTGGCGGGCAAAGAAATAGGCGGCGGCACTGCAATCAATGCTCGTTTCGGGTGACGATACTTCCCATTTTCTTTTCTCGAAATCTGTGCGGCGTTCTGTATCATTGGTTCTCGGTACGGTAATAAAACGAATACGGTCGCGATAATTTCCCGAGTTCAGCAGCGTTTCAAGTGAGTGGTCAATGGGTTGTGCTGCATTTCCCATCATACGCATTTCCATGTTCGACTGTCCGGAGCAGATCCACACCTCCCCTATCAGTATATCCGAGAGAGTGACCGGAGTGCCGTCACTGATCGTAATAGAATAAGGAGTATATCCTCCTTCGGGAGTGTCTACTTTTACCAGCCAGGCCCCGTCTTTATCCGTAGATGCCTGATAAGTCCGGTTGTTCCACGAAGTGGTGACAGTTACTTTTTTGCCGTCCGCCCAACCCCATAACTTAACGGAGCTGTTCTGTTGAAGTACCATGTGATCTCCCATCATTGCAGTGAGTTTTACTTTGCCTTGTGCAATCGGCAGGAATAAAAGTGATAAAATAAGAAGTAGAAAATGTTTTTTCATACTGTTTTTATTAGATATTCGACGAATAATTATTAGGTATCAGGCAAAAATACAACCTATTTTTAAATATGGAATAAAACTAGCTAGTCATTTTCTGATAAAAGCTGGTCGAAATCTTAAAAGCTTGTTTTTCCTTTCCATTCTCCGCTGAATTTTCTTAATTAGTGGCATCAATCGCCTAGACAGTATTATTAGGTTGGTTAAATATCCCATTTCTTTGCATTGTGAGTATTTAACAACCTAATTGTTTCATTAAATTTAATAAAATGAAAAAGAAGCACTATCTATTATTTTTATTGGCTTCGCTCTTTTTACTGACAGATGTGGTGTGGGCACAGACATCTGCTACAGTAAGTGGAGTAGTGATCGATGAGAATGGAGAAACCCTGCCGGGTGTTTCCGTCGTCGAAGTAGGTACAACGAACGGTGTCCTGACAGACCTGAACGGGCACTACACCTTAAAAACAACTTCTGCCAAACCTTCTGTTTCTTTCAGTTACATTGGTTATCAGACCACCACGCTTCCCTTGAACGGACGCACGAAACTCGACGTCCAGATGAAGGTGGAAACGAAAATACTGGATGAAGTAGTGGTAGTGGGTTACGGTGTGCAGAAGAAAGTGAACCTGACCGGCTCCGTGACTTCCATCAACTTTGCCGACCAGACGGAGGGACGTCCCATCATGAGTGTTTCTTCCGCTCTTTCGGGACTCGCTGCCGGTATGAACGTGACGCAGGCTTCGGGACAACCCGGATCGGACGGCGCCACCATCCGCGTGCGTGGTAACGGTACGTTCAATACCAACTCCCCATTGGTACTGGTAGACGGTATTGAATGGAGCATGGACAACGTGAACCCCAACGACATTGAAAGTATCTCCGTACTGAAAGACGCTGCCTCAACAGCTATTTACGGTACGCGTGCCGCTAACGGAGTGATCCTCATCACCACCAAAAGCGGAAAAGGTAAACCGCAAATCTCCTATTCTTATTCGGGAGTCGTGCAGATGCCTTACAACAATCTCTCTTTCGTAAGCGACTACGCCCGCTATATGGGACTGGTCAACGAGGCTTGCGAAAATGTGAATACCAAAGGTATTTTCTCGCAGGAAAGCATTGACCGCTGGAGGGCTGCTTCTGCCGATCCGAACGGACTGAATGAGTACGGAGTGCCCAATTACGTGGCCTATCCGAACACAGATTGGTTCGACGAAGTATTCGACACCGGATATTCGCAGGAACACAACCTCTCTGTCTCCGGCAGCTCGGAGAAAGTGAAGTATATGCTCTCTTTGGGCTATCTCGACAATCAGGGAGTCATGAACCGCTGGAACCTCGATTCAAGTACGCAGAAAATCAATTTCCGTACCAATCTGGAAGCCAAGATTGTGAAATGGATGACCGTCGGTACCCGCCTTTACGGACAAAAGCAAGATTACGGGATGGCAAACATCAGCAATGGATTCAAGTATCTCTACCAGACTACTCCGGGCGTATATCCGGGCGAACCGAACTACTGGGGACGTCCCGCACTGGCAAGTGAAGAATCTTCCAATGCCAATAATATCTTCGGGCAGATGGCGGGAGCTACCGGTTTCAATACCGTATGGCGTCTCAACGCTTCAGTCTACGGAATTATCACTCCTTATAAAGGTCTCAACATCGAAGGTACATTCAATTATTCACCGACATTTACTGACAAGTCTTCCTATAGCCGCCAGAATGGTTATTGGGACTACGTGACCGACCAACGTGTCAGCGAAAGCGCACTGGAGAACGCTTCCATTACCAATACAAGCGCGCGCACCTGGCGTCAGAGTGCCGAAATACTGGTACGCTATCAAACCACCATCAAGAAAGACCACGATCTGGGCGCACTGCTCGGATATTCCGCACAGGAATATTACAGCAAGAGCTTTGCCGTTTCCCGTAAAGGAGCTACTGACTGGACACTGAACGAATTGAGCACCTATGAAACTCTCGTCAGCTCTTCCAGCTCGGCACCTGCCAAGTGGGGACTGCTCTCTTACTTCGGCCGTGTCAACTACGGATATAAAGGACGTTATCTCTTCGAAGCCAACCTTCGTGCCGATGCCTCCTCCCGTTTCGGTGTGAACCAGCGTTGGGGGTATTTCCCTTCGTTCTCCGGTGGATGGCGTATCTCGGAAGAATCGTTCATGCAAGGAGCATCGGACTATCTCTCCAACCTGAAACTGCGTGTTTCCTGGGGAAAGACAGGTAACAACTCTACGGGCAACTACGACTGGCAGGCAAACTACGCCACAGGCAATGTCGTAATCGATGGTGAAGGAACCAAAGGACTGGTACGCAAGAAACTAAGCAACGACAAACTACACTGGGAAAGTACCGCCACCACCGACATCGGACTTGATTTCGGCTTCTTCAACAACCGCCTGACGGGTGAGATAGACTATTATAATAAGTATACTTCGGACATTCTTTACCATCCCGAACTTTATCTTTCGATGGGTGTCGTAGGCTCTGCTCCCGAGAATCTGGGTGAAGTGCGCAACCGCGGTGTTGAATTTACCCTGAACTGGAACGACCGTATCGGAAAAGATTTTGAATACCGGGTAGGTATGAACTTCTCTTTCAACGCCAACAAAGTAATGAAGTTCAAAGGCGAACTCCAGAAATACTGGACGTATGATGCGCAGGGAAACAAAGTCAGCTATGTCAATAACTTCAGTGATGTGTCTGAATCCGGTTTCGGAGGTTATATCTGTGAAGGTCGACAACTGGGGGAAACCTATATGTATAAGGTGTACAGAGGTTCCGGCGAAGGCTATACCGGAGGTGCGGTGGATATCCATGCGGGACCGAAGGACGGAATGATACGTACGAAGGAAGACATGGTATGGGTACAGGCCATGATTGACTCCGGTTATTCATTCGGAGGAATGAAGACGATTGCCAAAGACCAGCTTTGGTATGGTGACATTCTCTATGCCGACAGCAACGGTGATATGAACTACGGTGATACCAACGACCGGGATTTCTCCGGACACACCAGTGTCCCGAAATTCAACCTGGGTTTCAACTGTGCCTTCTCTTACAAGAACATTGATCTCTCCATGTTATGGTCGGGAGCTTTCGGGCATTACCTCAACTGGAATACGGATTACTACAACTCGACACTGGTCAGCCACGGATATGGCATTATCGAGCATATCGCCGATAACCATTACTTCTTCGATCCATCCAACCCGGACGATCCGCGCACCAACCAGTCGGGCAAATATCCCCGTCTGACATACGGTACTACCTATAATAACAGAATCCAGAGCGACTGGAACGAATATAAGGCCGACTATTTCAAATTGAAGAATATCCAGATCGGCTATACGTTGCCGCAGCGGATTTCCAGTAAGTTCTTTGTAAGCAAGCTCCGTGCTTTCGTGTCGATGGATAACATCCTGACGATTACAAGTTACCCGGGACTTGATCCGGAAATAGGAACTGAAATCGGCTACCCATTGATGCGTCAGATCTCTTTTGGCGGACAGATTACCTTTTAATGATGTAGAACTAAAAAACAGAATCTGATATGAAAAAGATATTAATGATTTTAACGATGGCTCTGGCTGCTACTTCTTGCATGGATATTCTCGATGTGGCCCCGGAAGACCAGATCGCAAGTGAAAACATGTGGACTACGGAGGAGCTTGCCGACAAGGGAATGGCAGGACTCTACTATCCGTTCTATGCCACCCAACTCTCGTCTACCCAGCTCCGGCGTGCCGATGGTTTGAACCGTCAGGGAATCGAAGCCATGAGCTTCGCAACCGATTATTATTCCAACAACTATCCGGTGGAACTACTTTCGCTGGCTACCAAACCTGCCAATGACTTTCAGGTGTGGTATGAATGGAAGTTCTGTTACACCATCATCCATGCGTGTAACGATGCGATTGCCAATCTGCATAAAGCGGATATGGCTGCCGGTAAACTGGCGCGTTATCAATGCGAAGCCCGTTTCCTCCGTGCGTGGGCCTACAATCGGCTGAATATGCTTTATCAGGGGGTTCCCGTTTATCTGGACCCCATCAATAATGAAGACTGTACGCGTGGTCAATCTTCGGTAGATGAAGTCTGGCAAGTGATTCTGGACGATTTGACGTATTGTATCAATAATCCCGATTTCCCCCATAACACGCTGAACGAAAACTACGGACGCCCCTCCAAGGGAGCTGCTTATGCGCTTCGTGGCATGGTGTATATGTGGAAGAAGCAATACAAGGAAGCGGGCAACGATTTCAAAGAAGTGGAAACCTGTGGCTACGGCTTGTGGACAGGCGAATATGCCGACTTCTTCAAATATGAAAACGAAAAAGATAAAGAAATGATCTTCTCGCTCCAGTTCAGCGAAGAAACCGGTTATTGTGATAACATTCAGCAAATGACCGGTGCCCGCGATACGTATGATGGCTGGACGGAAATAAAACCTTCCGCAGACTTTGTGGACTACTATAAGAACGCCGACGGATCGGACTTCAAATGGTCGGAAGTGGACGGCCTGCAAGACTGGGACTTGCTGACTCCGCAACAGCGTGAAATCTTTTTCTGCCGTGACGGATTGGAATCCATGTCTTCACAAAAGAATGCCCTTATCAAACGGGTAGGCGAAGATATCTATCAGAAATATTACCTCAACAGTGGTAATGAAGCCCGTATCAAAAAGGCGTATGACAACCGTGACCCGCGTCTGCAACAGACCGTCGTCACTCCTTATGTGCCGGTGGACTGCTACAAGCCTAATTATGCAGGAGATGCCAACCAGATCGGTAAACAACTCCGTTGGCCGTTGAAGGAACAGGGAACGAATGGCGGAGACTTCTGGCTCGATAAACGTACTTCTGCTTTCTACTGCTATCGCAAGTACAATGAGTTTGAGAAAGGCCGTTTGATTAGCCGGAGCCGTTGCCATACCGACTGGCCGTTGATTCGCTATACCGATGTACTGTTGCAGTATGCCGAAGCATTGGCGCAGACCGATCAGTTGGGAGAAGCCATCCGTTTGGTGAATAAAGTACGTACCCGTGCCCACATGCCCGCACTGACAGAGGGCGGAAGCGGTCCGTGCGCAGTGAACGGAAAGGAAGACATGCTCGAAAGGATACGTTACGAACGTCGCGTGGAATTCTGCCTGGAGGGAATTAACTTCTTCGACGAAGTACGTTGGGGAACCTACAAAGAAACCAAATTCCAGGGGAAAGACGTGAATGGCGGCAAGTCCTGATGGGGCGATATGGTAGAGTATAACTGGTATTACACCGATTACATGTGGCCATGGACTGCTCCTATCGTTGAAACGCAAAAGAACCCGAACCTGACTAAACGAAGCGGTTGGGCGTATTAATCATAAAGATTTGAATAAGGATGAAGAAAATACTTTTACTATTACTCATTTTTGTATCCGGTTGCACAGGTGTATTTGCGCAACAGTTTGACTATGGCAAGATAGCGCCTCATCCCCGGCTGTTATTGCCGGAGGGTGGAGAAGAAGTTATCAAGAAAGCTATTGCGGAGTATCCCCCGTTGGCAGCAGTTCACCAACGGATCATGGAACTTTGCGACCGGACACTTACGGAACCACCTGTGGAACGTATCAAGGAGGGCAAACGCCTGCTGGCGATTTCGCGCATCGCATTGAAGCGTATCTATTACCTCTCATACGCTTATCGTATGACGGGAGATCAGAAATACGCTCTCCGTGCGGAACAGGAGATGCTGGCCGTTAGTCATTTCATCGACTGGAACCCTACTCATTTCCTGGATGTGGGTGAGATGGTAATGGCATTGGCTATCGGTTATGACTGGCTGTATGACTCTTTGCAGCCCGACACCCGCCGGGTGGTGCGCGAAGCAATCATCGCGAAAGGGTTCGACGCGGCAAAGAACACCCGTCATGCCTGGTTCTATACAGCCAAGAATAACTGGAATTCCGTATGTAATAGTGGATTGGCGTATGGCGCGCTGGCTCTTTTTGAAGAGATTCCGGAGGTATCGAAAGGCATCATAGAGAAATGCATGGAGACAAATCCGAAAGCGATGGTAGGTTATGGCCCCGACGGAGGTTATCCCGAAGGGTTCGGATATTGGGGGTACGGGACAAGTTTTCAGGTAATGCTCATTGCTGCGTTCGAAAGTGCTTTCGGCACAGACAATGGGCTCTCCCAAGCCCCCGGCTTCATGGAATCTGCCCGTTTCATGCAGTATATGACGGCTCCGAGCGGAGACTGTTTCTGTTTCTCGGACTCTCCGGTAGAGGCAGAGTGTAATATGATGATGTTCTGGTTTGCAGGCAAGGCGAAAGACCTTTCCCTGTTGTGGATCGAACGTCAGTATCTCGACCGCCCGGATATGCAGTTTGCCGAAGACCGTTTACTGCCCAGCCTGATGGTGTTCTGTTCACAGCTCGACCTGAACCGGATCGGAAAGCCGAAGAAAAACTTCTGGTTTAACCGTGGAGATACGCCTGTGTTTATCTACCGTGGCGGATGGGACAGCAAGAAAGATACCTATCTGGGAGTGAAAGGAGGTTCGCCCTCTACCTCTCATGCACACATGGATGCCGGGTCGTTTATCTTCGAGAGAGACGGAGTGCGTTGGGCGATGGACTTGGGGATGCAGAGTTATATCACACTCGAAAGTAAGGGAGTGGACCTGTGGAATATGTCGCAGAACGGACAACGTTGGGAAGTATTCCGGCTAAGCAATATCGCTCACAATACGTTGACGATTAACGGAGAACGCCATTTGGTAGAGAGCAATGCCCCGATCACCCGTACTTTCGAGTCGAAGAAACAGAAAGGGGCGGAAGTAGACCTGTCGAGTGTGTTTGCCAACAGCGTGAAGAAAGCCGTCCGCACCGTGATATTGGATCAGAAAGACCATCTGGAAGTGACCGACCGCTTGGAGACGGGTGACAAGGAAGCTACCGTATCCTGGATTATGGTCACTCCGGCGGAAGCCAAAATAACGGGCAAGAACCGGATGGAATTGACCAAAGACGGTCAACGGATGCTGCTGACGGTAGATACCGATACGGAAGTAGAAATGAAAACCTGGTCGAATGTGCCCCCGCATGAATATGATTTCCACAATCCGGGAACCATTCGCGTGGGCTTTGAGACGGTGATTCCTGCCAATCGTACCGCGCAACTGAAAGTACGACTTATTCCTTTGAAGTAGTAATACAAATAAATTCATTGAACCATGAAAACGATTCTTTTTAAAACAATCATCATAGCTTTCTTTGTGGGAACAGCCGTTAGTTGTTCCGATGAAGATGAGAACAGATTCCGTCCGGGATCTACCCATGAGAAACCGAATCCCACGGAGCCGGAGGGTGGACTGGATTATTCCAAACTGACCGCGGATAATCATCCCCGCCTGTTGATGAACGCCGAGGCTTTCACTGCATTGAAAGCCAAAGTGGATGCCAATTCGAGTGCCAATCTGACCTTGCTCCATAATACCATTATGGGAGTGTGCAACAGCAAAGGGATGAACGCCACGGCACTGACTTATAAATTGGATGCCAGCAACAAACGTATCCTCGATGTGTCTCGTGATGCATTACTGCGTATTTTCACCTGCGCTTATGCCTACCGGATGACCGGCGATGCCAAATACCTGACTAAAGCGGAAACGGATATCAACGCTGTCTGCAACTTTCCCGACTGGAACTCGAAACGCCACTTTCTCGATGTAGGCGAAATGGCTACGGCTGTTGCGTTCGGCTACGACTGGCTCTACAACGAACTAAGCGCAGCCACCCGTACAAAAGCGGCCAACGCATTGTTGAAGTTTGCCTTCCAACAGGCACAGAACAAGAACTGGAACCTCAACTTCTACGAAGCCACCAACAACTGGAACCAGGTTTGCAATGGCGGGCTGGTCTGTGCGGCACTGGCTTCTTATGAAAACAATCCTTCCGAAGCAAAGGACATGATTGAAAAGGCGTTAGAATCCAACAAACCTGCATTGGAAGTGATGTATTCTCCCGACGGCAACTATCCGGAGGGCAGCGGTTACTGGTGTTACGGCACGCTCTATCAGGTATTGATGCTTGCCGCCCTCAACAGTACGCTCGGCACGGATAACGGGCTTTCCGATACACCGGGATTCTCCAAGACGGCAGAGTATATGCTGTATATGACAGGCTTGAACAGCAAGTTCTTTAATTATTCCGACTGTGCCCCCTCTTCTACCGCGGCATTGGCTTCGTGGTGGTTTGCCGATAAATACAGTAATCCGTCCTTATTATATAATGAGCTGAAAATGCTGAAGAACGGCGAATACGCTTCCTGTGCCGAAAACCGCCTGTTGCCGATGATTATGGCGTTTGCCAATAATCTGAATCTGGACGCAATCTCCGCTCCTTCCAATAAACTATGGAGTGGAAAAGGGGAAACGCCTGTGGTGATGGTACATACCGACTGGACATACACCGATACGGACAAATACCTCGGAATCAAAGGCGGCAAGGCAGGTTCGAGCCACGGACACATGGATGCCGGTTCGTTTGTATACGACGCGTATGGAGTACGCTGGTCGATGGATTTCGGTCTGCAAAGTTATACAACGCTCGAGTCGGTATTAGCCGGCTTAGGTGGTAATCTTTGGGATATGGGACAGAACTCGATGCGTTGGGATGTATTCCGTTTGAATAACTTGAATCATAGCACGATCTCAATTAATGATGCCCGTCACCGGGTAAATGGGGCGGCTACGCTGACTACTACTATCAATACCACTACGGAATTGGGAGCCACTTTCGATCTGACAGAAGTAGTGTCCGATCAGGCTGCGTCCGCTACCCGTACCGTGAAAATCGTGAACGATAAAGATTTAGTGGTTATGGATGAGATCAAGGCGAGAACGGATAAATCCGCCAAAGTACGCTGGTGCATGGTGACGCCTGCCGTTCCGACGGTGGAAAGTAACCGCATCGTACTAACGAACGGAAGCAAAGTGATGTATCTCACAGCCAGCGGAAGCGTGAAGCCTACCTACAAGCAATGGAGTACCACCAGTGAGAACTCTTATGACCAGGCTAATCCGGGCACCTATATGGTCGGCTTTGAAGCAACGGTCACCGCCAATCAGACCGCCACATTTACCACAACCCTGTCCCCCAAATAAAAAAGAATGGAACGTATGAGAATCCTATTAATATCTATACTCGGACTTTTGACATTGGCCTCCTGCACGAAGCAGGAGCCGATGGAGGCATTGATTGACCGTGTATTTACCGTTGCAGAGCAACAATACACGACTATGGACACCCGCCTGACAGAAAAGACACTTCCCCGCACGTTCTCTGCCGACGGTGAGTTTGTTCCCTCGAATATTTATTGGTGGTGCAGCGGCTTCTATCCCGGTTCCCTCTGGTATATCTACGAATATACAGACAATGAAGCAGTGAAAACACTGGCCGAGAAGAACACGCTGAAACTCGACTCTATACAATACGTGACCAGGGATCATGATGTCGGTTTCCAGTTGAATTGCAGTTATGGCAATGCTTTCCGGCTGACAGGTAATGAGGCTTATAAACAAGTGCTCTATCAGGGCGCCAAATCCTTGTCAACCCGCTTCAACCCTATTGCCGGTGTGATTCGTAGCTGGGACTTTGTACGCAAAGGTTGCGACTGGAAGTTCCCGGTGATTATTGACAATATGATGAACCTTGAACTGCTGTTGTCCATGTCGAAAGCCTACGCCGACGACTCCTTGCAGAACATTGCCTGTACGCATGCCAATACCACTATCCAGCATCACTTCCGGGATGATTATTCCACGTATCATCTGGTGGATTATGATCCTGAAACGGGTGCAGTGCGCGGCAAACAAACGGTGCAGGGCTTCTCGGACGATTCCTCCTGGAGCCGCGGACAGGCATGGGCCTTGTATAGCTATACGATGATGTTCCGCTTGACGGGGTATCAGAACTATCTGTTGCAAGCCGGACATATTGCCGATATGCTGCTCCGCCGTTTGCCTGCCGACGGTATTCCTTACTGGGATTTCGACGCTCCGGTAGAAGAACAGACCTATCGGGATGCTTCCGCTGCGGCTATCATGGCCTCCGCCTTTATCGAACTAAGCCGTTATATCCCCGGCACGGAAGCCAAGGAATCTTATCTTGCCATGGCAGAAAAGCAACTCCGTACGCTTGCCTCGAAAGAGTATCTGGCAGAACCGGGTACGAACGAATGTTTCATCCTGAAGCACAGCGTGGGTGCACTTCCTGATAAAAGCGAAGTGGATGTCCCCCTGACGTATGCCGATTATTACTTTTTAGAAGCGTTGCTGCGGTATAAGAATCTACAAAAATAAAACTAATACAATATGATTATGAAGAACTTACATATTAGCATGGCATTTATCTTCGTACTACTGCTGATAACTGCCTCCTGTTCGGACAAGGATGATTCGGCTCCGCGTGTCATTCCCACCATGAACCTGACAGTTTCGGAGATTGCGGACAATACGGCTCTGATTACTTCCGAGCAGCAAACAGGAACTACGTTCGGAGCGAAAGTCATTGAATTCTATCCGGTGGCCGACATCGGCTTTGACTATAATATTGAAGTGAAACTGGTGAAATTTGTAGAAGAGAACGGAGAACCCGTATCTCTGCCCTATACACGCAAAATCACCGAAGGATTACGTCCGGGAGTGAATTACATCAGTGCGATCATCGCCTATAATGCCGAAGGACGTGCCGTGTGTTCCGCTTTCCAGACCTGGAAAGCTTCAGGAACGGAAGGCGCATGGAGTGACGGCGGTTCTGCCGGTGATCTGGAAGAGAATGAATGGTAAAAATGGTGTAACTCAAAAGAATGAATGGTATGAAAAATAGATTATTTGCAATAGGTGCAATGATTCTCATGATGACAAGTTGCACGCAGGACGAACTTATTTCGTCCGATAACGGCAAAGAACCGGCAACGGCAGGTTCATGTCTGACATTGGTTGGACTCTCGTCTCCGCAGACGCGTGTTTCTATCGGTGACAAAACAGGGGATGTTTATCCGGTGATTTGGAGCGAAGGGGATGCCTTGGGTGTTTTCTCCCGTACGGCAGGGACCGACATCAATAATGTGCAGTCTTTATTGAGTGATGAGTCGATCGGGCAGAACTCCGGCGTCTTTACTTCGGACGACGTGAAGATGGCGGAAGAAGGAGCTACGGAACTTCTTATTTACTATCCTTATCGAGCAAGTACGGAACTGGCCGAAAATGGCAACAAGATAACTTCTACCCTGTCTGTTGAGCAGGAACAAAGCCGTCCCGGCGATAGCCATCATATTGGAAAGTATGGTTTTGCGTTTGCCAAGGCTACGGTCAGCGGTCCGGATATGCTTGCTAAATTTACGTTGAACCATGCGATGGCTTATGTGAAATTCAGCATCTCATCCCAGGAGCTTTCTACGTACAAGCTAAAAAGTGTTTCTTTATATGACAAGGAGACAAAAACTCCTCTTTCCGGTGTATTCACAGCAGATTTGGATACGGACGAACTGACCTACGGTACGGATGTGAAACCGTATGCCACTGTTTCACTGACTACTCCCGAACTGCTCGCTTCCGCACAGGATATATACCTGACTACATATCCTGCCGATTTAAGTGGCAAAGAAGTGTACATTGTCATCACTCTGGAGAATGATCAGCAGACTGTTACCATTCCTATTCTCAAAGAAGGAAAGCAACTGAAAGCCAATGCTGTCAATACGATTGCTGTCAACAACCTGAAACTTTCGGATAACTCCTGCGAATGGTATGAGCCGGTAGAGACACGTTTATTGGCAGGAGGATGGGCTTATGGCGAGTCCAACTGTCTGTTGACGAATATTTCTACCAGTGGCGTGAGCAATACGATGAGTGTGAAAGCACGTGGTAACTTTATGGAAGTGGAAGAACCCAAGTATGCCAAGACTATTCTGGGTTGCGATTTGAACGTTAATCATAAGATGATTGCCGTAAATGGCTCTACTACGGACATCTCCCCTATTGGCAGTGATTACAATATTACGATCAATGCCTATAAAGTAAGCGGAGGCTATGACGGCGGTTGCGGTCAGGTGGCTATCTATGGAGCGGATCAGACTACCGTCATCTGGAGTTTTATTATCTGGATGACCCCTACTCCGGCAGAACACCCTTATGGTAATACGGGATATGTAGTGTTGGATCGTAATCTGGGTACTTATATGACGTGCGAAGGAGACAACTGGAAGCAAAACGGTGTTTACTTCCAATGGGGACGTCCTACGCCGGTCGGCTGGTCGGGAACCGTGGGTACTAATATACCTACCGAAGCCACCAACGTCCGCTTCTCTATAGAAAATCCCCGTGCGTTGCTTTATACCAATAATGTGGATAATACAAAATCCGACTGGTATCTGGGTGCATGGACCGGTGCACGTACCGATCGTAAAGATGACTTCTGGGGTAACCCGAATGAATCGAGCACTTATCTCAATCCTTCTGACGGTCATAAATCTATTTATGATCCTTGTCCGAAAGGTTACCGGGTTGTGTCTCCCCGAGTATTGGATGAGATAGAGCAGAAAGGAGAATTTGTGAAACAGAGCGCAACTGCGGTATTTAAATATTGCTATGACGGTACGAATTACGCATATTGGCCGTTGGCAGGTTGTAAGTGGGGTTCCAACGGCGGTAATAATGGCAACAATACAGGATTGGATACCGCTAAGGGTGCCGCTTGCTATTGGTCTAACTCATCGGCTAGCAGTTATGGAAATGACAAGGATCAGGGAGCTACTTCTCTGTATTATAAAGTCTCCGATAAGACCTGGACACATTCCTCCGGTCGTTCCCATGCATTCTCCGTGCGTTGTATGAAAGATACCGAGAATCGTTGATTCTCTTCATGGATTCTCTTCATTGAGAATATGAAATAGAATTCCCCGTTATATGAAAGTTTCTGCCTGTCTCCGGATACAAGGTACTTTCATATAACGGGGAATCTGTTCTGTTTTTAAGATATTCACGAAAAAAGGAAAGAAAGAAAAGGGCCAAACAGAAAATAAACTGCATGAACAATTGCAAGAATATGCATTATCTCTCTTTATCTTGTATTTATTTCCTTGAAATATGCACGATATGGTGTAACTAAACCATCCGTTTGCCGTAATCAAACCCTCCGTTTGGTTTAAACAAACCGTCCGTTTGCTATAATCAAACCATCGGTTTCTTTTAAAGGAAGCTAAACTTGGTTTTTGAAGAGGATATATTGAGCTGGTTTGTCTTTTTCTACTGCCTATTTATAAATAGCAATCTGATATATCCTTTGTGATATGATAGCTATTTATGCTTTTGATTAACTGCTTTTATTGTAACTTGTTTGCTAATAATGCCTATTTTGTGTTATTTGCGAAATCTGTAACTCTAAATGGAGGGCGTTTTTCATGAAGTGCAAGGAAGGGCTCGAAATATAAAGAGCAGGATAGGTAAAATATACAATTCTTCATGTTGGCACTTCTTTCAGCAATCAATGTCTTTCCTTTATAAGCATGTATCTCTTTTAAATCACCATATATGGTGAAAAGCATGATAGTATGCTTTAATACTATGCTATTTATGTGCAAATTCACTGTATATGGTGAATTTACTTGTTTTTATACTAAAAAGATTCTATCTTTGTGAGAAAGTTTCTATATATGGTGAATTATGGATTTAATAGAGATAGGAAAACATATTCGCGAAAGGCGTAAGGAGTTGGGGTTGGATCAGTCTACGTTGGCCACTCTTGCAGGAATAGGGATTAACGCTTTGGTCCGCTTGGAACGTGGAAGTGGTAATCCCCGCTTCGATGTTCTTTTTAATGTCCTGAAAACTTTAGGACTTAGTATTCATATTCAATAATAGACACACATATGAGTCGATCTGCCAAAGTCTATATAAAAGGTGTTTATGCCGGTCTGTTAACAGAAATAGATCGTGAACACTATTCATTCTGTTATGATACGGACTATTATAATAATCCACAACTCCCAGCTGTCTCACTGACCATGCCCAAGACACAGCAGGAATATACCTCTTCCTATCTTTTCCCTGTCTTTTTTAATATGACATCTGAAGGGGATAATCGGATTATTCAAGCTAGAAACCTGCATATTGATGAAGAGGATGATTTTGGTATTCTTCTGGCTACTGCCCATACAGATACAATCGGAGCAATAACAATTAAAAAAATGTGATAATGGGAACTGATATTCATATTTGTCCCTCACTTTTACGGGAGACTGGTGGAGAAAGCGGATATTCACCCAAAGCCTTGAAGCAGCTTTCTGATGGGAAAAATATATCTTGTGAATTACCTTACAGGCATTTTGACGATAATGTCGGTATTGATCTCTTCAATAACAATAGCAAACGCATATCCGTTTCTGGAGTCCAGATTAAGTATTCTTTAGTTGCCGATGACGGGATATTGCGATTGACCAAAGAGGGAGAACAGGGCGAATTCATATTAAAGCCTGTTCCCAATAATCTCCGTAACAAGGAGTTTTGTCCTGCTAACGAACATTTGACAATGCAGATAGCTGCGCAAGTATATGGGATTCCGACAGCTCCTAATGGATTATGCTTTTTTCAGGACGGAACCCCTGCTTATTTTGTACGACGTTTTGATTTGTCGGAGAAAGGAAAGTTACAAAAGGAGGATTTTGCTTCTTTAGCCGGGCTTACCAGGAAAAATGGAGGTTCCGATTATAAATATGACAATCTGGCCTATGAAGAGTTTGCAAGAATTATAGATAAATACAGCTCTGTCCCCCAAGTGGATAAATTGCGTTTTTTTGAACTTATCTTGTTCAACTTTGTCTATTCTAACGGCGATGCCCATTTAAAGAACTTTTCTTTATTGGAAGAGAAGAAAGGAAGATTCCGCCTATCTCCTGCTTACGATTTATTGAATACTCATCTCCATATAAACGATGGTATCTTTGCCATGAGCAAAGGTTTGTTTGTTAATCCTGAACCGGATTATTTCGGTGGTGCATCAGCGGTTACTGGGAAGACTTTTTATCACTTTGGCTTAAAAATAGGTCTACCCGAGCGTTTGGTAAACTCTTGTCTCGAAAAATATAGTAAGATATATGAATTGACTGATCAACTGATTGAACATTCTTTTCTCTCTAAAGAATTGAAAAAGCAATATAGACTTATGTATAAGTCAAGAGTCGGGAGCTATCTTAGTGTTATTGAGTAATAATGTGCACATTATTACTCTTTTTTTATATTAAGATGAACAAGATCCCCAAAAAGATTTGTCTAACATAAGAATCTGTTCTTTTTGTCATTCTTCTTTTCTGTTCCGATAATTGGCCGGTGATGTTCCCAAATGCGCTTTTACGTATTTCCCGAAAAAGGACTGATTGGGGAAGTTGAACTCTTCCGCAATTTCCTTGATAGACTTTTCCGAACGTTTTAATCGGTATTTGATATGCTCCACGGTAGTTTCGTTAATCAAATCCAACGGAGTCCTGCCATATGCCTGCTTGATGACTTTCGAGAAATGCTTCGGAGTATAACAAAGCTCGTTGGCAAAATAACTCACCGAACGGTGCATACCCTTGTCCTTCGATAATAGTTCCATGAACTTCCGCAAAATGTAATTCACCTGTTTGATGCCTTCTTTCGAACCTTCCATGTTGCCGGAAGCTTCGATTTCCTTATGAAGCTGCCCCATCATTTCGCAAAAGATAGCGGAGAAGAGATGTTGTATCACTTCTTTGTGGTAGCGATGAGGTTCATCGTTTATCTTGGCTATAATTAAATCCCGATAGAATCCGAAGACTGTTTGATCCTCCCCGTTGCCAACCGACTTCACCGGATTGTTGTGGATATGAATGGCAGTATTCCACGTTTCCTTTTCCATTTTAATAATACGTTGCAGGAAACGGGTAGAGAATCCGGCAAGCCTGACTTTATATTTAGGACTAAGCATCGTATGACTGATAATCGTGTTGGGCAGACCGAGCAGCAGCTCGCCTGCCTGCAACTTGTAGGTCCGGTAGTTGACGTCCAGCTGGATGCACCCTTCTATGCAAACCGCGATGAGAAAACAATTCAGTTTGATTGTATCATTACTATAAGGAGTCCCCTCCAGACTGTTGACTATCGCAAAGTCATCATCTATATAATCAAGGACGTGCTGACTGTCCTTAAAATCCTCTATATCCACCGTAATAATGTTCTCTTTTTCCATGTTCTTTCCTTTTTTACTTTTTGCAAAGTTGGTGAATAATCGGGAAAACAGAATGTCCCATACTTCTTCAGATTTGTTTGATATGTCGTTTATTGCCAAATAGTTAGCTGTAATAAACGTAAATGGCGAGAATGGGACATTTATGGAGGGAAATTGGTCACTGTTGCCTTGTTCTTTTCTCCTACTTTTGTCCAGGATTTAACAAAAGATCAAAAGAGAAAGTATGATTACAGTAAGCAAAAAATGGATACGGCTGATAGGGATTGTCGGTTGTACAGTGTGGATGGCATCTTGCAAGCAGGCATCGGATGCGGGAGTGAAATCTTCTTCTTATGCAGTAATGCAGATAGAAGCGGTGGATAAGGAATTTTCTTCTTCCTATTCGGCGAGCATACGTGGGCGACAGGATATTGATATTTATCCACAGGTGTCGGGAACGATTGAGAAACTCTGTGTGACCGAAGGACAGAAAGTACGCCGGGGACAATTACTCTTCGTTATCGACCAGGTTCCTTACAAGGCTGCACTGAAAACTGCCACTGCCAATGTAGAAGCAGCACGTGCCGGGCTGGGTACCGCCGAACTGACTTACAAGAGCAACAAAGAACTGTATGCACAGAAAGTTGTTTCCGAATTTAGTCTGAAAACAGCCGAGAACACTTATCTCACTGCCAAGGCACAACTCTCACAGGCCGAAGCCCAGGAAATCAGTGCCCGCAACAACCTTTCTTATACCGAGGTGAAAAGTCCCAGTGACGGAGTAGTAGGCGCATTGCCTTATCGCGTGGGTGCATTGGTAGGTGCTAATATGCCTTATCCGCTTACCACAGTCAGCGACAACTCGGATATGTATGTCTATTTTTCCATGACCGAGAATCAGTTGCTTGCCCTTACCCGCCAGTATGGTGATATGGATGAGGCATTGAAGAATATGCCGGAAGTGGAATTGCACTTGAACGACAATTCGGTTTATGATAAGAAAGGTGTCATTGAATCCATCAGCGGAGTCATCGACCGCCAGACGGGTACTGTCGTAGCACGTGTGGTGTTCCCCAACGAATCACGGTTGCTTCATAGCGGAGCATCGGGCACGGTAGTAGTGCCGAGTATCTATAAAGACTGTATTGCCATTCCGCAGACGGCTACCGTGCGGATGCAGGACAAGACTATTGTATATAAGGTAGTGGACGGTAAGGCTGTCTCTACCCTGATAACTGTGGCCGGTATCAATGACGGACGCGAATATGTAGTGTTGAGCGGACTGAAAGCCGGTGATGAAATTGTATCGGAAGGCGCCGGACTGGTGCGCGAAGGCACGCAAGTTAAATAAGAAGGAGACTGATTATGAAAGGAAATATGTTTATAAAGAGGCCGGTGATGGCAATCTCCATTTCCGTATTGATTCTGGCTATCGGGCTTATTTCACTCTTCACGTTGCCCGTGGAGCAATATCCCGATATTGCACCTCCGACGGTATATGTGACTGCCAGCTATACCGGTGCTGATGCCGAGGCAGTGATGAACAGTGTCATCATGCCCCTGGAAGAGAGTATCAACGGTGTGGAAGACATGATGTATATCAGTTCGAGTGCCTCCAATGCAGGTTTGGCTATTATTCAGGTTTACTTCAAACAGGGCACAGACCCCGATATGGCAGCAGTCAACGTACAGAACCGTGTAGCTAAGGCGCAGGGATTACTTCCGGCCGAAGTGACGAAAGTCGGTGTAAGCACGATGAAGCGCCAGACCAGTTTCTTGCAGATCGGTGCTTTGGTCTGCACTGATGGCCGTTATGACCAGACTTTCCTGGCCAATTACTTGGACATCAATGTTATTCCCCAGATAAAACGTATTGAGGGAGTGGGAGACGTCATGGAGCTGGGTGATACGTATAGTATGCGTATCTGGCTGAAACCGGAACGGATGGCACAATACGGGCTGGTACCGTCGGACATCACCGCTGTACTGGGTGAGCAGAATATTGAAGCTCCTACCGGTTCGCTGGGTGAGAGTTCGCAGAACGTTTTCCAGTTTACGATGAAATATCGCGGACGCCTGAAGAGCGTGGAGGAATTTCAGAATACGGTTGTCCGTTCGCGTGAGGACGGATCGATACTCCGCTTGAAAGATGTGGCGGAAGTAGAGCTGGGCACTATGACATATAGTTTCCGTAGTGAGATGGACAGTCAGCCTGCCGTTCTCTATATGATTTTCCAGACAGCCGGTTCCAATGCTACCGCTGTTAATAAAGAGATTACCGCGCAGATAGAGCGGATGGAGAAAAATCTGCCGGAAGGAACGGAGTTTGTCACCATGATGAGTTCGAACGACTTCCTTTTCGCTTCCATACACAATGTGGTGGAGACACTGATTATTGCCATCATCCTGGTAATCCTTGTGGTATATTTCTTCTTGCAGGATCTTAAAAGCACTCTTATCCCTTCCATCTCCATTATCGTATCATTGGTAGGTACGTTTGCCTGTCTGGTGGCTGCGGGATTCAGTCTGAATATCCTGACGCTGTTTGCCTTGGTGCTTGCCATCGGTACGGTGGTGGATGATGCTATTGTGGTGGTGGAAGCGGTGCAGTCCAAGTTTGATGCCGGGTATAAGTCGCCTTATCTTGCCACTAAAGATGCAATGGGCGATGTGACGATGGCTATCGTTTCCTGTACCTGTGTGTTTATGGCTGTGTTTATTCCCGTTACATTTATGGGAGGAACTTCGGGCGTGTTCTATACACAGTTCGGTATCACAATGGCAACTGCCGTAGGTATCTCCATGATTTCGGCCTTGACGCTTTGTCCTGCTTTGTGCGCCATCATGATGCGTCCGTCGGACGGAACCAAGAGCGCTAAGAGTATTAACGGACGGGTACGCGCTGCGTATAATGCTTCGTTCAATGCCGTACTGGGTAAATATAAGAGAGGTGTGATGTTCTTCATCCGCCATCGTTGGATGGTATGGACTTCGTTGGCAGTTGCCGTTGCCCTGTTGGTTTATCTGATGAGTACCACCAAGACGGGACTTGTGCCGCAGGAGGATCAGGGTGTTATCATGGTGAATGTCAGCATTTCACCGGGAAGCACGCTCGAAGAAACAACGAAGGTGATGGACCGTTTGGAAAATATCCTGAAAGATACACCTGAAATAGAACACTATGCCCGCGTGGCAGGGTATGGACTTATATCCGGGCAGGGAACTTCTTACGGTACAATCATTATCCGCTTGAAGGACTGGAGTGAACGAAAAGGTAAGGAACATAGCTCGGATGCCGTGGTTTCCCGCCTCAATGCACAATTCCAATCTTTAAAGGAAGCGCAAGTATTCAGCTTCCAGCCTGCCATGATTCCGGGTTACGGTATGGGTAACTCCCTCGAACTGAACCTTCAGGACATGACGGGTGGAGATTTGGCTACGTTCTATGAAGCGGCTATACAGTTCCTCGGTGCTTTGAACCAGCGTCCGGAGGTAGCAATGGCTTATACCTCTTATGCTATCAACTTCCCGCAGATATCGGTGGAAGTGGATGCTGCCAAATGTAAGCGTGCGGGTATTTCGCCAAGTGCGGTGCTCGATGCAGTGGGGAGCTATTGCGGTGGTGCGTATATTTCCAACTACAATCAGTATGGTAAAGTATATCGTGTGATGATGCAGGCTTCACCTGAATATCGTCTCGACGAACAGGCATTGAACAATATGTTTGTACGCAATGGCACGGAGATGGCTCCGGTAAGCCAGTTCGTAACGCTGAAGCAAGTGCTGGGACCGGAAACGGCCAACCGTTTCAATCTTTACAGTACCATCACTGCCAATGTGAATCCTGCCGACGGTTACTCTTCCGGTGAGGTGCAGAAAGTCATTGAAGAAGTAGCCGCACAATCTTTGCCGGCAGGCTACGGATACGAATATGGTGGTATGGCACGCGAAGAAGCAAGTAGCGGTGGTGCACAGACAGTCTTTATCTATGCGATTTGTGTCTTCCTGATCTATCTGATTCTGGCCTGTCTTTACGAGAGTTTCCTCGTGCCGTTTGCCGTTATCTTCTCTGTGCCGTTCGGACTGATGGGTTCGTTCCTTTTCGCCAAATTCCTTGGATTGGAGAATAATATCTATCTGCAGACAGGGGTGATTATGTTAATCGGTTTGTTGGCTAAGACAGCAATTCTGATTACAGAGTACGCCATAGAGCGCCGTCGCAAAGGAATGGGTATCGTGGAATCTGCTTACTCTGCCGCACAAGTCCGCTTGCGTCCTATCCTGATGACGGTATTGACGATGATTTTCGGTATGCTTCCACTGATGTTCTCTTCCGGTGCAGGTGCCAACGGTAACAGTTCGCTGGGTACGGGTGTAGTAGGCGGTATGGTTGTCGGGACACTGGCATTGCTCTTTGTCGTTCCGGTTTTCTACATCATCTTTGAATTTTTGCAGGAAAAAATCCGCAAACCGATGGAGGAGGAAGCAGACGTACAGGTGCTTTTAGAGAAAGAAAAGAGTGAAGTTGAACGCGAACGTAACTAAATGAAAGAAAGAATGAAGAAGAATATCATCACATTAGTTGCCATCAGTCTGTCGTTGAGCGGTTGTGGCATCTATACCAAATACAAACCCGCCACTATCGTCCCCGACCATCTTTATGGGGAGGAAGTGGTGGCCGAGGACACTGCCAGTCTGGGTAATATGGACTGGCGGGAACTTTTCACCGATCCTTATCTGCAATCCCTCATCGAAGTGGGATTACAGACTAATACCGACTATCAGTCCGCCCAGCTTCGTGTGGAACAGGCACAGGCGGCACTGATGTCTGCCAAACTTGCTTTTCTGCCTGCTTTTGCCCTTTCCCCGCAGGGAACGGTGAGCAGTTTTGATACACACAAGGCTACGCAGGCTTATTCATTGCCCGTTACTGCCAGTTGGGAACTGGACGTATTCGGTCGTATGCGCAATGCCAAAAAACAGGCGAAAGCACTTTATGCTCAAAGCGAGGATTATCGTCAGGCTGTCCGTACCCAGTTGATGACAGGCATAGCCAATACTTACTATACCCTGCTGATGCTGGATGAGCAACTCGACCTTTCCCGTCAGACGGAGACGGCATGGAAAGAAACCGTGGCCTCCACCCGCGCTCTGATGAATGCCGGACTGGCGAACGAATCCGCTGTGTCGCAGATGGAGGCGGCCTATTATCAGGTGCAGGGTTCGGTTCTCGATTTGCAGCAGCAGATCAATCAGGTGGAGAACAGTCTTGCCTTATTATTGGCGGAGACGCCACGCAACTATGAGCGTGGTGTATTGGCAAAGCAACAGTTTCCTGCCGACTTCTCGATAGGGATTCCTGTACGGATGCTTTCTTCCCGTCCGGATGTCCGCTCGGCAGAACGGACGCTGGAAGCGGCGTTCTATGGCACCAATGCGGCACGTTCGGCTTTCTATCCTTCCATCACTTTGAGCGGGAGTGCCGGATGGACAAACTCTGCCGGGGCGATGATTATCAATCCGGGCAAGTTTCTCGCGTCAGCGGTAGGTTCGCTTACGCAGCCGCTCTTTAACAGAGGGCAGGTGGTGGCACAATACCGCATTGCCCGTGCGCAACAGGAAGAAGCAGCGCTCGGCTTTCAGCAAACGTTGCTCAATGCCGGTAGTGAGGTGAATGATGCGTTGATTGCCTATCAAACCAGTCAGGGAAAAAGAATCTTGCTGGATAAACAGATCACTTCCCTGCAAACGGCTCTGCGAAGCACTACTCTGTTGATGGAGCATGGTAATACAACCTATCTGGAAGTCCTTACCTCCCGGCAGTCATTGCTTAGTGCGCAACTATCGCAGACGGCCAATCATTTTACTGAAATACAAAGTTTAATTAACCTATACCGTGCTTTAGGGGGAGGTCAGGAATAAACTGTATCATACTCTCTGTTTTCTAATTTAATGAAAGAAGGGCTGCCGGAGAAGTGATTCTGTGGCAGCCCGTTTTGTAATCGGTCAATATACGGTGCATTGGCTTGCAGCCGGAAACTTCAGCCAGCATAAAGAAAGAATAATGATGGTATTATTATTGATCAGTCAGACCTTTCTTTTTCCTTTCTTTATATTGACTGGGCGTCTCTCCCGTATATTGCTTGAATGTCGTACTGAAATAACTCGGAGTGGTAAATCCGGTTTTCTCTGCAATTTCAGAGAAGGGCATATCCGTGCCGGATATCAATGTAATAGCTTTTTCTATACGGAGCTTACTGATATATTCGTTCGCTCCCATGCCTGTAAGTGCTTTCAGCTTGTTATAAAGCGAAGAACGCCCCAATCCTACTTCCTGGCAGATAAACTGGATGCCCAGGTTGGTATTATCTATATTTTCCTGGATGATACTATTCAGTTTAATCAGGAATGTTTCGTCTGTCAGGCTGATTGTACTTTCTTCCGGTGTGGGGATTAATCCTGCATTCAGATACCTTTTCTTGGTATATTCCCGGTTTTTCAACCGGTTGCGGATAAGTTCCATTAGCATTTCCACTTCGAAAGGTTTGCTTAAATATCCGTCCGCTCCATTCTTATAGCCGCTTATCAGGCTTTGCTTGTCATCCTTGGCAGTCAGCAGGATAACAGGGATATGGCTGATGGCAATATCCTCTTTAATCGTTTTGCAAAGCTCGTAGCCGTTCATCCGGGGCATCATCACGTCACTGACTATAATATCAGGGACATGGCTTCTGACCAGTTGAAGGGCTTCCACCCCGTCTCCGGCGATAATTATCCGTTTGAAGTATCCTTCGAACGTTCTTTTCAGAAAGTCTGTCATATCCGGATTGTCATCCACTACGAGAATAGTGTATGGAGTGGTATCGAATACTTCTTTTACGGATGGCAGCCCGCTGTTTTCATCCATCATCAACTCGTTCAGATAAGCTTTTGGCTCGCAGATGATTTCTTCCAGTTCCTGCCTCAACGGCAACTCAAAGAAAAAGCTGGCTCCGGTTTCTTCATTATCCTGTGCCCCGATAGAGCCGCCGTGTAGTTCCACCAGAATCTTGGAGTAGGACAAGCCGACTCCTGTTCCGCTCTGTTCTCCTGTTCCCTGGTAGAATCGGGTAAAGAGCTTGTGCGTATCCACTTGCTTCAGTCCGCATCCTTGGTCGATGACGGAGATACGCACCCGGTTTTCTTCAGGCAGCAGTTCCGAAGCAATCGTTATTTCCGTGTCCTGCGGACTGTGTTTCAAGGCATTGATAAGCAGGTTACTTAAGATAATCTCGCATTTGTCCTTATCGAAACTGACTTTCTCTATCCGTGGGTCGAGCTGATAGCGGATATGCACATTCTTTGCTTCCCCCTCACTGATAAAATCCTGCGAAACGTGTTCAATCCATTGATTGAGTGGATGAGGCTGAATTTGCAGTTTACTCTCCCCTACTTCCATTTTCCGTACGTCGAGTACCATATTAATCAAGTTCTTCATCCGTTGTGCCTGCCGGTAGATGGCTTTTAACGGCAGATATTGGCTGTCTCCGGAAGAGAGCGACTTCAAAATCTGATTGAGTGGCGCATGAATAAGCGTCAGCGGAGTCCGTAGTTCGTGGCTGATATTGATAAGAAAACGTACCTTTTCCTCGTACATCTGTTTCTCATGCTCTTTCATCGCCCATTTCAGTTTTTCCTGATTACGCTTCAATGTTCTGCGGAAAGTTTCGATGATTATGGTGGCAATGAGAATGGCACAACCAAGAATGAACCACCACGTGCGATACCACGGTGGGAGTACGGTTAGTTCCAGTATTTTCTGGTTGGGAATCCAACTGCCGTCTTTCGCTGTGCATGAAGCCATAATTTTGTAATTGCCCGGCGGCAATGACCGGATTACCAATTCCGGCTGGTACGATTCGATATACTGGTCGTTCAGCCCTTCTATCCGGTAGCGGTAGACTTTCTTGCGGAAGATATCCTCTTCTTTCGACATGATTCGGATAGTGATATTGCTGTCCCATGGGACAGAGATTGCTGCCGGATGACTATATAGCTTGTTCTGTGCAGGCTCACCGTTGATGATAATATCCAACAGTTGCAGTTCCGGCATTTCCGATGTATTCAGCAGCAACTGGCCGTCAATGCGCAGCATACCCTTTACACCGCCGATATAGACATCCCCCTCATTGTTTACCAACCGGGCGTTGGGCAGATATTCGTTTTGGATAGCTCCGTTCGACTCTCCGAAGAGAACAAACTTCTGTTCCTGTATGAGCCAGGCGAAAAGCAGATTATCCGCACCTATCCATACTTTGCCCCTCTGGTCGCATTGCACCATGTTGACTTCGGTAAACAGGTTGGTAGGGATGTGCGTCTGCTTTTGGGAAACGGGGTTGTAGTGGATAAGGCCGAAATTGCTTCCTATCCAGAAATCGCCGTGCTCGTCGTGTGACGCCGAACTGATTACGGTATCCTGATAACATTCGAAGGTTGTTTTCAGCAAGGAATCCCCGTCATGCAGTTCGTAGATATGTTTGAAGTCGTTGATATAAGTCCGATTGTTCTCGTGCTTGAAGGGGACGAGCGTGCCGACAATACTTTTCCCTTCTTCTCCGGTGACCTTGTCGAATTTCTTTTCTTTCAGGTGATACTGGTAGACATGGTCGCCCAGTAATAACACGGTGTTAGGGGTGTTCTGATATAAGTTGACCGATTTTCCCCGGTTGCAAAGTTGCGTCGTTGTTTCTTTGTCGACAATGGTAAAAGGTTGTTTCTCCCCGGTTGCGGGATTGAATACAAATACTCCTTTGGAGAAAAGGGAAATCAGTAGTTTTCCGGGAGTGAATCCGCTGATAAACGCTATTTTATCGTTCCAGGTAGAAAGATAATGGGTGAATTTCTCGGTACGCGGGTTAAAGAGGTTGATACCGCCGCCGTCCGTACCAATCCAGATACTGTCGGGCGATTGGCGGTAAAGGCTTCGCACGGTGCTGTTGCTTAGTCCGCGGTCGTTTCCGGGGACTACGTCGGTGTAGGTTTTCATGAACACTTCCCGGATGCTGATCAATCCGTTGCAGGTGCTTCCTGCCCATATATTGTTGTTGTGGTCGTTGTGCAGGCAGAGAATAGAGTTGGCGGGGAGAGAGTAGTTTTCACGTCCCGGGATATATTCCAGTTGGAAGATTTCCCCGGTTTCGGGGGTGAGGATATTGATTCCGCCGCCGTCCGTTCCTATCCACAGTTGCCCTTCCCTTTCGGCGAGGCTTAGGACGATGTCGTTACTGAGGGCGGAGTTGCGGGTGGAGTACGAAGCCAGTAGTTTGCCGTCGTATGAGTAGCAACGAAGTCCGCCGCTGTAAGGAGCAATCCATATTCTTTTCCGGCTGTCGGTCATCATGGTGGTAATTTCCGGCCCGCAGTCGAAAGGGGGGCGTCTGTGCTCTCCGGTATGCAGATCTACGAGGTATATGCCTGTCCAACGGCTGCAACAGAGCAACGTC
Source organism: Bacteroides sp. 3_1_23 (assembly GCF_000162555.1). Lineage (NCBI taxonomy): Bacteria > Pseudomonadati > Bacteroidota > Bacteroidia > Bacteroidales > Bacteroidaceae > Bacteroides > Bacteroides sp. 3_1_23. Next base: position 834,826 of record NZ_GG774949.1, read on the forward strand.
TTTGAATCCCACATACTGAGAGCGTTGATTTTAAAAGAGTTGGCGTTGAAATATTGCAGAAGCCGGAGAGAAGAATCGTCATAACTATATTTGTAAATCCTGTCCTTGCCGCCGAAGAGGATTCCGTCCGGGACAAGGCAGAAAGAATAGGCGGTGATATTTTTCCCGTCCTCGTCCGTGGGGAACGTGAAGTCGTTGCTCTGCTGCTGGTAGCGGGCAATACCTTTTTCAGTCAGTACCCAGATATTGTGTTGCTTGTCTTCGGCAATCTGATAAATCAGGTTGTGGAGAAGCGAGTTCGGGTCGTTTGCCTGGTGTTTGTATCTTTTCAGTTCGTGCCCGTCGAACTTTCCCAGTCCCGATTTGGTGCCTATCCATACGAAACCTTGCTCATCCCGGAGAATACAGCGCACGTTGGACGGCAGCCCTTCTTTCAGAGAGATTTGTTTAAAGTAATAGTGTTCTGCCCGGAGAGGGAGAACACCGACTAACTGTATGATAAAGAAAAGGCTTGACAGAACAGCGTATTTTGTTTTCATGTGAAGCAGGTTTGTTTGTGATGACAGATGCTTTCTTTATAGAACGGTCAACCTGTCTCCTTTTAAAGTGATTTCGTATTTCTTCTCTTTTACGGTCTTGAACTTGAGCGTCATGTCTCCGTATCTTACGTTGCAGGGAACCCCGGATTTGGAATGAATGATAGCTTTCTCCAGTTGTCCCTCTTTCCAGGAGACAGAAACCTCAAAATTCCCTTTGGCGCAGATTCCGCTTATCGAGCCGTTTGCCCAGGCATCCGGCAAAGCGGGAAGAAGTTGGATGAATCCCATGTGGCTTTGCAATAACATCTCGGTTATTCCTGCCGTACCACCGAAGTTTCCGTCTATCTGGAAAGGCGTATGGGTATCCCAGAGGTTATCCAACGTACCGTTTTTCAACAAATTGCCGTACAGTTTATACGCATGGTTTCCGTCTTGCAGTCGTGCCCATTGGTTGAGTTTCCAACCCATGCTCCAGCCGGTAGCGCCGTCTCCGCGATGTTCCAGTACCACTTTGGCTGCCTGTGCAAGTTCGGGGGTAGTCACGGGAGAGATGGTATGTCCCGGATGCAATCCGAACAGGTGGTTGACGTGCCGGTGTTCATCTTTCGGATCGTCTATGTCGGTAGACCATTCCAGTAACTGGCCGTAGCGTCCTATGCGGTACGGAACGAGTTTGGTCAATACGTTTTCCCATTGCTTGCGCTCTTTGGCGTCCGTTCCGAGTACCTTGCTTGCCTGGATAGCGTCCAGTAATATTTCACGTACTACGGCATGCGCGAAAGTGACTCCCTCGTCCACCGGACCGTGTTCGGGAGAGGTGGAAGGCGCGGCGGTGTAAGTCCCGTCGGGCTTGTGCCACAAGTGGTCTACCGCAAACTGTGCGCTGCTTTTGATAAGGTCGTAGCCGATTTCCTTTAAGAATTTCGTGTCACGCGTATAATCATAATACTCCCATATATGCGTTGCCAGCCACGGACCGGCAGTAGGATTCAGGTTCCATGCCATAGATTTGCTGGATAAGGGAGCTGTGAATCCGAAGATATTGGCAGAGATGGACGCTGTCCACCCGCGGGCGTTGAAATAGGCTTGCGCTGTTTTCTCGCCAGGTTTTACCAGACTACGTATAAAGTCTATCAAAGGCCATGTACATTCCGGAAGATTGGTGGGGCACGCAGGCCAGTAGTTCATTTGAATGTTGATATTATTGTGGTAATCTACCCGCCACGGGCCGTCGGTATTGTTGTGCCACAATCCTTGCAGGTTGGCGGGCATATTGCCGGGGCGTGAACTGGCTATGAGCAGGTAACGTCCGAACTGATAGTATAATTGTTCGAGCTGATAGTCCGGCGTACCTTTCTTATAGTTAGCCAGTCGTTTGTAGGTCGGCAGGTTGGGACTGCCGATTTCCTGATTAATTTCAAAACGTACCCGATTGAACAGTGCGGTATAATCGGCTTCGTGATTACGATAAAGCTCGTCATAACCTTTTTTCAGGACATTGTTCATCATAGCCAGAGTCGTTTGTGACGGGTCGTTGCCGACGTAGGCTTTCGGGTCTTTGAAGTCCGGGGCAAAGTTCATCTTATAATCGGTGTCTGCCGTAAGCAGGAATACCACTTCGTCAGCATCCTTCACAATAATCCGGTCGTTTTCTGCTTTCAGTGTTCCCCCTTTGTGGATAGCTTTGATTCGGAAAGCGAATTTCATTCCGTTGTTATTGAGAACTCCGGTATATACTAATCCGTCGTTTCCATCTGCTTCCAGATGGCTTTTTGCTTCGTTGTTGGGACAATAGCTAAGCACAAGATTCTGTTTTCCGCCTTTGTCGGCAGTAAACTTCATGACCATGACACTGTCCGGATAGGATATGAAATATTTTCGTTGATACCGTATCCCGTCCTTATCGAATTGCACCACGGCCATAGCCGAATCCAATGACAGGATGCGGCGGTAACTGCTCATGTTGATTTCGCTGAGTCCGGTTTCCACATAAAGTTCTCCCATCGTGGTAAAAGCACCGAAGCGGAACGGAGTCTCGTCTTTTTCTTCATAAGCTCCCAGCCCGTTGAAGTTTTCTTGTGTGAGATACCCCGCCTTTTGGGAATCTCCGTCCAGAAAAGCCTGTCGTATTTCTTTCAATACACCTGCCGACTGTTTGTTTACATTCCAATAATATTCGGCGCCTTTGGCAGTATTCGGTCCACCTTTCCAAAGCGTCTTTTCATTCAGTGTGATTCGTTCCGCGGATATGGAGCCCATGATATTTGCTCCCAGACTACCATTCCCGATGGGTAGCGAACGGCTTTCCCATGTCTTGTCCGGATTCGCCCCTGTGCCCGAAGCGCGTAGCCAGACAGCTTGTCCGTCGAGATTGTTGGGAGTGTCGAACCATATGGAAAGTCCTTGTGTATAATCCACCGTTTCTATTGATGATGCAGTGAGTGAAAAGAGAGTGCAAAAAATAAGGAAGCAGAGTTTCTTCATAAGATGTATTATTTATAAGGAATGTGATGTGCAAAGGTATTGTTTTTTTAGGATTTCAGCGAACGGCCTGCTTTCGATTATAACCAATAAGCTTTTAAAAATCACCAAAAGTGCTTCTTTGTGTAGGTAGTAAGATGTTTCTAATGAGAAACTGTATGACGAAGGGCATAAGGACCTCATTGTAATATCGACCAAAATGAACATGTTTATAGATAAGGTCCGTAAGAAAGCAACGATGATGAATCCATTTCCTGTGGCAGCCCGCTTTGTTTCAATAATGCAACTTTCTTTATGACAGTTATTACCTAAACAGTTTCTGCTATAAATCTCATCCGGCTAATAGCATGAAAAAATAAAAGGATTTATGTCTGTCACTTCAATGCGGCAATCTTTCAACTTTCTTTCCCTTTCTTTGTTCTTTCTGCTGAAATATGCTACTTTTGTATTATCCTCATAGATATGAGAACTAAAGAAAGGAACAAATCATGGAAGAAGTAAAAAGAATCCCTTATGGAGTTTCCAACTTTGTGGAAGTGGTGGAGCAGAACCAATATTACGTGGATAAAACGATCTATCTGCCTTTGTTGGAAGAGCAACCCAGTAATTTGTTCTTTATCCGTCCCCGCCGCTTCGGCAAGAGCATCTTTCTGAGTATGCTCCGGGCTTATTATGACATCGCTCAAAGAGAAAAGTTTGATAAACGCTTCGGCAATCTATGGATAGGCAGTCGCCCTACACGGCTGCAAGGGACTTTCCAGATACTCTTTCTTGACTTTTCCCGTGCCAGCGGTGGTAGTGGTACGTTGGCCGAGAACTTCGACCGTTACTGCTGTATGGTCATGGATTTGTTCGGTATGTCCTATGAATCTTATTATTTTCCGGGATTTGCTCAGGAGATGAAAGCACAGCCCGATTTTGTAAGTAAACTGAATTATCTGAATCTTCATGCGGCTGAAACCGGAGCGCATCTTTATCTTATCATTGATGAATATGATAACTTCACCAATGTGGTGTTGAATGAGCAGGGCAAGGAAGTCTATCATGCGCTGACCCATGCTAGCGGCTTTTACCGTGAAATCTTCAAGAAGTTCAAAGGTATGTTTGAGCGCATCTTTATGACCGGTGTCAGCCCCGTGACGTTGGATGACTTGACTAGCGGATTTAATATCGGTTGGAATATCAGTACCAAGCACCAGTTTAATATGATGCTGGGATTCAGTGAAACGGATGTGCGTGAGATGCTCCAATACTATAAGGATGCCAGACAGTTGCCGGGCAATGTGGATATAAGTGCGATGATAGAGGAAATGCGTCCGTGGTATGACAATTATTGTTTTGCCGAAGAAAGTCTGGAACGTGACCCGAAGATGTTCAATTGTGACATGGTGCTCTATTATTTGCGCAACTATATGGATTTGGGCAAATCACCCAAAGAGATGATAGACCCCAACACCCGTACTGACTACAACAAGATGAAGAAACTCATCCGTTTGGACAAATTGGACGGTAATCGCAAAGGCGTGTTGCGCAAAATCACCGAAGAGGGGCAGATTATCACCACATTGACGACTACCTTTCCCGCTATTGATATCACCAAGCCGGAGATTTTTCCCAGTCTGCTCTTTTATTACGGTATGCTTACCATCACTGCTACTCGGGGCAACTATCTGGTGTTGAGTATTCCCAATAATAACGTGCGTAAGCAGTATTACGAATTTCTGTTGGAAGAATATCAGGATAACCGGCATATCAATCTGAATGACCTTGGCTTGATGTATTATGAAATGGCTTACGAAGGTCATTGGCGTGAAACGATGGAATTTATTGCTCATGCCTACAAGGAAAACTCTTCCGTGCGAAGCTCCATCGAAGGCGAGCGCAACTTGCAAGGCTTCTTTACTGCTTACCTGAGTACAAATGCCTATTACCTGATAGCTCCGGAACTAGAATTGAATCACGGTTATTGTGACCTGTTTCTTATGCCTGACTTGATACGCTATGACGTGAAGCACAGCTATATCATCGAACTGAAATACCTCTCCACCAAGGATTCCGAAGCGAAAGCCGAAGCCCAATGGCAAGAAGCTGTAGAGCAAATAAAAGGTTATGCCGTTGGTGCTAAGGTGCGTCAGATGGTGCACGGAACCGAGTTGCATTGTATTGTGATGCAGTTTCGCGGATGGGAACTGGAACGGGTGGAGGAAGTCATGCAGAAATAAGCTCAATTTATACTGTCATTTCTCATTTTAGGCAAAATATATCTGTAATTCCCTTATTTCAACAAAGAGTTGTCTGATTGCCAGACTTTGTATGATAAACTAATTTATGCGCTAAATCTATATATTTAGCTTGGTAGGCATATATACTCACCACGTGGGCTTATGGTTGCTTACCTGTGGACTGGAAATATTTTAGACAGAAGAACATAAGAACAAAAGATAAAGCAGTTATGTGTAATTATTATTGTAATAAAATAAGTGTTAAAGATGACTCAACCTATTAAAATGGATAAACAGATTTCTTAAACATTCCAAACGAAGAGTATGATTCTGTAATATATTGATATATAGATATTTATCTTTTATCTTTTTCCCTTTAAAACCAACGACCTGTTGCACACCGAGAAACAAAGTGTTCGACACCGAGAAACACATCGTTTCTCGGTGTCGAACAAATCGATAGATAAGGCTCGGAGTATAAAATAAACAAATCGTCCGTCTTTTTCTATTTTATGGATTATTCCATAGATATATGCATCAATATATATTCCCATAATTACCCTATTGCATCTGAAATGTAATATTATAGAGTATGGTACCGATTTTAAACTAATTTTTTGAAAAACAATCATTCCCCCCGATGAAATGGTTTGATTTGGTGAAAAGTGAATATTTAATGGCTATTTTTAAAATAACTCTTTTTAAAAGCTACCCTACCTTTGTGACAAGAATGTTAGTCGGAAAAGTTATCCCGGTTCTTCATTCTTAAATCTAATGCCTGTGAGATTTATTTTGTTCGCTAATAGAAATATGAATCTTTATTATTAAATGTAGTATTATGAAAAAAAAGAAGCTTATGAAGAAACAAAGCTGCTTTGTTGTTCTTTTGATGATGCTCCTGTTATTTCCTTCGGGAGCGTTTGCGCAGCAACAAATGATTAAAGGACAAGTGGTGGATGATAAGGGGGAAACCATTATTGGAGCTACGGTCATGGTAAAAGGGGCAAAAGAAGGTACGTTGACCGATATTGACGGTAACTTTTCTGTCAAAGGTAAAGTCGGCAATACCTTATCTATCTCTTATGTCGGTTTTTCTCCTCTCGAAGTAAAAGTGACAAAACTTGAAGGTAATCGTTTCATATTAAAGGAAGACTCGAAACTTCTTGATGAAGTCGTTGTGGTGGGTATGGACAAGCAGAAACGTAATACCATTACGGCTGCTGTGTCTACTGTAGCTTCCGATGCTATAGTCAATCGTCCTGTAACCGATTTGACCAGTGCCCTTCAAGGTAATGTAGCCGGTCTGAATTTTGTGACCGACGCAGCTCCTGACGGCGTTGGTGGTGAAACAGGCGCGGAAATCAAGTTCAATATCCGCGGTGTCGGTTCTATTAATGGTAACGGGGGCGAGCCTTATGTATTGGTGGACGGAGTGGAACAAAGCCTTCAGAACGTAAATCCAAATGATATCGAAACAATTAGTGTATTGAAAGACGCTTCTGCCGCTGCCGTATATGGTGCACGTGCCGCTTATGGTGTGGTATTAGTAACTACAAAAAGCGGTCGGCAGGAAAAGACACGGGTTTCTTATCGAGGCACAGTAGGTTTTAGTTCACCTATCAATATGCCGGAGATGATGAACTCTCTTGAGTTTGCTAAATATGTGAACGAACGGAATGATAATGATGGCGTGAATCATAAATTTTCTGACGCTCTTATAGAGAAGATGGAAGGATTCATGAAGAACCCCTATTCAGCAGAATTTCCAGGTATAGGTCCCAATCAAAACGGGACAGACTGGGCTTCTTCAATGGATGCGGTATATGCGAATACAGATTGGTTTGATTATTATTTTAAAGATACTGCTATTCGTCATTCACATAACCTGAGTGTAACCGGAGGTTCGGAAAAGTTCAACTATTATGTAGGTTTGGGTTACACTTATCAGGATGGTTTACTTGACAAGGTAGATGATAACCTGAGCAAATATAATGTAAATACGAAATTCCAGATTATAGCCAATAAATGGTTGAAGTTCAATTTCAATAATAATATAACATTGAGTATCCTTAAAAGGCCGATGGCCAACCAGACCATCTTTTATGGAACTCTTGGACAAACAATACCAAATGCTCCTACTCATTATCCGATTGATTCGGAATATAATGATGCTTCTGAGTTCCGTTATCTAAAAGAATCCCATTATGTACAGAACCGCATATCCGATGCAATGTCTTTTGCTGCTACCATTACCCCGTTACCGGGTTGGGATATTGTAGGGGAAATGAAAGTACGTTTTGATGTAGAAGACAACAGTTTCAAACGTGGATACCCTACAGTAGAAAAACCTGATGGAGAGTTAAAGGTTGACATAGGTACCAAGCAGGGATATGTATATCCGGGTATGGAATGGAAGAATTCCAAATGGGGTTCTTATACTCGCGGTAATGCATTTAATTATTATCTTTCTCCGAATGTATCGACATCTTACGTCCATACATGGGGAGAACACTACTTCAAGGCTATGGCAGGTTTTCAGATGGAGTTGCAGGAAAACTCCAATGGTTTCACTTATAAGGATGGAATTTTAGGTAGTGATATTTATTCATTTGCGAACTCCAATGGTACATTGTCTGCCGGTGAAGACCGTACTCATTGGTCCACAATGGGTATGTATGCCAAGTTGAACTGGAATTATCAGGAGACATATTTTCTGGAATTCAGTGGACGTTATGACGGTTCTTCCCGTTTTGCTCCCGGAAACCGTTGGGGATTCTTTCCTTCCTTCTCTGCCGGTTATGATATAGCTCGCACAAACTATTTCAAATCATGGAATCTTCCATTTTCCCAGTTGAAGTTGCGTGTTTCTTACGGACGCTTGGGTAATCAGAATGGCGCCGGATTGTATGATTATCTTGGAGTGATGGATTTGGTGTCAAACTCATCCAATGCTTGGTTACTGCCGGGAGTAAACGCCACTCCTGCCAAAGGAATGATTGCCAAAACTCCGAAAATGGTCAGTCCTTATATTACCTGGGAGAAGGTGGATAATGCCAATTTAGGTCTTGACCTGCTGTTATTGGATAACCGTCTGACAATAACTGCTGATATTTACCAGCGTACAACGCATGATATGATTGGTCCGGCTGAAGCAATTCCGGCTATCGGAGGTATCAGTAAAGACGACCGTGCAAAAGTAAATAATGCGACTCTCCGTAATCGTGGTTGGGAGTTGTCCGTCAATTGGCAGGATCAATTGAAATGCGGATTCAGTTATGGTGTCGGTTTTAATATATCCAATTACAAGGCAGTAGTCACGAAGTATAATAATCCTGAAGGACTGATATTCAATAACCATACCGGTCTGGCACGTAACAGAGGGTATTATGAGGGAATGGACATCGGTGAGATTTGGGGATATGAAGCTAATGATCTTTTCATGACTAACCGTGAAGTGGATGAATATTTGAGAACGGTAGACCTTAGCTTCTTTAAAGCTGACAACCAGTGGCAACGCGGTGACGTAAAATATATCGACTCCAATGGTGACGGGAAGGTAGACCCGGGAAAAGGAACTTTGGCGGATCATGGTGATTTGAAAGTAATCGGTAATACAACCCCTAAATATTCTTTCGGTATTAATCTGAATGCAGGCTATAAAGGATTTGGAATATCAGCTCTTTTCCAGGGAGTAGCCAAGAGACAATTCCCGATGGCAGGTGCTACTTACCTGTATGGAGGAAATTGTTACTTCAAAGAGCATCTTGATTATTTCAATGCATGGCATCCTGATGGATATTTACCACGCCTGACAGATAATTCTAAAGACAAAGAAGTGAATATAGGCTATAATACAACTCGTTATTTACTCAATGCAGCTTATATGCGTCTGAAGAACTTGACAGTCTCTTATTCTTTCAAACCACAATTGGTGGAAAAGATTGGCTTGAGTAATTTGAAAGTATATTTCACTTGCGATAATCTGTTTACAATTTCCAAGTTGCCGCAACAGTTTGACCCTGAAACACTGAATCAGGTGAATGGTTGGGTAGGAGGTAGTAATGCTTCTGCTCCCGCCCTTACTTCACCGCTGACTGCAAATGGTAACGGGCGAGTTTACCCATTGAACCGGAACTTTGTATTTGGAATTGACATCACATTTTAATTAGAGAGGAACATCATGAAAAAGAAAATAATTATACTGACTGCTTTTATAGGGCTGGTGTTGTCCGCTTGTTCCGACTTTTTGGATCGGCAACCGTTGACAATGCCTGAAAACGAAGGCTTCCTGGCTGGTCGCGAACAAGTAGAGAACTATATCAATGCTTTATATACTTCATTGCCGGCTCCGACGCAATATGGAATGAGTGTCCGTGGTGAAGAGGTGAACAGCGATAACATTTTGGCTGAAAAATATGACAGACGCCTGAATGGTGAGAATAATCAGTTCAGTGGCTCGACCGATTGGGAAAAAGGCTATCAGAACCTGCGTAATGTCAACTACTTCTTTCACTATTATAAAGTTGATGCAGGACTTGAGACTGCTGAAGTACTCTCGCTTAGAGGAGAAGCCTATTTTTTGCGTGCTTATTGGCATTTCTACCTGCTCACCCGTTTTGGAGATATACCTATAATGGATGATTTTTGGGATGAAAACGCTACGGTAGCCGGCTTACAGAAACCTGCGTCCAAGCGTGCGGATGTTGCCCGTTTTATATTGAATGACTTGAAGGCCGCTATCGGTGAAATTCCGGAAGCACGTGCAAATTTATTTACGCGTAGTAAATATCAGGGACTGCGTATCAGTAAGGAGGCCGCTACTATTTTGGCTATGCGGGTGGCGCTTTATGAAGGTTCGTGGGAGAAATACCACAAAGGTACTAAGTTTGCAACGGAAGACAATTCTACGGAATTTTTTCAGGAAGTATTGAACTGGGGAGACCAGCAACTTTTTACTGCTGGCTTGACATTGAATACGAAAGACACTGATAAGGAGTATGTAAATACCGAAGATGCTTTTGCACACTTATTTAATAAGGAAGATCTTTCTCAAATACCGGAAGCTGTTCTGTGGAAAAAGTATTCAGTGGCTGATGGTGTCTTTCATAATTTGGGTGGTTTACTCGCTTCAGGAGCAGTAGATGGCCAGGGACCGTCCGGCCTGTCAAAGTCATTGGTGGATAACTATTTAAATGCCGATGGAACTTTTATTAATCCCAAAGACGAGAAGTTCAAGGATTTTAATGAAACATTTGAGGGACGGGATGCGAGACTTCTCGTTACAGTAATGCATACCGGATGTAAATATCGCTCTAATGCAGGTTCTTCTTCCAATAAGCCGATGAATGTGAGGGCTTATGATGCGACAGGCACTGATGATGAAATGAAAGAAAAGAATAAAGATATTGTCTCTCCTAACTTGAACGGCGACGGTAATAGCAAGAGTGTTACCGGATTCCATATCAGATTAGGTATTGACACTACTTATGTGGAAGGGAATACGCAGACTGGCATTATCCTGTTCCGGTATGCGGAAGGATTACTTTGTTATGCTGAAGCAGCGGCAGAATTGGACAAATGGAGCGACGATGTATTGAACAAAACATTGAAACCCTTGCGCGAAAGAGCAGGCGTGACATGGATAGAGCCGCAAGCAGATGCTAATTTCCCATTTACCGGGCTTACTCCCTTGATACAGGAAATTCGTCGTGAAAGACGTTCGGAACTGGCACTTCAGGGATTCCGTCTGGACGATCTGATGCGTTGGGCGGAAGCCGGAACATTGAAAGGAATCAACGGTCGTGGCAGGGGTGCATATCTGGGCGAAGAGAGTGTCCTTTACAAAAGCTTTTCACCCAAAGGGCGCGAATCATTGGAATTGGTATTGAAAGATAACGACGGGTGGATGGATCCGTTACAGCAATATTTGCCTGAGGGTTACCTTTTCGACCTGAACCGGGATTATTTATTACCGATACCACCGGATGAACTGCAATTAAACCATGAATTGAAACAGAATCCGGGCTGGGGAGATGTTAGCGAATAAGTATCTCAATTTAATAAATTACACAATTATGATAAAAAGAATACTATATACATTTTTACCTGTTTGCCTGCTTTCAATAGGTTTTGCAGGGTGCGAGGACGATGCGGTAGAACCACTGCCGGAAACTGTACCTTTAATAGTGGAATCAAGTGCCAAGAGCTTTGTAATGGGTGAAGAGCTTACCCTTACTTTGAAAGTGAATGACGCTAAGAATCCGGAACGTGTGACAAACGAAGATTTTGATATTTATCTGACTGCTAAGGACGGAGAAAAAGATGTATCAAAGACAGCCTTTAAAGCATTTCCTTCAATGGTTACCTTCCCGAAGGGAGTCAGTTCTTTTGATATAAAACTACCGATTACAGAAAGTGGAATTAAGCCCAAACAAAAGTTGTATGTGAATGTAATGTCGTTTGTACGTGGCTATACGGTGACTAATCCAACTCAATCGATTGTTATTTCTGATCTCCATTACACAGTTGTATCAATAAAAAATAATTCGGACAGGGTTATTGACGAAGGTGATGAGTTTACTATTTTGGCAGAAGTTCCTGTGCCGGTCACGGATGATATGGATATCCATATCACTGTACCTGATGAGCAAAAAGATTTCTATGTAACGTTACCCCCCGTCACATTGACGATAAAGGCAGGAGAAAAATCTGCAGAAGTGAAAGTTAAAACTAAACACAATATGGAACCTACCAAAACGGAAACGTTGACTTTGAATTTTACGACCGTTTCTGCAGTTCATCCGTTGGATAATGAAACATTGGAAATTACGATGAAGGACCTCGAAGCTGAAAAGGGAGATGGGATTCTTGATGAGCGTTGGGTTTACGAACGTCCGGGAATTGCATTTGCTTCAAGTGGCAGGTTGGCAGCAGCCAAGACACAATATGGAGATGATAAGGTTGTTGAAATGAAAGAACTGGATCCGCATCCCAATACAGATTTAGCTACGGCAGGCTGGAAGTTCTACAATGCATGGGAATTCCATAGTTTCGGAAATACAGGTGATATGTGGAATACTAATGGTGCAGGTAATTCATGGGGTAATAAAGTTCCTCTGTTTTTGGCAGATCGTAATACGGTGATTGTACAGAATCATGCGGCTTGTGTCAATGTGCAATTCTCTAATATAACCGATCAAGGATATCTGAAGATGATAGAAATGAAAGTTCCGTCGAAGGGTACAGGGCCGGCAGCAGGAAAAGATAGGGATTATGGTACTGCTGCTTTCTATGGATGTGGAGTTAATACTACATATAAAGCTAATAGTCAGTTAATATCAGAAGGTTGCAGAATGGAAATTCGTGCCCGGCTTCGTGGTGAGAAAAATGGCTTTAACATGGGGATTTGGCTGATATCTGATGAGTCGGGTAAATATAATACTTACACGGAAGTTGATATTCTCGAAAATCCGACAGGTCCTGTTACAGGAAATAAAGCGCATCAGACATTCCATACGGGAATTTCAGGAACCGATAAAAAAACTCAAACTGCAAATCATACGATAAATATAAATGAATGGAACATTTATTGGTTTGAGTGGCGTTCTGATTCGGAAGTCGCACTGGGCATTAATGGGCAAGAGACTGTATGCTATAAAAAAGCTGATTGTCCTGCAGGCTATTGGACTTTTACAGATGAACAAAACTTAAATGGGTTGAAATTTATTCTTACCATGGGAGCACCTAATAAATGGGGGCTTGGAGGTGGAACTGAGGTTAATGGTGTATGGTCTCCTGATGCCGGCTGGGATTCTGGTTTTGCAAGCTATGATAATTATGAACGGGATCGTGATAATAATGCTATTCCTCGTTTGGAAATAGATTGGGTTCGTACTTATATAAATAAATCTTCAGTAGCAGAGTATGACCAAGGTAGAAATAGGCATACAGGAACGAAGTTTTATTAATTCTTAGTTGCCTTAATCAAATTTCGCAAGTGCCTTATTCAGTCTTCAATAAAAAGGGGCAAAGAGGTACTTGCGATTTTTTTAATAAATAAACTGACTGTCAAACCATGACGAAATACATCTTAATCATTTGTATGCTGTTTGCATCCATATCGGGTGCATGCGCGGACAACTTGACATCACCCCCTGTTTCAATAGTTCCCCGTCCGGTGCAGGTCGTGCCGGGCGAGGGTAACTTCACCTTCTCCGCCCGAACCTTGTTTTCGGTAGAGAACCATGAGCAGGCTGTCATCGTCCGCAACTTTATAAACTTATTCAAGAGAAGTTCGGGAATAACCCCACAGTTGGCAATAGGTAGCAGTGAGAAGAGTCATGTCCGTTTTACGACTGACTCTTCTTTAAAAAGCGAAGCCTACCAGTTGGAGATTACTCCGGAGCAGATACAAGTAAAAGCATCGGATATAAAAGGCTTTTTCTATGCATTGCAGACCATCCGCCTGCTGTTGCCGTCGGCTGTCGAAGGCAACCGTCGGGTTGAGAATATCCAATGGAGCATTCCCGCGGTAACCATTCAGGATGAACCGCGCTTCGGCTATCGGGCATTGATGCTGGATGCCGCCCGCTTCTTCATTCCCAAAGAGAACGTGTTGCGTATCATCGACTGCATGGGCATGCTCAAAATCAATACGCTTCATTTCCACCTCACGGATGATAACGGCTGGCGGGTAGAAATCAAGAAATATCCCCGCCTGACGGAAGTGGGTGCATGGAGAGTGAACCGCATGGATGTTCCTTTCTATTTCCGCCGTAACGCCGAACCGGGAGAACCGACCCCTATCGGAGGATTCTATACGCAGGAAGACATCAAGGAAATGGTGGCATACGCTGCCGACCGCCAGATAGAGGTTATCCCCGAAATAGATATGCCCGCCCACAGCAACGCCGCACTGGCTGCCTATCCGCAACTGGCTTGCCCTGTGGTGAATAGTTACATTGGAGTCATTCCGGGCTTGGGCGGAGGAAATTCGGGAGTGATTTACTGTGCCGGAAACGACAGCGCCTTTACATTTCTGCAAGATGTTCTGGACGAAGTGATGGCAATCTTCCCCTCGCGATATATTCATTTGGGAGGAGATGAGGCGCAGAAAGGATTCTGGAAGAAATGCCCGCTTTGCCGGCAGCGCATGAACAAAGAGCATCTTGCCGACGTAGAAGATCTGCAAGGTTATTTCATGAAACGGATGAGCGACTATGTACGCAGCAAGGGACGCGAAGTGATAGGTTGGGACGAACTGACAAACAGCAGTTTCCTGCCCGAAGGCGTTATTATTCAAGGTTGGCGCGGACTCGGCGCGGCTGCCTTGAAAGCTGCTGAAAAAGGACACCGGTTCATTATGACTCCTGCCCGCATCATGTACCTGATCCGCTATCAGGGCCCGCAATGGTTTGAACCCCAGACCTATTTCGGCAATAACACACTGAAGGACGTCTACGATTACGAACCTGTGCAGGCGGACTGGAAACCGGAATATGCTTCCTTACTTATAGGCGTACAGGCATCCCTATGGACGGAGTTCTGCAACAAACCGGAAGATGTGGACTATCTGCTCTTTCCCCGTCTGGCCGCCCTTGCGGAAGTGGCATGGACGAAGAAAGAACGCAAGGATTGGACTTCATTCCTGAAAGGACTGGATGTCTATAATGAACATCTGACAGCTAAAGGTATCGTCTACGCCCGTTCGATGTACAACATCCAGCATACGGTCACTCCAAACGACGGGATGCTCGAAGTGAAACTGGAATGTATCCGCCCCGACATGGAGATACATTATACGACGGATGGAAGCGAGCCTACGGCAACTTCATCGCTCTACGAAAAAATAGTGCCTGTAAAAGAGCCGCTTACACTGAAAAGTGCTACTTTTGCGCAAGGCAGGCAGATGGGAAAAACATTGATACTCCCTGTCCGGTGGAACCTGGCTACCGCCAAACCTGTATCGGGAGACAGTCCGTCTGTAAAGCTCCTGACGAACGGAATACGTGGAAGCTTGAAATATTCGGATTCCGAATGGTGCACTTGGAATGATAATGATTCCGTCTCTTTTACAATTGACCTGCTGAAGCCGGAAACGCTGAACACATTGACATTGGGCTGCATCACGAACAATGGGATGGCTATCCATAAGCCGTCGTCCGTGAAAGTGGAAGTTTCGGATGACAACTCTAGTTTCTGCGAAGCTGCCATGCGGAGTTTCACGCCCGAAGAGATTTTTCGTGAAGGAAACTTTATAGAAAACTTGCCGTTGAAGCTGAGAGGTACACAAGCGCGTTACGTACGTGTGACAGCCAAAGGCCCGGGAGTTTGTCCGGCATCTCATGTACGGCCGGGACAGGTGTCGAGAATCCTTTTTGACGAAATGATACTGGAATAAGGCAAAGGGTACAAACATGAATAAAGCGACATTGGATAAAACGATAATCAAGTTTATACAAAAGCTATACTTATGAAAAACAAATTACCGGAAAACAATTCCATCCGTCTTGCCTCATTGGATATTCTAAGAGGTTTCGATTTATTTCTCCTGGTCTTTTTTCAACCTGTATTCGTGGCATTGGCACGGCAGATGAATATGTCATTTCTCGATAGCATACTTTATCAGTTTGACCATGAGGTTTGGGAGGGATTCCGTTTCTGGGATTTGGTAATGCCGCTTTTCCTCTTTATGACGGGAGCTTCCATGCCGTTCTCACTATCGAAGTATATAGGGACTACGGGAAGTTATTGGCCTGTGTATCGGAGAATCCTGAAGCGTGTTTTTCTCCTGTTTATCTTCGGAATGATTGTTCAGGGAAACCTGCTCGGTCTGGACGCCACGCATCTTTATTTGTATTCCAATACATTGCAGTCTATTGCTGTCGGTTATCTTATTGCTGCGGTCATTCAGTTGCACTTCCCGTTCAAGTGGCAGGTAGGGATAACGTTGCTACTCCTTCTCGTCTACTGGGTTCCGATGACGTTTTTGGGGGATTTCACACCGGCGGGGAACTTTGCGGAACAAGTGGACAGATGCGTTTTAGGGCGATTCCGTGACGGTGTTTTCTGGAATGAGGACGGAACCTGGAGCTTCTCGCCATCCTACAACTATACATGGATGTGGAGCAGCCTGACATTCGGAGTGACCGTCATGCTCGGAGCGTTTGCCGGAAAGATAATGAAAGAGGGCAAGGCAAATCGGAAAAGGGTGGTGCAGACGTTGCTAGTTGTCGGACTTGCTCTTGTTGGCCTGGCGTTACTGTGGAGTTTGCAGATGCCTGTTATCAAACGTATCTGGACAGGCAGCATGACCCTGCTTTCCGGCGGCTATTGCTTTCTGCTGATGGCATTGTTCTATTACTGGATTGATTATAAAGGATATACCCGGGGATTGAACTGGCTGAAAGTGTATGGCATGAATTCCATTACGGCGTATCTGCTGGGCGAAGTTGTGAATTTCCGTTGCGTTGCCGCTTCGGTCAGTTACGGGCTCGAACAATATCTGGGTGGTTATTACTCCGTATGGCTTACCTTCGCCAATTATCTGATTGTCTTTCTCCTGTTGAGGGTGATGTATAAGCGCGGATTATTTTTAAAGGTTTGATAAATGAAAGAATAAAAATAGTATGATTAAACGAATATATTTGCTGTTGATGTTGTTTGGAGGATGTTTGTTTTCCATGAGGGCAGCTGTAAAGGAAGAGATTTATGTCAATCATATAGCAGATACTGTGGAGATTGGCAATGAATTCCTCGCTCGCAAGTTTCTGGTGAAGAATGATAAAGTCCGCACGTGCATGATTGAAAATAAGCGTATGGGGAAGGAAGTTTCCCGTATTATTCCCGAAACCATTTCGGAGGATTTTATCATCCGTACGTTGAGTGCGGATTCGGTCGTTGCGGATATTCATTCTTCTGATCTTTTCTTGCAGAGAGTACAGGTCACGGATGAAGGGAAGAACGGCAAGAAGCTGGTTTTCCATTATAAGGGCTTCCGCCATCAGGAGGTGGACTGGCAGGTGGACATGGTTCTTACATTGGAGGAAGGGAAGCACTATATGAGGAAATATCTGGAGATTACCGTCCCCGATTCGCAACGCCATCTGGCGCGTCTGGATTATATTGATTTCGAGCCGATGAGCCTTCCCGAAGGATATGCTGTCTGGACGCATCCGGTGATGGAACAGGGAGTGGGCGGTGTCAGCGGATATTACATCTCTTTGGGGCAACCAGTGTACATACAGGGCATGTTCTTCGGACTTGAATTTCCGGCTTCGGAGACGGAGATTGAGGGTGATCGGAAAGTACGTATCCGCTATTATTCGGGAAAGAGCTTTGAGATGCTTGCTTCGGAAGGCCGTCTGGCGGACAGCGGGACGTTTACCACCTGGAAAGAAGTGACCGGTGCCACCCGCAGTACGGATATGGATGTCATTCAGACGGACTTTTTCAGTTATATCCATGATATTTCCGTTCCGGTCGACTTCCGTATCCAGTACAATTCATGGTATGACTTTATGCTCGACATCAACGAGAACAATATCCTCGACTCTTTCCGTGAAGTGGAACGCGGACTGACGCAGAACGGAGTTCGTCCGATTGACTCTTATGTGGTGGACGACGGTTGGAATGCTTACGGTCCGTGGCAGGAAGAGAACAAGGCCAAATTCTGGTCGTTCAACAGCAAATTCCCGAACGAACTGTCCACCCCTTCGGATTTGTCACACCGTTTGTCCTCTAATTTCGGATTGTGGCTGGGCCCCCGCGGAGGTTATAATTATTATATCAAGTTCGCGCGGTTTCTGGAAGAAAACGGGAATGGAAAACTGAACTGCAACTCAAGTGATATTTGCACCAACCATAAGGTGTACTGCGAGAAACTGAAAATGTTTTTTCTGGACTGCCAGCAACGGTTTGACGTGAATTACTGGAAACTGGACGGTTTTCTGGTTCGTCCGCCGCAACCCGACCCGCAGGGGAATTATATCTCCGGCGGTTATCAGGGAATGTGTTATGTCACCGAGCATTGGGAACGTTGGATTGATATATTTCAGGCGATGCGCGACCAGCGCGGGGCGAAAAGGAATGATTTGTGGATTAACCTGACGTGTTATGTCAACCCCAGCCCGTGGTTCTTGCAATGGGGAAACTCCGTGTGGATGCAGAACTCGCAGGACATCGGGCGGTTGAACGTAAAACGCCCGTCACAGCTTGACCAACTTTTGTCTTACAGGGACGACCGTTATTTCGATTTTGTGAAGACACGCGCGTTCCAGTTCCCTTTGGCGCATCTTTATAACCACGACCCGATTTATGGCAATACCGCCAATCTCGCCGGAAAGATGGATGATGATGAATTCCGCACTTACCTGATGATGATGGCTACCCGCGGCAGTGCTTTCTGGGAACTTTATTATAGCTATAACATGATGAACGAGGGGCAGAAATGGGTGATAAATGCCGATGTACTGCACTGGATTAACGACAACTATGAGACTCTGAAACATGCTAAACTGATAGGACAGACTCCCGCAAAAGGAACTCCTTACGGCTATTCGGCATGGTCGGGACAGGAAGGGATTATTTCTGTCCGCAACCCGTCCGATGAAGTGAAAGAGTTTACCTTCCCGCTCGACCGCACTATCGGAATGCCTGAAGGATTGAAAGGATTGCATCGTACCTATGTGTGGGCGTACCGGACGGATGAACAGAAGGCAGAGGACACGGAGAACCATTTGTTTGATTATGGCGGACAAATCTCCCTTAGTTTGCAGCCGGGTGAAGTGCGGATTTGGAAATTCAGTACCGTGCCTGATAAGGAAGCCCCTGCTCTGCGGATAGTGAAGACCACCTCTCCGACTTCCCTGACGGTCGAGCTTAATGAGCCTGTGATACTGAAAGACGGAATATTTTCCGTTTCGGGAAATGAGGTAACCGCTACTTCGCTTTCAGCGGACAGGCGTGTCGTGACACTAACATTGGCTCGTGAAATGAGAGAAGATGATAAATACCGCCTGAATATTTCGGGAGTGACAGATGACGCAGGAAATACGGAAGCATTGCGCACCGCTTTTTTCTATTTCGAGAATCAGGAGATACCTGTTTTGACAGGAGTCAGTGGCAGCGGGGATTTTAATCTGTCTTTCTGTTTGAAAACCGATAAGAACGCTGTTTCCTTGTTGCGTCAGGGAAAAGACATTTTGGTGGATTTGGATGCGGAAGGGCGGCTTGTATTCGTGGTAAAAGGGTTGAAAGTCGTATCCGGACAGGCTGTTGATGATGATAAAGAGCGCATTGTGTCTTTATGCCGTGAGAAGAATGGAATGTTGAAAATCTATCTGAATGGTGAATTGGAGCAGTCGGTTTATGATGTGGCAATAGTGAATCCGAATATTAAAGCAACTCCGGTTATTGTAAATGCTTCATTAGAGAATACTCTCGGACAGTTGAAGATTATGAATCGTGCGCTTGATTATAAAGAAAACAAGAACATGGTTCTGAAATAAAAGAGGTTGTGACTGTATCAAATAGAGGTCAGCATGATAGAATAAATGATGATAATATCCTGTTTGCAGGAGATATAGATGCTGTGTGTTGGATATATAGATCCAACACGCAGGTCATATATGCCGTACACATTGGATCTATATGTCCAATACGCACGGTATATATGGCTTACAGGCTTACAAGTAGCTGATAAACAGCACTATTTTACCAGACTTTTTGCCCTCTCCAATGCTACATTGATATTCGGGCAGATATTCTCTTTTCCCAGCAACTCGTAGAATCCGGCTTTTTCCAGTACATTATGCACGTTCTCGTTGACTCCGGAAAGGATAACGGTAGTCTTTTCCTTCTGTGACATTTCGCAGAGAGTAGTCAGGTTGTGAATCCCTGTGGAATCGATGAACGGAACCTTGCGCATACGGATGATACGTACTTTGGGGCGGTCTCCCAGTTGTGTCATTGTCTCTTCAAACTTGGTAGCGATACCGAAGAAATAAGGGCCGTTGATTTCGTATACCTCTATGCCTTTGGGAATCATCAGGTTTTCTTCGTGTACGGCAATATCCGATTCCTTGTTCGGGTCAATCTCGTCGGTAATCACCGAGATTTCGGTAGTCTCCATGACACGCTTCATAAAGAGGACGCAGGCAATGACCAATCCTACCTCGATAGCGACAGTCAGGTCGAAGATAACGGTCAGGAAGAACGTGATAAGCAGTACGGTAACGTCCGATTTCGGATTCTTCAGTAAAGCTCTGAATACACGCCATCCGCTCATGTTGTAAGATACGATGACCAGTACGCTGGCAAGGCATGCCATCGGAATATATTGTGCGAGTGGCATCAGGAAGAGCAGAATCAACAGCAATACTACTGCATGAATGATTCCGGCTATCGGTGTCTTACCCCCGTTGTTGATATTCGTCATGGTACGGGCGATAGCACCTGTGGCGGGAATACCTCCGAACAAAGGGGCTATGATATTGGCTGCTCCCTGTGCGATCAGTTCTGTATTGGAATCGTGGCGGTCGCCTATCACACCGTCGGCTACAGTGGCAGACAGCAGGGATTCGATAGCTCCCAATACGGCAATGGTGATAGCCACCGGAAACAATTCCCTGATAGCTTCCCAATCCAGCGCAGGCACAACGGCATCGGGCAACTCTGATTTAATGGTGAAGCGGTCACCGATGGTCTGGATGCAGTCGATTCCTCCGAAGGTTTTCATCAGGTAAACGGCTACCGTGACTACGATGATGGCAATCAGCGAGCCGGGAATTTTCTTTGAGAACTTCGGAGTGATAGCGATGATAATAATGCTGACAATACTAACGATGGTATTCCACCAGTTGATTGTATCGAAGTGACGGAAATAAATCATCCACTTCCCGACGAAGTCTCCCGGCACTTTCTCGTCTCCGAAAGATAAACCGAAAATATCGGCGATTTGGGTCGTGAAAATAGTGACAGCGATACCGCTGGTAAATCCGACGATGATAGGATAAGGGATGAACTTGATAACTGCTCCGAGCTTGAATACTCCTAATAATACAAGGAGTACGCCCGCCATCAGAGTGGCTACAATCAGTCCGGCCTCTCCGTATTGTTGTATGATGCCATAGATAATGACGATAAATGCTCCTGTGGGACCGCCAATCTGGACTTTGCTGCCACCCAACAGGGAAATGATGAATCCCGCAATGATAGCGGTGATAATACCTTTTTCGGGCGAAACTCCCGAAGCGATACCGAAAGCAATAGCCAGAGGAAGCGCCACGATACCTACGATAATGCCGGCCATCAGGTCCGCCATAAACGTTTCTTTCGAATAATTCTTTAGACAAGAAACCAGTTTGGGTTTAAATTCAAATAGCTTCATTTTTAGATGTTGTTATACGTATATTCCGTCTTTTTTGTAAAGTAGATGTTGCAAAATTAGATAAAATAATCGAAATAAGTATGTTTTTGAACATACTATTTGTCTGTTGATAGATTTCATCAATGAGGCAATCGATTTTATTCATCAAAAAAAGATGGTTTATTATGAACAAATCGCTTATATTTGCGTTATAAATAGTACGACAAGTTACGTTTGGTAATCAACCAATTTTAAAATAGATTAGAATTATGGCTAAGAGTATTAAAGGAACTCAAACAGAGAAAAATCTGTTGACTTCATTCGCAGGAGAATCACAGGCAAGAATGCGTTACACTTATTTCGCAAGTGTGGCTAAAAAAGAAGGCTACGAACAAATTGCAGCTATTTTCACTGAAACTGCCGATCAGGAAAAAGAACATGCAAAACGTATGTTTAAGTTCCTCGAAGGCGGTATGGTAGAAATCACTGCCAGCTATCCGGCCGGTGTAATTGGTAATACACTTGAAAATCTTCGCGCTGCCGCAGCGGGTGAACATGAAGAATGGTCACTGGATTATCCTCACTTTGCTGATGTGGCAGAACAGGAAGGTTTCCCGATGATTGCTGCTATGTACCGCAATATCTCCATCGCAGAAAAAGGTCACGAAGAAAGATATCTTGCCTTCCTGAACAATATCGAAAATATGACTGTATTCGCTAAAGAAGGCGAAGTGGTATGGCAATGCCGTAACTGCGGTTACATTGAAATCGGTAAGGAAGCTCCCGAAGTTTGTCCGGCATGTCTGCATCCACAGGCTTATTTCGAGGTGAAGAAGGAAAACTATTAATCTACGGATGGATAGATAAATCTCGGATGATTTAGATAAAGAAAATGCCGCTTGCAGTAATCTACAAGCGGCATTTTTTGGTAACGAGAAATACAAATTGCTATCTGAATGACAGATTGGCAGGATTTATCTATTGATTCCGGTAATCCTTGGGAGATACACCGTATTGCTTTAAAAACTCCCGATAGAAATAAGATTTATTAGAGAATCCACATTTGAACATAATCTCGGATACGGTCAACTTGGTTGTCCTTAATAACTTGGCTGCATATTCCAGTCTGATGCCTCGTACAAATTCACTCGGAGTCTTATCTATTATTTCTTTGAACTTCCGATATAAGGTAGCTTTGCTCACTCCTACAAATTCGGCAATAGAAGAAGGGCTTAATAACTCATCATCTATATTATTCTTTATGAAGTCTGTTACATTCTGTATTAACTCTTCGTCTTCCGGATGAAGAACAATCCCGTCTTTTACTTTCACAGAAGACATGCTGGAATTGAAATAGTCCTTTAAAAGCATTTGTCTCGACAGCAGATTCTCTATGGTGGATATCACCTGCCTCGGGTGAAATGGTTTGACGATATAAGCATCCGCACCATGGTTAAAGGCATTAATCTGGTCTTCTACAGAAGCCTTTGCCGATATTCCTATGATTGGAATATAACTTGTTTTCAAATCGGATTTCAATTTATTAATCAAGCTCAAGCCGTCCATGTTGGGCATGACAATATCACTTATAATAATATCAGGATGATTATGTTCTATCTCTTTCAAAGCCTCTACGCCGTCTTTTGCTTCGTGTATCACATAATCAAAGAGGACATCTTTCAGCAGGTCTCTGATATTCTTTTCATCTTCCACTATCAGTATGACAGTATCTTTGCGAGGGGATAAGTGATCCTGCCCGTTCTTTTCTTTCTGCAACGAATCTTTTTCATCCGTTACAACAAGTGAATGATCGGATGGCAAAGAAGGAATCACGACTGAAAATTCAACACTTTTTCCCAGTTCACTATTTACACTTATCTGCCCGCCTAATAATTCAACCAGACTCTTTGTTAGATTTAAACCTATGCCATTGCTGACAGAGTTACCCAATTTAGGAGTATCAAATATCTTATACTTATCAAATATCTCTGCCATCTGTTGTTCTGTTAATCCCTTACCGGAATTTCTTACGAGCAAGTATAAGGTTTTATCAGGCTCATTTTGTGATATCTCAACATGAATATATCCATAACGAGGAGTATATTTGAAAGCGTTCGACAGTAAATTGAATATAATTTTTTCCAAAGCATTGCGGTCGGAATAGATCTCTGACGTATCATGAGTCTCTACCTTGAAGTCTATTTTATTCTCTTTCAGGATATCCACATAATTGTTGGAAGCATATTCCATCAATGATTTTACGTTCACATTTTCAGGATGCAAATCCATATTGCTCGATTTAGTTTTACGAAACTCCATCAACTCACTAATCAGCTTCTGCATCCTTTCGGCATTATTCTTTATTATTTGGAGATATTTCTTTGTACTACCATCTAACCCGTCCTGTTCCAACAAGTGCTGTGCAGGTGTATAAATCAAAGTTAGGGGGGTAAAGAATTCATGTGCCACATTGGTGAAGAAATTGAGCCGGGATTCATAAATCTTCTGTTCATGCCGTTTCTCTACCTGGGCTATAAGAACCTGGCGGCTTAACCGTATGCGATTTTTGATAACAGACTTTGTGATGTAGAAGATAATAATGCACAATATGGCATAGATAATCAATGCAGGAACACTAAGCCACCACGGATAACCTACTTTTATAGTTAAGCGATAAATGTTATTTCCCCATACTTTGTCGCCATTCGTGCTCTTCACTTCAAGCTGGTACTCACCCGGAGGAAGTTGGGTAAAGATAATATTCGGGTTATTACCCATCCCCACCCAATCATCCGAGTGGTTTTTCAAGCGATAAGCATATTCACAGTTTTCATTATTAATAAAGTCTTTAGCTATGAAATTGAAAGTCATGAATCTTTCTTCATAGCTAAGTTTCAATACTCCTTTTCTGATTCGTTCATTAATGTCCTGTACCGTATTATATATCTTCAAACTACTTAATATAAGTGGAGGATTAAACTCGCGCAAATGTATATTTCGAGGATTGAAATAACTAAACCCGCTTACTCCTCCAAAGTACAAGAAATCACGATGATCCTTGAAGAAAGCTCCATCCGAGAATTCATCATTCTGCAATCCGTCATTCAAAGTATAATTATCTATTTTATTGTTTTTTACATTCAGGCTAGACAATCCCTGGTTGGTACTGATCCATATCTTTCCTTCGTGGTCTTTTAATATTCCATGAATCGTTTTATTATTCAATTTCTCGTCGGCATATTGTATCAGGTGAAAATCATTCTCCTCCTTTTTCAATTCGTTCAGTCCATAACTTGTTCCTATCCATATATTGGCATCATCACGCAGTAAGCACAATACATCATTATTGGTCAGTAAAATCCGACTGTCCATATCCTCCAATGATTTTATGCTGTTATCTTTCATGTTGATACAGTTCAAGCCTCCGCCACGTGTGCCAAACCATAACATATTGTTTTCCGGATCGGATGTAATGGCATAAACAACATCGTTATTCAATGAGATATTCTTATCCGACGAATTATATTGCCTGAACCCTTTAACGTGATAACGACCTTGCTCTCTGGAAATATTTATTTTGATTAAACCATATCCTGATGTCCCCACCCATAAAAGAGAATCATTGTTCGTAAAATAAATGTTGTACACAGCCTTGAAAGGCGGGTATTTGTCAGGTATCTCTAGCTTTTCCAACCGTCCCGTAGCAGCATTCAATATATTGATTCCGGTTCCTTCCGTTCCGATAAAAATGTCATTCGCTTTATTTCTCCTCAAGGCATAGACAGAATTGGAAATCAATCCTTTACTCTCATTCAGATAATCTGTCAATTCCTTCGTTGCAGGATTCAACAGTTTTATTCCGCTTCCTTTTGTTCCTATCAGAATATTACCATCTTCATCTTCACAAAAACATCTCACAGGATGACTGGTGTGAACGGTTTCAAATAAAGAGTCGTAATGATAAAGTTGAATTAATCCTTGTCCGTCCGTTCCTATCCACAATATGTTCTGACTACCGGAATAAAGAGTGAAGACTGATAACTGGCTGGATAGTTCGTTCAGGTAGGTAAAAGTATTCTTTTTTAAATCATAATGAATACATCCCCCTTCTATAAAGCTGACGTACATCTTGTTCTCTGCTAAAATAACCTGCGATACAGGTTTGCTACTATCCAGCTCAATGCATTGGGAAACTGTAAAGTCGGGATTTAAAAGGAAAAGTTTGTTGTCTTTGTTTAAGATAAATCTGTCTTTCGACAGAAATATCTTATCTACAGGCGTCTGTATGTCGACTGTGCGTAAATCACTCTGTTTTCCTCCGTTAACGAGTAGATTGTAAGTCAGATGCACGGTATTTCCATTATTTAAAAGGAAAAGCATACGATCGGAATCACTCACGGAATAATCCTTTATATGACTTGCAAAGTCTGTGTTAATCGGATTAAACTCATCTTCAGAATCATTGTAGACAAAGAACCCCAGCCCCTTTATGAGGCAGATAATATCTCCTGCCGCACTCTTTCCTAAAATAAAAGACTTTTCCTGATTGGGTACTTTATTATCTGTTCTTAAATAATACCTTGTTATCTGACGGGTTCGTTTATCTAACCGATTGATTCCATTATCTGTTGCTATCCATAAACTGCCCTTACATTCGATAATCTGGCGGATAACGTTATTACTTATAGAATTCGGATTGTTTTTGCTATATCTGAATGTCGTAATTTCTCTTCCATTATATGCATTCAGTCCATCCCATGTCCCAATCCAGATTGTATGTTCTGCATCTTCCAAAATACAGTTTACTGAATTATTTGTCAGTCCGTTAACATTTGATATGTGTTTTGCCACATTAAAAGCATAAGACTTTGTGGAAGTGACAAATGCAATAATCAGAATAAAAAATAATTGTGCGTATAAGATGTTTCTCATGTAAATGAATGTTATTTATACGGTTAGGATAATAGCAAATATAAGGAATTTATTTTATTCCGCGCATATTTTCATCGGTAACGGAGGACTTATACAATTGTGGAATAGTCAAAATTACAAACGATAATCTACGATTTCACCGTCAACAATCAATTTACCATGTTTCTTTGTTTTTTTAGCGGAAGCAGGAATACAAACAATAGTTACGGCATTGTCCGGGTTCAGGATAATGCTTGTTTCGCCGGTACAATTTTTCTTTATGTATTTTTTGGATACCAGATCGTACAAGTCCGTAGGTTCCGTAAAGTGTTGATTCAAGGTTACCTCTTTGGCTTCAAAGTAAGGATTGAATAAAAGGTAAGTAGGATATTTTCTTGTGGAATAAAAATCTGTGGCATTACAATCCAGTTGAAGAATACATTCCACATTAGTAGTATCTACAATAGAGGCTAGCATACCCACCCAAGCCGAACCATACAAACAAATATCTGTAGCTGAAGACATGGTTTTTACTTGATCCCCAATAGCATAGGGACCCTCATCGGACAATAATCCCTGGAACGGTTCAAAGTGATTGCCATGATACAAATCCTTCCTCAATCCTTCATAGCAAATGACGTGTTGAGGATCACCTTCCCAGATAGAACTCGACTGACGGTTGCGGGGGTGCTCATCTGCATAAAATAAGCGACAGGCGTTTGCCAGGTTCAGCATCCACTTGCCTATTGTGGCAGCATAAGCCGGGTTGTATTTTACAATTGGGACAAGTGCGGCAGCTTGTGAAAAGGTGTTCATGGCAAAAGCATATTGTTCATCCTTTTTTTGTCCTACCAATCCGTGTACGTCGTATTTGTTCCAACGCTCACACATCACTCCCCATCCGTCACGGTCTGAATTATTACCGTCGAAGCACCAGTTCAGCATTTTCAGCTCATCATAAGTAGTTCCAAGTTCCGCATTCATGCGCACTGCCAGATAAGCCCCATAGGGCATCATTATCTCATAGAAAGTACCTTCTTTCTGGGGACGGTTTTGCAAGAATGCCATGCATTGGCGTGTAGCATTCAGATACTTTTTATCTTCGTATTTAATCCAGGAGATGTATTGCAACCAAGCAAGTCCTGCGGCTGCATCCGGTTCACGCCATACTTTATTATAGTACCCTTTACGGTTCTTAAAGTTGAAGGCGGTGAAGTTGAAGTCCGGATATTCTCTACCTTCACTCAAGTCTTGAATAGCAGCATACCAATTGTCGATAGTGATCTTCATCGGCTCCTGCATCTCTGTTTTTTGAGGATATAAATCTACCAGCATCGAATAAGCCATTGCCGGCCATATTTCATACCAGAAACTTTCTCCGGCTTTCCTGTCGAGTCCGTTCAATATAAGATTGGTTCCATTCTTCTTGTTGAAGAATTGTCGTATCATTGATACATAATCTTTTCCGTCATCATTGCTTTTGTCTACTCCTATCAGACTTGCACTAATGAGTGAGCCCATAGTGGGAAGAGATTCATAAGAATTTCCCCCTAATCGTCTTTTATCTACATAGCTTGGAAGTCCGAAAGTGCGGAATGGAAAGTTTACTTGCGAATCGTCCCACCAGATAAGAGGCAGGTTCTGTCCTTTGGCGTTGAAATCGTAAAATAGTCTGTCCTGTTTCGTGGCTATATCTTTCCAGTTTTTCATTTTATAGGGGAAAGGTATATTGGGCATATACTGTACTAAGCGGATCTCTTTTTGCTCTATCGGCTTTTGTGCCGGCAGGTTGTTGAGAAAGAAAAAACCTGCTACGAGAAATAATAATGTCTTTTTCATGGTCAGTTGGTTGTTAAAAAAGGGCAGATTATAAAATCCGCCCCCTCATTTTATTCATATTAAAAACCCGGATTTTGGGAAAGAATATTGTTGCTCTTATCCCTTTCACCTTGCGGTATCGGAAACAGATAATCTCTGTCGTCCCTAAAATTGGCACCTTTCGATGTATTATATTTTGTTGCATAAGCACGCATAATGGTTCCGAAACGTTTTTGTCTCATCAGGTCATCCCGTCTCCATCCTTCCATCGCTAATTCACAACGGCGTTCCTTCCAGATGATTTCTTTCAGACGCTCTTGGTCGGTTTCTGTTATGTCGGGCAGTGTATTAGTTGTTGTAGCAGGGATATACGCCTGTTGATCTCTTCTCGGATCTATCGGATTAGTTTTGCGGGCTCTTTCTCTTACATCATTCAGGTAAGGAAGTGCAAGCCCTGGTTTTCCGTTTTCGTTTAATACTTCGGCATACATCAAGAGAACATCGGAATAACGGATCAAACGAATGTTGTAACTAATCATCCAGACGTCGAAACCAGTTTTTTCTACTGCTGGCACAGTCATCTTGTAATCATGATAACCGCTTGGAGATTCAGCATTGTCCTGCGCTTCAGTATCACCTTTATATCTATCACCAGTTTGTGTGAATACATAAGTAATACGTGGGTCATCTGCGTCAAAGGCATCATGGAGATCTTGGGTTGGCACGTGAAATCCATATCCTTGATAACCGGAGATGCGTCTGCTTGTGAAGAAGTGAGGGACATTGGTACCTGTGGCTATGTTTTTGTCATATACTTTGTTGGCAATCTCAAATACTGATTCCGAACTGTTTTCATATTCAGTGCGCCAGTTCATGCCGTAATCACTCAACAATGTATAGTCTTTGTCCACTTCAATAATATCATGAAGTACCGTTTCGGCAGAGGTAAAATCACCTTTGAACATATATGTTTTAGCAAGCATTGTTTTTGCAAAACCGCGTGTCACACGATAAGCATCATCTTCAGAGTAATCTCCTTTTGCAGGAAGTGCGGAGGCATCGGTTAAATCATTCACAATACATTCATATACCTTCTCCAATGGGGAGCGGGGTATTTGCAGTATTTCAGCGGGTTGCATCGGCGTAGTGATTAGAGGCACTTCTCCGAATGTAGTGACCAGACAATAGTACCCGAATGCTCTCAATGCTTTTGCCTCGTTTGCATAACGTTTCAATAGTTCTTCGTTTCCTATTGCATCAGGAGCATAATAAATCACATCGTTACAGCGATTGATTAATCTGTACAGAATCTCCCAACGACGTCCTACTTCACCATTGGTTGTGTAGATCGTAAAGTCGGACAAGTCGCGTACTTCGGCACGGTCATCGTCATTTCCTCCTCCTTTCAGTGCATCATCAGTGCTGCAATCACCTACAAAATAATGATTTAATGCATATTCATTCCAAGTTGTACGTAATTGAAGATAAGCTCCTGTCAAGGCTTGTTCAATATCGCTTTCCTTCTGATAATAATTATCGCTTGTGGTTTTACCATAACTTGGTTCGTCAAGAGAGCAGCTATACA
This sequence comes from Bacteroides sp. 3_1_23, assembly GCF_000162555.1. NCBI lineage: Bacteria > Pseudomonadati > Bacteroidota > Bacteroidia > Bacteroidales > Bacteroidaceae > Bacteroides > Bacteroides sp. 3_1_23. The sequence goes on from NZ_GG774949.1 coordinate 864,748, forward strand.
ACCCCACTCCGGCAAGAGCCCAGCATATTATAAATAATATTTTTCTCATAATGTAATGTCTTTTTAGCTAGATTTAAAATTGCAAATTAACTCCAAAAGTGAATGTACGTGAAGACGGATAACGTGTAGTATCCACTCCCATATCCAATGGGTTATTGATACCCAGTTCCGGATCAAGTCCGGAATAACCGGTTAAAGTAAATATATTCTGACCGCTCACATAGAATCTACAACTTGAAAACAGTTTGCTCTTCTGGCAAATGTGACTCGGCAGTGTATAACCTATTTGCATATTCTGCAAACGCAGGTAAGAACCGTTCTCCACATAGAAAGAAGAACCTCTCATATTATTGTTAGAGTCAGAGTTGGTTATGCGTGGATATACAGCATCCAAATCCCCGTCTTTTGTCCATGCTTTTGTGTAAGCATCCGCCAACGCATTCTGGCGTCCTGCTGAAGCAAGGCTTCCTTTAGCAACGTTCCAGATGTCATTTCCAATAGTTCCCTGGAATGCCATACTTACATCAAAGTTCTTATAACTAAATCCTAAGTTGAAACCATAAATGAGGTCCGGATTAGGATCACCGATAAAAGTACGGTCATCATCATCGTTCAATTCGCCTGATTCTCCTAATTTGGCAAACTTAAAATCACCCGGTTGTGCATTAGGCTGAATCTTGGTACCATTCTTATCCACATAATTGTCTATCTCTTCCTGATTCTGGAATATTCCTATTTGTTTGTACCCCCAGAAACGTCCGATAGGACCTCCTACATACGTACGGCTAGTATTTCCACTCAAATATTCCGATGTAAGTTTGGTTACCTCTGTCTTATAAGTAGACATGTTCAGCCCTACATTGTAATTAAAGTCTTTTCCTATCTGGTTACGGTAGTTGACTACTATTTCGAAACCGGTATTCTTCAAGTCTCCCGCATTAAAGAAGGGGCTGTTAGGGAAGGCGCCAAAAGAAGGAATAGGCATATTCAGCAACATGTCACTTGTTTTCTTTACATAAAAGTCCATACTTACATCAAGGCTGTTTTTAAAGAAAGACATATCTAAACCGACATTGGTTTGCTGGCTGGTTTCCCATTTAATATCTGCATTTCCCACATAAGTCGGGACGTAACCTTGTGAGTACCCGTTTCCAAAGTACCATTGATTTTCATTATTGGTACCAATCAACGTAAGAGGTGCGTCTCTGTCGATTCGTTGGTTACCATTCTGTCCCCAACCTACACGCAGTTTTAAATTGGAAATTGTATTTTCAATGTTCAGGTTCTTAAAGAATTCTTCATTGCTCACTCTCCAACCTAATGAAACTGATGGGAAATAGCCCCAACGGTTACGTTTGGCAAATCTTGAAGAACCGTCGGCACGGAAATTGACTGTAGCAAGGTATCTGTCATCATATACATAGTTGATACGTCCCAAGTACGACAACATAGAAGATGTTTCTTTACCTCCCGAGGTGTTATCTCCAGCTGTTTGTGCATCAAGTATCTGATAGATTTCATCGTTACCTAAAGCCTTTCTCTTAAATGCATTAATGCCTTCGCTGCTGTTCTTCTCATAAGTCATGGCAACCATTGCATCCAATTTATGCCTGCCTATTGTCGTGTTGTAATTAAGGCGTTGTTCCACCTGATAGTTAGAAGTAACAGCGCTATTATTATTCAATTGAGTTTCTTTATTATATTTACTTTCCTGATTCGCTAAGTTATCTTCCGAAAAAGTAGACGAATAGACAGGACGGAAGTCTTTGAAAGTATCATGGTATCTTTCGAAACTATACTGTACCCGATAGCTCAATCCTTTATACAATTTGATTTGGGCAAACACATTACCAAATACATTGAATATGTCATTGTATCTATTAGGAAGTTCGAGCATGGCTACCGGATTAGGGTCGTAAGACCACTCGGTAGGCGCATATTTGTTATATTCGTAATTTTCAGAAGACGGATCTACCAACGGGCTGATAACAGGGGTAAAAGGATCAGCTTTTTGAATGAAATCGAATGAAGGAATTGCTCCTGCGTCACGTTTTCTTATCTTTGCCAGATTGACATTGGCGCCAACAGTGATAAATTTGTTGATATCATATTCAAGATTCGCTTTAAGTGAAAGTCTCTTGAATTCAGTAGTGATGATTGCACCCTGATCGTCTACATATCCTAAACTTAAAGAAGATCTCGAATTATCTGTCCCCTTACGGATGCTTAGATTATAGTTCTGGTTGAAAGCTGTACGGGTTACTTCATTCCACCAGTTGGTATTATAGCCTTTCTGATACTGATTGGTAAACTTATCCTTCATTGAGTTTTGAAAGCTTGCATCGTTTTCATACGCTTTCATGATGAAGTTGTAGTATTGGTCGCTGTTCATCATGTTCAATGCTTTATAACTGTTTTTTACACCTACATAAGCATCCAATGTTACAGTCGTTTCACCTTTCACCCCTCCCTTGGTAGTAATGAGGATTACTCCATTAGAACCTCTCGAACCATAGATAGCGCAGGCTGAAGCATCTTTTAATACTTCCATACGTTCAATATCAGATGGATTCAGGCTGCTGATGTTATCCATGAACTGTCCATCAACCACGTACAATGGGTTGTTGTCATTGACGGTCCCTAAACCTCTCACGCGGATCACTGCATCCGATCCCGGCTGGCCGGAACTGGCGGCAACAAATACGCCGGCTGCCTTACCTGTAAGTAGTTCGGATGCATTGGACACTGCATAGTTCTTAATATCCTTACTACTTATAGAAGCCAAAGCACCGGTAAGGTCACTCTTTCTTTGAGTACCGTAACCAATAACTACAACCTCATCCAATTCATTATCGGACACTAGATTTACATTGTACGTTCCGCTATTTGTTACGTTTACAATTTCTGTTTTAAAACCTACATACGAGAATGAAACTTTATTTGACGATACTTTTAATGTATATTTACCGTCAAAATCAGTGATAGTACCATTGGTCGTTCCCACTTCAAGAACAGAAACTCCAATTAAAGCCTCTCCGGTATTACTGTCGTATACCACACCCGAAATACTCTTGGTTTGCTGTGCAAAGACATTTGTGCAAACAGCAAGAATAAGAATGAATAATAAATGCTTACTCATAGTTTATACACTTAGATTTAATTATATGAAATGATATTTTGTTTATTCGCAATAATCTTACCATCTTTCAGTTCTAATTCTGTTCCGGCGGGAAGTTCCACAATTACTCTTGCGTCGTTGGCCGGGATCTCAACGGAGCCATTTGTCTTTATATTTTTTGCTATATATTCTTTGGCAACAATATCAAACAAATCGCATGGTTGGGTAGCTTGATAAGTAATGGTTTTGGTCTCTTTATGAGGGTTATAATAGAGATAGACCGGATAAGGTTTCTCTGTATAGAAGTCTGTGACATTACAATCCAGCCGGAGGATACCCTCCACATTCGTTTGACAAACAATGGCCCCTAAAATACCAACAGGAGAAGAACTGTAAACGCTGAACATGCTCTCCGTCGGATTACCTTTTATCCATTTGGGACCATCGCCGATTGCAACCGGACTAACCCCTTTTAACGATGCTTTTCCATAGTCATCCGTTTTTCGTAAACCTTCATAAGAAACATTGTCATAAGTAATGTCCTTCAATTCAGGAGCCCATTGATGTGTTTCATCTATTTCCCCCGGATAGAACAAACGACATGCACTTGCATTGTTCAACATCCACTTGCCGATAGCTTTTGCATATTGAGGCTGATATTTCACCATCGGAATGAAAGGCCAGGCGGGTTTGATACTGTTCATAAGGAATGCATATCCTCCGCCGTCTGTGATACTTCCTTGCAGACCGCTTACATCATAGTCACCCCATTTTCCTACAATAATTCCCCAACCGGTTCTTCCTGTAGGGCTTTTACATCCGTCAAATACCCAATCAAGAAGTTTGGCTACATCATAGTTGGCTCCTTCTACTGCATTCAAATAGGCTGCCGTATACACTCCGAGTGGTAAAAGGGCCTCGTAAAAACGGCTTTCTTTTTGGGCAAGCAGGGCTTCGATGGCACTTTTACTATGTTGCAGATAACGTGGATCACCAAACTTATGATAAGCACACAACAATACATAAGCATGCCCACCGGCGGCGTCTTGTTGCAATGGAATATTATTAACCATTCCTTTCATTTGTGCATAGTCAAAATAAGAATAGTCGTAGTTTCCATTCAATACAGAATCTGCTTTAACAAACTGCTCCGCAATACTTTTTTGTATCTTCTCTGCCCCGTCTACATTGGGGAAAACATCGCAAATAGCATAATATAAGGCATTGGGTAATACATCATACCACCAGTCACGGCCATAGCCTCCTCCTAAAAGGGCTACTGACGGAGTCGTATTGTTCATGACTATATTCCAGCCGTTATCAGAATTGAAATAATTCTGCACCATTTTTACATAGTTATATCCGTCTTGATTCGTCTTGTCAATTCCTACAAGGCCGGCACCAAGAATAGCTGCCAATGAGTTCAGACTTTCATGGAACTCTCCATTATTGGCATTCTTTCCCTGACGAATATCTTTAATGGCAGTATATAAGCCAAATGTAGTCTGGTCCATATTTCTGCGGGCATCATCTAACCAGATTAATGGTCCGACTTCGCTTTTATTATTCCAGTCAAAGATAAACTGGTCATACTTTTGGGCTTTTTGCTTCCAGTCCAGCATTTTATAAGTTTCAGGCATATCAGGCATAGAGTCTACCCTATGGATGGAAACCTGCTTTACCTTTTCACCAAAGTTATTTCCGTTGCCCGAGCAAGATGCCAGGAGACAAACGGTCATAAGTACAAAAACACCTTTACTTGTCATTTTCATGTTCAATAGTATCAGTTTGATTAGTAATATTCTTAGCTAAAGGATATGCCGCTAATTGTAATCCGGCAACAATCACCAGCGCATATTTCAATGCAAAATCCTGCGATACACAATAAGCAAGGAAGATAAACAGTAGTAAGCCGAAAGCTCTTCCAAGGAAAAGGCCGAACTCATGACTTAGGATATATGCATATTCGTTTCTATTCTCAATCTTTGCAACTGCATCAATTGTTCTCATCATAATGGGGAAGTAAGCCAGGTCGAACAAAGGCTGGAATATCACTTTGCAAAGGACGAAAAGGATCACTCCTGTAGCAGAGAAGAGAATACCGTTGAATAGTGTACCGACAAAGAATACGATTAATCCTCCTACAAAGATTTTCAAACGGTCTTGCGGGCGGGCCATACGTCCTAATACATACACCAGGACAGCGGTCAGTGCCCCGCTAACTCCCTGAATCAGTCCTAACGCTCCTTCATCTCCTACCAGCTTCAATACCAATATAGCCGGTGCCGTTACTAAAAAACCTTGAACCATTCCTTTCAATGCGGCTAGCCACAGCATCTTTTTCCAAAGTATGTTGAAGCGGAAATAGAGGAAGTTCGTTTCTTTAGGGTTCTCGAATTTACCTTTCCACAGTGTCATGCAGGCGATAACGGTAATGACTACTGCTGCCATCGTAACTACACAGTAAGAGGTATTGATATTGAAGAGGAATCCGAAAACTTCTTTTCCATCTATCTGGCTGATAAATGCGCCTATAATTAAAGGAACACCGATGGAAGTAATAGAAAAGAAGAAAGACTCTAGTCCGAAGAAATAGTTACGGCTGTTGTCGTTGGTATTATAGAGAGCCAGCAGGTATCGGTTGGTCCAAAAGAAACCAGAAGCTGCTCCCATTAAAAAGCCGGCCAGACCAAGTTCGATGAAGCCAAGTGACTTGATGGTCATCATACCGAACATGGAAATGCCACTTACCAGGATTCCTACCGAATAAAGTGTCTTCACACTGTATTTCTTTAGCAGATAGCCGTTAACAAGAGAGGTAGTAATGATGCCTATATACATTGCCAGCTGATAAAAAGCAACCATCACCGGATCGCTCGTGTTCCTCATGATATAGGCTCCCACAAAGATTTCTACTATCGGTAGTACCAATGCATAAAGCATATTGGTAACCAACAGTGTTCTCATGTTAGGTTCCTGTTGCTTAAAGAACAGATATTCTTTTTTCAGTTTATTCATTACTTCTTTTGTGTCTGTTTTAATACGTTTAATATCTCTGAAATGGAAAGCTCTGCCTTACAAATCACTTCATCGCTTGCTCCATAATACATGGTTATCGTATCGCCGTCCACCAAATGCCCATTAGTGAAAACTACATTTCCGAAGAAACCTGTTTGCTCATAAGCGGCGATAGGTTCCATGATCGGTTCTTCGCTTCTTGCAATGACTTTCGACGGGTCATTTAAATCGAGTAATAAAGCCCCCAAGCAATAACGGTGATTAAAATCGGCTCCATGATAAATCTCCAGCCAGCCTTCTTCTGTCTTTATTGGAGCTGCCCCTGCCCCTACACGTGCGCAATCCCACATTCCGTCACGAGTGGTTGCCACACATTTGTGATTTCCCCAATGCAAGCGGTCGGGCGATTCTGCCAACCATATATAATTGCCGCCAAGTTCGGGACTGCTCGGGCGATGAAGAGCGAAATACTTGTCACCTATCTTCTGTTCGAATAATGCACAATCTTTATTATGTGGTGGGAATATCATCCCATGCCGTGTATAGTTTTTCCAATCATTGGTGTGAATCAGTCCAACTCCTACAGCTACCGACGATACTTCTGTGAAAGTAAGGTAAAAACCATCTTCGGTTGTTGCAACACGGCAATCCTCAATACCGAATGCTTCCAGCTCTCCTTTTCCGAAAATAGGTGGAAATTCCGGTTCATCTTTGAAGTGAATACCGTCGGTACTTGAAACCAATCGTAAGTAAGACATCGTAGTCAGATAATTCTTTCCTTTGTAACCGATAACGCGTGGGTCTGAAGCATCTAAATCGGGATCATTCTTTAAAAACGAAACCACTTCTATTTTTCCTTTTTCATTATATATAGGAAAACTGATAATTCCTTCTTTCTGTATAGGTCTCTCTGCGACGCGCAAAAGTAACCAAATTTTGCCTTGATATTTGAAAACTCCGGGATTTAACAAACATGTAATTTCCATTCCGTTGATTCCCGCTTTTAAATCTTTTGGAGCCAGTAGGGGGTTCTGCTCACATCTTTTAGCTATATCCATAATATTTCGATTAGTGATTATTTCTGTGAACAAAAGCATGAGATGAAAGACAGGAAAGCGTTTACTATATTCTCAAAGAGGTGTACACATGCTCAAGAACATGTTTTTAAGAGGATGATATTAGGGAATGATTTTAGAAGAGGCAGTGATATTCGTATTTATATGCTGTACTATTTAAAAGCTTGATTTATAGATGGATGTGCACTTCGTTGAAGTGTATTATATTCTCATAAGTGTATAGTATAGTTTCTTTGAGGAGTGCAAAAGAAACATATAAAGATAAAAAAATAAGAGGCCAAACTCAAAAATATAATTTGAGGAAGCCTCTTGTTTTTCTTTTTAATAAAAATGATACTGTAAATCCTATTTCTTCACGTGCGGATAATCTATCGTACATAATCTGTCAGAGTTTGTTTGATAGAGGTGAAGCCGTTAAAAAGAAATTTGTTAGACAGCCTCTTTTCGTTATCGGTTTGGTATACTGTCTTTATAAATAGTAATTGTCCTTTTTCTTGTTGAATCATTCTTGATACTGGTTACATCTCCCCGGGTCGTGAAATACACATAGTTTCCCAGATCGAGAAAACGGTACACTTTCACTCCGTCGTGCTCGAACAGATAACTGACTTCATAAGTCTGGTTATTTTCCGATTTTCCGCTTTTCAGTGGAATACCTGCATAGCAGGAAGCTAGTCCCGTTATGCAGAAGAAAAGAATAAAGGTCCGAATCAATGTTTTCATAATCATTTCTTCACGTGAGGATAATCTATCGTATAATGTAATCCGCGGCTTTCCTTACGTTCCATTGCTTGGCGCATAATCAGATAACCCACATTCACCATATTACGCAATTCGCAGATTTCTCTGGACGCTACGCTGCGTTTGAACAGGCTTTCAGTCTCTTCGTAGATAATATCGAGTCTGTCCCAGGCACGTTTTAGACGGAGGTCGCTGCGGACAATACCTACATACGTACTCATAATCTGGTTCACTTCCTTCATACTTTGCGTAATGAGCACCATTTCTTCCGGCGAACGGGTTCCTTCATCGTTCCATTCGGGAATATCTTCATTATAAGAATATTGATCGACCACTTGTAGACTGTGCTTGGCGGCAGCGTCGGCATATACGACTGCTTCTATCAGTGAGTTGGAAGCCAGGCGGTTGCCTCCATGCAATCCTGTGCAGGAACATTCTCCCACGGCATAAAGACGTTCGATGGAAGATTGTCCGTCCAAGTCGACAAGGATACCTCCGCAGAGATAATGGGCGGCCGGGGCTACCGGGATATAATCTTTCGTGATGTCGATGCCCAGGCTAAGACATTTTTCGTAGATATTGGGGAAGTGTTTCTTTGTTTCTTCGGGATCTTTGTGGGTGACGTCCAGATATACATGGTCGTCTCCACGGTTCTTCATCTCGTTGTCGATGGCGCGTGCCACGATGTCACGGGGAGCGAGTGAAAGACGGGGATCATATTTCTGCATGAACTCTTTGCCGTCCATTGTACGCAGTACACCTCCGTAACCACGCATTGCTTCCGTTATCAGGAAAGAAGGGCGGTCTCCCGGATGATACAGGGCGGTAGGGTGGAATTGTACAAACTCCATATCCTTCACCGTACCTTTGGCACGGTAAACCATGGCGATACCGTCTCCGGTAGCGACTAGCGGGTTAGTGGTTGTTTTATAAACGGCTCCTACTCCACCGGTAGCCATCAGCGTCACTTTAGCAAGATAGGTATCTACTTTTCCCGTTTTCGGATCGAGGATATAAGCACCATAACATTTGATGTCCGGTGTCTGGCGGGTTACAGTCACTCCCAGGTGATGCTGTGTCAAGATTTCAATGGCAAACTGGTTTTCGATGACCGTGATATTCGGATGGCGTTGTACGGCTTTAATCAGGCTGTCTTGAATTTCTGCTCCTGTATTGTCTTTATGGTGAAGAATACGGAACTCCGAATGTCCGCCTTCGCGGTGCAAGTCAAATTCGCCTTTCTCGTTTTTGTCAAAATCCACTCCCCACTTAATCAGTTCTTCAATTTGTGCGGGAGCTTCGCGCACTACCTTTTCTACTGCGGCACGGTTACTGATCCAATCGCCGGCAATCATTGTGTCTTCAATGTGCTTGTCGAAATTATCCACCAGAAGGTTGGTGACGGAGGCTACCCCTCCCTGGGCGAAGTACGTATTGGCTTCTTCCAGCCCACTTTTACAGATAAGAGCAACTTTACCTTTGTGCGCCACTTTCAGCGCAAAACTCATACCGGCAATTCCGGAACCGATAACGAGGAAATCGAATTTTCTTACCATAATCTTGTTATTTCTCACCGCAAAGCTACAAAATAAGTTACTTCGTTGTACTTTTCGTTGTCACTAATTCATAAAATTGCTACCTTGCAGGCAAAAATCTGACAAAATGAATCGAATTTTTCATGCTCGCATCGCCTGGTACCAATATTTCCTGTTGGTGGTGCTTACTGTAAATGCTGTTGGCGCATTGTGGTGCAAATATATCTTGGTAGCGGTACTGTTTATGCTGATGCTGATTGTAGTGATCGAACAAATTATACACACTACTTATACATTGACAACAAATGGTGATCTGGAAGTCTCACGTGGTCGTTTTATTCGCAAGAAGATCATCCCGCTTTCCGAAATTACTGCAGTCAGGAAATACCATTCCATGAAACTCGGCCGTTTCTCGGTGACGGATTATATCCTGATAGAATACGGAAAAGGAAAGTTTGTTTCGGTGATGCCTGTCAAGGAACAGGAATTTGCGGAACTACTCGAAAAGAGAATGTTCGCAAAGAAAATAAAGGGCACGGAGGCAATAGACCCTGTAGACTCTCAAGCGGATGAATCGTAGCATGTTTTGATAATAATGAAAAGATTAACTGATTATATACTATGAAATATCAAGTAATTATCATCGGTGGCGGTCCTGCGGGATATACGGCTGCCGAAGCTGCCGCTAAAGGTGGTTTGAGCGTATTGCTTATCGAAAAGAATAGTCTGGGTGGCGTCTGTCTGAACGAAGGCTGTATTCCTACGAAAACATTGTTGTATTCGGCAAAGACTTATGACAGTGCAAAACATGCATCGAAGTATGCAGTCAATATCCCGGAAGTCTCTTTCGATTTGCCTAAGATAATAGCGCGTAAAAGTAAGGTAGTGCGTAAACTGGTGCTGGGAGTGAAAGCGAAGCTGACTGCCAACAATGTTACAATTGTATCAGGAGAAGCGCAGATCATTGATAAAAATACGGTTCGCTGTGGGGAAGAGACTTACGAAGGAGAGAACCTGATACTTTGTACAGGCTCGGAAACTTTTATTCCCCCTATTCCGGGAGTGGATGCGGTGAACTACTGGACGCACAGGGATGCTTTGGACAGTAAAGAATTGCCGGCCTCTCTGGCTATTGTAGGTGGCGGAGTGATCGGGATGGAGTTTGCATCGTTCTTCAACAGTTTGGGAGTACAAGTGGCGGTGGTTGAGATGATGGACGAAATCCTGGGTGGAATGGATAAAGAGCTTTCCGCTTTGCTCCGTGCGGAATATGCAAAACGAGGTATTAAATTCCTGCTTGGTACGAAAGTGGTCGGCTTGTCGCAAACGGAAGAAGGAGCTGTTGTTTCTTATGAGAACGCAGAGGGAAACGGCAGTGTCATTGCAGAAAAGCTGTTGATGAGCGTCGGTCGCCGTCCTGTGACGAAAGGTTTCGGGCTCGAAAACCTGAATTTGGAGCAGACGGAGCGTGGTGCTATCAGAGTTAATGAAAAGATGCAGACTTCTGTGCCGGACGTGTATGTTTGTGGTGACCTGACAGGATTCTCTTTGCTCGCCCATACGGCTGTTCGTGAAGCGGAAGTTGCCGTACATTCCATCTTGGGAAAGGAAGATGCCATGAGTTATCGGGCTATTCCGGGCGTAGTCTATACCAATCCGGAGATTGCCGGAGTGGGTGAAACGGAGGAGTCGGCCTCAACGAAAGGAATCAATTATCAGGTTATCAAACTTCCGATGGCTTACTCCGGCCGTTTTGTGGCGGAGAATGAAGGCGTGAACGGAGTCTGCAAAGTATTGCTGGATGAACAGCAGCGGGTGATTGGCGCTCATGTGTTGGGAAATCCGGCTTCGGAGATTATCACTCTTGCGGGAACTGCCATTGAACTCGGACTGACGGCAGCGCAATGGAAAAAGATTGTTTTCCCACATCCCACGGTAGGAGAAATCTTCCGGGAAGCTCTATAAATGGATTCCGATATCTGGCATCAGTCATTGATGCGGGTATCTTACTTATAAATCGAATATATGATGAGAAAATATATAATCACTCCGGTCTTATTGGCAATAGTTTGTATGGTGATGTGTCGTTGTACATCCAATCGTAAAGCGTCAGTTGCTGCCAATGAATATTTGATTCAGGGCGAACTGGCCAATCTTCCTGACAGCATTGTGATCGGCCTGTACGAGGAAGACGGAAATATTCTCAACTGTGTCTTGAGAGATACGCTTATGAATGGGCAGTTCTCTTTCCGCGACACGGTTTCTACCACACGGAAAATGCTGATTATGTCTGATAACCGGGGCTTCCCGGGTACATGGCTGGAAGTGTGGATCGCACCGGGGGAATACATCGAAATCAAGGGGCAGGATAAACTAGTGAAAACATGGGAAGTAGTAAGCGATGTGCCGGAACAGCAGGAAGAAAATCGCTTTACGGCTTGCGCGATGGCCCAACAGAAAGAATTGATGCAATACATGGCAGCGGAATATGACTGGCAACGGATGATGTTCATAGACCATCCGGGCGACCGGGAGTTTGAAAGTCAGGCGTGGGCCAAGATAGATTCTATCCGGAAACTGTCCATGCCGTTGCAGCAGGAAATCTGGAAAAAGGAAATGGAATACATGGAAGAAGCTCCCGTCTCCCCGGTGTGGATGGATAGATTATTGTTGTTTGCTTCCATGATGAAATATGAAACCATCATGCCTTATAAAGAAGAGGTGAAAAAACTCTATGCCCGAATGTCTGAAGCCGATAAACAAACAGGCGACGGACAGGAGATTACAGCCTATGTTTATCCTCCCGCTACCGTAGGAGTTGGAGATATGATGGTGGATGGAGACCTATATGATGCGAATGATTCTCTCCGTCATATTTCCGAGTTCAAAGGAAAATTCATCTTACTCGATTTCTGGAGTAGCGGGTGTGGTCCTTGCGTGGAGTCGATACCTGAAATGGAGAAGGTGATGGATCTGTACAAGGATAAAATGACTGTGATTAGTATTAGTGAGGACCCGAAAGCACGTTGGAAAGAGTATATCAAGACGAAAGGAATGGGCGGTAACCAGTGGAACGAACTTCGTAAAGGACGTACCGGTCTTGCCCTAAACTATCAGGTACGGGGAATCCCTCATTATGTATTGATTGCCCCTGATGGAAAAATCCAGGATGTATGGTCCGGCTATGGCGCCGGTTCGCTTCTTGGACAGGTAGAGAAAAACTTGAAATAGATAGAGGTAAGATACGATCATTTGTTGATGTCATAAACAGTGTTATATGAAAAAAAGTCTTTTGTTAGTCGCCCTTTCAGTTTGTTTGTTGCCACTTTGGGGACAACAGAATTTCTCCCGGATAGATTCGCTTATCAAGAAGATGCTCCCCGAAGCATCCGAAGTCGGCATATCCGTCTACGATCTGACGGCTAAGAAATCACTTTATAACTATCGTGCGGAGAAACTTTCACGTCCTGCCTCTACCATGAAGCTGTTGACGGCTATTACCGCACTTTCCCGCCCCGAAGCCAACGAGCCTTTCCGCACCGAAGTATGGCACGATGGCGTGATAGAGCATGATACCTTGCAAGGCAACCTGTATGTGGTAGGCGGATTCGATCCGGAATTTGACAGCCAGTCGATGGATTCATTGATAGAAGAGGTAATCACTTTCCCTTTTTCGGTTATTAACGGGCAGGTCTATGGTGACGTTTCAATGAAAGACTCCCTTTATTGGGGCAGCGGATGGGCGTGGGACGATACACCTGCGGGTTATCAGCCTTATCTCTCTCCGCTGATGTTCTGCAAGGGGACTGTACAGGTTTCCGTAGTTCCATCCACGGTGCAGGGCGATACGGCAAGTGTTTCCTGCCAGCCTCTGTCTTCCTATTATACAGTGACGAATCAGACGAAAACACGTACCTCTTCTGCCGGGAAATTCTCTTTCACAAGAGACTGGCTGACGAATGGAAACAATCTCCTTATTTCGGGTAATGTCACTTCGATTCGAAAAGATGATGTCAACATCTATGATTCTCCCCGTTTTTTTATGCACACTTTCCTGGAACGCCTTCGTGGGAAAGGAATCACGACTCCCCAGGCGTATGGCTTTGCCGAATTACCTCGCGACAGTGTGAGAGTAGAGCGTATGGCTTGCTGGAACACTTCTGTGCAGAAAGTGCTGAACCAACTGATGAAAGAGAGTGATAACCTCAATGCGGAAGCATTTCTCTGTCGCCTGGGAGCGCAGGCTACGGGAAAGAAGCAAGTAGCTGCCGAAGATGGTATTGTCGAAATAATGAAGCTGATCCGCCGCTTGGGGCATGACCCGAAAGACTATAAGATTGCCGACGGTTGCGGACTGTCCAATTATAATTACCTCTCTCCTGCCCTGCTGGTGGACTTTCTAAAATATGCGTACTCGCAAACAGAAGTGTTTCAGATGTTGTATAAATCACTTCCCGTTGGTGGGGTGGACGGAACTTTGAAATTCCGGATGAAAGGTACTCCTGCTTTTCGGAATGTTCATGCCAAAACAGGCTCGTTTACGGCAATAAATGCGCTTGCAGGCTATCTGAAGATGAAGAACGGACATGAAGTGGCATTTGCCATTATGAACCAGAATGTACTTTCGGCGGCTAAAGCGAGAGCATTTCAGGATAAGGTGTGTGAGGTGATTATTGGGAAATAGGCTGATATGAATACATTAGCCCGTACAACCAAAGTGGAATTCCGTTGTTGAATCCGATTTCTATGTTGTCAAGAGGCAGGTACTATTTTCCATGGAGGGCTCTTTATTGATTCTTCTACAAAAGGACAATTGTATTCTCTAATAAGCAAAAAACGTAGGATTTTGTTTACCAGAGAATACAATTATACTTGTTTTGAATCGAATACTGTAAATTCTATACTCTATATTATATTTACTTTGAGTATTCAGCCCAATTAGTATTCTTCATATCGCCACTCTTAGCCAACTCTGCGTGCATACCAAGTGCAGCCTGAATAGCGTGTGGAGTCTGTGCCCGGTTACCGGCCAGTTTGAGGTAATCCCAAAGAAGCTGTTTGTAGTCAGGATGTGCACAGTTTTCGATGATGGCTTGTGCGCGTTCTTTCGGGCTCTTGCCACGAAGATCGGCAACACCTTGCTCGGTGATAACGATGTTGACATCGTGCTCCGTGTGGTCGTGGTGGGATACCATCGGTACGATCGCGCTGATCTTCCCTTCTTTGGCCACAGACGGACAAGTGAAGATAGAGATGTAAGCGTTGCGGGTAAAGTCTCCCGAACCACCGATACCGTTCATCATTTTTGTTCCGCCGATATGGGTAGAGTTTACGTTGCCGTACAGGTCAACTTCGATGGCTGTATTGATAGAAATGATACCGAGGCGGCGTACTATTTCCGGGCTGTTTGAGATTTCCGACGGACGGAGAACCAGTTTGTCGCGGAAGAAATCCATATCGTTGTAGATGCCTTCCAGACAGTCATTTGTAACAGTCAGTGAACAGGCGCTACCGAATTTGATGCGTCCTTCGCGAATCAATCCGATCACGGAATTCTGGATTACCTCTGTGTACATTTCGAATGCAGGAATCGTTTTATCACGTCCCAATGCACCGAGTACGGCGTTGGCGATGTTTCCTACACCCGATTGCAAAGGCAAGAAACTGGACGGGATAATACCGCGTTTCATGTCGGCTGCAAGGAAGTCGGCAACATTCTGGCCGATTTTGTCGGTCAACGGATCAGCGGCAGCGAAAGAACGCGCTTCGTCCGGCCAGTTGGTTTCCACTACGCCTATAATTTTTTTCGGGTCTACCTGAACGTAAGGCAGTCCGATACGGTCACTCGGTTTATAGATCGGTATTTCGCGGCGGTAAGGCGGGTCGAGCGGTTCGTATACGTCGTGCATACCCATACCGGATTTGCTGTGTGCGCTGTTCAACTCCACGATGATCTGGTCGGCAAGACGGCAGATGGTCGGGGCGATGCCACCGGCGGCAGTCAGATAAATTTTTCCGTCCGGAGTTACTTCGCAGGCTTCGATGATGGCTACGTTCACTTTGCCCATGAACCCGTAGCGCACTTCCTGTGCCATTTGTGAGAGGTGTATGTCGTTGTAGGCAATCTCTCCGTTGTTCACAGCTTTGCGGAAGTCGGCGTTGGTAGTATAAGGAGCGCGGTAGCGGATGGCTTTGGCACGTGACAGTACGCCGTCACAGGATTCCCCTGTCGATGCGCCTGTGAAAATTCCTACTTGAAACGGGTTTCCTTTCGCATGTTCTGCTTCAGCAATTTTTGCGAGTTCGGCTGTTACAGCCTTGGCCGTTCCGGCGGGAGTAAATCCGCTTAGGCCGATGTTGTAGCCATGTTTGATTAGGCTTGCAGCTTCCGCTGCCGAAATACGATTGAGTGACATAAATAGTAAATTTCGTGTTAAATACAGTTGATATTTTTATTGATAATTAATTCTCTGTTTGTACGGCCTTGTACCAATGCTTGGCAATGACTCGTCACATAATGATTCGAAACTCAATGAGTTTATGGGCTCTCTCAATACTTCCGTTGAAGTATCTCTCCCCAGATAATAGCGCGGCGGGCTTCTTCTGCGGAGTGAATCGTGAAATCATGTTCGTTATCAGTTGATTCGGTGTGAGAGTTATAATGAGAACCTTGTTGGGAATTTCGTTTATCTTGCGCGGCACTGTTTGCCAGGGATGCGGAAACGGATATTTCTTCTTTTTTTCTTTTCTGCTGCGCTGCTGGTTTCGCCGTCTGTTTGGGAGACTGTTGCGGTGGCGTCTGTTTCAGGGGTTTAGGCTGGAATAATTCTTCCAGCGACTTGGGGCCACCCCATGCCTCGGGCATAGGAACTGCATCCGGAGCTACTTCAACGGGGGATGGCATCGGGGAAACGGGGCGTTTATTCTTAGCTTTTTTCGATTTACTATTCTTATTCACCTCTTTGAATATTCCCACAAGAATGACACCTGCTATCAAGAGAAATTTCAAAAAATCTTCCATTGTGTTTCACTGCTAATTAGTTATCTGCCAAAGTTACGTATTTTATCTGGTTCAGGCTAACATTTTATTATGAAAAAAGGGCAGCTTCACAGCTCCCCTTAATTTTTTTAACCTAAACCTTAACTATGAAAAAATCTAATGTTTCTTTCATTGCACAAATGTGAAAAATAAATTTAAATTGGCCAAGCATATCGCCTAAAAATGTTTATTCTCTTAACATAAATTACAAATTTGCTTGCCAAATCATAAGTTTTTGCGTTATTTTGATATCAATTCACTACTTATTGAAAGCGAAGCCGTATCTTTGCATCCGAATTTTTAAACTAAGATTTGAGTATGAACGAATTAACGGGAGCGGACTTTAAATCCGCAACTGAAATGAAGGATGACAACAAAAAGTTGTTTATCGAAACCTATGGCTGCCAGATGAACGTAGCCGACAGTGAGGTGATTGCCTCGGTGATGCAAATGGCGGGTTATTCCGTAGCCGAAACGCTGGAGGAAGCCGATGCCGTGTTTATGAATACCTGTTCCATCCGCGACAATGCGGAGCAGAAGATTCTGAATCGCCTGGAGTTTTTCCACTCGCTGAAGAAAAAGAAAAAGCATCTGATTGTAGGTGTATTGGGCTGTATGGCCGAACGGGTAAAGGATGATCTGATAACGAATCATCATGTAGACCTCGTTGTGGGGCCGGATGCTTACCTGACGTTGCCCGACCTGATTGCGGCCGTAGAAACCGGTGAAAAAGCAATCAATGTGGAACTTTCTACTACCGAGACTTATCGGGATGTGATTCCGTCGCGTATCTGCGGCAATCATATTTCGGGTTTTGTATCCATCATGCGTGGCTGCAATAACTTCTGCACCTATTGTATCGTGCCCTATACTCGTGGACGCGAGCGCAGCCGTGACGTAGAAAGCATCCTGAATGAAGTGGCAGACCTCGTGACGAAAGGCTATAAGGAAGTCACCCTGTTGGGGCAGAACGTCAACTCTTACCGTTTTGAAAGACCGACAGGCGAAGTGGTTACTTTCCCGATGTTGCTCCGAACAGTGGCCGAGGCTGCTCCGGGAGTGCGTATTCGTTTCACGACTTCCCATCCGAAGGATATGAGTGATGAAACGCTGGAAGTGATTGCGCAAGTTCCGAATGTGTGTAAACATATCCATCTGCCTGTGCAGAGCGGCAGTTCGCGTATTCTGAAACTGATGAACCGTAAGTATACCCGTGAGTGGTATCTGGACCGGGTGGCAGCTATCAAACGTATCATCCCCGATTGCGGACTGACTACCGATATTTTCTCCGGTTTTCATTCTGAAACGGAAGAGGATCATGCCTTGTCACTTTCGCTGATGGAAGAATGTGGATATGATGCCGCTTTCATGTTTAAATACTCCGAACGTCCGGGAACGTATGCGTCCAAGCATCTCGAAGATAATGTGCCCGAAGAGGTGAAAGTGCGTCGCCTGAACGAGATTATCGCTTTGCAGAACCGTCTGTCTGCCGAATCCAACCAGCGTTGCATCGGTAAAACGTATGAAGTGCTTGTGGAAGGAGTCTCCAAGCGTTCGCGCGACCAGCTGTTTGGCCGTACGGAGCAGAACCGTGTGGTGGTGTTCGACAGAGGTACGCACCGTGTCGGTGATTTCGTCAATGTGCGTGTCACGGAGGCCAGCTCGGCTACGCTGAAGGGGGAAGAAATCTGATTTCACCACAGAGGACACGGAGGTCTTTTTTCTTCCTTGAAACTCTGTGTCTTCTGCATTCTTTGTGGTAAAACTTACATCATCATGTGTCTCCTGATGGAGAACTTCACAATCGCCATCGCATTGATGGACGCGAATGGAATATCCATCGGCTCATGATGAGTATTATAGCTCACGAGCTTGAGATACCCTTCTTTTTCCGAACGATTCACGTACTTCACCGCCAGATACTCGTCTCCGTCAATCATAAACGACACCAGGTATATTTCCCCGTAAATCACGTTGTCGAAACTGCTAATTTCCTTGTATCCGATAATATCTCCCGATTTCAATATAGGATACATGCTGTCTCCGTTGACGTAGACTGCTCCGTCGCAGACGGAAATATTCGGAATTAATATCTTTCCCAGTGCATATTGCTGTTTGTTGGTGAATAATGTTTTCAGGTTCGCCGCCGCCGTAATATCGTATAATGTCACGCTACGGTCGTCTATTGGTTCGGGCGTTTTCGGATTGTGTATAATTTCGACTTCCCCCTGTACCAGCTCGCTTTGGCAAAATCTCGTCTGATGTTTCGGATTTCCTTTTCCCAATAATAGCCAGTTATAGTCCACCTTGTCTCCGAATTTGTCAAGCAGCAGACGGAAATCAATACTGTTTCGTGCTCCCCAATTGGTAACTGTTGCTCTCGAAACTTCCAGGTATTCAGCTAGTTCGCTGTCTCTCTTTAAGTTCAATGCCTGTTTGGCACGCTTGATGATACCTAATACATCCAAATTTGTATCCATTCTGTTTTTTTATTTAAAAGACTAATCTCGGATTTACAAATGGCAGCTATAAAAATGGCTGCCTCAAAAATATGTTTACTATATGTTTATAATCAATGATTTGTGAAATAGTTGAGATTTAATATTGAAAATTATTATTTTATTTATGAAAATTATTCTATCTTTGTCCCATTGATTAATAGAAAACGTTTCAAAAATATAAATTAAAAACGGATATGCCATGCAATACTTCAAGAAAAACACAAAAAACTTGAAATTTTCTCATCCGCCACCTGCGGAAAGCTTACTGATGCCTGTTAACAGCTATTCTCTCAAGTGTTAATAGCTATTTCTCTAACCATTAATATCTGAAACGCCAGATGTTAATACCTGGCAATAGGATAACAAAAGGATAACATATTGTATACGAATACTCCGTATTTGAATGATTACAGGCCTGACTGATAAAAACTAGCATTTATAATTTATAATTGGATAACAAAATGAAAAGCTCAAAAGTACAAACACTGTGCGTTTGCGGATGTTGCAAACGCTCTCTTCCGACAAGTGCCTTTTATATCAATAAGAAAACCGGCCTTCCCGGCAACTACTGTAAGGAATGTCGTAAAACTGTCAGCCGGAACCACCGGAAGAACGAGAAACGCTCCCTGGCATGCGACAGGGAAAGCAATTATCCGGTAATAACCTCTACGGAAAATCCCACGTTGCGACGGGAACTTATTCTGCATGCCCTTGAAACCGTAGCTGCCAGCATTGAACGGAAAAGGCGGAAAGTCCGTGAATCGGAATTTGAATCCGAATCAGGTTCTGAATTCCAATCCGAATCAGTCTTTGAATTGGAATTAGAATCAAAATCAGGATCAAAATTAGAATTGGCAGACTGATTTATAAAAACAATTTATATCATGGGACGAATAAAACAAGGGCTTGACTATTTCCCTTTGAATACCGATTTTATGCACGACCGTGTCGTACGCCGTGTGATGAAGCGTGAAGGCGATTCCGCCTTCACGATCCTGCTCTATACCCTGTCTTATCTATATTCGGGCGAGGGTTATTATATTCATGTCGATGATGACTTCTATGACGAACTCTCCGACCAGCTCTTCAGCACGGATAACGATAGTGTCCGCCGGGTGCTTCGTCTGTTTGTGGAGTACGGTTTCTTCGATTCCTCTCTCTACGAACGTTACGGCATCCTGACTTCCGCCGACATTCAGCGGCAGTTCCTTTTTATCACTAAACGCCGCAGCCGCCGTCATATTTCTCCGGACTACTGTCTGCTGCCGGATGAGGAAACCGTACACTCCACCCTTCCGGATGCTGTTGCAGAAACCCCGGATATTGTAACGCAAACCCTCGATACTGTAACAGAATCCCCGGATACTGCAACAAAAAGCACCTTCATAAAAAGAAAAGAAAAAGAAAGGAAAGAAAACATCCTCCCTAACCCTCCTTTGCCCAAAGGAGGGGATGAGGGAGAAGAAGGAGGAGATTTTTCTAACAGAAAACCGGCGAAGAAGAAACATGAACTGACACAGTCGGATATTGACCGGATGCAAGCTCCTGCTGACGGACACCCGCGCAACCTTTCCGGACTATTGGATAACCTTCGCCTTTATCATATTCCTCCCTCTGAACAGTATGCAATCGTACTGAAAAGTAATTACGGAGAAATCGGTGGTAAGGTTTGGAAGGGTTTCGGTGTCATTTGGGCAAGTGCCGGAAAGATCAAACTGCCCGGTCATTATTTGTTGAGTGTCCTGAATAACTGAATTAATAAGGGTTATGATGCTGTTGCGTTATGTAATATGTTGTAAATTAGCGATATAACAACAAATTCTTATATTAACGAATTTATTAACGCACACTTTTAAAATCTCTTGCACAGACAGAAATAAGGTCTTATATTTGCATTGTCGATAAGCTTAAAGACACAGACAAACTAGAATTATTAACGACTAAAAACTATTACAATTATGCCAGTATTGTACAAACCCTTCCAGTCAACTCTGGAAGACAAAAAAAGCGGTAAAAAACTCTTCTATCCCCGAGTTGTACGTTCGGGAAACGTAGATTCCGCACAACTTTCGAAAGAAATAGCAGCCTACTCTTCCCTCTCTCCGGGTGACGTAAAAAACACACTCGACAACCTGGTGACGGTGATGGGGCAACACTTGCAATCTTCGGAAAGCGTAAGCGTGGACGGTCTTGGTACCTTCCGTATGGTGATGGTGGCTCGTGGCAAAGGTGTGGAAACTTCTGACGAAGTGTCGGCTGCACAGGCTACGCTTACCGTCCGCTTCCAACCGACAACGACTAAGAATCATGACCGCACTACCGCTACCCGTTCGATGGTGACCGGTGCGAAGTGTGCCCGTTATGATAAACTTGTTTCCGATGCTGGTAGTGCAGGAGGTGGCAACTCCGGTGGAAGCGACAAGCCCGGTGGAGGCGGTAATGAAGGAGGCGGAGAAGCGCCCGATCCGGCTGCATAAATGACGTCACGGCAGTGAAGAATACACAAAATGTAAACGACAAACTTCGTAGGCTTAACTAAACATTTGACTTTTAACTAAACTAGAAATCATCCACTAACATGAGGATTATCAACTTGATTGTGGTGCATTGCAGCGCCACGAGGGAGGATTGTACACTTTCTCCGGAAGATTTGGACCGATTGCACCGGCGGCGCGGATTTAACGGAACAGGCTATCACTACTACATCCACAAGGATGGAACAGTGCACCTCACCCGTCCGCTTGAACGTATCGGCGCACATGCAAAAGGTTTCAATATTCATTCAATAGGTATCTGCTATGAAGGTGGTCTGGACTGCCGGGGACGCCCGACAGATACCCGGACTCCGGCACAACGGGCTACGCTCCGGCAACTCGTTGGGCAACTACAGGAGAAATTCCCTGGCTGCCGGGTATGCGGACACCGGGATCTTTCACCGGACTTGAACGGAAACGGTGAGATAGAGCCGGAAGAATGGATTAAACAGTGCCCGTGCTTTGAGGTGGCAAAGGAATTCAATGAGTTCGGAGCATTTGCCGATAGAACTGATGAGACTGGAAGTACGGAGAAACACAGAGTAACACAACACATTAAAGAACAGAAAGGAGGTAAATGATGGCAATGAAGAAATCAGTATGGGATATGATCCTGAAGGTGGTTATCGCAGTGGCTTCGGCTTTGGCAGGCGTTTTGGGCGCTAATGCGATGAATTTGTAAAGCAGAAAATTAAGTAGTAGTCCTTCCATAGATCATGATTGTGTGAAATGGAAAGACTCTGCTAATTCATTTTGTATTGACTAAACTATTTTATTGATAAATAATAGAAAAAACGAGTTATGAATAATCTATATACGAATAAAAAAATAATACTAAAGAGGCTGTTTCTTATATTATCAGCCTTTTTCGCGGTTTTATCTGCTAAGGGGCAGAGTGAAGATGGAATAAAGCTGGATGTTCCACGATTTGTACCACTTTCCCCAACGGCTACGGCTATGGTGAAATATCAGTCTTATCCTGTAGATCATTGTACAGGAGTACCTAACATAACTATTCCCTTGTATGATATAGTTGCAGGGGAGGTTACCATACCTGTTACTTTGTCTTATCATGCTTCGGGGCTTAAGCCCAAAGAAGGAAGCGGATATGCGGGAGCAGGATGGACATTGAATCTCGAACCGTCTATAGCCCGCCAGGTGATCGGGGTAGCAGACAATGACTATTATGGATGGTTTGATCGATATTTTTCTCAAAATACAGTCCCCGGTGATGAAAGAGACCGATTGATTTATTATGGGGAGATGGTAGATAATAAACGGGATACGCGTCCGGATAAGTTCACTTATAAGTTGCCGGGTGGCGGTGGAAGCGGATATTTTTCAGACAGGTCTTCCCCTCTTATTACTGTGCCTCATAACAGCGATGTGGTAAGGTATGTTGAAAGTGATATGAATATAACAGATGGAAATGGAGTCAAATATCTGTTCAATGGCGTACACGAGACGATGAATGATATTATTACCCGCTGGATGTGTACCTCTATTTGTTCAGCCCGTTATCCACATCCTACATTGGTTAGTTTTCAGTATCAAACCCTTCAGAATCAATGGGAACCTAGTGCTTATTATAATTTGAATGACAGGCTGGTCTTTGATGAAAGGGATAAAGACGGGAGTCCCAAATTGTATCTGATGGAACAAAAAAGCGGTGGCAATAACTATTATCAAATTACGGCAGGCAGATCGTCAGGTTCTTCCTCCTTGCCCAATGCCAATAAAGAGAGCGTTTCGAGCTATGTAGCGAATATGAGTTACCCGTCAGGTAGTTACTGTGCGGAGGGTAGGATGAGTACTACCCGATTGGCACAGGTGAATTTTATGGGAAACAGATTGTCTGTCAGTTATAAAGCAGTAGGTGAAGTGCCTAACAATACAAGTGTATTAGATAAAATGCAAGTGACGGATGAGAATGGAGAACTGGTGCGTACCATTAACTTTTATGTAACTCCCTATAATGGAAAAACCTCTTTGACTAAACTTGATTCTGTACGTATCTCCGCTCCCGGTGTAGAATCGCAAACTTATTCATTCAGGTATGTGGGTGTAAACAGCGTTCCTTCCATCTATACGAAGGCTGTAGATCATTGGGGATTTATGAACGGTTCGGAAGCGAGTGCTAATGGTAGTAAGTTGACAGTGCCGAACTTTTCGAAAAGAATACCTTTACCGGATACCAATAACACGGGAAGAAAAGACACTGTATTATTTGAGAATGCAGTCGGAATAGACCGTGAAGCGTCTGGTAACATTGTGGGTATTCTTGACCGGATAACAGATCCGCAAGGTATTGAAACCTCTTTCTCTTACGAAGGCAATTACGGCGCGTTTCGTGACAATAGCCAACAGCCGGAGTATCGAGACTACCTCTATTCGGTTGGCGGATTGCGGGTGAAGAGTATAGAAACCTATGATCCGAAGACAAGGAAAAGGCTCTGTAAGAATTATAGATATGGCCTGACGGTTATCAATAATGAGAAGTATGAATCCGTTTGGGGCGGCGGTGCTATTAAACACATAGTTACAGAGCGTGATTATTGTTCTACGGTAACGCAAGTAATGGACGACGGGCAAAGCCTTTGGAACGAATATTTGACAGTCTATCATTCGATGCCTGTCTCTAATATTACCTTTCGTAACGGAAGTCCGGTAATGTACAATATTGTCAGTGAAGAGATATTGGGAGGAGGCATTTCACAAAAGACCGTCTATTACTATGATGTGGATGCACATGCTTTTGAGGACGTTCTGCATTGGGAAAGTGGGGAGAATACATCCGCTTCTGTCCGGGAGTTTATGTTGAATCAACCGGAAAGCGTATTGAATCGACTTGGGCGGATGCTTCCCGGACATCCTTATGAACCTTCTGATGATTTTGTTACAGGCTATTTTGAGACCAATCAGAGAAATGGGGCTCTTATGGGTATAGACCGTTTCGACGGGCAAGAGCTAGTGTCATCTACCCGATACGAATATAAAAAAGTAATCGCGGGCCCGTATAATATTCCTGTGGATCTTCCTGTCCGGAAGCTGATAGTGGATGTTGATTTGTACATGAAAAAACCGAATAGCCTGCTTGGCAAGCTGGTATTTGTGGCTGACAATGACAATACCCATTCTGCTACGAATATGAGGACTACTTATTATTTGGATTGTGAAACGTATTGGGCACTCGATAAAGAAACGACACAATATTATTGCAAAGTGAACGGGAGACAACGGGTAATGTCGACGGAAAAGCAATATGCGTATGACGACCGCCATCTCTCCAATCCAGGTTCTTCGTTGAAGCCACGTAGGGTGGACTTTACAAACAGTGACGGCGTACAATTCTCGGATCATTATACTTATCTGGATGGTTATCCTGCCATACTCTCTTTGCATAAACACGTCGAAGACGAGCAATGCACGGAAAAGAGGATCTTGTTTAAGTCCGGCACCTGCCTCCCGGTGAGGGTGCAATTTAAAACTGACCGAATGGCGGACTTTCGTGATGAAGTCGTTTACCAATCGTATGACAGTAATAGTAATGTATGCGAAATTATGGCAAAAGACGATACGCCTGTTCTCTTCATTTGGGGATATCGCAACCGCTATCCTATAGCCAAGATAGAGAATGCTACCCGGCAGCAGGTGAGTGTGGCGCTTGGTTATGATGGAGACATCGAAGACGTTTTCGGTGATTGGGCCTCACTTGCCGTACCTACTGAAGAGATATGGGATAAGATAAACTCTCTTCGTGAGAGACTTCCCGGTAATACGCGGGTTACCACCTATGAATATGTCCCTTTGCAGGGAGTTGTTTCCATTACCGATCCCAATAATGTCATAACGAAATTTGAATATGATAATTATAGTCGGCTGACAGATAGTTATTATCTGGATGCGGACGCCCGTAAGGTAATGCTTCAACAGTATATTTATCATTTTGGTAAATGATAAGTAATTCAATGAATGGTTTAACTTGATAATGAAATTGATTTTTTATGAAAACTTATATATGTTTATTTTTCTTGTTATTCTGCTCTGTCTATTCGTGGGGACAGTCTTTGGAAGAACGAATGGCAACAGCTATTGACATTGGTACCTATTCGGAACCGTTTACTTATGAAGATACCCAAAGTACAGCTAATTTTAACTGTGGATTTATACCTCCGACCGATATGGATGATACGAGGGTGTTTATATCCAAGGATATTTTTTACAAACTAACAGTGACGCAGCCTATGAAGATTAGAGCCAGTGCAAAACCCAGTATCACTGATAGTGGTACTGTTTTCTTGCTCAATTCTTCGGGCATCCTCTTGAGTCGTACGATTTATGTGGAGGAAGCATGGGGAGATTATGGATATGGTTTGCTGCCTGGCGTGTACTATCTGGTTGCTAAACCTAACATCTATGAAGGGTATAAACCGGTGGATGCGGAAGATGTTACTATTTATGTAAAGACAACCCCTCGTGAATTGGGTGAAGATTTTTACAATCCGTTTGAGTTGGGGACATTTGGTGAGAATTTTGCATTGGCTGATTCTGCAAATACGATAGATTATCAATGTGATTATAATGCCAGTGATAACTATTGGGATAATTATTCTCGGCATGATGTAGTTTATCGCTTCACCCTGACAGAACCGATGGAGATTTGCCTGGATGATGATGGAACTGAATGTCCTTGGGAAGGGGATTCTTACAGTGTTCACCTTCTTTCAGCTTTGCATGATCCTGTTGTTCCCATCCGCACGCAAAAGCTTGGTACAGACTACGAGCTGAATGTGTATGATTTGGGAGCGGGCACCTATTATATTTATGTTTATGCTGACACGCCTATTTGGGCCGTGTATTATAGAATGAACTTGAGTGGGCGTACGTATGCTCCCGGAGTCAGTTTTTCTCGTCCTATTGATATAGGTAGCCGGGCGGACAGCTTTCAATATACAGATGTTCAGAACTCGGAACTCATGTCCGGCAATTTTCCGGAGAAAGCCGGCAATGAAGTTTTCTATCGGTTGGAGATTGAAAATCCGATGGAGCTGACCGTTGATAATTGCGGTTCGGAAGTTGCGGACACCTATTTGAAAGTGTTTTCCCAAACGCAGAAGTTGCTGTATTTCAATGACGATTCGGATGGTGACGGAGCTTGTGCAAATGCCAAAAGTGCCCGTATTCATATACCCGTGTTGCTCCCGGGCGTCTACTATATTGTGACCGACGCGGAAAAGAACGGCAACATTTCCCTGTCCATAAACGGGCGACTTCTTGCACAAACGGGAGACACAAAAGCACTTGCTATCGACGCTGGAACATATAAGGCGGGACTCTTCTTTTCCGATACCCGAGATACCTCTGTAGACTATACGGATGCTTATCCGGCAAGACCTGCGAATGACGTTTTTTATAAGTTGGTATTGCAAAAGGAGATGGATGTGGTGTTTAGTCACTGCGGTTCGGAACTGGAAGATACTTATATGAGCATCTTGAATGGAGCCGGTGAGCTCCTTTACAGCAATGACGATTATGCGGGAGAAGGTCAGTGTGAGAATGAGAAACATGCCCGCATTGAGGTCAAGAAACTTCCTTCAGGCACCTATTATGTTGTTTCGGAAGGCAGTGTCGATAACGGACGGATCACGACGACGATAGAGGCACCGAACTTTAGTGATGCTTTGTGTACGACCGAGGGGCAGCCCTGTGTGATTACTCTGACTCCCACTGTCTCCACAGATGATCTCTCCCAATTGCACACCTGTGATTATCTTCGCGAGATACAGTATTTTGACCATTTCGGGAATCCTTCACTTCATATATCTCATGGCTTCACTCCTTATAAAACCGACCTGCTCACATTGCAGGAGTATGACGGAATCAACCGCGAATCTAAACTTTGGCTTCCGGTAGCAGAATCGACTGCTGGCGGTGCTTTTCTTCCATCCGTAGAAGTCAGTGAGGCCGTTTGTAAAGCAAGCTATTACGAGAAAGATAGCTCTCCCTTCAGCTCTCCTGAATACGATAGTTCTTCATTGAACCGAATTGTCAAGAAGTATGGTCCCGGAGTTGCTTGGCAGAATCATCCGGTCAAAACAGACGTGTTGACCAATATAGAACGTAAAAACGCAGTTGATCGGGTAGACAGTTGCTTTATCGTGTGCCGTTATAGGATAAAGAATGACAGTTTGGTCTGTGCGGGTGAATATGATGCCGGAACATTGGAAGTGGTTCGTACGATAGACGAAGACAATCATGTGAGTTATGAATTTAAAGACAAGGCCGGTCGCATAGTTCTCGTTCGTCAGTCTGATGATAATCAAATATCTTATGATACGTACCATGTTTATGATAACTATGGCAACCTGTGTATGATGTTGCCTCCGATGGCAGCCGATTATTTTTTCGATGAAGGAGAATGGTCTGAAACGGCTCCCGTTCTTCAGCAATATGCCTATATTTATCATTACGATAAGTATAACCGCTGTATTTACAAGAAACTTCCAGGATGCGATCCTGTTTATACCGTTTATGACGCTGCCGATCATCCTGTCTTTACTCAAGACGGCGAACAGCGTGAGCGGAACGAGTGGAGTTTCAGTATTCCTGATGCTTTCGGTCGGACAGTATTGACCGGAGTTTGTGCGAATACGTTGGATTATGCTTCCAATCCTTTAGATACTATCGTCGTGTATGTCGATTGGGCAAATGAAGAGAACGGGTTGAAAGGCTATCAATTGAAAGGTGTAACTTTAAATTCTCCGAGCCTCCTTTCTGCCAACTATTACGACCATTATGAGTTTTTGGGCAAGAACGGCATTCCCAATGACATGACCACTGTTTACGTAGAGGAAACAGGCTATGGCAAGCGGAATGCAGGCGGTTGTAAAGGGCAGCTGACCGGGGTTTGGACATCGCTCCTCTCTGCCCGTCCGGGTACTTTTACGTATTCGGTAATGTATTATGACGACCGTTACCGGATAATCCAGCAAAGGGGTAATAATGAGTTGGGTGGTACGGAGATTGTCCATACAGCTTATAATTTCTCGGGAAATCCCTTGGAAGAAAAACGTATACATACATTTCCTGGTACTGGACCAACCGTAGAATTGCACCGGCATACGTATGACCATGCCAACCGTCTATTGAAGACTAGCTATCAGTTGAATGATAATACTCCTATTGTTTTAGTAGACAATGTGTATGATGAGATAGGTCGTTTGAAAACAGATAAACGTAATGGTGTATATGAGTTACGAACCGACTATGCATATAATCTTCGTTCGTGGATAAAAGGCATTAATGGTCCTTTGTTTAACCAAACGCTTAACTATCAGGAAACGCTAGAGGGGACTACTCCCTGTTATAATGGTAATATCAGCCGCATGTGTTGGCGTAGTGGCGAAAATGGTATGGCTACAGTTATTGATCCGCAAGAAAAGGGTTACAGTTTCACTTATGACGGTCTTTCCCGTTTGAAAGATGCTATTTATGGAGAAGGTACTAACTTAAAACAGAACCGTAACCGTTTCAACGAACAGATAACCGGCTATGACAAAATGGGTAATATCTTGGGGCTGCTTAGATACGGTCAAACGGGTACGGATTCTTATGGTTTGGTTGATAATCTGAATTTGATCTACCATGGCAATCAATTACAGTCGGTTTATGACAATGCCACCAACTCTGTATTTGGTAACGGTATGGAGTTTAAGGATAATGTCAATGAAACGGTAGAGTATGAATATGATAAAAATGGCAATCTGGCTAAAGATTTGAACAAAAAAATATCTGAAATTCAATATAATATCTTAAATTTGCCTAGTCACATTAGCTTTGCTGATGGAAGTAGTATTGAATATGAATATGCTGCAGACGGCAGGAAAGTCCGTACCACGCATACTATAAACAATAACGTCACGTCCACCGTTTATTGTGGTAATGCGATCTATGAGAATGGCAGTTTGAAGATGCTCTTGAATGAGGCGGGATATTATAGTTTCCAAGATAATAAGTTTCATTTCTATCTGAAAGATCATCAAGGTAATGTAAGGGTTGTTACTGACGAGGCCGGTAATGTTGATGAAGTGAATGATTATTATCCTTTTGGTGGTTTAATGTCTAATGGATGTAATAACGTTCAGCCATATAAGTATAATGGTAAAGAGTTGGATCAGAAAGGTGGATTGGATTGGTATGATTATGGGGCAAGAATGTATGATGCAACATTGGGAAGATTTATGAAGACTGATAGATTTTTAGAAAAGTATGTTTCTCTATCTCCTTATCAATATGGAGCAAATAATCCAGTGAATAATATAGATATAAACGGAGATAGTATTTGGTATACTTTAAATGACAATATTGTGACTATGCATGTAACTGCCAAAATATTCAATAATTCAAGTGATAATATAAATATGAAGAGAGCTGCCAAAGATATAGTTTCTGATATAAAAAGTACTTATGAAGGAGAATTTGAATGGAGTGATGGCAAAACTTATAATTTAAAGGTTGATATGGATCTCAAAGTGGTAACTTCTATGAAGGATGTTGAAAGTGCAGACCATTTATTTGTATTGGCGGATAGTGATGGTGAAGGGGCTCGTGGAGTTACAAGTATGTCTGGTGGAAAAGTAATGACTTTGGCGTCAAGGGATTTTGCGAATAATAATTTATTGTCTAATAATCTGTCTCACAATAACACCTTTACTGCAACTCATGAATTTGGACATGCAGCCGGATTGCTACATTCAAAGAATCCATTTAATATAATGAAACAAGGAGGTGTTTTTCACAATAGTAATTCGACACAAAGAAAAGTTATGCTGCAACAACAATATAATATAAATAGAGGTAGTAATTCCTTGAATTATATGAATAGAAAAATACCTTATCCATATGTTCACTATGATAATAATATTGTTGATGTCTATAGTTTAGGTCTTAAATGGAGATGATATAAATGAATTTGAAAAATAGAAAAGTATTAATGGTAACAGTCGGGCTGATGTTATTATGTGTATGTATTGTTTGTTTTGCATCTAGATCTACATTGATCTTTGTAGGGAACTCGTATGAAAATAGCCAAGATATTAATACTATTATTTCATTGAATGATAAAATAATATATAGTGGTTTTATAAAGGCTTATGAACTTCCAAGATTGTTAGAAAAAAGAAATATGAAAATTGGCTTTTATAAAGTTTCTGCAAAGCTAAATAATGTATTGATAGAACAGCGATTTTTTTATTTTTTACAAAAAACTATTTGGATAGATTTTGATTGTGCAAACAGTAACTCTTTATTAATTTCGAAATATTACAGGCAAATTCCATTGTAATTTAGCACTATCTCCTACCCAGCGCAGAAATGCAGTTTATCTAAAAGATAATGGACTAAAGAAAGATAGAAAAGGAATGTTGTACGAATATACTAAAAATCAAAGTCGGGTAAAATCTATTCGAATATTGGGTAATACAGATTTAGTACGATATGTAAAATATTAATAATATACTTATGAAAAACTTGGTTTATGTTATCTTATTTATTTTATTGGGAGGATGTGTTTCCCCCTCTTTTTCGCCAGTGGAGATACATCAACGAGTGGCAGAACAAGTTAAAGTATTGATAGATAGTGGATATCTACAAACTCCATATATTGAAATAAATGAAGTATTATCAAATGATTCCAGCATTATTTATAGTATTAAAGGGGCGGATTCTCCAGGTTCGGATGGTGCAGAGTTACCTTCTAAAGTGATGACCTATAAAGGGAAATATCTTTGTTTTATAGAATTAGATGAGCAGGAAATGTCGCGAACTGAATTGTTTGAAAAAGGAATTGTGGCAGATTCTAATTTTCATGAGAATCTCCATTTGGACGATGGGTGGGTATTGGCTCTTCGAAAATATGAAAATGGGTCAACTTTGGTAAAAAAGGTATTATCATCGGCTTTTCTTTTTGAATATCCGCAACTTTGGTAGACCTTTCAATCAGATTATTAGAATAGGTGGTCGAAATATACAGTATACAGCTTTTAAACTTTCTGATGGAACATTTAATATAGGAAGAATACATGAAATTTTATAGAATACCGACTAAGCAAGAGGAACAACTTATTGAATTACTTGTTCATAAGTCATCTTTAGAAATGTCTGAAGATTGGAAGAATGGCTTATTAGTATGTCCAATGGATGATGGGGAAATGGGTAGTTTGTATTTGTTTCCACAGGGGAAAATAAATGAAAGTAGGAAATTGGGTAGACAAATTAGTGAATTTCAATTTACAGATATTGATGGAGTTGAGGTTATTGCATCCTTAAATGTGGATGTTGATGGAGTTCTATTTGAACTTGATATATGGAAAACTAATTTTGAAAAACTTGTAAAACTCCCTGATTTATAGCTCGATTACTACCTTGACATGTTATAGAAATATTCTTAAGTGTCAGGGTAGTTTTTTATATTATTGTTCGATAAAACAGAGTGTCTTACCCTGATATGGAATTAGAAAATATTCTGTGTCAGGGTATCTTTTTATAAATGCGGAAATGAAAGGTTGCTTTCTCAATATAATAGATTAAATTTGCCTAACCACATGTCTGCGCATGCAGAATATGCATTTGATATTTCAGCTAGCCTAATTGTAGATACTGATGTCTTAATTGGTTTATCTATTAAAAGTCCTTAACGAAACCCCAATCCATCACTTTTTATTTGTTTCTTTGCACCAAATTCGGGTATAGTGTTGTCTTGTCATTCGAGGCAGCACTTAATTTTGCTTAGATAGTTAATGGAGAAACTCAGTATAAATGCTTGTCCGGTGTGTGGCGGTGCGCACTTGAAACGCGTCATGACTTGTACGGATTTTTATGCTTCGGGCGAACAGTTTGAACTGTATTCGTGTGAGGACTGTGGATTTACATTCACACAAGGAGTCCCCGTGGAAGCAGAGATAGGCAAGTATTATGAGACTCCCGACTATATCTCTCACACTGATACGCGCAAAGGCGCGATGAATAATATCTACCATTATGTACGTTCCTATATGCTGGGCCGCAAAGCGCGCCTGGTAGCTAAGGAAGCGCATCGTAAAACAGGGCGTTTGCTCGATATAGGTACGGGAACCGGTTACTTTTCTGATGCGATGGTTCGCCGGGGATGGAAAGTGGAGGCGGTGGAGAAAAGTCCGCAGGCACGTGAGTTTGCGAAGTTGCATTTCGATCTGGACGTAAAGCCCGAATCGGCTTTGAAAGAGTTTGCTCCCGGCAGCTTTGATGTTATCACTCTTTGGCATGTGATGGAACATTTGGAACACCTTGATGAGGTGTGGCAGCGACTTCATGAGTTGCTGACAGAAAAAGGAGTATTGATTGTAGCTGTACCCAACTGCTCTTCTTATGATGCTCAACGTTATGGCGAGTATTGGGCGGCATACGACGTTCCCCGTCATCTCTGGCATTTTACTCCGGGCACTATACAACAATTGGCTTCCCGTCATGGCTTTATTATGGCGGCGCGTCATCCGATGCCGTTCGATGCGTTCTACGTATCCATGTTGAGCGAAAAACATCGTGGCAGTTCGTGCAGTTTCCTGAAAGGGATGTTTGTCGGAACGTTAGCATGGTTTAATGCTTTAGGACGGAAAGAACGCAGTAGTTCCATGATTTATGTATTCCGAAAAAAGAGATAACGCATGGGAGATCAAAACAAATATAAGTCAGGTTCAATCTTCGACATGCAGTTCATTACGTCGAGTATCAGTACGACATTAGTGTTGCTGTTGCTGGGACTGGTTGTCTTCTTCGTATTGACAGCACACAATCTTTCCGTATATGTCCGCGAGAATATCAGTTTCTCCGTTCTTATCAGTGACGACATGAAAGAAGCGGATATACTGAAACTTCAGAAGAAGCTGAATCAGGAACCTTTCGTGAAACAATCCGAATATATCTCTAAAAAACAAGCACTGAAAGAACAGACGGAAGCAATGGGAACCGATCCGGAAGAATTCTTGGGCTATAACCCTTTTACCGCTTCCATTGAAATCAAACTCCATTCCGACTATGCAAACTCCGACAGCATTGCGAAGATAGAGAAAATGATTAAAAAGAACACCAACATACAAGATGTGCTCTATCGAAAGGAGTTAATTGACGCCGTGAATGATAACATACGAAATATCAGTCTGGTACTGCTTGCCTTGGCGGTAGTGCTTACTTTTATCTCTTTTGCCCTGATAAACAATACCATAAGACTGGCTATTTACTCCAAACGCTTCCTCATTCACACCATGAAGTTGGTAGGAGCGAGTTGGGGATTCATCCGGGGGCCATTCCTTCGAAAGAATGTATGGAGCGGGATATTGGCAGCCATCGTTGCCGATTCCATATTGATGGGGACCGCTTATTGTGCCGTGACGTACGAACAGGAATTGCTTCAGGTCATCACGCCTGAAGTCATGTTGATAGTCTGTGCAAGCGTATTGGCGTTTGGAATTGTAATAACGTGGCTATGCGCCTATTTCTCCATGAATAAATACTTGAGAATGAAAGCAAACAGCCTGTACTATATTTAGCGGATGGCGAATGGCTGACGGCAAACCTGTGTTTGCGTGTGATTAGCATCCGTAACAACCGACTGATAGATTAAGGGAATGATTGAAATTAGTAATTTGTAATTAAATAAACTATGTCTGACAAGCAGAAATTTGCCTTTGATAAAGTGAACTTTATCTTGCTCGCGATAGGGATGGCGATTGTTATTATCGGCTTTCTATTGATGACGGGACCTACATCGTCCGAAACCTCTTTTGAACCCGATATTTTCAGTGTACGCAGAATCAAGGTAGCGCCAGTCGTTTGCCTGTTTGGCTTCTTGTCTATGATTTACGCTGTATTACGCAAACCTAAAACACAAAAAACAGAAGAATAAAGATGGGGGATTTAACAACATTTGAGACGATTATTATTGCTATTGTAGAAGGGTTGACAGAGTTTCTACCGGTTTCTTCTACAGGACACATGATTATTACACAAAACATATTAGGAGTAGAAAGTACAGAATTTGTAAAAGCATTTACTGTAATTATTCAGTTTGGCGCAATTCTTTCAGTTGTCTGCCTTTACTGGAAACGCTTTTTCCGGTTGAACCATACACCGGCTCCTGCAGGCGCTTCCGCTTTGAAGTGTTTTCTGCATAAATTCGATTTTTACTGGAAACTGCTGGTTGCTTTTATTCCTGCTGCAATTTTGGGTTTCCTGTTTAGCGATAAGATAGACGAGATGCTGGAAAGTGTAGCGATAGTGGCAGTGATGCTGGTAATCGGTGGTATATTCATGCTGTTTTGCGATAAGATTTTTTCGAAGGGAAGTGAAGATACCGTGCTGACTGAAAAAAAGGCATTCAATATCGGTTTGTTTCAGTGTATTGCTATGATACCGGGAGTATCCCGTTCGATGGCTACCATTGTCGGAGGTATGGCCCAGAAGCTGACTCGTAAGGATGCTGCCGAATTTTCATTCTTTCTTGCCGTGCCAACTATGTTTGCGGCAACCGGTTACAAGGTGTTGAAACTCTTCCTGGATGGTGGCACCGAGATTCTTGTCAACAACATGCCGGCACTTATTATCGGTAATGTGGTGGCTTTTGTCGTTGCTTTGCTGGCTATCAAGTTCTTTATTAGCTTTGTTACGAAATATGGCTTTAAGGCGTTTGGCTGGTATAGAATTATTGTTGGCGGAACCATTCTGGTAATGCTGCTGCTTGGATACAACTTAGAAATTGGCTGATGAATTTTAAAAAGGGAGAAGTACTGTTTTTCAATAAACCTTTCGGATGGACTTCATTTAAAGTAGTAGGGCACGCCCGCTATCATATTTGCCGTCGGATCGGAGTGAAAAAACTAAAAGTCGGGCATGCCGGAACACTGGACCCTCTTGCAACAGGGGTGATGATTGTATGTACAGGCAAGGCAACCAAACGAATAGAAGAGTTTCAATATCATACGAAGGAGTACGTAGCAACGTTGCGCTTGGGCGCTACTACCCCGTCATACGATTTGGAACATGAAATAGATGCCACCTACCCTACCGAGCATATCACAAGGGAACTGGTGGAAGAAGTGCTGACGCACTTTATCGGTGCCATCGATCAGGTCCCCCCTGCCTTCTCTGCCTGTATGGTAGACGGCAAGCGTGCTTATGAACTGGCCCGGAAAGGAGAAGAAGTCGAACTAAAAGCAAAACAGCTTGTTATCGACGAGATTGAATTGCTGGAATGTCGCCTGGATGATCCGGAACCGATGATTCAAATCCGTGTCGTATGCAGCAAAGGGACTTATATCCGCGCCTTGGCCCGCGACATCGGCGAAGCACTCCATAGCGGAGCTCACCTGACAGGATTGATCCGTACCCGTGTAGGTGATGTCCGGTTGGAAGACTGTCTGAATCCCGAACACTTTAAAGAGTGGATCGACGGACAGGAGATAGAAAATGAGGAAGAAAATAATTAACGTAATAAGGAATAGATATGAAATTATCACAATTCAAATTTAAGTTACCCGAGGATAAGATCGCTCTACATCCTATGAAATATAGGGATGAGTCTCGTTTGATGGTATTGCATCGTAATACAGGTAAGATTGAGCACAAGATGTTCAAAGATGTGTTGGACTACTTTGATGATAAAGATGTGTTTATATTCAACGATACGAAGGTATTCCCTGCCCGCTTGTATGGTAACAAGGAAAAGACAGGTGCTCGTATCGAAGTATTCTTGTTGCGTGAGTTGAATGAAGAGCTTCGTTTGTGGGACGTATTGGTCGATCCGGCACGTAAGATACGTATCGGTAACAAGCTGTATTTCGGGCCGGACGATTCAATGGTGGCTGAAGTGATTGATAACACCACTTCTCGCGGACGTACGCTCCGTTTTCTTTATGACGGACCTCATGACGAGTTCAAAAAGGCACTGTATTCTCTGGGTGAAACTCCACTCCCCCATTCTATTATCAACCGTCCCGTAGAACCGGAAGATGCTGAACGCTTCCAGTCTATTTTTGCAAAGAACGAGGGTGCGGTGACTGCTCCGACTGCTAGTTTGCACTTCAGCCGTGAGTTGATGAAACGTCTGGAAATCAAAGGTGTGGACTTTGCATATATCACTTTGCACGCTGGTCTGGGTAACTTCCGCGACATCGACGTAGAGGACTTGACGAAGCATAAGATGGATTCGGAACAAATGTTTGTAAACGAAATGGCGGTGAAAACCGTGAATCGTGCCAAAGATAACGGTAGAAATGTATGTGCGGTAGGTACGACAGTGATGCGTGCTATTGAAAGCGCAGTCAGCACTGACGGACATCTCAAGGAATTTGAAGGATGGACTAACAAGTTTATCTTCCCTCCGTATGAATTTACCGTAGCCAATTCAATGATTTCCAATTTCCACATGCCGCTTTCTACCTTACTGATGATTGTAGCTGCTTTTGGTGGTTATGACCAGGTGATGGATGCTTATCATGTAGCATTGAAAGAAGGTTACCGTTTCGGCACGTATGGAGATGCAATGCTGATTTTGGACAAATAATGGCAAAAGTTTATTTGGGACTCGGCACTAACCTTGGGGATAAAGAACAAAATCTTCGGGATGCCGTGCAGAAAATAGAAGAGCAGGTGGGGAAAATCGTTTCCCTGTCTGCTTTTTACATAACTGCCCCTTGGGGATTTTCTTCCGATAACAGTTTCCTGAATGCAGCGGTTTGTGTAGATACCGAATTGGCTCCCATAGACGTTTTACAGAGAACGCAGGCGATTGAACAGAAATTGGGACGTACGAAGAAATCCGTTAACGGCATATATAGCGACCGCCTGATTGATATTGACTTGTTGCTTTATGATGATTTGATACTTTCCACCACTTCTCCTTCAGGAGCAAAGTTGATCCTCCCCCATCCGTTGATGGCAGAACGTGACTTCGTCATGAAACCACTGGCGGAAATTGCTCCCGGATTAGTGCATCCGGTACTTGGAAAAACGATAAAGGAGCTTACTTCTTCTTTTTCTCCGCAATAAAGACCGGTAAATAGGCAATGCATCCTATCAATACTGCATACAGCAAATGAATCTCCTGAAACGGCTTGTCGATGAAATGGCAAACAATGGCGTAGATAGCAATCGTGAAGCCTATATAAAGAGCCAGCACCAAAAGCGTTTTTAATTTCTTATTTAGAATCATTATAAATCTATTTATGTGTTAAATACAGGGCAAAGATACTCATTATCTCCGAAATCTCTTTATCTTTGCAACCGAAATGAAAGTGTGGACAGATTTGAGTAGCTTGCAACCACGGAAAAAAATGCTAAAACACGTCTGATTGACGCCTTTCGGTTTATCCTTTGCAGCACTCGCCTCTCCTACTCTCTCTCATTTTTTAATTTTCAATTTTTAATTCTTAATTTAAAAAGATGGGATACTTATTTACATCCGAATCGGTGTCAGAAGGACACCCCGACAAGGTAGCCGATCAAATATCGGATGCTGTGCTTGACAAACTGTTGGCTTACGACCCCAGTTCGAAAGTAGCTTGCGAAACACTAGTGACTACCGGACAAGTGGTGCTAGCGGGTGAAGTGAAAACAAAAGCGTACGTTGACCTCCAGCTCATCGCGCGCGAAGTGATTAAGAAAATCGGTTATACCAAAGGAGAGTACATGTTCGAAAGTAACTCTTGTGGCGTACTTTCCGCTATTCATGAGCAAAGTCCCGATATCAACCGTGGTGTAGAGCGTCAGGACCCGATGGAACAGGGTGCAGGCGACCAGGGTATGATGTTTGGCTACGCTACCAATGAAACGGAAAACTATATGCCGCTTTCTCTTGATCTGGCACACCGCATTCTGCAAGTGCTGGCCGACATTCGTCGTGAAGGAAAGGTGATGACTTACCTCCGCCCCGATGCCAAAAGCCAGGTTACTATCGAATATGATGACAACGGAACTCCTGTTCGCATCGATACAATCGTTGTTTCTACGCAACATGATGACTTTATCCAACCGGAAGATGATTCTCAAGCCGCCCAGCTGAAAGCTGACGAAGAAATGCTGTCTATCATCCGCCGTGATGTGATTGAAATTCTGATGCCTCGTGTCATTGCTTCTATCCATCACGATAAAGTGTTGGCACTGTTTAATGATAAAATCATTTATCATGTGAATCCTACGGGCAAGTTTGTAATTGGTGGTCCTCACGGAGATACCGGTTTGACAGGTCGTAAGATTATCGTTGATACTTATGGTGGTAAAGGTGCTCACGGTGGTGGTGCTTTCTCCGGAAAAGATCCTAGCAAGGTAGACCGTAGTGCAGCTTATGCAGCACGCCATATCGCAAAGAATATGGTTGCGGCAGGTGTAGCAGATGAAATGCTTGTACAGGTGAGCTATGCTATCGGTGTGGCTCGTCCGATCAATATTTTTGTAGATACTTATGGCCGTTCCCACGTTAACATGACGGATGGTGAGATTGCCCGCGTTATCGATCAGTTGTTCGATCTTCGCCCGAAAGCAATCGAAGAACGTCTGAAACTTCGTAATCCTATTTATCAGGAAACAGCCGCTTATGGTCACATGGGACGTGAACCGCAAGTGATAACGAAGAAGTTTTCTTCTCGTTACGAAGGAGATAAAACAGTGGAAGTGGAACTCTTTACATGGGAGAAACTTGACTACGTAGATAAAATCAAGGCTGCTTTTGGTCTGTAAGATAGCCTGAAAGCGAGCTTAGCTCATTCGATAAGAGCCACAATCTCAACTCCTTCTAGTAGGATATGAGGTTGTGGCTCTTGATTTTAAATAAGTTATATTTAAATAAATATCTTTTGGATATTAAACTTCTTTTGCCGGAATTTGCTACTTTTGACCTGTAAATAAACGGACTGCCTAATGAAAACAAGATGTTGTTATCCTAAACGCTATTTATTGGCGTTCTTTAGTTTACTTGTCAGCGTAGGTAGCATTCTGATGTCTGTCTCTCTATCTTCCTGCTCTTCTTCAGTGAAGAGTCCATTGCTATTATCTGCTGACTCATTGATGGAAATATATCCTGATAGTGCATTATCTATTTTGGAATCAATTTCCTCCCCACAGAAATTGCCACGTGCCGACAGAGCACTTTATGCGCTATTGCTTACGCAAGCAAGGCATAAAAATTATATTGCTTTAGAGGATGATTCGCTGATAAAAACGGCTGTTGAATACTATGGTGATAAGAAGAAAAGTGTACGTGCTGCAAAAGCTCATTATTATTGGGGAGCTACTTATGGTGAGAAGGGGTATACTTCATTTGCTGTAGACGAGTATCTGACGGCAATTCGGTTGATGCCTGTTAGGGATGAGTTCTTGGCAATGATATATGATAATCTTGCGGACTGTTATGAAAAAGATGATTTGTATGATATAGCGATTGAGGCTTATCGCCAAGCTTATCAGATATTAGAGGGGGCAGTCAGCAGACATATCCATTGAGAGGTATTGCACGTATCTGTTTATTACAAAATAAAAAGGATAGCGCATTGTTGTATTATCAAAAAGCTCTTGATTATGCATTAGCAGAGCAAGACTCTAGTTTGATAGGAGCTCTTTATCATGACCTCGCTATGGTTTACAATGAAAAAAAAGATTATGTTCAAGCCGATAAATATGTATCGAAAGCAATGATTATGCAAGGGGATGATGCTGTTAATGTCTGTTTGTCAAAAGCTCAAATTATGTTGAATTTGAATAAACTTGATTCTGCCAGTTATTTCTTTAGTAAGAATATAGACCAACTTAATATTTATGGAAAGGCTGTTTGCTATGATGGAATGCATCAAATAGCAAAGAAAAGAGGTGAATGGAAGATTGCGACAGAAAATATGGATGCATATAGAGTGCTTTATGATTCTATGCAGATTATGAATGACAATGAAGAACTCAATCGACTTATGGATAAACATCAATTAGAAGAACATAGGAGGCTATTGTCAGAACATACTAAAATGCTGGTTTTTACTTTGGTTTCTGTATTCTTTTTCTTAATGATTATTTGTGTCTTTTGTTTTATGTGGAATGATAGGAAAAGGAAAAAGCGTTATATAGCATTACAACGTGAATTGACCCAAAATCGGGTAGATACTATGCTGCTCAAAGAGGAAGAGGTCTCGGAAACTAATAAAGAAGATTTAGATAAGAAAAGGTCGAAGTTAACAGAGCAGCAAATTCAATTATGTATATCTGTACTTAAAACAACTAATTGTTACGATCAATTGGAAGCATTAGAGAAAGCGACTCCTAAACAACTATTGGTGATGCGTAGTTTGAGAAAAGAGATACGTTCTGAAATTTCTAGTGCATTTGTTGATGTGATGATGAATTTGAAGGAGCGTTATCCGGCTTTAACTGGTGATGATATATTTTATTGTGTTCTTTCATTGCTTTGTTGCTCGAAAACTGTCATGATGGAGTTGATGGATGCTACGTCAGATGCTCTTAAAACCCGTAAAAATCGTATAAAGAACAAAATGGATGCTCAAATTTTCGATCGCGTGTTTGGTGTTGATATTCAGTGAGATATGCTGATTCCTCTAGGTTTGTTTTGCTTCTAAATGAAAGGCTGTTACCATTGTTACCGCATAAAAATCGTTTCTTTTGCTTCATCTGTGTATTTTTGGAGCGAAATTTTAAACCCATTTATTATGAAAGCTAAATTTTTACCTTTTTTGTTGTTGACTGTCTTACTTCAAGTAAGTATGTTTTCTTTTGCACATGAAATGATATCTGCACGTCAAATCAGGCTAAAGAATAAAACTGAGGTACAACATCGGTCTATCCCTGTTACTCCTGATGCTTTTATTGAAAACTCATTGTTATCTATTGACCTTCTTTCTACTGTTCCCACTGTAACTGTTACCATCAAGGATGCAGAGACGGGAGAAGTGGTTTATACATCTACTGATTTAAATGTAGATAAGGTTTATATTGATCTTGCAGGTGAGGAAAAAGGTAAATATACTCTGGAGATACAACTTCCGAAGGAAGCCTTTATCGGAGATTTTGAATTAGATTAAATCTTTGGAATATATATTATTTGCAACTAACATAAGATGATATACCTAAATCATTAACTGTTGAAGCCCCGCTGCTGAAATATATGGCGCATTGCTGAAATGACGATTTAGATGACCGAAAGGGGAAAGAGTCGGTTAACTTTTATTCGTGGGCTTAATAAGCCTTGTGAAAGGCTCATTAAGGTATATTGAAACGTAAAATTAAAATCACTTTTTAATTGTGTGCTGGATTACTACTGGTAGGGTATTTGAACAATTTTATGGTTCAGATAATGAAGTTTATTCAGCAACAATGTGATACACCTGTTAGTAGATGAGAAATCTGTGATAGATGTATTCTCTGTGAGAAAAGCTCTTGGACTTCTAAAAAGTAAGAAGTCCAAGATTTTTTTTATGAAGATAGATAAATGCGGAGATAAAAATGATCTCTGATTAAGTTGAATATGAATAACGGAATTTTTTCGTAATTTTGCCTTCTCGATATAATAATGGATAGTGATGAAGATGAACCAGATAAATTCCGTATGCGTATATAGCGCTTCCAGTACCAAGATAGATGCTGTTTACTTTCAAGCAGCCGAGACTCTCGGCCGTCTGCTTGCCGAACACCATATCCGTTTGATAAACGGAGCTGGAAGTATCGGTCTGATGTGCTCTGTGGCAGATGCTGTGTTGAAAAATGGCGGTGAAGTGACCGGAGTGATTCCCCGCTTCATGGTGGAACAAAACTGGCATCATACTGGACTGACAGAGCTGATCGAGGTAGAATCCATGCACGAACGCAAACAGAAGATGGCCAATTTGAGTGATGGTATCATCGCTTTGCCGGGTGGATGCGGTACCCTTGAAGAATTGCTGGAAATTATCACTTGGAAACAATTGGGGTTGTATCTCAATCCGATTATAATTCTCAATACAAACAGATTTTTCGATCCATTGCTCGAAATGCTTGAAAAAGCAATCGATGAAAACTTTATGCGACGCCAACACGGTGATATATGGAAAGTGGCGCAGACACCGGAAGAAGCAGTTCAGCTGCTTTATGAGACTCCTGTATGGGATATTTCCATTCGTAAATTTGCAGCGATATGATAGGTGATACACTAAGTTCCCAGAACATGGATACCTTGTCTCTTCTCCAGCAGAAACAGATTAGTCCGGCAAAGGCAGACAGTGATAGCCTGCAGTTGGCCGATCTTCATGCTGTACAAGAGGTTGATTCTGGCTTTGAAGGAACCCCTATCTCCTACTCTCCCCGTACGGACGATGCTATCGCACTGACATTGCTGGCTTGCTTCTTTCTCTCCTCCATTGCCTTGGCACGTGGAAAGAAATTTCTCTCCCAACAGGTGAAAGACTTTGTGTTACATCGCGAACGGACGAGCATTTTTGATAGCTCTACGGCGGCTGATGTGCGTTATCTCCTTGTGCTTGTATTGCAGACCTGTGTCTTGTCGGGCATCACATTTCTCAATTATTTTCATGATACATGTCCTGCTCTGATGGACCATGTATCCTCCCTCCTTTTGCTGGGTATTTACGTTGGTTTTTGCCTCGCTTATTTCTTACTAAAATGGTTGCTTTATATGTTTCTGGGGTGGACGTTTTTTGATAAAAATAAGACAAATATATGGCTGGAATCGTATTCTGCGCTCATATATTATGTCGGATTTGCCCTTTTTCCGTTCGTTCTTTTCCTGGTTTATTTTGATTTGAGTCTAACGAATTTGGTTATAATTGGGTCTATTATTTTAATTTTCACTAAAATATTGATGTTTTATAAGTGGATAAAGCTTTTTTTTCATCAATTTAGCGGGCTTTTCCTATTAATTTTGTACTTTTGCGCTCTTGAAATAGTACCTTGTCTTTTACTGTATCAGGGTATGATTCAAATGAACAATATTTTGCTAATAAAATTTTAGGACGTTGAAAATTAAAAAAGTACTAGTGTCGCAGCCTAAGCCTGCGTCAGAGAAATCTCCCTATTACGACATAGCTGAAAAGTATGGCGTTAAAATAGATTTCCGGCCCTTTATTAAGGTTGAAAGTCTTTCGGCGAAAGAATTTCGGCAACAGAAAATTTCGATTCTCGACCACACTGCCGTAATATTCACTTCGCGCCATGCTATTGACCATTTTTTCACTTTGTGTACTGAATTGCGCGTGACAATTCCCGAAACTATGAAGTATTTCTGTGTGACGGAAGCTGTTGCATTGTATATTCAAAAATATGTGCAATATCGTAAGCGTAAGATCTTCTTTGGAGCTACTGGAAAGATTGAAGACCTGATTCCTTCCATCGTAAAGCATAAAACGGAGAAGTATCTCGTTCCGATGTCAGACGTACATAATGACGATGTGAAAAACCTGCTCGACAAGAACAGCATTCAGCATACGGAAGCTGTGATGTATCGCACGGTGAGCAACGACTTTACACCGGACGAGGAGTTTGATTATGATATGTTAGTGTTCTTCAGCCCTGCCGGAGTGACTTCTTTGAAGAAGAACTTCCCGGATTTTAATCAGAAAGAGATTAAGATCGGAACGTTCGGATCTACTACCGCACAGGCTGTACGTGACGCAGGTCTCCGTCTGGACCTTGAGGCTCCTACGGTGCAGGCTCCGTCAATGACTGCCGCACTTGACATGTTTATCAAGGAAAACAATAAATAAACAGAGTGGGTATATATACTTTGTGTAAAGCCGAAAGGCTGAATAGTAAAATTTTGATCGGAAAGATGTTTGAAGGCGGTGTTTCTA
Source organism: Bacteroides sp. 3_1_23 (assembly GCF_000162555.1). Taxonomy (NCBI): domain Bacteria; kingdom Pseudomonadati; phylum Bacteroidota; class Bacteroidia; order Bacteroidales; family Bacteroidaceae; genus Bacteroides; species Bacteroides sp. 3_1_23. The sequence continues at coordinate 909,175 of NZ_GG774949.1, forward strand.
AATCGTTTTCCATCTTTCCGATACGCGTTGTATATATGCCTGTCGAGCAGGGCGAGGCTCCTGCCTCCATATTAATCAGTGTATCGAAACGTCGTTTTAAACGGGCGGTGAAACGCAACCGGGTGAAACGCCAGATACGTGAAGCCTACCGGAAGAACAAGTCTCTTCTGGTGGATGAACTGCAACGCCGGGAGCAACGGTTAGCCGTTGCCTTTATCTATCTGTCGGACGAGCTTGTTGCTACTGCCGAGCTGGAAGAGAAAATGAAAATAGCGCTTGCGCGCATCTCCGAAAAACTATTCTCATGAAACCTCATAACTCCCGGATATCTACCGCGTGGGTATTCGTTACGGGAATTTTGAGAAAGGTATTTTCCTTCTTCCTGCTTGTTCCCATCTATTTTTACCGGATTTGTATTTCACCCCTTACTCCTCCCTCTTGTCGGTTCACGCCTACTTGTTCAGCGTATGCGCTCGAAGCAATTAAGAAACATGGTCCTATAAAGGGGCTTTATCTTGCTGTGCGGCGTATTCTGCGATGCCATCCCTGGGGTGGTTCCGGTTATGATCCCGTGCCTTGAGACAACTGAAACGAGAAATAGAAAATGAAAAAGAATGTGACTGATATTTTAGATATCCATACTCATAAACAGGAAGTTGATACCCAAGGAAAATCCATCATCAATTATCCGTTATTGGCAGACTCTCCATTGTATATGCCTCTGGCAGAGAATGTGGAAGTGGCTGTGGGTAGAGGATCTTATTATTCTATTGGTATTCATCCTTGGGAGGTGAGAAAGAGTAATGTCAGTCAGCAATTGAGCTTTCTTCAACAGCAGCTACAGAGAAAGCAGTTTGTAGCTGTAGGAGAGGCGGGGCTGGATAAATTGGCAAAAGCTCCGATGGAGCTTCAGTTAGCGGTGTTTAAGGAACAGGTAAAGTTGTCGGAAAAGCTCGGTTTGCCGTTGATTATTCACTGCGTGAAAGCAATGGAAGAACTGCTGGGTGTGAAAAAAGAATCTCGCCCCCAACAACCTTGGATATGGCATGGCTTTCGTGGAAAACCGGAGCAGGCGGTACAGTTGTTGAAGAAAGGGTTTTATCTTTCTTTTGGGGAATATTATCCCGATGAAACGATGCAGATAGTCCCCGATGAACGCCTATTTTTGGAAACGGATGACAGCTTGCTTGATATTGAAGATATCCTGTGTCAGGCAGCCAGGGTGCGTGGGGTAGAAGTGGAAGCGTTGTGTGAGGTGATTCGCCGGAATATCCAAAATGTCTTTTTTAAGGCGTAAGAGTTGTATCTTCCGAGAAAGAGTCGTACTTTTGTCGCACATGGAATTGAAATACAATAAAAACCAAATAATTAAAGAGTAATACGATGAATTTTGTAGAAGAATTGAGATGGCGTGGCATGTTGCAGGACATCATGCCGGGAACAGAAGAGTTGTTAAGCAAAGAGCAGGTGACTGCCTACTTGGGTATCGACCCGACTGCCGATTCGCTACACATTGGTCACCTTTGTGGAGTGATGATCCTTCGTCATTTCCAACGCTGCGGTCATAAGCCGTTGGCATTGATCGGTGGCGCTACAGGTATGATTGGTGACCCTTCCGGTAAATCGGCAGAACGTAACCTGCTGGACGAAGAAACATTGCGTCACAATCAGGCATGTATCAAGAATCAGCTTGCCAAGTTCCTCGACTTCGAGTCGGATGTACCTAACCGTGCCGAGCTGGTGAACAATTACGACTGGATGAAAGACTTCACTTTCCTCGATTTTGTTCGCGAAGTAGGTAAGCACATCACTGTAAACTATATGATGGCGAAAGACTCTGTGAAACGTCGTCTGAATGGTGAAGCGCGTGATGGATTGTCATTTACCGAGTTCACTTACCAATTACTTCAAGGATATGACTTTCTTCATTTGTATGAAACAAAGGGTTGTAAACTCCAAATGGGTGGTTCTGACCAGTGGGGAAACATCACTACCGGTGCCGAATTGATCCGCCGTACCAATGGGGGAGAGGTGTTCGCATTGACTTGCCCGCTGATTACAAAGGCTGATGGTGGTAAGTTTGGTAAAACAGAATCCGGAAATATCTGGCTGGACCCTCGCTATACTTCACCATACAAGTTCTATCAGTTCTGGTTGAACGTAAGCGACTCCGATGCCGAACGTTATATTAAAATCTTCACCTCCATCGAGAAAGAAGAAATTGAAGCATTGATTGCCGAACATCAGAAAGCTCCGCATTTGCGTCTTCTCCAGAAACGTCTGGCTAAGGAAGTGACTGTGATGGTTCATTCTGAAGATGATTATAACGCAGCAGTAGACGCATCGAACATTTTATTCGGTAATGCGACTTCGGAAGCTTTGCGCAAACTGGATGAAGATACGCTGCTTGCTGTATTCGAAGGAGTGCCTCAATTTGAGATTTCCCGTGATGTATTGGCAGAAGGAGTAAAGGCTGTTGATCTATTCGTTGATAATGCGGCCGTATTTGCGTCGAAAGGTGAAATGCGTAAATTGGTTCAGGGCGGTGGCGTTTCGCTGAATAAGGAGAAGCTGGCAGCCTTTGATCAGGTAGTTACGACTGCTAACCTGCTCGACGAGAAATATCTGCTTGTTCAGCGCGGCAAAAAGAACTATTATCTGCTGATTGCAAAGTAATAATGCACGATTCATTCGATAGAATATAAAAAAGTGAACGAAATATTTGGAGGTTTGCTTGCAAACCTCTATCTTTGCACCGCTTTTTAACAGAAAGCACATAAGTTTGGACTATGGTGTAATGGTAGCACAACAGGTTTTGGTTCTGTTTGTCCAAGTTCGAATCTTGGTAGTCCAACGAAGAAAAGCCCTGAAAGAGATATCTTTCGGGGCTTTTTCTTTTTTTGTGGATGCAAAGTCACTTCTTAAGTCATTAGAACGTTCACATACGGAACAACAACATGATGATTTCTATAGTTTGGTTGCAAAAACGGAGGAAGATGCCTTGAAGAAGTATCTCTCTATTAGGATGTAAGAAATTTGTTATAGCTTATTTGTACGTAATATTGACTGTTTCGATGTTTGCCTTACTCATCTTTGAATAGACTTCTATATTGTTAGCAACAATATATTTACATTTCTATAATAAATCCGAATACCGTTTTTAATAAATAGTGAGAGAGTTTATTAAGAACGGTATCTGAGTTTATTAGAAACTATTTTCAGAGAATTATTGGAATATGTGGGATTTATATATACAAAATGGGAGAAAATCAATACTGATTTTCTCCCATTCGGTTCTTCCATATATGGAAATATATGTTTTGATAATGTGTTATTATGTCTTGATTTTTATATAACTCATATTGCTTTTTTCTTTTTCTGTTCCTCAAAGATACAAAATAAAAAGAGGAAAGTCAATAGCTAATCTTATTTTAATGGAAGTATAAGCAGAAAACGTGCACCATTGGTGTAGCTCTTGTCTACTTTGACTTCTCCATGTAATCGTTCGGCTATGGTGCGGCATATATTCAGTCCCAGTCCTGATCCCTGTTTGAACTCATCCAACTTCTTGAAGCGTTCGAATACACTATCCATCTTATCGGCAGGGATGCCCGGCCCGGTGTCGCTGACAGAGAACGTGATTCTGTCGGGATACTCGGTCAGTGAACAATGCAGATGGATTTCCCCTTTTTCTGTGTGCTTCTCTGCGTTGGTAAGGAAGTTGATAAGCACTTGTTGCAGGCGTTGTTCATCTGTGGTGATCTGGAAATCGTCTGCCACTTCGGAGGTATAATAAAGCTTCACTCCTTCCGCTTTTCGATCCATTACGGTAGAGAGTATGAGCCTGCACATTTCGTTGCAATGGCAGGAAGTCAGGTTCATGGTGTATTTGCCGCTTTCCAGTGCGGAAAGGTCAAGAATATCGTTGACAAGCGTGGTGAGCAGTTCGGAGTTGTGTTGGACGAGCGAGCTGAATTCTAGCTTTTCTTCATCTTCCAATGGCAGATCCGGGTTGGATAATAATTGTGAGAATCCTACGATGGCATTGAGCGGGGTACGGATTTCGTGGCTCATGTTCTGCATGAAATGAGTCTTCATCTTGTCTGCCTGTTCGGCACGGTCGCGGGCAATCGTCAGTTCTTCGTTCTTCTCTTGCAGTTGTCTGATTGATTTTCTGCGTAGATAAAGGTAGAGCGTGAGGGCTATGGCAAAGAAACAGAAGAATATCAGGATGAATTTCAATATCATCAGCTGGCGTTCGGATTCTGCCTGTTTAGCTACCATAAGACTCTGTGTACGTTCGGTTTCCGCTTTGAATTGTGCGAGCTCCAGGTTACGGTTTTTTAGTAGTAGCTCGTTATTTTCGGCGTTCATCTTCTCGATTTCCACTTGTGATTTTGTTTGTTGTAGTTCGAGCGTTGTCTTTTGCAGGTTTAATTGTGTGTTTTCCAGCTGCAAGGCTTGCGCTTTTCTTTTCAGTTGTTCGTTGCCGATACGCACATTCAGTTCCGACAGGTCGGCAGTCTGTATAAGCTGATTCAGAGAGTCCTGTAGGCTATGGAGCTTCTGTAGTGACTCGTAAGCGTCTTTGTATTTCTGCTCTTTTGCGTAGATATTTGCCTGATAAGCTATTCGTTCATGTAAGCTGGAAGTGGAATCGGCAAGAGCATGCGCTTTATCATATTGTTGGTTGAGTATATAATTGTATATCTTCAACTTATTCAGTTCATTCCTTCTGGTTTCACCATGTTTTTCGGTCGCTTTTAAACATTCCTGATAATAGCTTTTGAACTCTTCCTCCCTGTCGAGCGCGTATAAAAGTGCGCATTTGCGCAGCATACAGGCATATTTGTTGGTTGAAGTCTTGGCACACTTGATTCCTTTCTCGGCATTTTCGTAGGCTGCTTCATATTGTTTCAGGTTTTGTTGGAGCATGGATATGTTCCAGTATATATAAGATATATCCTGTTCAGGGAGCTTCTCCTGTGTGTATACCAGTGATTGTTGGTAGTAATCCAGTGCCGTCCGGTATTCTCTGCGCGCAAAGTAAATGTTTCCCATCATTCGCAGGCAAGTGGAGATACCGTAGGGATAGTCGTCGGCAAATGCCTGTTCTTTAGTCAATTCAGCCTCCTGGAGCGCACGCAGGGTATTACCTGTGTTCATCAGGTAATTAACTTTGTAGATGCTGCCAAAGTAGTAATATTGCAGGTAGTTGTTCTTTCGGGATATCTCCTGAAGCCTGCTGATTGCTTTCTCCAGTAATTCCGTTTTCCCATTATTGAAATAGTAGATTACCGGAATGGTAAGAGCGAGGCATTGTGCCTTTTTATCGTTGATCCGGATGGCTTTGGTATAGATAGTATCAGCTATTTCCAGTCCGGTTGCGTTGTTACGGTGTTTAGTTGCCTCCTCATAAAGTAGATAAAGAGAGTGGTCTATCTTGTACGGATTGTCCTGCGCCTTGGTTGGAAGGAGAGATCCGATAAAGGTGAACAACAAACATATACTGATATACCTGACTATTTTCATCTTGATTACTATGGATTTACAGTGTTCTTATTGTTTATTTATGGCATTGTTATATTCGTACTCTTTGGCGGGAATCACCCACATCCAGTTGTTGGCGTCTTCCGGGTTGATAGTTACGGCTGCGTTGGTCATGTAGTTTCCTCCGTCTTCGAAGGTGTGGCGTACGATGGTGTCTTTGCGCCGTTTGAAGTCGAACCAGCTGAATCCTTCGCCCCATAGTTCGATGCGGCGGTAGAACTTTATTTCGTCGAGCAGTGCCTGACCGCTCTTATCGCAAATATATTGAGGGTCGCGTCCGCTGTCGCGGATCAGTTCTTTCAGTAATTGCCTTGCTTCCGCTTCTTTTGGAGGCGTCAGGTGGCAGTTGGCTTCTGCTTCGATGAGATACATCTCCGAACTGCGGAAAAGATTGAAAGGCATGGCACCTACTTTGTCGATACACTTAAATTTGAACGACATATAAGCGTATATTTTTGCCGAAGTATTCAGGTCGGGATGCAACCCTTGGGCGTAACTGGTGAGTGCACTTCCGCCCAGACCATTGTTTGTTATACCACCCGTGTTATAAGTATATTCGAGCGGATCGAGAAAAAGTCCCCTGCGGATATCACTTTCCGGTAATGCATCGTACAGTTCACGGTTGATACAGGCCGGATAAGTGCATACAAGAGTAGAGGAGGAGTTGTATGCAAGGCGTGCGGCGAGGGATGAGTTTCCCAGCGATTCTTCTTCACTGTCATAGATACTCCATATCCATTCGCGGTTGACGGTACTGAATCCGTCGAAATATTCATCGGCATTCATAAGCGGATAACCGGCACGTGCCAGTGCAGCGTAATGGGCGGCAGTACTCCAATCCTCACGGGTGAGTGCGGCACGGGCATAGGTGGCGTAAGCGGCATTCACATTGATTTTGTGATTCTCGTCTTCTTTACGGGCAATTCCGGATGCCTGATAATAGGTGATGGCCTGGTTAAGGTCGTTGTAAATCTGTTCGTAGCAGGCCAGCATAGAAGAAAGAGGACAGTCGCCGGTAGAAGATGTATTGAGCCGGAGAACCACCCCTTCAGCACTGCCGTTTTGCGAATCACACCAGCGTGGCGAGTAGAACTGCAGCAGTTGCAGGTAACAATAGGCACGGTAGGTTAGTGCCTGCGCATAAATATATTTGAATTTATGACTACCTTCGGGGTCGACATAATTTATAATAGCGTTGGCATTACTGATTACTTTGTAGTAATAATGCCACATATACTCCGTGTAACTACTGGTAGGTATGGCATGAGAAGCCCCGTTGAATATCGTATAGAAATTGTTGCGGGGACAATACATGTCAGCCCCCTGATACTCGGCATACATCAGTTTGACAGATCCTTCACCGTTGAATGACACGCCATCGAGTTTATTAGTGGGGTAAGTGGTTTTCATCAACTTCTCCAATCCGCTGACAGCATAGGCAGCGTACGCTTCATCCTTGAATAAATCGGCAGGAGATACCTGATTGGTAGGGGCGGTATCCAGATAGTCGCTGGCGCAGGAGTAACACAACAGCGTCAGGAGCAGGCAGAATCCTATGGAGTGATTCAGGAATTTCATGTGTATGGCTTTTTTCTTCATAAGGCTATAAGTTAATGTTGACTCCGAACGAGAAAACACGGGCGATACTCGTATAATTGTTGACGATTCCGTCAAAGGTCTGTACCGGGTTCAGCCCTTTGCGTTTGCTGAACAGGGCGACATTCTCTATGGCAGCATGTAAGCGGATGCCGCCGAGTTTCAATCGTTTGCTCCATGTGGCGGGCAGCCGATAGGAGAGGGTGATGTTCTTGATGCTTAGATAGTCGCCGCTTACAATATAGCGTGTAGATGCTTTCTGGCTGTTATATCCATTGATCGTTGCATCCAGATTCACTTGCGGAATACCCGATGGATCGAGACGGTTGGGCGATGTGGGCGTCATGCCTTCAGGGATTGCTGTCCATGCATTCAGTAAATCGGGAGTCAATGAATGTACGCCTACCGATGTCAGAGTCTGATAAGGCTGGTCGAAGACTTTGGAACCGCAACTGAAAATCATCAGGGCGGACAGAGTCAGGTCTTTCCAGCGGAGAGAGGTGGTGACCGAGCCGTTTATCTTCGGTAATGAACTGTCCGACCAGTCTTTGCGTGCATATCTCGGGTCGCCTGTATAATATTGTCCGTTGATGTCTACCCAACTGTCTGTCGGAATCGGATTTTTGCCTTCGGTGCTCTCTTCTCCGTTTACGGGTGTTTTTCCATCCTCTCCGGCAATGTAATAAGCGTTGAAGTCCGGCAGATATACACTGCGACCTGTCATCTGGTCTACGCCAGCATACTGGTACAGCCAGAATTCATAAATGCTGTGTCCCTCTTTGAACTTCTGGAAATCTCCGTTCGTAATTCCCTCTTCCCGATCTTTATCCGGCAGTTTTCCGATCTTGTTTTTCACTTTGGAAAGGTTCAAACCTACATTCCATTCCCATTCCCGGTTGTGGATGATATCCCCGTCGGCAGAGAATTCCCATCCTTTATTGGAAACGTCTCCAATGTTTCGCCAGACGGTGGAAAGGCCTGTCGATGAGTCAGTGGCACCGGCAGATAGTGGTTGGATAAACTTGAACAGCAAGTCGTCCGAATGCTTGTTATAGTATTCGAAACTTAGGTTCACACGGTTGAAAAGACGAGTTTCCAGACCGATATTCAGCGAAGAATTCGTTTCCCATTTTAGTTCCGGGTTTTCGTTCTGCACTTTGTAGTAAGCGGCTTCTCCACCGTTGACGGCAGAGCCGTAGAGAGACATCCACTGGTACAGGCCATTACTGCTTCCGAAGTTATCGTTTCCCACTTGCCCGTAAGAAACCCGTAACTTGAGGCGGTTCAGCCACGACACGTTTTTCAGGAACGCTTCGTTGGAAAGCATCCAGCCGATACCTACGCTCCAAAAGTTACCCCAGCGATGGTCTGTATGGAAGATGGAGGAACCGTCGCGCCGGAAAGAAGCTTCGGCAAAATAAGTTTCGTTGTAGTCATACCGGGCCCGTGTGAAGTGACCCTCTGTACGATAGGTGTCTTTATATCCCTCACTGTAAGTTGTGGTGGTGAAATTTGAAAGTTCGTCTATTCCGGGAAAGCTCTTATTCTTTTTCTGTATGGCGTCGAAATTAAGCTTGTAATCATAGTTCTCGTGCCCCACCATCCATTCTACGAAATGCCTGCCGAACTGGTGTTTCCATGCCAGTAGCTGTTGCAGGGTATATTCCTGATCGATCTTGCTGATAAAACCAGTGTCCTTGTAAGCGCCTATTTCCGCATTTCCGTATTGGCTGTCCTCGATATTGCGCAGGCTGATATTGCCTTTCAATGAGAATGTAAAATCGCGTAGGAAAGAAACGTCCACATAGGCATTTCCTTGCAAGGTATTGGCAGCGTTCCACAACTTGTTCTTTTCGCTTTCCCACAGTAGATGGCGTCCATTGCTGGCGGCATCCGATTCCGAACGGCTTTCCGAACCGTCATCATATTGTTTTCCGCCTTCTTCGTTCAGGATATAATCTCCTTTGGAATGAAGCAATGAGCCGTCGCTGGCAAATACATCCTCTGTATAGTGGAGATGCACCGGATAGATAGGTGCTATTCTCCGTGCAAAGTAAAATGCATTCGACAGGTTATTGGATTGCGCACTTCCGGCGGCTCCTACATCCCAGTTCGTTTTCTGGTGCGTGCCTCCGAGCGACAAGCCCGTTTTTAGCCATGGGCGTGGGGTGAAGTCAGCGTTGAGTGAGCCGCTAAGACGATTGAAATCACTTTTCCTGGTATATCCGTCTTCATTAAGATAGCCTAGCGAGAAACGGATCCGGCTCTTTTCATTGCCGGATTCTCCGCTTAGGTTGTATTCCTGGCGGTGACCGTTACGTGTGTAGGGAGAATACCAGTCGAGATCGTCCTTATATCCGTCCAATATCCGGGCGTCGGATACCAGATGACCGTTTGCGTCGAAAAGGGCATTATCGGCTTTGTTATAGATGTTGATTCCTACTTTGCTGATAATGTCATTGTTGGTGGCGATGGTCGCTTCTTCGGGACTACTGCCGTTGCTGATAAGCTGGTTCCGATACCCCTGCCACATCGTTTCCATGAATTGATTGGCATTCATACGTTCGTAATCACCCTGTCCACGCGCGCTGAAGCCGTGGCGAATGTCCAGTTGAAGGGAAACTCCCTGTTTCTTCGCCTTTTTGGTGGTAATTAAAATCACACCATTCGAAGCCCGGCTACCGTACAATGCGCATGAAGCAGCATCTTTCAGTACGCTGACGCTTTCTATGTCTGCCGGATTAAGATCGGTGATCCATCCCGTATAGGGCATACCGTCTACCACGTAAAGCGGCTTATTGCTTCCGTTCACCGAACTGTATCCCCGGATACGAACTTCCGCTTCGATACCAGGCTGCCCCACTCCGTCAATTATCTGTAGCCCCGGTACCGCTCCGTTGAGCACGGAGATAACAGAACCGACCGGACGCATTTCGATTTGCTTACTGTCCACTACGGAAACAGCCCCGGTAATTGATCTTTTGAGGGCAGTGCCATACGCCACCTGCACTACTACTTCATCCAGTTCGTTCACGTTCGGACGCAACCGGATTTCCATCATATTATGCCGGGCAGACACTTCGATAGTTTGGTATCCTATGTAAGAAATAACCAGCATTTGCTGTCCGGGGAGGGTTTGTTGGAGGGTAAACTTTCCATCCAGATCTGAAATACAGCCTTGCCGACTGCCTTTCACTGTGACGAAAGCACCTGTCAATGGTTCCCGGCTTTCCTCATCAATGATGATTCCTGTTATATTTTTTGTTTGGGCAAAAGCTAGGTTAATGGATAGAAGCATGTAAATACATATCACTCCTATCTTTATTAAAGTATCTTCTGTCCGTCCTTTAATAATTGTCATAAGTTGTATATCTTGACGTATTTGTTGATTTTGCTTGCTTATTTAAACATTTACAAAACTAATATATTATAATTAGTGTTATAATACATTGCCTCTATTTATGCAATTTTAACGGTGTAGACTGCTAATTATTAGCTGAATTGACAAATTAGATGCTTTTTCTTGTTCCATATTTTATATTATTTGCTCTTGCGGCTCGAGAGATAGAGGCTTCTTTCTTTTTTTCATTGCATTAAGTAGAAATCTCTCCCAAAACGTATTATAGTTCGTTAAAAAAGTGTACATTGCACGGATTCTGGACATTTTTGGTGGATAATTGGAACAAAATTGCAAGGTAAACCCGTTTTCTTTTGCTATTTTTGCATCGTGTACGTAAACGAAGTGCACGTAGAATAGAGAACTTATTCAATAACTATAAATAAATAAGGTATGAAAACGAACTATGAAATTCGCTATGCTGCGCATCCGGAAGATGCAAAAAGTTATGATACAACAAGAATTCGCAGAGATTTCTTAATCGAAAAGATATTTGTCCCCAATGAAGTAAATATGGTATATTCCATGTACGACCGTATGGTGGTAGGTGGTGCGCTTCCGGTAGGAGAGGTGCTGACGCTCGAAGCGATTGATCCGCTGAAAGCTCCGTTCTTCCTCACCCGTCGCGAAATGGGTATCTACAATGTTGGCGGTCCCGGTATTGTGAAAGCAGGCGGCGCAGAGTTCGAACTGGACTATAAAGAAGCTCTTTATCTGGGTTCGGGCGACCGCGAAGTGACTTTCGAAAGCAAAGACGCTGCTCATCCTGCTAAATTCTACTTCAACTCACTGACTGCACACCGCAACTATCCCGACCGCAAGGTGACGAAAGCCGATGCCGTAGTAGCTGAAATGGGTTCTTTGGAAGGTTCCAATCACCGCAACATCAATAAGATGCTGGTGAATCAGGTGTTGCCTACCTGCCAGTTGCAGATGGGTATGACGGAACTCGCTCCGGGAAGTGTGTGGAACACGATGCCGGCACACGTACACAGCCGTCGTATGGAAGCCTACTTCTATTTCGAAATTCCCGAAGATCATGCTATCTGCCACTTCATGGGTGAGGTAGGCGAGACGCGTCACGTATGGATGAAAGGCGATCAGGCCGTTCTTTCACCCGAATGGTCAATCCACTCGGCTGCTGCTACCCACAACTATACCTTTATCTGGGGAATGGGTGGCGAGAACCTCGACTACGGCGATCAGGACTTCTCGTTAATTACAGATTTGAAATAACAACTACAATAGTTTTCCTAATTTAATAACAAAAAGAATTATGAATCAGTTTTTGAATTTTTCTTTGGAAGGTAAAGTAGCTCTCGTTACAGGTGCTTCTTATGGTATCGGATTTGCTATTGCTTCTGCATTTGCAGAACAAGGTGCTAAAGTTTGTTTTAACGACATCAATCAAGAGTTGGTAGACAAAGGTATGGCTGCTTATGCTGCAAAAGGTATCAAAGCTCACGGTTACGTATGCGACGTGACAGACGAACCGGCTGTTCAGGCGATGGTTGCTACGATTGCAAAAGAAGTAGGTACAATTGATATCCTTGTAAATAACGCAGGTATTATCCGTCGTGTTCCTATGCACGAGATGGATGCTGCTGATTTCCGTCGTGTAATTGACATCGACTTGAATGCTCCGTTCATCGTTGCTAAGGCTGTTTTGCCGGCTATGATGGAAAAACGTGCAGGTAAGATCATCAACATCTGTTCTATGATGTCTGAATTGGGTCGTGAAACTGTATCTGCTTACGCTGCCGCTAAGGGTGGTTTGAAGATGCTGACTCGCAATATCTGTTCTGAATATGGTGAATACAACATCCAGTGTAATGGTATCGGCCCGGGTTACATCGCTACTCCGCAAACTGCTCCTCTTCGTGAGAAACAAGCAGACGGAAGCCGCCACCCATTCGATTCATTCATCTGCGCTAAGACTCCTGCCGGTCGTTGGTTGGATCCTGAAGAACTGACAGGTCCTGCCGTGTTCCTTGCTTCTGAAGCTTCTAACGCTGTTAACGGTCACATTCTCTACGTAGATGGTGGTATTCTTGCTTATATCGGAAAACAACCGAAATAATAGCTGATAGAAGAAATTCCGGTAAGGTGATAGAATGGCAAAGAGCATCCTCTTTTCATCTGTCACCTTATTTTTTATTATTCCCTTTGCAGGAGCTATATGGCCGATTTATTGGACATATATGCCCAACGTGTTGAACATATAGCTCCAACATGCCGAATATAATAGCCTCTGATTTGCAAAGTATATGTTATTCATTCAATGTAGACTAATTATGAGAAAGATATTAATTCTGTTTGCTGTAGCCTTGATTGGTTTTGCTTCTTGTGCCGACAGCAAGCAGTCAATGACAGTCACAGTGACCAATTCTTTGGCTCTTGAACGGGCAGGGGAGATGGTTGAAGTGCCGATGAGCGATGTGGTCGCTAAATTGAAACTGGCGGATACGGCACAGATTGTGGTGCTTGACGTCGACGGTCAGCAAGTGCCTTATCAGGTGACGTATGATGAGAAGGTGGTCTTCCCCGTTACGGTAGGGGCAAACAGTGCGGTTACTTATACCATTCAACCGGGCACACCGGCACCTTTTGATGTCATTGCTTGCGGTAAATACTACCCCGAACGTCTGGACGACGTAGCCTGGGAGAATGATCTTGGCGGATTCCGTGCTTATGGTCCTGCTTTGCAGGCTCGTGGAGAACGTGGTTTTGGCTATGATCTTTTTACGAAGTATAATACTACGGAGCCGATTTTGGAATCTCTGTATGCTGAAGAACTTAATCCTGAAAAGCGTGCCAAGATAGCCGAACTGAAAAAGACAGATCCGAAAGCCGCTTCCGAATTGCAGAATGCCATCTCTTACCATATCGATCATGGATACGGTATGGATTGCTATGCCGTAGGTCCCACGTTGGGCGCCGGCGTTGCCGCTTTGATGGCAGGTGACACTATTATCTATCCTTATTGCTATCGCACACAGGAAATCCTTGATAATGGTCCGCTGCGTTTCACGGTGAAGCTGGAGTTTAATCCGTTGGTGGTCCGTGGAGATTCTAATGTGGTGGAAACACGTGTCATCTCTTTGGATGCAGGTTCTTATCTCAATAAAACTGTTGTTTCATATACCAATTTGAAAGAAGCAATGCCGGTAACTACGGGACTTGTGTTGCGTGAACCGGATGGTGCGGTTGTGGCAGATGCTGCAAATGGCTATATCACTTACGTAGATCCTACAACTGACCGTAGTGGTGCAAACGGTAAGATATTTGTGGGTGCTGCATTCCCTGCACAGGTGAAAGAGGCGAAAGTGGTTCTTCTTTCCGAAAAGGAAAAGAAAGATCGTGGTGGAGCCGACGGTCATGTGCTGGCTATCAGCGAATATGAGCCTGGTTCTGAATATACTTATTACTGGGGATCTGCCTGGGATAAGGCGGCTATCAAGACTCCGGATGCCTGGAATAAATATATGGCTGAATATGCGCAGAAATTGCGTACTCCGTTGGCGGTGGCATATTAATTAATGTGCTGAATTGCTTATACAGTCAAAAAAGAAGGATTGTCGAGGTGTGACGAAACGCCCTCTTTAATTTCTTTTACTCACTGAATACGCGATTCATTATTGAATATCATGCGTCTTTTCTAATAGATGAAGCAAAGGTTTCTTTTTATCAAAGGAACCTTTGCTTATTTTTATCTTTCTGAAAAAGAAAGAGAATTAAGAATGTGTCTTTCTGGAAAAGAAAGATAATGTCCTTGAGCTATCTTGTAAAAGCGTGTTGTTCGTAATATTCGTATGTCGTTCCGTCTTCTTTCTCTTTCTCACGAAGTTCATAGACTAATTCATTCTCTGTCATTGTGGTCACTGTCCACACTTCTGTGTAATTATCCTCTTCAGTGTCGATGAGAGTCAGCTTATTACCGGAGTAGCTCCATGTACCGTGATAATAATTAGTACTTCTGGAGGAGTTGTAGACATCTTTTTCTACATACGTACCATCTTCCTTTAACTCTATGGAATAACGGTTGGTTCCATTTACAAAATCTTCTTTAGAGTCACTTACCTTTTCACCATCTTCCCATTCTTGTGAAAGATAATACACTCCATTCCATGTTCCTAACAATAAATCGCGTGAACCGACAGCGTCATCGTCGTCATCGCCACAGGAATAAATGCTGAACGACAGTAATACTGCAACTATGCAAACGGTTGCTTTCCAGATTGTTTTCATAATAAATTGTTTTAATTGTTTGATTTTGAGATGATTTGTTTTTATGGGATTATTTGATAATCGTTTCCACATGTCCATTCTTGAAGAATAGGTAGAACGAGCTGGAATACATCCATTGCACTTCTCCATTTGATTCTTGAATAGTCTGCGGTTTGCCGAAAGCCAGCAGACATTCATCTTCCGTCATGCCTTTCACCGGCTTGTTGATACTGATTTCATTCCAGTGAGTGATTGGTGAAAGTTGGTTCGTTACGATGAAGTCGAACATTTTATTCAATACTTGCGATTCCACCTGTACGAAGTCATCCATGATTTCTTTGTGAGATGCTTTCTTGTCCGGTTGCAGCTTCTCCATGGGAGTGATTTTTTTCATTATCACTGCTGATGATTCTATCCGTATATTGGAAAGATAGTAGACCAGCTTGCCGTCTTTTACTTGAAACAGGGCTTTGCAATAGTAAGTATTCTTCTGATTTGAATCTGCTTGCGAGGCAAGTATCAGATCGCAACTGAAGTTTTTAGCCCGTACGTTTACCTCTGTGATCCCTTCCCGTAGCTGCGGACAGACATTTTTGACGGTCCATAACAGTGCATTAGCGTAGATGTTCTCGTCATGCATGCTGCTGAAAGGGGTAAATCCGCTGACCACATATTTATTGCCGTCTGCACTGACGGGATAGCTCTTTTTCTGTTCGGTGAAAGTCTGTGCTATCAGCGGGATAACTCCCGTCAGCAGATACATGATTGCCAGAAATTGTCGTTTGGTCATCATATTCCGTTATTTTTAAGAAAACAGCATCCACGGCCCTTTTTGCGAAGAGAAAAGATCGTGGACGCTGAATAAATAATATGGTTTATTGAGGTTTGGTTGTCCTTAGAAGGCAATACCTAGACGAATCATAAAGTTACTGGTCTTGAATCCGTCGGCATCGCTGAATGTATCTATGAATCCGCGCTGATAGGTGAGATCCAGGTTGAAACGGTCGTACCAGACTCCTACACCGATATTCATACCGGCATCGAAATGATTGTAGTCAACTTCCATGTAATCTGCGTAATCTCCCCAACTGATGCTCTCTCCGTCTGCTTTCATTTTGCTCGTGTAATCGTAGCTGGCAAAGACTCCTACATGCGGGTCGATATGAACATTGTCCGCCACTGCAAATTTCCATCCGAATGTGAACGGAGAGTATTGTATATTATGAGCCATGCACTTCGTGTCTTCCACTTTGAAACCACGGGAGCCGAGTCCAAATTCCATTCCCCAGTATCCTCCTGTGCTGCCTAAAGGCTTCTGGTAGCCAAATGTTGCGTTATATCCGATGTTTGAGTCAGCTCCTTCGGCTCCGTCACCGGAGAAGTTCATGATATTCAAACCTGCACGCAAGAACCATTGTGTGCTGCTGGCTTGCTTCTCTGTTTTGACGATTGCACTTCTGGATGATACGATTTGCGCTTGAGTTCCTACGCACAATAAGAGTGCGGCAATCATTGATAGTACTTTTTTCATTGTTATTTATGTTTTAGTGATTAATTCTTATTCTTAACGACAGGTGCTATCTGGCTTTTTCCATCCGTGGGTGATAACTTCTGCAGACGTATCCATTCATAATCGTCCTGGGTGGCAGGATGCCAGTTGACAAAGATGCCGGGATAACCTACTACTGTAACCGTGTATCCCCCTGTTTTTTCATTATCTTCCACTTTGAAAGTGGCTCCCATGATGACATCGCAGTTGTATTTGATGGTGGACAGATACGTCCCCCATGCACGGATGTTGTCAAGTTCTCCTTTCATGGCGATCTCCACTTCCTCTTTGCTTAGTGTCCATTCATCCTTGATTCGTCCCTTATCTTCCAGTATTTTCACCTCGACAACTGTGGGTTTGACACAAACTTCAGTAACTGCATCGCCTGCACGTGCCTGTGCATCACGAAACTTGAAGACCGTCTTTTGCGCATGGGCTCCGACGGCACAACTGACAACCAGAGCAATAATCAGAAATAGTTTTTTCGTTTTCATGTCCTTTTGTGATTATATGTTAATATGCCTGCAAAGGTATGCGAAAGGAGTATACTACCGGGTGAAAGCATAGTTCCAAGAACGATACGGAATTGTATCCTATTTGGATACACTGGGGAAGTTTCCGGTATTGATGCTGTCGGAAAGATCGCGGAAAAAATCATGGCCGAGGATGAAGGAGATGCGCCAGAGCAGGTGGATGTCGATATTCTCTTTCCGGAATATCTTGTAAACATTGGGGCGTGTGCAGCATAGTTGGGTAGCGAACCAGGTGACGGTGCGTCCCTGTTCGTGAAGCGTGCGTTCAATAAGTTGTCCCGCATGAATCATGTGCCTATTCTGCTTATGTGTGTCCCCCAGACTCCCGTTGGGCGGACAATTCAATCTATTGTTGACAGGAATATATAGAAAAGGCGTGGGAATCTCTCACCTTCGTCCGTTCCGTGTTCAAGGCCTTCGCAATGCCAACTATCGGGAACGAACAACGCAGAAAGCCCACGCCGATATGTACAACACCCGTAGCCTCCCTTTGTTTTCCAAAGTGAGGCACGGATGTATATAAATACACATCAGGAGGACGTCTTTGTTGCTGTTAGTCATTCCGATAGGTCAAAGTTTGCGAAGTTCTGAACACAAATGACAAACGCTTGTAAACGTCTTCTCAATATAAACGTCTCTCCCTCGCCACCCGGAGGCTTTCTGCGGAAGAGACCGTTGCAAATGTATAAAAAAATACGGTTGGAAATGGTAATGTGAATCAGAAACTTTTTGAATGCAGGTTGTTTTGCCCTCTTTTTGCCTTTTTTTGCCCTTTACCAGGCGAAATGCGGTTGCACTGGCATCTTGTAAGAAAGAGGAGGGATCTTTCAATTTTGGGCACGAAACGGGCTTTAAACTACAAAAGCCGGGGCATAATACCTCGGCTTATATTTTTTTTCTTATCAGGGAGCTTTTTTATTCATCAGAAACCTTTTCTTTCTTATCAGGAAGCTCTGCTCTTTTCGAAGTTTCTGTTTTTTCAAAGATTATAACACCTTGAATTCATAACCTTCCTCTTTCAGGAACTCGATGGCACGGGGAAGTGCGTATTGCAGGTTACCGTTGTTCCATGACTTCAGCGAATCGTGGAAAGTGATGATAGAACCGTTTCGCGCATAGCGTTTCACGTTGTTCAGCACTTGTTCCGGGCGCATCCGCTTACTGTAATCGCGGGTCACGAGATCCCACATAATGATGCGGTAATGATAGCGCAACGTATAATACTGCCTGAATCCCATGTGTCCGTGTGGTGGACGGAAGAGATCGGAATGAATAATATCATCTACCTTTCTGGCATTTGCCAGGTAATCCGGATTGGAATATTCAAATCCACGGATGTGGTTGAAAGTATGGTTACCGATGCGGTGTCCGTGCTCTACCACCATCCGGTATTCATCCGGGTGTTTGCGTATATTGTCGCCTACCATGAAAAAGGTAGCTTTAATATGATGCTTTTCCAGTATTTCCAGTACCCAGGGAGTTACTTCGGGGATGGGGCCGTCGTCGAAAGTCAGATAGACTGCCCGCTCATTCGGGTCCATCCGGAAGATAGCTTGTGGATACAACGCCCGGAAAAGCCAAGGTGGTTGTTCTATAAACATGAGAGTCTGTGTTTTGAAGTATTAGGAAATAAGTATTAAGTATTATACCTTACGGAAAACATGCCGGAAGCTACGTTAATACTTAATACTTATTACTTCATACCTAAATTATTTCCCTTTCATTCTCGTCACGTACTCGTTGTATAGCTGATCGAGTTGCGTAGAGTAATGTTTTGCGAGTTCTTCTGATTTGTATTTTTCCATTAGGCGGACTTCGGCGTCAAGCAAACTGGCGTTGTACACGAAGTTTTCGCTGGCAATGGCAAGCTGGTTATCGTTCAGGCTAAGATACCAGATCATGTATTCGAGCGACTTGTTGGCAAGCTCGTCGATAATCTTGTTGGCTTTCTCGTTCTGTCCCAGTTGATAATAAGACTCTGCCATTTGGAAGGCGCCATTTGCCCAGTCATACGGTACGTTGATTGCCGGAATCATCTTTTCGGCGTAATCGAGTGCAGCGAGTGCCTTGTCCTTCTTACCTTCTTTGATAAGCTGTCCTACGAGCTGCGTGAAGATACGGCGGTGCGTGTAGCACATACGCATCACGTTCTCGTCGATGTAGATACCCGGCTTGTCGATACCGCCGAACTTGAACTTGTTCATCAGGTTGTCGTACATCTTTTCACTGTCGATCTTGCTGTCCAGTTTGTCCGTATCGAACGGAGTGAAGCGGTAGGCGAGACCCTCCTGTGTGAAGTGGTTGCCCATGCCCAGATGGTTTTCGCTTCCTACGGTGATTGCCATATAGATAGGACGTTCCCAGTTAGCGTTGGCAAGCATTTCGAGCATCATCAGCTCACTCTTGTAGAGGGCGCGTTTCGGGTTGCCGTTGGCGTCTCTAAGGGTGATTGTCATGTATTCGGGGATAGAGTCGCCCAGAGCTTCCGGTATTTTCATGCCGGAGCGGCGTACGGCTTCCTTATCTATCTTCATGACGATGCTGTCCGTAGGGATGAGCGGAAGCTGTATTTCTTTTCCTGTCTTCTTGAGAAGTTCTTTCAATTGGTCGTTCTTGCCAAGCATCCAGCGGTTGATGATTTCCTTCAGTTCATAAGGATTCTCACCGAAGATGGAGTGAACGAGCGACAATATGGTAGTGTCTCCCTGTGCAGCCAGTTCGTTTGCCTGTTTGAAATAGCTGTCGATAAGAGCTTTCATTTCCGGACGGATAGAGATATATTCGTTTTGTCCTTCCACGTATTCCACACGGTCCCAAGTGATAGGGAGTGACGGAGAATCGTAGGCCGGACGTTTCATCTGGTCTATATACCAGTCTGTTTGCAGGTAACTTAAGTTACAGGTGCGGGCATCCGTACGGAAACCTTCCGTTTCCTGATTGTACCACAATGGGAAGGTATCGTTATCACCATTGGTGTAGATAATCGGGTTACCTTCTTCCTGCAAAGTCATCAGGTAGTTCTGTCCGAAGTCGCGGGCAACGAAGCGTCCGCTACGGTCGTGGTCATCCCATGTCTGTCCCGCCATCTGGATGGGGACGAACAAACAGAGCACTGAAGCCAGAACGGCTGCCGGAAGTTCCTGCATCTTGGCATAATCTCGCAACATGCGGATGATACCTGCCACTCCCATACCTACCCAGATGGCAAAGGCATAGAACGAACCGGCATACGCATAGTCTCGTTCACGGGGTTGTGCAGGAGTTTGGTTGAGGTAGAGCACGATAGCGATACCTGTCATAAAGAACAGGAAGAATACCACCCAGAATTGCTGGATACCTCGCTGGCTATGGTAAGCCTGCCAGAAGAGTCCGATTAAGCCGAGAATCAGCGGCAGACAGTAGAATACGTTGTGTCCTTTATTGTTTTTGAGATCTTGCGGAAGCAATTCCTGGTTACCTACCAGTAGGTTGTCGATAAACGGAATACCGGTGATCCAGTTGCCGTGCTCAATTTCTCCGCTACCCTGTATGTCATTCTGCCGTCCGGCAAAGTTCCACATGAAGTAACGCCAGTACATGAAGTTTAGCTGGTAGGAGAAGAAGAATTTGATATTTTCCCATTGGGTAGGCATGTTTACCATCACCATCTCTCCACACTGGTCGTAAGGAACGTCATATCCCTTGATGTCTACCCATTGTTTGTAGAGCGGTGCGTGTGACGAACTGTACATACGCGGGAAAAGCATATTCTGTGCATATTCGTATTCCACACGTCCGGGAAGTTCGATATAAGAGTCTTTTTCGTCGGGCGAAGTCTTTTCCTTGCGGACAAACTTACTTCCTGCTTCCGATTGGCGCGGAATACAATAGCCGTCTTTTACGTCAAGTGCCACTTTCGAAGAGAAAGCAGGGCCGTAGAAGAGCGGACGGGTTCCGTATTGTTCACGGCCGAGGTATTCGCCCAGGGTGAATATATCCTCCGGTGAGTTTTGATCCATCGGAGTGTTGGCAGTAGAACGGATAACGATCAGTGCGTAAGAAGAATACCCGATTACGATCATCATGGTGCACAGCAGGGCTGTGTTCATGGTGCGGGCGGAAATGCGCCATTTCTCCTTAATCTTGGTCTGAATGTTCGGAGCAAGATAAAGACCCAGTGCAGCGATGACCAAGATTCCAATAACAATACTGCTGGCTCCGTGCCCATAGAACGGGATACCCAGTAGGGCAATCGTCAGGATAAAGGAGATAGCCATGCGTGTTTTGTTCTTTTCGGTATAGCTTTCGTATACGCCCCAGATCAGAGCCGCTGCAAGCAGAATAATATAAACCACTACACCTGAATTGAACGACATTCCGAGTCCGTTGACAAACAACAACTCGAACCAGCCGCCTACTTTCACAATACCCGGTACGATGCCGTAAAGCACGGCTGCAACGAGTACCATTGAGCCGAATAACGCAATTAACGAACCTTTGGCGGTAGCGTTTGGAGTTTTCTTGTAATAGTATACCAGTACGATGGCGGGCAGACAAAGCAAGTTCAGCAAGTGAACACCGATACTCAATCCCGTCAGATAGGCGATGAGGATAATCCAACGGTCGCTGTGCGGCTGGTCGGCTACGTCTTCCCATTTCAGAATCAACCAGAAAACAACAGCGGTAAACAGGGAGGAGAAGGCATATACTTCACCTTCCACGGCCGAGAACCAGAATGTGTCACTGAATGTATAAACCAGTGCACCGATCAGTCCGCTACCCATCACTGTGATAAGCTGTCCTTTGGTGATATTGTTTTCGTCAGTGATAATCAGTTTGCGTACCAGGTGGGTGATGCTCCAGAAAAGGAACAGGATACAGGCGCCACTCATGAGGGCACTCATGTAATTCACCATTTTAGCAACAGTTGTTACGTCGGAAGCAAATTGAGAAAACAGATTCGCCACTAGCATGAAGAAAGGCGCGCCGGGCGGGTGTCCGACTTCCAGTTTATAGCCGGTGGTTATGAACTCCGGGCAATCCCAGAAACTTGCGGTCGGTTCTATTGTCAGGCAGTAGACGGTTGCCGCAATGATGAATGTAAGCCAACCCATAAGGTTGTTTACGGTTCTGTACTGTTTCATTAGCACTATCGTAGTTTATTCGTTAAAAACAAATTATGAGGTCGCAAAGATAGTGATTTGTAAGGATAATGAGGAAGAAAGTAAGAAATATTAAGTAACAAAGGGGTGATTTACTATCTCTTTCACTCTTCCGGAAGGCAGCAGAGAGGGAAGATACATTTTAAAACAAGGAAGCCGTATATCTATATAGAGTCTATGGCAACTTTAATGATGGTGATGATGCTCTCCTAAAACCCGGTGAGGCAATGTACCGTGTCCCAATAGCTCGATAGGGCAGTTGAAGTTCCTTTCCAGCCATTCGGTAGTAACGCCTGTATCCGGATGGTAATCCAGCGTTTCGTTGACGCAAGCGATAGATTTTACCTGTTGCAATACAGTGCCGATGTCGTGACTGACAAGGATAATGGCACATTCTTTATTGATTTCAGCCAATAACTCATAAAGGCGTGCTTCGAAACGCTTGTCGATATACGTGCTGGGTTCATCGAGAATCAATACCGCAGGGTCGGAGATGATGGCACGTCCCAACAGGGCACGTTGCAGCTGCCCGCCGCTTAATTGCCCGATAGAACGGTGTTCGAGTCCTTCAAGCCCCATGCGGGAAATAATCTGTTTACCTTTCTCTTTCTGTTCGGGAGTAAATCGTGAAGTGAGCGATTTTTGTATGCTTAATCCGGATAGGATCACTTCTTCCACGGAAATAGGGAACTTCCGGTCTATACTGTTGTATTGAGGCAGATAACCCAGGAAAGTAGAAGTGGTTTTAGTAGATGCTTTTTCAGGAGTATGGAATATAATTTCCCCTCCGGTTGGCTTCAACAGACCGAGGATGCACTTTATAAGCGTCGTTTTGCCGCCTCCGTTCGGACCTATAATACCTAGAAAATCCCGTTCGTAGATGCTTAGATTAACATCGTGGAGAACAGTGCGACCGTCATATCCGGCGGAAAGATTCTTTATTTCGATTATTGGTTTCATCGTTGGAAATGGCTTGATGGGTTCTTTCTTTATACATTTATTTTGTTGCAGCCTGTGGCGCGAGGGCTTTGGCTACATTCAGCATTTCTTCTTCCCAGTCGTAACTTAGCGGATTGATAGGGATCACTTTCGTTCCGGTTTGCTGCGCGATGGTTTCCGCATTGCGTTTGTCAAATTCCGGTTGAACAAAGATTACACGTACATCTTCTGCCTGACACAGGTCTATCAAGGCTTTCAGATGGGCGGGAGAAGGTTCTTTGCCCCCTTCTTCGATGGAAATCTGATGCAATCCGTAGTCGCGGGCGAAGTAGGAGAGAGCCGGATGATAAATCATGAAGGCTTTGGCTGCTTTGGGAGCGGAGAGTTGACGGCGAATCAGGCTGTCGGTGTGCTGGATACGCTGGCAGAGCGAATCGTAGCGGTTTCTATAGTATACCTCATTTGTCTTATCCAGTTGGCTAAGAGCTTTGTAGGTGTTTCCTGCAATGATTAAAGCATTACCGGTGGAATTCCATACGTGCGGCTCTACAGCATGGATATGCCCGTCGTGGCTGTTATGTCCGTGGTCGTGGTCATCATTGTTGAGTATGAGGTCAATCCCTTTGGAGGTGTCGAACACTTGAATATGGGGGGTATTGTTCATCAAACGATCCATCCAGGTCTGTTCGAATCCGATGTATCCGATGCGGAAATAGGCTTTGCTGTCTCCCAGAGAAACAAGTTGTTGGGGGACAGGATCATAGGTTTCCGGGCTGGAACCTTTTGGGACCATGCTGACTACTTTAAATTTATCTCCAGCAATAGCTTCCGTGAAATAACGTTGCGGTTCCAGGGTGACGGTAATCACCGGTTTTGCTTCGTCATCGTTGCTTGCTTGGGAAGAGCGTCCTGTGCAGGCTGCCATTAGGAGGCAGGCACTAAGGAGGAAAAGGGTTCTCATATCTTTTAGTTGTTTTTTCATGACTTCTTCTATTTCGGGGGTTCTTTTTTATCTTGTTTCTATTCTTATTTTCGGGCCCGTAATATTTCCCGTTTACCACCCGGAGGTCCGGGCAGACGTTCTACTGTGAATCCGGCTGTCTGTAACATCCGGCGGACGACACCTTTGGCGCAGTAAGTGGTCAGGATGCCGTCTCTATCTAATAAAACGTAGAGGCGGTTGAATAGTTCTTGCGACCACATTTCCGGTTGCTTTTCCGGTGCAAAGGCATCGAAGTAAATGAGGTTAAATGAAAGATTCAGGGCAGGTGATTCGGCGTTGGTTACGCTATCATTGATATTGCTCATTGTTCGTTCTCTGTTCTCAACCCATTTGTTTACGTCTGTCTCTACTTTCCGTAGGGTGAAGTGTGGAGTGAGTTGCACGTCTTTCTCCCAAGGTGATGTATGAAGTTGCTTAAACAATTCGATAGCCGGTTGCTGCCGGGCGGTCGTCGTTAATTGTTCATCATTGGAGATATATCCTAATTGCTCTATCGTCTGCCATTCCAGTGGATAGAGTTCCAATCCTGTATAGTGTATATTCCGTCTGCTTCTTTCTGCTTCTTCAAGGGTGAGCCAGGCGTTTAGCCCTGTCCCGAAGCCGATCTCAAGAATATGCGGAGTAGTGGCGGAAGAGGCTTTAAGTCCCATATCGATGAAAATATGTTGAGACTCCGTGCGTGCCCCTTTCGTTGAATGATAATGTTCATTCAATTCCGGAACAAACAGGGTAGCGCTCCCGTCGTCGGTTTTCTCAATAATCCTTTCCATCATACAATCTCTAATGCTTACTGTCTAACGTCTAATCCTTTTTACCTGATATTTAAAATCCTTACCCTGCTATAGCGTCCCAGGCACTTTCGAGTGCATACAGGAGAAGAATATAACGTATCAGTTTGCCGACAAACATGGAAACTATGGTGAGCCATGTGTTGCTTCGCATAAATCCCAGTGCAATGGCTATCACTTCCCCAATAGCGGGAAGAAAGGTGAAGAAGGCCATCAATGCTCCTTTTCCTTGCAGGAATTTCACCATTTTGTCTACTTTCTCTTTCTTTACCTTGAAATATTTCTGGATCCAACTGATTTTGCCCAGACGTCCCATATAGTAGCAAGTCATTCCGCCTACTGTGTTGCCCAGAGTGGCGGAGATCAGACAGGCTATCGGGGGCAGACCGAGTTTCACCAGTGCCACCAGTACCAGTTCGGAACTGAAAGGCACGATGCTCCCAGCCAGTAAAGCCGAGATGAATAATCCCGGGAGTCCCCATTCTATGAGGAGTTGTATCGTTGAATCTATAAAAGCGTCCATATATTAAAAGCGAATAAGAGGATGAGACCGACCAATGAAATGATGAAAAACACATTCGAACTTTTACTATTGGTTAGTACAAAGAAATGTCCGATCAGGATGCTGTTGCTTATGATAAGCAAAGGCAATAGGGCACTGCAATATATCGGTTGCAGGGCAATCAGCAGGAACAGGAAAATCGTCAGGTCTATCAGGAATTGGAGATAGGCGCGTGTGCGTATCTTATCCTCAAATCCGGCGGCGATGCAATGGACGGCACTGACGATGAACATCACCAACAGATAGCCGAGTATTGCCAGTTCCCAAGGCTGGAGGATTTGCAGGTTGAAGAATTCCCCGATAGTTAGTAGCTGATTGAAAGGGCGATAGAACAACTCCATCTCGTTGTAGAAGAAGGCGTGTCCGAACAGCATCCAGTATGGCAGCATCCATCCGAGCAGCGCACCGCAGAAACTACGCGGAGTGAGCGACTGGAAACGGTAGGCTTCGAGCAACCAAAGCACCGAGAGGATGGTGAACTGTGGGAACAGAATACTTCCCGCTCCGATAAAGAAGAAGGAGTAGAATAAATAACCCGCAGCTTGAGTTTGCTGATAGCTTTTAAACAGAAAATAAATGGAAATGAGAAAGCCCAGGGCAATAATATCTCCTGTATATAGGTAATGCATTTTCGGGCAGACGGTGACCAGCAGGAAATAGATAGCTGTCTGCATGGAAGCCCTCATACGGATAATGCTGAACTGATTGTTCAGCTCTATCAGAAAGTAACCGATGGTTGCATAAATCAGGAAGCTGACAATCCGGTCTGCCCACCCCGGAAGCAGAAAATCGCGGGCGGGTTGCCAGGCAGAAGGGCTGCCTTCGAGTACGGTTGAGGCTATGGAACCGGGAAATAAAAAGTAAGTCAACACCCAGCCCAGGGCGCAGATAAAGATAACGGCAGGCAGGGTCCACCGTCCTGCCGTCACTTGACTTTGTAGTCTTTTATTTCTCATGAGTTTATTACTTGTTATCTCTTGATACTATAGGTACATTCGGTTGATATTCTGGATATTAATATCCTGCATGCTTGATGTTAACAACCATCCTGTCAGCTGTTAATACCTGATTCCTCAAGTATTAACAATTGTCGTCTAAACTATTAATACTTGATAACTCAACTATTAATGCTTGACAAGTCATGGTGTTCAACGCTATGCGGAATAGGGCTACTTGCGTGCGAAACTTGAATTACAAATCGAATCCGATATCGCGGCGGAAATACTTCTTGTCGAAGTCGATCATGTCTGCCACTTTGTAGCTCTGTGCCAGTGCCTCTTCTTTCGTTGCACCGTAAGAGCAAACGGCAATCACACGTCCTCCGTTCGTCACTACTTGTCCGTCTTTCATGGCTGTTCCGGCATGGAAAATGATACTGTCGGTAGCGGCAGCCTGTTCCAGTCCGCTGATAGGGAATCCTTTTTCGTAGGCTTCGGGATAACCGCCGCTGACAAGGATGACACAGCCGGCTGAACGTGGGTCCATCACCAGTGTTTTTTCGTTCAGGTTGCCTGCGGCAGTACCTTCAAGCAGTTCTACGAAGTCGCTCTGGATACGGAGCATCACGCTTTCTGTTTCCGGGTCGCCCATGCGGACGTTGTATTCGATCACCATCGGTTCACCTTTCACCTTGATAAGGCCGAGGAAGATGAAGCCTTTGTAAGTGATGTTTTCTTCTTTCAGGCCGTTGATGGTCGGTTCGATGATGCGTGTGCGTACTTTCTCCATAAATACTTCATCGGCAAACGGAACGGGGGTTACGCTACCCATACCGCCTGTATTTAGTCCTTTATCGCCTTCACCGATGCGTTTGTAGTCTTTGGCTACGGGGAGGACTTTATAGTGTTCTCCGTCTGTCAGTACGAATACAGAGCACTCGATACCGCTTAGGAACTCTTCGATTACAACGGTTGCCGATGCAGAGCCGAACATGCCACCCAGCATTTCTTTCAGTTCTACTTTAGCTTCGTCCAGTGTAGGGAGGATAAGCACTCCTTTTCCGGCACAAAGACCATCAGCCTTCAATACGTATGGAGCTTCCAGCGTTTCGAGGAAAGCGAGACCTTCTTCGAGGTTTGCGGAAGTGATGCTTTTGTAGCGGGCTGTCGGGATGTTGTGGCGCATCATGAAGCCTTTGGCAAACTCCTTGCTTCCTTCCAGTTCTGCTCCTTGAGCCGAAGGACCGATAACGGCAATATGCTTTAGCTCCGGACGGTTCTGGAAGTAGTCGTAGATTCCTTCTACCAACGGATCTTCGGGGCCTACTACTACCATTTGAATGTTCTCTTTCAGAGCGAAAGCGCTGATGGCTTCAAAATCGGTTGCTTTGATGTTGACATTCTCGCCTACGGCAGTTGTTCCGGCATTTCCCGGAGCAATGTACAGTTTTTCAACTTTCGGACTTTGGGCAATTTTCCATGCCAGTGCATGTTCGCGGCCGCCCGAGCCAAGTAATAATATCTTCATCTTTGTGCTATTATAAGTTATACTGTTATATATGATTCGTATAGATGCGGTGGACTTCACAGGTTTTATAAGTTCTGCTCAAAGTACCGGGTGATTTTCTCGTGCAGATGTACACGGTCGCGGCCTGCTACGTTGTGCTTGTGGCACGGGTAGATAAACAGGTCGGGATAAGTGCGGGCATCTACACAGGCTTTCATGAACGACAGGGTGTGTTGTGGCACGCAGGTGTCGTCGTGGTCGTCGTGAATAATCAATAGGTGACCTTTCAGTTGGCCGGCAAGGTTTTTCAGATTACATTCTTTGTAGCCTTCCGGATTGCTTTCCGGTGTGTCCATATAGCGTTCGCCGTACATTATTTCATAGTAACCCCAGTCGATTACCGGACCTCCGGCAACGCCTACTTTGAATATCTCCGGGTAACGGAGCATCAGGGCGGTAGTCATGTGACCTCCAAAGCTCCATCCATGTACGCCGATGCGCTCGCTGTCTACGTAGGGGAGGGATTTCAGGAATTCAACGCCTTTTACCTGGTCTTTGCCTTCTTCGATGCCGAGACGGCGGAAGGTGGCATTTTCAAATGTTAGTCCGCGGTTGCTGCTACCGCGATTGTCGATGGTGAACATGATATAGCCTTTGCTTGCCATGTATGTGTCCCATCCGCGTGCGCCGTTCTGCCATCCTCCGGTGACGCATTGCGCGTGAGGGCCTCCGTAGACATATACGATTACGGGATATTTCTTAGCCGGATCGAAGTTTGCCGGCTTCATCAGGCGGTAATGCAGGTCGGTAGTGCCGTCTGCCGCTTTGATTGTTCCGGTTTCGATGCTTGGCATCTGGTATCCGTCGTAAGGATTTTCGGATGTCAGCAGGTTGGCTGTTTCTTTGAAGTTTTTGGTGTCTACCAGGTTGATGACGCGGGGTTGGTCTTTGGTGGAATAACGGTCGATAAGGTATGTGCCAGAGGCGCTAAGTGTTCCGCTATGTTCGCTTTCCTTGCAGTTCTCGAACGGCTGGCTTATCTTTCCATTACTTACGTTTACTGCAAAATGGCCGCTTCTCAAGCCTTCTACGGCAGTGAAGATGACCTCTTTACGCTTTGTGTTGAATCCCAGGATTTCGCTGACCAGCCAGTTGCCTTTGGTTAGCTGTTTTACTTTACCGGCCTGGAAATAACTACCGCCGTTGGCACTATTATAGGTTTCACCTTTCATGTTTGCTGCATTTGTCTCAAAGAGATAAAGGTGATTGTAGCCGTCACGCTGACTTTGATAGATGAACTTGGTAGGGTCCCACGGCAAAAATACGATGGGGTTTTGCGGTTCAACGTATTTAGGGTGCATTTCTTCATAGAGAACTCCCATGGGTTCTCCTGTCTCTGCGTTGTACTGGCAGAGTTTGGCATGATTCTGGTCGCGGTTTACTTCGATCAGGTAGAGGCTCTTTTCATCCGGTGCCCAGCTGATGTTAGTGAAATAACGGTCTGTCGGATCGCCTGCATTCAGATAAATGCTTTTACCGGTAGCAGGGTTGTAAATGCCTACTTTTACCTGATGGCTCGTCATTCCGGCCATCGGATAGCGTACGTTATTTACTTCGCCTACACGTGCAGTGATGTCTACAAGCGGGTATTGTGTCACCATGCTTTCATCCATACGGTAGAAAGCGAGCAGGTTACCTTTCGGACTCCAGAAAGTTCCTTTGTTGATACCGAATTCATTGCGGTGCACTGTTTGTCCGCAAACGATGCCTTCGGGTTCATTGGTTACTGCTTTCTCATTCACATATAGATTGTTATCTATCGTGTAAGCCACATTTCCACTGGCTGCGCAATAGTCTTCATTATTTGCCCCGTCCTTTGGTTTGAAAGTGCTGATAACCTGATTGTTCTTGAAATCATATACAATGAACTCTCCTGCTATCGTGAATAGCATTTGTGCCTTGTCTGTCCATAGAAAACGGACGGAATACAGGTGTGATAATTTTCCTGCCTTGTTTTCTTCAAGCACTTTGTTGATTTGCTCGCGAGTGATAACCATTGTTTCTTTCCCGGTTTTGGGTTGAATTGAATAAAGGGTATCTACTCCTGGCTTGATACATTCGTCGCCCCACCATTGCAGCCCGTACAGGTTTTCTGCATAGAGGTAACTCTCGCCGCCCGGAATCAGTTCTTCCAGCGTCGGTTTTTTGGTTTCTTGTGCCATAACATTGAATCCGATTGGTAGTGCCAACAATAACAGAATGGCTCTTTTTCCAATTTTACTCATTGCTTTTTTCTTTATTATTTGTTTTTAAATCCTTCTATTTTTACTCTGTCCAAAGGAGTCTGTCTTGATTGGATAATTGCACTTATTTTAGCAAAGGCATTAAATAGGTCGTCAAATTGTTTTTCGTAACTTTCCCTATCAGAAGTAATATCTTCTTCGAGATATTCGATGCGTTGTTTTAATTCTTCCAACTCCTTTTTAGGTATATTGGATAGAAGATATTGGCGCATACGTACAAAAGCACGGATAATATTGATATTTACTTCCACAGCGGTCTTGGACTTGAGGACGCTGGATAACATAACTATACCATATTCAGTAAATGCAAACGGAAGATATTTGATGTTATATCCTTGTCCTGTTTTCAAGGTCGCAATTTGCGACCTTGAAATTGCAACTTCTTCTTTTGTTAGCTCGAACATAAATTCAGCAGGAAAGCGTTCAATATTACGACGCACTTGTTCCTTGAGGCGTTTAGTCTCAACTCCATACATTTCTGCCAAATCAAAGTCAAGCATAACTTTTTGCCCTCTGATTTCGTATATTTTGTTTTCTATAATGGCTATATCATCCATCTTTTTTTGTTTAGACAGGTTCCAATTTGTGACTGAACATTAGAACTATGATGTAAACTTGAAGTTCCAATTTGGAATTTCAAGTTTTTAATTAATTATTAACTAGCGAATTACAGGGTAAATAAGTTGTTGGGATTATAACCGCTTATTCCTCTTCCTTCTTCGGAATCCTCGGCTCCCGATTTCCCCTAAATTCTCTTGGCCCTCTCGAATCTCTTCCTCCGCGGAATTCTCCCCGTGGCTTTCTATCTCTGTCGCCGCCTTTGAAGTCGCCACCTTCTCTGCGTGGCTTGTATTCTCCCTCTCTGCGAGGTCTGGACTCACTATCCCGGCGTGGTTTGAATTCACCTTCTCGACGTGGCTTAAACTCTTTTCTTTCTCTGAATCTTGGAGCCTGTTCACCTTCACCCTCTTTCTTCTCTTCGCCCTCTTCCTGGCTCTTGAACTCTTTATATTTTCCGTCAAAAATCTCATATTTGCGGAATTCACACTCCAACGGTCCATTGAACAAAGGAACCTTCTGGCTTGCCTTCAACCCAATCTGGTCGAAACACTCTTCCCGATAAGAAAGCACCCATGCTTCGTTTCCTACAAATGCATGTTTCAGACGTTCGCCGATCATCTGGTAAAGACCGAGCAAATCATTCGTAGAGATACGTTCCCCATAAGGAGGATTGGTGATGATGATTGATTTCTCTTTCGGCTGTTCGAACTGCTGGAACGGTTGCAATTTCAACACGATATCTTTCGATACACCGGCAGCTTTTATATTGTGAGTTGCAATCTCATTCGCTTTCGGATTGTTGTCATACCCATAAATTTTATGAGTAAACTCACGCTCCTGACTGTCGTCATTGTAAATCTCATCAAACATATCCGCATCGAAATCCACCCATTTCTCGAAAGCAAACCCTTTACGGAATACTCCCGGAGCGATATTCTTAGCAATCAGTGCGGCTTCTACAGGGATAGTACCCGAACCACACATCGGATCGATCAGATCACATTCTCCACGCCATCCGGTCATTAAAATCATGCCGGCAGCCAATACCTCATTCAACGGAGCTTCTACCGCTTCCTGGCGATAACCGCGACGGTGAAGTGATTCTCCGGACGAGTCCAACGACAAGGTACAGGTAGTCTGTGCAATATGAATGTTCAGAAGTACATCCGGGTTGTTGATGCGTACCGACGGACGTTTACCCGTTTTCTCGCGGAAGTAGTCCACAATCGCATCTTTCACCTTGTACGAAACGAATTTCGAATGGCGGAACTCCTCACTGAATACTACTGCATCGATAGCAAATGTCTTGTTCACATCGAGATATTCTTCCCATGGAATAGCCTGTATTTGATTGTAAACCTCGTCAGCATCTTTGGCCGTAAAGTTCTTGATGGGTTTCAGGATACGGATGGCGGTACGTAGACAGAAATTAGCCTTGTACATCATACGTTTATCTCCTGTAAATGAAACCATACGACGTCCTATTTGAATGTCGTTGGCTCCTAATGCTGTCAGTTCTTCTGCAAGTATCTCTTCCAGTCCCTGGAAAGTCTTGGCTATCATCTCGAATTGTTCGCTCATATAGATTCTTTTGATTTTATTTTTTTGCTTTAGTTTGTACGATTCTTGCTCCTGCGGGCACGTTTTCCGTTACCCAGATATTACCGCCTACGGTTGCATCACGCCCGATGGTGATTCTTCCCAGAATAGTGGCGTTGGAATAAACAATTACATTGTCTTCCAGGATCGGATGGCGGGGGATTCCCTTGATCGGTTTTCCGTCGGCATCCAGCGGGAAACTCTTGGCTCCCAGCGTGACACCCTGATATAGTTTGACGTTGTTTCCGATGATACTCGTGGCGCCGATTACGACACCCGTACCATGGTCGATGGTGAAGTGAGTGCCAATCTTTGCGGCCGGATGGATATCAATTCCCGTTTCGCTATGCGCCATCTCCGTGATGATACGGGGAATCAGAGGAACACCCAGTTCCAGCAATTCATGCGCGATACGGTAATTGCTGATCGCTTTAATGGCCGGATAACAGAATATGACCTCTCCATAGCTTTCGGCAGCCGGGTCACCGTTGTAGGCGGCTTCCACATCTGTTGCCAGTATCTTCCTCATGGCGGGTAACTTACTGATGAATTTAGCAGCAAGACGTGCAGCTTCTTCTCGTTTGGAGTCGGAGCAGACGTTGCATTTCCCCTCTATGGAAGTGCTAAAACATAATCCGGCCAGGATTTGCTCACAAAGTAAATCAAACAATTTTTCAATGTTTACACCGATGTGATAATTGATGGTCCGGCTGTTAATAGTAGAATTTCCGTAATATCCGGGGAAAAGAATGGAGCGTGAAAGCTCAATAATTTCATACAAGACTTTTGCAGAGGGCAGTGGTTCGCCATCTTTGTGCTGATGAAACAGTCCTTTATAAGATTCGCTTTCCGATAGCTCATCGACTGCCTGTGTCAAAATGTGGGTGAAGTTCAGTGGACTCATTAGGTCAGTTGCTCATATTTATATGGGCACAAAGGTATTAAAAAAATAATAAAATTCGCTGGGATTCAGGATAAATAATGTATTTTTGTCACATTCAAAACATGACATGAATAAGGGGACTGATGAATCAGAAGACTGCTATGAAACTATTTGGACTGTTGGGGCTGTTGATGTTGTTGAGTTGCGGATATGCTGATAGACACCGCAATAGCTCTTCATGCGAACAGGCGTTGGTTGATTCTCTGGAAGTTCGTGTACAGGATTCTTTGTTTTCCAATGTGCATTATTCCCGCTCACAACTGCTTGAGGCACTGACGCAGACGCAAGATTCCCTGGTTTATTATCGTCTGCTCGCCCTTTACGGGAAAACATTTTTTGTCTCTTCCGATTTTGATTCTATACTCTATTACAACCGCCGGGTAAAAGAATTTTCCCGCAATGCTTCCCAATCTTCTGAATCTCTCCAGTCTCCACGATGGAATGATGTATTGTCCGATGTCTATAATATCGAAGGCAACGTATGGATGCAACTGAACCGCCCTGATTCTGCAATTATCGACTATAAGAAAGCCTATGGATATCGCCTGAAAGGAAAAAAACTACACCTGCTTCCGGATATTTGTATCAATATAGCTGATGCCTATCTGCATCGCAGTGACTTGGCGCACACTGCTTTGTATTACCGGCGCGCCCTGTTTCTCTGTGATTCTTTGAACTTGTCCGAGCACACGAAATTTCCTGTCTACTACGGATTGGGGCAGACTTACATGGAACTGCGCGATTTCGATTTATCCAATCATTACTATGAATTGGCCGGGCAGTTCTTCGATGAAATGAACGTGAGCGAGCAATGGACCTATCTCAACAATCGCGGCAACCATTATTATTACCGGAAAAACTATCAGGAGGCTTTGAAATATATGCGCAGGGCCAATGCACTCGTATCTTCTTATCCGCAGATGGTGTTTGAACAGAACTTTATCAAAGTAAACCTGGGAGAATTGTACTTGCTGACTGACAAACTGGACTCCGCACAGATCTGCCTAGACGAAAGTTATCGTTTCTTCTCCGATATACAGCATAACTCGGCTGTTCATTACATTGAAACCCAGATGATTGAACTGGCATTGAAGAAAGGTAATATAGCCCAAGCGAAGACTATGATCGCCCGGACTGCTCCTGTGGGGCATCTTGACGCCAATATGTTGACTATACGCAATCAGTATCTGCAACATTATTTTGAGCATACCGGTGATTATCGCCGTGCCTATGAATACCTGAAACGTGATTGCCATCTGGACGATTCCATCCGGAGCGAACGGATACAGATGCGTGTTGCCGAATTGGATATGCGTTACCGGCAGGATACGATAGTGCTTCGTAAGGAAATGAAGATTCAGCGACAGGCGGCAGAGATGAGAGTGCTCAAGTTGAGCGTATCTATCTGGGTACTTGTCTGCGTGTTGCTTGTGGCAGGGGTAGTGATAGTTGTCTGGTATATGCGTAAAAAGAGGGAGTTTCTTCGCCAGCGTTTCTTCCAGCAAATCAACCGTGTCCGCATGGAGAATTTGAGAAGCCGGATTTCTCCTCATTTTACTTTTAATGTACTGGGACGTGAGATCAATCAGTTTAACGGCTCGGAAGAGGTGAAACATAATCTGATGGAACTGGTGAAATATCTCCGTCGTAGCCTCGAACTTACCGAGAAATTGAGCGTATCTTTGCAAGACGAACTGGATTTCGTCCGTACATACATCGAACTGGAACGTGGACGTGTCGGAGAAGATTTTGTCGCAACAATCACGGTGGAGGACGGTTTAGATGCAACCCGCATCATGATTCCATCTATGATTGTGCAAATTCCGGTGGAGAATGCTATTAAACATGGACTGGCGGGAAAGGACGGAAAAAAGGAGCTAATGGTATATGTTTCCCGTGAAACAAATGGGATTCGCATAACGGTTACCGACAACGGACGCGGGTATCTCCCGCAGGTAGTTTCCGCCACACGGGGTACTGGTACAGGATTGAAAGTGTTGTATCAGACCATTCAATTACTGAATACAAAGAACAAGAGTGATAAAATACGTTTTAATATAACCAACAGAAGCGATGGACAAACCGGTACGGAAGTGTCGGTATATATCCCGTTTCGTTTTTCTTATGATTTATGATGGAGACAGAAGAAAAGTATAAGGTAGTCATCGTTGACGATGAACGTACAGCGATTGATGCTTTGCGCCGAGAGTTGGAGCCCTATCGTGAATTTGAAGTAAAAGGAATCGCAGGGAATGGTGCAAAAGGTAAAAAGATGATTATGGAGTTGCATCCGGACTTATTGTTTCTTGATGTGGAACTTCCGGATACGTTGGGACTCAATCTATTAAGTGAAATCAGGGAGGATATTTTGTGGGATATGAAGGTTGTGTTTTACACCTCTTATGACAAATACTTGCTTCAGGCGTTGCGTGAGTCGGCTTTCGACTTCCTGCTGAAGCCTTTTGAAGCAGAAGACCTGAAAGTAATTATGGACCGTTACCGGAAGGCTATGAGCTCTACTTCGCTTCCTCTTTTGCCTTCTTTTGCTTCTTCTATTAGTGCATTGATGCCCCAGCAAGGCATGTTTATGATTAGTACAGTGACAGGCTTCAAACTCTTGCGACTGGAAGAAATCGGCTTTTTTGAATATCTGAAAGATAAACGTCAATGGCAGGTGGTCTTGTTTAATCAAACTTGTCTGAATTTGAAGCGAAATACAAAAGCAGAAGATATTATCAGTTATTCACAAGCTTTTGTACAGATTAGCCAATCTGCTATTGTAAATGTTAATTATCTGGCAATGATTGATGGTAAATGCTGTCAACTTTATCCGCCTTTTCACGATAAGAACGATCTGATTATTTCCCGAAGTTATCTAAAAGAACTGCAAGAGCGTTTCTTTGTTTTGTAGTGTAGACCTCATATTATGAAATACGCCACTTCTTCAGCAGAAGCGGCGTATCCTTTTGTTAGAATATTAGAATGAGAGAGAATTTATGTTACATATTTGTATTATCCATCGTAACGGTCATTTCGGGTACCAGTACGTAGGCTTGTTTTTTAGCGTTCCATTTATAATAATTCGTAGTAACGGTCTTGCCTTCATAAGTGTAATTGATGCGTAGGTCTTTTTCCCATGCGTCTTTGCTATTGTTCCATTTCAAGGCCTCGCTTTCAATCATACGTTTGTTGTCATCGTACTTGTAGTTGTACTTCATGTAGTTGGCAAGTGTATTTCCGTCCATTTTGTAAACGGTTTGTCCCACTGTCATGCCATTCTCTTCGATTGGATTATAAATCAATTGATTATCGTAGCTACGTGCAGAAGTAGCAAGCGATACAACAAGAAGAGCTGCAGATAAAACGAACATTTTTAAAGATACTTTTGCTTTCATGGCTATTTAAGTTTTTGGGTTATACTTTCATTTGTCTACCAAATACATTGGTTTTATGCTGCAAATCTACATATTAATTTGGTATTTATGCATTTTTGAAGATAAAAGATTGTCAAAATGTCAAGAGTGAAGGTGGGTGATAACTAGCTTTTTGCCAATATTGGTGACAAAAAAATATCCGGCAGTCAATCTGCCGGATATAGAATGAATCACTTCGTCGAAAAAGGAATCTTTTTTCTAGCTTTCTGGATACAGAGTTAAATAATGTTATTACCCAGACTTGCCTCCATTTTGTAAGCGGAGGTCCCTGATAAGGTGGAGTCTCCTTGTGTAATTAGTGTCTAAAAGATAGCAATTCCTTATTGAGGTGGCCTTTATTCACTTGATGGTTTAATGTGCCTCAAGCCAGTTTTTGCCCCATCCGCAATCTGCTTTCAAGGGGACGTGCATGCGGTATGCTTTCTCCATTTCTTCGATGACGATTTCTTCTACACGCTCTTTTTCATTGACAGGAACGCTGAAATTTAATTCGTCATGTACTTGCAGGATCATTTTGGCTTGTATTCCTTCGGTCTGGAACCGTTGATAGATACGTGCCATTGCTACTTTTATAATATCTGCCGCACTTCCCTGGATAGGGGCGTTGATGGCATTTCGTTCCGCATATCCGCGTACAACGGCATTCCGCGAATTGATGTCCGGTAAGAAGCGCTTCCGATGGAAGATTGTTTCCACATAGCCTTTTTCCTGGGCCACCTGAATGCTTTTATCCATATATACTTTCACTCCCGGATAAGTTTCAAAGTAACCGTCGATTAACTCTTTGGCTTCTTTACGATCTACATTCATTCGTTCGGCAAGACCAAATACGGATATGCCATAGATGATACCGAAATTGGCAGTCTTGGCTTTACGGCGCATGTCGGAACCTACGTCTTTCAGGTCGATCTTATAAACTTTGGCAGCAGTGGCCGCATGAATATCGTGATTGCTAAGGAAAGCATCAATCATATTCTTATCCTCGCTAAGGTGTGCCATGATGCGCAATTCAATTTGCGAATAGTCGGCAGAGAAGAAGAGGCAGCCTTCATCGGGGATGAAAGCCTTGCGGATTTCTTTTCCATTCTCGTCGCGGATAGGGATATTTTGTAAGTTCGGATTGCTTGAACTAAGGCGTCCCGTAGCGGTTACAGTCTGGTTGAAAGAGGTGTGCACCCTTCCTGTACGTGGATTGATAAGCTGAGGGAGTGCGTCGATATACGTGCCCAATAGCTTTTTCAGTCCGCGATGTTCCAGAATCTTTTCTACTACCGGATGTTTGTGCCGGAGGCTTTCGAGCACTTCTTCTGAGGTGACGTACTGGCCGGTCTTAGTCTTTTTTGCCTTCTCTACGATTTTCAGTTTGTCAAACAGTACCTCACCGACTTGTTTGGGCGAAGCGATATTGAAAGTCTCACCGGCTAATTCGTAAATCTCTTTTTCGATTTGCTCCATCTGGGCGGTGAAATGGGCGGACGATTGCTTCAATGCTTCCGTATCCAGCAATACTCCGTTTCGTTCTATATTAACTAATACGGGAACTAGTGGCATTTCTATATCATAGAACAAACGTTCTGCATCATTTTCTTTCAGTTCTTTCTCCAATACATTTTTCAGTTTCAGAGTTACGTCTGCATCTTCGCAGGCATATAGATATACATCTTTCGGGTCGAGATCGCGCATGTTCTTCTGATTCTTTCCTTTGGGACCTATCAGTTCGTCAATGTGGATAGTCTGATAGTGCAGGTAAATTTCCGCAAGATAATCCATGCCATGACGAAGTTCCGGTTGAAGAACATAATGAGCGATCATCGTATCGAAAAGTGGACCTTTTACTGTTGCGCCATAATTTTGAAGAACAATCATGTCGTACTTGATATTTTGTCCGACTTTTAACGAATTCTCATTTTCGAAGACCGGACGGAACTCATTTACGATTTTTAACGCTTCGTCTTGGTCCGATGGTACGGGAACATAAAAAGCTTCATTCTCTGCAATCGAAAAGCTCATTCCGACTAATTCGGCATCCATTGGTTCGGTTCCGGTGGTTTCCGTATCTAACGAGAGAATTTTCGATGTAAGTAACTTTTGAATAATTTCCTGCCTTTTCTCCTCTGTATCAATAAGTTGATAGCTATAAGTGAGCGATTCTAACGTCTCTAGGTTCGATTTTTTTGCTTCACCCGGTTCATCGGGCGTGAAATTCGCAAATAAATCGCCTTGCATTCCGCCTCCTTCTTCGGGAAAAAGTGGAAGAGGAGAGGGGGCGCTTTTCCCAGTGGCAACTTTGCTTCCGGTGGCAGAGGTTATTCCGTTTCCGGAAATATCTTTTTTGAGCACCCGGTCAATGAGTGTTCTAAATTCTAATTCCTCGAAAATGCTACGAAGTGAATTTTCGTCTGCTTCTTCGCGGACAAGAGCATCCATTTCAAGTTGGATGGGGACATCGATTTTAATGGTGGCGAGAAATTTCGAGAACGTAATCATTTCCCGGTTAGTTTCCACTTTTGTTTTCAATGCTCCTTTCAGTTGGTCGGTATGTTCCAATAGGTTTTCGATGCTTCCGAATTCGGAGATTAGTTTTTGAGCAGTCTTTTCTCCTACTCCGGGACATCCGGGGATGTTATCCGAAGAGTCGCCCATCAGTCCGAGCATATCGATCACCTGTACCGGAGACTGAATGTCAAACTTGGCTTTCACTTCCTCAACGCCCATCACTTCGAAACCTCCTGTGTGTTTAGGGCGATACATAAATACTTTGTCACTTACCAGCTGCCCGTAATCTTTGTCGGGAGTCATCATATAGGTAGTGATACCCTGGCGACCGGCTTCGGTAGCGAGTGTACCTATCACATCATCGGCTTCATAGCCTGCCACTTCCAGAATAGGGATGCGGTAGGCGCGTATAATATCCTTTATAATAGGTACGGAAAGACGGATTGCCTCCGGAGTTTCTTCGCGTTGTGCTTTATATTGTTCAAAAGCTTCGTGGCGGAAGGTGGGACCTGCGGGGTCGAAGGCTACTCCTATATGAGTGGGATTCTCTTTTTTCAGTACTTCTTCGAGGGTGTTCACAAAACCCAGTATGGCTGAAGTGTTGAATCCTTTGGAATTGATTCTTGGGTTCTTAATAAAGGCGTAATACGCCCGATATATCAATGCATAAGCGTCTAAAAGAAATAATTTATTACCTGAATCCATAGATTTAATTAATTTTTCATGGTAAAAGTACAAAAAAATACGGTATTAAGCGTTTTATTATTACTTTTGTGCTCAAATTGTGTAATAAATGGACAGTATCTCACTTATCAGAACTCCGATTGAAGCGGAACTGGGCGACTTCAAAGAACTTTTTGATAGTTCTCTCTCCAGTTCAAATGCATTGCTCGATAGCGTCGTATCTCACATACGGCAGAGGAATGGTAAGATGATGCGGCCTATTCTTGTTTTACTCGTGGCGCGTCTTTATGGCGCAATATGTCCTTCCACTCTTCATGCGGCTGTTTCACTGGAACTCCTTCATACGGCTAGCCTGGTACATGATGACGTAGTGGATGAAAGTTCCGAACGTCGTGGACAGCTTTCGGTAAATGCTATCTTTAATAATAAAGTAGCCGTGCTGACGGGTGACTATTTATTGGCAACCAGCCTCGTACACGCTGAACTGACAACCAGCCATCGTATTATTCAGCTGGTGTCCACTCTTGGACAGGATCTTGCTGACGGTGAGTTGCTTCAACTTTCAAATGTAAGTAATCACAGTTTTTCCGAGGAAGTCTATTTTGATGTAATCCGCAAGAAAACTGCTGCTCTTTTTGCTGCCTGCACAAAGGCTGCCGCTTTCTCGGTAGGTGTGGGTGAGGGGGAAGCTGAACTTGCCCGTTTGCTGGGCGAATATATTGGTATCTGTTTCCAGATAAAGGATGATATTTTCGATTACTTTGATAATAAGGAGATTGGTAAACCTACGGGTAATGATATGCTTGAAGGTAAACTGACATTACCCGCTTTGTATGTGCTGAATACGACGAAAAACGAGGAAGCGCAAGAAATTGCAATCAAGGTAAAGGAGGGTACGGCTACTCTCGATGAAATAGCTCATTTGATTTCGTTTATTAAAGAAAACGGAGGTATTGAATATGCGGTTCAGACTATGAATGTCTATAAGCAAAAAGCCTTCAATCTATTGGCTTCTTTACCGGATTCTGATATCTGTGCAGCTCTCCGGGCTTATCTGGATTACGTAGTAGACCGCGAAAAATAGTTACCTCCGGTATTTT
The DNA here is from genome assembly GCF_000162555.1 of Bacteroides sp. 3_1_23. Taxonomy (NCBI): domain Bacteria; kingdom Pseudomonadati; phylum Bacteroidota; class Bacteroidia; order Bacteroidales; family Bacteroidaceae; genus Bacteroides; species Bacteroides sp. 3_1_23. The sequence continues at coordinate 950,025 of NZ_GG774949.1, forward strand.
GCCAGAAGTGAATAGCACAATAATAACCGGTCCCAATCTTCTATCTTTTCCGATTTCATCGCTTTTCCTAAAAGGAAACTCTTGTCTATTTCTTCCGCTGTATGAAGATCTAAAGAGCATAATTTGGCGGCTTGCTCTATGTAGTCCCAGGCTTTCTCTTTGGTGATGTGACCACATGCTTGGGAGGCGCGCGCCAGGCTCACAAGCAGTCCCATATCCCATCCGATAATGCCTTTTTCCAAGTCATTTATCCATATAATAGGGTCCCTTCTTTCCTCTGTATATTTCACAAATTTGTATAGATTCTTTCCTTGACGGATAAAGCGTTCCACTCCGAAAAAACGCTTTTGAATGATGTTTTCGAACTCGTTGATGTTCTCTGTAGAGAGTAAATAGGGGAGCATAATCTGGTAGGAGACTCTGTCGCCTTCGTTGATAAGGAACTGGAATAGTCCGGTGGCGGACTCATTATCGGTGCAGTGAAACTCCTCTGTTAGCAGTTTGGATAGCTTTTGCGGATGGATTCCGGTCTCTATGGAGTTGAGATAGAAGCCTTGCAGTCCGGCTTCCATATAACCGATGCGTAGCCCCTTCTTTTTCTCTGCTCCGAGGATGAGGTTCAGAGGGTTGTGATTGAATCTTAAGGTTCTTGTATATGCGTCCATCCTAATACCTCCAAAGGTTCATGAAAAGCGTGAGAACTGTTGCCATGTATTTTCCTGAGGCTTCGGCAAGCCGTTATGAGTATACAAGCAACAGTCCCACGCTCCATTCGATATATAACAAAAGTATATACATGAAGGTGCGTGAGACCCGTTTGCTTATTACCATTCATAACTTTGAATTTTGCCGAATTCCAGGAATTGGTAATAAATGAAACGTTCTCTAATATAACTAATTAGCTATATTTTCATCGCTAAACCTTTTACAAAGATAAGTATTTTTCTGAATTCTCCTGTAACTATCTTTAGATTTTCTTAAATAAAAAATACCGCGTCGGTTCCCGGAGTACGGGAATCGCGCGGTAAGGCGTATTTGATTGCTAATGTAGCCTTTAGCTTAGAAGAACTTGATTTCTTCCCCTTTGATGTCAGAAAGAAGGAGGTTGGCTAAGCGGCTGGTTCCCAGGCGGAACAGTTGATTATCCAGCCATTCTTCACCCAATAGCTCTTTTACAATTGTGTAGTAAATAATCGCATCATTAACGGTATTGATGCCACCTGCCGGTTTGAATCCAATCTTGATTCCGGTCTTCTGGTGGTATTCTTTGATGGCTTCACACATCACGTAAGCGGCTTCCGGAGTAGCGGCAGGCTGTTGCTTACCGGTGGAAGTCTTGATGAAATCTGCGCCCGAATACATGGATAGGATAGAGGCTTTCTTGATGTTGGAAGTGCTCTTTAGTGCACCAGTTTCGAGGATCACTTTGAGGTGGCGTTCCTTGCAAACTTCCTTTAATTCCTGTATTTCTTCACACATTCCTTCGTAGTCTCCGCTTAGGAATTTGCCGATGGAAATGACAATATCTATTTCATCTGCACCTTCTGCGATTGCTAATGCTGTTTCTGCCACTTTTACTTCAATGAATGTCTGCGAAGAGGGAAAACCTCCTGATACACAGGCTATATTGACTCCGTCTACCTCCAGCGTATTCTTAACGATGGCTGCAAAATTGGGGTATACACAGATTGCTGCAACATTTTTAAGATCAGGATATTCGTCGTCAAACTGATTGACTTTTTCGGTAAAGTGCATCACACTTTTGTCACTGTCTGTACTATTCAAAGTAGTCAGATCAATACAGTTGAACAGGAACTTCTTAACGTCTTCCGTGTTGTTTGCCGGCACTTTTTTCTCAATCAATTCAGCTACGCGAGCTTGAATATCTGCATCGCTCAGATTGGTATTATACTTTGCCAATGCGGCATTGTACTTGTTGGGCTGTGAGTTATTCTCTTCCATGATCTTTCAGTTTTGGGTTGTTGATATGTCTTTTATTATCTCGTTTCGTTTTCTTATCCATGCTTTTCTGGAAAGCAGTGGTTATGTCTACACCTGTCTGGTTGGCAATGCAGAGAAGCACCCATAAAACGTCTGCTATCTCTTCATCTATATTATCTTTCTCTCCCTCTTTAAAGGATTGATCTCCATATTTGCGGGCCATGACGCGCGCCAGTTCTCCTACCTCTTCCGTGAGAACTGCCATATTGGTCAACTCGCTGAAGTAGCGGACACCGTATGTTTTCACCCATTGGTCCACTTGTTTCTGTGCTTCTTCCAGAGTCATAATTGTTGATGGTTAGTTATTATTCTTTGTTTTTTGTATCCATGCATATAGTAACGGGACCGTCGTTTAAAAGTTCAACTTTCATGTCCGCTCCAAAGATGCCTGTACCTATTTCTTTTCCCAATGCACCGCTTAAATCTTTGCAGAATTGTTCGTAGAGTGGGATAGAGACATCTGGCTTGGCAGCTTTGATATAGGAGGGGCGATTTCCCTTCTTGGTAGAAGCGTGTAACGTGAACTGGCTGATAACCAGAATCTCACCTCCATCTTCTAAGATAGATTTGTTCATTACACCATTCTCATCATCAAAGATACGTAGATTTACAATCTTCTTGCAGAGCCAGTCGATATCTTCCTGCCCGTCTGCTTCTTCAATACCGACTAATATCAGCATCCCTTTCCCAATGGACGACTTACAGTGTCCTTCAATAGTTACTGACGCATGGCTTACCCGTTGTATGACTATTCTCATTGTTATTTATTCTATTTCATGATTAGGAAAGGCAAATTTACAAAATTCAGAAGAGAAAACGGTGTGTTGATGGGAAAATATTGTGAATTCGCTCCGTAGTCAATAGGACCATTCGTTATTGTTTGTTGTCAATTCGCTATCTTGGGTGCCGCCTTGGCTGACGTATTTCCTTATTGTTGTTCGTTATTCAAACCTTCTTTTACAGTCTTGGCTTTCGCTTCTCCAATCACAGCGGCAATCTCCTCAAAAGAGGCTTCTTTGATCCGTTTTACGCTCTTAAATTCTTTCAGAAGCGCTGTTTTTGTCTTTTCTCCAATCCCTTTGATATTGTCTAATGCCGATGCTATCTGCCGTTTGCTGCGTTTATCACGATGGAAACTGATGGCAAAGCGGTGCACCTCATCCTGAATCTGTGTCAGCAAACGGAATAACGGGCTTTGCTGTTTGATACCGATAGTCTGCGGAGGAAATCCAAAAAGCAGTTCCGATGTGCGATGGCGATTGTCCTTTGCCAGTCCGGCAATCGGGATTGTTAAGTTCAGCTCATCTTCAATCACCTCTCTAACGACCTCCATTTGGCCTTTTCCACCATCGGTGATAATCAGGTCGGGCAGAGGGGTGCTTTCTTCAATAGCGCGCTGATAACGTCTTCTGACGACCTCTTTCATGGATGCATAGTCGTCAGGTCCTACAACCGTCTTTATATTGTATTTCCGATAATCCTTCTTTGAGGGTTTAGCCTTTTTAAAGACAACGCAAGCGGCCACGGCATCAGAACCCTGTATGTTTGAGTTGTCAAAGCATTCAATTTGCAAAGGCGGTCTGTCCAGATGCAACTCTTGCTGTATCTCTTTCATTAATCGCATACTTCTTTGCTCCGGATTCAGCTTTTCCGCCTGTTTTAGACGGTCGGCTTTGTATTGCTTCACGTTTAGAATCGAAAGATCCAGCAATTTCTTTTTATCTCCCCGCTGTGGAACGGTAAATACGATGTTATTTAGCTCCAAATCAAGTTCAAAAGGCACTATAATCTCTCTGGATTGACTCTTATAGCGTTCCCGCATTTCGATAATACCCAGTGTCAAAAGCTCCTCTTTTGATTCATTCAGCTTCTTTTTATATTCGAATGTAAACGCCTGGTTAATGGCGCCGTTTGTAATATGCAGATAGTTGATGAAAGCGGAATTGGACTCGTCCTCTTCAATAGAAAATACATCTATGTTGTGCAATACAGCGCTTACTACCTCCGATTTGGAACGGTAGTTTTCTATCAGAAGATATTTCTCTTTCACCTTCTGTGCTTCTTCAAACTTCATCTCACCGGCTAATGTCTGCATCCTTTCCAGTAGCATACGGCTGATTTCTTGTGTGTTTCCTTTCAGGATCTCTTTGATTTCATCAATGTTTTTGAGATAATCCTCCTGTGATTGTAGCCCGATGCATGGTCCTGCGCAGTTCTTTATATGATATTCCAGGCATACGTTAAACTTACCAGCCCGTATATTCTCCGGAGTTAGGTTTAAACTGCAAGTTCGCAAAGGATATAAATGCTTTATCAGATCCAGTACCGCATACATGGATGGTATGTGACTATACGGTCCATAATACGAAGAACCGTTCCTGATAATCTTCCTTGTTCTGAAAACTCTGGGAAAATACTCGTTTTGTACGCAAATAGAAGGGTATGTCTTGTCATCCTTTAATAGAACGTTGTAGCGCGGCTTATATTTCTTTATCAGATTATTCTCCAGCAATAACGCATCTTCTTCCGTGTTGACTACAATATAACGAATATCGGCGATTTTGCTGACCAGCACTCGTGTCTTTCCCGGTTCATGCTCTTTGCTGAAGTAGGAGTAGACTCTTTTCTTTAGATTTTTAGCCTTTCCAACGTATATAATTGTGCCCTCCGTGTTCAAGTATTGGTAAATACCCGGTTTCTCGGGAAGGTTGGCTACAATCCCTTTCAAATATTCATTGGCTCTGCTTTCTGGTTCTGTATTCATAATTGTTAGGTACGAAAGATCGCTAGCTGCTTACTTTTGACACATTCTCTGCAAATAGAGGCAAATCCTTTATAAAGACAATACCGATTCTACTTCTACGTCATCTCCGAACAAAGATTTTCCATTCAGTTCTTTCAATTCGATGATGAAGTTTACATATACCTTTTTAGGCTTTAGTCTTTTCACCAATTCGCAAGCTGCTTTCATGGTGCCTCCTGTTGCCAGCAAATCATCATGTAGTAGAATTACGTCGTTTTCGTCCAGTGCATCTTTGTGAATTTGCACCGTGTCTTTGCCATACTCCTTATCGTAGCTTTCTTCAATCGTTTCTGCTGGGAGTTTGCCCGGCTTGCGGATTGGAATAAAACCGGCGTTCAGACGGGTTGCCAGAATCGGTCCCATAATAAAGCCTCTTGATTCTATACCCACCACTTTGGTGATTCCTTTATCCTTATACATATCGAACATGATATTGGATAATTCCTGCAAGCACCATGGATCTTTGAATAGAGTAGTGACGTCGTAGAACAGGATTCCGGGAATCGGAAAATCGGGTACTTCCCGAATGCTTTTGATTAGTGTTTCTTTGCTCATAATCATTGAATTATATTGTTTCTTTAAATGCTTTGTTTCACGTGAAACGTTGCCGCTTATCGCCCCGAAAGCACCAGCAACACATTGATATCGCTTGGAGAGACTCCCGGAATTCTGCTCGCTTGCGCGATTGTTTCCGGATCTATCTTTGCCAGCTTTTGCCGAGCTTCGGTGGAAAGGGATTGAATGGTGGAATAGTCGAATTTTCCTTTAATCTTAATACTCTCCAATCGTGCTAGTTTTTCAGCTATCATTCTCTCTCTATCAATATATCCTTGATACTTGATTAGGATTTCGGCAGCTTCGAGAATCTCTTCTTTCCGGTCTTGATCCGAACTCGTCGCTTTTTCCAGTTCGCGTTGAAACGCCGGAACATATTCTGCTATATTTTCTATTGTCACTTGCGGGCGGTTCAGAATCTCTATCAACTTACAACCTTGACGTAGGGGAGTTGTCCCTATCTTTTCGAGAGCATCGTTGATTAGTGCCGGTTTCATCGAATAGTTGCGCGCGAAAGAAATGATTTGTTCCACAGCTTCTTTCTTGCTTCTTACTAGCTGATATCGATCTTCTTTTGCCAACCCAAGCTTAAATGCTTTCTCTGTTAAGCGCATATCGGCATCATCCATGCGAAGCAGAATACGGTATTCCGCACGCGAGGTAAACATACGGTAAGGCTCATCCACACCTTTGGTAACCAAATCGTCGATTAATACGCCAATATATGCTTCATCGCGAGCTAAAGTAAATGTTTCTCCGCCGTGGCAGTTGATGTGTGCATTGATACCGGCTATCAATCCTTGTCCTCCAGCTTCCTCGTATCCGGTGGTTCCGTTTACTTGTCCGGCAAAGAACAAGTTTTTTATAATCTTCGATTCCAACGTATGTTTTAATTGAGTCGGATCGAAATAGTCATATTCGATAGCGTATCCCGGGCGATAGATAACCAGATCTTTGAAAGCCGGGATTTGTTTTAATGCTGCAATTTGTATTTCCATCGGAAGCGAAGAAGAGAATCCGTTAAGATATAACTCTTGTGTCGTTTCTCCTTCCGGTTCGAGAAATAACTGGTGCTGATCTTTATCCGGGAAAGTGACAATCTTGGTTTCGATGCTCGGACAATAGCGTGGCCCGATACTTTGAATCTGTCCGTTGAACAGGGGAGAATCCGGCAAACCTTCACGCAGAATCCGGTGTACTTCTTCATTGGTGTAGCATGTCCAGCACTGAAGTTGCTTTAAGTGGTGCGTGCTAGTATTCATGAATGAGAACTTGTGGAAGTCCGATTCGCCGTCTTGTGTTTCCATCTGGTCAAAATGAACACTACGTGCGTCGATTCGTACCGGAGTACCGGTTTTCATCCTTCCGTAAGAGATACCGTGACGGGCGATGGATTCGGTTAGCTGATAAGAAGCCGGCTCGGCCATTCTTCCTCCCGGTAATTTGTGATGTCCTACATGCATCAGTCCGTTGAGGAAAGTTCCTGTGGTGAGCACAATGCATTTCGCTTTGAAGGTGACGCCCCATGCGGTGACCAATCCAGTGACCTCACCGTTTTCAACGAGCAGTTCACATACGGTATCCTGCCAGATATGAAGGTTGGGTGTATTTTCCAGTTTCTCTCGCCAGGACCAAATGAACTTAGCCCGGTCGCATTGGGCGCGGGGGCTCCACATGGCTGGACCTTTCGAGCGGTTTAGAATTCGGAATTGAATGGCAGTCTCATCTGTCACTAATCCCATCTGTCCACCCAATGCATCTATTTCACGTACAATTTGTCCTTTGGCGATTCCTCCTACAGCCGGATTGCAACTCATCTGTCCAATCTTGTTCATGTCCATGGTGATGAGACAAGTCTTGGAACCTAAATTAGCAGCGGCTGCCGCTGCTTCACAACCAGCATGTCCGGCACCAATTACAATTACGTCGTACTTAAAATCCATTCCTATCTTATTTATTATCAAACGCTGCAAAGTTACAGAAAAGTTGCGAGACTTCTATCTTCAAGCTGTTTTTGCTTCTGAAAATCCGGGGAGGAATCCGGCTTAACTGAAAAAAAACGCCGTAATTTCGGGTTAGAAATATGCAGATTGTTCGAAAATAGGCCGCTTATTGGCTTTTGTGATTGTATATTTTTGGATGGAATGGCAATAGTTTGTCTTTTCAATCCCCTGTTTTGCTTTCTTTTTGTTAGTTATGTGCTTGCTCAATTATGAGTGCAACTAGAGAGTAAAAGGAAAGATTTGTTGAAAATACGGATTGCTGTGGGAATAAACTTGGGGTTTACACTCAAAATCTACCCTACGTCTTGACATAAGTCAAAAAAACAAGCCTGAATGTGTTTTTTTTGTATAATGGCTTTTGTTGTTTTCGCAAACAGCTATACCTTTGCAGCGTAGTTGTGAAACTACTTATATTTTTAGGTATTAGAAAAAGGTAATAATTAAAAGGTATTGGTTTATAAAATTAAGGTATTAGATTTTAAGATTAGTTTTTAGGAAAAAGATTGTTTTGATTAGGTATTAGGAAAAAGACGTTTTCAGGTAACGAGTAAATGAAAGATGAAGAAAAAGAAGAATCCCATTTATGGGGATTCTTTAAATGTGGAGCGGAATGATTCGCTCTTTTTTTGTACCCTTTCGTTTTCAACTATTATTTTCTTTTGCTTCTCATTTGAACTGTAAGGTAAGCTCGTTTAAGTTTCTTTTTGGTCAATTTGCTATTTGCTTGGATTCAATTAGTTTCAACTGTAGTGTACTGAATAAGTTGACACTTCTTAAATTCGAAATTCACATGGAAGAATTAAAAAAGAAGTACACTCCTTACACAGAATCTGAACGAATGTCGTATATTCGTGAGTATTTATCGACTTCCGAAACGAAATATCAGTTTGCCAAGCGTACGGGTATTTGCCGTCGTTTGCTGATTCTTTGGCTTGATAAGTATCATATAAATGATAAAGTTATGAGTACAGAACAACCCTCTTTAAGAAAAGACTCTGATGAGTCTCTCAATGAACTGGAGAAAGAACTCGCTGCATTGCGTGCCGAAAATCGCAAGCTTCAACGTGCTCTTCAGGAGGAAAGTCTTCGTCATGAAGCTTGTGAGGAATTGATTAATCTTGCGGAGTCAACCTATCACATCAAGGTTCGAAAAAACTCCGATGCCAAGTAATCGACACCTTGTCACAGGG
>NZ_GG774949.1:959403-1055882 GCF_000162555.1 Bacteroides sp. 3_1_23
TGCATACAATTATGTTAGACCGCATCAAGGCATACAATGAGAACTCCGATGGAATATATTCGTAAATGCAGTGGAAAGGTAGCTGAAGTCCCGCTCGTCGGGACGGGTGCTCCCGCCCCTTGCCGCTAGGGCGATCCCCGAGACGAAGAGTTTTTGTTGTTTAATGAAAGTTTACAGCCCGAAGTCTTGCACTTATAAGAGAAGATACATAATTTTGCAACATATCTAAAATGACAACTTATACAGGAATTACAAAGGGACAAGTAAACTTATTTAGGTTTTAAAAAATATTGAGTAAACTAACTTAGGTATAACAAGCGAAGTTGTCAACTAAATCCAGTACAGTACAAACCTTATTTGAAACACTTTGTTTCAAGGCTTGAAACGATTCGTTTCCTTATGAAAAACAAAATATTTCGATATAACTCTCTGAAGATAAGATAAATATAGAGAGTGTAAAAGATGCAGGTAACGATTTGGATATGGAAGTCCTGCTTCGGGTTACACTGCTTTGCATAGTTTCAAATAACTCACATACAAAAATAGGCAAAATTTGGAATATAACAAAATATTTTCTTGTTTATTTTTTGTATTATTCTGATTGTTAAAGCGTTAATGGTAAAACGTGTACCTATTGATGCTTGCTTGTCGTAAAATAGTCGGGAACAGTGCCTCCCGGCTTTTTTTGTCCCGACTTGTCGTTTCCTGTCTTTTTTTGGCGGTTGCTCAACGGTTGAGTAACCAACGGCCTTATAATATCTCCGTAATATTGCACCGTAAACAATAAAAACAAGGTCATTATGAACAACAGAAGAACTGCACCGGGTGGGCAGATGACCCACATGCTCAGTGCCATACTCGCCAAAGTAACCAGCATTGAGAAGTTATTGGCTCCTGCCATACATAACTTGCCCGACAGCGAGATACTGGATTCAAAAGGCGTGCGCCTGCTTACCAAGATGTCCGACAGGACACTTCTTAGACGCCGCAATGACGGTTCGTTGCCTTTCCACCGTGACAAGGGGAAGATTTACTACCGCCGTTCGGACGTGCTGCGTGCCATGCTGCTGGAAAAAGAAGAACACTCTAAAAATAAAAGGTTATGAGAAAGATGATTAAGGTTGAAAGCGGCTCGTTCGCCGCACTCGTGAGAAGTTACAAGAAGTCCCTCAACATGCTGGCCGTGCTGCAACATATCTGCGAGGACAACAGTGTCGAACTCTCCATGCTGCCCGATGAGGTTTGTGAGCTGATAAACCTCGACCCGGCAGAGATTGAGAAACAGCGTCTGAGCGGGCGTCTGCGTTTTGCAGAAGAGGAGAACGGGACCAGGCATTATTCGATTGTGGATATAATCAATCTGAAGGATTCCATTGACTGGAAGGTTATTAACAGACAGGTGGAGAGCCTTTCCTTTGAGGAAGAGGAATGACGGAATGGCTTTCTTCCCTTTACAGACAAGGGTATGGCCGGCAGGCCGGATTTATCCGGATGCCGGCCATACCTTTGTCCTTTCCTGAAAAGCGGCTCTTTGCGGCAGACTGCGGAAGCACAGCTTCCGGGGTTGCCGCAATGTGCCGCGGGAAACTTAGGATATTTTTTTCAGCCCGTTTGACGGGGCGGCAATTTTCATTGGGGGGACGTGCCTCGCTTTCTGTGACTGTTCCGGTCCGTCATCCGTTCCGTCTTCATGCCCGCCTGCCGGCTTTATGGCAAGCTGTATTTTCCGGTTCAGCGTGGCAAGCTCTTCATTCAGCCGTTTGATTTCCGCATCCTTGGGCCATGAGGCCGCCACAATCTCCTGAAGGACCGGGATGTCCTTCGACAGCTCCGCGTTCTCCTTCTCCCGTTTCTCTATCATGGCGGGAATGCGTTCCAGCGCATTGATGAAGTTCATGACGGCCAGTTTCGGGTCTTTGGCAATATAACCGTTGTTGTAGGTATATTTGATGCCGTCCAGCCCCTCGACCATGAACTTGTTCTGCAAAGCCTGCATGTCCCCCTCACAGGTCCTTTCGGTACGGACAAGGATACGGAAATCGAACAGGGTCCCGATTTTCATATAGTCATCCTCCGTCCGGGCATTCCGGTTGATTGCGGCAAGCCGGTTGCCGAGTACCTCGATATTGTCCGAGTCCACGCCGTCCAGTTTCAGGGGATTGGGACGGAGTCCGGTTTTCGCATCTGCGGGGGCCACCTTGTTGAAATATTCCCAGTCCCTGGTGAAACGCCCGATAAAGGCATTGTTTTTTTCTATTCCCGAAGTCCTTTCATTCAGCTTGCCTTTCGCGTTTCCCTTGTTACGGTGGAATGCCTGCCTCTCGCTTTCGAGGACCGCCAGTTTCTTGTCCAGCTTCGCCTTTTCCAGCAGGTCGTCGTTGCCTGAAAGGATGGCCACGTATTCGCTGAAACTGCCGCCTCCGTTTTCGTCAATCGCCCCCTCGTCAATGGTACGGGCGGCCAGATTGCGGCTTTTGAGCTGGTTGATGAACACCTGCTTGTTTTGCAGCAGGTTGAACTTGTAGCTGTCCAGTGACTTCTCCACCGCATAGATATAGCAGTCCACCTTGTTGCCGGCGTACTGCTTGGCAATAATATTGCCTTTTCTCACCGCACGTCCGTTGCGTTGCTCCAGGTCGGACGGCCTTCAGGGTATGTCCAGATGATGGATGGCCACGGCCCGTTCCTGCGCGTTGACACCCGTACCCAGTTTCTGTGTGGAACCGAAAAGGAAACGGATGCGCCCGGAGTTCATATCCTTGAACAGTTCCTTGCGTGCGTTGTCGCTGTTTGCTTCCTGAATGAATTTTATCTGCTTTTCCGGGATATTATGGTCTTCCACGAGTTTGCGCCTTATCTCACTGTAGATGTTCCACTGGTCGGGTTTATAGGTACTCAAGTCTGAAAAAATGAACTGTGTGCCTTTCTGGTCAAGATATTTATAGTAATATTCCGCAATCTTGGCTGCGCAATGGGACGCCTTGTTTCCCGGACTGTCACCGTACTGTTGGTCTATCAGCCGCATGTCAAGCGACATCTTGTTCGAGTAGTTGGTGGTGATCAGCATCTGTGCCTTCTCCTCCGCTTCGGACAGAGGCTCCCTGTCTATGTAGGTCGCATCCCCGGTTTCAGCGAACTTTATCAGTTTCTGAATGAAAACCTCCTGCTGGGGAGTGGGCGGTATGTGATACAGTTGCTCGTTGAGTTCCGGCCTGTCAACCCCTACGTCCTCGGCCGTTTTGTAATCGGTTATCTCCGCATAAAAATTGGCGAGTTCCGGCACTTTAATAAAATAGCGGAAACGCTCTTTCTGCACCACCTGGTTGGTCACTGAAAATTCAAAGTCCGTGCTTTTCTTCGCATAGACGGCCGCCCAACCGTCAAAACAGGTAATCCCCTGCCGCTCCATTTCCTTCGGACGGAGATATTTGAAAAGGAGATAGAGTTCTGTCAGGCTGTTGGAGATGGTCGTACCGGACAAGAAAGTGGCCCCCAAATCCCTGCCCGTACGCTCCTGTATGGTACGGATGGCGAAAAGCATGTTCATGGCCTTCATGCTTCCTTCGGGGTTGCCCAGACCGGAAACTCTTGCATGACGTGTATTGAACATCAGGTTCTTGAAATTGTGCGATTCGTCAACGAAGAGGTGGTCGATGCCCATCTGTCTGAAATCTGTAACATCATCCGTCCGGTCCTTTATATCCTGTTCCAGCTTTTCAAGTTTGGCCTCAAGGTTTTCCTTTCTTTTTTCCAGCCCCTTTTTTTATCCAGCCGGTCACTTCATTGCCCTGCTGCTCGAATACGGCGAGATTCTCTTCGATGCTGTCTATTTCCTGCGTATATATTTCCTGCTGTATTTCGGGGGACTGGGGTATTTTCCCGAACTGGTCGTGTGTCAGGATGATACAGTCCCAGTTATTATTTTTGATGTCATGGAATATTCCGACACGCTTCTCCGGCGTAAAGTCCTCCTTGCCCGGATACAGCACTCTGGCATTCGGATAGGCCCTCTTGAACGTGTCGGCTATGTCATGCACATTGCTCTTGAGTCCGATAATCATCGGCTTGTTCGCCAGTCCGAGACGTTTCATCTCAAAGGCGGCTATACACATGATAAGGGTTTTGCCCGTACCTACCTGATGGTCGATTATCCCGCCTCCGTTCATCTTCAGCATCCATACGGCATTTTTCTGGCTGTCGTACAGGGACGGTATGCCCAGCCCTTTCAGGTCAAGGAACGGGAAGCTTTGCAGGGAACCGTCGTAATCGGGACGTACATAGCAGTTGAACTTGCGGTTGTACATGTCCGCAAGGTTCTGCTTGAACTCGGGCAGCTGTTCATTCAGCCAGCCGGTGAAGGCGGAACGTATCTCGTTGATTTTGGTGTCGGCAAGCTGGATGGCCTCCGCATCACGTACCTTAATGTCATTGCCCTCCTTGTCCTGTACGGTCTTGGTTATGTCGGGTACGGTGTTGTGCAGCGCATGTTTCAGCAGGTCGTTTCCGTAATAGCCTCTCTTTTCCCCTTTCACATAATATCTGTCGGTGATGTTCGCGTTGGTGCTCTCGAAGCTTACGCTGAACTCGTCGATGGATTCCGTATAGTGGATATGGGCCTTTGTCTCAAAGAGGTATCCGGCGAATTCCTCATATACGGACATGGGTATCCACCGTTCTCCCAGGTTGAAGTCAAGCTGTTCGAAACTTATAGGCTCCGGTATGGCTTTCCGAAGGGCCTCCAATGATTTTCTGCTCGCGCCGTCATCGGGATAGTCTCTCAGGTGGTTCTCTATCCATTCTGCTTTGGCGATTACATTGCCAGCTATGAAACGGTCCTTGATTTCATGGCTCTTCATCATGGGATTGTAGAAGATGCGCTCTTCCAGCTGTTCGAGCAGTTCCTGCCTGCCGATGTCGCTGAGATTCTCCATATATTCCAGATTGACCTCGCCGAACTTGTTCAGGGATGCCGCAAGGGCTTCCTGCGGTGTATCCACATGTGTCACCTCGTTGGCGTTGAACGATACGGGCACGGTGAATATGTCCGCCTTCTGTATCTTCCCGTTGACGGAACGCTCCAACGAGAGCATTTCCCGTCCTCCTGCATCCAACAGCAGGAACTTGGCGTTGTCCTTTCCGTTCAGCTCCCTGAACATGCGGTGGAAACGGTCATACTGCCGGTTCAGTTCCTCCCTTAGTTCCGGCTGTTCGGTTTCTGTTTCGGCTTCCGCATTGTAGAGATTGTGGTAGGCTTCACGGAGCGGGATATAGTAGGCGGCCCGGTATTGTTGTGTGACAGTCAGCCTGAGCGGATGGAACTGTACTTTGGGAGTACCCAATCCCTGCAAATACCCGTATTGCTCACCGGCTTTCACGAGAGAGCCGTTCTTGTATTCGGGGCGTATTTCTCCGGTAAACGGACGTGGTTCCGTTTCTTTTTTCCGTTCTTCCTCGAACCGTAGTCTGCGCTCCTGCCATTTCGCTTCCGCTGCCGCCTGTTCCCCGGTCATTTCTTCTTGTGAGACAGCTTCATCATACATGTTCTCTTGCGAGAACAGATTGAACATTTCCGGTTCGTTTCCTTTTCTTTTGCGGGATGCCGACGCTGTCCGGCCCGGTGATGGCCGGCTTTCCATCATCTGCACCTCCGCTTCCTCCCCGTCCGCATAGGCGGCAAACAGATTAAGCATGGGTTCATAAGGCTTGGTTGACAAGAGACTTTCTTCCTGCATCTCCTGCCGGTGCTCCACTGCTGTTGTTTCCGGTGGGACTTCCGGTCCGGTTTTCAGGGCAGTGGAAACACTGGAACGGGACAGGTTTTCTTCATAAAGTTTCCGGTCAAGATGGTTTCCCACATCTTGCGCCAATAATAGCCTGAGATGTTCGGAAATGGCTCCGATACCCCCTTCATGGATAAAATTCATGGCCGGTTGTCCGTACATGTTTTTACCCATGGATACGGAAGTATGGATGATATAGTCCAAATCGGCATAGCTGTTGTTGATATTGATACTGCCCGATATAAGACGGGTTTCAATAAAGTTCCGTTCCTTTTCGGTCAGTTCCGATTTTCGGGTATTCTTCTGCAATACGATCAGGTCGCTGCCTACTTCCGTACCCGCATCGGTAAACAGATTGTCCGGCAGACGGATGGTAGAAACGAGATTGGCATGGTTTACCAGCCACTCCCTGACGGGACGGTTCTGTGGCGAGTCCATGACGCCCGAAGTCGTGATATAGGCCAGTATCCCGCCTTCACGCAGCGTATCCATGCCTTTGAGAAAGAAATAGTTGTGTACGGCAGCGAGTGAGGATTTGCGCACCGGGTCGTCACTCCGGTCAAAGTCCCGGTCATAAATCCTGGTATTCCCAAACGGGATATTGGAAGAAACAACATCGAAGTAACTGTTATAATAAGGCTGTATGGACTGGAAACCCTCTATGTTCACCTTGCTTTCCGGATAGAGGGATGAGAGTATCCTTCCCGTCAGCCTGTCCTTCTCGAAGCAATGGATTTCGGGGACATCCTTCAGAGTGCTGATGAACATGCCCGTTCCGGAGGAAGGGTCAAGAAAACGTTCCGGGCGGATTTCCGGTACCAGCAGGGCTTCCTGCATGGCCGTTACCACCGGCTCGGGTGTGTAAAAGGCTGTAAGGACGGAATTCTTAAGACTTTGGACGTATGACTTGTATTCTTTCTCGTCTTTGGAATACTCACGCAGAAGTTCATGCAGCAGCCGGACCTGGGGAAACAGCTCCCTGTCTGTCCTTCATTTTTCTATGTCCGTATCCTTCTCCGCCGGATTCAGGATGCACTTCAGTCCTCCGAAACCCGAATAACCGTTCAAGACCTTGCGTCCCTGTTCCGTAAGACAGAACTCCGGACGCATGAATATCAGTTCAAGTGCGGCTATGTTGTCCGCCAGATGTTGTCGTCTGTTATACGCCATATTGTTCTATATAGGATTGTATGAAACCTGTAAGTTCAACGGTAAGTGTATGACAGGCCGGAGATGATTCAAACCTGTCGTCTATGGAATATTTGCCGAATACCGCTTCTGCGGGTGACAATACCTTCAGGCAGAAATCCGTCCGTCTTTCGGGCCGTACTTCGGGAAACCACTCCGATACGACCTCGAAAACCGTATCGAACCGGGAAAAGCGCAAGTCCTGATAGAGAACGGCGTCAGCCTGTTCCAAAGCCTGCCTGACGGATAGGCCGTCACGTATGGCATGTTCGTAAGCCTTTGCGGCACTGTCCGCACGCTCCCGGATGAATGCCTTGTCATCGGCCATGTGCGGATGGCTTTCTCTCAAATAAAAAAGGAGAGCTGACTTGAAGCAGGACAGTTCTCCGTTGTTGTCATGTTGTGTAATCATCATCTGTTGTCATTGGATTTTGAATGGGGAAATAATTTGTGACATACCCGGTAACCTGAGAGGAAACCGGGTATATGGATTCGGTAAACGTTCCGCCTGCTGCCGGATTACGAGAACGAGAGGCTGTTCTTTCTGGCCTGCGGTCTGGGAGATACGACATGGCGGGCCGTCTGCTTTGTTTCTTGTTTCCTGTCGTTTTTGGGGGGTTCAACCGCCGGCTTGTATTCACGGGCATTGCGTCCTATGAGCAGGTTGTTGCTCTTGTTGCTGAAACGCACATCATCCGAGAACAGCTGTCTGGTCTTGGGATTGCGCATGTTCTCGATGAATACCATGCCGTGATTCTCCAGTATCTTTTTTTGTTCGGGGGTTATCTTGGCTCCTAAAATCGTATTGTTGACCTTCAGCTGCTTGTCGGACTGTTTGAATGCGATGTCCCTTATGGTCGGATCAACATAGGCCACACCGGAAAGCATGGTGTCGTTCTTGCGCTGTATGTCATTGATGGGGACTTCGCCACCTGAAGCGAGTATCTGCTTCTGCTTGTCGTCCAGTCTCTTCCCATAAATGTAGTCCGGGATTTTGATGGCATCCACGGGCATGGTGATGATGCGGTTGGTGGACTCGTGGAAACTGACATAGCATTTGCATACATTTCCTGTAAGCGTGTCCTTCATTTCCTTGATTCCTCCCAACGTACCCGTTTCGGCCAGTTTGTCCTTCTCTTCATCCGTGAATACGCCTTTATAGACCGGCAAATCATATTGGGGCTTGTCCAGACGGGTGAGTGTCTTGAGTTCCACTTTGCCGTCCGCACCTTTCACACACATGAAACAGGCCTCGCCCAAATCTTTCTTTTCTCCGTTTATCTCCTTGCTGATGGGCAGTGCGGTGGAAGTGATTCTTCCTTTGAGAAGTTCTCCCATGCAATGGTTGTTGAACAGAGTCTCCTTGTCAAGACCGAGTGCGTTCAGATCTTTCCACGGCAGCTGGTGCTCATCAAACTTATACCGCCGGGCCAGTTTGGCGATACGTCCCTCGTCGTTGAGTTCGCTGTTTTCTACCAGTTTCTTGCCGTCCGGTCCGGGGTCTTCCCCTTTCCGAATCTGGATGACCGCGTTCAGTGTCTTGTCCAAAACGGCAAGTGGTACAAGGAAGAAACTGAAGCTTGTAGGATTTTGGTACTGGTTCTTGAAATTCGTGAAGAACAGTTCCAGAGGTGTGGTACGGTCCAGTTTGAGAAAACTGTTGTTGTTCTTTTTGTCCGGCGGTACGACTTCGATGCTGCCGTCCTGTTCGTTCATCTTGGAGATGACTGCGGTCTTGTTCGTTCTCTTGTCAAGAACTGCCATTACATGCTCGTCCTGACTCTGCTCTTGTTGCTCTTGTTTTTTCTTAACCATAAAATTAATAGTTTAAGTGATACAATAATTAATCAATATCGGGTAAACCTTAGCCCGTCGGTGCGAATGTAGAAGTTTAATAAATAGTATGTTACGTTTTAAAGACTAATGGAAATGAGTGGCGGGAATTGGCATCAAATGGCGTAAGGAGTGCAATAAAAAAAGAGATTTTCTATTATCGTGTTCTTCTGTATCGGAATTTTTAAATTCTTCTTTCTCCCTGTTGTCTTTCTTTTAGCAGCTCTGTTGGTGTTTTTCTCCCCAAAAACACGAAAACGAACTAATAGATTGATTGTAAGTACTCAAAATAATAGGGACTTGTGCCAAAATTTGTTTGGTGTAAAAATTTACAGCCTTCAAATTAATGTTTCGATTTTCTTTATTTTTGTATTGATATTCTAAACCTTTGTTTATCTTTGCAAATGAATCAGTAGCTAAATATGACTATATTAGGAAAATATTTATCGGAAAAATCTATCAATAAAGCCGATGTGTCTCGTAAGACAGGTATTAGTAAGTCTAGATTGAGTGAGTTGAGTAGAAAAGAAACTGCAAAATTAAAGGCAGATGAAATTTACTTAATAGCACTTGCTATTGGCGTTCCTCCAGAAGAGATCTTACAAAAAGTTTGTGGCCATCTTAAATTAATTAAGCTATAATGAAAAAGCCTACCTATATTGATATATTTGCTGGATGTGGGGGTCTTTCTTTAGGACTTCATAATGCTGGATGGCAAGGCTTGTTTGCTGTTGAAAAAAATGCGGATGCCTTTAAAACGCTTGAATATAATCTTATAAAGAAAGTTAATCATTTTCTATGGCCTGATTGGTTTCCCAAAACCTCTCATGATATTAATGTTGTCTTGAAAGATTATAAAGAGCAATTGTTAGGTTTGCAACAAAAAGTTGATCTTGTTGTAGGTGGCCCTCCATGCCAAGGGTTTTCTATGGCTGGCAGAAGAAAGGAAAATGATCAACGTAATAATCTTGTAAAATCTTATATCAAATTCATCAAAACAATACAACCAAAAATAATTTTTTTTGAAAATGTAAAAGGGTTTACCTTGGAGTTTAAAAAAAATAAGGACAAGGGTAAAGAGTATTCTTCTTATGTCGAACGCGCTTTAAATAGAGCGGGATATTATGTAAAAGGAGAACTTGTTAATTTTGGAGAGTATGGTATTCCTCAAAAAAGAACACGTTTTATATTAGTTGGAGTAAGAAAGGATGTGCCAAATGTCTCTAAAGATACGGCTTCGCAATTTTTTAGTCTAATAAAGAATAATCGCCATTCTTTTTTGTCTGAAAAAAAATTGACCATCGAAACTACTTTAGGGGATGCTATTTCTGATTTATTAAGAGAAAATGGAGAGGTGGACTCGCCTGATACAAAATCATTTAAAGCAGGAATGTATTCCCCTATAAAAAGTTCCTATCAGCAATTAATGAGAATAGGAGTAAATCAATGTATTCCTGACAGCCATCGTTTTCCAAAACATCGCCCCGAAATCTCAAGTAAATTTCAAATTATTTTAGATACCTGCAGAAAAAATAAAGATATAGACTCTTATACAAGAGAGCGTTTTAATATAAAAAAGCATACAATAATACCGTTGGATGAGAAAAAAAAGAGTCCAACTATTACAACGCTTCCAGATGATTATATTCATTATTCAGAGCCTAGAATTTTGACGGTAAGAGAGTATGCAAGAATACAATCTTTCCCTGATTGGTATATTTTCCAAGGAAAATACACAACAGGAGGTAAAAGGCGGACACAGGAAGTTCCACGTTATACACAAATAGGCAATGCTATTCCACCATTGTTTGGAGAGCAAGTAGGAATTATCCTAAAAAAAATGATATAGAAATGGATTTACATTTTAAAACAAATATACAACTCAAAAGTATTATTGGTAAAGATCTTATCAATGATGACAATATTGCCATTCTTGAATTAGTGAAAAACTCTTTTGATGCTGATGCAAAGCGAGTAGATATTTCATTCTCAAATTTAAAAGAAAATGATGACAAATCAATTGATTCGTATTCAGAAAAGACTTCACGTTTAATTATTAAAGATGATGGCTTAGGTATGAATTTGGACGACATCAAGAATAAGTGGCTAAATATTGCATATTCAGAAAAAAAACAAAATACTCGTCAACATAATCGGATGATGGCAGGTGCTAAGGGAGTTGGACGTTTTTCTTGCGACCGACTGGGTGAGTTTTTAAATCTATATGCTAGAAAAAATGATGAAAAATCCTACATACTTCTAAAAATAGATTGGAAGATGTTTGAAGTTGAAGATGAAAATAAGGAAATACAAAGTGTCATCCTCGATTATAAAGAATTAACAGCAGAAGATTTAGTTAAAAGAAAAGTTGAGCCATTCAAACAAGGAGTTATCTTAGAGATAATAAAATTAAGAAGCAATTGGGTCTATGAAATTAAAAATGACAAAGGTATCATTATAGATTGGAATACAGACAAGCTTGTAAACCTAAAAAAATACCTTGAAAAATTAATTAATCCCAATCAGGCATTTGAGGAAAATGATTTTGGCATTTATTTGAATGCACAAGAATTTGTAATTGAAAATAATAATAAGGATGATTCTCAAAAATTTATAGGAAAAATAGATAATACTATTTTTGAGAAACTTGATTTTAAGACAACAAGTATCGAAAGTGAAATAATTGAAGAAGGACAAATTATTTTAACAACATTAAAGGATAAAGGAAAGACAATTTTTTGGATAAAAGAAAAAAATGAGTTTTATCCAGAAATAAAACATGCAAAATGTTACCTATACTATTTAAATCCATATTCTAAGGCTTTTTTTACAAAACAAACGGGGGTAAGACCTGTAGAATATGGCTCAATATACTTGTTCTTGAATGGTTTTCGTATTCCCCCATATGGCGAGGAGAGTGACGATTGGCTAAATTTAGAACAGAGGCGAGCGCAAGGTTATGCTAGATTTCTTAGTTCAAGAGATATTGTTGGACGGATAGAAGTTCTAGATTCAGAAAATTCATTCCAAATAATATCAAGTCGAGAGGGATTGGTTAGAAATGAAAGTTTTTCAAAATTAACTAATCGCGAAGGTTATTTTTATAAATCTTTTAAGCGGTTAGAAAAATATGTTGTTGATGGTTTAAATTGGGATAGCATTCCAGAGGAAGATAAAGATAAAATAAGGGATATTGAAAAAAAAATAATTTCGGGTCAGTTAAAAGAAAGTGAATTAATCTTTCGTGAAGATGAAGTTATAAAAAGAAGGCGTATTTATTCGAGTATTCATTCTATTATCGGAGCAAAAGCTAGCGATGTTATTGAGCTCTATATTAATGAGGATTTAATACTTGATAAAATCGAAGAAGAGAAGGCTAACGCAGAACGAGAATTTGAGCAACTTATTACTGATTTTGAAAAAAAGAAAATTGATGCTGATACCCTAAATCGAATTTTGCAAAAAAAAGCCATTGAAAATAAAGACCTAGAAAAACAAATAGCCGATTTCTCAAAATATTCTACTAATGAAGCCACTGCTAAGGCCATAGCAGAACTCCAATACTACAAAAATACCATAGAAAAGCAAACACGAATAATTGAAGAATTAAAACTTCAATTAGAGCGAGAAAAAGAAATTAATGAGAAACATCAACAAGAACTGGAAAAACTTCAAGCGGAAAAACTTCAAGCGGAAAAAACGGCAGAAGAAGAAACGAAAAAACGTGTTGATGTTGAGAAGGAAAAAGAAGAGATTGAAAAGGAAAAAGAGAAGGAAATTCAATTAGAAAAATTGAAAGTCGAATTTTATAAAAAGCAATCGACTCCGGAAACAGATGCTTTAATACATCATGTAAAAAATAATAACCAAAAAATAAAAGAAACAATTTCACTTATCATTAATAATCTTACAAAAGAACAACTTGGAAATTCTTTAAAAGAGTCAATTATAGAATCTTTATACGAGATTTTGCACTTTGCAGATAAGTCACTAAAAGCAACAGATTTGATTCTTGAAAGTGATTTGGATAAAGCTGATGCACAAAAAATTAATCTTCCAGATTTTATATCCGGTTATTCCAAGAATAACAAATATAAGATTAAGGTACATTCAATCAATGGTGTCCGCCTATTTTATATAATTGGAAGCAAACTTGATTTGGCTCTGATGATAGATAATTTTGTAGATAATTCAGCAAAATGGGGGGCGAAAAATATATGGTTTAAGACTAAATTAGATGGCAACTCTTTAATCTTAAACATATATGATGATGGAGAAGGGTTGTCTTCTAAGTATAAAACTAACCCTAATGATATATTCAAATTTAGAGAAACAGCAAAAGAAAATGGTACTGGATTTGGATTGTATCTCGTTTCAGAGTCTCTATCAAAAATGAATGCCAAAATAGCGATTGATGAGCCTGAAATAGGCAATGGTATGAATTTTAAGATTATTTTCAAATGATTCAAAAACACTTAATACTAGTAGATGAGCAATCTCAGAGTGCCGTCTTACAAAACATAAAAGCTACTCTAAAAAATGATGGCATTGAGTTAGTTTTTAAAGAATTTAATCCTATTAATTATCAGAAAAGGGAGAATGGAGAAATTCTATTTGATGCAGAGTCTTTTAAAACTGATTTATTAAGATTACCTTACTTTAGACAACTTGATTCTATTGTTTGTGATTACAATTTAATTTCAGGTGTTATAGATGGATTTCAGATAATAAAAATTATAAAATCAATAAATCCTAATTACAAAAAACAAGTAATTCTATATTCCGCACAAATAGAGAATGTTATTGAAGATATTATAAAAACAGATGACTTTGAAAAACAAAAAGAAAATCTTAAATCGCTGATTGATTGCAATATAGACTTTCGAAAACGAGACAATGATTATGAACAAGAGCTTGTTAAACATGTAAAGAAAGAAAAAGAATTCAACTTTGAAGATGAACTAATTAAATGGTTTTTTCTTCGAAGAGATGATACATTTAACTATTTATTTCCCAAATATGCAGGTAAAAGATTTGAGGAAATAGCTACTTGTCTTCAATCAAAAACACCTAATAGTATAGAGTTTAAAAAAGACTTAGTTGAACAGATTATCTCTTATTTGTCATCAATTAATGGCTTAGATGAAACATATTAATTTTATGACGAAAATTTTTGGCATATATCCTACAGATAGACAAGAATCTATTACATTCTTAAATAGGATAAACACTTATCTTTGTAGAAAGCTTGACAAGCAATGGCATTGCTATAAGATAAAATACTCTGATGCGGATCATGAGTCTTGTATAAAAAAAGCTATGGACAGTAATGCAAAGTTTATTTTGTTTATGGGACATGGGCGAAGCGATTGTTTGTTTGGTTCTTGCAATAAGAAATCTCAAGACTTTATAGCTGAAGAGGCTGTGATTGAGAATCCCGAATTTTACAGAAATGAGCATTTTATTCATTCAGACAATATTTCAAAGTTTAAGGGTAAAATTTTTTTTAGTCTTTCTTGTCTCTCCAATAGGAATGACACTAAAAGTCTTGCTCGAAGTGCAATAAATAATGGTGTTATAAGCTTTGTTGGATTTGGTGATATTCCAACTGATTATATTGTAGGGAAAAATATTCCATTAAAGGCTATTGCTATTTACAAGGGGATTATATCTAAAGTGATAAAAATTAGCATTAGCATATCCATCCAAAACAATTACACTGTTGAGGAAATGGTCTCTTTAATAAAAGTTCTTACAACTAAAGAAATACAAAAGATAATTCTTTCTCCATATAAGAATAGACACAAGGAGATCATAGTCAAAAATCTTTTTCTTTTTAAACAAGAAATTATGATATTTGGGAATAGGTATGAAAGGCTGTTATAACAATAATATATTAAATGATATATATACACAGAATTTTAGTTTATTAGAGGCTGTTTCTTCTTGTCCTTTCTTGAAGAACGTTTTTTGCGGCAATCTACGGAAGTGAAATCTGACAGCTTCCGAGATTGTCGCAATGTGTTGTGGAAAACATGTTGTTATGACATTGTTTAGGCTTTGCTCGGTTCCTTTTCGTTATTCCCTAACAGATGTTTGAGTTCCGGGTCATTCTCTATGCGGAGCAATTCGTTCTCCACTAATTCGACAATATCCTGCTTGATTTGCAGATAGTTGGCCTGTATCTGCTGCTCCATCGTATCATTGCCGTTCTCGTCCAGAAAGCTGCTGATTTCAGGAATGGGTTGATAGGCGGCTGTCTCTTTCTGTACCGCATCATTATCCACTACTATCTGCGCATGGAAAATCTTCTGCTCGATTGTCTCTCCGAAGTTGTCTGCTACGGCACCGACAAACATACCCTGCGAGAGTGTACTGATTTTACTGGCAGGTATCAGGCTATCCAGTTGTGTGCTGATGGAAGTGGAAGTATCGTTACGGTTGATACTCATAGACTCCCGCTTTTGCAGGATTTTCCCGAATCTTTCCGACAATGTTTTTGCCGTTTCCCCCACCACCTGACCGCTGAATATATTACCCACAGTTGACATGATGACGGCGGCCTCCTTGTCTCCGTAATCGCGCTTCAACTGGCTGAAATCCTGAAAACCTAACACAACCGCCACTTTGTTGCTTCGTGCCGTGGCAATCAGATTGTCCAAACCTTTAAAGAAAATCGTGGGTAACTCGTCAATAATCACACAACTTTTGAGTTGCTTCTTTTTGTTTATCAGCTTCACGATACGGGAGTTATACAGACCTAAAGCTGCCCCGTAAATAGAAATTCTATCGGGATTGTTGCCCACACATAACACTTTCGGTTCTTTGGGATTATTAATATCCAGCGTAAAGTCACTGCCGGACATTACCCAATAGAGTTGCGGACTTATCAGTCGGGACAGCGGGATTTTGGCAGATGCAATCTGCCCCATTAACTGCTCACTGGCACCGCCTTTCCATGCGTCAATGAACGGACTCAGATAGTTCTCAAGTTCGGAATAGCTTGTCAGAATGGTGAATACATCCTCGTACCTTTTGTTTAGTAGTTCTATCGCATGGGGGAATGTACAATACTTGCCGTCTTCATAGATTTTTAAAAACCATATTATCGCCGTAAACAGGACAATCGGGGATTCCACAAAGAAGTCCCCCTGCTTCTGCACCCACGACTTATTGAGGTTAAGCATTATGGTGTACGACGACTCGTAAGCGTCTGAAATATCCGTCATCAGTTCCGGTGCCAACGGGTTACAGCGATGGCTCTTGCGTGGGTTATCGAAATTTATCACGTAGAACTTGGGCGGTATCTTATAGCGGTGTCTGTACTTAATCAGATGGTTATAAGCGATAACGGACAAGTCATCAAATTTAAAGTCGTATATATAAAGTGCATAGGACTTCTCGATTGCCTGCTTTATGTAATTATTGACCACGGCATACGATTTCCCGCTACCCGGTGTACCTAAAATCATGCTGGCCCGAAAAGGATTCACCACGTTTATCCAGCCTTTCCATTCCTTTCTCCTGTACCAGAATTTAGTCGGCAGGTTAATGGAATACTCGTTTTCCATAAGGCGGGTTTCCTGCATGAACGATTCATTTTCGGTGTTGAAAACGTCCTCCAGCAAATTGTTCTTCAACAGACGGCTTATCCATAAACCGGATGCCAACAGGCAGAAGAAACCACCGACCAATGTCGTGGTATAAAGTATGACGCACACACCGGATGATGCGTCAATGGACAGCAACCACCAGTTCAGGAAAAAGAGTATGCTACCAGCTATGGCCGCAATAGTTATCTGCCTTCATGTGATTTCATGCTTCTTCACTCCCTTGTTGCCCATGCAGGACAGACCGAGGAAGAGGACACAAAACAGTTTGGTGTAAAGCAAAGATGAAAATAGTCCGGTGGTACGCTGGAAATTGGACAATATCTTATCCACAATATCAAGCGTCCAGCCCATTTCGTGTAGCCAGCCGTAACAAAACCAATAGATGTGTATCGTCAAAAATAGAAAACTGATGGCCCGCATAAAGTCCGTGACTTTGGCAAGACCTCTTAAATCATCTTCATTCTGCATAATTGTAACTGTTAAAATTCGACTTTTTGTTCTATACCTTAATTATATTATAATTTGCGCCTGCGCTTCTTCTTTTTCCTGCGTCCGAAGCAGAAGGCCGGATCGATGTACTCGTGCGTATGGTCATCTTCCATGAATACGGAGAAAATGTCAATGGCACCGAGTGCGGACGTATCAATCAGACTGCCGGACGGTTCACTCTGATAGCCTTGATTTTCCTGTTGCCGGTATTCTTTCCTTTCCAGTCTTTCTTCCGTATCTTGTTCCTGTCGGGGTGTATCCTGCTCCGGTGGTGGTATCAGCCTTGTACGGTCCGCATCCGGATTGTTGAACAGCTCGTTGAACACATTGGCCGAAAAGGCCTTGCCCAGACGCGAGCCGTTAAGCACTGTCCGGCTGGTATGGTCTATGAAAGTGATGCCGTACAGACGTCCTTCGGGATTGATACGGTAAACCGTCTCTATATCCGCCTCTTTCAGCTTTCGGGCGAAATCCTCTTTCGTGCCGATGTCCTGCATGGCTTTAATGACTTCCTGTCTTGTCCTTTCGGCAAGGCTGTTCCTTTTCACCTTTTCAGTAGAAGCGGCAAACTTCTTTTGCAGTGCTTCATAACCGAATGCCTTACCGAACTTGCTGGACTTGAAAGGTGTTCCCACCTGCTGTCCGTTATCATTCAAAGCTCCGTACATAATACCGTGGTATTCCTTCCCGTCCACACTTCCCCTGACTTCATAAACGGTTACGTTATACAGGTTCAGAAGAGTGCCATATTCGGCAAGCGAGTGACAGTTGTAACATTCCAGCAAGGTTCGGGCAGTATGCTTTACCTGTGCTTTCACGTCCCCTTTCGGATAATCCACTTTTTGTAGGGATGATAGTTCCCTCTCACCGTGTTCTCCGAATGTGGGATGAAGCCCGTACTTCACTTCCATTTCACGGCAGATGTTCTGTGCCCGGATAGCTTCCCGGTTATGGTCTATTTTTTCTCCGGTTTCATCAATACGTACCGATACGATGTGCATGTGCTTGCGGTCTATGTCTTCATGCAGCCATACGATATAGGGCTGGTTCCCGTAACCGAAGTTTTTCATGAACTCCTGAGCCAGTACGGTCATCTGCTCTTCCGAAAGAATGTCTTTCGGGGACGGGTTCAGGGAGATGTGGATAACCGGTTTCCGGACGTGCGAGTTGAGTGCGATGTAAGGTTCAAAAGCCTGTACACAGTGTTCAATCGGTACATTGTCGGAAGTGTCCGCTGCTATTTTCGGATGTCACAATACCTTTGCCGTACCGTCGTCCACCTTTATCTTATTATAGGCAATCACTCCATAGAATGAACTGCCGGATGTGATATTCGGCACCATGACGTTATTCCTTTTTAGTGAGATACTCCTTTTCGTACCGCTTTGTCAGTTCGATAACCTGCCTGCATACTTCTTCCAGTTTACGGGTTTCTTCTGCCAGTTTATAAAGGAACGCAAGCGATTTCTTTTCTCCATAAATGGCATGAATGACCTTTACACATTGGTTATAGTTATTCCCGATACGGCGGAACTGCTGATAGAAAGCGGTGAGCTGGGCATAATATTCCTGCGCTTCCTTATCAATCTTCACCACCTTGAACTCTCAGCCGAAGATACGGGCGAAGATAAATTCGGCCTTGTTCTTCATACCCGATTGTTCAAACATCATGAGGAATTTTTCATTTTCCTCACTGCTCAACCGCACTGAGTGGCGATGCACCCGTGGGTCTGCGAGCACCTTGTGCCCCTTTTCATTGCTTACAAGCATCCTTTTCTTCATGACATGAATATTTTAGAAGGTTCGACTTGGGAGAACCGCCACCCCCGAAAGACCTTTCGGGGCGGGACTTTGAGGGCCTGAACTTCAAGTGAGGGCCTCAAAGTACACCTTGCTATATGCTGACGCATATTAAAATCCGGCTGGGCCGGATTAAAGGTCTGAAGGATTTGTTTGACGTTCTCTTTTCGAGAACGGGCTGCGCTCTCCCGGCGACAAAGGTAGATAGTTTTTTCGGTATGGCTATTACCCGGTATCCCGCCAACAGCCGCCAATAAATGACTTTGAAACCACAGGTGCCTCACGGATGCTCTTTTTGAGGTTTATTTGCAGCCGGATAGCTATTCAGCTACTTATTTGGATAGATAAAAAGGTAGTTATCAGGATAGCTATCCGGACGGTTTTCTATCTGAATAGCTTTCTGTCTGAATAGCCATTTGATTAAGTATGTTTTCAGACAGGCATTCATAAGGCTATCTATCCGCTTATACAGCTATGCATATATAAAGATGTATAGACGGGCAGGTAGATATTCGGATAAATGAATATGTAAAAGGACTATTAGCTAAATATTTAGACAGACAGCCGGATAGCTATATAGCTATATAATTGAATAGCTATGTAAGTATGTAGCTAAATAGACAGATAGCTAAATAGCCATATAACTATTAAGCTAAACGGATAATGAAATGACTGAACGGATAAGTGGACAGGTATCTATCCGCTTAATTATCAATAAATCAAATTATTTACTTAAAATCAGGTTACAATGGAAAAGAGAAAGGAAACGGTATTCATTTCGTTCGCTTCCCAGAAGGGGGGCGTAGGTAAATCGACGTTTACGATTTATGCGGCATCATGACTGCATTATGTGAAAGGACTGAACGTAGCGGTGGTGGATTGCGACTATCCGCAACATTCGATTATGAAACAGAAAAAACGGGATATGGAAGTGGTCAAGACTACACCCGTTTATCAGAACCTCTTGGTGGAGCAGGCCGGGCGGTTGAAGAAAAAGGCGTATCCGGTTATTGGAAGCACACCCGCGGATTGCATGGCGCACTGAAGGGCATTTGAAGAGAAAGCGGATACGCATTATGACGTGGTGCTATTCGACTTGCCCGGAACAATGGGTAGCGATGGGGTTATCGCCACAATCAGTTCGCTCGATTATCTGTTCGTGCCGATAAAGGCTGACCGACTGGTACTGGAAAGCACGCTGAACTTTGCCACCACCATTAATGACCGGCTGATAAAGACCGGCGTGTCCGCTCTGAAAAGTCTTCATCTGTTCTGGAACATGGTTGACCGCAGGGAACGCACGACATTGTATGATGTGTATCAGCAAGGCTTTTCTTTGTTAGGGTTGGATTGTCTCAAAACACGTACCGTGCGCAGCAACTTTACCAAAGATTTGTCCGCTACGGGCGGCTCCGTTTACCGGAGTACGCTGTTCGCTCCTGATGCGGCATTCACCAAAGAGTGCGGCTTCGATACGTTTATGGATGAAATCATATCTATACTTAAAACCTAATAATCATGGCAAAGAAAACAAGCGGACAGAATCCGGTGGATGAAGCGTACCTGCGCAGCCTGATGGCAGGGGTTCCGATAGAGCCTCCTTTATCCTCCGCACCTTCAACCGGCGGAGGTAATGGCGAAAATAGAGAAACCGCTTTATCTGAGGAAAAGGGAAAAGCGGATGACATTGTGAATGAAACAGTAAGCGGTATTTCCGGTTCGGATGATGCCGGATGTTCGGCGGTTACGGAAAAACCGTCACCGAAAACGATTCGCACGGCACTGGCTGACTTTATACGCAAGTTCCTTACACCCTACAAATGTGAAGGCAGACAAGGGGTGTATATAGACAAGGAACTGCACCAGAAAATATCGGTCATCGTGGGCATTGCCGGAAAACGGCAGTTGACGGTAGGAAACTACATAGACAATGTATTGAAGGAGCATTTCGAGAAACATGCGGATGAGGTGAAGACCTATTTACAAAAGAGTTATAACAAAATATTTTAGGGTATGGATATACAATCAAGTTATTATGAGGCCGGAATCGTTTTGTTCTGGCTATTGTTCGCCTATCTGTTCATGGACAAGTTCGTATTCAGGGGACAGCTTGGCGAGATATGTTTCGGGAAGGCACGCCGCCGCATGGCAAAAGCGCTGAGGGGTATTGCCGGGTGGTTCGATCCGGTAAAGGAGGAACAGAAAAAAGGGCGCAGGCGCACGAAAGGGAAAGCGGAAAAGAAAGACCTCCCGGACACGCATACGGAAGTGAAAAACGAGGAAAAGGCAGAGGGCAGGAACATGGAAAAACCTCCTCAGAAACGGTCTGAAACAGGCAGCCTTGTCGTGACAAAAAGCTACGGGACACGCCAACGGCCGCCAATAAACGCCACCGGTTCCGGGGCTATTGCAGGTAAAGAAAATGCCTCTACTTTTGCTGGCAGAAACGAAGATACAGCGCCACAAAAGGCAGCACAAGTGCCGCCGGAGCGCATTCCGGAACTGTTCCGGGACAAGCGCGTGGAAGAGTGGCGGGCTTCTTCGGATGAGAGTTCCGGCAAGCGGGATGGCGATAGCGGACAGGGAGGAAACGGTGACGAAGTGGATACGGACGAGTTGAACGAGGAACTGGATGATTTGAACTGTATCCGCGAAGATTATTCGGGCGAAGCAACCGGCATAGGGCCGGAAGAGATCGACCTGATTATCGACCTCTGCAACGGCAAGGATATTCCGACAGACAAACGATTGTCCCTTTTAAGGGCGATCCACCATATCAAAGATACGCAGATTGAACGCTCGATACTGGAAAGTATCAATGGCAGCGACAGCCGTATCAGCAAATTTCTGGATGAAGCCGAGCAAATGAGCGGGGCTGCTCCAGACAGTGATTAACCGATTAAAAAAGGAGGTAACAATGACAAGAGGTTATTTTGATACGGGTTGACAGCCCGTATCACTTTAAAGAGAGAGATTCGCTATGGTATTAATGACTGAATAAACCAACAAAACCATGTATATGACTTATTTCGATTCGGGTTGATAAATGGATGTTCCCGCCTGATAAGGGAACACTCCGGGCAAGAAAAGACAATACCTTTGGTAACTTACTTATAAAACAGAATGGCTATGACAAAAGGCTATTACGATTCGAGATGACAGACCGTCTGCGGCATTCACCCGGTAGGGCAACAAGAACTATTCACCATTAAATTTTATCCGTATGAATATAGGACTGGTAGATGTGGACGGACATAACTTCCCCAATTTTGCGCTGATGCGCCTTTCGGCTTATTACAAGGCAAAAGGACATCTGGTGGAATGGGCGTTACCGGCACAGCGGTATGACAAGGTACTGGCAAGCAAGGTGTTCACCTTTAGTTCCGACTATGATTATAGCCTGCTGAATGCGAAGGAAGTCATTAAGGGTGGAACCGGATATGACATTACGGGCAGGCTTCCCGAAGCTGTGGAAAACAGCCGGATGATGGATTATTTCATTTACCCCCAATATCCTTTTTCCCTTCAGTTCTTTTCAAGGGGCTGCATCCGTAAATGTCCTTTTTGTCTCGTTCGTGAAAAGGAAGGATACATTCAGAGCGTGGAACCGGTGGAACTGAATCCGAAAGGAAAATGGATTGAGGTGCTGGACAATAATTTCTTTGCCAATCCGCAGTGAAGGTCGGCGGTGGATTATCTGATGAAGACCCGGCAACCCGTTAAACTGCACGGTGTGGACGTTAGGATTATGAACGAGGAACAAGCCTGGCATCTGAATAGAATGAAGATGAAACAGAACATTCATATCGCGTGGGATTTGCCCCGACTGGATCTGACCGACCGTCTGAAAGAGATGGTCAGGCATGTGAAACCTTACAAGATAACCTGCTACGTGCTGATAGGATTCAATTCGACCGTTGAACAGGATTTGTTCCGGTTGAACGTACTGAGGGAACTGGGGATTACTCCCTTTGTTATCCCTTTCCGGGATTATGCAAACAAGCGGACGCCTACACAGTACGAGCGTGACCTTGCCCGATGGGCGAACCGGATGTGGCTGTTCAAGTCCACCTCCTTTGAAGACTATACACCCCGCAAGGGTTTCAAGTGCGGGGAATACCTGAAATAAACCGATAAGGACAGTAAAGACAATGAGAACAAAAGGCTACTACGATTCGGGATGATTCGCATTCCGCTTCCAAGAGAGAATTAACAAGAGTGTTTCACCACAAAATCAAGTAACGATGCGAATAACATATTATGACTCCGGCTGATTCCCCACCGGAACTTACCCCCTGAATCAATAAACCATAAGCGGCCACGGCTGCCTTATGGGGATAGTGAAAGAGGGCAGTCCGTGGCTTTTTTAATTACTTACTGATTTTTCGCAAGTTCGGGTGTCTTTGCCAAATTGCATTTTGGTTACGCTGAAACCCCGTTTTGTCGAGTCAGCGACAAGAGGATGTCAAGTCAGCGACAAGGCAACGCCGAGTCAGCGACAAGACAAACAGGCTTGGATAACCTCAAATGCACGCTTGCGAAATATGAATCACCTAAAAAAATCACGGAAACAAATGAAAAAGAAAAGATTGATTATGATGCTGGCCGCTGTTGCGGCGGCAAGTGCGACAATGGCGCAAGGAAACGGACAAGCCGGTATCACCGAAGCGACACAACTCGTGACCGGATATTTCGATCCCGGCACAAAACTGATTTATGCAATCGGTGCTGTAATCGGCCTCGTCGGTGGAATCAAGGTATATCAGAAATTCAGTTCGGGCGACCCCGACACGAGTAAAACTGCCAGTTCGTGGTTCGGAGCCTGTATCTTTCTGATAGTCGCCGCCACCATTTTGAGGTCGTTCTTCCTCTAAAAACATAAAAAAGACAATAACTTATGGCTGATTTTGAAATAAATAAAGGGGTGGGCCGTGAAGTTGAGTTCAAGGGACTCCGGGCACAATACCTGTTTATTTTCGCTGCCGGCCTGCTTGCCGTATTCGTGATGTTCGTCATCATGTATATGGCGGGCGTCGGACAGTGAATCTGCATCGGTTTCGGAGTATCGGCAGCTACGATATTGGTATGGCTGACCTTTACGCTGAACCGTAAATACGGCAGCCACGGGCTGATGAAGCTGTTCGCGGCCCGGCAGCATCCCCGGAGAATCCTCTCACGAAAACGTATCACACGTCTGATCAACAAACAACAATCGTAAATTATGAGAAGTATATTAAAAGCATCCACACTGGAAAGCAAGTTTCCCATCATGGCGGTGGAACACGGCTGCATCGTCAGCAAGGACGCCGACATCACGGTCGCTTTCCGGGTCACACTGCCGGAAGTGTTTTCGGTATCATCCGCAGAATATGAGGCGATGCACGCCACATGAGCGAAGGCCATCAAGGTGTTGCCGAACTATTCAATCCTGCACAAACAGGATATTTTCATCACGGAGAAATACGAGCCGGACATCCGCCGGGACGAACTCAGCTTTCTCTCCCGCAGTTTTGAACGCCACTTCAACGAACGTCCCTACCTGCACCACGCCTGCTACCTGTTCCTCACCAAGACCACCAAAGAGCGCTCCCGGCAACAAAGCAACTGGAACACGCTCTGCCGTGGTTTTCTGGTTCCGAAGGAGATAAGGGACAAGGAAACGGTGGAGCGTTTCATGGAAGCGGTGGGACAGTTTGAAAGTATCGTTAACGACAGCGGACTTATCAGGCTGGAACGGCTGACCACGGAAGAGATTACGGGAACGGAAAACGAACCGGGTATTATCGAACGGTACCTTACGCTCTCGGCAGACGGAACTACCATGTTGCAGGACATGCAATTGAATCCGGACGGGATGCGTATCGGAGATAAGCGGCTCTGCCTGCACACGCTCTCCGACCTCGACTATCTGCCGGGAAAAGTGAGGACGGATGGACGGTACGAACGCCTCTCGACAGACCGCTCGGACTGCCGTTTGAGCTATGCCGCCCCCGTGGGCGTGATGCTGCCCTGCGACCATATCTACAATCAGTGGATATTCATAGACGACAGTAACGAAAACCTTTCCCGTTTCGAGAAGATGGCGAAGAACATGCAGTCGCTTTCCCGGTACAGCCGCAGCAACCAGATCAACAAGGAGTGGCTGGATGAATACCTGAATGAGGCGCACAGCAACGGACTGCAATCCGTGCGCTGCCATTGTAACATCATCGCATGGGCGGAAAACGGGGACGAACTCCGGCGGGTGAAGAACGATGTGGGAAGCGCACTGGCATTGATGGAATGTACTCCGCACCATAACACGACCGACCTTCCGGCTCTCTATTGGGCGGGCATACCGGGAAATGAAGCGGACTTTCCGGCCGAAGAGACGTTCTACACGTTTACCGGGCAGGCACTCTGTTTCTTCACGGCTGAAACCTGTTACCGGAACTCGCTCTCTCCCTTCGGCATCCGCATGGTGGACAGGCTGACGGGAAAGCCCGTCTTCCTCGACATATCGGATTTGCCCATGAAAAAAGGGGTAGTGACTAACAGAAACAAATTCATACTCGGCCCCAGCGGCAGCGGGAAAAGTTTCTTTACCAATCATCTCGTGAGGCAGTACTGGGAACAAGGGACGCATATCCTGCTGGTGGACACCGGAAATTCGTACAAGGGACTCTGTGACCTGATACATCAGAAGACCGGAGGGGATGACGGGATTTATTTTACATACAAGGAAAATGACCCGATTTCTTTCAATCCGTTTTTCACCGAAGATTACCGGTATGACATCGAGAAGCGGGACAGCATCAAGACACTGATACTCACCCTTTGGAAAAGGGAGGACGAACCACCCCGACGTTCGGAAGAGGTGGCGCTCTCGAATGCGGTCAGCCTGTATATCGAAAAGATAAAGAAGAACCGGAAGATAAAGCCGAACTTCAACTCGTTCTATGACTTTGTAAGGAAAGACTACCGGAAGGTGCTGGCAGACAAGAATGTGCGGGAGAAGGACTTTGACGTGGACGGTTTTCTGAACGTGCTGGAACCTTATTATAAGAACGGTGAATACGGGTATCTGCTGAACTCGGACAAGGAACTGGATTTACTGAACAAACGGTTTATTGTATTTGAGTTGGATGTTGTGAAAGATAATCCAATCCTCTTTCCGGTTGTCACCATCATTATCATGGAGACGTTCATAAATAAAATGAGACGTTTGCAGGGTATCCGCAAGATGATACTGATTGAGGAAGCGTGGCTGCGACATGTAAGTCTTGTATATGATTGTTTAACATTCCATTCCACGCGCTGGAAATAGAACGATTAAACCTGTTGTTTCGTCAACAGTAGCCTATGGGAGCGTGCGATAGTAAGCAATGAGGTCGTGCGATAGCAGAACCAACAATGAAGCCCTTCCGAAAGGAGAAGTCAGAACCGCGAGGGAACGACAACTGCCGTTAGTATCGAATGGCAGGGGAGCTAGGCTGAATGGTATGAATAACGTAATGTGAACCGTTGATAAACGTCGTAACTTCGAATGAGCTGTTAATGATACTGGGCTCTAACCCAAAAGGGACGCAGTCGGATAACCTTCTTCATGCTAAGGTTACACGAACATGATGACTGCCGGCGGATAGACGGATTCTAACCCATTCGTTTGTCATATACAAGAAACATGGTAAACCCGTATTTCTCCTGTATAACAGCAGGTAAGCAAACCGTAAGGAAAGCCGAATGAAATGCGGGCAGAGGAATGTGGAAAAAGCGAATGCCGTTCTGTAATGGAGCGGATAGAGGTTGAAACATCACCTCACACGAAAGTGGGCTGACTTCCGCAAGGTGACTTTTTACAAGAAACTTTTAGAACTTATTCAAAGGAGAAAAGCAAATGAACGAAAGTAAGACATCGTGTGCATCTACTGACCAAAAGTGGAGCACCTGGGAAAGTATAGACTGGAACAAGTGCGAAATAGCGGTTAATAAGCTACAAGCACGTATTGTAAAAGCTCAGAAAGAAGGCAAACACGGCAGGGTGAAAGCCTTGCAGTGGATGCTGACGCATTCGTTTTACGCTAAAGCTTTAGCGGTAAAACGTGTTACATCGAACAGAGGCAGTAAAACTGCGGGTGTTGATAAAGCTGTGTGGGCAACTTCCAACAGTAAATTCAAGGCCATCAGCGAGCTGAGAAGAAGAGGCTATACCCCTCAGCCTCTAAGAAGGATACATATTAAAAAGAGTAACGGGAAGTTGCGCCCATTAGGGATTCCGACGATGAAAGACAGGGCAATGCAGGCATTGTATCTGCTCGCATTGGAACCTGTGTCAGAAACAACTGCTGACAGCAACTTCTACGGATTCCGTAAAGAGAGAAGTGCTGGCGATGCAAGAGAACAATGTTTTTGCGTCCTTGCCAAGACAGCTTCTCCCGAATGGATTTTAGAAGGAGACATCAAAGGTTGTTTTGACCATATCAGTCATGACTGGCTGTTGGAAAATATTCCAATGGATAAAGTCATGCTGAAAAAATGGCTCAAATGCGGTTTCGTTTTCAACAAGGAATTATTCCCTACGGAAGAAGGAACTCCACAGGGTGGAATTATCTCGCCAACTCTTGCCAATATGACATTGGACGGTCTGCAAGCAATGCTCGCAGAAAAGTA
Organism: Bacteroides sp. 3_1_23; assembly: GCF_000162555.1. Lineage (NCBI taxonomy): Bacteria > Pseudomonadati > Bacteroidota > Bacteroidia > Bacteroidales > Bacteroidaceae > Bacteroides > Bacteroides sp. 3_1_23. Next base: position 986,756 of record NZ_GG774949.1, read on the forward strand.
TTATAGGAAATCCGTTAAGGGACAAGTATATTATTCAAAGGTTCACATGGTTCGATACGCGGATGATTTTATCATTACGGGAAGGACTAAAGAAGCATTGGAGCAAATAAAGCCGTTAGTGGAGAACTTCCTTGAAAGTCGGGGACTTACTCTATCAGAAGAAAAGACAAAGATAACCCATATTGAAGAGGGCTTTGATTTTCTCGGGTACAATATCCGTAAATACAATGGAATACTTCTAATAAAGCCGTCCAAAAAGAGTCTGAAGGGATTCATGGAGAAAATCAGAGGAATCATTGATTCCAATAAAGGTAGTAAACAGGAATCTCTTATAAGACTTTTGAATCCGGTAATAGTCGGTTGGGTGAATTACTACAAGAATTGCGTGGCTTCGGACACATTCAGAAAAGCTGATTACTTGATATTTGAAAAGCTATGGCAATGGGCCAAGAGACGACATCCCAAGAAAGGTAAATATTGGATTGCCAGCAGATACTTTACACGAATAAAGAATCGTAACTGGTGCTTTGTGGCGAACTTCAAAAGGGGTAAAGCGGATGATAAGATTGCCCTCAAAAGACTGTACGACACGAAAATCACCCGATACGTAAAAGTGAAAGGTGAAGCCAATCCTCTCGACCCTGAATGGAAAGAATATTTTGAAAAGCGCAAGACTTACAAGATGCTCAAGTCGCTTAATGGTAGAAAATCATTGCTGTATATGTGGGAAAGACAAAATCATTTATGCCCCATATGCGGAGAACCCATAGACAAAGAACACTCGTGGGGAACTAATGAAAGAATTGTCAATGGAAAGAAAGTTAATTTCTTGGTACATGACAGTTGCAGAAGAAAAGTCATTCAACTTAAATAGATGTAACAATGAGCTGGTTTCTATTAGATAGAAATTTAAAGTTGCTTGAGCCGTATGATTGGAAACTTTCACGTACGGTTCTTAGGGGGGAAAGGGGCAGTAATGCCCCCGACCTACCCGGCAAGGCAATCGCCAAGGAAGGTATGGCAAACTACATCCGTTATCTTTTTAAAACAGTCAGAAAGTTTTACGGAGAGGCGGTTGTAGTGACGCAGGAAGTGGATGATATTATCTCTTCCCCCGTTGTGAAAGAGACGATTATCAACAACAGTGACTGCAAAATACTGCTCGATCAGCGGAAGTATCAAAACAAGTTCGACCAGATACAGAACCTGCTCGGCTTGACGGACAAGGAACGCAGCCAGATACTTTCTATCAATCTTGCCAATGCAGCGAACCGCCTTTATAAAGAGGTCTGGATAGGGCTTGGTGGTACGCAAAGTGCGGTATATGCAACAGAAGTTTCGGCTGAAGAGTACCTTTGCTACACCACCGAAGAGACTGAGAAACTGGAACTTACCCGCCTTACGGAAAAGCTGGGCGGAAACATCGAACTGGCTATCAAACAACTTGCCGAAAGCAAACGGCAGGAAAACAAGTAACCATATTAATCTATAGACAACAATGAGTAAGAAAGATTTATTAAGCCAATGCAGGGAAGCACTCGGAGATGCGACCCTGACCAATCTGGATCTGCTGAACCTGATTGGGGAAATGAAGAAAGAACTGGAACACGACCGCATCTGCGGTCACTGAATGAACAAGGAAGGCGGCTCCACGCTGACAATCCGTAAATCCAACCATGTGACGGACGGATTCAAGGGATACAAGGCTACGCTGTTCGCCGGAGAAATGAGTTATACCGAAATCAATATCCCGCTCCGGAAAGGGGACGACCTTTTCCTGCACGGGAACAAGGATGCCGGATGTATCGGGTATTTCAGCGGAAGCGAGGTATTGCTGTTCGGCTGTTACGGACTGTTTGCCCGTGATGACGACAGCCGGTATTTACTTACCAAAGAAAGGAGATAGACGCATGAAAAAGAGAATGATAATTTTATTCATGGCACTACTGTCCCTTTCGGTGACAAGCAAAGCACAGTGGGCAGTGATAGACCCTACGAACCTTGCTCAAGGCATTGTAAACTCGGCCAATGAAATTGTACAGACTTCCACAACGGCACAGAACATGTGAAGTAACTTTCAGGAGACTGTAAAGATTTACCAGCAGGGAAAGGCCTACTACGACGCTTTGAAATCCGTACACGATCTCGTAAAAGGGGCACGCAAGGTACAACAGACTATCCTTCTGGTAGGTGACATCAGCGATATTTACGTGACTAATTTCAATACGATGATGGGCGACCCGAATTTTACCGTGGAAGAACTCTCGGCCATTGCTTTCGGGTATAACCGGTTGCTTGAAGAAAGCAGCAACCTGCTGCTGGACTTGAAGGAAGTGACCACGGCTACCGGACTCTCGATGACCGACAAGGAACGGCTGGACATCATCAACCGGATATATGGCGAAGTGCTGGAATACAAGAACCTGACATGGTACTATACCCGAAAGAATATCGGCATATCGTACCTGCGCAGCAAGAAGAAGGGGGATTCCCAGCGGGTGCTTGCCCTGTACGGGACACACGACCAGCGTTACTGGTAATCATTCATCATTAAAAAAAGATAGACTATGATATTACTATCAATAGACTGGACGAACCTACATGAGTTGCTGCGTTCGCTTTACGATGAAATGATACCGCTGTGCGAGGATATGGCAAGCGTGGCAAAAGGTGTGGCGGGTATCGGTGCCCTGTTCTACGTGGCTTACCGGGTGTGGCAGTCCCTTTCAAGGGCGGAAGAGATAGACGTGTTCCCACTCTTCAGACCATTTGTGCTGGGCCTTTGCATCATGTTCTTTCCTACTATGGTGCTGGGGACAATCAACGGGATTCTTTCCCCCGTATGCAGTGCCACTTCCTCACTGGTGGAACAGCAGACTTTCGACATGAAGAAGTATCAGGAAGAGAAGGACGAACTGGAACGGGAAGCGATGCTCCGTGACCCGGCAAAGGCTTTCCTTGTGAGTGATGAGGAATTTGACAAGAAGATAGACGAGCTTGGCTGGTCGCTGGGGGACATGGACACGATGATAAACATGTACGGGCAGAAGGCGGTGTATGACATGGGGGAAAAGGTGAGGCAATGGTTCCGGGAACTGCTGGAACTCTTCTTTCAGGCAGCCTCGCTGCTGATAGACACGCTGAGGACTTTTTTCTTGATTGTCCTGTCCATACTGGGGCCTATCTCTTTTGCACTGGCCGTCTATGACGGGTTCCAGAGTACACTCACCACATGGTTGTCACGCTATATCTGTATTTACTTATGGCTGCCCGTGGGCGACCTGTTCGGCGCTATCCTCTCGCGCATACAGGTTCTGATGTTGCAGCAGGATATCAAACAGATGCAGGACCCGACATTCATACCAGACGCATCGGGCAGTGTGTATTGTATATTCATGATTATAGGTATCATCGGTTATTTCTGCGTTCCCACGGTGTCCTCGTGGATTATCCAGGCAGGCGGTGCGGGAGCTTACGGGCAGAAGGTGGGCGGTGCCGGGAAAATGGCCGGAAACGGTGCGGCGGCAGTCGGTGGGGCAGTCGGCGGATCGGTAGCCGGACGCATCAAGAAAATGTTCTAAACGTATCACTTAAAAAAACAGAAAGAAGACATGGAGTTCAAATCATTAAAAAACATCGAGACATCGTTCCGGCAGCTACGGCTGTTCGGAATGGTATTCCTGGGAGTATGCGCACTGGTAACGGTCTTCGCCACCTGAAAGGCATACGAGTTTGCCGAGGCGCAGCGGCAGAAAATCTATGTACTGGACAACGGAAAATCGCTGATGCTGGCACTCTCGCAGGACGTGCAGCAGAACCGCCCCGTGGAAGCGAGGGAACATATCAGACGTTTCCACGAACTGTTTTTCACCCTATCACCGGACAAGAGCGCCATTGAAAGCAACATCCAGCGTGCCCTTTACCTTTCGGATGAAAGCGCCATCGGTTACTACCGGAACTTGCAGGAGAAAGGCTACTTCAACCGGATGATAGCGGGAAATATCTCGCAGACCCTGACGGTGGACAGCATACGGGGAAACTTCAACAGTTATCCCTACCAGATGAAGACCTATTGCCGGCAGCACATCATCCGTTCGAGCAGCGTTACCGAAAGGTCGCTTGTCACGACCTGCCGTCTGAGAAATGTAACCCGGAGCGACAACAATCCGCAGGGCTTCCTGATAGAGAGTTTTACAATCATTGAAAACAGGGACATCGGACAGTATGAAAGATAACGGGATGAAAAAGGTCTTCCACTCGTTCAGAACGAAGAAAGACCGCTGTATGGTAAAACTCCGCAGACGCGGCGGCGATTGAGCTACCGGCAGCAAAGGATGATCATCCTTTACCTGCTCGGCCTTTTCGCCGCCATCGACCTTGCCTACATCGTGGGCGGATTTTGCGGGAAAGACAAATTTCCGATTGAGGTACAACACATCCAAAGGATTGTGCTTCCCCAAACGGACAGTATCCAACCATTCAAAAACAATATATCCAATGGCACAATCAGATAAGAAAGAAGAAAAAGAGAAAGAACGGGAATCACAGAAGGCGAAATCCGCTTTAGAAAAGGAAAAGAAGCAGGGCGGCAAGGCCGTTGAAAAACTCAAATTCTACGGCGTGGTGGCATTCCTCTCCCTGCTTTGTGCCGGGTTCATCTGGTTTATCTTCAAACCGGACGCGCCCGAAACGGTGGAAGGGATGGCGGGTATCAATACGACGATACCCGACGCTATCGCACCCGAGACGATGGCCGACAAACAGAAGGCCTATGAACTGGAAGAGATGAAGAAACGCCGCAAGGAAAAGGTAAGAACCTTGCAGGACATGGCGGGGGACTATCTGACACCGGACACGCTCGATGGGCTGAAGCCGGAAGAAAGAGCGCCGAGGGTGGATGCAATCCGCGAGTCCAGGGAGAAGCAGCGACAGATTTCACGCCAGATTACCTCCTTTTATCAGGAGCCGAAGGAAAGTCCCAGGGTGAGCGAACTGGAACGGCAGGTGAAAGAACTTAGCGAAAAGCTGGAACGTGAACGCAAGTCACAAGACCCGCTGGAACTGATGGAGAAATCGTATGAAATGGCGGCACGCTACTTCCCCGGACAGACGGGCGGACAGGTGAAAAGCATACAGACTGCCGGTGGAACGGGTGCGGGCAATCCTGCCGCAATAGCCGCCGGACGTGTCACCGAAAACGTAGTATCGTCACTGGCTGCGCCACCATTGCCGGATTCAATACCCCGTAATTACGGTTTTGCCACGGCCGTAGGCGGCGGGCAGTTTGCCGGAGCCAATACGATACGTGCCTGCGTGGCGGAAGACCAGACGGTGACTACCGGATCACGTATCAAGTTCCGGCTGTTGGAACCGCTGCAAGTGGGCAGTGTACTCGTCCCCGCAAACACTCCGCTATTCGGCACGGTGCGTATCGAGGGACAGCGGATGGCGGTTAGCGTGAACTCCATCGAAAGCGGCGGCAATATCCTGCCGGTGGAACTGGCGGCTTACGACATGGATGGACAGGCCGGACTTTTCGTCCCGAATACCGCGGAGCGTACCGCCATGAAGGAAGCCGCCGCCAACATCGGAAGCGGTTTCGGGACAAGCATCTCGTTTGCCCGCAGTGCCTCGCAGCAACTCGTCATGGACGTGACAAGGGGTGTACTTAGCGGCGGCTCACAATACCTGGCCACAAAGATGCGGGAAGTGAAAGTGTCCGTCAAAGCGAATTATCAACTTTTATTAATATCCCAAAAACAGTAATCAGATTATGAAGACAAGAATTATTTTATCAATAGTCATGCTTTTCTCTCTGCTGGGTGTAAAAGCGCAGGAACCGGTGGAAACAAAGATTTTCCCCACCAATCAGATTATCGCACCGCATAAGATTGAGGTGACTTTCCAGAAGACCGTGCATATCCTTTTCCCCTCGGAAGTGAAATACGTGGATTTAGGCTCGTTCGACATCATTGCGGACAAGGCCACGGGAGCGGAAAACGTAGTCCGCATCAAGGCGGCGGTAAAAGGATTTGAGGGGGAAACGAATTTTTCAGTCATCACCGCCGACGGTTGTTTCTATTCTTTTAATGTGGTCTATAAGGACGAGCCGGCACAGCTTTCCATCGAGATGGAAGACTGGCTCCGGGACAATCCCGAAGGCGGTTTTGCCGGCGACCGCATGTTCGTGAAGCTGAAAGAACTGGGCGGGGAGACACCGCTGGTGGTGAACCGCATCATGTACACGCTATATAAGAAGAACAAAAAGGACATCAGGCACATCGGCTGCAAGAAGTACGGGATTCAGACATTGCTCAAAGGGCTTTATATCAACAATGACCTGCTGTATCTGCATACTTCCGTGCGCAACACCTCGGACATATCGTTCGACATCGACTACATCCGCTTTAAAATCATCGACAAGAAGGTGGCCAAGCGCACGGCCATGCAGGAGAACTTCATAGAACCGGTAAGGACATACAACCGTCTGAGAACGGTGGACGGGAAAGCTACGGTACGTAACATATTCGTGTTGCCAAAACTTACCTTGCCGGATGACAAGCTGCTCGTCGTGGAGGTTTACGAAAAGGGCGGTGCCCGTCACCAGTCATTCCGCATAGAGAATACCGACCTTGTGGCGGCAAAACCAATCAGTGAGTTGCACCTGAAATAATAACCTCCATATAATATAATGTATATGCAAAGAATACTATTCATATTGGCATTAGCCGTGGCGTTGTTCTTCACAGCGGACAAGGCATACGCGCAGCGTGACCTGCCGGGACAAACGGGTGTACAGTTTACGACAGGTGGAGTCGACCGTTTCCTTTCGTGGAAGAGTGGCGGTGAGCGTCACTACTTCACCTCGCTGGCCTTTACACGTACCAACCGTAACCGTACCTACTGGCTGTACGGCCTGGATTATCAGATAAAGGAATACACGTATGAAAGTAAGGCGATACCCAAAGCGCAGTTTACGGGGGAACTCGGTTACTTCATTCCCGTAGTATCGAACAAGGGCCGGAACGTATGCTTCCGTATCGGGCTTTCCGCGCTGGGTGGTTTTGAGACAGTCAACTGGGGAACCTCCCTGCTTCCTGACGGGGCGTCAGTGACGAACGGGGACAGCTTTATCTATGGCGGCGGCCTGACGGCGGCTTTCGACGTCTGGCTGACAGACCAGATTATCCTGCTGATGCAGGTAAAGGAAAGGGCGCTCTTCGGAACGGATGCGGGGAACTTCCATACGCAGATAGGATTGGGCGTTCGCCTTATTATTAACTAATAAAAAGTGAAAGGAGAAACAGAAAAATGAAAAACGTATTATATATATGTATAGGCGCACTAATTACAGTGCTGGCCTTGAGTTCATGTAACGATGCGATAGACATCCGGCAGGATTATGATTTCAAGCTCTCTTCTTGGTATCTGCAAAAACAGATTACAACGGGTGAAACGGTGGAGATACGCTTTTATCTTGACCGTGAAGGGGACTATGAGAAGGCGGAGTATGGACTCGGATATATACAAGTGGAAGGTAAGGGTGAAGTATTCGACAGCGAAGGCGTGAAACTTATCAACCGGGAAGTAAGGCCGCTGGCGGAGGTGCCGGGGCTGGATACGGAAAATCCGGTGAAGCAGGTATTCACACTCTTTTACCGTTCGACAAGCGCCAAACGCTCGGAACTGAAATTCTTTGTCCGTGATAATTTCGGACGGGAAAGGGAACTGACGGTAACCTTTGATACGGAAAACAGTACGGCGGAAGAATAGCCGTTACCAAAATTCACAAGGAAAGACGGCGGGGCAACCTGTCGTCCCCTATTTTATGAAATTTGCTTAATGAAAACAAATGAATAAGTAATTGTTCCGGATTGCACAAAATTTGTTTCTATATTTAGCCGGAAGTTAATTAATCAATCAGATACACATGAAAACAACACTCAGGATATTCCGCATTGTACTCAAGTTGCTCCTGCTCTCTTACGTAGCAGTGGTAAACATTATCCTCATATCGGCCTTTTATGTCCTGCTGCTGGCAATCGTCGGCTGGGTGGCCCCTTCATTCCTGCCGGGGTTGTTCGCCCAATACTCCTTTGCGCATCATCTGGTCTATTCGTTGCCTTTTTATATCGTATTGCTTTATATCCTCTACAGCCTTTCGCCGCTGAACGTATGGGTGATGCGGATGAAAGAGGGGTACAAACCGCTGGATGCCAATGAACGGGCACGGCTGGAACGCCTGCTCCTGGAAATGGGGATGGAAAGGAAGCTGAACATTTACCGTAACAGGGACGCACGCACGAACGCCGTGACTTTCGGCTTCAACACTATCGGTTTGACGGGCGGCATACTCGGTGCGGCCTCGGATGAGGAACTCAAAGGGATCATCTGCCACGAAGTGGGACATATATCGCATTATGATTTCGTCTATCAGGTGCTTCTTTTCTCGATGCAGTCGCTGGGCTACCGTTGTCTGTACGGGCTGTTCCTTATTCCTTCCCTGATTTTCGGGGTGATTGGGAACTTTATGATCGGTGTGGTGCCTGCCGTCCGTTTTGCCGTGGGGGGAATAGCGAAATTGTGGTGGAGTGCCTACAAGTTGTTGCACCACACGATTTACGGTCTCAGCCGGATAGCCGACGTGAATATCAACAAATACGCCGAATACCGTTGCGACACGTATGCGGTGCGCTACGGTTGCGGAGAGGGCCTGCTCTCGTTCCTGCGACGGTTGGCGGTGGCGGAGACGGGCGGGGAGCGGACTTCGTTCACCGAATATATTATGAGTACGCATCCGTCAACAGAAAAACGGATAGCCCGGCTGGAAAAACTGCTATAACCTGCGGCAAAGAATAGGTGCCTATATCATTTTCCGGATATTGGTATAGGGAATGCCCAATGCACGCACCTGCCCGATTTCATCCGAAGTGTCTTCATAGTAACAGACGATGTGACTGCTTGTAAGCACTTCTTGAAGACTGTCTTTTTCTGAAAGCGTTTCTCTGTTGCCCGCCTGTTTGAGCAAATCGTCGTATAAGGCGCAATAAAGCTTGTCGGCGCCGGCCGGATAAGGTGTTTCGGGTATGACTGCCGAAAGAATGATGTCCGGGCATTTGTCCGCGTCGCGCAACATGACTATCGTATCGGCCGCCAACAGCCCGATATAAGTATTCAGGTGGCAGGAGAATGTGCGGTATCCTTCATCATACAGTGAAAGAATGCGCCGGTAGAGTTCCATGCGGATTTTATCTTCTCTGAATTGGTCGTATTTTGTTGTCTTTTCAATGGTACTGCCGGTTATGGCAATGTTCTTATTATACATCTTGCTATGGTTTATTGATTAGTACCTTGTCCGTAACTTCCTGCTAGGTACCGAAAAAAGCACGGTACTTAACAAGTTTTACTCTCAGGTACGACCAAGCACCCATGCAGGAAACGAGTTAAGACCGTGCCATAAGCGTATGACAAGGACTTCGCCCGTTTATTCTCCTGCATTAAAATTGGTCGTTTTGAGAGTAGAATAAACAGCTAAAAGCTATTATACTATGTAATCATTCAACTTTTTTTGTCTTCTAACTATCTTTTTAAAATTCAACTGCACAAAAATAGAAAAAAGCCGGGCAACCGCATTATGATTGCCCGACTTTTTTAAGATGTCTTTTGCAGGTGTGGGGTGTGGCAGGTCAGTCCACGGGTTCGCCGCCATATCTTAGGCGGCAGATGTCTTCATGGATTTCCCGCATGATGTTCAGTTGCATCCGCCTGCTGATATGGCGGCTTGGCGAACGCATGAACAACCGGTTCTCTATCAGGCTGCAAAACTTGGTGCCTTCTTTACTTACCATGCAAATGATTTGATTTTCAAGGAAAAATTCCCTATCGGTGGAATATTCAACGTTCGGGGATATTCTGATGTATTTCATACATTGACGGTGTGAAAGGTGATTACGGTGGCGGTGTGGGTGGGGTCGTCCGACCCTTCCCTGCCGCATGGGTGGGAAAAACGTGCCGGAATTGTCTCCGGCACGCCTGCTGTTTTTAAGCGGCTTTTCCGCTATCAAGTTTCTCCGCTTTCGGGGAGGTGACTTTCTTTTCCGTCTTTTCGGCTGCCGTTGTCGGTTGTTGTCCCGCTTCTTTGGCTGCCGCCTTTTCCGCTTTCCTCATTTCCTTTATCCTCTCGTCCAAACGTTCGTGACGTTTCTGATATTCTTCCTCGTGGGTGGCTTTGGCAAGTCCGTACTGGTCGGGGAAGTGCATGTTTGCGAAGTCCCTCAACAGTTTGGATGCGCTGTTGTCTCCGTAAGCGTCCTCGCAAAGAAAATGACTGATGAAGTCCCGTTTGATGACCGTTCTTTGTGCGTCCGTCAACTTGGCTACAATCTTCATGCGTTGTTTTTCGTCCAGCGGCAACGGCTGGTCTTTGATGCCGCAAAGCGGATAATGCTTTCTTTGCAGTCTGGTCAGCATGATGAAATACATCATCCCGTCCTCGTACTGCGTGAAAGGGCTTTCGGGATAGTCGTTTTCACGAACTACTTTCTTTGTATCGGCTACAACCTTCTCTACGGACAACTGTTTGAAACGCTTGTCCTTTTCCTGCAATGTTTCGATGGTGACGGGGGCGGTTTCTTTCTTGTTTATCTCAACATAGCAAAGTTCGGGTTCTCTCTGCCCTACCTTTACATAGGTCTTTATCCTGCCTTCTTCCTGCTTGCGGTTGAGTTCCTCCACTTTTAGGGTGTAGTCCGTCTGTTTCTTTTCAAACGTCTTTACGGCTTCTTCATACTCTTTCGGGTTGGTGAATTTTTCCTGCTGCGGTACTTCGGGGGCTTTGGGGAAATTCTGTGCCGAAACGGTGTAATTCAGTTCTTTTATCTCGTGCCCTTTCTTGTCGAGTTTTTGAAGTGCCGTTTCGTTCATGCCACCGTAATAGGGTCGGGCTATCACCAATTTCGGATCGGATTTCAACAGTTTCTCCGTCTCCTTTGCCACGAATGCGGCATTCTTGGCTTCCAAACACTTGCGGTTGGTGCAATGTCCGCACCCGTTATGTTCGGCAAAAAGGTTGTAGTTCGCTGCGTTGTGTACACATTCCCTGCATTCCGTCTTGTCGAACTTGTATTGTGCAAGGTCGGTGGTATAGTATTTCTCAAAATGCTTTTTAAAGAGGTTCAATGTATATCCCGTCCAATTGTCTCCGCTGCCCTCTTTGAGGTGCTTCTCGTAAACGTCCTTTTGGATGTGCGGTTCATAGGTGCTTATTTCCTCGGCTACGCTGATGGTGATTGTTTCATTGTCCAACAGTTCACCGATAGGCTGATACAGTTCGTTCAGTTTTAGGCGGGTATAGATATATTTCTCGCTCCGTCCGAAACGGCTGACGAGTGAATACATATCGTACCGTCCTTTTTCAAGCAAGCGTTTGAACGCTCTCGCTTCTTCGGTGGGGCGTACCTGCTCACGCTGCAAATTTTCACTCAGTGACATATCTTCCGCTTCATCATCCGTGATGTTGCCGTATATGGTTGCCTTTATCGTCTTTGCTCCTGCAAGCAATGAGGCACGGTAACGGCGTTCACCGTAAATGATTTCGTAGCCTCCTGCCGTGCGTGGGCGTACTGCGATAGCCTGCAAAACGCCTACTTCCCGGATACTGTCCGCAAGTTCCTGCAAAGATGCGTCATTGAATGTCTTGCGGTGGTTCTCTGCGCTTGGCTGCACGGTGGTTATGTCAAGGTCGGTTTCGGCTGTAGCCGTTGCAAGCGGGGTTTTAAACTCGGCTGGCTGCGGTGCTTCTTCAGTGGCGGCAGGCACATTCGGCCCACCGATTAACATCATCGGCTTTTGGATGACTGCCAAAGCGGTTACTTTTACTTCTGCTGTCGCTTTCTCTGATTTTTGTACAACGTTGTTCTTCTGTACTTTTTTGCTCGTTTTCATAATGATAAATTTTAAAATGTTGATAATTAATTAAATAACTTTCCGTCTGAAAGGTATTCCCAATTGTGGGCGTTACATTCCTCTACAAAGTATTCCATCGTTTGGGTGCTTTCCATATCATCCCGGCAGGCACGGAAAAAACTGCGAAGACAAGCATTTATAAGATTGTCAAACGTAACGTTCTCTGACGGGGATTTTAGAAAGTCATACATCGGGGCAAGAATATAGTTGTCTATGTAATATCCCGTAAGGGGGCAACAAGTATCTATAAAGATTCTGCTCTTTCTTCCTTTCGTCCCTTTCCAAAAATATTTGGGGGCGTATAGGTCGCTCCAATGGTTGTTCGTCAGATAGGTTGCCAGCCGCCAGCCGTTTAACCTGTCTATGCAGTCTTCCTGTCTGCTCCGATAGTCATAGCTATAATTGTATGCGTCATATCTCCAATTGCGGCACACAATGCCGAAGCGTTCGCAAAAGGTATCAAGGGTCTGTCGGTTCTCACCCGTCCAGCCGTAAAAGTATCGGTTGCATAACCATTCGATGTGCGCCTTTTCTTTGGCTTCTTCGGATAACTCGGTTATCTGATAAAGGGTATATGTTCTTGTTTCTGTTCTCATATCGTTATATGTGTTTAGAAGTTTTTAGATAGCGGGGCGGATTGCTCCGCCCTGCTGTGGGTGTTCTTATGCTTGGATGCACGCTGCAAGTGCTTCCCTTACTTTCGTCTCCTGCTTCTTGCTGTATATCCACCCTGCACGCCTTTCACCGTTATAGGTGAGGTTCGCACGGAAAAGACCGTTCAAGCCTTTGAGAACGTCCTTTATCGGCTTGGTATCACCGAATACGGCTATCGCCTTTTCACTGTACTCTACGATTTCAAGGTTAAGTGCAGAAAGGTCTGCGGATACTGTCGGCTGTTCGGCCGTGTCTGTCGGGGGCTGCGTTGTTTTCAGACAAATGTTCGCTTCATCCCCTGCCGTATGCGCATACCGTTCCAAGAGTTTTTCAAGGCTGTAAATCGGTTCTTTACTAATCGTCCAACCGTTGTACTTGTTCCTGCCCAAATACATACCGTCTCCCATGCTGTAATTTTCACGGTGTTCGTAGTCTGCGTTATATTCGGCCAAATGGGCTGTTCCCTCAAAATTGGCCGCATACTTGCGCATTTCTGAAAAGAGGTTGCGTGTATGTTTGGAAAAGCCCAAAATCACGGTTCTTTCTATACGGTAGTTGTAATAGTCCGTATAACTGTCGCATTCGCTTACCCGTAGTTCACCGATAATAACGGCTTTTGCGTCCGATGGGATGAGGGGGAGCAACCGTGCCGCACCGATTTTCGAGATACGTTCGTGTTCCTCCCGTGCTTCCTTTGCTTTGCGTTCTTCTTCGGCTTTCTTCTCTTTCGCCTTGGCAAGCAAAGCGGCTGTTTCCAACGGATCTAAAAATGTCGGGTTCTCGCTGTCGTAATAGATGCCTATTCCGAACTTTTCGGATAACGGGCGGATAAGGTCGGATGTGCTGAAGTCGTACGTACTTGTGTGTACGAGATGATAAGTAAATCCGTATCGGTCACGGGTGATGTCATAGACTACATAACTGCCGCCTGCATAACCTTCCAACACGACAATCTGATTGATAGAAACGGTCTGTACGTCTCTATCGTAGCTTCTGTTAGCTCCTAATAAATGTACTTTAGCCATAATGGTTTGATTTTAAATGAATTAATATTTAGTTAGAGTATCACGCAAATAAGAATGAGCAAAAGCGCATACACGCAAAGGGAAAGGAATGTCCAAAGGATGCGCCACACGGTACGGATAAGGAGGACCACCACTGCCAAAACGGCCAACGTGGGCAGCAAACCACCCAAACCAACGGCAACACCCCCAATAAAGGCACACACGAAACGCACCGCCACATACGCCACGAAGCCGACCGCCAACCATTTCACCAATTTTTTAATGCCGGTTGGAGCGGAGCCGAAGCCTCGTTTCAAATCTTGCTGTATTTCAGTTCTCTTTTTCATAACATTGACTTTTTTTTATGCCTTGTCGGTGGCTTCACCTTGCTCGTTTCAGGGGGCAGATACGGACGGGGAGAAAATATGCAAGGCTTTTGGTGAAAAATTTTCAACCGCCCCACTGGACGGATTGAAAAATTTTCGCCAAAACCCGTAGGGCGCGAAGCGGGCTTGCAGATTTTTAGGGGCCCCGGCCGTAGCTTCGCACCCTGAACTACGGCAAGGTGAAGTCATGACAAGGTTATAAAAAAGGGGAAATGGCTATAGTGGGGAAAAGAGAACTGAAATACGGCAAGATTCGGAAGGCTGTGCCGACCGGATTATTTATATGATTATAATCGGGTTTTATATCGGGGAAAAAGAAATGGATGTTTATATCCATAAAAAAAGTGCCTCTATCTTTTGGGGATAGCGCACTTCTTCAGTTGTGTGTCTTCAAATAATAGGTCCTCACGGATTTTCTGATTTTATATTTAATGCCTATTGAATTAATATAACTATTACAAAATCAAGCTGGAACAAAAGTAAATGTTGTAAATGGCAATAAAAAGTAACACAAATAACAGGATGAAGCATTTATCATTCATTAACGATTTACATAAGGTGATGCTACGCAGGTATTACAAATATTTGTTTTCCAGTATCATTAACTGTAGTTGAATGATTGCATTAAAGATGTAATAGCAAACATCGTTGGGAATACAAAAAAGAAAATAAGGATAATATCTTAATCAAAGAACTTTAGTTTGTAGTAAAATCGTAATATGGTTTTACTACATTTGCCACATTGACAATCAGATACATAGAATTATGAAAAGTAGATTATGGTTATTTGCCTGCTTGTTATTAACGGCAGGGACTGTGTTTCGTGGATGCCATGTACCCCAGAAAGAGAAACTTCCCCTTGTACACGCACATAGAGGCGGTGCGGCACTTTATCCCGAAAATACGATACTTGCAATGACACATGCTGTGGCAACGGGAGTTCCGGTCATGGAACTGGATTTGCATGTGACGAAAGACAGTATGGTAGTAGTATCACATGATGCCTATTTGAACCATGTTAAAACACTGACACCCGAAGGGGAACCGATTCCGGCCGGCAAGGACAAGGATTATAAGATCTATGCAATGACCTATGACAGCCTGCGGCGGTATGATGTGGGCAGCCTTCCGAATCCGGCTTATCCGCGGCGGAAGAATGTGAAATGCTGCGTGCCCCGGGTTACGGATTTGATTGACAGCGTGGAACTTTTGACGGAAAGCAATGGCATCGCTCCGGTGGGCTATAATATAGAGATAAAGTCCGATCCGTTAAAGGACAGCATTTATTCCCCGGATTACCGGACGTTTGCCGACTTGCGCATGAAAGTGCTGTTGAGCAAGAAGCTGGGTGACCGATTGCTGGTGCAATGCTTTGACGCGCGTACATTGAACTATCTGCATGAAAAATATCCGGATGTCCGTTTGTCCTATCTGGTGGAGGATAAAAACACCACCTTCGAGGAACTAATGTCGCGTTTGGACTTTGTGCCGCAGGTCTATAGCCCGCAGAGCGACATGCTGACGGAGGAGATTGCCGTGAAAGTCCGTGCGAAAGGGATGGAGCTCGCCCCGTGGACGGTGGATGACAAGCCGGAAACAGGGCGGCTGAAAAAGTTGGGCGTGGATGCCATCATAACCAACCGACCGGACAGCGTAATGCAGTGGTTGGGATATCCGCAGAATAAGAGGAAAGAATAATTAATGAGCAACATTATGAAACCAATCATTATTGTATTTTTCAGACCCTGCAAACAGCTTTTCTTGTCGGGCATGTGCCTGCTTCTTTCCGTATTCACCGGCTGTTCCAATGACAAAGAAGACCTGCCGCCTGCTCCCGTTTCTTACACCGCCCTGATATATATGATAGCCGATAATTCAATGGATTCGGATGTGGACTACAGCATCAGTCAGCTTAAAGCCGGGGCAAGGCACAGCGCAGGAACAGCCGTAGTCTATGTGGACCGCTTGAACGAAGCTCCGCGCTTGTTCAAGATTACCCAGGCGGGCGAGGAAGTGCCGCTGAAAAGCTATGCAGAAGACAACTCTGCCAATATTGAAACACTGGTGGAAATGATAGAAGAAACGAAGAAACTTGTGCCCTCGGAGAAATTCGGGCTGGTGTTATGGTCTCACTCCATGGGATGGCTCCCGAACGGATATTCTTCCGGTTTGCGCATGACGCGCGGCAAGGCGGAGCAGGACTTTCCACGCACACGGTATATCGGGCCGGACTTTCATCCGGGCGATGTCCCTACTTCCGATAACATGATAGAAGTGGATGAACTGGCTGAAAGTTTGCCCGACCATGTAGCCGAATATATCTGGTTCGATGTCTGTCTGATGGGCTGCGTGGAAGGTCTGTATGCGGTGCGGAACAAATGCAATTACCTGATAGCCTCGCCTACGGAGGTGCTGGCGGAAGCCGACTATGACGCGTCGGGCATTCCCTATGCTAAAGTACTCCCTTACATGTTTGGCGGTGCAGAGGAATTGAAACAGGCTTGCCGGGCATACTACAACCACTATAACGGCATGAAATATGACGTGCTGCGTTCGGCTACCATAACTTTGGTGGATGCCAAGCAACTGGACGGGCTATATGACGTCGTACATGGGATACTGGGCGGTCATTTATCAGAGGTGGAAAGCATGGACACAAGCGGGTTGCAGGCGTATCATACAAAGGACGTGCCGGGGGTGTTTTTCGACCTGAAAGATATGGTGAATCGCTTGAAGAGTACGGATGATGCCATATTGGAGGCCCAATTAGAAAAGACAGTTGTTTATACAGAAGCTACGGTTTCGTTTAAGAATGTGGCTATTGACAGAAATAGATATTGCGGACTGAGCGTTTATGTTCCTCTGAGAAAGTGGGAAAAGAATGCGGAGTATAAATATTACTTTGAAAGTTTAGAATGGGGAAGAATATACGATTAAGAAACCTCCGGGACCGTTGTGTTATGACAAGCTGCAAAAGCAGATGCACGTGAGCAGGCTGTAGTAATACCCGGCCAGTTTGAGCTGGAAGCGTAAATCCTTCATTATGATAGATACCTTCTTGTAAATGCTTTCAATGCTGATATTGAACTGGCTGGCGGTTCGTTGGGCAGGATAGTCCAATTCTTTCTGACAGATGAAAACCTGTTTGTCCAGTTCGGGATATTTATTGAGTACCTTCTCTGTTATCTTGCGAATCTCCCCGGCACAATAGTCGGATTCGGGTGATGAAGAGGATGAATCATTGTCGGGTAGATTGAGAAAATCATCCAGCGGGCTTTCTTTACTACACTTGGGAGAACGGTAGTAATCGACTACACGTTTCGTTGCCATATTGAAGAAAAGGCTTTCAGCCGAGTCCATGTTTTCGTATATGAGCCGGGATGCATTTTGCCAGATGTATAGCCAGAAGTTCTGGCTTAAATCCAAGGCGGTATCAGTATCGTTCGTTACATTATCAAAATACCGTAACAGCTTTTGCCCATACCGGTCATAAAGAATTAAAAATGCTTCAGAATCGGCCGATGTGGCGATTGCCTGTAACAATATCCGGTCTGCCTGGAGTTTCTTTAGTTGATTTGATACATTTTTATTCATACTTCTTTTTAGGATTTTGTGCCTCAAAAGTAAAAAGAGGTTATTTCAGAGTTGTGACAGTCCATTAAAAAGATAGATAGGTCGTTAAAATTTACATGGCTGTAATGTGCGTGAAACAGAAGTGTAATATTTGGCAGGGTAATCGGCCGGAGGACAGGATAATGTATATAAGTGATAGCTATAAATCGGAATATAATGGGAAAGTTAAAAAGCAGGGATAAATGCAGGAACCTTTTAGTTTTAACTCTTTTTAAAGGAAGGTTTTGAGGGTATCAAACGATTTATTAGTGTAAAGGTTCTCAAAGTGATGCGGGAACTTGAATGTAGAACAAATAAAAAACAGATAATTGATATGATTAAATTTTGGAGAAACAGGACGAAAGTAACACCTGAACAAGAAAAACGCGTATGGAACCATATAGATTCCCTCTATTCGAAACTTGAAGAAGGAAATGCTACCGAAGATGAACTCAAGCAGATTGACGGCATCTCCAAAATAATTATGGATGTTATCGGCAAGAGTAGCAAGGTGAAGAAAGAAAAGAGATTGCAGTTCTTCCATAGTATAAAGTATGCGGGAGTAGGAGTTGCAGCAAGCGTTCTATTGGTGATGGGAATTTCATACTCTGTGAGTGAAAAGCTTGCGGATAGTACGGATGCCATGGCATGCAATGTAATCCAATGCCGGAATGACAGTGTGCTTCACCTGGCAGACGGCACGGTTGTTTACCTTGCAGGCGGCAGTAATCTGAGCATTGCGAATAATTTCGGAAAGAAAGACAGAACGGTGGCCTTGACAGGAGAAGCCTTCTTTGAAGTGGCAAAGGACAAGAAGAAATCCTTCATCGTAAAGACGAAAGAGATTAATGCCATTGTACACGGAACCTCGTTCAATGTGGTAGCTTACGGCGGGACAGTGGAGAGCCAGGTTGCAGTCCGCACTGGATGTGTGGAAGTGGCGAAAGGGGAGCAATCTTTCGGTAAGTTCCACTGTGGCGACCGGGTGGTTTATGATAAGGCAGCCAACAGAGTTTCGCATGACACGGTGAATCCCGATAATATCGGAGCATGGACTACCGGTGGTTTCGTACTGGAGGATGCTACGGTAGAGGAGCTGAAAATAAGGGTGAAGAACCGTTTCCACCGGGAACTGGTGATAGAGAAGGATGCCATACCTGCGGACGCCCGAATCAATTATTGCTCGTATAGGCTGGAACAATCCGGAGTAAATAATGTGATGAAAAATATATGTGCCATTTACGGTACGCGATATGAAATCAGTGACAACCGGATTGTTGTAAGCCGGTAACCATATACATCCACGCGCCACCTTACGAGGACTGCACGCGTAACGAAAGAATAAAGAAAGACAAGCCTGTGGTATGCGGTGACGAGCTGCATACGTGAAAGAGAAATTTCCCTATGTAAAGGGAAACGGCCATTGCCTTGTCTTTTCGGAAATGAAAAATGAAAGTTTAACTAATTGAAAATAAGTGATTTATTAAGTAAAATATTAACGAATTAAAGATGAAAAGGAGTAATAAGAAAATGAGATTACGAACGGGCATATTGTTCCTACTGGGAATGTTGCTGCTATCGTCGGTCTGCCATGCGAGTGACGACCAAAAGGCAACGAGCTATCCGGCAGAGGCACTGGAACTACGGTTGAACCGCATCGCCAAGACGTATAAGGTAGAGGTTGCATTCGACGGGAAGAATATGAAAGCCATTAGTGTGCCTGCTGCGACCAAGCGCAATTCAGTAGAGGTGGATTTATCCAACAGTCTTTCAAACACCGATTATTCATATAAGAAAGTATCAGCGGAATCATATTCCGTATATCAGGACGATAATAAAAACAAGAAAAGTTCCGGAAAGGGAACTATCACGGGAACCGTACTGGATAAGGACGGATTTCCGATACCGGGAGCTACGGTGGTCATTGCCGGCAGCAACACCGGTACGGCAACGGACATTAAGGGAAACTTCACACTGAAAGATGTGCCGGCACGTACCTATATGGTAGAAGTGAGCTGTATCTCGTATCAGAAAATGCGCATCAGCGACGTGAAAGTAGCAGGAGGAAGAACCACTCCGTTGGATGTAATCCTGCAAGATGAGACAGAGATGCTGAATGAAGTGGTGGTAACCGCTACCTATAACAAGGCATCTGCCAATGCGCTGTACTCCAAGCAAAAGACAATGGTTGCTATGAGTGACGGTATAAGTGCCGATCTTGTGAAGAAAACCAGTGACAACAATATGGCGCAAGTGCTTCGCCGTGTGTCCGGTGTGACGATTGATAACGGCAAGTATGTAAATGTGCGTGGTATGGGCGAACGCTATAACAATGTGCAGTTGAACGGTGCATCCCTGCCAAGTACGGAGCCGAACCGCAGAAACTTTGCTTTCGATGTGATACCGAGTGGTTTGGTGGATAATGTGACTATTGCAAAGACCTTTACTCCCGACCTGCCGGGTGAATTTATCGGAGGATTGATAGAAGTACAAACCTTAGCGGTACCGAGTAAGAAGTTTTTCGATATAAGTCTGGGTACAGGTATGAACACCCAGAGTACGGGAAAAGACTTCTTGAGCAACAAGCGTTTCAAATCCGACTGGCTGTTCGGTGAAATGAATGACCGCCAATGGTATGCCGGCAGAAGTGAAGACGAAGGTAAAATAGGCACGCAGAATGCTGCATTGAAAAATACTTTCGGAATGAAGAAATTCACAGCTATGCCGATACAGAACTACTCTCTTACCTTTGGTGCTCCTATCGAATTGGGTTACGGACACAAACTGGGGGTAGTGGCTGCTTTGACCTACCGTAATGAACAGACTACGGAAGAATATAAAGAGATGAATACCATAACTAAAGACAGTTTGAACGGACCGGGTAAACGCTATAAGTTTTTGACTTCTGTCGGTGCTGTGGCTAATATCGGTTGGGAAATTCAGAATCATAAGATTACCTGGCGAAACATGTTCAACAACCGTTTTCAACATACGAATCTTGAACGTTACATTTTTAAATATACTACAGCGTTTAATACCTATGAGCAGTATAGTGTCCCTTTGCGCAGCCAGCTCTGGCAAACCCAATTGGAAGGCGAGCATCGGTTGTTCAACGAAAATCTGATAGCGACATGGAATGCGTCTTATAATCAGGTTGGTCGTACCAATCCGGATGACCGTTACGCATTGGGAAATGTTCAAGGAGATGTGGAAGATGGCTTGGTTGATTGGAGCAGTACTGTTACCAGCAGCCAGTTCGGACTTGAAGACGGACACTTGATGTATAGTAACCTGAAAGAGAAGAAGAAAAGCATTGGCTTAAATCTGGAACATCCTTTTGTAGTAAAGGGAAATAAGCAAACCATCAAGACCGGATATATGGGAACTTTCCGGACCTCCAATTATGAACAGCAATATCTTCATGCTATGTTTGGCAACAAAGGAGAAGGATGGGACGCATGGAAAGAACTACAGGAATCACATCCGGAATTGGGAGAGTTGTATGACCCGAAGAACTTCGCAAGTAAGGCAATTTATTATGCACCTTCCGGATTATCCGGATTAAATGAAGCCGATTACTACGAAGGGAAACAAAACATACATGCGGCATATTTGATGGGCGAATTTACGTTCTTCCGTAAACTGCACTTAACGGCAGGTGTCCGTATGGAAGATGCCACTACTGAAGTGCAAACAACAATCGGAGCGGATAGAGTTGATAGTTTGGTTTCGGTAAAGAAAGCCGACTGGTTGCCTGCCGCTACTCTGGTGTATAACATCACGGATAACATCAATGCCCGCTTTGCCTACAGCCGCACCATCGCACGTCCGGACTTTAGAGAGCTTACCCCTTGTAACTATTATAATGTAGACGACCGTATAGAAGTGAAAAGCCGTGGAGGCTTGAAGCAATCCCATTCGGATAATTTCGACCTCCGTTTGGAGTGGTATCCACAGGCAGGTGAAGTAGTTTCGGTAAGTGCTTTTTATAAGAAATTCAAAGATCCTATTGAAATGGTGACGCGAGAGACGATGGATTTACGATATGTCCTGCACCCTTTCAATATAGATGATGCCAGCGTAAAGGGTATTGAGATTAATCTTCGCAAGTCATTGGCCTTCATTGCTCCGGGTTCTTTCTTGAAGGATGTGTATGTCAGCGGAAACGCAACTTTTCTGAGTGGAGACGTTACATACAATCTTGAACGATTGCAAAACGCTGCTTCCGGGATTGATAGAGAAGTTAAAACGCAAGACCGCAGTCGCCCCTTGCAGGGATTGTCTCCATATACTGTGAATGCCGGATTGGCCTATCAGGGAAAAATACTCGGTGCAGCATTGAATTACGGGCGTAATGGACGTAAATTGCTGTTTGCCGGAGATTACGAAAAGTATGACCAATACGAAGCATCGAGAGACGTACTTGACTTGCAAATCTCTGCCCGTTTCCTGAAAGAAAAGTTGGAAGTGAAATTCAATGCCAGTGACCTCTTAAATCAGGACGTGATAGTGTACCGCAATTGCGGATATGAACCGGGTGTTGACCCGAATAACGATAAAGGATATGCTGATTTAACTTCAAATATGAATTATAATAGCGGAGATTGGGTGCTAAGCCGGATAAAAAAAGGTATAAACCTGTCTCTGTCAGTTGGATATAAATTTTGATTTTTCAGTGTTTATCAGTTTTATTTATTAACTTAAAAAAGAAAAGTTATGAAAATTAATTTGAAAAGCCTTGTAGGTGTTTTAAGTGTAGCAGCTACAGCAGTGTCGGTTACTTCATGTAGCCAAAGTGAAGAGATGCTTCCCGTGGGTAATACCCGTGCAGCCAACGTGGTAACCGTATCCGGTGTTATCAATACCAATATGACTTGGAGTGCTTCAAATGAATATCATTTGAACGGTAAGGTTTATGTGTCTGGTGGCGCTACATTGACTATTCAGCCGGGTACGAAGATTGTAGGTCTGTACAATGATGTTCCGGCAAAAGCTTCTGCTTTAGTTATTACCCGTAATGGTAAAATTAACGCAGCAGGTACCGCTTCCAATCCCATTGTGATGACAGCAGAGTCTAATCATCAATATCCTGGTGGTTGGGGTGGTTTCGTTGTATTGGGTAATGCTCCTATCAACCAAACTAACAATCCAGTTATTGAAGGCATTGAATCAGATGAACTTCCTGCCGATGTAGATATTCATTATGGTGGTAGCAATGCTAACGATAACTCCGGTACGATTCAGTATGTACGTGTTGAATATGCCGGTGCTAACGTTTCACAGGACAATGAATTAAATTCATTTACTTTCGGTGGAGTAGGTGCAGGTACAACTTTTGACCACTGTCAGGCATACTACGGTGAAGACGATGCATTCGAATTTTTCGGTGGTACAATTAATGGTAAATATTTGGTATCTACCAGTACTCATGATGATGCATTTGACTTCGACTTTGGTTACACAGGTAAACTTCAGTTCTTGGTAGCAACTGTAGATGCAAATAGTACTTATTATACTAAAGATCCCAATGGTATAGAATGCGATAACGACAGTAAAGGAACATCTTTAACTCCGTTCACTCACCCGACAATCAGTAACTTGACAATAGTTGGTACCGCTGATGGTAAGGTAGCAAAGTCTGCAATGTCTGATGGTAAATCCATGAAATCTTGTGCTAACTTCCGTAGAAATTGTCAGTTTACTTTAGCGAACAGTATTCTTTACGGATATCCTACCGGTATCTTGTGTGAAACATCTAACAGCTATGTTTTCAAAAACAATGTTGTAAATGGTGTTTCAACAAACTTCTCTGGAATTACTGCTGATGCTACTAATACTGCTGCTGCAAGTGTTGATGCTATTGGTTTGACTTCTCCATGGGGTGCATATAAAAGCCAAACAAATCTGCGACCTAATGCTGCTCCGGCACTTTCTGGTGCCGATTTTGGTGGTTTGGATTCTTGGTTTACTGTTACTTCTTACAAAGGTGCAATTCCCCCGACCACTGGAGGTGCAAACTGGATGATGCAAGGAACTTGGGTGAAATAATAATTAAGTAAAGTTGAGCCGTGAATGGATTTTAAGTCTGTTTACGGCTCTATTTATTGATTGGAAATGAAGAAAAATATATATTTAATATTATTTGTATTTTCACTGCTTTTTGTCAGCTGCGATACTGAAGGTGATTTTATAGAACATGGTTATACCAACTATCGAATAACAGTCATGTATCCGGACCATTTTGCTGACTTTAACAATCTGTCGGTTACTATTGACGGAGAAGATATAAAAGATGGAATCTTTAAGGGAAAAGAAGAAAGAATAGGTATATTGGCAATATCCTATCTGGATTATGTACCATTTCAGCAAAAGGTTAACTTGCAACCGAATGAAACGTTACAAATATTATTATTGCCTGGAAAAGAAATTGAACTATATGAAGAAGAAAAGTATATCACTTTTAATGGTAGTTTTATATTGAATAGTGGGTATACTGTAAAAATAAACGGTCAGGAACTTATACAAGGTCTTAATTATATTAGTAAGGAAAAAGCAGTGGGAAATCTTGAATTTTATAAGGAAGGAGAAGATGAACCGATAGCTACGATATCTGATATATCTATTGAAGCTGATTCCACTCTGAATTTAATGCAATTATCTGATACGGAATTTATAGAAGTACCAAAAGACGATGAACCTGATCCGCTATCCAATAAAATATTGAAAGCACGTTTTCTTTATTTGGGCGATGACATGCTTACAATGGATAAAGTTCAAGTAGACTTTTATATCAATGATGATTGGTGCTGGATGTTCTTCCCTGAACGTATAGGTACTATAACGTTAGAAAAGGGAGAAATGTCTGAATATATCGAATTGGATTATTCATTTAGAGAACCTGATGCTTATGGTAGTTGTACTAGTGAAGGTTATGGATATTCATTCTATTATGATGTTATAGATCCCGAAACTAATATCACGATAGTGGACCACAATTCTTATTCAGCAATTTTGGGTGCTAATGATATGCCAAGTATAGACTATATGTCTTGGACATATAAGAAAGCTACATTTATTTTGAAAGATGGCGGCAATGCCTGCGATTTTCAGAAAGGATTAGGTATACCTTGGAATTAATAACTTTGTTGAAGCCCTCTGACAAAAAGCAAATTCCGGCATGTGTTAAATGTCAGAGGTGCTTTTCTTGATAATGAATATTCACTAATTAAAAAGTAAGAATAATGAAACACACCCTAAAAGGTTGGTTGGTAGACAATGCCGTCACCGTAGACAATAAAGAAGACAAAATTCTGATGCTGGAATCAGTCGGCAGCCTTACGCTGGAGGATATACTCAGCGAAATGAAGAAAGAAGACACAGGTCTTCGTGAAGAAACCATTGAGCACGCAGTGAAGCTATACCACCGTGTGTTATCAGACTTGATACTGAGCGGCTATTCGGTGAATACTGGACTTTTCCGAGCCGTACCCCAATTCCGTGGTGTCGTAGATAACGGGCAGTGGGACCAAAAAAGAATTCAATCTACGTCTCTTTCACACAGGACAAGGACTTGCGCGAAGCCATTGCGCAGACTTCGGTCAACATCTTGGGAGAGAAACGGGACGCCATGTATATAATAGGTGGCGAAGATGCCGCCACCCGTGCCACGGACGGCATGGCAACCGCCGGACGCAACTACACCTTGAACGGACGCTTGATAAAAGTCGTCGGTGAACATGAATCGGTAGGTATCACCCTGACTGATGCTTCCGGCAAGGTCAGCAAGTTGCCTAATGATATGTTGGTGGTGAACAACCCCTCACAACTCATTATCTTGCTTCCCTCCGATTTAACGGACGGTGACTATACGCTGACGGTCACTACGCAATACAGTGGTACAAATACATTGCTGAAAACTCCGCGTAGTACGAGCAAAGTGATTACCATCGGGCAAAGTAGTGGTTCCGAAGATGGAAATACCGGTGATGGTGGAATAGATGAGAATCCTTTAGGATAAAGCCTCTTATCCGGCCTTTTTAGACAGAGCTGTCTAAGGAGATTAGATAGGGCTATCTAAAGCTCTTCGATAAAGCGGTTTCAGACATCAAAACAAATGCTTTCTTTCATTGAATAATTTGAAATAATAAAAGAATGATAGACATTATAGCAAACATAGCTTCTATTCTGGGTTTTACCATGCAGATGAATGACAAGTTCTTTGCGCATGGAATGAATAAAGAGCAGGCGGACAATGAAATGCTGCTGTTGTTTCTGAAGCAATTGTCCGTCAAATCCAAAGCAATAAAAGAGATACATCAGAAGTATCATTCGTTGAGTAATGATTTTCGCCTTGTAGCTGTTTTCCTGACTAATCCCGTCATCTACGAGAAAATAGTGACCAACCGGAGCCGGGCATTAAGAAATGCACTGAAAGAATCCCTGCAAACGCCGTCGGCACGTATCGCTCAAACACAACTTTCTGCCCAGTTGCGTCCCTGCTTTGAAAATCTGTTGGTGAGCATAAAGGACGAATCCCACTTGTCTGTGGAGTTTTCCGGGATAAATGATTGCGAGATGAAAGCCATATTGCGGAAAATACTTAATGCACAGAAAGAAATCTTCCAGTTGCACCAACAATTCTGTGGAATAATGAAAACCATCGGCAGTTATCCTCTCGGTAACTGGGGCGACAGTGAGTTTGACTTTATCAAAACGAACCAACGGGTATTTATCTCGGATTTCTATAGCATCATTGATTATGCGGATATCATCCTGATGGGATATTTGGATATCTACCATTGTGCATTGAACCTCAAATAACGGATTGTATGGAAAATGGTATTGAAGAAATATTGAAAGAACATGAGGCACTGTGCAGCCGGGTATTTCATCTTCTGAATACAGGTAATCCGCAAACTAAGGATATAGAACTTATCATACCTAAAGTGAAAGAACTGTTCGGAATGCTGGAAGCCATCAATACCAAACAAATTACTGCACAGCAATATAACGGCTTGCTGAATGTGATGAGTGAATGGAACGCTATTTTCAGCTATTTCAATATTAAGATGGTGCCGTGCCGTTTACGGCCTTTCTTATGGAACTCTCCAAAGGTAGCAGTGAAAAGAATACCCCGGCAATGTATCGAGGGGATAGTGGTAAGCACGAAAATGCAAAAGACGGCTGTCATAGAGGTGGAACGTACGAAAAAGCATCCGAAGTATGGGAAAACAGTACAATATACGAAAAAGTATAAAATACATGATCCCCTGGAGGAATGTAGTGTAGGAGACCGGGTGCTTGCTCATGAAACCAGACATTTCAGTAAGACTAAATATTTTAGATTTTACAGGAAACTGTATTGAGACGGTAAAAAAAGAGTAGGTATTTCAGGATTAATATTGGATATATCACTATATGGAAAGCAAATGCATTAACAATTAAGGACTATTGATTATGAGAAGACTAACCGTACTGCTGTTCCTTGTTTGTCTATTCTCTTGTCAAAACGATGATAATGAGAAAGAGACACAACCTGAAGAGAAAGAAAGCGTATTCAGGTTTATTGATAAAGCTAATATCACAAATACGGACACTTATGAGAAAGCCGAATTTTGTTTAAGAATATACTATCCGAAGGGGGACTATACCAAATTTATAAATGACTTTATATATGCGGATAATATCCCTGACACTTTGGATTACACAGTGCCGGAACTGTATGAAGGATGTATCTATGAGTATCGTGTCTTTTTGAGTAACAAGTCGTGGGATGCACCCAAGAAGTCAAAGGAATATCGATTTGCGGAGGTCAGAGTGGAGCATTCATGTGATTCCGTGCATTTTGAATATCCTAAGGATACGATAAATGCAATTGAGGCATTGGAAATAAACAGACAATGAAATTTAATGTATCTCTAATAAAAACACCTCTTGCTCGAAAAACAATTGCTCTTTGACAGAATGGGAAATATACGGAAATAAAGTAAAGATAAGCCATTGATAGTTTGTGTATTTGCGTAAAATAATTTTAAAATAATGGTTTAAAACATCACTCAGACATTTTCTTTATTTCCGTCCCACTATGTCTGAAAAGGATATAATTTTAATCAATAATAAAAATATTTATGGCAACAATTAGAAACAAAAAGATTAGCAGAACAGGCAGTGTACGCCTGTCATTCGTAGCTGTACTGGTAATAGCGGCAGCTACCCTGTTCACCAGCGGAAAGCCGGTTGAGGAATTATCCGGGAATGCCGCCGCAGGCCGCAAGCCGGTCATCACCGCCGCCGGAGCCACCCTGCCGCTGCCTTTCTACAACGAAGCATTCAAGAAGTACTGGGAACAGAACGACATCCCCGTCACCTATGCCGGCATCGGCACGGAGAAAGGCTTCAAAAGCCTGAAAAACGAACAGATAGACTTTGCGGGCGTCGACGTACCGCCTACCAAAGCGGAACTGGACAGCCTGCCCGCCAAAACGGTGCTCGTGCCCACCTGCATGGGCGCCATCACCATTGCCTACAATCTGCAAGGCGTGGACAACCTGCGCCTGACCGGTGAACTGATAGCGGACATCTACCTGGGCAAAATCGTAAAATGGAACGACGCAAGGATTGCCACCGTAAACCCCGGCATGCAACTGCCGGACAAGGAAATCTACCCCGTATTCCGCCTGGACGGTAGCGGAACGACCTACATCTTCAGCGACTACCTGACGAAGACAAGCGCGGACTGGAAAGCGGCAATGGGAACCGGCAAATTGCTGGCATTCCCGCGTGGCGTGGCCGCCGCCGGAAATCAGGGCGTAGCCGGACTGGTGGGTAAAATCCCCGGTGGCATCGGTTATGTGGCAACGGAATATGCCGCCAGCTTCGGCACGCAAAGCGCACGGGTGAAGAACGCCGCCGGGAACTTCGTGCAGCCCTCGCAGCAGAGCATCATCACCGCCGCAAGCACGGGCGATGCCACGGGAATGATTACCAACTCGGAGGTAGCGAACGCCTATCCCATCAGTTGTTTCACATGGGTGGTGCTTTATCAGGAGCAGAACTACGGGGGACGTACGCGGAAAGAAGCGGAAGAAACCGTGAAGCTGCTGGAATGGCTGGTCGGCCCGCAGGCGCAGGCCATCACTACCCGGGTGCAATATTCACCGTTGCCGCAGAAGGCCGTGGAATATGCCAAGCAGGTGCTGGGGCAGATTACTTACGGCGGAAAGAAGTTGAAATAAAGGCCCGGGACTGTTGACTTTTGACAAGTCGCCGCATGCCGTGCCGAAAAAAAATCTGATATGGATTAAATAGAACATGTCATGACGAAGGAAGAAACAATTCTCTGTTGGAAGGCGCTTGTCGCCTTTCTTTTTGTGGTGGCTGCCATGTTCCTTAGCGTCCTCACCTCGTAAAAGCATTTAATACCAATGATTCAATATAACGGAATAATCTTGCTGCGGGACGAGGACGGAAGCCCGCTGCAAGTAAACATCGACCTGCGGGTGCACGGCACGGAAATGGATGCCTTCATGCGTGCCCACGGGCTTGCCTCGCTGGAACAAAACGAGATGGCGCGTTCGGTGACCGGGAAAGGCATCTCCCCGACTTATGCGGCCTGCGAGACGGCGCAACTGCATATACGCTATTTGCCGGAAGTAAAAAGATTAGTGCAAGCGGAAACAGACCGCCTGTTTGCAAGCAGGAAGACAGGACCCGTGGGAGTGATAAAGAAAGAGTTCCCGGATTTGCTGCTGCATCGCATCGACCGCGCCCTCACACCTATCCCCCGCACGAAGGTGGCAACGCCGAAGGCCTTTGAGCGGTATTGCGGGCGGGATACCTTCTGGACGCGGTTCAAGATGAAGCCCGTGCCGGATGTCGTTTGGTGTGTCTTCTTTACGATACATGACGGGGGGATTGTACTGGTGAGGCACCTTGCCGCCACCGCCGGAAACGAGGAGGAGCTATGAACGGCGGGATAATCATCGGAGTGCTTTTCATCTGCATATCCATCGGCTTTCTTGCCGCGTTGGTGTGCATAGGGGGCAGCGCGCAGGGCAGAAAAGCGTATGGGGACGAGGAATAGAACGAAACGTTTGAGAGAATGGGATTGAAGTTTAAAATATTTATAGGTTATGCCATGCTGGTACTGTTGCTGGGATTCATCATTTATCTGTTCCGGGGGGAACGTGTGAAACGGGATGAGTTGGAACGCGAGATGAAAGAGCTGGGCGTGACGCGCGAGCTCACACGCAAGGCTTACGGCTGCCTGCTGGAACTGGCATCTCAGGGCGAAGTGGCAAGCATCTGGAGTGAAAGCGACTTGTGGCAATACCGTGAAAAAAGAGAAAAGACGTGTGGCGTCCTGAAGGAACTCAGAGAGTTTGTACACGTGCCGCAGCAGCAGGAACGCATAGATTCGGTGTGCCTGCTGCTCGAACAGAAAGAGATGCTTCTGGCGGCAGCCATGAGCACGTTTGACGAACTGGAGAGCATCGGCGAGACGGTGGGCGAGAAAGTTCCGGTTATTGTCAGGCAGGTGCGCAGGCAGCCGGCAAAGAGA
Organism: Bacteroides sp. 3_1_23; assembly: GCF_000162555.1. Lineage (NCBI taxonomy): Bacteria > Pseudomonadati > Bacteroidota > Bacteroidia > Bacteroidales > Bacteroidaceae > Bacteroides > Bacteroides sp. 3_1_23. The sequence goes on from NZ_GG774949.1 coordinate 1,016,935, forward strand.
GCCCGTGCCCTTGCGGTAAAGGAAGGCCATGCCGGGGAAGGAGTTTCCGGGGAAGAACCGCCGGAGAAGGAGAAAAGTTTTCTGAAAAGGATTTTCGGCGGAAAAGAGAAGAAATCCGCTTACAGGCAACAGCGGGAGCGGCGACAGGCGGCAGAGGAAAAAGCGCTGCCGCCCGCCATCCAAAACGACGGAAACAATGCCGCGGTCCATCTTCTGCATTCGCTGGACCGTGAAGTGGCCGGAAAGCAAAAAGAACAGCGGGAAAAACTGTTTACGCAGATGGACAGCCTCCACCTTAGCAGCCAGGCGCTGAACAAGAGGCTGAACGGGCTGGTCGGCGATTTTGACAAGGTAGCCGGCAAACGGCTGGAAGCAAGATATAATGCCATCGCGACAGACCGTGAAGAATCCTATAACGTGGCGGCAATGCTCGCCCTTTTCGTATCCCTGCTTACCATCGTATTGTATGCCATCCTGCACCGCGACGTGAACAGGCGCACCCGATACCGCAGGGAGCTGGAAGCTTCCGACATAAAAAACAAGGAACTGCTGCAATCCAGAAAAAACATGATGCTATCCATTGCCCATGACCTGCGTGCACCGCTGGCGGCTGTCAGGGGATACGCGGAACTGATGCCCGGAGAGGCGGACGGAAAACGGAAAGACGAGTATGCGACGCATATCGTCTGTTCGTCCGACTACATGATAGGACTCGTGAACTCGTTGATCGAGTTCTATCTGCTGGATGCGGGCAAGGGGAAAATGAACGTGGCGGTTTTCCGTCCGCTGTCGCTTTTCGATGAGATAGTGAAACTGCATACGCCGACGGTCAGAAAGGCGGGGCTTTTGCTTTGTACGGATTTCTCAGAACTTGACATAGTAGTGGAAGGAGACCGCCCGCGTATCATGCAGATAGCCAACAATCTACTTTCCAACGCCATAAAATTCACCCGGAAGGGAAAAATCAGTCTGCAGGCGGCATACAGGCAAGGAGAATTACACTTCAGCGTGCAAGATACAGGGCCGGGCATGACGGAGCATGAACTGCGAAGGATATTCAGTGCTTTCGAGCGTCTGGACAATGCAAGGCATCTGCCCGGATTCGGCCTCGGACTGGCCGTTGTATCCCGTCTGACGGAACTGCTGGGCGGGCGCGTCACAGTGGAGAGCTGTCCCGGAACAGGTAGTCTGTTCCGGGTGGCCCTCCCCCTGCCGGAAGTGGCAGAACATGAGGAGGACGGAGAAACCGGACATGCGGAGGACTACGGACTGGAAGGCGTACATGTGCTGGTTATAGATGACGACCGGATACAACTGGATGTAACCCGCAGGATGCTTGTGAGGAACAAGGTGCGGTGCGAATGCTGCCGGACGGTGCGGGAACTGATGGCGGTATTGAGGGAAAGAAAATACGACCTGCTTTTGTCTGACATGCAGATGCCGGACATGGACGGTTACAGGATGCTTGACCTGCTGCGTTCCTCCAATATGGAGAACGCACGCATGATACCCGTACTGGCGGTCACCGCCTGCGCCGAGGATGAAGAACATTATATTTCCTGCGGGTTCGTGGGTTGCCTGCGGAAACCATTCTCAATGGACGAACTGGTAAGCTCCGTAAGCCGTTTGGCGATGAAAAACGGGAAGAAAGAACCTGATTTTTCGTTCATCCTTTCGGGGGAAGAGGACAAGGGAAAGATGCTCGACATCTTTATCCGGGAAACGGAAGAGAGCATCAACACACTGGAAGGGGCGCTTCACCGACGTGATAGAGATGCGATCCATAAGGTGCTGCACAAGAACCTTCCATTATGGGAAACGGTGCGGATGGATTTTCCGATGGTCCACCTGCGCAATTCGGTGACTCACAAGGCGGCTGTATGGGAGGAAGGACAATACATGAAAGTCGGGGAAATAATCCATGCGGCGAAAAAACTGGCAGAGTCGGCAAGAAAAATCAGGGAGGGAACAGATGAAGGCAATACTGATTATTGAGGATGACATCATTTTCAGCCGTACCATAAGCAACTGGCTGGTGAAGCAGGGCATGAAGACACAGTGCGTGACGACCATAGCGGACGCCCGCAGGGCGATTGCGGGAAAGGCATTCAGCCTGATACTGGCCGACATGCGTCTGCCGGATGACAACAGCTTGTCCTTGCTGGAATGGATGAAGGAAAAGCGGTGCACGGTTCCGGTCATCATCATGACCAACTACGGGGAAGTGGAAAATGCAGTGACGGCTATCAAGCTGGGAGCCACGGACTATCTGCGCAAGCCCGTGCAGCCCGACATTCTGCTGGAGCTTATCGCCGGAATAAGGGAAGAGGACAGCGGCAAGCCGTCTTTCTACCGTGGCGAAAGCTCGAAGACGCAGGAGATGTACAGACAGATAGAACTGATAGCGTGCGCCGACATTTCGGTATTGCTGCGGGGAGCTTCGGGTACGGGAAAGGAGCATGTGGCACACGAAATACATGAGCGGAGCCACAGACGGGACAGGCCGTATATTCCCGTTGATTGCGGTACAATTCCGGAAGATCTTGCGGCATCGGAGTTCTTCGGACATCTGCGGGGCGCGTTTACGGGTGCGGAGAACGACAAGGCGGGACTGTTCCGCACGGCTGACAGAGGTACGCTGTTTCTGGACGAGATAGGGAATCTCTCGTACCGGACACAAGTAATGCTGTTGAGAGCCTTGCAGGAAAAACGGTACAGGCCGTTGGGAGACACAAAGGAGTACCCGTTTGATATACGGCTGATAGCCGCCACTAATGAAAATCTTGAGAAAGCCATTGCAGAGGGACGTTTCAGGGAAGACTTATTCCACCGTCTGAACGAATTTACCATACGCCTGCCGTTATTGACGGAATGCAGGGAAGACATACTTCCGCTTGCGGATTTCTTCCTTGAAGAGGCCAATAGTAAACTGGGAAAAAGGGTGGAAGGCTTCGGCAGGGAAGCCCGGAACAGGCTGGTTGCCTATCACTGGCCGGGAAATATGAGGGAAATGAAAAATGTAATAAGAGGTGCCGTGCTGCTCACACCCGACAGGAAATGGATAGCACCGGACAGTCTGGTTTTTCCGATGACGGAGAGGGACGGGGCAGGCGTATCGGGGGTGACGGCACTGAATGATGCGCAAAAGGAGAAGGAATGCATCCTGCGGGCACTGGAACAGACTGGAGGCAACCGCAAGGAGGCGGCAAAGCTGCTGGGAATATCAAGGAGCACGCTTTATGATAAATTGCGGAAGTACGGCTTCTAATAGCCTCATATCTGATTTTATGTGTGTCCGGTCTCCGTACACGTGTCCGGCTTTTACACAACACATCAAGATGCACATATTCTTTCATAAAGCGCTCAAGTGTTTGTAATACATCGGTTTGGCTTTGTTGTTGTCAACTAATTCCGCACGATGGCATCTTTCTTGCCTTTCTATGGTATGTAAATAAGATAAATACAATTATTGCCATGAAAATCTTGAAAGACACTATCTTGTTCGGATTGTTCGCCTCTTATGCGGACGGAATCCGCAATGGTGCGGAAAAGCTGCCTTCCGCCTATAATGATTTTGCCATGCTGCTGGCTACACTCCCGGCAGACGGGACAAGTGTATGCGCACAACTGCGCAGGCTGTTCTATACGAAAATAGAATTGAAAGGGATTCAAGAGACCATTTCCGCGAATGGAACGGAAAAGCATGTCCTGTTCGAGGTATATATTAATAAGGCACTGGCATTGCTGGATGCGGAGGAGCAAATGATGAAAGAGGTGCTCCGGCATGGAGGAACGGGAGCAATGGGATTGAAGGAAGCAGCAGCAGTATGCAGCAACGGAAAGAAGGGCTCTGTAACATTGACCTGGAACGGTACGGACAGCGACCTGATAGAACTGGTGGCTGCACTGATGGCTGCCGGAGTGATAGGAACGGCGGAAGGCAGGGAGTTGAAAGTAGTGGATGTCATCCGGGTATTTGAAGAAATATTCCATTTGAAAATTAATGCGCTGTACACCAAACGGGGCAAGGTGTTCGACCGATGCACGGACACCACTCCCTTCATCGACTCCCTTCGCAAAAGCTATAACCAAATGCTGGACAAGCGACTGGCATAAGGATTGCGCGCCAACAGCCGCCAACGGACGACTTGCGTGTCCGCCGTGTTGCAGATTGGCGGACAAAGCGTTTTCTTTGCGGTTATAAATTTCTGTAAATTAATCAAGTTATGGGACTATTGAAAGATTGGAGGACGCGCTGGAGGTTTCGCCTGCCGGAACGTCCGGCGGCTGAGCCGGGCAACGTGTTCATCACGATGGACGAGAAAAATACACCGGTGGATGTACGCACGGGTAATGCAACGCCGAAAGCGTATGAGGACTATATCGGGAAGATGGTGAAGGAGTTCGACAAACGAGGCTACCTGCCCGGTTGAACGATTCTAAAAGTGGATTTTGCAGACAAAAGGAAAATCCCTTCCCGACGGGGAGACTTGGCGAACTGGTATTTCCATAAGCTGGTTCCGGCTATCCATAAACATAAGGCTGTCACAGGAAGGCAGATTCCATTAAGGGATGCCGCTTATACGCTGAAGGCGGGATTAAAACTGTTCAGCCGCCGGACATCATCCGCAGCACTGCAAAAGGACAAGCAATACCGGGAGTTCATACGCCATAACGAGACGGAAGGCTGGAACAGCGGAAAATCGGCTGAAGAAAAGAAACGGGTGTATGCCGTGGCTACGGATGAGGGCGTGCTGTTCTTTTCGGACAGCGAAAAGGGTATGAAAGCCCGTAACAGCTATCTGCAACATCTGGCAGACGGCTTTTTCAACTTTTCCAAAGGAATGGAAACATTGAAACTGTATGAGATAGAAAACCCGGTTCGGCAGGTGGCGGAACTGGTGGACAACAGCATCGACAAATTGGCAAAAGCTGACCTGCGCAGTGCCGATACGCAACTGCGTAAATCGGAGTTTAGTTTCACCCAAGAAAAACTGGCCGGAAAAGAGATGCTGGAAGGTGCCGTCTGCACGGACAAATACGACCTTCGCCCGGACTATAACAACTTTGACCGGTTGACTAAGGACTTCAATCTGGGCATTTCTCCCCGCAATTATGATGTTGCTTCCTTGCTTTATATCTCGGAAAACGGATATGCCGGTCATGTGGCGGCGGACTATTTTCATCCGTTCAGTTATGAGTATGAGTTCAGGGACTTAGCCGGAAAACTGGGTGACAGCATCAAGGCACGACAGGAAGCACCACTGTCCTTGCATGATTTCGGCTATGCGGCTTTACAAATGGAAGCAAAAGTAATGGCAAGGGATATTCTGCAATCGGAGTTCCATATAACAAACGGAGAGTTTAGGCTGGGCGGAAGTATCAACCGGATGGAAAAAACGGAAAGAATGCAAACTGCTTCCTATCAGCATTCTAAGGAACAAAGGCCAGGTAAGTCATTCGATGTAGCCCCCATACGGGAAGCTCCTGCTGAGAAACGGGGTAACGGTAAACGGCAGGCAAAACATGTAGCTTCCATTACCCTAAAGAAGAAGGAAAAGAAACAATTAATCATATAAATGTATGAAAGAGAAGAAAATGCAAATGACGGAAAGCGGTAGTTTGTATATGACGCTGGACGCTTTCTACCGGCCCGTTTATTTAAGTATGCGGGGCCAGGGAGAAGAAGGGTTCTCCCGTTATATCAGTAATAACGTGCGGTTTCATACCGCAGGCAGGGAGTTTGTGCCCGACCACTGAATGTTCCGTTTCGATTTCAGGGATAAAAGTCTGATTCCTCCCATATTTGGAACGGACAATGCGGATTATCTGGAAAGGCTGTGCCCGGTGCTGGAACGGGAAAAGATTCATCCTTCGGGTGTGGTAAGACTTAGGGATGCGGCATTTTGTGAAGAAAGAGGCATCGTTCAATTGTCATCATTGTCCGAACATACGGCTTTGCTTGAAAACGAAGATTACCTGCGGCTGGGACATCGCTTCGGCATGGACGGGGATGTGATAAGGAACGGACTGGCGGCTTTCCCCACTTGTACGGCTGTGGAATACGGACAGAAAGTATTGTTGCTGGGAAAAACGGATAAAGGAGATAAGGCTATGGAAGAGTTCCTGAATGATTTGGCGGGGCACTTTTTCGACGGGAAACGAAAGCCGGAGGAATTAAGGTTCCATGAGGTGGCACCGCTGGATGCAAAGTACCGGGTAGAGATTGGAGATTGCAAGACTGCCTCACCGGATATACTTCGTTACGGGATTTGCACGAAACGCTGTAACATGGCACCGACACTAAGAAACTTTAATCGCCTCAGAAACCTGCAATTGATGAGTAAACCACTGACAAAGGAGCAGGAACGGATTGTTTCGTTGCTGGTTACACGGCCGGATAATGTCTGGTTCCCGGAGACGGAAGTAAAGACGAGGATACCTTTTAAAAAGAAGGGGCAGAGTATAAACATTTAACTACAGTAGAATGAAGATAGAAAAGAAAGAAGACAGGAATTGGCAAGAAAGTGGTAGTTTGTATATCGCAATGGATGAGAATTTCAATACCTATCATATCAGTATGAAGGGAAAAGGCAAGGAAGGGTTGGTGGAGTTCTTGCAGGAAGACGTGGAAAGGGCTTTGAAGGGAAAAGACATGCCTTCGGGGTGAATAGTGCATTACGAGGTGCCAGAGATGTTTATCCTGCCTGCCATCATGAGAGACCATAACGAGGATTACTATCACCGGGCTGATAAGGTGCTATATGAATATCACGGCATAATACCGGAAAGGATGCTTTCGATTCCACAAATAATCAAACGGTTATGGAATGAAGAGGACATATTGAAAACAGGTACTAAAGATAAGGCGAAAGATATGCTTCAGGAAGCGGAGTGGCAGTTGATGAAAGAAAGTCCGGAAGCTGTTGAGGATATGCTGGATGATTTAAAACACGGAAACCGTTACTATACGGCCATAGAGACGGACAAAGGTTTGCTTTTCTTCAGCCGGGATATGGAGGGACGAAAACAGTGCGGAGATTATCTGACTGAATTTGTAGCAAACCGTTTCTTCGATCCCGGACTGGATATAAAACAGCTGACGGTACATGAAATGAGAGGTTGGCCTTCGATTATGGATAAGAAGGTGAACCGTTGCCGTAACTGTTTCGGTGAATGGGAACCGGAGGATATTATGAAAGAATGGGTGTACCGGGACAAGTCGGAATTGAAGAACGTGACGGATTCGGAAACCTATGACCTTGCACCTACATGGGAAAACTATTCCACATTAACAGATAATGAGAAAGGATTGGGGCTACCTCGTAGCGTGGACAATTATGACCGGATGACATTGCTGTATATCATGGATAAGGGTTATCCGATGGACGGGCTGATAGACGAATATCCGGACAATTTCAGTTTCCATAAGAATTTTGAGAAGATTGAAAACAAATTGCTGAGTAGGGACAGATGGAACGTTTACGACGAGATGCAGGAGAAAGCAAAGAAGCTGGCGGAGAGATTGCTGAAAGAGAATTTTCCGGCTATGAGGCAGAAAGCAACTGCAACACCGGAAATAAAGGTTGAAAAAGAAATACCAAAAAAGAGTAAAGGCAGAAAGATGTAGGATAACAGAAGACAACTCAAAGGATGGAAGGCCGGTTGCTGCGTGGATGCAGGGACGGGCCTTTGCGTTGTCAGGCCAATGCACGCCAACGGTTGACTTTGGTTTCAGAGGTTTGGAAGGAATGTAAGATGTGCTTTATTTTGCCGCATATTCAGAAACCTAAAAATGATTTTAGTATGGAACTGACGATTATTGAAACAAGTGCGTATCAGGAGTTGAGAAGGCTGGTCTGTACACTGGCCGTACAAATGGGTGACTTTCAGAAAAAGATTGCCCCGCCTACACCCGACAAATGAATGGATGCACAAGACGTATGTCTTGCTTTGGGCATATCGAAAAGATGCCTTCAAAACTACCGTGATAACGGACTTATCCCTTACTCGAATATAGGAGGGAAATTCTTTTACCGGGAAGTGGATATTCAAGAGATTTTGGACAGTGGACTAATCAGAAGAAAGTAAGGGTATGACAGAGATTATCACAAAAGATTCGGAAGAGTTCAAGGAACTGACCGGATGGATCAAGAGAACGGGAAAAGCGGTAGAGGAAGCAACAGAGCGAATACGACCGACTATTGCGGATGAACATTACCTGACTGGAGATGACGTATGCGCCATGCTACACATTTCACGGCGGACGCTGCAAACGTTGAGGGATGAGAAACTGGTGCCCTATACTACTATAGGTGGAAAGCTGCTTTATCCGGAAAGTGGATTGTATGAAGTGCTGAAAAAGAATTATAGGGATTTCAGACGGTTCAGGAAATAAGAAGAAACGTCCTTCGGCCAATGGCTTGGGGACGTTTCTTTTTTGCGGGCAGTCAGTATTACATGGCAAGCTTGTAGATATGACCGATTTTTTCACACAACTTGTCGGTATCTTCGCCTACTTTGGGGTTGATAAGTTCGGCATATATCTGTGTAGAGAGAATAGAATTATGCCCTAATACTTTTTGCAGAGTTTCCAGCGGCATCCCTTTAAGAATAGCCAGAACAGCGAAAGTATGGCGGCCAATATGTGGGGTGACTTCAACCTTACAACCGCATTTCTTGCCAATATATTTGAGGCTACTCAGCAGTGCCTGATATTCTCCCACAGGAAAAACATGTTCGGGAGAGATCTTCCTTTCATTTACTCCTTTGTATTTTTCTATGAGTTCAATAGCAATGGGGAGCAATTTTACCACATAGGCGACACCGGTTTTTACACGGTTGCCCATTAACCATGTGCCTCCGTCGGAGTCGGTATGAATATTCGTATAGGTGATAGCTTTCAGGTCTGCATAAGCAAGCCCGGTAAAGCACATGAAAAGAAACATATCCCGATTGGCCCGTTGACGTTTATGGTTCAGCTCTAAATGAATCATTTTCTGCAATTCCTCTTCGGAAAGGAAAGAACGTTTTTTATATTCGGGTACACATTCGAAGGATACAAACGGATGGACTCTTATCCAGCCTCTTTCCTGGGCGATGTACAATAACCATTTTAAGGTGTTGACCCGATTGAAGGCTGTGGCATTTGCATTCCCTGCCGTCCCGAGCATCCATGTATAGTAGTCTTCAATGAACGTTTTTTCGAGTTCATCAATAGCTATATCTTCAATGTTCTTTTTGCTTTTCATGAAAAGCAAAAGACTTTTATAATCAGCAACAAGTCCACGGTAGGTGCTTTCCGCCTTTCCTTTACCTATCTTTTCTTTATACGATGCAAGCTGTTCCTTGAAAAGTGCCATAAGCGTGTGGCACTCTTCACCGAAACCGACATAACGGTTATAAACCTTCTTGGCTGTGACAAAACTGTCATGGTCGCAAATATACTGATAGTGTTTGGTTATTTGCGCCTTGATATTATCAAGCTCCTGATTGAGTGTGCGGGCTTCTTCGGATTTACCTTTTGCCCGGTTAGCTTTAACGTCCCATAAATTAAGGGACACTTCTTTCTTACAACTGAAACCTGCTTGGGTTCCGTTAATGGTGATACGACCCATAATGGGTGCCTTACCATTTTTTACAGACTGGTTCTTTGTGTAAAATAACACTTTAAAGGTGCTTCTCATAACTCAACTTTTTTTAGTTACAAATTTAATTACTGTTGAGTTATTTGGTGTTATGCAAAAGTAGGCAACTAACTGAAATTTAATCTATTACACTGTTTAATGGTGCTATTTGGAACGAGTTACGATTTAGTAACGTAACTCGCTTCCAAATGTGCTTTCCTTTGCTTCTTTTTTCAATTCCGCTAAAAAACATGTTTTATAACTATTTGATTTTTAGCATGGTTGCGTTATCTTTGCGCATCTTTAAAAAATACTTTGTTTCTCGGTGTGAAACAAAGTGTTTCCCGTAATGAAACAGAGTGTTTCAAAGCATGAAACAGATCGTCGTCTTGTGGGATACGAACTGCCGTCCTATAGCTTACGATTGTTTTGTCAGCATTTGTCTTGTCTGACTCATATTTGAAATCAAAAAATAAAGTCTGGTGGCTATCATAGGACAAGATTCCCGGTAAAATTGAAGGGAAAAAGCAAGAAATCAGAGCGATAAATGGTGGTGATAGATGATAGATAAGGTGATAGGTTACCGGCAATCTATCACCATGCTTGAAAGTACTATGAATAAACTGTTTCAAGAAGTCTGGTGATAGATGAAAGATGAAAGTGAAAAAATCTCTATGTATGAGAAAGAACTTTTTTATTTTCTATTTTGTAAGCCGGCAAAGTCTGCGTTTTTGAAAAAAAACAATATATTTGCAATCGTAAATATCGCAAAAGTAAGTAGTTACGGCGATTTTTATGAATTCTGTTTCCTTTTTTCGCAGGTAATGTGACAGTATGAACGATAAAATTGACACCATAGTAGCGGGAGTAAACCGGAAGGATGAAAAGATGTGGGGCGATTTCTACGATCGTTTTTATACTGCCTTATGTGTTTATGTATCAAAGATATTGCCGGTCCCCGATGCGGTAGAAGATTTGGTGCAAGACGTTTTTATTTCTGTATGGGAAGGGAAGCGTACCTTTTCCGATATAAAAGAGCTTACCAATTATCTTTATCGTGCCTGCTATAATAATACCTTATTATATATACGCAATAATCAAATTCATGATACCATATTGAATTCTTTAGCCGAAGAAGAAAGCGTGGAGGACGAAGATATGATTTATGCATTGACGGTGAAAGAAGAAATTATCCGGCAACTCTATTGCTATATCGAAGAACTTCCGTCCGAGCAACGCCGGATTATCTTAATGAGAATCGAAGGACATACATGGGAAGAGATAGCGGAACGTTTAGAAATAAGTATCAATACTGTTAAAACTCAAAAGACACGCAGCTATAAATTCCTTCGTGAGAGGCTGGGCGACTCTGTTCATTCTATTATTCTTTGTTTATTTCTCTAAAAAGATAAAAAAGTCAATTTGATACATCTTCATCTTTTTATTGATTACTTAAGATTTGTTTTCTTTGTTAAAAGCGAACGGATTCCTTTTATATCGTGACATAATGTTATATTCTTACTCTTAAAATCCTCTTCTTTGTAATCTTATCTCAAAAAAATATCATCTTTTTGTCACCCTTTCTGTGAGTTATGTATATCTATAATAAAGCAAATTAAACAGTTGTTTAATTTAAAAAGGAGAAATAAGATGAAGAAGTTCGAAAATGTATATCAAGATGCCGCTTTAATGAAGAAAGCTCTTTTAGGAGAAGCTAATGAATCGGAACAGCAAGAGCTTGAAAAGCGATTGGCGGAATGTCCGGACTTGCAAAAAGTGTATGAGCAATTGCAGAATGGTGAGACATTAAGAGTTGCATTTGGAGAATATAAAAATTATTCATCAAAGAAAGCCTATGAATCTTTCCTTCAGAAAATCGGACAAACGGAACCGGAGGTAATAAAGAAGCCTCGTACTTTCCGGGTTTGGTGGTCTGTTGCAGCAGCTGTTGTTTTTTTAGTAATCGGTTTATCTTTCTATATGTCGAATTATGGTTCGATTGAAGAGGAAAGCAGACCATTGATTCAGCCGGGAGTTCAACAGGCACAATTGACTTTACCCGATGGCAGCATTATTGATGTGCATAAGAAAGAAGTTAACGTAATAGTAGACGGCGTCCAGGTAAAATATAAGGAAGGAGTGCTGTCATATGAACCAACCGTCACAACACAACACGAAGAGAAAAACGTCGAAGAGAAGCCGGTTAAGTCAAATGAACTTATTATACCACGTGGAGGGGAAAATACTGTAATCCTCGCTGATGGAACGACAGTTCATTTGAATGCTGGTTCTAAGTTGACTTATCCGGTACGTTTTGCGGGTAAACGCAGGGTTGTAGCTCTGGAGGGTGAGGCTTATTTTGAAGTTGTGCAGGATGAATCTCATCCATTTGTGGTACAAACTCATCTTGGTGAAGTGATGGTGCTTGGTACGGCGTTTAATGTGAATGCTTATACTAATGCTTCCGTTTGTTACACTACATTGGTGCGCGGAAAAGTACAATTCTCTGCACCGAATGTCGGAACGGTAACTCTTCAGCCGGGCGAACAAGCAGTAGTCTCTGCCAATGGCACAGAGAAACGTACCGTTGATCTGGACGAATATATCGGTTGGGTAAACGGTGTGTACAACTTTAAAAACCGCTCTTTAGGGGAGATTATGGAGACATTCGAACGCTGGTATGATATACAGGTTTATTATGAAACGCCGGATCTACGCGATATAACTTACAGTGGTAGTTTGAAACGTTATGGAGCAGTCAATTCTTTCTTGGATGCTTTGGAACTGACAGGCGATCTGACTTATAAAATCAGTGGCCGGAAAGTGTTGATATACGATGGAATGAAAGAGTAAGAATAAATAGAATATTAGGTAAAGTTTAATCATTAATTTATGAGAGAAAAACGATGGCTACTATGTTTTTTAGTGGCAGTGTGTTGCACATTTAGCACATGGGCTCTACCGTCACAGGATAAGACGGTAACTTTGAATCTGCATAATGTCTCTATCGAGACAGTTTTGGATGCAGTGAAGAAACAAACAGGAGTGAATATGTTGTATAATTCACAAATGTTTAAAGGAGTTCCTCCCGTATCAATTAATGCAAAAAATGAGAAATGGGAAGTCGCTCTAAAGTTGATTTTAAATCCCCAGGGATTTGATTATGTGGTGAAAGATGGTATTGTTGTTGTTCGTAAATTGCAGACCGAGAAGCGTGATAATCGTATCCATGGTACGGTTGTTGATTCGAATAAGGAACCGATACCAGGAGCTAGCGTCATCGTAAAAGGTACTCGTACGGGTACTTCTACCAATATCGAAGGTGAGTTTACGTTGGATGTGAAAAGTGACAAAGTGACTTTGGAAATCTCTTTTATTGGTATGAAAAAGCAGACTCTTCAAGTGGATGCTACTCGTCGGAAAAGTCTTGAAATTACTTTGGTTGATGACGTAAAAACACTGGAAGATGTGGTTGTGACAGGATATAGTAATGTTCGTAAAACTAGCTTTACTGGTAGTTCTACGCAGATTACAGGCGATGATTTACGGAAGGTATCGCAAACTAATGTAATTGATGCTATGCAGTCTTTTGATCCTTCTTTCCGTCTTATGACAAATACGCAATTTGGTTCAGATCCAAATGCATTACCAGAGATGTATATTCGTGGACGTTCAGGAGTTGGAGTGAGGGATTTGGATAAAGATCAACTTTCTAAATCAAATTTAGAGAATAATCCTAACTTGCCTACTTTCATTATGGATGGCTTTGAAGTGAGTATAGAGAAGGTGTATGATCTTGATCCTACCCGAATTGAAAGTATGACAATTTTGAAGGATGCTGCTGCAACTGCAATTTATGGTTCACGTGCAGCAAATGGGGTTGTTGTCATTACTACAGTGGCTCCTAAACCGGGTGAGGTACGTGTGTCGTATAATTTTACAGGGACTTTGGAAATGCCTGACTTGAGAGATTATAATTTGGCTAACGCATCCGAGAAGTTGGAAATAGAGAGACTTGCCGGGTTGTTTGATGTATCGGCAGGAGATAATATGGGAAATATCATAAATTCATATAGTAAAAAATATGCGCAGATACGAAAAGGAGTGGATACAAATTGGTTAGTATTGCCATTAAGAAATTCTTTTGATCATAAACATAGTGTGTACGTAGAAGGAGGAACACAAAACCTAAGGTATGGTGTGGATGCTTCTTATAATGGAACAAAAGGGGTTATGAAAGGATCCTCTCGCGATCGTTATAGTGTCGGTTTCTCTTTGGATTATAGAATGAAAAGCCTTCAAGTAAAAAATACAGTGTCTTTTACTCATACGAAATCAACTGAATCACCCTATGGCTCATTCAGTGATTACACGAGCATGCAACCTTATGATACTCCTTATGAAGATGGAATATTAGTAGAACAACTAGCCTTCTCGAAAACGGATAGGAATAGTGCAGCAAATAATCCTTTATACGAGGCAACTTTGGCGAATTATGATTGGAATGCATATGATGAGATTACAAATAATTTAAGTTTAAATTGGTACTTGACTGACTATTGGACTGTAAGAGGCCAATTTAGTGTGACTAGAAAGTATGCTAATAGTGAGAAATTTATAGATCCGTTATCGTCTAAAACTAGTGTGCTGGGGGAATCTTCAAGTGGGAATGAAGATAAGGTAGGGGATCTATATACAACTAATGGGAATAATTTAGACTGGAATGCAAATGCTTTTTTGTATTATACACGTACATTTGAGAAAAAACATAATTTAAATGTATCTATAGGATGGGAAGCCTCGGCAGGTTCGCAGGATAATACGAGTGCCCATTATCGTGGATTTTCATCAGGACAATTTCACTCTTTAAATTATGCTTCAGAAATCTATAAAAAACCAACACGTACAGAAGGAACTTCTCGCATGGTGAGTGTATTGGCTACAGCTAACTATACATGGAATGATATTTACTTAGCGGATGTTTCGGTACGTTTTGATGGTTCTTCTGCATTTGGTTCTAATCAAAGGTGGGCACCCTTTTTCTCAGGAGGTTTGGGAGTAAACTTGCATAATTATGATTTTTTAAAAGGAAATAACTGGGTGAATAAATTGAAAGTACGTGGTTCTTACGGACGTACGGGAAAAGTAAATTTCCCTTCCTATGCAGCAACTACAATGTATGAAACTCTTTTCGATGAATGGTATGCAACTGGTTACGGAGCTGTATTAAAAGCTTTGGGTAATAAGGATTTAACATGGGAAAAAACAGACAAGTTTAATATTGGTGTAGAAACGCAGTTCTTTGACAGGCGTTTAACAGTAGAAGCTGACTATTATTATGAGAAAACGATAGATTTAGTTAATGATGTCAGTCTTTCTAATACTTCAGGTTTTTCTACCTATAAAAGTAATATGGGTGAAGTTATGAATAAGGGGTTTGAGTTGACTGTACGTACTGATGTATATCGGAATCGTGATTGGATAGTAGCTTTGTGGGGAAATATGGCACACAATACCAATAAAATATTGAAAATATCTGATTCACAGAAAGCATATAATCAACGTGTAGCTGAATTTTATAAAAAGGAGCAGGATGCACAGAATATAAATTATTCATTGAAAGATGCTAAT
Organism: Bacteroides sp. 3_1_23; assembly: GCF_000162555.1. Classification (NCBI taxonomy): domain Bacteria; kingdom Pseudomonadati; phylum Bacteroidota; class Bacteroidia; order Bacteroidales; family Bacteroidaceae; genus Bacteroides; species Bacteroides sp. 3_1_23. The sequence continues at coordinate 1,032,192 of NZ_GG774949.1, forward strand.
TATTCTGTGCCTATTGCACAATATGAAGAGGGGCAATCATTGACATCCATTTGGGCAGTTAAATCATTAGGTATCGACCCGACTACTGGTAAAGAGATCTATTTGAATAGAGATGGTACAGTGTCCGATAAATGGGATGCTACGCAAGAAGTTGTTGTGGGTAATACAGAACCGAAATTTAATGGAGCATTTGGTGTAAATCTTACTTATAGAGAATGGAGTCTGTTTGCTTCTTTCTTATATGAATGGGGAGGGCAAGAGTACAATCAGACTTTGGTAGATCGAGTGGAGAATGCAGCGATAGAGCGAGGAAATGTGGATTTACGAGTATTGACAGATCGCTGGCAAAAACCTGGTGATGTTGCCCAGTTTAAAAATATTAAGGATAGTAAATTGACTACTTTGCCTACATCACGTTTTGTACAGGATAAATCTTATATCCGTTTGAGTGCATTGACATTGAGTTATGATTTCAAACGTGAATGGATAAGGAAGTATTTAGGTATGAATATGCTTCGTCTTGAGGCCAGTTCAAGTGACTTTATAAATTGGAACTCCATCCGTCAAGAGCGTGGATTAAGTTATCCAAAATCATGGAAAGTGAATTTTTCAATTAAAGCACAATTTTAAGACTTACTATAATGAAAAAAATATATAGAACAATCATATCATTAGCCTGCTTGGCACTAACGTTTTCATCCTGCCAAGACTGGCTTGATTTATATCCTTCTGATGAAATCAAGGAAGAATATCTTTTTTCTTCAGGTGATGGATTCCGGACAGCATTGAATGGTATTTATCGTAAATTATCAACATTTGATTTGTATGGAAGTAATTTGACGTGGGGGATTATAGATGCTTGGGGACAAGTGTATGATAAGAATAGAGCTCCAACGAGTGGTAGTGGACAGGCAATGAGTAAAATCTGTAATTTTAATTATAAGCATTCAGAGTTGACACCAACAACAGATGCTATGTGGAATGCAGCTTGGAATATTATTGCCAACTGTAATAACTTGATACAGCAGGCAGAGGTTGCTGATCCTGCATTATTTTATGATCACGATACTGAACGCCGTATGATTTTGGGAGAAGCAATAGGATTACGTGCATATATGCATTTTGATTTACTTCGTATGTATGCTCCTGCTCCTGCTGCGAATCCTAATACACGTACTTTTATTCCGTATGTAGACAAATATCCTAGTTATGTGAATGATAAACAAACGGTTAGCTATTGTCTGGAACATGCTATTGCTGATTTAAAAGAATCACAACGTATTTTATTTGATATAGATACAGAGAGTACAAATTTTAATCCTGATAGGCGCTTTGTGCAAAAAGTGGCTGGTGAAGGTGCTTTTGCTGCGTTAAGAGGGTACCGCTTGAATTATTATGCTGTAACAGCCATATTAGCAAGAGTATATTTATATGCAGGAATGAACGACGAAGCATATGCGGAAGCGAAGAAGTTGATAGATGAAGAGGAGAAAACAAAATATTTTGCAGCCGACGAATCTTATTATGCTTCTGATAACTTTAAGAACGGTAATATGAAGATGTATGATAATATAATTTTTGCATTGTATTCTCCTACAGAATTAGTAGACTGGGATAGTGAGATTAATCATCTGACTGATGGTAAATCAGAATCTGATCAGAACTATTTGTCTTGGAGTAGTAAAATGATTGATGCTGTATATGGTATAGAGAAAGAGAATGATTTTCGCTTTAAGTATCAGTTGGAATCAAAATACTATGGATATAATTACCGTACATTGAAATATTATAAACAAGTGGAAAGTACAGAATACGGTAAGGCAAATAATCAGATTATTCCGATGATTCGCATGTCTGAAGTATATTATATTGCGGCTGAAGCGATTTATACAGAAGGCGATTTGCTTAAAATAGCTGAAGCAAAAAGTTACTTAGAAAAAGTGAAAAAAGGACGCGGTATTAAGACTGTAGATTATTCATCTGTTTCTTCTAAGAATGATTTTGTAAATATGATTGTAAATGATGCACGTCGGGAGTTTTTTGGCGAGGGACAAACATTATACATGTTTAAACGTCTAAATAAAGTTTTGACTTGTGATAGTGGTGAAATTCCAATGACGGAAGAATATGTCGTATTACCGTTACCTGATTCGGAAAGTAATATCAAATAACTAAACTTGGAGTAAGAAAATGAATATCAAGAATTTTATAATTCCTGCTATAGCATGCTTTTGCTGCTCTAGCTTTTTTATCTCTTGTGAAGAGAAAGGTTTGATGGTCAATGATAATGACGTCTCGTATATTATCTTTGCCAAAGATATGACTAAAGACACTACAACTGTTTCATTTAAGGTTTATAATGAGGGCGAAGTTCCGGAGATTCCATTAGAGGTTTCAGTATATGGTAAAGTGCAGGATAAAGATCTGAAGTTTTCTGTAAGTGTAGATGAAGATCGTACAACTTTACCTGCCAATTTATATGAATTACCAACAGAGTGTCTGATTGAAAAAGGTCAGCTGACGGGAAGTGTTTGTATAAAATTGAAGAATTCAGAAATATTGAGTACTAATACATTGATTTTAGCATTAAAAATAGATGAGAAGGAAGAAGTAAGAGAGGGAGCAAGACAATACTCAAGAGCAATTGTTACTGTAACAGATCGTTTATTTAAACCCAGTTGGTGGTCGGTAGCTGATACAGGTGGTGCTGATACTCCTCTCAATTCGGTTGAAGAATATTATTTAGGGATATATTTAGAAGATAAATATAAAATGTTTTTGGATGAGTTGAAAAAGGATGATATGGTATTTGATGGCAAGAACAAACAAGTACTACGTAAATATGCATTGAAGTTGAAAAATACTTTGAAAGATATTAATGCGGAAAGAGCAGCACAAGGTTTGGGGCCATTGGTTGATGAGAAAACACAATTAGAGATTACAGTTCCTGTTGCAGGGTAATAGAAAGGAAGTTAGTTTATGAATAAATCGTTTGTATATATAATCATAGCAATCTTATGTGTAGCTATGTCAGCTTGTCTGGATGATGACAACAATTATAATTATGATAAGTTAAATGAGCTTCAAGGAGGATATCAATCTATTGGAGGACTTAAAGATGATTATAGCATTGCTGTAGATGAAAAGTTAACTTTAACACCGACTTTTAAGTTTACAATTGATAGTATTGCACCGGATGTGAGTTATGAGTGGTATTTGGATGGCCAATTGTTAGCGGATGAACAAGGCCCATCCTATACTTTTTCTTCTTCTAAAAGTGGTACTGCTCGAATTACTTTTGCTGTGATAGATAATAAGTCGGGGGTAAAGTTTGCGAGATCAACAACTGTTAAGATTCGGACAGAGTTTCAACGGGGATGGGCTATTCTTTCTAGAGGAAATGATAACAGGTCTATTTTGAACTTTATTATTCCTTCCACTGTAACCTATTTTACAACTATAGATGGGAATGAGGAAGCACGTGATTCATTAGTGTATCATAGAGTGAAGATGGATGTAACTCCTAATTTAGGAATGAATCCTATTGGTTTAATGGAAAATCTGGGTAATATGGATTACTATAGTTCATTGGGTCTTGAAGTATATGATGAACTGCTTGTAAAGCAAGATAAATGGGCTGAATTGAATGGTAATACTTTGGAACATGAATTGTATACTTTTGAAGAGTTCAATAATGATTTACCTGATAATTTTTCTCCCGTAGAAGCTGCTATGACATATTCGGCAAAATTACTTCGTAATGAGAATGGGCATATTTTCTTAAATAATAAAATCGATGCGGGTGACTTTCATGCGGGATTTTATACATCTGTTCCGTTAAATAATGGAATGAAGTTTCGTAGACTGTTTCAGAGTCTTAAAATTAATGACCTTTATTGTTCCGTTATTCCAGCATTGAAGGAAGATAATACATTAGTTGGAATTTATGACGGTGGTATTACTGTTAGTGATTATAGTACAACCATCAGTGAGAATTCTACTAAACTGACTGGAAATGTTTATGAAATTACAGAAATGAATGATCAGAAGCATTTTCAAAAAATGTCTCAAGAAGTTGTGGATATGATTCCTGCTGCTAGTGCAAGGAAAAATGATTATGATGTTTCGGCAGCTGTTCCTGCTTGGGTCGCTCTGATGAAAGACCCCGGTAGTAATTCGTATGGATTGAGATATTTCGCATTGGAAGGAAAAGATGGAGGAGGTGTTGCAACTATTTCAGAGACTGAATATTTTGAGAAAGAATTAGGGGTAATACCAAGTTATAAAGACATTGCAGTTTTTAATAATAAAATGTTTGTTGTAATTGCAGATGGAAATAGACTATGGTATTGTCAATATGGTCAAGATCCGGAGACTGGTACTAACCATAATGAAGCAATGCTTTTGTTAGAAGAAATGACTAGTGATATAGTATCGTTAGCTGTTAATGACTTGTCTGCTTCTCCATATATGCCAAGTTATAATGGGCAGTTGGGAGTTGCGTTAGCGGATGGAACATTCAGTATTTATGAAGTTAAAGAAACCAAAAATCAGGCTACTGGGGTTTGTGAAGAAGTTACTTTAGGTAAGCTGTTCCCTAATGAAGTTATAGAAGATAACCACTTTGGTAATGTTGTTGATGCACTTTATAAACTTGGTCGTGGGTTTGATTATTTCTGGTTTGAGTTTTAATTAATATATGAATGTTTTTTTGAAAGAATTATTATAATGAGTATTAAAGTTTTTTTTGTAACTACTATACTAACATCTTGCACTATGGTGCAGATGATTGCTCAGGTATCTATTGGTAAATCAAGCAATATATTTGCCAATTATGAATTGGCAGATAAATTTCAAGATTTTACTTTAGGAGGTAAATTGTCTAATATTAGTCTATCGGTTTACCCTCGGGGAATTAACGATACAGATAGTTTCTGGTTTGAGTTTCAAACAACATCAGGCAAGGAATATTATTATGTAATGCCTGCTGCAGGAAAGCGTGAACCTCTATTTGACAAAGGGAAGATGGCTATGCAGTTAAGTGAATTTACCAAAGGTGTAGTAGATAGAAATAAACTGGATATCTCATCTGTAACTTTTGCCAAAGACCAAGGCTCGTTTGAGTTTGATTATAAGAGTAAACGATACAGCTATAATCGTCTGACGGGCAAGTTGACATTAGTAGAGAAGAAGGAAGAAAAGAAGGAGCCGGAAGAGCCCGTTTATAGCTGGATGACTTTTTCACCTGATAAAAAGTATATTTTGTATGCTAAGAATCACAACCTGTATGTAAAAGGAAATAAAGCATTGGGAGTGGATACAACCGAGGTACAGTTGACTACGGATGGGGTGGAAAATTTTTCTTATGCTCGTGAAGAAGAAGCGGGGGAGAACGGAGAAGTGCCGACAACAGCACTTTGGTGTCCGGATAATCGTCATATTTATGTAGTACGTGATGATAACCGTTTGTTGCGGGATTTTTGGGTAATTAATTCATTGGAAGATTCTCCTTCATTGATAAAGTATAAATATGAGTTTCCTGGTGACAAGTATGTTACTCAGAATGAATTGGCGATTATCGATATTGTAGAGAAAACAGTGAAAAAAGCAAAGATAGATAAATGGAAGGACCAATATATAAGGCCTCTTCATGTTACTTCGGATAGCAAATACTTGTTTTTTGAACGTACTAAGCGTACTTGGGATGAAGTAGATGTATGCTCTGTTAATCTGTCAACTTTGGAGGTGAAAGAAATCATTCATGAAGAAGATAAGCCATACCGTGATCCACATGCTCGTAATGTTGCGATCTTAAATGATGGAAAAGATATTCTGTTCCGTTCAGAACGTACTGGTTGGGGGCATTATTATCACTATGATGGAGACGGAAATCTCAAGAATGTGATGACTTCTGGTGAATGGGTAACAGGCTATATTAATTCTATTGATACGCTGAAACGCAAAGTTTATCTGTATGGATATGGTAAAGATAAAAAAGTAAATCCTTTCTATTACATGCTTTATGAAGTTGACATTGACAGAGAAGGAGTAACTCCTTTGAGCACGGAAGACGGACAACATAATGTGAATTTCTTGAAATCTCATAATTACTATGTCGATACCTATTCAAGAGTGGATATGGAGCCTAAGATTATGTTGAAGGATCGAAGAGGCAAGGTGATTATGGAACTGGCAAAACCGGATCTGGACCTGGTCTATGCATCAGGTTGGAAAAAACCGGAACGTTTTGTCGTGAAAGCTGCTGATAATGTTACCGATTTGTATGGGGTGATGTGGAAACCGTCCAACTTTGATCCGGAAAAGAAATATCCGATTATTTCAGTCGTTTATCCTGGACCTTATTTTGGATTTGTACCTACAAGTTTTACGTTGGATGATAGTTATTGTACTCGTATGGCGCAGCTTGGTTTTATTGTAATTACAGTAGGACATAGGGGGGATACGCCGATGCGTGGTAAAGCATATCACCGTTATGGTTATGGCAATATGCGTGATTATCCGCTGGCAGATGATAAATATGCGATTGAACAGTTAGCTCAACGTCATGCGTTTATTGACGGTAAGAAAGTCGGTATTTATGGGCACTCTGGTGGTGGATTTATGGCTGCGGCTGCTATTTGTACTTATCCGGACTTTTATACGGCTGCTGTTTCTTGTTCCGGAAACCATGATAATAATATCTACAATCGTGGTTGGGGAGAGTGCTATAATGGTGTGAAAGAAGTGGAAAAGGTTGTGAAAGACAGTCTGGGTAATGAGACGAAAGAGTATGAATATAAGTTTAGCGTGAAGTCGAATGCAGAAATTGCTAAGAACCTGAAAGGTCATCTGATGCTTGTAACAGGAGATATGGATAAGAATGTCAATCCAGCACATACTTATCGTATGGCTAAGGCACTGATTGAAGCCGGTAAAGACTTTGATATGTTAGTGATTCCGGGGGCTGGTCATGGATATGGTTCTGCTGATAAGTATTTTGAAAGGAAAATGTATCGCTTTTTTGCCAAACATTTACTGGGTGATACTCGTGCAGACTGTTGGGAAGACATAAACCGTAGTAAATAAGACGATAAACTATATGAAGAACTCTTTCTTTAGGTATTTCTTTTTGGTAGCTGTGCTGCTGTCATACACCTCTGTCGAAGCACAACAAAAAGCGAAAGATCAGTCTGCGGAACAACAGTCTCATTTATTGAAACCGTTGGATATAGCAGCTTGTATGTCGTGGAAGCGCGTCGAATCACCAGATATTTCCCCGACAGGGCGATGGGTGACTTATCGCATTGCTCCGATGGAATATAATTCGGATGATAAGGAGTCGAAGATATTGCATCTGTTTGATTCGCGTACACGAAAAGAAATAGTATTGCCTGATGTCGAACAGATTCAATATTATGATGCAGACCGAGCTGTTTATTACGAACAGGCGGATACTGCCGGAAATATGAAGACTATATTGATGTCGTTACCTTCCGGAGTGAAGACGGAGTGGACGTATAAAGAATCTTTCCGTCCTGTGGAAGGGGTTCCTTATTCGGTGTCTGTGAGCAATGTACCGGAAGATACGGTCAACCATATTCCGTCTTTCGATCGTTTGGTGGTACGTCACCTTAAGACTGGAACTGCATTTCAGATTGATAGTATAGGCTATTATACGTTGTATAATCAGAATCGTTCGATTCTTTTTATTCGTAAACAAGCCAAAGGAAATGCTTTGTGTTATGGCCCGTTGGTAGGTCCCTACCGGACTATTTATCAAAGTTCTGTCAAGAAAGGATTTTCTTCTTTCAGTCTTGACAAAGAACGGATGACCGGAGAGTTTACTGTGAAGGATTCATTATGGTATAATTTCTCTTTGAAGAATAATACTTGCGACCTTGTATTCGACCGTAAGGAGATTGTCATTCCTGCGGGAATGGAACTTGTCCGGGCTAGTCTGTCAAGTAGCCAGAAGTTTTTGACAATGGAACTCAGACCTTATCAGGAGAAAGTAAATAAAGATAAGAAAGAAGAGGAAATAAAGCCGGATAAGAGTTTTGAACTGGAGTTGTGGACCTGGGATGAATATGAAGTACCTACTTTGCAGACTCGTAGCCGTTATTCCCATCCTCAATATTCGAAATATATCTATGACATTACTTCCCAAAAATTGACGGAAGTAGCTCCTGGACATGCTGATTTGTTGGAGCCGGACCGTGCGGAAGAGATTCATTATGTGCTTTATACGGACGAAACGCCTTATCGTTCGCAGAAAGACTGGCTTAATGAAATGCCGTTTGACATCTATTCTGTGAATGTACATACGGGAGAAAAGCAATTGGTAGGACGTAGCTACCGGACAAGACCGAGGTGGTCGGTGAACGGCAAATGGGCTGTGATGTATGATCCTGTTGCACAGGTATGGAATAAGTTTGACGGAAAAACGGGTGAGGTTACCGATATTTCAACAGCTATTGGGTATCCGATATTCGAGGAAACTTATGACAAACCAAATCCTGCACCTGCTTATGGTATTGCTGGTTGGACTGCTGATGGTAATAATGTGTTGATTTATGATGCTTATGACTGGTGGAAGATCGATTTGACCGGAGAACGTCAGCCGGAATGTATCACTAAGGGGTATGGTCGCAAAAATCAGAGATCTATCCGTAAAATGACCAGCAATATTGACAAAGAAGTATTCAATCCGGACGAGACGATTATAGTTAGTGTATGGGATGAAAACACAATGGATGAAGGTATTTATTCACTTGACATGAAAGGTCGCTTGAAGAAGCTCGCAGAAGGTCCTTACATCTATTCAATTCATCGTTTTTCTGACAATCAGAAGTATTGTATTTGGAATCGTCAGAATGTATCAGAATTCCGTGATCTGTGGTGGAGTAAATCGGATTTCTCTGATCCGATTCGTATAACGAACGCTAATCCTCAACAAAGCGAATACAAATGGGGTACTGCAAAGTTAGTGGAATGGACTAATTATGAGAATAAGCCTAACAAGGGAATACTTTACTTGCCGGAAGATTATGACGCTAAGAAAGAATATCCCGTTCTGGTACAGTTCTATGAAACACATTCCGGAGGACTGAACACTTATCACGCTCCTATGTTGAGTAGCGCAATGGCGGATGTGATGTACTTTGTAAGTAATGGGTACATTGTATTTATGCCGGATGTGCATTTCACCATAGGAACACCGGGACAGAGTAGTTATGATGCAGTAGTAAGCGGAACGAAATACTTGATAGAGCAGGGGATAGCGCATCCGGGAAAAATAGGTCTTCAGGGACATAGTTGGTCAGGTTTCCAAGCTAGTTATCTGGTGACGAAGACGGATATATTCGCTTGTGCTAATATCGGGGCTCCTATTACTGATATGGTAACCGGTTATTTGGGTATTCGTGGTGGAAGCGGTTTGCCGCGTTATTTCATGTATGAAGAATGGCAAAGCCGTATGGGAAAGAGTTTATGGGAAGCCAAAGATAAGTATTTGGCAAGCTCTGCTATCGTAGAAGCGGATAAGATACATACTCCATTATTAATTTGGCATAATGATAAGGATGAGGCTGTTGCCTACGAACAAGGTCGTGCACTTTATTTAGCTATGCGTCGTTTACAACGTCCGGCATGGCATCTTAATTACAAAGGTGAAGGGCATTTTCTTGGTAATCAGGCTGCACAGAAAGACTGGACTATCCGGATGAAACAGTTCTTTGATTATTACCTGAAAGGAACAAAAGAGCCGCGTTGGATGAAAGAGGGTATTCATTTGCGAGAACGTGGAATTGATCAGAAATATGATTTACTAGAAAAATAAATTAAAATGAAGAAACTATTAATGACAGTTATGGCTCTGTCTTGCTTTGCATTCAGCAGCTACGGACAGAAAAAAGTGGAGAAACAAATTATTGGTAAATGGTGCAACCCTTATACCTATGAATCAACAGGCGAACTCAAGGGGTTTGAGTTTAAAAAAGGTGGAAAATGCTCTGCCATCAACGTACCGTCTTTAGATCTTAGAACATGGAAGATAGATGAGGACGGCTATTTGATTATAGAAGGATTCAGCAAAGAAGACGATGGAAAAATAGAAGTGTATAAGACGCGTGAACGTATTGGTTACGTAACATCTGATTCATTGGAATTGGTTGTTCAGGAAGCACAGCCGCGATTGGCTTTTCTGTATCTGAATACGAAATCAATCAAGAAGCTGGTTACTCCGGAAGTAACTCCCGACAAAAAGTAATAAATCTCTCTCTTAATAATTTAGTGTTAATATTAGCATGTTGTTGCTAATGAAACGCCCCGTTGTAGTGATTACAATGGGGCGTCTTCGTTTTACAGAATTTATACAGTATGTTGCAGTATAGTCTGTTTTAGTAAACCGTTTATTTATTGAAATCGTTTGCAGTTGAGGCTTGCTTACGCTTGTCGCATGGTCAATGCTTGATTCTCCGCAGCTTCCATAACTTCCCGTTCTCCGGGACCTTTATCGTTGATGCCGCACAAGTGAAGAATCCCGTGGATAATCACACGATGTAGTTCATCTTCGTATGAAGCACCAAATTGTTCCGCATTGGTGCGTATCGTGTCCAGGCTAATGAATAAGTCACCTGATAGACGATCGCCTTCACAATAATCGAAAGTAATAATGTCCGTGTAGTAGTCATGTTGCAGATATTGACGGTTTACCTCCAGAATCTTTTCGTCCGAGCAGAAGATATAAGCGATTTCACCGAGTCTTTTCCCGTAAGAAGAAGCTACGGTCTTTATCCATTCCGTAGTCTCACGTTTCTTGATATCAGGCATTTTTACGCCTTCTGTTTGATAAGTTACAGCCATAATTGAATGTTATGATTTAAAAGAAAAATAAATAACTGATTAAGATGGCGGCTATGATGCCCGAGAAGTCTGCTATCAGACCGCAAGTCACCGCATTACGAGTCTTGGTGATCCCCACACTGCCGAAATAAACGGCCAGAATGTAGAATGTGGTATCTGAAGCTCCGCGAACTACACAACTCATACGCCCAACAAAAGAATCTGGTCCCAGTTCTTTCATCGTATCGATCATCAATCCGTTTGCACCGCTACCGCTAAGCGATTTCATCAATGCGGTAGGCAGTGCACCTACAAAGCTCGTGTCAACTCCGCATAAGCCTACTATATAGCCGATGCCTCCTACCAGAAAATCCATTGCTCCCGAAGTGCGGAATACTGCAATTCCTACAAGGAAAGCAACCAGATAAGGAATGATGCGCACAGCCGTCGTAAATCCCTCTTTAGCTCCCTCCACAAACGAATCGTATACATTGATTTTCTTTCTGACTCCCGTCAAAATAAACAGAATGATGACACTGAACAGTAGAATATTCGCTATCAGCGTAGAATAAGTACCCATATCTTCCCGCGAGACACTTAGAAACAGATAAATCAAGCCGGAAAAGAAAAGGCAGATAACGCCCATTAAAAGGAGAATAGGCTTATTGATTAAGTTTATCTTTTGAGCGATGCTAACTGCTATGACTCCTACTAAAGTGGAAATGAAAGTACTTAGCAGGATAGGGATAAATACATCTGTAGGCTGTGCAGCCCCCATTTGTGCACGATATACCATGATGCTGATCGGAATAATGATGAGGCCGGAGGTATTAATCACCAAGAACATAATCATCGGATTGGAAGCAGTGTCCTTTTTCGGATTCAGATCCTGTAGCTCTTTCATAGCTTTCAACCCCAGCGGGGTGGCGGCATTGTCGAGACCGAGCATATTGGCGGACATATTCATGAAGATGGAGCCTAACACCGGATGCCCTTTAGGAATGTCTGGAAACAGACGGCAAAGCACCGGACTAAGAAAGCGGGCCAGTGCATTAATCAATCCGCTGTTCTCGCCAATTTTCATGATACCTAACCAAAGGGCCAGTACACCCGTAAGTCCCAGCGATATCTCGAAAGCTGTCTTTGAAGAGTCGAATGTAGCGTTCATGATAGCCGTAAATATCTCCGTATCTCCCAAAACAATCACTTTTATAAGAGCGATGATAAAGGCTATGACGAAGAATCCTATCCAAATGTAATTTAGAACCATAGTTGATAACGTGTATATAGATAGTGCAAAAGTAGTTATTACGTTTCAAATAAACTAAATCTTCGTCTTTCTTATACTGAAAATGAATGTAAATCTCTATCTTTGTCTCCTACTTTCAAGAAATAAATGGAACAGGAAGATTTTAACATACGCGAACATCAGCTTACTTCAAAAGAACGGGATTTCGAGAATGCACTCCGTCCGTTAAGCTTTGAAGACTTTAGCGGGCAGGACAAGGTGGTGGAAAACCTTCGCATTTTTGTGAAGGCGGCACGTCTGCGTGGCGAAGCACTCGACCATGTACTGTTGCACGGCCCTCCCGGATTAGGAAAAACAACTCTTTCGAATATTATCGCTAACGAATTAGGAGTTGGCTTTAAAGTAACTTCCGGTCCGGTACTTGATAAACCGGGTGACCTGGCAGGTGTATTGACCAGCCTCGAACCGAACGACGTGCTTTTTATTGATGAAATTCATCGGCTGTCGCCTGTGGTGGAGGAATATCTTTATTCGGCGATGGAAGATTACCGCATCGATATTATGATCGATAAGGGACCTTCGGCACGCAGCATCCAGATAGATTTGAATCCTTTCACGCTGGTTGGTGCAACCACACGTAGCGGTCTGCTGACGGCCCCGCTTCGTGCACGTTTCGGTATTAATCTTCATTTGGAGTACTATGATGATGATATTTTGAGCAATATCATTCGTCGTTCTGCGTCCATACTGGATGTGCCTTGTTCGGTACGTGCAGCATCGGAGATCGCTTCCCGTAGCCGCGGAACGCCCCGTATTGCCAATGCCTTGCTCCGTCGGGTACGTGATTTTGCGCAGGTGAAAGGCTCCGGTTCTATCGATACGGAGATCGCCCAGTTTGCATTGGAAGCACTGAATATTGATAAGTACGGCCTGGATGAGATAGACAACAAGATACTTTGCACCATTATAGACAAATTTAAAGGTGGTCCGGTAGGTATCACTACCATTGCCACGGCTTTGGGAGAAGATGCGGGAACCATTGAGGAAGTTTACGAACCTTTCCTGATAAAAGAAGGATTTATGAAGCGTACTCCCCGTGGACGTGAGGTGACCGAACTTGCCTATAAACATTTGGGAAGAAGTCTTTATAACAGTCAAAAAACGCTGTTTAATGACTAACATAAAGCGTCATGTGACAAGTGGTATTAACGGTATAAAAGAACTTTATAAAGCATAGTTGGATGATGAAGCAATGGACTACTTTACTTGTTTTTCTCTTTTTGAGCTTGTCTTTATCGGCTCAACAGGAATATGGGAGGGATATTTTTGTCTCTTCTAAAGGAGACTCTTTACCTTATCGGATGATTCATCCCGAATCGGTGAAGCCAGGTGAAAAGTATCCGCTCGTACTGTTTCTGCATGGAGCCGGCGAACGGGGAAATGATAATGAGAAACAGTTGACTCATGGTGGACAGATGTTTCTTAATCCGGTCAATCAAGAGAAGTATCCCGCTTTCGTTCTAATTCCACAGTGTCCGACAGACGGTTACTGGGCTTATACAGGACGTCCGAAGTCGCTTATCCCTACAGAAATGCCAGTGGGACAAGAGATCAGTCCTATATTGCAAACGCTTAAACAGTTGCTCGACTCTTATCTGGTAATGCCCGAAGTGGACACACAACGGGTTTATATTATCGGTCTTTCAATGGGAGCGATGGGAACGTATGATTTAGTCGTGCGTTATCCGGAGATTTTTGCAGCTGCAGTTCCTATTTGCGGTACAGTCAATCCAAGTCGGCTATCGGTTGCCAAGGATGTGAAATTTCGTATCTTTCACGGAGATGCGGACGATGTAGTTCCGGTGAAAGGTTCTCGCGAAGCGTATAAAGCACTGAAAGCTGCCGGTGCAGATGTGGAATATATTGAATTCCCCGGTTGTAATCATGGGAGCTGGAATCCGGCTTTCAATTATCCCGGATTTATGGATTGGTTGTTCAAACAAAAGAAGAAACGTTGAACCAATCTGAATGATAATTACTAATAAAACATGGCTGGACTAAAATCATTAGCTAAAGATACTGCAATTTATGGGTTGAGTAGTATTGTCGGACGGTTCCTTAACTACATGCTGGTGCCTTTGTACACAGCGGTATTGCCAGCTTCCACCGGAGGTTATGGAGTTGTTTCAAACGTATATGCGTTTACAGCCCTGATGCTTGTACTGCTTACGTTCGGTATGGAAACGGGATTCTTCCGTTTTGCCAACAAATCGGGAGAAGACCCGATGAAAGTATATGCCAACTCCTTGTTATCGGTAGGAGGGGTATCTTTGATTTTTGTTTTCCTTTGCTTGTTATTCCTGCAACCTATTTCCAATTTACTGGATTATGGCGATCATCCGGAGTTTATAGCGATGATGGCTGTTGTGGTAGCTTTAGACTCTTTCCAATGCATTCCTTTTGCCTATTTACGGTATAAAAAGCGGCCTATTAAGTTTGCTGCTATTAAACTGCTCTCTATCGTTGGTGGCATCGGTTTGAATTTATTTTTCCTATTGGTGTGCCCGTGGCTGAATGTACATTGTCCGTCAACGATCTCCTGGTTTTATGATCCGGATTATTTAGTGGGATATATCTTTATTAGCAACCTGATTATTTCGGTTGTCCAGATGCTCTTCTTTATTCCGGAACTGACAGGTTTTGCTTATAAGTTGGACAAGGTATTGCTGAAACGAATGGTCGTATATTCTTTTCCGGTATTAATCTTAGGTTTGGTAGGTATTCTAAACCAGACTGTGGATAAGATGATCTATCCGTTTCTTTTTGAAGACCGGCAGGAAGGGTTGGTGCAATTGGGTATCTATGCAGCAACCAGTAAGATTGCGATGGTGATGGCAATGTTTACGCAAGCTTTCCGTTATGCTTACGAACCGTTTGTCTTTGGCAAAGACCGAGAAGGAGACAACCGGAAGATGTATGCCGCTGCGATGAAGTATTTTCTTATATTTTCCTTGCTGGCTTTCCTTGCTGTCATGTTCTACCTCGACTTGCTGCGTTATCTGGTGGCAAGGGGTTACTGGGAAGGCCTGGGGGTAGTAGCTATTGTAATGCTTGCAGAGATCTGTAAAGGGATCTATTTCAACCTTTCCTTTTGGTATAAACTGACGGATAAGACCTATTGGGGAGCCTACTTCTCGGTGATTGGTTGTGTTATTATTGTCGTATTGAACATCCTGTTTGTGCCGGTTTACGGTTATCTTGCTTCGGCATGGGCTTCTGTTGCAGGCTATGCAGTCATCTTGCTGCTATCCTACTGGATAGGACAGAAAGAATACCCGATTCATTATGACTTGAAGAGCCTGGGACTTTATGTTCTGCTGGCAGCGGTACTTTACGTTATTGGAGAGCAGGTTCCTATCCCTAATATAGTGCTCCGTCTCGCTTTCCGTACCGTACTCTTATTGCTATTTATAGCTTATATTATCAAGAAGGATTTACCATTGAGTCAGATTCCTGTTATTAATCGATTTATAAAGAAGAAATAACTATGAAGACAGATGAACGTAATAAGTTTGCTATCAAGTCCTTTCTGGGAGAATATCTGGACTTGAGGAAAGATAAGGATAACGAACTGGCCACAGTGGATTCTATCCGTAAGGGGGTAGAGTTCAAAGGTGCCAATTTATGGATTCTGATCTTTGCCATATTCATGGCATCACTCGGATTGAATGTGAACTCCACTGCCGTTATTATCGGTGCCATGTTGATTTCTCCATTGATGGGACCTATTATGGGAGTAGGACTGTCTGTCGGACTGAATGACTTTGAATTAATGAAACGCTCTTTGAAGAGCTTTCTCATAACGACTGCTTTCAGTGTGACTACGGCAACAATCTTTTTCCTTCTTGCCCCTATTGCCGGTTCACAGTCAGAGTTGCTGGCACGTACATCGCCCACTATTTATGATGTATTCATCGCGCTTTTTGGTGGTTTGGCAGGTGTCGTGGCTCTCTCTACCAAGGAAAAAGGAAATGTGATTCCGGGTGTTGCCATTGCTACTGCATTGATGCCGCCGCTTTGTACGGCAGGTTACGGACTGGCTTCCGGTAATCTCATTTATTTCCTGGGTGCTTTTTATCTTTACTTTATCAACTCTGTTTTTATCAGCCTGGCTACTTTCCTCGGTGTTCGTGTGATGCATTTCCAACGGAAAGAGTTTGTGGATAAAACCCGTGAGAAGACCGTACGTAAATACATCGTTCTGATTGTAGTGCTTACCATGTGCCCTGCAGTTTATCTGACATTTGGAATTATAAAGAGCACTTTCTATGAAGCAGCAGCCAATCGTTTTATAAACGATCAGTTGAGCTTTGAGAATACGCAGGTACTTGATAAGAAAATTAGCTATGACCATAAAGAAGTACGGGTTGTTTTGATTGGTCCTGAAGTGCCTGACGCTTCGATATCTATTGCTCGTAGCAAGTTGAAAGAGTATAAGCTGGAAGATACGAAACTGATTGTATTACAGGGGATGAACAATGAGGCGGTAGATGTATCTTCTATCCGTGCCATGGTCATGGAAGACTTCTATAAAAACAGTGAGCAACGGCTTCAACAACAGGCGGTGAAAATTTCCCAACTGGAGACAACACTGGAGCAATACAGAACGTACGATGCTATGAGCCGTACATTAGTACCCGAATTGAAGGTACTTTATCCTTCCATCACAACTCTTTCCATCGCTCACTCGCTCGAAGTGCGGGTCGATTCGATGAAGACGGATACGGTAACATTGGCTGTCCTTAAATTCGCCAGACATCCGTCTGTTGCTGAAAAAGAGAAAATCAGCGAATGGCTGAAAGCCCGCGTAGGAACGAAGAAGTTGAGGCTGATTACAGAATAATGAATCTAAAAATAATAATATGAAGTTCAGACTAACCGTCTTGATAGTCTTTTCTCTCTGTCTGTCGAATGTATTTGCCGATGAGGGAATGTGGTTGTTGGGAAATCTCCGAAAGAATAAACAGACTGACCGGGTAATGAAAGAACTTGGTTTGCAGATGCCTGTGAATAAAATATATGATCCGAAGAAACCATGTCTGGCAGATGCTGTTGTCAGTTTTGGAGGCTTCTGTTCAGGAGTGGTGGTTTCTGAAGACGGTCTGGTGTTTACTAATCATCATTGTGGCTTTAGCAGTATTCAGCAACATTCTTCAGTGGAACATGATTATCTGAAAGATGGCTTCTTTGCACGTAGTCTTGAGGAAGAACTGCCGAATCCGGAGTTGTATGTTCGTTTCCTGCTTCGTACGGAAGATGTTACTAAACGTGTATTGTCTGCCGCCCGGCATGCTAAAACGGAAACAGAACGTCGTGTGGCTGTTGATTCGATTATGAATGTAATCAGTATGGAAGTCTCCGAAAAGGATTCTACATTGACTGGTATTGTAGATGCTTATTATGCAGGGAATGAATTCTGGCTTTCTGTTTATCGTGATTATAATGATGTCCGCCTGGTTTTTGCACCTCCTTCTTCTGTCGGGAAGTTCGGATGGGATACGGATAATTGGATGTGGCCGCGTCATACGGGCGATTTCAGCGTATTTCGTATCTATGCTAATGCCAAGAATGGTCCGGCGGATTATTCTCCTGAAAACGTCCCTTATCATCCCGAATATGTAGCACCCATTTCTTTGGATGGATACAAAGAAGGTTCTTTCTGCATGACGCTTGGCTATCCGGGCAGTACGGAACGTTACCTTTCCTCGTATGGTATCGAAGAGATGATGAATGGAATCAATCAGGCAATGATTGATGTACGGGGAGTGAAACAAACCATCTGGAAACGGGAGATGGACCGTCGTCCGGATATTCGCATTAAGTATGCTTCAAAATACGATGAAAGCTCCAATTATTGGAAGAATAGCATCGGAACGAATAAAGCCATCAAGCATTTGAAAGTGTTGGAAAAGAAGCGGGTGGCTGAAGCAGAGCTTCGTAACTGGATTCAGTCTCATCCGGAAGAGAGAGAGAAACTGATTCGTTTATTTTCTTCTTTAGAGTTGAGTTATAGTAATCGCCGTGAAACCAATCGTGCGTTGGCTTATTTCGGTGAATCGTTTATAAATGGTCCCGAGTTAGTGCAGCTCGCTCTTGAAATTCTCAATTTCGACTTTGAGGCGGAAGAGAAGTTGGTGATAACCCGCATGAAAAAGTTACTGGAGAAGTATGATAATCTCGATCTTTCCATTGATAAGGAGGTTTTTGCTGCCATGCTCAAAGAGTATCAGTCGAAAGTGGATAAAAAGTTTCTGCCTGCTATGTATGAGAAGATAGATACGCTCTACAACGGGAATATTCAGACCTATGTAGACTCTTTGTATGCAACTTCCAATATAACGTCTCCTAAAGGCTTAAAACGCTTTCTGGAGCGAGATACTACTTATAATCTCATAGAGGATCCGGCTGTTTCCTTAAGTCTGGATTTGATTGTGAAGTATTATGAGATGAATCAAAGCATTTCCGAGGCTTCCGAGCAGATAGAGGAGGGGGAGCGTTTGTTCAATGCAGCCATGCGCCGGATGTATGCTGATCGTAATTTTTATCCGGATGCCAACTCTACCATGCGGCTTAGTTTCGGAACGGTTGGAGGATATACTCCTTTTGATGGAGCCACTTATGATTACTACACAACCGTGAAAGGCATTTTTGAGAAAGTGAAGGAACATGCGGGTGATATTGACTTTGCCGTTCAGCCGGAGTTGTTGAGTTTGCTTTCTTCCGGTGATTTCGGAAGATATGCCAATGCGCAGGGAGATATGAATGTTTGTTTTATCTCCAACAATGACATTACAGGCGGTAATTCCGGCAGTGCCATGTTTAATGCCAAAGGAGAATTACTAGGCTTGGCTTTTGATGGCAACTGGGAAGCAATGAGCAGTGATATCGTATTCGAACCAGATTTGCAGCGTTGCATCGGGGTAGATGTGCGGTATATGCTCTTTATCATAGAGAAATACGGTAAGGCAGCCCATCTTATTCAGGAATTAAAAATGGGTCGATGAAGTAAATATTCCGATGAAACCGCATTTTTTATCGTTTTAATATAATAACGATTACGGCAGCGATAATCAGTGCAATACCTACACCAATGCTTGTGGTGAAGGCTTCCCCGAAAAGAAAGATACCTACGCATACAGCAGTTACCGGCTCCATAGCTCCCAACACAGAGGTGAGTGTGGAGCCGATGCTTTTTACGGCTCTTACTAGAGCAAGATTAGAAACTACGGTAGGGATTAAAGCTAATAGAATCAAGTTGCCGGCAGTATGCCATTCGCTGATGGGTTGAAGCTGGCTGATGGTTTCCGTTCCGATAAAAAGGAGAATACCTCCGAAAAGGAATACGTAGAAAGTAAGCAGTAGCCCCTTCATCTGTCCAATTTTTAGTTGGCTCATTGTGACGAGATAAAGCGCATATCCGAGTGCCGACAGAAGAACAATGAAAAGTCCCAGGAAAGAAAAGCTCCCCGTTTTTGTATCTCCGCCGGATAAGAAATAAACCCCTGCCACTGCGGATGCAATGGCAGCGATCCGCCAGCCGGACTTCTTTTCTTTAAAGAAGAGCATCATGATTAACGTGGTAAGCACCGGATACATGAAATGAATAGTGGTGGCAACTCCGCTAGCCATAAACTTATATCCCCAGAACAGGAATACGGCAGACATTAAATAAAGAAGCGCAAGAAGAAACAGGGAAGGAATGTCCCGCCTTTTGATGCGAAATGATTGACCATTCACCAATAAGATTCCGCCTAACGCCAGACAGGCAAACAGGAAACGATAGAAAAGTATCGATTCAAATTGCATCCCTGCTTGCATGGCAGGAATGGTAAATAGAGGGATAAGTCCAAAAGAAGCCGATGAAAGCAGCCCATATAGTAAACCATTAACTTTATTCATAGTCAAGTATATATTCGGGCCGCAAAGATATAGCTTTTTTGAGGCAAGTAGATAAAGCGTCCATACAATATTTTTCGTAAATTAGCACGCGATGTAAATATGGCATCCGATTGAAAGAAAATACAAACTAATTTTTGGATAAAATGAAACGATTGACACTATTACCGGGATTACTATTTTTAATGCTGCAAGCAGCATTTTCACAAGAGTCAGGCAGCTGTAAACCAGTGAATCTGGTTTGTGATTATTTGGTGAATCCCTTGGGAATAGATAATCCTGCTCCCCGGTTATCATGGATGCTGAATGATGCTCGAAAAGGAGCACGGCAAACAGCCTGTCAAGTCATCGTAGACAAAGACTCTCTTGAGTTGATTGCAGGGAAAGGGACTATCTGGGATTCGGGCAAAAAGGACTCCGAACAGATTCTGATTACCTATTCCGGACAGGAACTTCGTCCTTTTACCAAGTATTATTGGAGAGTGAATGTATGGGATAAGGATGGAGTGAAATCTTCTTCGGATATTAATAGTTTCGAAACGGGCATGATGGGGATGGAACACTGGCAAGGGGCTTGGATTAGCGATAACAAAGATATTAATTACCGTCCTGCTCCCTATTTCCGGAAAGTGTTTGATGCACGAAAGAAGATACGGTCGGCAAGGGCATATATTGCCGTAGCAGGTTTGTATGAACTGTATATCAATGGTGAGAAGATTGGAAACCACCGGCTGGACCCGTTATATACCCGGTTTGACAGGCGTAATTTCTACGTCACTTATGATATTACTTCCCAAATACAGAAAGGGAAAAATGCGATTGGCGTGTTGCTGGGCAATGGATGGTATAATCATCAGTCAATGGCCGTGTGGGACTTTCATCGTGCACCTTGGCGTAATCGTCCTGCTTTCTGTATGGATGTGCGGATTACTTATGAGGATGGTTCCGTTGAAGTCGTTTCTACGGAGCGGGACTGGAAAACTTCATCCGGCGCATTGATCTTTAATAGCATTTATACAGCTGAGCATTACGACGCCCGTTTGGAACAGAAAGGCTGGAATACCGTGAACTTTGACGATTCTAAATGGAATGGAGTAGGATATAGGGCTGTTCCTTCACAGAATGTGGTGTCACAACAAGTGCAGCCGATTCGTGCAGTAGAAACAATCCCCGTAAAAACCTGGAAGAAACTTAATGATACAACGTATGTATTCGATTTTGCCCGCAATATGGCAGGAGTCACCCGCATTAAAGTGTCCGGGGAAGAGGGAACTGTAGTGAGACTGAAACATGGTGAGCGGTTGTATGACAACGGACGAGTGAATACGTCAAATATTGATGTGTATCACCGCCCGGTAGACAACTTCGATCCTTTTCAAACGGACATCCTCGTTTTGAGTGGAAAGGGAGAGGATGAATTTATGGCACGATTCAATTATAAAGGTTTCAGATACGTGGAAGTAACAAGCACTAACCCCCTTGTATTGAATGAGAATAGTCTGACTGCCTACTTTGTGCATAGTGATGTTCCGCAGAAAGGGACGATTCATACTTCGAACGCACTTATCAACCGTCTTTGGTGGGCAACAAATAATGCCTATTTGTCCAACTTGATGGGGTATCCTACCGACTGCCCCCAGCGTGAAAAGAACGGATGGACAGGCGACGGTCATTTTGCTATTGAAACGGCATTATACAATTATGACGGTATCACTGTTTATGAGAAATGGCTTGCCGACCATAGAGACGAGCAACAGCCCAATGGTGTACTTCCCGATATAATTCCTACAGGAGGCTGGGGATATGGCACGGATAATGGACTGGATTGGACAAGCACTATTGCTATTATTCCATGGAACATTTATATGTTTTATGGCGATCATAAACTGTTGGCAGATTGTTATGAAAATATAAGGCGGTATGTAGACTATGTGGATCGCACCAGTCCGACCGGATTGACCTCATGGGGAAGAGGAGACTGGGTGCCTGTTAAATCACATTCTTCCAAGGAACTGACCTCTTCTGTCTATTTCTATGTGGACACCAAAATACTTGCCAATGCCGCAAAGATGTTTAATAAAACGGAAGACTATAAATATTATTCTGCTCTTGCCAATAAGATAAAGAACGCGATTAATGACAAGTTTCTGAATAGAGAAACGGGCATTTATGGTAGCGGCGTTCAGACGGAACAGAGCGTTCCTTTGCAATGGGGCATTGTTCCCGAAGAGTTGAAGAGAAAAGTAGCCCGGAATCTGGCAAAACAGGTGGAAGCAGCCGGCTTTCATTTGGATGTAGGTGTGTTGGGGGCAAAAGCTATATTGAATGCGTTAAGTGAGAACGGTGAAGCTGAAACGGCTTATAAATTAGCTGCACAAGACACTTATCCATCATGGGGCTGCTGGATTGCCAATGGTGCTACCACATTACTGGAGAACTGGGATTTGAACGCCACACGTGACATATCGGACAATCACATGATGTTTGGTGAAATTGGAGGATGGTTTTATAAAGGATTGGGTGGAATCTTCCCTGACCCCGAAAATCCCGGATTTAAACATATTCTCCTTCGGCCTAATTTCCCCAGTGGATTAAATGAGTTCGAAGCCAGATATCAATCACCTTATGGGGAAATCTGCTCTAAATGGGAACGTAAAAAGAACCGTATTGTCTATCATGTAACTGTTCTGGCAAATAGCACTGCTACCTTTTATGCACCCGACAATGTGAAAGGAGAGCGTGCAGTAAATTTGGAAGCAGGAAAACATATCTTGGAATTACCTATAAAGAGAGCTGTTTATTGAATGTCTTTCGATTGGCAATCCCGGTTGCTGTTTACCCAGATGTAAAAAACAGCTTCTACACCATTGAAACGGATGAATATATCTCTCCCCTTCCATGAATCGGGCAGAGTGAAATCCCTCCGATAGCTACCTACCGGATTGGGCATGGAAGCGAAAGTATAATCTGCCGGACGAGGCTGGATGACATTGGGCCACTGCACTCCTTTGCTATAATCGCAGAATGGATAGATCACGTTACAATAGAGAGGTTTGTCCCAATTTCGTGCTTTTGTATAGCTGCTTTATAACTAATAGATGGAGTGTTTTGAAATAAGAACTTGACAAACGACTTTTTATTTTGTATCTTTGTGATCAGAAAAGAAACTTATTGATTGGAAATTATGTGTATGAATAGTATAATATTAGAACAGAGTTGCCGACGATTTACCTCTCTTTAGGTAAGCGTCTCCGCGATTCTATATAGTGTATTAAAATAAAAAGGCTAATGATCCCTTTTTAGTCATTAGCCTTTTCCCATCTGTCAGGAAGCAGTTCCCTGTATTTTTCAATTGGTGTGTTCGGTTGCCATTCGGCTGTTCTGTTTATCACATCCGTGAGATACTCAAATAAATTCACTTTATGCATCCTACAAGTGAGTGCTATTGTATAGAGTATGGCGCCTCGTTCGGCCCCCTTATGGCTGCCGAAGAACAATGAGTTTTTCTTGATAAGGATATGTACCGGTTCATCCGTTCAACCATATTGTTGTCCAGATAAGTGTCACCATAATTAAAGATGTCCACCACTGCATTCCACTCATTGCGAAGATAGGTAATGGCTTCCTGCAGTTCGCTCTTAGGT
>NZ_GG774949.1:1056113-1058619 GCF_000162555.1 Bacteroides sp. 3_1_23
TCTCCGCGATTCTATATAGTGTATTAAAATAAAAAGGCTAATGATCCCTTTTTAGTCATTAGCCTTTTCCCATCTGTCAGGAAGCAGTTCCCTGTATTTTTCAATTGGTGTGTTCGGTTGCCATTCGGCTGTTCTGTTTATCACATCCGTGAGATACTCAAATAAATTCACTTTATGCATCCTACAAGTGAGTGCTATTGTATAGAGTATGGCGCCTCGTTCGGCCCCCTTATGGCTGCCGAAGAACAATGAGTTTTTTCTTGATAAGGATATGTACCGGTTCATCCGTTCAACCATATTGTTGTCCAGATAAGTGTCACCATAATTAAAGATGTCCACCACTGCATTCCACTCATTGCGAAGATAGGTAATGGCTTCCTGCAGTTCGCTCTTAGGTAACAAATCCCCCCGTTCTTCTATTTCATCAAGCACATCTTTTATTTCTCCGAGTATGTCCGGCGCATACTTTTTTCGATGCATAAGATTCTGTTCTACCGTCCATCCCTCAACCCCAACTTTATGCTTATGCTCGTTTTGATAAAGTGCGTTTATCAGCTCCACGATCCTTTTTGCATCCGGGTCCTTCTCACCGCAATCTATAAATTTCCGTTTTATATGTTGCAAGCACGGGATGCGTGTGATATTGGGATAAGCATCGCTTTCGAGCTTCCGGTAAGGTGAGTAACCATCGCTTTGTATGATACCTTTGCAACTGCCTAATTCGTTAAGAATAACTCTTTCAGACCGGGAGCCGTCATCATAGAGCAAGTATATCATCCTGGTGTTTATGCCGACAACCACCCAAAGGTATCCCTTCCTGACTCCTTTTCCCTTGCTGTTCTTTTCCGGGACGAGTATTTTGTAATAGGTTTCATCGGCTGCCTTATAAGGATCACTCAAAGCTGTCTGCCGGATGCACTTATAAAGATTTTCGAAGAGGTTTGAGGCTTTCTCTATCAACTTATGAGCCGTAGGTTTCTTCAGCGTAAAGCCATGACTCTCGAAGTAGTTGATGATTCTTTCAACAGGTAGCGATTGTATATAACGTAATTCCATCAATCCGGCAATAAATGAACCGTCATAGCTGGAATTCAAGAAGGCCGAAGCCGGTGTTTTTCCCTCAAACAGGCGACCTTCTTGCGTATAGGTGTGTATCTTGTAGACATGCTTGATGAAGCGCATGGGTACACATTCATAGCGGACGCATATTCTGGGAACAGTGGTAAACAACCGGCCCTTATTGATGTTAAAATCGGGATCATCGGGATAAACGACATGTTCTTCTTCCTCCATCTCATAATGCATGTCACGTTTGGCCCCATTGTTCTTTCTTGCTTTACGCTTATCTGCTTTTTCCGCTTCTATCTTCTGCCGCTCTTCTTCGGATATGGCAGATTGGGGAGCCTGTTGCTGTTCGGATGTGTTGGATACAAGTTTGGCGAGTCCCTTAGTAAGGCGCTGTTGCTTGCTAAGAGATTCGCCTTTTTGAAGGAGTGCCTCTTTAAGGGAAGAAACCTCCTTTATCAAAGCATCTATTTGGTCCAAGAGTCTGTTGTTGTCATCTCGTAATCCCTTGATTTGTTCCTTCAATAACTCTATGATCTCATCCTTTTTCATGGCATAAAGATATAAAAAATCAACGAATTGGCCAAATAAACCGGATGATATCTTTAGCGCAAATATCTAATAATCAGAATGTTGAATTAGATCCTAAAACGTTTTCTCAACCGTACAGACTTTAATGACACTCCATTTAAGATAAAAGACAAAACCTGATAAGAAATCTCGTAATTGCCTGTATTGGGGTTAAATGTCGGTAACTCAAAACTTCCACCTTCGAGGCGCTTGTAGTACAGAAGAAAGCCATCGCCATCCCAACGCAGTATTTTTACACTTTGTCGGTTTTTACCAAAGAATAAAAAGATATCTCCGGAAACGGGAGACAAGTCCTTCATTTCCGATCGTATAATTTTGAATAAACCGTCAATGCCAAGGTTCATACGAACAAAGCCCTGGTACAGATAGTAGCGATTGGCTGATGTTAGAGAATACATGGATCTCCCTCCTTTCTTTCGTAATCGCGCAACATTTTAATAACACCACCGGGTGTGGCCCGTTTGACCGAAATGGTGGTTCCACTGTTAAAGGTGATTGTGATCCCGGCAAGACTAAACTCTTCTTCCGACAACATGGCGGGTGCTATTTGAGTGAATGAAGGAGAGGAAGTTGTCGGTTGGGAGGGTTCAACGCCGCCATAATAATCACGGACCACATCTGCCTTGGCTTGTTTAACGCTATAGCCCCGTCTGGACATCCAGGAACTCATACCACCAAAAGTGGTATGCTGATCGCGGCAAACATCGGCTAAAGGACAATTGTAGTCTACTTTCAATACTTCAAGGAAATGTTTCCAAGTTTTTCCAAATCGATTTTCTGCTAAATCCATAATGCTTCATTTTTATACATAGCAAAAATATAAGAATGAAAAAAGGGCGACAAGATAGAA
>NZ_GG774949.1:1058808-1204284 GCF_000162555.1 Bacteroides sp. 3_1_23
CTTTGTCGGTTTTTACCAAAGAATAAAAAGATATCTCCGGAAACGGGAGACAAGTCCTTCATTTCCGATCGTATAATTTTGAATAAACCGTCAATGCCAAGGTTCATACGAACAAAGCCCTGGTACAGATAGTAGCGATTGGCTGATGTTAGAGAATACATAGATCTCCCTCCGTTCTTTCGTAATCGCGCAACATTTTAATCACACCACCGGGTGTGGCCCGTTTGACCGAAATGGTGGTTCCACTGTTAAAGGTGATTGTGATCCCGGCAAGACTAAACTCTTCTTCCGACAACATGGCGGGTGCTATTTGAGTGAATAAAGGAGAGGAAGTTGTCGGTTGGGAGGGTTCAACGCCGCCATAATAATCACGGACCACATCTGCCTTGGCTTGTTTAACGCTATAGCCCCGTCTGGACATCCAGGAACTCATACCACCAAAAGTGGTATGCTGATCGCGGCAAACATCGGCTAAAGGACAATTGTAGTCTACTTTCAATGTTTCAAGGAAATGTTTCCAAGTTTTTCCAAATCGATTTTCTGCTAAATCCATAATGCTTCATTTTTATACATAGCAAAAATATAAGAATGAAAAAAGGGCGACAAGATAGAATCGCGGAGACGCTTACATATGCAATACGATGAATGTAATGATGAAAAACTCTACCTTCACCCGTAGAGAGCTTATTTATCAGGAGTTCAGAAGAAAGGTGAAGGAGAATAGAGAAATGAGTTTTTTGTAGGAGAAGTGTGAAACTTCTTTTAGTATAAGTAAAAAGTATAGCTTTAGAGAACGGAAAGCTTAGCTTTAGGTGGGCAAAAGCTATGCTTTAGGAAGAGGAAACAATCTATATGTGAAATAATCATGAATATATTCATTCTGCTTAAAATTGGCCAAAAGCATGTTTCTTTTAAATAAGAAAAGGGCTGTTTTTAGTAAGTTGAAGTTTTAGACAGCCCTCAATTCTTTTATTTCTTATAAACCAACTTGCTCGGAACTCCCTCCCCGAACAAATTATCACCCAGCGTCGTAATCTTATTTCCGGTAGCCAACACATAGCGGAGATTATCGCATCCCATAAAAGCACCGAACTCAATAGCCGTTACACTGGCCGGTAATTCCAGCGTGCCGCACAAGCGACCGCAATTACTAAATACACGCTGTCCGATTGATTTCAGGTTATGAGGTAATTTCATATTCAGCAGATACTTCTTTTGCGAGAAAGTGAAGTCGGGGATAGCCGTTGCATTCGTCTTGGAAATATCAACCGATACGAGATTCGGCATATAATCACGGATAAGTTTGAAGTCAGCGTTATCCAGTTTCCCTTCAACGGTCAGGAAGTTGATGTCTCTGGGTTGCAGTCCGGCTTTCAGGATCTCTTCTTCCAGTTTACCCATTGCCCCCACTTGCAGGGTAGTCTCTACCGGTTCGCCTTCGATAAAAGCAAAATTCTGCCATCTGTCCTTGTAGCGGTAAGAGTCGCTGCTTCCCAGAGGGACGAAGATGGCGGTAACGCTGTCTGCCAATGCTTCCGGCAACAGGTTGGGAGCTGTCTTCTTCCGGATCTGACAGATTTTCAGATTCTCGCAACCTTTGAAGGCGGCATCCTCTATATTCTTCGTTTTCTCCGAAAGAATCACTTTCTCCAGAGTGGCTTTACCTTTGGTCACTCCGCCTACCACATTCGAGAAAGCATAGGCAGGGATGAAGTTCGGCATATAAATGTAGAATTTTCCATTGGGATAAGTACCGGCTTTTCCGCTGTACATCTTGATTTCTGCGTTCGAAATATCCAATACTTTCAGATTGGCAAATTCGTCACGGAGATGCCGGAAGTCCTCTGCATTCAGTTTTCCGGTCAGTGTGAGGTGGGTGACACTGTTGGCTTCCTCTTCAGTCATCATGGAAATCAGCGTACCGGGCTTACTCACATAATACGTCTTACTCACTTGGGCGGCGGCTCCTAATGCATTAGCGGCCAGTAAGAAACTTATCAATAGTAGTTTAATTTTCATAATTTTGTAGATTTGTTCTGACAAATATAGGAAAAATAGAGAATACATGATGTTTTTTTATGTTTTATATCTAATTTTGTAGCCGGATTAACAAATTGTAAAAATGGAGGCAGACAACATAGATGGGAAGAAAGAACCCAAAAGACTTCCTGTGTGGGCATGTATCTCGCTGTTTATTGTAGTACTTTTCATATTTATTGGATTGTATGGGACACTGGTTAGCGGAGGCTTGTCGTTGGTTCTTGGAGTGGAGGCTCGTCATCCGGGAGTAGTAGGGTATATTTTCGTGGAGGCCAGTATGCTTTTGGCTGTTCTTACTGCTGCCGTAATCTTGCTTCGTCTCGAACGTCGTCCGTTTTCTGATTTGGGACTTTCTTTAAAAGGACATGCCAGTGGACTGTGGTATGGACTTCTGATGGCAATCTTGCTCTATTTGCTGGGTTTCGGAATCTCTGTTGTTTTGGGAGAAATAGAAGTCACCGGTTTTCAGTTTAAGCCGTTGGATTTATTGGGGTCGTGGGTGTTTTTCCTGTTAGTGGCGTTGTTTGAAGAAATTCTGATGCGCGGCTATATCCTCGGACGTCTGCTTCATACTAATATGAATAAATTCCTGGCGCTCTTCATCTCGTCGGCATTATTCGCGTTTATGCATATCTTTAATCCAGAAATAGCTTTCCTACCGATGCTTAATCTCTTACTTGCCGGTATGTTGCTGGGTGCTTCCTATCTTTATACCCGGAATCTGTGTTTCCCTATCTCGCTTCATCTTTTCTGGAATTGGATTCAAGGCCCCATCCTCGGTTATCAGGTAAGCGGAAACAACTTCACCACCAGTATGCTGACTTTGCGTATGCCCGAAGAAAACGTACTGAATGGCGGAGCCTTCGGTTTTGAAGGCTCGCTCATTTGCACAGTACTTATGATTGTTTTTACGATTCTGATCGTGTGGTGGGGAGAAAAAAGGGAAGCAATTAGTCTTGCTGTACCCCGATCATACTAAGCTGAATCCGTTTCCGGTCATAATCTACATTCATCACTCTGACCATGACGTGTTGATGGATGGATACCACTTCCGTTGGATCGGAAATGAACCGTTCCGCTAATTGCGAGAGGTGCACCAATCCGTTCTCCTTAATACCTATATCGACAAACGCCCCGAAATTGGTGATGTTGCCTACAATGCCCGGAAGAATCATTCCTTTGCGCAAATCGGCTATGGTGCGCACGTTCTTGTCGAATTCGAAGACTTTGATAGCCTTACGCGGGTCACGTCCCGGCTTGTCGAGTTCCTGCAGAATGTCCTGTAAGGTGGGCAGACCGACGGTAGGTGTGATGTAGGCGGAGATGTTAATCTTCCGGCGGAGTTCCTTGTCGGATATCAGTTCGTCGATGGTACATTTCAGGTCTTTGGCCATTTGCTCTACGATGTGGTAGCTTTCCGGATGCACGGCGGTGTTGTCCAGCGGATTCTTGGCTCCGGGGATGCGGAGGAATCCGGCACACTGTTCGAAAGCCTTGGCACCCATGCGAGGAACTTTCATCAACTCTTTCCGCGAACCGAAAGCTCCGTTTTCCGCCCGGTAGTTGACGATATTTTGAGCCAGTTGCGGTCCCAGTCCGGAGATATAAGTCAATAGATGGCTACTTGCCGTATTCAGGTTTACACCGACCAGGTTCACGCAATTCTCTACTGTCTGATCGAGCGCTTTTTTCAGCTTTGTCTGGTCTACATCGTGCTGGTATTGACCTACACCGATGGATTTAGGATCTATCTTTACTAATTCTGCCAACGGGTCCATCAGGCGGCGGCCGATGGAGACTGCTCCACGCACCGTTACGTCATAATCGGGAAACTCGTCGCGGGCAATCTTCGAAGCCGAATAGATGGAAGCTCCCTGCTCACTGACTACAAACACGGGTATCTGGCGGTCGAAACTCTGGCTGTTGATGAAATCTTCTGTCTCACGGCTTGCTGTTCCGTTGCCAATGGAGATGGCTTCTATCTGATAGGCCTCAATCATCTTACGGAGTTTGGAAGCAGCTTCTCCTGTTTTGTTCACCGGAGGATGCGGATAGATATTCTCATTATGCAACAGATTGCCTTGTGCGTCGAGGCAGACAACTTTACATCCCGTACGGAATCCGGGGTCGATGGCGAGCACCCGTTTTTGTCCCAATGGAGGGGCGAGAAGAAGTTGGCGGAGGTTCTCGGTGAATACCCGGATGGCTTCCTCGTCGGCTTTTTCTTTGGATTGAGCGGCAAATTCTGTTTCGATGGAGGGCTTGAGCAGACGCTTGTAGGCATCGACTGTGGCTTCGTCCACCTGCTGGCTACACTCGTTGTTGCCACGTACGAACTGACGTTCCAGGCGTTCGATACATGCCTCGTCGTCGGGATTGATGGATACTTTTAGCAGACCTTCCGACTCTGCCCGGCGGATGGCCAACAGGCGGTGGGACGTGCAACGTTTCAGTGCTTCGGAGAAATCGAAATAATCCCGGTATTTTGCCGCTTCTTCCTCTTTTCCTTTCACTACTTTGGCACTAATCTCTGCCTGGCGGCTGAACTGATTACGTACCGCGTTGCGGGCACGTTCGTCCTCGTTCACTTGCTCTGCAATGATGTCACGGGCGCCTTTCAGGGCATCTTCCACATCTTTCACGTCTCCTTTCACGAAGGAGGCAGCCTTGGTACTAAGATTGTTTTCCCTTTGCAACATCAGGATGGTGGCAAGCGGTTCCAACCCTTTCTGGCGGGCTACTTCAGCACGTGTCTTCCGCTTGGGTTTATAAGGAAGATAAATGTCTTCCAGTTCCGTCGGATTCCAGGTGTCGTTGATACGTTTCTCCAGTTCGGCAGTCAGTTTTCCCTGCTCGTTGATGGTGCCGAGAATCGTTTCTTTCCGTTTGGCTATGTCGCACAACTTATCGTGTTGCTCTTTTATTTGCTCTATCTGCACTTCATCCAGTCCGCCGGTGGCTTCTTTACGGTAACGACTGATGAAGGGAATCGTAGCACCTTCACCCAAAAGATGGAGCGTACTACTTATTTGTCTTTCCGGTATACCCAGAAAACCGGAAATCATCTTGTGAAATAATTCCATAATTTGTATTTTTTGAGAGTAAATGAGCGACAAAAATACATATAAATCTGCTAAACCCGACAAGTTTTACTATATTTGCAACTCAATTAATGAATTAACACATCAAAACTGCATAATTATGCTGGGACGTCTTGGATATCTTTTTATCTGTTTCCTTTGGCTTCTGCAGTCAACGGAAGTATTGGCTGTCTCTAAAGATAAGAAACCTATTCTGATTATTTGCTCTTATAATCCGGCAGCGCACCAAACTTCGGTCACTATTTCCGATTATATGGATGAATATAGTAAGTTGGGAGGACAGCGCGACATTGTCATCGAAAACATGAACTGTAAAAGTTGCTCGGAGGCTCCGTTATGGAGCGCGATGATGGCGCAGATTCTGGCTAAATATCAGGGAGAAAAGCATCCGGCACAAATTATTTTATTAGGACAGGAAGCGTGGGCTGCCTATTTGTCGCAGAGGGATGAAATGCAGGTGAAAGTGCCGGTGATGTGCAGTCTGGCCAGTAGTAATGTGGTGATATTGCCAAAAGATACGGTGGAAAACCTTGATTGCTGGATGCCCGAATCTGTCGATATCTTTGAAGATCATCTGGATATTCCCGAACTGGAATCGGGATTTATCAATCAATATAATATAGAAGGTAATATCTCCATGATTCAAGCTTTCTATCCGAAAACAAAACACATTGCCTTTATCTCGGACAACACTTATGGCGGAGTGACTATGCAAGCGTTGGTACGAAAAGAAATGAAGAAGTTCCCCGATCTGGATTTGATTTTGATGGACGGCCGGAGACATTCTATTTATACCATCGTTGAGGAATTGAGACAGCTGCCCGAAAATACGGTTATTCTGGTGGGAACGTGGCGTGTGGATATGAACGAGGGGTATTTCATGCGGAATGCGACGTATGCCATGATGGAGGCTACTCCTACCATCCCGGCTTTTACTCCTTCATCGGTGAGCCTTGGATATTGGGCGATAGGAGGAGTGCTGCCCGATTATCGGAAAGTGGGAGGAGAAATGGCTATGGAGTCCATACGGATGGATCAGCACCCGGAGGATACGGGGAAGCATCTTTCGATCATTGGCTCTAAAGCGGTATTGGATAGCCGGAAGGTGAAAGAGTGGGGGCTGCGCCCAAGCGTGTTGCCTTTTAAAGTGCAGCTTGTCAACCAACCGGTTTCGTTCTATCAGCAATATACTTATCAGATATGGTCTGCTTGTGCTTTGTTCGTGATTCTGGTACTTGGCTTATGTATCTCTCTTTTCTATTATTTCCGTACGAAACGTTTGAAAGACGAGCTTCTGAAATCGGAGAAGGATTTGCGTGTAGCGAAAGACAGGGCGGAAGAGTCTAATCGTCTGAAGAGTGCTTTCCTTGCCAATATGAGTCATGAGATACGGACGCCGTTGAACTCGATTGTCGGCTTTTCGGATGTACTGGCAATGGGCGGTAGCACGGAGGATGAACAGCAGTCTTATTATAAGATTATCAAAACCAATTCGGATTTGTTGCTTCGTCTGATTAATGATATTCTCGATCTTTCACGTCTGGAGGCGAACCGGGTGACTTTGACGTGGGAGGAATGTGATGTGGTGCAGTTGTGTAGTCAGGTGGTTGCCTCTGTTAGTTTTTCACGGCAGTCGTTGGACAATCAGTTCTTGTTTTCCACTTCTTTTGAAACTTTCCGGATGGTGACGGATGTGCAGCGTATGCAACAGGTAATCATTAATCTGCTGTCCAACGCCGACAAATTTACGAAACGCGGGAAGATTACCTTGGACTTTTCTGTGAATGAGGAAAAGCAAATGGCTATTTTCTCGGTAACGGATACCGGATGCGGTATCCCGAAAGAAAAACAGGGACTTGTGTTCGAGCGTTTTGAAAAGCTGAATGAGTACGCCCAGGGAACCGGATTGGGATTGTCTATCTGTAAATTGATTGTGCATAAATGGAGAGGAAGTATATGGATCGATCCTGACTATACCGGTGGGGCACGGTTCGTATTTTCGCATCCGCTAAATATAGAAAAAGAATGAAACGAATAGGATTTATTTATGGCTTGCTTTTCTGTCTCGTACTGTCTGTTGCGGCGCAGGAAAAGGTGGTGAAGCTGAAGATTGTGGAAACGAGTGACGTACATGGTAATTATTATCCTTACAATTTTATAACCCGCCACGAGTGGAAGGGTAGTCTGGCACGTATTTATTCTTTCGTGCAGAAAGAGCGTGAACAGTATAAAGAGAATCTGATATTGCTGGATAATGGTGATATTTTGCAGGGACAGCCTACTGCCTATTACTATAATTATATAGATACGGTGTCTCCTCATCTTTGTTCGGAAATGATGAATTTCATGAAATATGATGCCGGTAATATGGGGAACCATGATGTGGAAACGGGACGTGCTGTGTTCGACCGTTGGATAGCCACTTGTGACTTCCCTGTGTTGGGTGCCAACATCATTGATACGTCTACGGGAAAACCCCATCTGGCTCCTTATAAGGTGTTGGAACGTGATGGCGTGAAGATTGTGGTATTGGGTATGATTACTCCTGCCATCCCTGCATGGCTTTCTGAAAATCTGTGGAAAGGCTTGCGTTTCGACGATATGGAAGAGACGGCACGCAAATGGATGAAGATTATCCGTGAAAAAGAGAATCCGGATTTGGTGATCGGGTTGTTTCATGCCGGACAGGAGGCTTTCAAAATGTCGGGCAAATACAATGAGAATGCTTCTCTTAACGTAGCGAAGAATGTGCCGGGATTCGATATCGTGTTAATGGGGCACGATCATGCCCGCGAATGTAAGAA
This sequence comes from Bacteroides sp. 3_1_23, assembly GCF_000162555.1. Classification (NCBI taxonomy): domain Bacteria; kingdom Pseudomonadati; phylum Bacteroidota; class Bacteroidia; order Bacteroidales; family Bacteroidaceae; genus Bacteroides; species Bacteroides sp. 3_1_23. The sequence goes on from NZ_GG774949.1 coordinate 1,066,754, forward strand.
GGTGATGAATGTAGCCGGAGATTCGGTGTTGATTATCGATCCGGCCAGCAATGGAATTGTATTGTCTAATGTCGATGTGACCTTGAAACTGAAAGATGGAAAGGTGCAGAGCAAGGACGTCAAAGGGGAGTTGACAGAAACGGAAGCTTACGGAATCAGCGAGGATTTCATGAAGCGTTTTGCTCCGCAATATGAGACGGTGCAGAAGTTTGTATCCAAGAAGATCGGCACTTTTACCGAGAGTATCTCTACTCATCCTGCTTTCTTCGGTCCTTCTGCTTTTATTGATTTGATACATACTTTACAGCTCGATATAACCGGAGCTGACATCTCTTTTGCCGCTCCGCTTTCGTTTGATGCGGAGATAAAGAAAGGGGATGTGTTTGTCAGTGATATGTTCAACTTGTATAAGTATGAGAATATGCTGTATGTGATGACGTTGTCCGGAAAGGAGATTAAGGATTTTCTGGAGATGTCTTATTATATGTGGACGAACCAGATGAAGTCACCGGAAGATCATCTGCTCTGGTTCAAGAAGAAACCTCGGGAAGGTGCGGAAGACAGGGCTTCTTTCCAGAACTTCAGTTTTAATTTCGACTCGGCTTCCGGCATTATTTATACGGTGGACGTGACAAAACCGAAGGGAGAAAAGATTACGATTACGAGCATGGCGGACGGTTCTCCTTTCCGTATGGATAAGATATATAAAGTGGCCTTAAATTCTTATCGTGGTAATGGTGGTGGAGAACTGTTGACGAAAGGATCGGGTATTCCGCAGGAGGATTTGAAGGACCGCATAATTTTCTCTACAGATAAAGATCTTCGTTTCTATTTGATGAATTATATCGAAAAGAAAGGTACGATGAACCCCAAAGCCCTGAATCAGTGGAAGTTTGTTCCGGAGAAATGGACAGTGCCGGCTGCCCAACGTGATTCTGTATATTTATTCCGGTCTGTTCAATAAGTAACTAAAAGTGTTCATTATGTCTGATAATACTCTTGAACGGCTTGTATATCTGATTAAATGCTGGTATATTTGTCGCAAAAAAGAGAGAGTATGTATATTCAAAATGTTCCCAAAGTAGGTATTTCTTCGGTAGTTCATTCTAAACATATAGATTCTGGCAACATTGATGTTGTTGATAATGATATAGCGCTCTTCGATACGGAGAGCGTTATATCGTTGTATAATGGACCGACTAAACTGGAGGTGTTGACGGTAGGTCTTTGCCTGGAAGGTACTGGTACTTTTAATATTAGTTTACGTGAGTTCCAACTGTTCCCCGGATTAATGGTGATCGCGCTGCCTAATCAGATTGTCGAACAGCGGTGTTTCAGTTCCGACTTTAAAGCGATATTCTTTGCTGTGTCGAAGAACTTGTTGGAGACATTGCCTAAGATCAGTAATGTGCTTTCCTTATTCTTTTATCTGAAAGATTACCCGTGTTTCAATCTTACACCGCAGGAGCAGGAGACTGTGAAGGAATATCATGCATTTATCAGAAAACGGTTGAAGAATAAGGAGGCTTTATATCGTAAAGAAGTGGTAATGGGCTTGATGCAAGGGTTCTTTTTTGAACTTTGTAATATCTTTACCAATCATGTGCCAGCCAATGCTACTACCATGAAAAATAAAAGCCGGAAAGAATATATTTTCGAACGTTTTTATGAGTCTTTAGTGGAGTCTTACCAGTCTGAACGGAGCGTGAAATTCTATGCTGACCAGTTGTGTCTGACGCCGAAGCATCTTTCGGGAGTAGTAAAAGAGGTCAGCGGAAAAACGGTGGGGGAGTGGATAGACGAACTGGTGATTCTGGAAGCGAAAGCACTTCTGAATTCTTCAAGTATGAATATACAAGAGATTGCCGATCGGCTGAATTTTGCCAACCAGTCGTTCTTTGGAAAGTATTTCAAGCATTACACTGGTATGTCTCCTAAAGAATACCGGAAAAGCCGCTAAAATCATAGAACACCGGAGCGCACGCGGCTTAGTGTTTCCGGTGTCATCAAAAGATAAGAGGCGATGTGTGCCAGAGGTGCACGTTTGATAATTTCCGGATGTGTTTCGAGCAAGAGGTTATAGCGTTCGCGGGCGGATTCAAAGCGCCAGGAGTCTGCTTTAATCTGTGACACAATCAAGGAGTATTCCAGTATCTTTTGGTAGAACATATTGATTTCCCAGTTCTCTTTTGCCAATTTTTGTATCATGTCGCGAGGGAACAGGTAGATAATGGAAGGTTCGAGGGTTTCCACGATTAGCCGGGTGGGTACTTGTTTCAGAAAACTCTCAATGCACATCACGATACATCCTTCGTATGAGAAATGTTCGGTCACGTCTTTCCCATTCTTGTAATAGTACTGCCTAAGCATCCCTTTGCCGACAAATACGATTTCATGAGCTACTTCTCCTTCATTCAGCGCTATTGCTCCTTTGGGAAATTCTTCACGAATCAGTATACTTTCTATCTGTCGTCTTCCTTCTATACTCATTTCCGGAAAGCGGGAATTTACAACAGCATTTACAGTCTCTCTTAATAATGTATCCATGTCTTTTCTGTCTTGATGTGTGCAAAAATACTAAAAACGGTTGACATAAATCAAGTGTGGTATAAAAAAGATGTATCTTTGTCCGCAAAATCAAGAGGTAAGATGATAATGAATAAGATAATAGGCTTGGCAGTGTTGCTGTTCTGTTTGAGTGGTTGCGTAAGGGATAATGATGCTATTTATTATCCGGTTGGCAACGTAGATGTGGAAAGAGGCGGTCCGGCTTTGGAGGCTGGAAAGGGTGATTTAATAACCCGTAGTTACAATACCGAAGATTATGTGCTGGACACGCTTGCGCAATATCCGGGTGATCCGACGCTTGGTAAACTGACATTCATGGTCAGTCTGAAAAACCGGTTGGCAGATCAGGAGGTGAGTGGCTTTAATGGTGTCGGTCTATCCAAACTAACGATGAGTCTTGGATATAAAGACGGCAACTATCCGGCAGAAAGCCAGGTTCCTGTTTATACTTCGTCCGACGTGACTGCCAGTTATGCCATTAAACTTCGTTTAAAGGGAGAATTGACTTTAACAGGAGACGAATGGATGATTGACTATATTTATGCTCAATTAGCGGGTTTATTCCAGCCTTATCCTCCTACGTCTTTCCCGGAAGTGTTTATGTGTAAAGGGGGTGAGCAATCGTATGCAACGTTCGATTCTTTTCGTAGAACCTGGACATTTGATATTACTTATGATCGTTCCAACCTTTCTTTCAGCCAACTGTATTTCAATCTGTTTGTGAATCTGGCAGGACAGAAAAGGGAGGATAGAGTCCGGTTGAGGATTGATAAGGAATCTTATTTCGAGATCTATAAAGAAAAAGAGGAAATGTAGTTAAACTGCATTTCCTCTTTTTCTTTGGTAGTGGGTACGAGAATCGAACTCGTATTACATGCGTGAGAGGCATGTGTCCTAACCGTTAGACGAACCCACCGGAGTTTGATAGATTTAAAAAGAGCCAAGTCTATAAAACTTAGCTCTTTTTATTTTGAGATTTTGCGGAAGCTGGGGGATTCGAACCCCCGGTACCCTTACGAGTACGTCAGTTTAGCAAACTGGTGGTTTCAGCCACTCACCCAAACTTCCTTGAACCCGCATTCTCTCTCAAATGCGGTGCAAATATAGGGGGAACTTTTGGACTACGCAAATCTTTTAGCAAGATTTTTTTTACCTGTTTTTTGTGAAATGAGATAACCTGCTATGTTTCAAATGTTAAACGGAAGAAATTTTTTTCGAAAGCTTTTAATTTTTATCGATGGAATGGGAACTTGAAACATATTGACGCTATCCGCTTATTATAGTGACGGTATCTTCATGGGATAGGGTAAACATCCGGATGGGATAGTGACGGTATATTTGACGTGAGAAAAGAACATAAAAAAAGGCTATCTATCCCAGACAGCCAATCTTTTGTTAACCTTAAATCTAATACTATGAAAAACACAGTACAAATATACGGACTTCTGTCGAATTTGCAAATAAAACAAGAAAAAAGAGATGTTTTATAACATTGATTAAATATTTGATTCTTCAATTCTATTTTTATTAAGACTTTCAGCGTTTTGAACACTATATTCCCAATATTTATCACATAATTTCAGATAACTGGTCTCGGCACTTTTGCCTCCTAAAGAAATGGCATACATTTTTGTCTGTTTTGCTTTTGCATGTTCTATGGTCCGGGATAGCAGTTTATCGACTGGACGCATCTCAAAATCCGATACGGTGATGATGTCTGCTTCCATATATCCTTCTTCGCTGATCTTTCGCAAAGCATGTGTGATGACTGGTTCCATATCTGTGCCACCATGAAAAGATTGGCTTAGAAAATCGACAAGGCGATCGAAACTACTCCCTAAATCGGTTATTTCAATACACTCGATATCATCGGAGAAGAGGATGACGTAACATTTCCGATGTTGTACTTCTGTCAATTCGGCAATGGCAAGTAGAGTAGATTTTGCGATTCTTTCCCGTTCGCCTGCCATAGAACCGGAAGTGTCCAGGCAAACGATGAAAGGACCTTCAGCTTCTTCGGAAACTTCATTTCCTACTGTTTTCTTATCATTGATGGTTTGTTTCTCGTGCGATTGATAATCGATGACTTGTAGTCTCTTCTCTATGAAACGCTCGAAAAATATGGGTTGCAGGTTCTTTTCCGCCAGATAACAATATTCCAGAGGGAGAAGACTATTCAAATCGTTTCCTTCACAAATGCCTGCAATATCACTTCGGGTGGCATGAGATATAATTTGTTCCCGGTGAATACCTGCGGTCATTTTGAAACGTTTCCGGCTACTTTGGTGTTTTTTGCCTAAGATTTCTACCAGTTCGCGGATAACGGGATTTCGTTTGATCGTTTCTTCGTATTCTAAAATCTGTTCCGCTATCTGTTTATGATTGCGAAGTAGCCAGACGAGGCGTGAGCCACCGCGTACCGGAAGATTTTTGGCTAATGCCAGTTGAATACGGTAGAAATCCTCACAGAGTTGCTCGATATGTTCCATCTGATAGTTGAACTCATTGTTCGAGAGTAGCGTATGCCACTTGTCGAAAAAAAGAGTCCGCAACGCTTTCCATTCTTTGGAACGCGGGCTGATTGCATTAAAACGTTGGAGGTAGTATTTTACGTTGAGGTCTACCAGGTGATATTTCATGGAGAAGGGGTATGCGCTGTTTTTCAGGAATTGAAGAAACTTTGCGTCCGATGCTTCATTCATTTCATGAAAGTATTCCCATTGCGATGCATAACGGGAGTAGAAATCTTGCAGGGAGGGTTGTGTGTGACGAAAATACAGGTGAATGTCCGCATCCAGTTCTTCGGGACGGATAATCAGATTGTGTAGTTGTTCGTCATACACCTCATAGGCTATTCCCTGCAATTTTTCGTAATAAATGTCTTGCAGGTGTTTGAGCCTAATACTCTCTGTTCTCTTGTTCATGGGCATGAGCGATGATGCGAAGTTCGTTCCGGTAATTCTCTATGATATGTGCAGTCTCCCCTAAGATTCGCTTGATCTTGCTTTTTTGCGATGAGCTTAAGAAAAGATGTTCCTTTGTATATGCTGTTTCCCGCTCGGAGATTGTTTTATATTCTACCTCCATTTGGTGAAGTAAATCTATCACTTCCTGCAATGTAAATTCGAACGGAGTGCTGTCGTCCTGTTGTGCTGGCAAAGGTTCGCAATTATCATAACATAGTAGTGGATACTCTTGATTGTTGACGAAAACGGATCGTTTCCCTTTTCGGAGGGAATAAATATTCTTTTGTGCAATATTTCTGTTCTTTACAAAATCATAAGCTTTCAGGATTTTGTTGACCGGACGGAATTTATCCTGCTGAATATAAAACAATCGGTTACTGTCTTTCCTCAAAGACTGGTAGTCCGAAGCAAAGATGAGTAAATTTCCGGCAATGTGGTAACCTTCTATGCGATGATAGAAGGTATCTACGACCTGGATTCCCGGATCGCTAAGTTCCCGTAGGCTGTGTTCGGACTTCATGTTTTCTTTCAGCGTATCCAGTTTCTGTTCCAGTCGTTTTTCTCCCAATAAATATGTATTGATTCCCCGTGCAATCGACTGTTCCACTATGTTTTCGATGATGGGGAGCTGCGAAACTTCATCCCACAGGCAGGCGCTCATCAGCAGGCAGTCGGAGAAGTGAATTCCCGGAGATTCATTCAGATAGGCTGAGGTGCGGAGCAGGCCTACTATTTTTTTCCAACGGCGGTCGGATATATAGATGGGAGGGGTGTTTTCATCCCGTCCCGTATTATATTGTTCGATTTCTCGTTTAATATTGTGAATCAGCTCGAAGATGGTATAGTGGATGCCTACTTTCTCACTTTCAGCTTGTATTTGATTGTATAATTCATCGTCTACCTGGAGTTTTGCCGGGATTTCAGGTTCTACTTCCCGTGTAGAAGAAATCATCTGGTCGAAAGCATATTCCTGTTCAATGCATCCGACAAACTGGCGGATCAGGAAACGGTCGTATAAGGCTTCCAGTCCTTCACCCTTTGCGGGTAGTTCGTTGGATGCGGCAATCAGCGCTTTCAGAGGAACACGCACCGTAAACTGCCCGTTGCGATATATCTTTTCATTGATTACCGTCAAAAGAGAATTTTGGATAGCAGGACCGGCTTTCCAAATTTCATCCAGAAAGACAATCGATGCTGTCGGCAAGTATCCTTTTGTAATGCGTTCGTATGTATCTTCATCTTTCAATTTTGAGATGGAGACGGGGCCGAATATTTCATCCGGTGTACTGAAACGGGACATCAGATATTCAAAAGCATCCGCATCTTTAAAAGCCAGCTTGAGCCTGCGCGCCACTAAGCTCTTGGCTACTCCCGGAGGGCCCAATAGAAAGATACTTTCACCTGCCATGGCAGATAATAGGGAGAGTGCGATGGTATGTTCTTTTTCGAATACTCCCTCATTGAGGGATTTCAGCAGTTGGGTGATATGGGATTTGATTGACTTCATGCGACAGATGATTTCATGTGTTGTTAGCAGGAGGCAAAGATACAAGAATTCTTTGAAATAGACTTCATTGGGGGGATTTACCCCTAGATTTAGGCAATTTCCTCCCGATAAGTAGGAGTTTTCAGTTTCATAAGGAAAATTCATTCTCTACTTTTGTTCTATCGAAAGATAAATGATAGATAATAATTAGAGAACCGTTAAAAATATAAGGAATATGAAAACGAACACATTTAAATACTTCGGTTTGGCTTTGATGGCTATATTGATGGTAAGTTTTACCTCTTGCGAAGTGGAAATAGACAGTTTCTATGATGATGATAATAATGGTGCAGGATACTATAATCGTTCGGCTGATTTGTGTAGCCGTACCTGGGTTAGTTTCTACCGGGACATGGACGGTAACTATTGTCGTCAGGAACTGGATTTCTTTTTAGATCGTACGGGAATTGACTATATACGGGTGGAATATCCTAACGGAGCAGTAGAGCAGTATGAATATAATTTCCGTTGGAGCTGGGAGAATTATGCGCAGACTTCCATTCGTATGTCATACGGACCGAATGATGTTTCATACCTGGATGATGTGTACATCGGTGGAAACAGGTTAAGCGGTTATCTGGACGGACGAAATAACTTTGTGGAGTTTCAGGGGAAATGATGAAAGATAAAACGGAAAGAAACAGAGGGAAAAAGATCGTTTGAGGGATAACAAGATGCAGGTGAAAAGAGAAGGATAAGATAGTTAAGATAGAAATAGGATAGTTATTAGGAACAAAATAATAGGTAACGGAGTAAAAGGGTAATCAATAAGATTTCAGGATATATGATTCAGGGTATAAATAGGGCGCGAAATGAAAGCTTAAAAGTTTTGAACCGGACTAAATAGTTTTTATCTTTGCGCCCTATTAGTTTTTATATACATGGAGTGGTTATATAGTCTATTTCTCGAACATTCTGCCTTACAGGCTGTTGTGGTACTTTCATTGATTTCTGCCATTGGTCTGGGCTTGGGAAGAGTGCATTTCTGGGGAGTTTCCCTGGGAGTCACTTTTGTTTTTTTTGCAGGCATCCTCGCCGGCCATCTCGGGCTTTCGGTCGATCCGCAGATGTTGAACTACGCAGAAAGTTTCGGACTAGTCATTTTCGTTTATTCTCTCGGTTTGCAAGTCGGTCCCGGTTTCTTTAGCTCTTTCCGCAAAGGAGGGGTGACATTGAATATGCTGGCATTGGGAGTTGTTCTGTTGGGAACGTTGTTGACGGTGGTGGCCAGTTATGCGACAGGTGTCTCTCTTCCTGATATGGTTGGTATCCTTTGTGGAGCAACGACGAATACTCCGGCGTTGGGAGCTGCACAACAAACATTGAAACAGATGGGAATGGACAGCAGTACTCCTGCTTTAGGATGTGCGGTAGCCTATCCGATGGGGGTAGTTGGTGTAATCCTTGCCGTTTTATTAATTCGCAAAGTGCTGGTTCGCAAAGAAGACTTGGAGATAAAAGAGAAAGACGATGCGAACAAAACCTACATTGCAGCGTTTCAAGTACACAATCCTGCTATTTTCAATAAAAGCATCAAGGATATAGCTCGCATGAGTTACCCGAAGTTTGTCATCTCCCGCTTATGGCGTGACGGACATGTAAGTATTCCGACTTCTGACAAGATATTGAAGGAAGGTGACCGTTTGCTGGTGGTAACTGCGGAGAAAGATGCTTTGGCCTTGACCGTGCTTTTTGGTGAACAGGAAAATACGGATTGGAATAAAGAGGACATTGACTGGAATGCGATTGATAGTGAATTGATTTCGCAGCGTATTGTCGTTACCCGTCCCGAATTGAATGGTAAGAAACTCGGTTCACTCCGGTTGAGAAATCATTATGGGATTAATATCAGCCGCGTTTATCGGTCGGGTGTGCAGTTGCTTGCTACTCCGGGATTGGTACTTCAATTAGGAGATCGTTTGACGGTAGTGGGAGAGGCTGCTGCTATTCAGAATGTGGAGAAAGTACTTGGAAATGCTGTGAAAAGTTTGAAAGAACCCAATCTGGTTGTTGTGTTTATCGGCATCGTGCTTGGTTTGGCATTGGGGGCTATTCCTTTCTCTTTTCCGGGTGTCAGTACTCCTGTGAAGCTGGGATTAGCGGGTGGACCGATTATCGTTGGTATTCTTCTGGGAACTTTTGGACCGCGGATACACATGATTACTTATACCACCCGTAGTGCGAATCTGATGTTACGTGCCTTGGGACTTTCCATGTACCTTGCTTGTCTGGGACTGGATGCCGGAGCTCATTTTTTCGACACCGTATTCCGTCCGGAAGGTTTGTTATGGATTGCTTTAGGGGCCGGATTGACTATTGTTCCAACCGTACTAGTCGGGTTTGTGGCTTTCAAGATGATGAAGATTGATTTCGGTACTGTATCTGGCATGTTGTGCGGAAGTATGGCAAATCCGATGGCACTGAACTATGTAAACGATACAATTCCCGGCGACAACCCATCCGTGGCCTATGCGACCGTTTATCCGCTGTGTATGTTTCTGCGGGTAATTATCGCTCAAGTGTTGTTAATGTTCTTGTTGAATTGAGAAATAATTGTAAATAGTAAAATTGTAAATAGAATGACTGCTCAAAGTAACATAACTCCTGAAAGCATTGTGAGTGATCTCCGTTACCTACAACTGCTTTCCCGAAGTTTTCCTACCATTGCCGATGCCAGTACGGAAATAATCAACTTAGAGGCTATCTTAAATCTACCTAAAGGGACGGAACATTTCCTGACTGATATTCATGGAGAATATGAAGCTTTTCAGCATGTACTGAAAAATGCTTCCGGTGCGGTAAAACGTAAAGTAAATGAAATATTCGGCAACACTCTTCGTGAAGCTGAAAAGAAAGAAATCTGTACTTTGATTTACTATCCCGAAGAGAAACTGCAATTGGTGAAGGCCCGTGAAAAGGATCTGGATGATTGGTATCTGATTACGCTGAACCAACTGGTGAAAGTCTGTCAGAACGTGTCTTCCAAATATACCCGTTCGAAGGTTCGTAAATCACTGCCTGCCGAATTCTCTTATATCATTCAGGAGTTATTGCACGAATCGTCTATCGAACCGAATAAGCATGCTTATATTAATGTAATTATCAGCACAATTATCACTACGAAGCGTGCCGACGATTTCATTATCGCTATGTGTAATCTGATTCAGCGCTTGACTATTGATTCTCTTCATATCGTAGGTGATATTTACGACCGTGGTCCCGGTGCGCATATCATTATGGATACATTGTGTAATTACCACAATTTCGATATTCAATGGGGAAATCATGATATTCTCTGGATGGGAGCAGCTTCCGGTAATGATAGTTGTATCGCTAACGTGATACGTATGTCTATGCGCTATGGTAATCTGGGGACACTTGAAGACGGATACGGAATCAATTTGCTTCCATTGGCTACTTTTGCAATGGATACGTATGCCGATGATCCTTGCACGATTTTCATGCCGAAAATGAACTTTGCCGATGCTCATTATAATGAGAAGACTTTGCGTCTGATTACTCAAATGCATAAAGCCATTACCATTATCCAGTTTAAGCTGGAAGCTGAAATCATCGACCGCCGTCCGGAATTCGGAATGGCTAATCGTAAACTTCTGGAGAAAATTGATTTTGAACGCGGCGTCTTTGTATATGAAGGAAAAGAATATGCTTTGCGTGATACCAATTTCCCGACTGTAGATCCGGCAGATCCTTACCGACTGATTGAAGAAGAACGCGAATTGGTAGAAAAGATTCATTATTCATTTATGAATAGTGAGAAATTGAAGAAGCACATGCGTTGTCTGTTTACCTATGGCGGCATGTATCTGGTTTCAAACTCGAATCTTCTTTATCATGCTTCTGTTCCTCTGAATGAGGATGGCAGCTTTAAACATGTCAAAATACGTGGTAAGGAATACTGGGGACATAAATTGCTGGATAAAGCCGATCAATTGATCCGTACCGCTTATTTCGATGAAGAAGGAGAGGAGGATAAGGAATTTGCTATGGATTATATCTGGTATATGTGGTGTGGCCCGGAAGCTCCTTTGTTTGATAAAGATAAGATGGCGACTTTTGAGCGTTATTTTGTAGAAGATAAAGAGTTGCATAAAGAAAAGAAAGGCTATTATTACACATTGCGTAACCGGGAAGATATTTGTGACCAGATTTTGACAGAGTTTGGAGCTTCAGGGCCTCATTCGCATATTATCAACGGTCATGTGCCTGTGAAAACGATTCAGGGAGAACAACCTATGAAAGCCAATGGCAAGCTTTTCGTTATTGATGGTGGCTTTTCAAAAGCTTATCAGCCGGAAACGGGAATTGCGGGGTATACGCTTGTTTATCATTCTCATGGTATGCAACTCGTACAGCACGAACCATTCCAGTCTCGTCAGAAAGCCATTGAAGAGGGGCTTGATATCAAATCGACCAACTTCGTTCTCGAATTTAATTCGCAACGAATGATGGTGAAAGATACCGATAAGGGAAAAGAACTAGTGACTCAAATACAGGATTTGAAGAAACTGCTTGTTGCTTATCGTACTGGTCTGATAAAAGAAAAAGTGTGATAGATTGAAATGATAAGGGCTTAAAACCATCATTTATCATTTGATAGTTTTAGTAATGCTTAAAATATAGTGTCTTTATTTACTTGATACATAAGGAAAAGTGCAATTCATTATTAATATTGAATTGCACTTTTATTATTAATGCCCGTTATATTCCATACTATACATATCAAAGCCTTTGGCCCAATAGTCTCTTTGGATTTCTTTCAGTGTGAATCCTTGCTTTTCGTAGAATTTATAGGCTAATTGTGAAGTTCTAACGGTTATTTTTTGAATACCATCAATGGACTTTAATATTTCAATTCTATATTTTAATAATTGTGCTCCTAACGATTTGCCTTGGTACTGGGGATGTATGATATCCCAACTTATTTTTCCGCTGGCTTTATCCTTTGTAAAATTTATTCCGCCACAGCCTACAACCTTCTTGTTGAGTAATAGAACAAAATAAAGTTCACGTTCGCTATCCAGATAGTTACTAAAATCAGCTTCTTCTTTCGGTGCAAAATATGCAGGCGTGTTCTGTCTGATTAAATCTATTACAGCATTCTTATCTGTTGGCTGGTATTCTCTAATTGTAGTTATGTTCATCTCAACGTTCATTGTAATTTTATTTAGAAAAGAACAATGCCTGCTTCTATAATCGCTCCTTTATCGTAATTGCTTGATTTATTATAGAATCTGGTTAGCCCATAACCGCCTGTTGCAAAGATACCGAACTTCCTGGTAAATTGATATTCCAGATTGGCACGTGCCTGCAATGCATATAAACGTTTCGGAATCACCTCGTCTTTGTTATCGAAAGCCTCGATATGCTGGTAGCCAAGGTCTCCGCTGATGGATAAGCCTTTGTAAAGAGTGAAGGACAAGCCAGCACGATAGGATGCACTTGCCGAAAACTTATCATTCAATCCCTGATACATGGAGCCGATTCCCAGAATGGTATAAAACAATTGGTTCTTGAAGCGTACACCTATATTGGCAGGCGTAGCATTTCCACCATACACCATCATTTGCACTCTTGTATCAGGATTCGCATTAACCAATCCGAGTTGGAATCCCTTCATATCTTCCTTGTAATAATTGACAAGGCCAATTTGAAGCCCGCGGGCCTGCGTTGCATAATTACATAATGCTATTTGTACCCCATTCAGTTTCGATGCGGTTATATTGGCAATTCCTGCCATCTGCAAGCCGTTCATGTGTTCGCCTACTACATTCAAAAGTCCGGAAGCCATCAAGCCGCCGAAACTCTGCCCTGTAATATTTGCCGCTCCGGAAAAGTGTAGCCCCGAAGCCATATTGCCCGTCACATTCATGAAACCGCTAATCATTAACCCCGAGGTATTATCTCCTCCGATACTGGTTAAACCGGATATGATTACTCCTTGTGTTCTGTCGCCAGTGATATTTACTAGTCCGGCAGCAGAAAGCCCTACGGTGTTGTTGCCGCTGATATTACTGATACCGGCTAGCTGGACACCCCTCATTGTTCCACCTGCCAGATTGGCTAATCCGGTGATCTGTACTCCGTTCATGTCACCATGTACCACACTTCCCAATGCATTGATACCCACACCGTTCAAGCGATTCATTGTAGACAGGAGACCGATGTTCACATAAGTCGTCTGTGTACTGTCATGCGGTTGCGTACAAATATCTTTCCAGATAGATATATTAATACCTGCACTCTTGTTCTGTGCCGGTAAACAAACGGCAGTCATTAGTATAGCTGCCGTGAATATTGTTTTCTTTATCTTCATTCCTTTCTCTTTTCGGTTTAAGTAATATCTCTATGCAGCTAACTTTATATTAGCCTTTTGCTTCCTGGTATAAATAACGTTTGATACTCTTCTTCGGTGTCTTTTCGAATTCTTCCGGATAGATTTTCATCTTGGATATTTGGCTGTAAGCCGGTAGCGTATCATTCAGTGCCACACGGTTTTCTTCCATTATTTGCTCGATGTCTTCATTCTTCAGGCCATGAGCGAAAGCGTCGTCAAAATCAGGATAAACAAGTCCGACAAGTTTTTCGTTTTGCTGAACGATAATACTTTCAGCCACGTATGGCAGGTTGTTCAATTTATCTTCAATTTCTTCCGGGTAGATATTCTGTCCGCTGGCACTCAATAACAGGTTCTTGCTGCGTCCTTTGATCGTAACATTTCCTTCGGCGTCCATCAAAGCCAGGTCACCTGTATGCAGCCATCCGTCTTTGTCGATAACTTCCTGGGTAGCTTCTTCGTTTTTGTAATATCCCAACATCACATTCGGACCCTTACATACGATTTCGCCAACAATGTTCTCGGGATCAGATGACAACACTTTCACATCCATACGTGGTACAGCTTTTCCGCATGAACCCGGCTTGAATCTTCTCCAATCCTCGTAACAGATAATCGGACCACATTCCGTCATTCCATATCCTACTGTATAAGGGAAATCAATCATTTTCAAGAACTGTTCTACTTCCTGATTGAAAGCAGCACCTCCTACTATAACAGCTTTGAAGTTTCCGCCAAATGCTTTAATCATTTCTTCGCGTACCGTTGCTTTTATCTTGTCGTTGATGATAGGCACTTTTAGTAAGATCTTCATTGCAGGAGTTTCCAATTTCGGAAGCACGCTCTTCTTGATGATTTTTTCGATGATAAGCGGTACGGCAACAATCAGATTAGGTTTCACCTCTTCGAAAGCCTGGAAAATGATTTTCGGACTCGGCATGCGAGTAAGGAAGTAGATGTGGCAACCCACGGAGAACTCATAAAGGAATTCGAAAGCCAGTCCGTACATGTGTGCCATAGGGAGCATGGATACGATCTTATCTCCGGCTTGCAGGTCTAATACTTCAAAAGCAAATTTGGTATTCGACCACAGACTGCGATAGGGGAGCATTACTCCTTTCGAGTAACTTGTTGTTCCTGAAGTATAATTGATAACAGCCAGTTCTTCCGGTTCATCCTTATGATAAGAGATATGCTCTGTGCGGAAATTCTTCGGATATTTTTTGCCGAACATTTCGTTCAGGTGTTCGCGTGCATAAGTCAGTCGTTCGCTGCGTGACACTAGCAGGGTGAAGTCGTTCATCATCAGGATACCCTCCAGTAGCGGCATTGCCGACTCATTCAGGTTTTCCCATACCATATCTCCTACAAGCAGTAATTTTGCTTCGGAATGGTTGACGATGTTATGTATATTGTCCGCTTTAAATTCATGGAGGATGGGTACAACAACTGCCCCATACGTCAGTGTAGCAAGGAACGTGACTCCCCAATGAGAGCTGTTTCTTCCGCAAACAGCAATCTTATCTCCTTTGCGGATTCCACTTTCTTCAAAAATGATATGGAGTTTTTCGATCTTGCGAGCTACGTCTTTATACTGTAAAGTTGCACCTTTATAATCGGTCAGGGCATCCAGGTCCCAATTATTTTTGATACTATTCTCAATGTAGGCTATAAAACTTTGTTCCATTGTTTTGCACATTTGGTATTAATTTGTGCAAATATAGCAATTATATTAAGAATGAAGAATTAAGAGGGAAGAATTTTTGGAAATGGGGGAAGGGCGATGTAGTGAGATTGCGACAGGCTGGTAGGAGGAAAGATTATGCTTATAGCTAATTTCATTATGCTATAATCAAAAAAAATATGCTATAAGCAAAAATAATTCTGCTCATAGCATATTGATTGATTCTTTAAATTCTTATTTCAAGTACCATTCGTACATTCTTTGTACGCCTTCCTCGATTTCAATTTTATGGTGCCACCCCAAAGAGTGCAGTTTCGAAGGATCGGTCAGCTTG
The DNA here is from genome assembly GCF_000162555.1 of Bacteroides sp. 3_1_23. Lineage (NCBI taxonomy): Bacteria > Pseudomonadati > Bacteroidota > Bacteroidia > Bacteroidales > Bacteroidaceae > Bacteroides > Bacteroides sp. 3_1_23. Next base: position 1,082,210 of record NZ_GG774949.1, read on the forward strand.
CGCATAGTGCCGTCCGGTTTGCTGCTGTCGAAGGTCAGTTTTCCTTGATACCCTACAGTTTCTACAATACGTTCGGCCAGCTGACGGATGGTGATTTCCTTACCAGTGCCGATGTTGATATGGCAGTTGCGGATATCTTTGCTGCCTTCTTTATAGGTATCTTTGAAGTCTACGTGCTCCATTACGAAGACGCTGGCATCTGCCATTTCTTCGCTCCAAAGGAACTCGCGGAGTGGAGTACCTGTACCCCAAAGAGTGACTTCTGTTTCGCTGATTCCGTATTTTTGCAGAATAGCCAGGATTTCTTCTTTCGGACTGTCGCCATTTACACCTTCCACCGGACGCAGATTCATATCCTTGCGTACAGCTTCCCAGTTTCCTTCTTTCAGACAGTGTGCCAGATGAATCTTTCGGATCATGGCAGGCAGTACATGACTGCGTTCCAAGTCGAAATTATCATTCGGTCCGTAAAGGTTTGTCGGCATCACAGCGATGTAGTTCGTTCCATATTGCAGGTTGAAGCTCTCGCACATTTTCAGTCCGGCAATTTTGGCGATTGCATACGGCTCGTTGGTATATTCTAACGGTGAAGTAAGCAATACATCTTCTTTCATCGGCTGTTCGGCATCGCGTGGATAAATACACGTACTACCAAGGAAGAGCAACTTCTTTACATGGTGACGGAAGCTCTCTCCGATGATATTCTGTTGAATCTGCAGATTCTTATAGATAAAGTCGGCACGGTAGATGCTGTTCGCCATGATACCACCCACAAAGGCAGCAGCAAGGAATACATATTCCGGTTGTTCTTCATCGAAAAAATTACGGACAGCCATGCCATCCAGCAGATCAAGCTCTTTGTGAGTGCGGCCTACCAGATTGGTGTATCCTTTATCCTGCAAATTCTTCCAGATAGCAGATCCCACAAGTCCGCGGTGTCCTGCTACATATATCTTTGCATTCTTTTCCATTCTATTAGTAAAGCAAGTTTTAATGTTTGGTAGCAATCATTCGTCTCACTTTCTCCATATCGTGGCGAACCATGATACTTACCAGTTCTTCGAATGATGTTTTACGTGGATCCCAGCCCAACAGTGTTTTAGCTTTAGTCGGGTCGCCCAGCAATTGTTCTACTTCCGATGGACGGAAATACTTCGGATCAACTTCTACCAGAGATTTTCCGGTAGCTACGTCGATACCTTTTTCATTTACGCCTTCACCTTCCCAACGAAGCTCGATCCCTGCTTCTTTGAATGCTAACGTTGCGAATTCGCGCACCGTGTGCATTTCTCCAGTAGCAATAACGAAATCTTCGGGAACATCATGTTGCAGGATCAGCCACATACATTCGATGTAATCCTTGGCATATCCCCAGTCGCGAAGAGAATCCAGATTACCCAGGTACAGTTTGTCCTGTTCGCCCTGTGCGATACGTGCGGCAGCAAGCGAAATTTTACGGGTAACGAACGTCTCACCACGGCGTTCGCTCTCGTGATTGAACAAAATACCGTTTACTGCAAACATACCATAGCTTTCGCGGTAGTTTTTAGTAATCCAGAAACCATATTGTTTGGCTACCCCATACGGAGAACGGGGATAGAATGGAGTTGTCTCTTTTTGTGGAACTTCCTGCACCTTACCGAACAATTCGGAAGTAGAAGCCTGATAGATGCGGGTTTTCTTTTCCAGTCCCAGGATGCGTACAGCTTCGAGCATACGCAACGTGCCGATAGCATCTGCTTCGGCAGTGTATTCCGGAACGTCGAACGAAACCTTCACGTGGCTTTGAGCTGCGAGATTGTAGATTTCATCCGGTTGCACCTGTTGAATAATACGAATTAACGAACTAGAATCTGTCATATCCCCATAATGCAGATTAATCGTACGTTTCTGTTTCATGTCGCGCACCCACTCGTCAAAATACAAATGTTCAATACGTCCTGTATTGAACGAAGAAGAACGACGGAGTATACCGTGTACTTCGTAACCTTTTTGCAATAGAAATTCGGCAAGATAAGAACCATCTTGCCCGGTGATGCCTGAAATTAGGGCTTTTTTCATACGCTAATTATTTATATAATTGAAAATGTGGGTGCAAATGTCGGCATTTTTTGTGACCCAGCCAAGTGACTTTCCAATTATTTTTCAGCACAGTCATTCAGCACGGTTTTTTCCCATTATTTTGTCGATAATCAAAGCGATAGCTCCGTCTCCCGTTACATTGCAGGCAGTACCGAAACTATCCATGGCGATGTAAAGCGCAATCATCAAAGCTTGTGCCGATTCGTCGAAACCGAGCATGGATTGTAGAATCCCCAGGGAAGCCATGATTGCTCCACCCGGAACTCCCGGAGCAGCTACCATAGTGATACCCAGCATAAAGATAAACCTGGCAAACAGGGGGAAGTCGAACGGCATTCCTTGCATCATCATCAATGCCAGTGCACAGGCTACAATTTTCAGTGTACTGCCCGATAGATGGATGGTGGCACATAGCGGAATCACAAATCCGGCTACTTCAGCAGATACTCCGTTCTTTTTGGTCTGTTCCAGTGTCACGGGAATGGTGGCTGCAGATGATTGTGTACCCAATGCCGTGAAGTAAGCGGGCAGCATTTTGCTAAGCAATTTGAATGGATTTCTATGCACAAACAATGCCGCAATGGAATACTGAAAAACCAACAGGAAAATATGAAGAACGAAGATGACTCCGATAATTTTAATAAACACCATCAGGATAGAATATACTTGTCCCGAATGTGTCATGTTGAGGAATATGCCGAAGATATAAAGCGGCAGCAACGGCAGAATGACGGCACTTATCATTCGTACGATAATTTCCTGAAAATCACGTGCCACATTTTTCAATGCGTCGCTGTTGAGTGACGCCAGTCCTAACCCCAGTGTGAAAGCTAAAACCAGAGCTGTCATTACGTTCATCAGTGGCGGAATGGAGACGGAGAAGTAGGGGAGGATTCCCTGCGCTTCGCTTACTTCTTCAAGTGGTGCACCCGGTTCGATGAGCGAAGGAAATACTGTGACTCCTGTGAAGTAGGAGAGAAAGCCTGAAAAAAGAGTAGCGAAGTAGGCGATCAAAGCTGTCACGAGTAGCATTTTTCCTGCGCCTTTTCCGATGTCGGCAATAGCCACAGTAACCAGTCCGACGATAATCAATGGGATAGAGAAATTGAGAAATTCACTGAAAATACCATTGAACGTAACAAATATTCGCACTAGCGGAGCCGGGAAAACTGTGCCGATGGCAATACCCAAAATGATGGCGATAACGATGCGTGCCAACAAACCGATTTTGATCTTCTTCATCCTTGATTTTATTTGTAGACTACAAAAATAATGTTTTAATCTAAAATCTTGCGAACAAATGTGCATTTTAAATGTTACTAAGATAAAGAATATTCAAAATATACAAGTTATGGCAAATCAGAATAAAACAGATATCGGACTTATCGGCTTGGCTGTGATGGGCGAGAATCTTGCTTTAAACATGGAGAGTAAGGGATGGCACGTGTCGGTATATAACCGTACTGTTCCCGGAGTAGAAGAGGGGGTGGTAGAGCGCTTCCTGAATGGTCGTGCAAAAGGTAAAAACATCGAAGGATTCACGGATATAAAGGCATTTGTAGATTCGATAGCTATTCCCCGTAAGATTATGATGATGGTTCGTGCCGGAAGTCCGGTAGACGAACTGATGGATCAGCTTTTCCCGTTGCTTTCACCGGGAGACATTCTTATTGATGGCGGTAATTCTAATTACGAAGATACCAACCGTCGTGTCCAACTGGCGGAATCAAAGGGATTTCTTTTCGTCGGTAGCGGTGTGTCCGGTGGTGAGGAGGGAGCCTTGAATGGCGCTTCTATTATGCCCGGCGGTTCGGAAAAAGCATGGCCGGAAGTGAAACCGATTCTTCAGAGTATTGCGGCAAAAGCTCCGGACGGCACTCCTTGTTGCCAATGGGTGGGTCCTGCCGGCTCCGGTCATTTTGTGAAGATGATTCACAACGGTATCGAATATGGTGATATGCAACTGATTGCCGAAGCCTATTGGGTGATGAAAAAGTTGCTTGATCTGACCAATGAGGAAATGGCTGATGTCTTTGCCCGTTGGAACGAAGGCAAACTTCGCAGTTATCTGATTGAAATCACCGCCAACATTCTGCGGCATAAAGACAAATCCGGAGGTTATCTCATTGATAAAATTCTGGATGCAGCCGGACAGAAAGGAACCGGTAAATGGTCGGTTATCAATGCGATGGAACTCGGTATGCCGTTAGGGCTAATTGCCACGGCGGTATTCGAACGAAGCCTTTCTTCACAGAAAGACTTGCGTCACTTGGCTTCCAAGCAATTCCAGTGTCAACATACACAACCTATATATAATAAGGCGGAACTCGTAAAGAATATTTTTTCTGCTCTTTATGCTTCCAAACTCGTCTCTTATGCCCAGGGATTCGCCGTGTTGCAACGTGCTTCCGACGCTTTCGGCTGGCATCTCGACCTGGCTTCCATTGCGCGTATGTGGCGTGGGGGATGCATCATCCGCAGTATATTCCTGAACGATATTGCAGCTGCCTTCGAAGCCACCGACAAGCCTAAACACTTGTTGTTGGCTCCTTATTTTAAAGAAGAAATGAAGACATTGCTTCCCGGATGGAAGAGCCTGGTGGCGGAATCCATGAAAGAAGAACTTCCCGTTCCTGCTTTCTCCTCTGCCCTCAACTATTTCTATTCGCTCACTTCTGCCGATCTGCCCGCCAACCTTGTACAGGCACAACGTGATTATTTCGGTGCGCACACTTTTGAGCGTAAGGATGAGTTGCGCGGACAGTTCTTTCACGAGAACTGGACAGGCCACGGAGGAGATACGAAATCGGGCACCTATAATGTTTGAGTAAACCTATAATTCATATTTAGAAATTAATAAAGTGGATAAATTTGCAATGATAATTTTCGGTGCGTCAGGTGATTTGACCAAGCGTAAGCTGATGCCTGCCCTTTACTCCCTCTACCGTGAAAAACGGTTGACCGGAGAGTTTTCCATATTGGGTATCGGGCGTACGGTCTATTCTGACGATAACTACCGTTCCTATATATTAGAAGAACTACAACAGTTCGTCAAGTCTGAAGAACAGGACACAGCTCTTATGGCTTCATTTGTCTTCCATCTCTACTATTTACCGATGGACCCGGCAAAAGAAGAAGGTTACCCGCAACTCCGCCAACGTCTGGTTGAATTGACTAACGAGGTAGATCCAGACAATCTGCTGTTCTATCTTGCCACTCCGCCATCACTTTACGGAGTAGTGCCCATCTATTTGAAAGCTGCCGGACTTAACACTCCCCACTCGCGCATCATCGTTGAGAAACCTTTCGGCTATGATCTCGAGTCGGCACTTGAACTGAATAAAACGTATGCCTCTGTTTTCAATGAGCATCAGATTTACCGTATCGACCATTTTCTCGGTAAGGAAACGGCCCAGAATGTACTGGCTTTCCGTTTTGCCAACGGTATCTTCGAACCTCTTTGGAATCGTAACTATATTGACTACGTAGAAATTACAGCCGTAGAAAATCTGGGTATCGAGCAACGAGGCGGGTTCTATGAAACGGCAGGTGCGCTGCGGGATATGGTGCAGAATCATCTGATACAGCTCGTGGCCCTTACGGCTATGGAACCGCCTGCTGTTTTCAATGCAGACAATTTCCGTAATGAAGTGGTGAAGGTCTACGAATCTCTTACTCCATTGAATGATGTAGATTTGAACGAACATATTGTTCGCGGACAATATACAGCCTCCGGTAGTAAAAAAGGATACCGTGAAGAAAAAGGAGTGGCTCCCGATTCGCGTACGGAAACTTATATTGCCATGAAACTGGGCATTAGTAACTGGCGCTGGAGTGGCGTTCCGTTCTACATTCGTACAGGTAAACAAATGCCGACGAAAGTAACGGAAATCGTTGTTCATTTCCGGGAAACACCTCACCAGATGTTTCATTGTGCTAGTGGCAACTGTCCACGGGCTAATAAATTGATCCTTCGTTTGCAACCGAATGAAGGAATTGTGCTCAAAATCGGAATGAAAGTCCCCGGTGCAGGTTTCGAAGTCCGCCAGGTGACGATGGATTTCAGTTATGCACAGTTGGGCGGTGTGCCTAGTGGTGACGCTTATGCCCGTCTGATAGATGATTGTATCCAGGGCGATCCGACTTTATTTACTCGAAGTGATGCAGTAGAAGCCTCATGGAAATTCTTCGATCCGGTGCTCCGCTATTGGAAAGATAACCCTGATGCGCCTCTTTACGGTTATCCCGCAGGTACGTGGGGACCTTTGGAAAGCGAAGCAATGATGCACGAACATGGGGCTGACTGGACGAATCCTTGTAAGAATTTGACAAATACAGATCAATATTGTGAATTATGAAACTATCAGTTTTTCCCTCATCAATTGAAACTTCACGAGCATTGATACTCCGCCTGGTGGAAATCATGAATGAAGAGCCGGACAGAGTGTTCAATATCGCAGTTAGTGGTGGTAATACCCCTGCTCTGATGTTCGATTTATGGGCGAATGAATATATGGAAATTACTCCTTGGGACCGTATGCGGATTTATTGGGTGGATGAACGTTGTGTGCCTCCCGATGATTCGGACAGTAATTACGGAATGATGCGCAACCTTCTTTTGGGTATCACTCCTATTCTCTATGAGAATGTATTCCGTATCCGTGGAGAGGCAAAGCCTGCGAAAGAGGCGGTTCGTTATTCGGAGTTAGTCCGGCAGCAAGTGCCGTTTAAGCGTGGTTGGCCGGAATTCGATATTATACTGTTGGGAGCCGGAGATGACGGACACACTTCTTCGATCTTTCCCGGGCAAGAAGATTTGCTGACTTCAAACTCTATTTATGTGGTCAGTGCACATCCCCGTAACGGGCAGAAGCGTATCGCAATGACGGGATACCCCATTCAGAATGCCCGCTATGTCATTTTCCTGATTACCGGAAAAAACAAAGCCGATGTAGTAGAAGAAATCTGTAATTCGGGAGACACTGGTCCCGCAGCCTATGTGGCTCATCATGCGCAAAATGTAGAACTGTTTATGGATAAAGGGGCTGCCGCATATATTGAAGATCCTAATAAAAAGATGAGTTAGAACAGAACTATTTCATTGACGAAACTAATAGAAAAAAAAGAAAAATATGAATCCTTATCAACATTCATTTGGTGGTAATATCCCACAAGACGTAGCGGGGAAACAAGGCGAAAATGTTATTTTTATTGTTTATACTTTAAAAGATTCGCCTGAAACTCTTGACAAAGTAAAAGATGTGTGTGCCAATTTCTCGGCCCTGATTCGCAGTATGCGTAACCGTTTTCCTGATATGATGTTCAGTTGTACCATGGGATTTGGAGCCGATGCCTGGAGCCGTCTTTTCCCGGAACAGGGAAAACCCAAAGAACTGAAAACTTTCGAAGAGATAAAAGGCGAGAAGCATACGGCAGTTTCTACTCCGGGCGACTTATTGTTTCACATCCGTGCAAAACAGATGGGATTATGTTTTGAGTTTGCATCTATCATCGATGAGAAACTTCAAGGCGTGGTTGAACCTGTCGACGAAACTCACGGTTTCAGATATATGGATGGCAAGGCCATTATCGGCTTTGTGGATGGAACGGAGAATCCGGCGGTTGATGAAAATCCCTATCATTTTGCAGTTGTAGGAGAGGAAGATGCTGATTTTGCAGGAGGCAGCTATGTCTTTGTGCAGAAGTATATTCACGATATGGTTGCGTGGAACTCCTTACCTGTGGAAGAACAGGAGAAAGTGATCGGGCGTCGTAAGTTTAACGATGTCGAACTGTCTGACGAGGAGAAACCTCAAAATGCGCATAATGCCGTCACTAATATTGGTGATGACCTGAAAATAGTGCGTGCCAATATGCCGTTCGCCAATACGTCTAAGGGAGAATATGGTACTTACTTCATCGGCTATGCAAGTACGTTCACTACTACCCGGCAGATGTTGGAAAGTATGTTTATTGGCAATCCGGTAGGCAATACCGACCGTTTACTGGACTTTAGTACAGCAGTTACGGGAACACTTTTCTTTGCTCCTTCCTACGATTTGCTAGGTGAACTGGGCGAATAAAAAATAAAAGACTGGGGGAGTATTACACTTTAGTAATCTCCTCCACTACATATTGGTCTTTTACTTTCTTGCAGGTACATACGAAGAATTCCGGATGTTTCAGAGCTCCTTGTAAAGTATCAGGAAGAATCATTTCTTTAGTACGACGGTCCATTGCAACCGTTGCATACAGGATACCTTCACTCTCGCATTTCTCTATTAATGCACTTTTTAGTTCTTCTACGCTATATTCCATTTGTGTGATCCTTTGTCGCTGCAAAGTTATGGAAAATATGTATATTTTGTGCAATTATATTCCTGTAATAAATAAAAAAAATAGCTCCCTAGTTCGTCCGCCGACGAGGGAGCTATTAACACAAAAACTAAACTAGACTTAACTAAACTATTCTATTCTTGGAATTTCACAATCCCTTTCTGTTCGTTGCAAAGGTAGATATAAAACGGGTTTTGACAAACTATAATCGACAAAATTCACTTTTTTACCGATAAATTCATGAATAATTAGCTCCTTTCGTCAAGAAAAGTCTGAAAAACTTGCTTGTAACTATCGCTGATAGGAATATATGTCTTGTCAAAAACAATACGCCCGCGATCGATCACACGTATCTTATCTTTTTGTACGATGAATGAGCGGTGCACGCGTATGAAACGGCTGGAAGGTAAAAGTTCCTCCATTGCTTTCATACTCATCAGTGATAGAATAGGTTTGGAAGCATCTTCCGTATATATTTTAATATAATCTTTCAGTCCTTCGATATACATGATTTTCTTCAAGTCCACTTGCACCAGTTTGTAGTCACTTTTCACAAAAATACTGTCTATCTCTTCCGGTTTCTGTACAAGTTCGAACCATTGAAGGGCCTTGTTGGCAGCTTGCAGGAAATCGACGTAGGAGATTGGTTTCAGCAGGTAATCGAGTGCATTGACACGATAACCGTCGATGGCATACTGTCCGAAAGCGGTAGTAAACACAATGCGGGTGTGCGGATCTACCATCTTCGAAAACTCCAAACCATTAAGCTCCGGCATCTGGATGTCCAGAAACAGGAGATCGACCTCTTCGCCAGGCAATTCTTTCATTGCCTGAACCGCACTGGAATACTTTCCTACGAGTTGCAGGAACGGGGTTTTATTCACGTAACTCTCTAACAAGCTAAGAGCTAACGGCTCATCGTCAACAATTGCACAACGTAACATCATACTATTTTATATCTAAAGTTTTTATATTCAATGTTTTGAAATCTACTCTCTGATCTTGATACTTAATTTCGATTCATATACTTTTTCATCTTTTGAGATACCTTTCGACCAGGTATAAGCCCCGGGATAAAGAATCTCCAACCGGCGGCTGACTTGCTCCAGTCCCACACCCGAGCCACTTTTATCCTCCACTGTCTTTGGATGATTACTGTTGCGAATTTCGCAAATCACTTCCTTATCATTCTCCGAAAGATGAATACTGATGAAACTCGATTCAGTAGGGGAGATGCCATGCTTGAAAGCATTCTCTATCAATGAGATAAAGATAAGCGGAGCAATAAGCGTCTGACTGTCAGGCTGAATATCAAATTTAGTAATCATCTGTACATTGGCCGACAGGCGGATGCGCATCAGTTCAATGTAATTTCGGATAAAATCAACCTCTTTACAGAGAGGAACGTACGTTTGTTGGTTATCATATAACACATAACGAAGCAGTTTGCTCAACTCCTGAACTGCTTGTTGCGCTTTGTCCGAATCAAATGCAATCAGTGCATAGATATTATTCAGGGTATTCAGCAGAAAGTGAGGGTTCAGTTGGTTTCGCAGATTTTTCAGTTCCGCTTCCGCACGGTTTCGTTCCGCCTCTTTGCGGGCAGCTTCATTTTGCGTCCATCGCGCGCTCATACGGATAGCGGCACTTAGGCCGATAGTAAATACGAGGCTCAACATATCTCTAAGGAAGAATAGCCATCCCGGAGGCATACCCGGTCTTTTGGCTTTGGGTGCAAATGACGGATCGAATGTCAGGCTTTGCCAGAGATGTAACAAAATGCCGATGACACATAAAAAGATAATGTTGTAGACGATATATCTTTTGGCCTGACTCTGAAACAGATAACGAGGAACAAGAATGAAATAATTCACGTAGAACGCAATCATAAAAGAGAGTGGTACAGCAAGATGGCGTATATAGGCCATCCAGTTAATGTTCCCGTTTCCACGTTCAACGAAGAAGAACGGGAAACCGAACATAATCCCCCAGCTGATAATGTGTATCAGTATCTCCAGGGGACGACGTGCGGATGTAAAGGTTTGTTTCATAAAGACAAAGATAATTTTTTTAATTGACAACCGACGGTTGTCAATCAATTATTCGTATCTGATGGCTTCTATCGGGTCTAAATCAGCTGCTTTCTTAGCCGGATACCATCCGAAGAAGACGCCCGTAACGGTACATACTGCGAAGGAAAGGAATACACTCCACGGCTGGATATAGATAGGCCAATGCGCTACGCTCTTGACAATCCAGCTAGCCCCGCAACCGATAATCACTCCGATGATACCTCCCGTGATACTAATCATGATGGCCTCGATAAGGAATTGGCTTAGAATATCGACTCCACGTGCACCGACAGACATACGCAGACCGATTTCACGGGTACGTTCCGTAACGGATACATACATGATATTCATAATTCCGATACCACCTACTACCAATGAAATACCTGCGATACAAGCCAGCAGGGTTGTCATCAAATCGGTGGTTGAGTTGAGCATTGTACTCAATTCCTGTTGGGTACGGATGGTAAAATCATCGTCATCCGAGGCTTTCAGCTTATGGTTGCGACGGAGGATCGTACTGATTTCGTCAGTAGCATAATCCGTCATATCTTCGGTAAGGGCAGAGGCAAACACTCCCTGCAAATACGTGACGGCAAGCAGACGTTTCATCACTGTGGTGTATGGTGCAAGCACTACTGCATCCTGGTCTTGTCCCATGGAGTTGTAGCCTTTGGCTTTAAGCACACCTACCACACGAAGCGGTATTTTACTGAAACGAATAATCTTACCTACCGGATCACTTCCGTCCGGAAAAAGATTGTCTACTATAGTCTTTCCAATCACACATACTTTCGCCGAACTCTGTATGTCGGCCTCTGTGAACATCTCTCCGTTTTCAACAGTCAGCTGGCGGATGTCGAGGTATTCTGTTCCGACACCGTTCACGGAAGCTGGGTAGTTGTTGTTTCCGGCAATGAGTTGCCCCGATGATGAAACATTGGGACTGATGGCGGACAGGAAACTTGTCTCATCACGCAAGGCTTCGTAGTCGGCAAGCTTCAAGGTTTGCATAGCAGACGGGTCTTGGCGGACACCTCCACGCATATCGGCTCCCGGATGAATCATAATCATGTTCGATCCCATTTCGGAAATCTGCTGCTGGATGCTTTTCTTCGAACCTTGTCCGATAGCCAGCATCGTGATGACAGAAGCAACACCGATAATGATACCGAGCATGGTGAGAAAAGCACGCAGCTTATTGTTCGCCAATGCCCGGAGAGCTATCTTAAATAAATTAGTTCCATTCATAATGAATAATTTGCTAATTTGTCTATATACTAATGGGGCAATTTCCTGAAGGTATAGTCACCCAACCTGTTTATTGTACAGCAATCGGCACATTAGTATATCGGCACATTGAATAATTATTAATCCTCGTCGTTTTTCGGCAATGCGGCCAGCGCTTCGGCAGCAGACAGAATTTTCGGATTGGTTGTATCTTCTATAACCTGACCGTCACGCAGACGGATATTCCGGCTGCTATATTGCGAAAGTTCGGGATTATGTGTTACAAAGATAATCGTACGTCCCTCTGCATGAAGCTTTTGAAACAGTACAAGTATTTCGAAAGAGGTACGGCTATCGAGGTTTCCGGTCGCTTCGTCGGCAAGAATCACTGCCGGATTGTTGACCAATGCGCGTGCGATGGCAACGCGCTGCATCTGTCCACCGGACATCTGGTTGGATTTATGTTCCAGACGGTCCCCCAATCCTACAGCCTGTAGGGATTCGATGGCGCGGCGACGGCGTTCGGAAGCGCTCACGGCAGAGTTGTACATAAGCGGTAGTTCCACATTTTCTACAGCCGTCGTTTTAGGTAACAAGTTGTAGCTTTGGAACACGAAGCCAATCTTCCGGTTTCTTAGTACTGCACGTTGAGGCTTGCTCATCGTACGTACGGGAATATCGTCGAGCAGATATTCTCCACTGGTCGGGGTGTCCAGGCAGCCTAATATATTAAGCAGCGTGGATTTTCCCGAACCGGAAGTCCCCATGATGGTAACAAACTCTCCTTCATTGATATTGAACGAAACGCCCCGCAATGCGTGGACGGTTTCGTCGCCTACCTGAAAGTTACGTTTGATATTTTGTATTTCAATTACTTTTTTCATCGTAAATAATGTGTTAATGTGCCAATAACGGATTGGCACATTGAATAATTATTTTTTCTTCTTACTTCCCGGAGGGCCAGGCATGAACGGACTTCTTTCTCCGCCACTTTCCTGATTTCCTTCAGCAGCCACATTTTCACCGGGCATTGCTCCTATGGTAGCTTCGGTCACTACTTTTGTTCCTTCGGAAATGCCACTGATAATTTCTGTAGATATACCGTTGCTGATTCCTACTTCTACCGGATGAGCGGTGAATGTGGTTCCTTCACGAGTCCAGAGTTTATGTTCGCCTTCGCAATCTTTTACGATGTCATTATTACCGATTAACGGTTTTTCAGGTGTGAATCGCAGTGCTTTGTTCGGGACAGACAACACATCCTTTTTATCAAGAATATAGATCGTGACATTAGCTGTCAAACGAGGTTTCAGTTTCAAATCAGGGTTGGGAGCAGAGATTACAACTTCATAAGTAACTACTGTAGTGGTGGTGCTTGTACTGCTCGTACTGCTTGCATCTCCCAGACGAATTTGTGTAACTACGCCTTCGAATACATCATTCGGATAAGCATCTACCGTGAAGCTGGCACGCTGGCCTTCTACTACACCGCCTATATCAGCTTCATCCACATCGGCTACTACCTGCATCTGTGTCAGGTCGGCAGCAATAGTGAACAGTGTCGGAGTTTCGAATCCGGAAGCAACGGTTTGTCCTGCTTCCACATCACGGCTGATGACTACTCCGTCAATCGGTGAGGTGATAGTAGCATAAGCCAGGTTACGTTCTGCTTTTGCGAGCGATGCCTTACTGCTATCATAGCTACTTTTCGCTTTCTGATAGTTGTAGAGGGCCTGTTCGAAATCCGTATCACTAATCAGTGACTTTTCGTGTAAGCCTTTGCTACGTTCATAATTCTTCTTCTGATATTCATATTCGGCTTTTGCACCATCGTACGTTGCCTGTTGTGATGCCAATTCACTTTGCAATGTGGCACGGTCCATTTCGGCAATCAACTGTCCTTTGGTTACTACCGAGTTGTAATCTACGTAAATCTTGTCGATGATACCGGAAACCTGCGTACCGACTTCTACTTCCGTCACCGGTTCGATGGTTCCGGTAGCAGTGACCGAATTTGAAATATCGCCTTTGCTCACGTAGGCAGTGGCGTAGGTGACTTTGTGCTTGGCCGGTGAACCTGCAAAGAACCAGATTCCTGCACCTGCTACCACAACGACTGCCACAGCGATTAAGATAATCTTTTTCGTTTTCATTCGTTTATTATGCTTTTATTTATAATGCTAATTGATCTCCCTGATAGAACTTCAGCAACTGCGTATTCAGTATGGCCATATATTTGGCTTGAAGCTGTTCCTGCTGTGCTTGTAGCAAGTTGTTCTTTTCAGTAAGAAGTTCTATGGTATTCTTCATTCCCAGATTAAACTGTTCGCTAATCAACTCATAGCTGATTTGTGTACTCTTCAACTTCTCGTTTGCTGCTGCATAACGTTGCTGTGCACTGTTAGCATCCAGCCAGAGTCCTTCGATGGTCTTGTACAGAGTTTTTTGTTCGTCAAGCAAGGATAACATGCTCGTCTCGTATTGCAATTTTGCTTTCTGTACGGCACTTTTAGTTTGACGGTTATTGAAGATCGGCACACTGACAGACAATCCGATCGAATTGTTCCATCCGTTTTTCACTTGCTCTCCGAAAGTGAAGTCGCTGCCGCTGGTGTGGTTGGTTCCGATTCCTGCGCTAAGGCTGATTGTGGGCAAATAACTTGATTTGGCAATACCGATACCCAGTTCGGAAGCCTCTACATTAAGTTTGCTAGCTTCAATCTCCGGGCGAAGACTCAATGCACTAATGTACACATCTTTTTTGGTAGGCAACGGAGCCAGTACATTTTCGTCGGACAGGGCAGGGAGGTAGATGTTCATTTCATTCTCCCCATCCAGTTCGAGCAATTGTTTCAGTTGTAATTTGTAATCTTCAAGAGTGGCTTGCGCTGTGACAAGTTGGTATCGGTCTGTGCTCACCTGCGCTTCCAGTTGGGCGAAGTCGCTTTTAGCAATACTTCCGGCGTTCAGAAGTTCCTGTCCGCGGTCACGCTGCGCAATAGAGACTTGCAGGGTACTTTCGTTTACTTTGACAGACTCGGCTGCATAAAGAATCTGGATATACACTTGGGCGATAGATTCCTGAATGTTATTTTCGGAAGTCGCTACGTCCAGTTCGGCTACCTGATTGTTCAACTTTTCCTGCTGGATGGTTTTCAGTCTTTTATTACCATTATATAGAGTCCACGACGCATTCAGTCCATAATTACCATTGTAGCTCGTTTTACTATTGCTACTGATAATTTCGCTGCCGCTTACCCGACTACTCGTCTCCTGATACGGACGATTCACCACCTGCTGGCTGGTAGAGAACGAAAGACTGGGAAACAAGGCAGCCTTAGCTGTCTTTACATCAATCTGCGTGCTGGCCGCAGTGATCCGGTTCTTGCGAATCGTGATGTTCTGCTCTTTTGCGTAGTCGATGCATGACTGCAAATCCCATTGAGCCGGAATTTTCGTTTCTTTCAGCGTATCGACTTGCAGCGGAGAAACTTGGGCAGATATGCCGGACAGCATACCTGCTTCAAGAAATGTCATCACTGTCAATCTTCTTACATTTATCATATTCATAACTTCTATTGATTTACTGTTAGCGAAGGTACGTACATATTATATATGCCGCAAAAACGATAGACGGATGACGTAATTTCGCCGTTAAATGTTTTTTTTCTGTCGATAGGCAGGTTTTTGAAGAAAAACACAACAAATCACACAACTTTTTTGACTAGTTGTTTGTTTTAATTATAAAAAATGTATATTTGTACTCATTACAAATTATAACGTCAACATATGAAGAATACACTGCTTACGATCTGGAACTTCTATTTGGAGGGCTTCCGTAGTATGACCTTGGGGCGTACCCTGTGGGTTATCATTCTGCTGAAATTATTCGTTATGTTCTTCATCCTCAAAATGTTCTTTTTCCCTGATTTCCTCCGTGACCATCCTACGGATGACGACAAGGGAACATACGTGGGAAACGAACTGATAGAACGTGCCATCCCCGGTAAATCTACTGATTTTTAACTCTTAAACTACATAGGATTATGATTGAAAGTATTGACACCTCGCTGATCGATTGGTCGAGAGCCCAATTTGCGATGACAGCCATGTACCACTGGATTTTTGTTCCTCTCACACTCGGACTGGCAGTGGTGATGGGAATCATGGAGACGCTGTATTATAAAACAGGCAATGAATTTTGGAAAAAGACTGCCCAGTTTTGGATGAAACTCTTCGGTATAAACTTTGCCATTGGTGTGGCAACCGGTTTGATTCTGGAGTTTGAGTTCGGTACGAACTGGAGCAATTATTCGTGGTTTGTAGGAGATATCTTCGGTGCTCCGTTGGCTATTGAAGGAATTTTGGCATTCTTTATGGAAGCCACATTTATCGCCGTCATGTTCTTTGGGTGGGGCAAAGTAAGTAAACGTTTCCATTTGACTTCTACCTGGCTCACAGGCTTGGGAGCTACGATTTCTGCCTGGTGGATTCTCGTAGCCAACGCATGGATGCAGCATCCGGTAGGCATGGAATTCAATCCTGATACAGTTCGTAATGAGATGGTAGATTTCTGGGCAGTGGCTACGTCACCTGTAGCGGTCAATAAATTCTTCCATACGGTATTGTCCGGCTGGGTGTTGGGTGCTATTTTTGTAGTCGGCATCAGTTGTTGGTATCTGCTGAAGAAACGTAATCGTGAGTTTGCGCTTGCCAGCATCAAGATTGGGGCGATTTTTGGATTAGTAGCATCGTTGCTTTCTGTTTGGACAGGTGATGGTTCCGGTTATCAGATTGCCCAGACGCAACCGATGAAACTGGCTGCTGTGGAAGGTCTGTATGAAGGCGGCACTAATGTAGGTCTGGTTGGAATAGGAGTGTTGAACCCGGAAAAGAAGACTTACAACGATGGGAAAGATCCTTTTCTCTTCCGTTTTGAAATCCCCAGCATGCTTTCTTTCCTTGCAGAACGTAATGTAGACGGCTACGTTCCTGGTATTACAAATATCATCGAGGGTGGTTATCAACAGAAAGACGGATCGACAGCTCTTTCTGCTGCCGAGAAGATAGAACGTGGAAAAACGGCTATCGGTGCATTGGCTGCCTATCGTGCAGCAAAGAGTGCAGGACATGAGGAAGATGCTCAAATTGCATATAAAGTATTACAGGAAAATATTCCATATTTCGGTTACGGATATATCAAAGATGTGAACCAACTGGTTCCGAATGTTCCTCTGAACTTTTATGCATTCCGTGTAATGGTAATCTTGGGCGGATACTTCATCCTGTTCTTTATTGTCGTTCTCTTCTTTATCTATAAGAAAGATTTAAGCCAGATGCGTTGGATGCACTGGATTGCTCTGCTGACAATTCCTTTGGGATACATCGCCGGACAAGCCGGATGGGTGGTTGCCGAATGTGGGCGTCAACCGTGGGCTATCCGTGATATGCTGCCGACAATGGCTGCCATCTCCAAACTGGATGTAAGCTCTGTACAAACGACTTTCTTTATCTTCCTGCTCCTGTTTACAGTGATGCTGATTGCAGGTGTCGGAATTATGGTAAAGGCTATTAAAAAAGGACCGGAGAATTGATAATTACCTATTACTCATTACTTAATATTTTAGCTATATGTATATATTTTTGCAACAATATTGGTGGCTTGTCGTTTCCTTGTTAGGAGCCATACTCGTGTTCTTATTGTTTGTACAAGGAGGTAATTCTTTGTTGTTCTGCTTGGGTAAAACCGAGGAACATCGTAAGATGATGGTGAATTCTACCGGACGTAAGTGGGAGTTTACGTTTACTACATTGGTTACATTTGGAGGAGCTTTCTTCGCTTCTTTCCCCTTGTTTTACAGTACCAGTTTCGGCGGTGCATATTGGCTTTGGATGATTATACTTTTCAGTTTTGTATTGCAGGCTGTCAGTTATGAGTTTCAGAGTAAAGCCGGAAATCTGTTAGGTAAAAAGACATACCGGACTTTTTTGGTGATTAATGGAGTGGTAGGTCCTGTGTTACTTGGTGGGGCAGTGGCTACTTTCTTTACCGGTTCTGATTTCTATATTAATAAGACCAATATGACAGATACCATTATGCCGGTAATCAGTCATTGGGGAAATGGCTGGCACGGATTGGATGCACTGACCAACATTTGGAATGTTATTCTTGGATTGGCTGTCTTCTTCCTTGCCCGTGTGTTGGGATCTCTCTATTTCATTAATAATATTGATGATAAAGAGCTGACCGATAAATGTCGTCGTGCAGTACGAAATAATACAGTTTTGTTCCTTGTATTCTTTTTAGCATTTGTCATTCGTACATTGGTATCTGATGGTTTTGCCGTTAATCCGGATACACAGGAAATTTATATGCAGCCATACAAGTATTTCACTAACTTTATCGAAATGCCGGTAGTGCTGGCTTTATTCCTGATTGGTGTGGTACTGGTTCTTTTCGGCATTGGAAAGACATTGCTTAAAAAGACGTTTGATAAAGGAATCTGGTTTACGGGAATCGGTACGGTACTGACTGTTTTATCTTTATTGCTGGTAGCAGGGTACAACAATACCGCTTATTATCCGTCATATACAGACCTGCAAAGCTCATTAACTTTAGCCAATAGCTGTTCCAGCGAATTTACACTAAAGACAATGGCCTATGTCTCTATTCTTGTTCCATTCGTAATTGCATATATTTTCTATGCTTGGCGTAGTATCGATCGTCACAAAATTACCGAGAAAGAAATGGATGAAGGAGGACACTCATATTAATACTTTGTCCACATAGAATTTCGAATTGAGATTCTTGTAGGAACAAATAAACTCCCCTTATTTAATTCTTTATGTCATGGTAGAGAAGTTAAATGAGGGGAGTTTTATATATAAGCCTTTTCTATCTTTTCGGATATATCGCTTTTTATTTATTGACTATATTCTCCGGTTTTCCGGTAATGTAAGCCTGAAGGTTACTGATTGCAATATTCATCAGACGTTCACGAGCCTCGATGGTTGCCCAGGCAATGTGCGGAGTGATGTAGCAGTTCTTTGCAGTAAGTAATGGATTGTCGGCACAAGGTGGTTCAGTAGAAAGCACGTCTACTCCGGCTGCATAAATCTTGCCACTGTTCAAAGCGTCTGCAAGGTCTTGTTCGTTGATAAGCGGGCCGCGACCGGTGTTGATTAAAATAGCTGTCGGCTTCATCATACCCAAACGGCGTGCATTTACCATTTCGCGTGTCTCCGGAGTAAGCGGGCAGTGCAAACTGATAATATCACATTCGCTGAACAACTGATCTAAATCCATCTTCTTGATTTCCGGTGGCAACTGGAAGTGAGATTTAGAAGTCAATGCATACACTTGCATACCGAAACCGATAGCAACGCGCGCTGTGGTATATCCGGTATTTCCCAGTCCTACCAGACCGATTTTCTTTTCCCGTAGTTCCATCAATGGAGTATCCCAAAAACAGAAATCCTTGTTATTAGCCCAACGACCTTTATGCACTTCTTCAGAGTGGTGTTGCACTTGTTGAGTGATGTTCAGGATATGCGCAAATACCATTTGAGCAACGGAAGCAGTGCTGTATGAAGGAATATTAGTAACGACGATTCCCCGTTCTTTTGCAGCAGCTGTGTCTACCACATTGTATCCGGTAGCCAACACACCGATATATTTCAGTTCGGGCAGTGCAGCCATGTGGTCTGCATTGATGATTACCTTGTTAGTCAGAATTGCTTCTGCACCGGCTGCACGTTCTAATACCTCTTCCGGAGCTGTACGATCATAAATTGTACATTCTCCAAGCACCTTCATACCTTCCCAGGATAAATCTCCGGGATTGGCGGCATAGCCGTCTAAAACTACAATCTTCATTTCAATTTCAATATTATTAGTATGTTATAATGTTTCCTACTGCTTTATTGTGCTTTTAGCTTTTCTTACAGAAGGGAGTGACTTATTTTAGGAACGCTTATTTCTTAAATTTGTCTCCCCACAACTGTATCATTCGCTCGGCATGTTTCTGTTCTGCCGGATTGTTTTGCGGTTGCCATATCCGTTTGTCTTTCAGCTCGTCCGGAAGAAATTGCTGTTTGACAAAGTTACCTTCATAGCTGTGCGCATATTTATATTCCTGTCCGTATCCCAACTGTTTCATCAGTTTGGTCGGAGCATTGCGCAGATGCAAGGGCACAGGCAGATTACCGGTTGACCGGACTAGCTCTAATGCATCGTTAATCGCACTGTATGCCGAATTACTTTTTGGACTGGTAGCCAGATAAATCGTTGTTTCAGCCAAAGGAATCCGTCCTTCGGGCCAACCGATTTTCATCAATGTATCAAAGCACGCATTAGCGAGAAGCAATGCATTCGGGTTTGCCAGACCAATATCCTCGGCAGCCGAGATCACCAGTCGGCGGGCAATGAAAGCCGGATCTTCGCCTCCTTCCACCATACGGGCAAGCCAGTAGATCGCTCCGTCAGGATCGCTGCCGCGGATAGACTTGATGAAAGCCGAGATAATGTCATAATGCATCTCTCCATCCTTGTCATAAGCCAGTGGATTCTGTTGCAAGCGTTCGGTCACCATTTCATCGGTGATGACAACTGTTTCCTCCGTCTCCGATTGCACAACAAGTTCCAATATATTAAGCAGCTTGCGGGCATCTCCACCGGAGAAGCGCAACATAGCTGTTGTTTCTTTCAATTCAATTTTTCGTTCCTTCAGTATGGCATCTGTGGTGATGGCACGTTGCAGAAGTTCCAGCAAATCTTCTTTTTCCAAAGATTTGAGCACATAAAGCTGGCAGCGGGACAGGAGAGGGCGGATGACCTCAAACGACGGATTCTCCGTTGTTGCGCCAATCAGTGTGACTGTTCCGTTCTCTACCGCTCCCAACAGAGAATCCTGCTGCGACTTGCTGAACCGATGGATTTCATCGATAAACAGAATCGGGCTGGACTGTGAAAAGAAGCGGTTGCTCTTGGCACGTTCTATCACTTCGCGCACATCCTTCACACCGGAAGTCACGGCACTTAACGTATAGAAAGGTGTTTCCAGTTTGTTGGCAATGATTTGCGCAAGGGTTGTTTTACCCACTCCGGGAGGTCCCCAGAGAATAAACGAAGAGATGCGTCCTGCGTCAATCATTTTCCGCAAGATAGCCCCCGGTCCAACTAAATGTTTCTGACCGATATAATCATCCAAAGTCTTTGGCCGTAACCGTTCTGCTAGTGGTTGCATAATTTTTTAGAATACCATTAATACCATGAAGCGGATACCGTTTTTGTTGATACCCGGATTATCACGATAAGTGAAACGATGTACATACTCAACGTGCAGCAACTTGAAAATGTTGTAGATACCTACACTTGCTTCGACATACGGCACTTTCGGGTCCATCACGAAACTGGTGAACTTACCGTCACGTGTCGGGAAACGGAACAAATCGGGATTGTTGCTCTTGAACGGATTGTTCTTGTCCGTCAATGTTCCCCACAAAGCACGTACACGGAACATTTCCCTCCATTTCAGGTTCTTGATAAGAGGAATACGGTTGAAGAGTTTTCCATTCATGTCGTAGGATAATGACATGGAAGCGTAACGGTCGTTCAGGAATTCCATGTTATTAATCAAGTTGAACGTTTCGCGCTGGGTGATGTAGGACAAGTTGGCTTCCGGCAGGATTAACAACGGGAAAGGAACTGTGTTCCATTCTGCACCTGCTTTCACGCTGCAATCAATCTTTCCCCAGGAAGCCGGGAGCCAGAAACGTTTCCACACACTTGCTTCCGTACGGTTAAAGTTGTAATCTCCACCCAATACGCCTTTGAAACCCATGGCATGAGTGAGCGTAAAGATAGGAGCGTCCAGCGACACAGGCACGCGGCGTTGCTTGGAATTGACAAATGATTCGCCCGGCGCATAGCGCAGCGTCAGACTTGCTTCGGAAGTTGTGACATCGTGCACACGGGTTTGTGCGGCATCATTACGCAGATATTCCAGTTTGCCGGTCGGTTCGTCGTTACGGTGTCGCAACATGGCTTTCACTCCGAATCCGGTCAGCGTTTCGAGTTCATAATTAATGGTGGCGTCGCGCATATACGACATTTGGTCTACTGTCGTTGTTTTGACCGACAGGAAGATATTATCTTTATCCGTAAACAGGAATTTGTCCATCGGAGACATTACGTCATAACTGTACGTTGCCGAAAGATAATGTTTCGGGAACTCCCAGACCACATAATCGCGTTTGTTGAACGAATAAGTCACCGTTCCGCTATATTTCCAGCGTTCGTCTTTCAGACCGTACGCTCCGTATCCGCTCAAGAACCAGTGCTTGTCGAAATGAGCCGTAGTCATACCGCTCAACCGGAAACGGGTACCATCAATGTAATTGCTCGAAATCATGGTGTTGATAGGGCCGATGTCCACTTTGCTCGGATGCTCTTTGCTTCCTGTTTCTACAAAGTTCTCAATCAGTGCTTTCGCTCCGAAGATGATGTATTTGAATCCCGGAATCTGTTCGAGACGGTTGACGAATACATCCATCGAACTTTCTTTCTTTGTCAATGGTACTTGACGGACACTCGCCCAGTACTCATCGCTTTTCGAGAGCATATCCGCTTCTTTTATCACGCTGCCTTTCAACCGGAACAGTCGTTGTTCAATAGGATCGAATTTATAGTTACTATATTTCGTGGTTCGTTCCACCTGCAATCCACCTGCTGTTTTGTTGGAATTCCAGGAAAGGTCTACGGTCATGTCATCATCCGCCAACACCCAGTTGCCGTTGGGCAGTTGCTCATACTGTTGCGTGATGTCCATGCGGTTGACAAAGTTGACTCCGGTCTTTTTAGGCAGGTTCATTGTACATTTCTGAACGGCGTATGTAGAATCATTCAATACATACAGATGGCCGGTGAATCCGAAGTCCTGCGAGTTTTGCGGAACAAAAGTAAGGTGGACACATTCGCGTTTGTTTACCATCAATGTATCCATCAGATAATATTTATAAAATGAGATGGCATTGTTACCGATCGGACTGACGAAACGCTGCTGAAGCAACCGGATATCATCATCGTAGATATTGATGTCGGCAAATACGTCTTTCAATACGGTACCGAGCATATCTCCCGTAGAGAAAAATTCTTCTATACCATTGGAGTTCTTTCCTTTGATAATCGTTTTCTTGTTTTCGGGATTTTTGCGGTAGATGGTTTGCGAGGACGTTTCCTGTACGGAAATTGGGAGAATCAACTTATTGGTTGTTTCCGACACTTCCACTTGGTCTCTTAAGAATGAATATTTTTTGTAGATACCTTTTTCAAGCTTTTCCGGTGTGAGGTCGTTGATAGACATTTTCATCTTCTCGTACTTGTCGTACTGATAGTACTCGTTCACTTCGAGGACTTGTGCCTTTTTGTGTTCGATTACCTTCTTCATGAATTCCACTGCCGGATTGTTTTTGCGGGAATATTTCTCCTTTTGAGGTTTCACGACAACCTCGTTCAGGAGCACATTATCCGGAGCTAACTTAACGTTCACTGTCTGATTGTTGGAACCAACCCGAACCGTTTTACTGATATAACCTACAGCGGAGAACACCAGTGTTCCTCCGTTTCTGCGGGTGTCAAGACTGTATTCTCCGTCAATATTGGTGATGGTACCCATATCTCTCTTTTCTTGGTAGTAAACAGAGATATACATCAATGGCTCGTGGGTAATCGAATCAGTGACTACCCCTTTAATTTGCTGCGCAAAAGCATTGGAAGCTACCAATACGAGTAAGAACAGTATAAGTATTTTGTTATATCGTTGTATCATAACGTTCGTAGTAGGGCTGCAAAGTTAACAAATAACTCTAAGGATAACAGAATATATAACTTTTTTTACCCATCGTTTTTGGTTGTTTACAAGCATATATCGTCCGATAATTCAAGGAACATCCCGCTGTTAATCCTTTTGATAAGGGCATTTCCGCATTTCGTTCTCCCAGTTTCGGTATTTGAAACCTTTGCTCCCGTTGTAGGGCACTTTTTGTTTCGACATTTGAAACTTTTTGTTTCCCGGCATGAAACTGTTGGTTTCTCGGTGTGAAACACTTTGTTTCTCGGTGTGAAACTATTAGTTTCAAGGCGTGAAACTAACAGTCCCATGCCGGGAAACGGAATGGAACATGCCGGGTAAATGTTATTTGCTCGTAAGTATCTGTACAATACGCTCTGCGGTACGTCCGTCCCAACGTTCGGGAAGTTCGCCACGTTTCCATTCACCGTGCATCAGTGTATCCATTGTTTTGGCAAGCAGGGCAGGATCTTCTCCGACAAGTTCGTTGGTTCCCATGCGCCACGTTTCCGGATGTTCGGCATACGTGTTGAGTGTGATACAAGGAATACCCAGGAAGGTCGCTTCTTCGGCTACGTTTCCCGAATCTGTTATGATTCCTTTCGCCTTGTTTATCAGATAACCGAAGAACAGGTAGTTCTGCGGCGGCATGATATGGAGATTCGGAGCTTCGATGTCCAACTCTTTAATGGCATTACGTACGTAGGTATGTAGCGGTGCAACGATAGGCATACCGGCGGACTTGTCGATGATTGTTTTCATCAACTGACGCAGATTCTCCTTATTGCCGAGTAATACACGACGGTTGAGAGTAAATAGGAGATAATTTCCTTCTTGCAGTCCCAAGACGGAGAACCATATCGGTTTGAGCAAGCGGTTCCGGTTATAGCGGATGGCATCAATCAGAATGTTACCTACATAATATACGTTTTCGCTTTCCGTTCCCGTCTGGTTCAGGTTGCGGTTGGCAACCATGCCGGCTGTGAACAGATAGTCGGATAGTCCGTCTGTAATCATGCGGTTGACTTCTTTCGGCATTTTCATATCGAAAGAACGGGTTCCGGCTACGAGATGTGCTACCTTGATGCCTTGTTTCTTGGCAACGATGGCACAACTCATGGTTGCGGTCAAGTCGTCTACCACAAGGACTACGTGTGCCGGATTCTCCGTCAGTTCTTGTTCGAAGGCTACCATGATTCCGGCTGTCAAACTCGTTGGATTACTGCTTTCCACTCCCAGATACACATCGGGAGCTTTCATATCGAGATCCGAAAAGAGAGAAGCATCCAGACTTGTATCATCTTTCCTTCCTGTATAAACCAGTCGGTAAGAGATACTTTTACCCAGCGCCCGTGCGGCTTCAATAGCGCGTGTAATGGGAGCTATCTTCATAAAATTGGGGCGTGCCCCCGCAACAATTGTTATTTTCATATTGTTTCTACCTAATTCGGTTTAATTCGTGAAGCAAAAGTACATTTTCTTACGGAATTTATTCGTTACTTTGCATACAAAATAACAAATATATGCCCACATTCGTTCAAATTCTTGATTTTATAGGCACATTTGCCTTTGCTATTAGTGGTATCCGACTAGCTTCGGCGAAACGTTTCGACTGGTTCGGCGCTTATGTGGTAGGACTTGCTACGGCTATCGGCGGCGGTACTATCCGTGATGTACTGCTCGACGTGACACCGGGATGGATGACCGACCCTATCTATCTGATTTGTACAGGACTGGCTTTGTTATGGGTCATCTGTTTCGGACGCTGGCTCATCCGGCTCAATAATACTTTCTTCATTTTCGATACCATCGGTCTGGCACTGTTTACCGTGGTAGGTGTAGGCAAGAGCATTGCTTTGGGTTATCCTTTCTGGGTGGCGATTATCATGGGTAGCATTACGGGAGCGGCCGGTGGGGTCATTCGTGACGTATTTATCAATGAAATACCTCTTATCTTCCGAAAAGAAATTTATGCAATGGCCTGCGTTGTAGGCGGTATTGCATACTGGCTGTGCGACGTTGCAGGTCTGGAATCATACGCCTGTCAGTTGATTGGCGGACTGGCGGTATTCCTGACCCGCATCTTAGCTGTCAAATATCACATTTGCCTACCTATATTAAAAGGTAGTGAAGAGCCGGAAGAATAAGGATGGCATTATTTTTCCTCCTTTATATCCAGTTCTCCTTGAAAACTAATGGACTGACGGTTTTGCATATTGACATCGATACTTGCCGAACCATTGGGAAATACTTTGGCTCTGAATTCATATCTGTCTTCAGGATTACGTGCGACGAACTTGATAACGGCATTCCCTTTTTTATCCATTTCCACATTATATTCTTTGAGGATGGTTTTGAAGTTAAGTCCGTCACCTCCGCCATACGGAATGCTATAAGCCCGTCCATAATAAGGCAAGTAAGAAATAACCGAATCATTTCTGATTGTCAGTGAGTAGGAAGATGTCAAAGGGATGGAGCGTCCGCGCATCGGCATGGCAGTGTTGACATCTATCTTGTAATTTTCAGATTCAATTAGTTTCATTACTGCTTCTTTCTTCTGTTCCTTCTTTTCCTTTTTACTTTGTTGAGCCGAAAGGGTAGGGATGCCCACTAGCAAGGCTAGTAACAGCATAAAGATTTGCTTCTTCGTTCTCATATCAGTTTGCATTTAGGTTGATGTATATATGTATAACAATCAAATATACTAAAAAGACAGGGATACTTCTGTTTCTTTTAATGAAAATTAAACAGAACCCCCTGTTATTTATGAGTTTAGCCCGATTTAGAACTGTTCCAGTATTTCGATTCGTTTTTCGATGGGAGGATGAGTGGCAAACAATCCGCTAAGTCCGCTGAATATACTTTTAGATGCCTTTTGGGGGTTCTGAATAAATAATTGTGCCACGTCTTTCCTTTCTACTGCTTCGATAGCGGGATCTGCTGATATTTTGCGGAGAGCGTTGGCCAGTGCCAACGGATTCTTCGTCATTTCTGCCGAACCTGCATCTGCCATATATTCGCGTTTGCGTGAGATGGCAAAACGCATCAGGCTTGCAAAAAGATAACCGATGGCGGCTATCACTAAAGCAATAAGAATAAAAAGAACCACACCGCCGCTACCTTTACTATTACTACGCACGCGTATGTGTGTAATGGCATAAAACGTGATTTCTGTCAGCATGGAGAAGATACCGACAAAGACAATGGAAATAATCAGCAGGCGTACATCGCGGTTGCGGATGTGACTTAGCTCGTGCGCGATGACTGCTTCCAGTTCCTCATCATTTAGTTTCCGGATGATGCCCTCCGAGAGAGTAACGGTGTATGTGCGTTCGTTGATACCGCTGGCAAATGCATTCAGGGAACTGTCATAGATGATATTGATTTTCGGCATTTTCATGCCTTGAGGCATACAGAGGTTTTCCACTAGATTATAAACTCGTTTATTCTCCTGACGGTTCAGCGGCTTGGAGCCGGTGGCGGAATTGATAATGCTTGTGTTAGCCCAATAGGCAATCAGAAACCAGATTAATACAATCCCCATGGTATATGGTAACGAAGAGAAGAAGAAATGATTGACTATTGGCATCATTTCGACTTCCATATCCTCTTTATATCCCATAAAAGTCAGCAGGTAGCAGGCCAAATAGAGGAGTGCTGCCACGAGACAGGGAAACAGGAATAGTAGAAACGCAGAGCGCAGATTATTCCGGCTCTGCTGTGTTTGGATTCCGACGTATTGCATGCGTGTTCGACTTTTGTAATTGGATGGACGGTGTATATAAAGGTTTTAGAAACTAATTTTGGGTGCCTGCTCCAAATTCGCACGTTCGTTTTTCCCCAAGTCGAACATTATCTCTCTTTGGAATCCGGTCATTCCTGCTACGATATTCGACGGGAATGTCTGCACGGCGTTATTGTATTCTTTAGTGGCCGAGTTGAAGTAGCGGCGAACAGCAGCCAGTTTATTCTCTACGTCAGAAATTTCTTCCTGTAATTGCAGGAAATTCTGATTAGCTTTCAGATCGGGATAAGCCTCGAGAGTAATCTTCAATCCAGCAAGAGCAGAGCTTAACTGGTTTTCGGCAGCTATCTTATCATCAATCGTTTTTGCGCCAACTGCACCGTTACGTGCCTGAATCACTCGATCAAGCGTTTCCTTTTCATGTGCGGCATATCCTTTCACGGTGTCTACCAGTTGGGGAATGAGATCATGGCGTTGTTTCAACTGTACATCGATGTCGGCAAACGCGTTTTCACGATTGTTTCTCAATTTCACTAATGAGTTGTACATGGAAGCAAAAATGATGCCCAGCAATACAATAATCCCTACAATAATAAGTATGGTCATAGCTTTTTGTTTTATTTAATAATATAAAATCAAAAGTAATCTATTTGGTTCTTTTAACCAAGTAGTAGGGGGTAAATTTCGCAAATACCACCTAAAAACTATCAGAAAGCACCTAAAATCTGTCATTTGATAGAATTAACCCCCAAGAAATGACAAATTTTCCCCTGCTGGATACACAAAATACCTTTAAACTTGCAAATGTCGAGAAAAAACGAATATTAACCATAAAACCATTAAAGTATGAAAAGTTTAAGTTTCAGAAAAGATTTAATTGGAGTACAGGAAGAGTTGTTTCGTTTTGCTTATAAATTAACGGCCAACCGTGAAGAAGCAAATGATTTATTGCAGGAAACATCTTTAAAAGCATTAGACAATGAAGAGAAATATGTTCCGGACACAAATTTCAAAGGATGGATGTACACAATCATGCGTAACATCTTTATTAATAACTACCGTAAAATAGTACGCGATCAGACCTTTGTTGATACCACCGATAATTATTATCACTTAAATCTGCCACAAGATTCAGGATTTGAAAGTACCGAAGGTGCTTACGACCTGAAAGAGATGCATCGCATCGTCAACGCACTCCCCCGGGAGTATAAGATTCCTTTCTCCATGCACGTATCAGGTTTCAAATACCGTGAGATTGCAGAGAAATTAGGATTGCCATTAGGTACAGTGAAGAGCCGCATATTCTTCACACGTCAACGTTTACAACAAGAGTTGAAAGATTTTGTATAAATGAGGATAACGCATACAAACAAGCTTATAAGCAAAAGGAGCAAGGGGATAGATCCTCGTTGCTCCTTTCTTTTTATTTATGATTCAATTATCACTTGCCTTTCTTGTTTTTGCTTTTTTTCTTTTCTACGGCTTTTTCTTCAGATGGAAATTTAGGAACCAGATTCATCAGCCGTAATATCTGATTTTGTCGTTTTAATATGTATGACGAAGGTTTCGCCGAGTTAAACCGTATCGGATTGGGCAGAGTAGCGGCGATAAGTGCGCATTGTCCCCGGGTCAACTGGGCAGCTGTTGTTCCGAATTTGACCTTTGCGGTAGCTTGCGCGCCGTAGATGCCATTTCCCATTTCTATAGAGTTGAGATAGACTTCCATGATTCGTTCTTTCGACCAGAACAGTTCGATGAGAAACGTAAAGTAGACTTCGAGTCCCTTGCGTACCCACGAAGATTGCGGCCATAAGAACACATTCTTGGCTGTCTGCTGACTAATGGTACTTGCTCCGCGTTTCCGTTTGCGTGTTTCGTTCTCTTTCATCGCTTTCTTGATTTCTACAAGATCGAATCCGTTGTGTTCGGCAAAACGGTTGTCTTCGGAGGCTATGACCGCCATCGGCAGGTTGGGAGATATCTTATCAAAAGAAACCCACGTGTGCTTCCACGTGGGTTTATCTCCTGAAAAAATCTGCTGAACACTTCGGATAACCATCAACGGAGTGACATAAACTGGCATAAACCGATACACAATCACTGCCAACAGAGTGGATGCAAAGAAGAAAATCAGCAGGTTGCGCGTATAGCGCAGAATTTTTTTAATTAGCAGCTGCTTGTGCATCTTTAATCATTTGTTCACTTGCGTACATGTATACTTCTACACGACGGTTTTGTTCGCGACCGGCAGCAGTATCATTGCTTGCAACGGGATCGCTTTCACCCATTCCCTGTACACTTTTGATCTGATTGGTGGAAACACCACAACTCAACAAATAACTAGACACGCTCTGTGCACGTTCTTGTGACAAGTTCAGATTTTTCTGCTGGCTTTGTGCGGCAGTGCTGTTTTTCCAGCCCTGGTTGTCAGTGTATCCGTAGATAGACACGTCCATATCCCGGTTCTGATTGAGCACATTGTTGGCAAACTTGCTTAAAGCAGATTTAGCAGCAGCACTTAGATTTGCATTACCGGTAGTGAAAAGAATACCCGAGTCGAATGTTACTTTCACGGCTTGCAATCCGTTGTTGTCTGTTATCTGTTCTACTTGTGCGCCTTCAATTTGTTTTGCTTCTGCTGCTGCTTTGTCCATCTTCTTACCGATAAGAGCACCCGTACCTGCACCTACTGCCGTACCGATAGCAGCACCAATAGCGGCACCTTTACCTTTACCGATAACACCTCCCAGGATTGCACCCAGTGCAGCACCCGAACCACCACCGATAGCAGCACCTTTACCAGTGTTGTTCATACTTCCACAGCTACCAAATATCATGGCAATACTCATGAAGAGAACCATAAATTTCATCTTGTTCATAATGTTGATGTTTTTTTAAATTGGTTTATAAATAATGTTTTTATACGAATCGCTTCGTATTATAAATAACAATGCAAAGATACATATTATTTGGCAAGCATGTACTTTTTAAGTTAAAATAACTCGGATGAATCCCTTTGTTTGTTAATAAAGGAAAACGAACGTTATCCTTTTATTGTTGAAGGAATACTTAAGCACTTCTTTTTGATAATAATGAACCAACTCAAAAGAATTAAACCTTTGGCAACGGTGGTGACGCAGACTGCCCACCAGATTCCTTCCACTCCCATACCCATCCGTACAAACAGGATAGCAAGCGGAATACGCATATAGTTGCAACTGATGCTGATAATGGCAGGGGGTATTGTGCGGCCGATGCCGTAGAAAACTCCCTGCATGGTGATTTCGAGCATCATAAAGAGCTGGGAATATCCGTCGATACGAAGGAATACACCTCCGGCTTCATAAGCAGCCTGTTCGGGCACGAATATGGCGAAAACTTCGTTTCCGAAGAAAACGAATAGCAAGGTACAGAGTGTACCGAAGATTCCCGTCATCCATAGGGTAGTGTACCAGGATTTAAGTACCCGTTCGATTCGTCCGGCAGCATAGTTTTGGGCGATGAAGGCACTTAGTGCGGTGGAGAATCCCTGTGAGGTGTTCCAAGTAATTGCTTCGATTTGTCCCCCGGTGGTGAACGTCATTAAGCCGATGTGCCCTCCCTGTTCGGAAGCGGTGCGGCAGAGGAACATGTTGACGAAGGCAAACAATGTATTTAAAGTCGCTACGGGTAATCCAAGTTTAAGGATTCTCCGCGTGTACTTTTTCTTTAGCCGGGTGAAGAAAGGGAAACCGCCCAGCAGCGCATCCCTGCAACGCAACTGATAGACGAAAATCAGGAAAACACTTGCTTCTGCAATCCAGGTGGCGTACGCCGCACCGTTTGTTCCCAGTCCGAAACCGAATATAAAGAGTGGGTCCAGAACGATATTCAATATCAACCCTGTGCCACTGATAAAGAACGGGACTTTGCTGCGTCCTGCTGCATTATAAATTCCGGTGAAGGCAGCGGAAAGGAAAACGAAAGGTAATCCGGTAGAAACAATCCGCAGATATTGAATGGCATTGACTGTGATATGTTCCTCAAGTTCATAAATACGTATGATAGGTTCTGCAAATATAAAAAGGAGTCCCCCCAGCAAATGGAAATAATCAAAGCAATCGTAATATTATGAGACGCGAAGCTGCGGGCATCTTCCTGGCTTTGCGCACCGATGGATTGTCCGACACTCACTTCAGATCCTACCTTATTTAATAAGGAGATAGAACCGGACATCCACGTCAGGATTCCGACAGAACCGATAGCGGCTACGGCTTCACTTCCCAACCGTCCTACCCATGCCATGTCTGTGAGACTATATGCCATTTGAATAAACGACGTTGCCATGATCGGCATTGCCAGATTAAACAGTTGACGATTGATAGGACCTTGTGTCAGATTCTTTATTCCTTGCATATAATTTTTCTAATCGAAATGGGGTGCAAAGATACGTAAAATTACTATCTTCGCACATCTAATTATTCATTAATCAAAGTATATAGATACTATGAAACAGAAATTTTCCACTATTTTTCTCCTGTTGCTTCTCTTGCTAGCAGGTTCACGGGTGGTAGCACAGAATGCTCCGAAGCCTTTTGATATCGAACAACCTTCACTTCGCGTATTCCTTCCTGCGCCGGAATTGGCAACGGGGCGTGCTGTGGTTGCTTGTCCGGGTGGCGGATATTCGCATTTGGCTTTCGAACATGAAGGTTGCGACTGGGCACCCTATTTCAATAAACAAGGTATTGCATTGATTGTGCTGAAATACCGTATGCCGAAGGGGGATCGTACATTGCCCATTTCAGATGCTGAAGCGGCAATGAAAGTTGTGCGTGACAGTGCTGATGTTTGGAATCTGAACCCGAATGATATAGGCATCATGGGCTCTTCTGCGGGCGGACATCTGGCATCCACTATTGCTACTCATTCCAACCCCGAGCTTCGTCCGAACTTTCAGATTCTTTTCTATCCTGTGATTACGATGGATAAATCATATACCCACATGGGGTCTCACGACAATCTTTTGGGAAAAAATGCTTCTGCTGAATTGGAAACGGAATATTCCAATGAAAAGCAAGTAACGAAAGATACGCCACGTGCTTTCATTGTATATAGCGACGACGATAAGACCGTTCCGCCCGCTAACGGGGTTAATTATTATTTGGCTCTGAACAAGAATAATGTGCCTTCGGTACTTCATATTTATCCTTCCGGTGGACATGGATGGGGAATTCGTGAGGGTTTCCTTTATAAGAATGAGATGCTGGATGAACTGACGTCTTGGCTCCGTAGCTTCAAAGTGCCCCACAAAGATGCTATTCGTGTAGCTTGTATCGGCAATAGTATTACGTATGGCGCGCGCATCAAGAATCGCAATCGTGATAGTTATCCTGCTGTGTTGAGTCGTATGCTGGGAGAAGCTTATTGGGTAAAGAATTTCGGAGTAAGTGCCCGTACTTTGCTGAACAAGGGAGATCATCCTTATATGAATGAAAAGGCTTATCAGGATGCGTTAGCTTTCAATCCCGATATCGTTGTCATCAAACTGGGTACGAATGACAGTAAATCGTTCAACTGGAAGTATAAAGCCGACTTCACGAAAGATCTTCAAACAATGGTTGATGCTTTCAAAGCATTGCCTTCCCAACCGAAAATTTATCTTTGTTATCCTTCCAAAGCCTATCAGACCGGAGATAATATCAATGACGATATAATCTCTAAAGAAATTATTCCGATGATAAAGAAAGTTGCTAAGAAAAACAACCTGTCCGTCATCGATCTTCATACGGCAATGGACGGAATGCCCGAACTATTCCCGGATAAGATTCATCCGAATGAAGCAGGTGCCAAAGTGATGGCAAAAGCTGTTTATCAGTCCCTGAAAAAGTAAAATAGAAACACAATAAATGCAGAATATCCGGTTGGAACAATCTCTTTATGAGAAAGTTTCAACCGGAATTTTTTTAGTTTAACGACGAATAAACTTCTTATAATATGCTAAAAATATAACTTTCTGAAAGTCTGGTTTATGGGTAATCCGTATTTTTGCGCCCGAAAAATAATAAAATGATAAATAGCGTTATGAATAGACTACAAGATTTTACCTTTTTCTCGCAGTTGATGGCTAACGCTAATATGGGATGGTGGAAAGCCAATTTATCAACTGCGAATTATGAATGTTCTGACTTTATAGTAGAGTTATTAGGTCTGGATCAGACCGGAATTATTAGTTTTGAAGATTTCAATAAACGTATTCAGAAAGAGGAACAACTTTCTACAACTGTTCATTCCTATGGTGTGTATCAACGGCCGGAGGTGGTGTATTTGCTTGATACGGTGAAAGGACCTGTTTGGGTACGTAGCAAGGTATGTTTTCAAGAAACGGATGAAAACGGAAACGAAATCATTTATGGTATATCCGAAGTGCAAGATGGTCCTGATATGGCATCTGCTTATCAAGCTTTGCAATACAGTGAGCGTCTCTTATCTAACATTTTCAAGTATTTGCCTATTGGTATCGAATTATACGATATGGATGGGGTATTGGTGGATTTGAACGATAAGGAATTGGAGATGTTTCATATAGAGAAGAAGGAAGATGTATTGGGTATCAATATTTTTGAGAACCCTATTTTTCCGAAAGAAATGAAAGAACGGCTGAAGAAAAATGAAGATGCCGACTTTACTTTCCGTTATGACTTCTCGAAGGTTGGTTCGTATTATCAGAATACCCAGAAACAGGGCACAATTGATTTAGTGACTAAAGTGACTACATTATATGATAGCGAACACCAACCGATAAACTATCTGTTGATTAATGCGGATAAGACAGAAACAACGGTAGCCTATAATAAGATTCAGGAGTTTGAGGAGTTTTTTGAACTGGTCGGTGATTATGCCAAGGTCGGTTATGCCCACTTCAATGTTTTGAGTGGACACGGCTATGCCCAAAAAAGCTGGTACAGAAATGTGGGTGAAGCGGATGAAACTCCGTTGTCCGACATCTTTGGCACATACCAGCATTTCCACCCCGATGACCGTGCCTTGTTGATTCGGTTTTTGGACGACGCACGAAAGGGGCTTACTACCAAACTTAGCAAAGAGATGCGTGTCCTTAGGGAGGATGGCACATACACATGGACGCATGTCAATCTGTTAGTAAAGAAATATGCCCCGCAAGACCGGATTATCGAAATTATCAGCATCAATTATGATATCACAGAACTGAAAAGGACAGAAGAAATGCTTGTCAAGGCACGTGATAAAGCTGAAGCATCCGATCGGTTAAAGTCTGCTTTCCTGGCTAATATGAGTCACGAAATCCGTACTCCTTTAAATGCTATTGTCGGCTTTTCAAGCCTGTTGACTAGTACGGAAAATGCAGCGGAAAAGGAACTATATAATTCTCTGATTGGACATAACAACAAACTATTATTAAATCTGATTAATGATGTAATTGATCTTTCTAAAATAGAATCCGCTTATCTGGAATTGCGTCCGGACTGGGTTAATCTTACCGAGCTTCTTGACGAGAGTGTAGCGGAGTATGCTCATCAAGTACCATCCGGCGTTGAACTTCTGACTAACTATCCGGCACATGATTCTCTGGTAGAACTGGATAGCCTGCGTATCAAACAGATCTTGAGTAATTTTCTTTCGAATGCCTTAAAGAACACTACCACCGGACATGTGGAAGTCTTCTATGAGGTAGACCACCAATCTGTCAGAATCGGTGTTAAAGATACCGGTCGGGGCATCCCGCAGAATATGCTTGAAAAGATATTCGAAAGGTTTGAGAAGTTGGATTCCTTTGCTCAAGGGGCCGGTTTGGGTTTATCTATCTGCAAACTAATCGTTGAGAAGATGAACGGGCGGGTATTAGTTGATTCCCAACTGGGGATCGGTACTACTTTTGTAATCGAACTGCCGTGTCGTTCTATGCTTGTTGAGTAAGTATATGTGAAGAATCTTAAAAGAAAAATCCCTTGATAACGACTGATTATCAAGGGATTAATTTTGTTTTTGTGATCCGCCTGGGGCTCGAACCCAGGACCCCAACATTAAAAGTGTTGTGCTCTACCTGCTGAGCTAGCGAATCGGTCCTTCAGTGCTTTCTTTCGAATGCGGGTGCAAAGGTAGAACATTTTTTTATAACTCCAAAAGAATTCAAACATTTTTCTTATCTTTGTGCCATTATCAACAATATATAATCATACGTATGGCTGCTGACGATAAAAAAATTATCTTCTCGATGGTGGGAGTGAGCAAGGCTTTCACCCCCAATAAGAATGTGCTGAAAGACATTTACCTGTCGTTTTTCTATGGAGCGAAAATCGGTATTATCGGTTTGAACGG
The DNA here is from genome assembly GCF_000162555.1 of Bacteroides sp. 3_1_23. NCBI lineage: Bacteria > Pseudomonadati > Bacteroidota > Bacteroidia > Bacteroidales > Bacteroidaceae > Bacteroides > Bacteroides sp. 3_1_23. Next base: position 1,117,858 of record NZ_GG774949.1, read on the forward strand.
TTCCGGTAAATCAACGTTATTGAAGATCATCGCCGGTTTGGAGAAATCCTATCAGGGAGAAGTGGTGTTCTCTCCGGGATATTCCGTGGGTTACTTGGCACAGGAACCTTATTTAGACAACACAAAGACAGTAAAAGAAGTAGTAATGGAAGGCGTGCAACCCATTGTTGACGCACTGACAGAATACGAAGAAATCAATCAGAAGTTCGGTTTGCCGGAGTACTACGAGGATCAGGATAAGATGGATGCTCTTTTTGCTCGTCAGGGCGAACTGCAAGATATCATTGATGCGACTGATGCATGGAATCTGGACAGCAAACTGGAGCGTGCGATGGATGCTCTCCGTTGTCCGCCTGAAGATCAGCCGGTAGAAAACCTGTCCGGAGGTGAACGTCGCCGGGTAGCTTTATGTCGTTTGTTGTTGCAGAAACCGGATGTGCTCTTGCTGGACGAACCTACCAACCATTTGGATGCAGAATCTATCGACTGGTTGGAACAACATCTTCAGCAATATGAAGGTACGGTTATTGCCGTGACGCACGACCGTTACTTCCTCGATCATGTTGCCGGATGGATTCTCGAACTAGACCGTGGTGAAGGTATTCCCTGGAAAGGTAACTACTCTTCCTGGCTGGAACAGAAGACAAAACGTATGGAAATGGAAGAAAAGACCGTCAGCAAACGTCGCAAAACACTGGAACGTGAGTTGGAATGGGTGCGCATGGCTCCCAAAGCCCGTCAGGCAAAGGGTAAGGCACGTCTTAACTCTTATGACAAGTTGCTGAATGAAGACGTGAAAGAGAAAGAAGAAAAACTTGAAATCTTCATTCCGAATGGTCCGCGTCTGGGTAATAAAGTCATTGAAGCGAAACAGGTGGCTAAAGCATACGGCGATAAACTGTTGTTTGACGATTTGAACTTTATGCTTCCTCCTAATGGTATTGTTGGTGTGATCGGTCCCAATGGTGCGGGAAAGACGACACTGTTCCGTCTGATTATGGGATTGGAGACAGTAGATAAAGGAGAATTTGAAGTAGGAGAGACTGTAAAGGTGGCGTATGTAGACCAGCAACACAGAGACATTGATCCGAATAAGAGTGTTTACCAGGTAATTTCCGGTGGTAATGAGCTGATCCGCATGGGAGGACGTGACATCAATGCACGTGCATACCTTTCTCGTTTCAATTTCTCCGGAGGCGATCAGGAAAAACTTTGCGGTGTACTGTCCGGTGGTGAAAGAAACCGTTTACACTTGGCGATGGCTTTGAAAGAAGAAGGCAATGTACTGTTGCTCGATGAGCCTACCAATGATATTGATGTAAACACACTGCGTGCTTTGGAAGAAGGTCTGGAAGATTTTGCCGGCTGTGCCGTAGTTATTTCGCATGACCGTTGGTTCCTCGACCGTATCTGTACACACATTCTGGCTTTTGAAGGAGACTCCAATGTATTCTACTTCGAAGGGTCTTATTCAGAATACGAAGAAAACAAAATGAAACGTTTGGGAAATGAAGAGCCGAAGCGTGTTCGTTATAGAAAGTTAATGACTGACTAGTGTAAAGTAATAGATTGAAGCATTTCTAATGCTTTCTGTTTCAAAATAAAAGGCTCTGCAAATATTGTAGAGCCTTTATCGTTTTATAACGTGGCGAAACGTTTATCTCTCTTAAAAAATTGTAGTGTAATCGTAATGTAGTTCTAAATATTATTAATTATATTTGTGCACAGTTTTTAAAAGCAAACAATTTATATTAACTAATCAACTACATTTATGTTAAAGAGAATGCGATCTTTCTTAGTGCTAGTAATGTTGTTTATTGCTGTCACGATGAGCGCGCAGGTTACAACAGCCACGATGAGTGGTAAAGTGACCGCACAAGATGAACCAATCATTGGAGCAACAGTCGTTGCGGTTCACGAACCATCAGGCACTCGTTATGGTACAGTGACTAACGTCAGTGGTCAATTTAATCTGCAGGGTATGCGTACCGGCGGCCCTTACAAAGTAGAAATTTCTTATGTTGGTTATCAAACAGCAATTTACAAGGGAATTAATCTTTTACTGGGAGAGAATTATGTTTTAAATGTTTCTTTAAAAGAGAGTTCAGAACTGTTGGACGAAGTAGTAGTGACTGCTTCTAAAGAGAGTAATATGAAGTCTGACAGAGCAGGTGCTATTATGAATGCCAATCGTGATATGATTAATAGTACTCCGACTATTTCTCGTAGTATTAGCGATATCATGCGTCTTTCTCCACAAGGTGCTGATGTTGGTAACGGTTTTGCAGTAGGTGGTGGTAACTATCGTCAGTCATTTGTAACAGTTGATGGTGCTGCTTTTAATAATACATTCGGATTAGGAGGTAATCTCCCGGCTAACGGATCTCCAATATCTTTGGATGCTTTGGAACAAGTTACAGTGGCTGTAACTCCGTTCGACGTTCGTCAGAGCGGTTTTACAGGGGGGGCAATTAATGCAGTAACCCGTTCAGGAGATAATCAATTCCGTGGAACTGCCTATATGTATTTTAATAATGAGAATCTAAAAGGCAGCAAGGTTGATGATTATGAACTTTTACGCTCCAAAGCTCAATATTATACTTATGGTGCAAGCTTTGGTGGTCCGATTATAAAAGATAAGTTGTTCTTTTTTGTGAATGGAGAATATGAAGACAATGTAACTGCGGGATCAAGTTATCGTCCTCGTACTGCACTTGGAGAAAGCTATAGCGGTGGTAATGTACATCGCCCTCTTCAAAGTGATATGGATGACATACGCAGTTTCTTATTAAAAAAATACGATTTTGATCCAGGAAAGTATAATGGCTATTCAACGGATACTCCTGCTTATCGTATTATGGCACGTGTTGATTGGAATGCCAATCAAGATAATAAGGTTAGTTTCCGCTTTACCAGAACGCATACTAAAGATTCTAACTTCCCTACTAGTTCAACCAATCCATTGTATTCATCAGATCTTTATCCAGGAGGTAAATCTAATGAAGTTATAGATGGTAAGCCTGTTGGTGACATTGCCAAAGGACAGGGACGTACTTCTAAATATGCCTTGAGTTTCTCGAATTCCAACTACTATCAAGTGCGTGACTTTACTTCTGTTGCAGGTGAATGGAACTCGCGTATGGCTCAAGGAGCAATGAATAATATGTTGCGTTTTGCATATTCCTATCAAGATGAGCCTCGTTCATTTGATGGTCCTCTTTTCCCGACAGTTGATATTTTACAAGATGGTGCCGTATATGCTAATTTTGGCGCAGACCTTTTCACAGCAGGTAATCTGCGTCAGACAAAAGTATTCACTATTACAGATGAGTTCAACTGGAATGTAGGTATTAATAAGTTTATGGCTGGTTTCCAATATGAGCATACGAAAGCTATTAATGGTTATATGTTAGGAGGTGCTGGCTACTATGTCTATTCAACTTGGGATGATTTTGTAAATGATAGAACTCCGCAGGCTTTTGCTATAACTCACTCAAATTCACCTGATATGTCTCAATTCCTTGCAGAATTGAAATTTCAACAATATTCTTTGTATTTGCAAGATGAGATCTCTATTTCAGAAAACTTTAAAGTAACAGGTGGACTTCGTTTTGAATTGCCGACTTATCCTTCTTTAAAGAATAATTATAATGAAGAGTTTGCCAAATTAGATTTTGGTGGTCAGCATTATTCTACAGATCAACTTCCGGGTGCGAAAGTATCTGTGTCGCCGCGTGTTGGTTTTAATTGGGATATAACAGGAGACCGTAAGTATGTACTTCGTGGTGGTACAGGTCTATTTGTTGGACGTATGCCTTTCGTATGGCTGATTTCTGCTGTAGGAAATTCAGGAGTGGGACAAACTACTTATTATTATACAGATGCTGCTACTGCTCAATACAAACCGAGTTTCCATGCAAACCGTGATGAGATACTGAAAGATCTCTATGGTGGCCAGACACATTCAAAAGTAGAGCTTCCTAAAGACCCTACCATTATTGATAAAGATTTGAAGATGCCTTCTACTTGGAAGACTTCATTAGCCCTTGATATGAGATTGCCGGGTGATATTAATTTTACATTAGAAGGAATTTATAGCCGTGATTATAATCCTGTTGTGATAACTAATCGTGGTTATGAGGTGCAAGATGCAAAATTAACTCTTTCTCCAAATGACGTTCGTGATACATATAAGATATATAATAAAGGTCAGAATGTTTATCTTTTAGAGAATTGGAAAAAAGGTGCATATTACTATTCAATTTCAGCTCAATTGCGTAAGAACTTTGATTTTGGTTTAGATTTATCATTTGCTTATACGCATTCAAAATCTCGTTCATATAGCGATGGTATTGGTGATCAGGTAACTTCTGCCTATAAAACTAATACTTATTCAGTAAATGGTATTAATGAACACGAATTGGGTTATGGCACTTATGTAGCTCCTGACCGTATCTTGGCTACAGTTGGTTATAAGAAAGAATATGGTAAGCATTTTGCAACCAGTGTTTCTTTATTGTATGAAGGAATGCAGATGGGATATGCCGGAACATGGGGATATAGCCGTTACTCATATACTTTCTCTGGTAATGTTGTTGGTGATGCGGGTGCAAATAGCTTATTGTATATTCCTGCAACACGTGAAGAATTGGATAACTGGAAGTTTAGTGATGCTGCTTCTTATCCTGCTACACAACAAAGAGATGATTTCTGGAATTATATTAACCAAGATAAATATCTGAAGAATCGCAAAGGTAAATATGCTGAAAGAGGTGGAGCTGTTATGCCATGGCATCATCAGGTTGACTTTAAATTGAATCAAGACTTCTATTTAAACGTTGGTGGTAAGCGTAACTTGTTGCAAGTAGGAGTTGATATCAAAAATCTTCCTAACTTGTTAAATAACAGTTGGGGACTTTATAAGCAAGTAATCAATTCTAGCTTGTTGCAATATAAAAATGGAGAATTCACTATGAATAAGAATGCTGGTGAGACGCTGACAAGCACTTATCGTGATTTCCAAAGCTTTAAATCTACTTATTCAGTACAGTTTAGTGTACGTTATATCTTCAATTAATAGTAGTTTAATATCATAATAAAAGAATGCCGGGCAATTTTTAAATTGTTCGGCTTTCTTTTATATTATAAGAATAATATTCAATTAAAGATTTACTTTAAAGAATAATCCCTTATATAGACCTTATTCATTATAATGAGGAAACTAATATAAGGGATTTCTTATCTTCTTTTATAACTTCACCCTCATCACCACCGGATTATGATCGCTATAAGTAAGATCCGGCGAGAAGTAATCCGTACTATTCACTTCCGGTGAATGGAGAATATAGTCGATTCTTAACAGATGCTTGAAGAACTTGAAAGTATACATATACCCATGACCACTCGTCTGAAAACCATCCTGCAACTTATCACCTTTTACAGTGTGATAAACATACGAAGACGGCAGAGAGTTAAAGTCACCGCAGATGATAGTAGGATAGGGAGAGGCAGCTATCAGTTGCTTTAGAGTATTAGCTTGTACGGCACGTTTCCGGAAATTCTCATGTAATCCGTCAATCAATCCCAAAGCAGCACGTTCCACCCTTTGAGAATCATCCGTGCGGAGTCCCTTTTCCAGTTTGCGCTTGTTCTGGCTCACTTCCGTTGTTTGGAGATGATTGTTGAACAGGCGGATAGTACGGGCATTAGTCTCAATATCACACCAGAGACTGCAATTTTTCGAATCAGGATAGACGATAAGATTCTCCTCCTTGATGGGGTAGCGGCTGAAAACAGCCAGCTGCAACAAATTTTTTCCTTCGGGAGAAATAGGGATATAATAATACGGCCAATCAGAAAGAACCGCAGCTATACTGTCTACACCAAACTCATCATTAATGCCAAACTCCTGAAAACAGAGAATATCTGCTTGCAGATTTCTCATGTAAGAGGCTATCTCTTTGCATGAATAACCGGTATGCTCATGATTAAAAGCGTCAACATTGTAAGTAGCAACAGTTAAAATACCAGGAGTATACGCGTTCATTTTGACCATTGGAGCCGAAGCCGGGCTGAAAAAAGGAGATTGAATCACACAACTAATATAGCTCCAGTTACTAAATATAGCAATCAGAGGGATGAAAACCCAACACCGCCAACGGATCGTCCAGTAGATGACAGAAGCAAGGTTAGCCAACAAAAGTATCGGTAAAATCAAACCTATGAAAGGCATAAATTTGAAACTATCCGGTGCGGCATTACCTACGAAGGCGCCCGCAATGGTAACTCCTGCCAAAATACTGGTCAGCACGATGGATATGTAATAAAACAGTCTGTAAAAGGCTTTCATCTAATCTAAGTTATTGGGTGATTATATCACTATTAAAGCGTTTTCTATACAATATGTACTCTATAATATGTGCCCTTTTACGGAGGCGACAACCATTTATGAATCATAGCTTTCAGCTTATCATCCGCTATCGGTTTAGCTATAAAATCATTGCATCCGGCCTCTTTTGCCGCTTTCCGGTCCTGCTCATAGGCAAAGGCACTTTGAGCAATGATAGGAACAGTGGCAGACAGCTCCCGAATGATTTTCGTTGCCTCCAATCCATCCAAATTCGGCATTTTGATATCCATCAGGATAAGATCGGGTTTCACCTCATCGAACATCGTGACAACCTCCATTCCGTCATGCGCACGAATAATCCGGTGCTCCTTACCTAAGATAGCCTCCAATAAATCAAAGTTACTGTCCGTATCCTCGGCAACCAAAATACAAGCATGCCGTGTATTTATAGCACTGCTCATACCTCCGCTTGTCTCATCACCATTCTCTTTCTCCGAATCTGCATTTACAGATTTTGCAACCGTATACGGCAAAGTAAATGTAAACGTCGTTCCCTTACCAAATTCGGAGCTGACGGAAATCTTGCCCCCGAGACGTTCAACGATAGACTTACAGATAGATAATCCCAACCCAGTGCCCTGTGCATGATTGTTCAGCTTGGCAAAACGTTCGAACACACGACCCACTTTCTCCGGCTCAATTCCTGTTCCGGTATCCGTTACGTGGAAAACAATCTGGTTATCCACCAGCTTATAACCATAACTGATACTTCCTTCTTTCGTAAACTTAACAGCATTCCCAATCAGATTCGAAATCACCTGGAACACTCGATTCTTGTCCGTCTCAATCATCAGACTCTCGTCCGAAGACTCATAGACAAGGTTCACTCCCTGCGGCGTACGGAATATATGGGCATCGTGTACTTCCCGGCAGAGATTATGGAGACTAGCCGGTCCGAAGGAAAACTCAATAGTCCCCGATTCAATCTTCGAGAGATCGAGAATCTCGTTGATAAGTTGCAAAAGACGCTCGTTGTTCGCGTTTACGATGTTGTAGTACGTCTTTCGTTCTTCCGCATCATCACTTTCGGCAATGAGATGCGAGAACCCCACAATAGCATTCAGTGGAGTACGTATCTCATGACTCATATTGGCAAGGAAAGCCGATTTCAAACTATCAGACATTTCCGCTTTTTCCTTCGAAGACAGTAGCTCCCTCTTCATCATTTCCAGTTCCGTGACATCCCATTCGATGCTGACGATGATAGGCGAAGACAATTCGTCCCCATCCACCCGGATCTTCCGCTTGTCAAGGATAATCAGGTTTCCGTTCCGGTCCTTTCCTTCCACCGTCCAGTGCATACCTTTTCCGCTGGTGGCCACTTGAATATCCTCCTGTCTCTTCTTCTCTGCCACGATAGGCGGGTAGAAATCGAAGTCATTCTTACCGACAGGATCGTTCTTGTAAAGATCGCGGTTATAAGCCTCCCGGTTCCGGTAAATGTACCGGAAATCATTATTGATCTCCTTCACAACAATCCCCGCGGGGAGATTATTGATCGTCGTATCCATGATTTGATTCAGCCGTTTGATTTGGGCTTCATACCGAATCCGTTCGGAAATATCATGGGCAAACGACCAGTAACTTTCTTCACCGGAATCATTGGTGACGTTGTACATCGTACCTTCGTAAGCCAATATATCTCTATTGATTTTCGACGGATGGTGAGCCACAAAGTTACTGCTGCCACCGTGTATGACATCTTTGCAACGTTCGTTCCAAGCCTCTTGCGTAGGCATATCTGCGGCAACATTGTAAATCTTTAATTGACTGATGTCTTCGTTTTCTGAAATACCATGATTGTACAGGAAACGACGGTTAGCGAAGATAATCGTGCCATCGGGTCTGGCGGCAAAGATACTTTCTTTGGCATTGTTGATGGCATGAGTCAGTGTGTTGATGTCATTTCTGCGATGCTGTATATCCGTGATGTTCTGAATATACCCTTCGATGTTGAAACTACCGTCGGGGCGCTCTTCACGCAAATAAGTCTGGATACGCATATAGAAGATTTCTCCGTTCAGGCGAACGCGATAACTGATGCTCTCCATGTTGAGCTCTTTCTCGTTCACGTGGCACCATTCAATAAAACTCTGACGATCTTCTTCTACAATCAGTTCCACATATTTCTCAATGGCAAGGTTTTGTACATTTTCCTCGCACAAAACACCAGTATATCCAAGATAATGAAAAATATTCTGTTTCGTATTATACGTCCATTGTCCTATCTGGGCTACCTTTTGAATGGCCCGCAGGGTGAGATTTGCCTGTTCCAACTGTCTTTTTACGTTGCTTCTTTGCGTGATGTCGCGATATTGGCAAAGCACCATACCGTCATAAGGGAACATGAGGCATTTGAAGTAAAAAGTTTCGTCTTTCAGCACCAACTTGAAGTTCTTGCTGATGCTTCTTTGTTCTTCGAGTACAATCTGGAAGATGGGCATCACCCTCTCTCTCGTATATTCTGGTAAAAGCTCAAATATATTTTTTCCTAAAAGTATATCCTCTTGCAGAAACCATAGATCACAATGAGGTTCAATGTCTACGCAGACTCCGTGCCTGTCAACCAATAGCATTGTATCTGCCGTCAGTTTCAATATTCTTTGTGCGTTATTCGCATCATGTAATATTCTGTTCATGTCTGTTTTTTATTAGATGATAGAGACTAATGTCTTAATAGTAAGGATAACAAAAGATAATAGTATTTGTTTTACCTTTCGGCACGCTTCGCCTTTTCCCAGGCTCCGCTTCCTTTTTTCTTTTTCAGATAACGGATGCCTTTCAATACATTGACATTCATAAATAGGAAATAGTAGGGGATAAAAAGCAACTTGTTTTTTATCTGTTTGGTGGATAGATAATATCCCCAATATCCCAATCCGTAAAAAAGAACCTGCATGGCAAGCAGCACTCCGTAGAATATCGCGGAACCGCCCAACAGCAGAATTACAATATTCAGCGGGAAGAGCGCGAACAACAGGAACGGAGTAATAGACCACCGCAATACCCGGTGCGACGTATATTGAAAGCTAAGTATCCCGTAACGGAAAGGATTCAGCAACGGACGAAGTCGCCAGATAGACTGCAATCCTCCGGCAGCGATGCGCACTTTCCGCTTTTCTTCTTCGCGCATATCTGCCGAACCGCTTTCGATGGCGTAAGCATTGGTGCAATAAGCAATGGTGTAACCTTTCATGGTGATCCGGAGCGAAAGAATAAAATCATCGAGCAACGTGTCCGGTTCCATTGCTTCGAATAGTTCACGACGCACGGCAAACAGTTCGCCTGCTGCTCCTACGGCCGAGTAGAGCCGTGCATCAAGTGCTTTCAGGGTTGATTCGTATTTCCAGTAAATACCTTCACCACCGGCAGCCGCCCCGTCTTTGGTCTGTACGGCGATCCGTTTTTCGCCGGCCGCGCAGCCCACTTTCGGGTCTTGGAAAGCAAGTACGATTTCCCGTATGGCTTCCCGGTTTACCATGGTGTTGGCGTCCGTAAAGACGACGAGCGGAGTGTCCACCAACGTCATTCCACGTGTCATTGCAGCCGTCTTACCCTGTCGTAGGGGTTGGAAGTGTACGGTCGCTTTCCCCTGCCAACGGGTTTGCAGTCGTTCGTTCGTACCGTCATCGCTTCCGTCCGTCACCCATACGATGTGCAGCTTGTCCGCAGGATAATCCAGCTCAAGACTGTTCTCCATCTTTTCGTCTACAACATCTTCTTCGTTGAATGCCGTAATGAAGAGGGTAACTTCCGGCAGGTCTGCGTCCGATGCCGGCAACGAACGCTTCACAGGCTTCACGAAAAGCTCTTTCAACTTGACAAGAATATAAAGCACAATTCCGTAGCCCAGGTATGTGTAGAATACAATGAACAGGGCAAGCCAGAAAATAATTTCAAGACAAAGGGTAATGGTTTCGTTCATAGCTATATTTGTTTATTTTTCTTGTATCGTTTACATTCAGCTCTTATTAGCCTCTTATTTCATTTTATTCAGCTCGTTTCTTCAACTCCGTCTTTTTATCCGAATCTTTCAGCATATTCACAAAGTAGTTGGCGTCCGCTTTGGCAGAAACATCTGTCGGATTCGCTTCATATCGTTTCACGAAATTCTCGGCGTGTTCCGCTAGGTATTTCCGGCAGTCGATATTTAGCATGAAGAAATCTTTATGGTCACCATAAGAGAGTCCTGTAACATCTTCATTTGATTTTATGCTTTCAATGTCCTCCATTTTAAGCCCGAAAATATTTACAGTCACGGAAGGGTAATAGAAAGGAGCGGAGTCCTCTCCATTCAGATTTAGTGTCAGTTTCCACGTGTGCGTATTTACCTGTTTGATTTCCGGTTTGCTGTGCAAACGATAGTAATAATATTCATAATATTCTTCCTGGTTGGTAAACCACATAGAGTCGTCACCATCTCGTCCGTATGTGTCGTTGAGCCATTCCAAGAAGTTTACCCAACCGGTATCTGTATTATGGGCACCTATAGAAATAGCTGCCCGCTCTTCTTTTGGATTTTCCATTTCCTTGAGAATAGCCGCCTTAATCATATCCGGATTTGTCAGCCCGCTACCTTCGGGTGGGTCATAGAAAGCTCTTTCGATCACTACTTGTTCAATATCTCCGTTTTCTTGAAATGGATAGAGTTTTGTAGCTCCGCTTTGTGCACACAGGGTTCTGATTTTATCATATCTCAAAGCCGCTTTGATATAATTTTTATCTCCATTAGGCTCTGCCAGCATTTTACAAGTTCGATTATTCAGTTTCTCACGTATCATGCTTTGAGCAACAGGAAATTGTGCCAGCAACTTATCTTCTGTTTTATCTTCGTCAGGTAGATTCAAGTCATGGAAAGCGATGCTTACTCCGTAATTCATCATTTCCTGCAAGTTGCCCCATACTAACATTGTTTTTTTATAAAAGCGGAAATAATCTCTTGTATATCCATTTTGTACCCATGTTTGTGTGTTCATTAAATCATCGTCGGCAGCCACGGTAGTTCCGAAAGAGAAACGTACTTCCTGTCCGGTACCATTGGTGGTAGCTAATGTTTTTCCCAATGAATAATAATCAGGAGGCAAATCACCGTTTTGCAGATGAGCCAGATCGCAGTAGTAAATATAAGATAAAGGTTTGCCATGAATGGCAGCCCATGTATATGAAAAGGCTGAATGCATACAGTCGTCCTGTGTCATCAGAAACAGCCAATCTTTGTTATATTTCAATGTTGGTATTTCCGTATACAGATATCCTACCTGTCTGTCTGCTTTCAGGTGGATGGTTATTTCTATTTCTTTATCGGCTGTTTCATTACCGAACGGGTATATGAATTCCGTTTCGCAGATGACATCCCGCCTCTTTCCATTATCCTTGTTTTCATCCTCGTCTTTATCTCCTTGATATAGATTCAGTTTGCGGATACATCCCGACATAACTAAGCCAATAATTAAAAATAAAACGATACCGATATTGAGATTCTTGCACATAGGCTTTCCTTTCTTACTTCTTTTTTACTAGATTACTCTCCTCATCCTTATATTCCTTCTTTTGGGTGAACAGTCCTCCGATACCTTTTAATCTGCTGACGACACGCACCTTGAAACTATTGAACAGAGTTCCGTCGGCTCCCACCGTCCCATATCCGGTGACGGCACGCGCACGTCTTTTCCGTACAAATGCAATCTTTCCAAATTGCTTGAGCTGCAAAGCCAGATATCCGTCTTCACCGCGGATAATATCCGTGCGGATTCCCGTTTTCCTCGCACATTCCGTCCGGTAAGCAAATACCAGTCCGCGCACACTAAGCTCCGGACGCTTGAAAGACTGCAACCATAAATGCAAGTCGCGTGCAGCCTCATAGATTTTCAGCCCCATCCAAGAGTGATCCTTGTCGGGAATATAACTCCAAAGCGAGCTGACAGCCACTACACCCGGCTTTTCGAGCGCATCCACCATTGTTTCCACATACTTTGCCGGATACATCGTGTCAGAATCAATGTTGATATGATATTTTCCACGGGCATGGTTCAGTCCGCAAAGACGGGCAAAACCACAACTATGTTGCGTTTCCGTGAAATAAGGCACACCGCAAGCCTCGTAAATCTCCGCAGTGCGATCTTTCGATTCGTTGTCCACACCAATGATTTCTACAGGATATTTACATTTCATCTCGCTCAACGACCAGAGACAGGCGAGCAGATGTTTTTCCTCATTGTATCCGATGAGTGATACAGTGACAAGCGGTTCGTTACTCTGCAATCCGGCCAGATTGCGGCGTACTTCCTCGATAACGGCTTGCGGAGCTTCCGCAAAAGGTTTCTCATAAACCTGTAAATACTTAGAATACCATTCCATAGATATTGAATGCTTTATTTGTTTTCATTAACCGGGATAATCAGGCTTTCAAATAGTTGTTTCCATTGTTCGGCAATATTTTCTATTCGGAAGCGCTGGACGTCCATACGCGCCTGCTGTCCCATTTTCTTACGTATATCTTCATTCTCTATTAAATAAGAGATTTTCTCCGCCAGTTGTTCGATATTCCCGTCTTCTACCAGCAGACCGTCTTTTCCGTCGCTGATAATATCACGCGGGCCGCAGGGACAGGTGAATGATACGGGCGGCACGCCACATGCCATTGCTTCTATAATAACCATTCCAAAACCTTCGAAACGTGATGAAAGGGCAAAAATTGAACTTTCACAGTACTTGTCGACAATATTGGAAACAGTAGGTTCCAATATACAACTGGCAGTAATTCCTAAAGAGTCAATCTGCTGTTGCAGTTGCTCACGCATACCGTCTCCGTAGATACGCAGTATCCAGTCGGGATGCTTTCTGGCAACGAGTTGCCAAGCCGGGATCAGGCGGTCGAATCCTTTCTGCGGAACATATCTCCCTACCGCTATTACCTGTTTATGGCTATTGTCAGATATTTGGTCGGGAAAAAAAGGAAGAGGGTTATGGATCACTTCAACATTATCCAGTTCCGTCCATTCCTGTGCATCCTCGTGGCTCAATACGATGAAACGTTTCAACTGGCGAAGTTGCCGGTATAACTGCTCTCTCCAATAATTGCTTACGATTGCCCGTAAGAATGCGGGCAGACGGCTGTTGCTGAAATCTCGGTAATTAGATTTGTTAAAGTGTATTTCACCCAACTTTGTGCTGCCGTCTGTCATCCGATTGATGAAATTGATGTCACGACGGAGCAGGGAGATAGTAATGTCCGGACGAATTTGGTGCAGACATTCGTTGAGTTTCTTTTTAAAACGTCCTTGTTTCGCAATATATTTAGGTAGTTTTTTATAGAATGACATTCCGTTCAATTCATCATAATCAATGTCAAGTTGATGAAGAGTGATGGACGGATGCAGTTCGTAGTACGGTTTCTTGCCCTTCCCGTCTGTGAGGATGATATGTATTTCATAACCAAACACTTCGGCGAAGTAATTTGCTTTCAGGGTCAATACTCGTTCCATGCCGCTAGGGTAGTAGAGGGCGGGGATGCAGTAGGCTATTTTCATGTTTATCAGAATATTGTTTGTTATTAATTGTGTTTTTGTTTATTTATCTTTGGTCTTTATGGCGTCGATCACTTTCTGCATTTGCGCCTTCCACGATAGTGGGCAGACTGATTCGCGTATCTCGGCAGGCGTCATTTTCAGCGTTTTCCGGAAGTCGATCAGTCCCTGAATATCCACCGGAGATTCGTCGGGTTCCACCTTCCATACATACGGCATGTGGTCGAAGTCGTCGTCGGTTTCCGAGTAAGTGAACGCGAAGCCACGTGCGGCATACTCTCGGTTTTTCAACGTTTTGATATACGTAATTCCGCTGCGGTGGCGTCCCAGGCTGCCAATGGCAAAATCTGCTTTTTCGAACATCGCATCCAGTTCGTCGCCATGCAAAGGACCATGCAGAAGAACATACGGTTCGAGATGGTTGTCACGGACAACAGGCAAGATCCCCGCCCGTTCCCGTTCGCCGGACAGCGGGCCTACAATATGGAAATATACTTTATATTCCGGATTGTTGCGGTAATAATCTGCCAATCCGCGCACAAGGCGGTCGAAGCCGTGCCAGTAGTGCACTTCCGCCACTCCGATCAAGTGCAACTCTTTCGAAGTGTCATTCTGCTGCTTCTTCATCGGAATCGCCTCAAAATCAATTCCGTTGGAGATGCGTATGGTGTTTCCGCCAAATATTTCTTCCGCATTGGAGAAAGTGACGATACCGTCCAGAGCCTTTGCGAGCTTGTGACGGAAACAGCGGTCGATGGCTAGATGAAATTTCATGGAACGGGTGACGTACTCCTGATCGTAAGGATAAGTAGGAATTTCCATCACCACTTTTGCGCCTGTACGTTTCAACGACTTCACCAGCCGGAGGGTGAACGGACTGGCATTGTGAAAAGAGCGCATATATACAAAGTCGATTCCTTCGCGGCGTGCATAGTCAAGAATAGGAGAGTAGTAGACACGTTTCCAAATCTTTGCGGCAAAGCCCGTGCCGAAATCAGCGATCACTTCGTCATCCACCATCCAACGCTGTTCGCCATAAGAGGTCACATCATAATGACACAAGCGAACATCCACTCCACAATCTTTGAGGGCTTTCACCTGATAACGTATCTTCTTACTAATTCCGTTGGCCTCATTGAAGCCGTGAAATATAAGGAAAAGAGCTTTCATTCTTATTTTCAGTATTCAATAATTGTTTATTCTGTTTTTTCTTTCTCAAATTGTTTTTCTTCCTCAAACGATTTGGGCGATGATTTGTTTCCGGTATTCTTCTCCGGCATCCGCCACTTCGCTGCCAATGGCAGTTTCGTTGACATATTTTCGTTCCAGTTTCACTTTTTTATGGGCTCCCATCCGCCACCATTCATACTCTACGTCCACATGACCAACGTCGATGGCCTGATAGCCGGCTTTAAACAAATCGTAGGCCAACACAGTGGCTGCAGGGCCGAGGGCAATCAGAAACAAGGCTTCTTTTTCCACTTTGCAGGCCTCCCGCTTGATGTCTTCCAGGCGTTCGAATGCATCTCTGGGCGGACAAAGAATACGCCGGATGCTCCGGGCATTATCGAAAAGATCGTTGCCCACTCCGAGCCGGCTTTTCTCCCCTTCGATGAAGACGATGTCCCGGTTGTCCCAAATGCCTTTCATGTCGTGAAACCATCGGGCGGAATCTTCTTTGCGGGCAAAGTCCATATAAGGACGGGTGACGAATGTATTGTAATATTTTCGTCCCGCTACCAGCAAACGGTCCCACCACGAACCGTACAGATAAAAATGAGTTCTCCAGAACCGGCGACTTTTGCGATTGTAGCGATACAAATCGCGGAATGCGTCGGAGATGCAGACAATATGTCCTTCTTCGTGACTTTGCAGCACTTCGGTTAGTCTTTTAGCCAATAACGGGTCACCTTTCTGGAAACGGATTTCCTTTTCCGGACTGGTGAGCAACACTTCACCATCGCCAAAACGGCTGACAGAGCAACGGTCGTCGATGATTTTACGTATCGTTTCGTCGATGGAAGCTACTTGCGGTGTGATTTTTCTCTTTTTTCGCAAGACGATGTACCAGAAATTGTACCATTCCACAGTGCTACCATAACTTATTTTATAACGTAGCGTTATAAAAATGTCGCGTATATTCATAGCTATAGACTTTTTTTTCTTAACGACCGCACTTTACCGATCATGTCATACTCATGCATCATCTGTATATAAATGCCAAAGATAATAAAACTAACGATACCTTTAGCAATAATTGTCACAAAAATATTCATCCCTTCCAGTGCATATTGCATTGGAATGAGGGCTAATGCTATCAAAATGCTAATCACCAACGGAGAAATAAGCTGACGGATGAACGGCCAGGCACTTTGCCGGAAGGTCACCCGGTACATCTGCCAATAACACTGTATAAAGTTGATGGTGAATGTCACCACAATGCAACTGGCCACTGCTGTCAGGGTTCCGAAATGGAAGATGCCGAGCAAAATTCCCGCCACGTTGAACGCGGACGAAAACACTCCGCACACAAACAAACTTCGTGTATCGCCTGCTGCCTGAAAGATGGAGCCGGACGAAGAGAGTATAATCTGAATCCCTACGGAGAGTGACAGTATCCGGAACACGGGTACGGACGGCATCCATTGATCGCCGAAAATAATAAGCGTCACTTCCTCTGCCGTGAAGAAAAGCAGCACGCTAAGCGGCAGACCGATAAAGGCGAGGAAACGGACGATGCGTTCGTAGGAACTCAACAGTTTTCCCTTGTCATTCTGGAAATCGCTGAAGATAGGGTGCATTACCGGAGTGATTACCTGCGTGATATTCTGCAAGGGCAGCATCATCAAGCGATACGATTTTTCGTAATATCCCAGATCGGACATACTCATATATTTACCAATCAGCAGTTTGTCCAGATTGCGGCTGAAATAGTTGATGACATTGAACAGGAATTGATAGGCGGAATAGGAAAATATCTTCCGGAGTACCGTCAGTCCGAGTGTGAAACGCAACCGTTGCGGGTAACGCTGAAAGGAAATTACGAAGATCAGTACGCTGGATACGATTGGATTGATAATCAATGCGTACAATCCTGCTCCGCAGAGGGCGGCGGTTACCGCGGCTGCACCTGCCGAAATCTGAATGACGAAGCTACGGATAGCAATGAATTTAAATTCTTTGTTCCGGTAGAACATGGCTCCCGGCACAATGGTGGCGGAGGCGAAGAACAGGTTGACGGACAGCAGTTGGCACAGGATGCGCAGGGTGTCACTTTGGTAGTAATCGGCGATGATCCACGAAGAAGCGAAAAACAGAATGCTGATTCCGATGCCCGTCCATATAGTAAATGAGAAGATGTCCGACAAATCATCTTTAGTCAGCGATTTGTGCTGCACGATGGCGGGAGACACTCCCATGTCGGTGAGAAGATTGAAGAAGGCGATGATGACGGTGGCAACAGCTACGATGCCGAAGTCGTCCGGTGATAGCAGACGGGCCAGAATTCCTGCCACAACAAGGGATATGACGACGCCACTGTATTTGGCCAGCGCTGTGTAAAATACCCCCGAAAATAGTTGACTCTTAATGTTATTAGCCATTGATTGCTTGTTTATATGTTTGCGCGTATGCTTGTCCCACTTTGCGGATGCTCATGTTTTCCATACCGTATGCGTAATTCACTTCCCCTTGTCCCCATGCGGCAAGTCGGCGGGCTTCTTCGAGTGCTCGCAGGATGTCTTTCTTGTCGTCGGGATCGAAAGTAGGGTTGCCGGTTTCGGAAAGCAGTTCGCCGATGTTTCCCACCTTGGGACCCACCACGACTTTGTGGTAGAGGAAGGCGAGGGGGACATTACCCGAATTCAGTATATCTTTCCGCTGGATGAATATCACGTCTGAAGCAGCCATATAGTAGGGCAGATCGCAGTTGTCTATCAGCTCGTCGTTGGCTCCCGCCTGTAGTTTATACATACGGTTGAGCAGCGGCATGAGCAGATAGTATCCGGCTTTTGAAATCCATCGTTTGATGAAATTCCTGCCATAGCTGTTGCGTCTCGAGAAAGGGTAGAGGCGCGGAGCCAGCAGCATCTTGTGCTCCTCGTCCCAGGCGCGGAAAGCTCCGAGCACCATGCGTATTTCTTCACGGTTGCGGAATTTTCCGAAAGCCGTGACGATGAATGCATCTTGCGAGAGGTTGAGATACTGACGTGCACGCTCTACGCTGATATCTTCTTTATAGGTATACTGGTAAATGTGATGAGGAATGACAATATTCTGACTGTCAGGATATTTTGTGAGAAATTCATCCCGGCTAAACCGTCCCATGTGTACAACGATATCACTCTGCGATTCGATAATGTCGTAGGCCCGGCTGATGATTCCGTTTGCGTAATGCGGGCGGATATTATGTCGTGTGTATACGAAATGGGCTCCCCGTGAGCGGAAGAAAGCGATGCGTTCTTTCAGACGGCGGATGACGTCGTGGTCTTCGCATATCCAGCCCACTACCTCCTCCGGCCATTGGAAATGGATGATGTCATAAGTGGTGTCCGATTCCCAAAAATCTTTCTTGGAGCATCTTACGTCGATTCCAGCCATTCTGATAGCATCGCATAAGATAGGAACAAATAGATTGTCGGTTTCTCCGTTTTCTCTGAAAACGATCAGTGCTTTTATTGATGGGCTGTCTGTTTCGCTATCAATCATTTTTTAAGTTTTAAAGACTTTTATTACATTGCAAATGTAATAAAACTTATGATAAGTTTCTCCTTTTCTGTGTTTTAATTGCAGTTTAAGTTGCTATTTGAGGAAATCTGAAACAGGTCTAATGTTTTTATAAGCCGTTTTTCTTCTTGGGTATAAGGAATGTGGTTGCTTTCGATATATTGCTTGAGGAAGAGACAAGCATGTATGAAAATGTCTGCTTTCATATAGCTGGTGAAATTTATGTAACGGTAGTAGGAGGCTTCACTGATGTTGATATGCACGCAGAGGTCTACTGTGGCTAGCCGTGATGTTTTCAGGAGCTCTTTTATCAGCATTATTCTGTTCCGATAATGCTCGCTTACTATTTTATTTTCTTCTATTTCTTCCAACGTTTGGTTGCGTTTTGTGTCCATATTGTTTGGGATTATTGATAATTTTTGGCAAAGGTCTGATAAAAAATATATAATCCCCCTCTCATTTTTGCGATAGCTGGAATAAAATACATTTCGCACCTTTGCGCCCCGGAAGTATTAAATGTGGAATAATAAATGATAAATGAAAATGAAGAAAGATCAGTATTTCAATTTGGAGGTAAATTTGTTGAATGACGACAATATTGCCAGTATGATGTCGGAGATGAATGCCGCGGAAGCACTCGGAATTTACGTGATCTTGTTGTTGCATCTGCGCACTAAAGATGCTTATGAGGCGTCGTGCAAACCGGTTTTACTGAAGGCCATGGCCCGGCGGTATGATGTGGATGTAGTTGCGGTGGAGCGGGTACTTCGCGAATTCGATCTCTTCGAACTGGATGAGGAACGACAGATGTTTCGTTCTTCTTACTTGGATAGGGTGATGAAAAGCTTGGAAGAGAAGCGGAAAATGGACATCGAAAACGGTAAAAAAGGAGGGCGTCCGAAAAAGGTGGCAAAAAGTGCTGAAACGCCTGTCAGTAAAGGGAGAAAACCCACTGAAAACCAGAAGAGGAGAGAAGAGGAGAGTAAAGAAGAGGAGAGTAAAGGAAGTGTTTCTGTTGTAAACAATAATAGGAGTGATATAGAAACACCGTCTCTTGTGAGCCGTTTGGCGGATGAAGGCAATCATGGTCCGTTACAACCCGTGTTGCCTTGGGAAAAGTTGGTGGACCAACTTTCTACTTTCCAGTCATATATGGAATTGGCCGGGCAACATTCCGGTTTGGGAAAGCTTTTTGTAGACCATCAAAAACTTATTTTGGAAATCTTCAAAAAACATATCCGGCTTTATGACAAAGGAGCCGGACTGCTTTTCCCGGAGGACGTGAAACGGTATTTTTCAAATTATATCGCGGCCGGTTCCGTTACTTGCCGCACGTTGAGGGAAACCTTGCTGAAAGAGCTTGAGAATACGGTCGACAAGGATGTGAACCGCTTTGAAAGCGTCGTCGACGGGCGGCGAACGTATCTGGGACATCTTATTCCGGCTGATGCGCCGCCACGTCCCGATGCATCGGCTGTGTGGGATGATGTGAAGAAAAGATGGGCGCATTAATCCGGCAGATGACTGGCTTCGTCCGGCAGGTGGCCGATGTTCGTCCGGCAGGTAACGGAAGTTCGTCCGGCAGGTGGCAGACACTCGTCCGGCAGGTAAGTCTTCTGCGTGTGAATGATTATTTTAAACTATTTTTTAATTAGAAAAAAGGAAAAAATTATGAGAAATTTTGCCAACTATGATGTCGACATCCACGGTAAATCGAGTGGAGTGCTCAAGACGATTTGTAAAAAATGTCTTCCTACCCGCAAGAATAAGCGCGACCGTTCGCTACGTGTCAACGTCGACACGGGCCACTGTCACTGTTATCATTGTGGCGCTGATTTTTATGTTCCCGATGATGTAGAAGAGCGTAAGAATGCCGAACGTGTGGCAGCCCGCAAGCGTCGTGCGGCAGCCATTCCGCAGCATTTTCAGCGTCCGATGTTCGATGTCTCGAAAACCACGCTTTCCGAAGACACGGAGCGTTGGCTGGTGGAGACGCGTTGCATCCCGCAGTCTGTCATAGCCGCTCTGCGTATCACCGAACAGGAAGAATTTATGCCGCAATCCGGCAAAAAGGAACGTTGCATCTGTTTCAACTATTTTGAAGGGGAGCAACTGATAAACACCAAATTTCGCGCTCTCCCGAAACTTTTCAAAATGGTGCAGGGTGCCGAACTGATTCCCTACAACATCGACTCCATTGTGGGGCAGACCTCCTGCATCATCCACGAGGGCGAACTGGATGCTGCTTCCTCCATCGCCGCCGGATTTCAAAGTGTCATCTCCGTGCCGGCCGGAGCCAATTCGAACCTCTCCTGGCTCGACCGTTTTATGGAGACGCACTTCGAGGACCTGAAAGAAATCATCATTGCCGTTGATGCCGATTCTGCCGGAATCCGGTTGCGCAATGAACTCATCAACCGGCTGGGAGCTGAACGCTGCCGGGTGGTGACTTACGGTCCGGAGTGTAAAGATGCCAACGAGCATCTCTGCAAATATGGTATCGCCAGTCTCCGTATCGCCATCGAACAGGCAGCAGAAGTTCCGCTCGAAGGTATCTTCACCGCTACCGACTTGCATGACGATCTGCGGGCTCTTTTCGACAACGGCTTCGGTCCCGGAGCGGAAACGGGATGGGAGGAGATGGATAAGATCTGCACGTATGAACGTGGGCGAAGTGTCTACGTCACCGGAGTTCCCGGTGCAGGAAAATCCGAGTGGGTGGACGAATTGGTGTTGCGTCTCTGCCTGCGGCATCAATGGAAAATCGGGTTCTTTAGCCCGGAAAATACCCCTATCGTCTATCATCTCCGCAAACTGATTGAGAAACTCACCGGACACCGTTTTCAAAACGGCTGTGGCATGACGGAGGGACTCCTTGCGAACTCGGAAGATTTTCTGACTGAAAACGTCTCTCATATCTCTCTGAAAGGTAATGTTTCTCCGGATCGTGTATTGGCCAAGGCTCATGAACTTGTTGTCCGCCGCGGCTGCCGCATTATTGTCTTCGACCCGCTCAACCGTTTCGACCATAACCCGCAGCCGGGACAGACGGAAACGCAATATATTTCCAACCTGTTGAATAAATTTACAGAATTTGCCGTGCAGCATAATTGCCTGCTCGTGGTCGTAGTCCATCCTCGTAAAATGAACCGTAATCCTGTCACGGGCATTACCCCTCGTGTGGAAATGTACGACATCAACGGCTCTGCCGATTTCTATAACAAAGCGGATTATGGTATCATTGTGGAACGTGACAAGGAGGTTGGTGTCACCCGTGTATATGTGGACAAGGTGAAATTCAAGCATCTTGGTGTCGGTGGAATGGCATCCTTTGTCTACGATCCCGTAAGCGGACGATACCTGCCCTGTGAAGAATCTCATGACCCTTCTCTCTCCGCTGACCAGCGTGTCCGAAATACGATGTTCGACAACTCCTGCTGGCTACCTGAAAAAGAACTGTTTTAGGGTATTAGGTATCAAGTATTAAGTATTAGATGTTAAGTATTATGATGTTAAGCATTATGATGTTATCCGTTGTTGTGATGCGTTTACCACGGTTAATACTTGATACCTAATACCTAATACTTGATACTTTAATTAGGGTTCTTGTAGCACTTCGATGATGAGCCTTACTTGTGCGGGAGTGTAGTATCTGGCGCGTGGATTCATGCCGGTGGCCAGGAGCCGTTCTTTTAGTCCGGGTGCAGCTTCAATCCATTCGTTGAATCGGTCTACTGCGCTTTGTTGCAGGATATTGGGGAGGTACAACAAGGCAAGTTCGCCTTTCCCATAGGTGCGGTATTGGAATGTTTTTTCTTCTTCTTGTTCGGGGAGAATCTTGTTTTTTGTTTTCATTTATAGTTGTGCCTTTAGATTGTTATATTTGAAGTAAAGTTACTCATTTTTAGTGGGATAGGCAAATTTTGAGAGCAGATGTTCGAGCGTATTCATAAAAGAATTGATACTAATAGAATACCGATTCTTGAAATTTATCGTATCTTTGTTTACGTTTCACGTTAAAAGCATAGAAAAAGGATGGAAGGAATATTCAGGCGTTATCCGATAGGGATACAGAGTTTCGAAGATTTACGCAATAATAATTGTGTGTATATTGATAAGACAGAGTTGATTTATCGTTTGGCTAATTCGGCTAAGACTTGTTTTCTTAGCCGTCCCCGACGCTTTGGAAAGAGTCTATTAGTTTCCACTCTTGAAGCCTATTTCTCTGGTAAAAAAGACCTGTTCAAGGGTCTGATGATGGAACAGTTGGAGAAAGACTGGACGGTTTATCCCGTGTTGCATATTGATTTCAGTATCAGTAAGTATATGAATGCGGGGATGCTGCGCTCCGCTATCAACAATCGCTTGGTGGAATGGGAACGAATTTACGGATGCGACACGAGCGAAGACACTTTCAGTCTCCGTCTGAAAGGTATTATCAAACGTGCTTACGAGCAGAGCGGGCGTCAGGTTGTGTTACTTGTAGACGAATATGATTCTCCTATGTTGGATAGCAACAACAATGAGGAGTTGCAAGCTGAAATACGTGGCATCATGCGCGACTTTTTCAGTCCGTTGAAAGCGCAGGGAGAATATCTTCGTTTTCTTTTTCTAACCGGTATCAGTAAATTTAGTCAGATGAGCATCTTTAGTGAATTGAACAATCTTCAGAACATAAGTATGCAAGATGCTTATAGTGCCATTTGCGGTATAACGGAAAATGAATTGCGTACACAGTTGGAAGAAGATATAAGAAGGATGGCCGAGGCGAACGGTGAAACGTATGATGAAGCGTGTATGCATCTGAAGCAACAGTATGATGGGTATCATTTCAGTAAGAAATGTGAGGATGTGTACAATCCGTTTAGCTTGTTTAATGCATTTGCGCAGAAAAGTTATGAGAATTTCTGGTTCTCTACCGGCACTCCCACTTTCCTGATAGACATCTTGCAGCAAAGCGATTTCGATATTCGTCAACTGGATGGCGTTTCGGCTACTGCCGAGCAGTTTGATGCACCTACCAATGTCATTACAGACCCGCTTCCGGTACTTTACCAAAGCGGTTATCTCACTATCAAAGAGTATGACCGGGATTTTCAGATCTATACATTGGCTTATCCTAACAAAGAAGTTCGGAAAGGCTTTATCGAATCATTAATGCCGGCTTATGTGCATTTGCCTGCTCGCGAGAATACATTTTATGTAGTATCGTTTATCAAAGACTTACGGGTCGGCAATCTGGATCAATGTATGGAGCGGATCAAATCATTTTTCGCCTCTATCCCCAATGATATGAATAATAAGGAGGAGAAACACTATCAGACCATCTTCTACCTCCTGTTCCGGCTGATGGGGCAATATGTGGATGTAGAAGTGAAGAGCGCTGTTGGCAGGGCTGATGTTGTGATAAAGATGCAGGAGGCTATCTATGTATTCGAATTCAAAGTAGACGGTACTCCTGAAGAAGCGTTGGCGCAGATCAATAGCAAGCAGTATGCGATTCCTTATCAGGCAGATCATCGGAAAGTCGTTAAAGTGGGAGTTAATTTCGACAGTAGTACGCGAACTATTGGAGAATGGGTCATTGAAAACTAGGGAATGATCTTACATATTCCTACATATTTCCACATATTCCGGTATAATTTGTATAATTCGGTGTAATCCGTTTTAATCCGGCATAATCCGGTGTAGTCCGGTGCAATCCGGCAAGTCGTCAACGTGTTGTCGTATCTTTGTTTCACCAACAGAAAGGGAGAATGTACTTCTTTTCGTAGAAACAATTTTTAAATATGGCAACAGTTACAGTTGTGCGCTACAAGCGCAGAAAACGGCTCGGTGATGATAAATCACCGATGATGTATCTTCTCAAGCCCAAGGCTGGGGAGTCGAAAATCTATTCAATCGATTCACTGGCACAGGAAATCGAGTCTATCGGGTCGCTTTCGGTGGAAGACGTGTCGCATGTGATGAAATCCTTTGTCCGTGCGATGAAAAAAGTGCTTGTGGCAGGGAATAAGGTGAAAGTGGATGGACTGGGTATTTTTTATACCACACTGACCTGTCCGGGTGTGGAACAGGAAAAGGATTGTACGGTGAAAAATATCACTCGCATCAATCTCCGTTTCAAAGTCGACAACTCATTGCGTCTTGCCAATGACAGCACGGCAACTACTCGTGGCGGGGATAATAACATGATGTTCGAATTGTATACGGAGAAGAAGTCCGCTGCCGGAGGAAACGGTAGTGACGGCTCCGATGATGATGGTAAAGGCGATGGGGGAGAACCCGGTGGTGGTAGCGGTGGAGGAGAAGCTCCGGATCCGGCAGCATAAACCGCTTTGATTGACTCTGTTCTCAATTTATTAATTTATCATCTCAATCTATTAAAATGTTAGATAAAATTATCGAAATCATCATGACGATTCTGCCTTTTCTGGGCAGTAGCCGCAAGAAGCGCCAGATTATGGCGCAAGAAGTGAAAGAGTTCAGCGAACTAGTGAAAGACCAGTATACTTTTCTGATGCAGCAGTTGGAGAAAGTATTGAAGGATTATTTCGACCTTAGCTCGAAAGTGAAAGAGATGCACGCGGAGATTTTCTCGTTGAGAGGACAGTTGACGCAGGCTGCGGCTCTGCAGTGTAGCAGCAAGGAATGTGTGCAACGAGTACAGATGGTCGCTGAAACGGAGGGATGAATTTATGCGAACCATCAATTTGATTGTGATCCACTGTTCCGCCACAAGGGCGGACAGGGATTTTACGGAAGATGATTTGGAAGTGTGCCACCGTCGGCGTGGTTTCAACGGGACGGGTTATCATTTTTATATCCGTAAAAATGGAGATATAAAGACCACCCGTGAGATTGAACGAATCGGTGCGCACGCAAAAGGACACAACCAGAACAGTATTGGCATCTGTTATGAGGGTGGACTTGACTGCCATGGTCATCCCGCCGATACCCGTACCGAATGGCAAGTTCATTCAATGCACGTACTGATTCTTACGCTCTTACGCGATTATCCCGGCTGCCGGGTGTGCGGACATCGGGATTTGAGCCCCGATCTGAATGGAAACGGAGAGATTGAGTCCGAAGAATGGATTAAGGCATGTCCGTGTTTCGAGGTGAAAGCCGAGTGGAATGGTTAGATAAAATCACCTTCGCTACAACTATCTGTGGCGAAGGTGATTTCGTTAAAAAGGGTAGTTTTGACACATTCTCTTTTTGATTTAGTTATTGCTTTTTGGTATTTTACTTGGCAAGTTCTTTGTATATTTTCAGCAGCGATTCTGCCGTATTCCGCCATGAAAACAACTGGCTGCGTTGTATGCCATATTCCACTTGTTGCTGATAGAGTGTCTGGTCGTTTTCCAGTTGCAGTATTTTTTCAGTAATATCATTGGAGTTGAACGGATCTGCCAGTAAAGCCCCCTCGCCTGCAATTTCGGGCATGGCTGATGTGTTTCCCGCAATGATGGGCGTTCCGCAAGCCATTGCCTCCAGCATCGGGATGCCGAAACTCTCGCGAAGCGATGGATAAAGGAATGCGAATGCACCGCAATAGAGTGCCGCAAGATCAGTATTCGCAATGTATCCCGGAGCGTGGATATAACTCTTGATTTCTCTAATATTTTCTTCTTCCAATATCTGGTCGATAACATCTCCTTTGAGGTCGGCAATGAGCAATGGCAACTTTTGGGTGGATTGTTTCAGATAGTCGCTATATGCTTTCAGCACTCTGGGAGTGTTCTTCTTTGGGTCGGTGTTTCCCAGAAAAAATAGATAATTGTCTGCATCAATATATTTTCGGGTAATTTCCGGAGCTTTGGGTTGTATATGGAAATGACTGTTGAAACCGTTGTACACGGCTACTAATTGTTCTTCCGGCAGATGCAACACGTCAAGGATTCGTTCACGCTCAAACTGCGAGACGGTGATAATTTTCTCACAGTTGGCCAATACGCGTGGTACTACCATTCGTCGATAAAACCATCCCATTTCCTGATACCAGGTGAAGCTGGAAGAATGACGCTTTTCTAAATAAATAATGTCGTGTAGTGTTAGTATTAATGGTACGGGACATTGCAATGGGGCAGTATTGCTTGTGCAGTGCAATAAATCGGGCATGATTTTTTTTACTGCGCGTGGAAGAGCCACTTGTTCCCAAAGGGGGTAAGTGGGGCATTTTAGTTCGATAATATGCACATTTTCCGATTCTTCCAAGCATCTGTCTTCACCAGGAGCAACGAAAATGAAATATTCGTTCTCATGGTCTATTTTTTGCAATTCCCGGATAGTTTCAAGAGCAACGAAATCCATTCCGTGTTTATTAGTGCGGAAAATTCGTTGGGCTTCAATAGCGATTTTCATTGTTATTTTCTTGTTATGTTTGATTTTTATTTATGGTGTTCACCATGCTCCGTATGGATAAACTTTTTATTGGCTCCTTTCAATTTAAATAAGTTACCAATCATAGTAACAGCCAGCATAGGCATTTTGGTGATTGCTTTCCCTACCTGTTTGCTAAATAGTCTGCCGCCCGGTACGGGTAGCGTCATGGCCGCTACTTGTGCAGCCGACAATATCCACCATTTGATGGCTATCATCCATTCGTTGCTGCCATTGCATAGGCTCAATATAAGGCCGATAACGGTAAAGACAAAGGTCAAGCCGAATACTCCTGCCAACTGAATCAATCGTGGCGGAAGCATCCATTGGCATATCTTGTCGCAGTAATCGAAATTTCCTTGCAAAAATGCTTTGGGTAGGTGAGGCAGCGAAGCACGGAGTGCACCGAATTGTGCAGCTATCCAGCGTTTGCGCTGGTTGCTGATGGCCTCTTTCTTTTGCGTTTTCTCGTCGAACACAAGCAGGTCGGGCAGATAAACGGTATAGATGCGCTGTTGCAGGAGCATGGCTTCCAATTCTTTGTCTTCACCTGCTGTCTGGAGATATTTCACGTTCTGATGAAACCATTCTGCTTCGAATGCCATTCCCGAACCGGATAGCCCGGCAGAAAGTCCTACTGCGTTGTGTCCGCTGCGGAAGAATCCATTGTTTATTTCTTCGCTGGCGCTGTCGAGTACGGAAATGTCTGTGTTCAGATTCTTTCCTGTCCGGTGCGCCTGTACGGATTTTATGCCGCTGTCAAAAACACGGTTGATGGTAGACAGGAAATCGGGCGTGGTCATGTTGTCGGCATCCATGATGACTACAATGTCGTATGCATTTGTATCAATGGAATCCATGGCCATTGCCAGTGCTTTGGCTTTCGAACTTTCCTTGTAATTCGCCATCAACAGGCGGATGGGAAGGGCTGCCAGAGCGTCGTTTGTTTCCGGTCGCATCTGATCGGAAATGACTATGATCTCATAGAGTTCTTTCGGATAATCCTGTTCAAGAAAGCTCTGTATGGAAGCAACAATCACGCGGTCTTCCTTGTAGGCGGGAAAGAGCACGACGATGCGTCGGAGCGTACGTGCTTCGGGGTATTGGGGAGCCCGGTAAAACTTGGAGGCAATAGCGTATAGCAATAGGTAGCATACGCAAAATACCAGGGGAATGTAGAGAATCCAGTCAATAATGTTCATAGTATCTAGAGTTTTTTAAGTGTGCTATTGTTAGTATCTGATGAAGACATGAATAGCCCTGTGCAGACTCCATAATAGGTGGCACAAAACAGGTCGAAACGGCCTTTGAAAGCGAATGACAGACTGTTTTTGCCGGCTGCAATGGTGCTCTGGTAAAGTACGGACATCAATCGTTCCATGCCTTTCATATTACGGCGGGCATAGAGCAGGCGATTTCGTGTCAGGAAATAGGTGCGTAGTTTGCTTAGTTGACCGGTGCTTTGGCTTTCTTTATGAAAAACAGTGCAACGCGGCTCATACCATAGCTCGTAGCCGGCACGGGTCATACTTGTGCTCCAGTCGAGTTCTTCGTAATAAAGGAAGAAGATTTCCGGCATCATTCCGATTTTTTCGATCACTTCGCGTTTGATAATCATGGCTGCCCCGTGTAGATAGGGGGTAGGATGGGGGGTATCGTAACTTCCGTCATCGGGACAGTCGAAACCCAGCATATTGTTGCGCAATGTTATCTTTGTCAGCGGGGTAAATCCTGCAAACTGTATGTGTTGCGGCGGAAAGGCGAAACGTATTTTAGGAGACACGCCTCCGATTTCCGGACGACTTTCCAATCGTTCCACCAAGTAGGCGATTTCATCGGATTCGATATATGTATCGTTATTGATAAGGAAAATGTATTTGCCTTTTGCTGCACGGATGCCAATGTTGTTGCCACCGGAAAAACCTCCGTTCTCATTGCTGCGGATGCTGATAACCGTTGGGTATAATTCGTGTATTTTGGCTGCTTCATCTTCGCGTGAAGCATTGTCTACCACTATGATTTCATAGCTCACAGACTTCAGCTTTTTGTGCAGTGATTCTATCAGTTCACAGGTGTCTTTGAACCCGTTGTAACAGATGGTAATAAATGATATGTCGGGACTATTGTTTGTCATTCTTGTTCGTTGATTTCGTTATTAGATAGCTGCCGTTCTTTTTCTTTCGCTTTCTTCTTTTTTTCACTGATGCGCTTGTCGATATGTGGAGCTGCAAAACAGAGTGCAAAGCCTATGTATACGGGCAACTGGTTGGGATACTGCATAATGTCGTTGACATAAGTGGCGATAAAAAATCCGGCATCCATACAGAGCCATGCCGCGATAAGTCCACGCAGGCCTTTGTTGCGTACTTTAAACATGAGTATCCAGGAGCACCAGGCAAAGAGAATACCGTGTATGGAAAGGTAGAGTATCAGTCCCACAATTCCCGTTTCCACCCATACGCTGACTAGCCAGGAGTCGGGAGGGTAGGGCATCTGCTCTCGTGAATCGAAGTTACCGGCTTTAGAAAGCCCAATGCCGTAGCCTAACGGTTTCTTTGCCATCAACTCTTTCATTCTTTGCCGGTTTTCGACACGCACCTGGTAGGAAGCGTCTTCGGACGGATGGAAAGAGGAGCGCATCTTGTGGATATATTGGTTCCCGCTTCCGATATTGGTATAACTGAAGAACACGAAAACGCTGATGGATATGAATATACCTGCCAATAACGCTTTCCAATTTTTGGCAATGACGGTTATCATCAACATTCCTCCCATGATGACTCCCATAGCTGCACGGGTTCCCGAAATACCCATTCCGTAAAGTCCCTCGACGGCGATGCAGAGGAAGTAAATGCGTAGCCATTTGGACTCCACAAAGAAGGCGGAGATGGCAAAGACTACAGCGGACATGGCGGCATGTACTCCGTAGTTTGCTGCGTCGGAGAAGCAGGAAAAATAGCGGATACCCGACCAGATGATATGTGTACGCCATCCACCCAGCACGTGCAGGAAATAGAGGTCTTTGGAGCTGAAACCATAGTTTTTTTGCCAGTAACCTTTTATCGTAAAGACGAGGACGAATACCGACCAGATGATTAATAGCAGCTCGATGTCTTTTTTTGTGCGGACAACGAGCGGAACAACAAAGGCGCATATTAAAGGTATCAGCGCATAAGGTGTAAGGTTGATGTTCCATGCTGCCAGCACGTTGTTGGGATTAAGAATTTCGAGAAGATAGAAGCACAACCAGATTGTGAACATATAGGTCATGATGTTTTGACCTGCTTTCCTGTTGGTTTGTTCATCATTGTTAAGTTGTATCAAACAGATAGTAGTAAATAACAAGATAATTATCATAGAGAATAACCCTATCTTGATATTTACTAACATACCTGCTGCAACCAACACAAATTGTAAAGCAAACAGGATATGGAAAGTCACTATCTTATTATTCGTCATCGTCTTCTTCAGTCTCTTTCGCTTTTCTACTTAGATTGAATATGATTTTTTCTGTAAGTGACAATTGGCTGAAACGATAGCTGACTCTGCGTAATAAGGTATATGGCGGAAGTTGTCCGGTGAAATCTTCCACTGCCTCACGCTTGGCGTTGGTCAGGCACACACGGAACGGAACATCCGTTTTACCCATTTGTGTCGTGAGCTGTTCGCAAAGTTGTTTGTCGATGGTTTTCCATCCGCGGTCTGCCGGGCTGACCAAAATGTTGACATTAGCGTCGTGCAACAGTGCAGTCGGGATATTGCTTGACGACAATGGCGGATAGGCAACGATCAGTATGTCTTCTCCTTGCAGGGTATAAAAATCGGTAATGTTTTTTGCAAGCAGGTATTGAGTAGAATCTGTGTTAAAATCTTCTCCATACGTGATGAATCTCGTATTTAACATTCGGCTTTGCATATATCCGCAGATCAGATTTCCAACGATGTCCTCACCGGAGTTTTCGCTGGTACTGAACAGGTTGATGATAAATACTCCGGGGGATTTCCGCTTTGTCAGGAAGCGGAGTATGGAGTTGCTCAATTCTTTGATGGAGAGTTGGACGTAAGTTTTGGCTAGTCCGCCATAACGGGAAGAGGAGGGGCTGGGAACGGCTCCTATTACCTTAAATCCGGTCACTCGTTTGGTTCGGTTTGCATCACGCAACGTTCTGTCAAGAATCTCGATTAATAATAATAGAGCGATGATTATCAGAAAACTACCTATGCAGGCGGCAATGACAATCTGCTTGCGGTTGGTTGAATTGGATGCAATCGGATAGGTCGGTTCATTGAGCACTTTCAATGTAGCAGAAGTCATTTCCAGATTTTTCTTTCTTAACAGGGCTTCGTTGTAGCTTTGTAACACGGTCAGGTAACTGCGTTCCGTAAAGTTGATGGAACGTTCTTTTTGCTTGATGGTGGTACCCACAGGGGCAAAAAATACATAACGGTCGTTCAATTCCTGACGGGCATTTTGTACAATTAGTAGTTCGGCCTTAGCTTTTTCAAACAACAGGGTTTGTTCCAGCCATTGGTCGATGATATTGGTCCGGCTGGCACCTTCTTTGGTGTATTTATGACTTACGTAGGAAGTGGTTAAATCATTTAATTCTTGTTTAAGTTCGCTCAACCGTTTTTTGTCACCTGTCAGAGATCCGGTATCTTTTTGTTTGGAGTCGCTCATTGCTTCCACTTCCGAGATTTTGCTGGTGATATTGGATGCTTCTCTTAATTTGTCCACAAATTCCATATTCTTGAGCACTTGCTTGGCATTGCTGTCCATGTGCTTCTCCAGTTCTTCGAGCATCGACTTGGTACTGTTGTATGCAAAAAGTGCATCTTGTTCCCGCAGCTCGAATTCTTTACTGATGGCCGCGATTTCTTTGGTTTCGTCCAGATAGTTGATGATACGTTTTTCTACGTTGTACTTGGTCAGGTCGTCTTCCTCCGAGTTGAGTTTTTTGCCGATGCGTTTCAACTCTTCCTCAAAGTATTTGATGACTTTGTCTGTTTCTCCGTAGCGAATACGGCGGTATTCTTCCACAAATTCGTCCATCAGGATGCTTACCGTGTTGTAGGCTATGCCGGGATCGCCGGAAGTATAGCTGATGTCCAGCAAATCACTCGTGAGCCGGCGTTGCACTTTGATGTTTTTCAAAGCGTTGTAGCTATAGAAAGGGTGATTGTAGTAGAACATTTCATAGATGTAGTTACCTTTTTTCGGACGCATATATGCTTCCAGATTGGCAACTGTTTTATCTTCGCTCGATTTGTCGATCAGCTTTAATATTTCCGGTCCATGCGGACTGTTTTTTAAGTGGTTATAGGTGTAATTGTAGCTGGATGGGGTGACTCCGTCATTGTCATTGTCCGGATTTCCCTGGATAAGTACACGGGCAAATAATCGCAGGAATACTCTTTTCAGGGTGCTCTCGGCTTGCATGATACTTATCAGGTTGTCCATCGAATTTTGTACTGTCGCCCAGTCTGTGCGTTTATCGCTTTCCAAGTTGTATCCCGAGGCTACTCCGGTATAAAGTGTTGCTTTCACGTCGTATCCACCTTGCATGTGACGCGTATAGTAGAAGACGAGTAACGTGAAGATAGCGGTCCCTACCAGTATTAGCCAACGGTGGCGAAAGAGGGTCCGTATGATAGAAATGATGAAGTTCATATCTTAGTTTTTTTATTTTCTTATGATGGGAGTACGTGAAATAACCTCGAGTATCATTAAGCTCTTTGTCAATTCAAACTTGCTATTCTCATATGCCTCACGTGCAGTTGACTGCCTTTCTTTATCTACGGCCAAGTCGGAAGATTCTATGGTTCCGTTGGCAAAATTCTTTTCAGAAATTTCATATTGCACATTAGCAAGTACCAAACTTTCACTTCTCATTTTAAGTACTCTTATCTGTGAGGTAGCCATCGCATACATCTCAATAATATTCTTCTTGATTTCGTCGTACTTCACTTCCCGTTCCAATTCTGCACTGCGTAATGTGAGCCTTTGCCGGCTGATTTTACCCTTGAGGTCGAATAGGTCGTCTAAGGGGATGCTTAGACCGGCACCTACTGTGTAGCCATTTTGTGCCTGGGTGGAGTAGGTGAGGTATGGGGCGAGTGCCACGTCCGTATAGGTGGACTCATTGCCGAACATTCCGTATTGATAGCTTCCCCGTAGACTGAAGAAACCCAGAAATGACCATTTCTCTTTTTGGAGTAATTTGCGCTCGATTCTCGCCTTTACGTCCGCCATCTCATAAATGGGGCTGTTCTTGGCATTTTCGAATAAAACGGATAGAGGGGGAAGTACTATTTTAGTATAATCTTCTTCACTTAGTTGAGAATAGTCAGACACTTCTTGTGCAACTACACGAGTGGTAGAGACGAACAGAAGTAATAACCCCGAAAAAAAACATATAAATTGCTTCATAAAAAAATCCTATTATTTGCTCTTGCTGTGTTATAGCTTGCGCAAATATAAGGATTAATTTCATTTATGTGCAGTCTTTTATTATCTATTTTACAATCTTTCTTGTAATTTGTGCACAATTTGTCGCGTAAATGGCGTCAAAAGGCTTCTGTCATGTTAAAGTAGAACAAATTCTGCTTGTTCACCATGTCTCTGCCGAAGTCAAGGCGTACATTCATACGGGGTTGAACTTCAACGCGTAACCCTAATCCGAGGTTGGGAAGCACACCTTCTATCTTGCCTGGAGTGGGTCCCATGAATCCGCATCCTCCCCAGGCTACATATCCTATATGACTTAACATCTTTTTTACCCAAGTGCTTTTGTCCGTATTTATCATCTGGCGGTATTCGGCCATCATGACATGCGAGGACTTGTCGCGAAACTGCCCCATGTAGTAACCGCGAAGATCGAAGGGGGTTCCGCTAAGTACATATTTTGTTAGGGGTACATCTCCGAATGCGTTTTTGCTTTGCACTGTCCAGGCTATCACTTTGCGGCGTCCTACTGTTTTGTATTGGCGGTAGTCGATTTCCAAACGGTAAAAGTTATTATCGCTGCCGAATACCTTGTTATACATCATTCCCCGAAAGTCGAGGTAGGTTCCGCTATATGCATTTGCAGGAATATCACGTGTGTCATACGTCAGCAGGAAACCAAGTCCGGAACTGAAATTTTTGTATCCGTGTTCTGTTCCTCCTGCCGCTATATATGAGGGCTCATTAACCATTCCGGCAGCCGGTTTGGTAATTTTATCATAGTTCAAATCGACTTGAGGACCTGCAAAAATATTGCTTTCTCCCAGACGGAACAGGAACCAGGGGTTTACTTGGATGCCGCTATAACGGTATTCACTGGTATCTTCTCCACGTTCATAATCTTTATTAGTGGAATATCCGATGCCATAAAAATTTTCGATTGTATTTTTATATGAGAAAGTTCCGAAGATACGGAAGCGGTCGCCTTTAAAAAAGAGCTGTGGTTTTGTCATCAGGTTCAAGCCGCCTTTGAACATCAAGGCAATGGCCATCGGCACTACCGAACGTCGTTGGGTGGTATCACTCGGATTCATCCGGAATGTCATCAGTGCGCTACCGCCCACCAGTAAACCAAAATCCGGCGTATAACTGGGACCACCCAATATGTTATAGTGTAAATTCCGGTTTGCCACGCGCTGGCGACGCAGCTCGCGCTTTGAAAGGACAGGAATGGTATCTGACGGGATGTCTTCAATATCTGTAGGAGTAGTATCACTGATAGAAGTTGTAGACCTTTGCAGTTCATCGCTCTTTACTGCCGTACTATCAGCCGCGGCTGACATCATATTGATGGATGGAAGCATCATCAATATTCCTATTATATATTTCTTCATAATTTCTCTGTGAGGAATTCGACTGCAAAGAAAACTCTTTTATTTTGATTAGTTTTGAAGTTCTTAGATAATAAATCTAAAAAAGAATCGTATTTTTGCGGAATATGATGTTTTTCGATATGCTGATAAATAAAATCGCATGATTTAATCTCATACATTTAAACCGTATTTATTAGTGTATCATGATCCGTCAGCCTATTAATTAATTACTTATATCAATGAATAAACAGATTTTATCAATATTTGTTTTATGTGCTTTTTCTTATTCTACACAAGCGCAAGAAGTGAAAGGAGGCATCAGCGACTCCATGATGCAACAAATCAAGCAGAGTTACGCAAACACTCCTACCGACAAGGCTATCCGCAATGCTATCGGTAGCAACGACATTCGTAAACTGGCTCTCAATCAGGATAACCTGAAAGGGATGGACACACATTTCTCCATCAAAGTGCCTTCCAAAGGTATCACCGATCAGAAATCTTCCGGCCGTTGCTGGCTTTTTACAGGTTTGAATGTGATGCGTGCCAAAGCGATCGCCAAGCATAACCTCGGTTCCTTCGAATTTTCGCAAACTTATCCTTTCTTCTTCGATCAACTGGAGAAAGCTAATCTCTTTCTGCAAGGTATTATCGACACCAGCAGTAAGCCGATGGATGATAAAATGGTGGAATGGCTCTTCCGCAATCCTTTGAGTGACGGTGGAACATTTACCGGTGTAGCCGATATTGTCAGTAAATACGGGCTTGTTCCCAAAGATGTGATGCCGGAAACCAACAGTAGTGAAAATACCTCCCGTATGGCAGGTCTGATCGCCCTGAAACTTCGTGAACAGGGGCTTCAACTCCGTGATCTCGCTGCGCAAGGTACCAAGCCTGCTGCCCTTGAGAAAACAAAAACAGAGATGTTGAGCACCATCTACCGCATGTTAGTGTTGAATCTCGGTGTTCCTCCTACTGAATTTACCTGGACTGAATATAACGCTAAGGGTGAGCCTGTGTCTACGGAAACTTACACTCCGCTTTCTTTCCTGAAAAAGTATGGTGACGAAAAACTGATTGATAATTATGTCATGTTAATGAACGATCCGAGCCGTGAATATTATAAGTGTTATGAGATAGACTACGATCGCCACCGTTACGACGGCAAAAACTGGACGTATGTCAATCTTCCCATCGAGGATATCAAAGAAATGGCTATTTCTTCTCTCAAGGATAGCACGATGATGTATTTCTCTTGCGATGTGGGTAAGTTCCTAAACTCTGACCGTGGTCTGCTGGATGTCAAAAACTACGACTACGAATCTCTTATGGGTACTTCTTTTGGCATGAACAAGAAGCAACGTATCCAAAGTTTTGCTAGTGGCTCCAGTCACGCCATGACTCTTATGGCCGTCGATCTTGACAAAAATGGAAAACCGACGAAATGGATGGTTGAAAATAGTTGGGGCCCTGCTGCCGGTTATCAGGGTTATCTCATCATGACGGATGATTGGTTTAACGAATATATGTTCCGTCTAGTAGTAGAAACGAAATATGCATCGAAAAAAGCTCTCGAGGTGTTGAAACAGAAGCCTATCCGACTTCCTGCTTGGGATCCTATGTTTGCTGAATAGTTCTTTTTCTTTGCTTCTGTCTTTTGTTCCGGAACAAAAGATAAAAGATTACGTGCACGAACACGAAAGGAATTACGGATATTTTTCCGTAATTCCTTTCTTTTTTCCTCCCGAATCCCAATCTTATTTATTACTTTTGCGGCAAATTTATGAAACCATTATTTTATCTAGCATGGCAAATGTAATAAAGTTACGTAAAGGCCTTGACATAAACCTGAAAGGTAAAGCTGCTGAAACGTACGCAACAGTAAAAGAACCGGGGTTCTACGCACTCGTACCCGATGACTTTCCTGGAGTGACGCCTAAGGTAGTCGTGAAAGAGCAGGAATATGTAATGGCTGGTGGACCCTTGTTTATCGACAAGTATCATCCTGAAGTGAAATTTGTTTCGCCGGTGAGCGGCGTGGTGACGAGTGTTGAACGTGGTGCTCGTCGTAAGGTGTTGAACATCGTTGTGGAAGCTGCTGCAGAGCAGGACTATGAAGATTTTGGGAAGAAGAATGTTGCTTCGATGGATGCTGAAGCTGTGAAAACCGCTTTGTTGGAAGCCGGACTTTTCGCGTTTATCAAACAGCGCCCTTATGACATCATTGCTGACCCGACGGTCACTCCGAAAGGAATCTTTGTATCCGCATTCGACACTAATCCGTTAGCTCCGGATTTCGAGTTCGCCCTCAAAGGTGAAGAAACAAACTTCCAGACAGGACTTGATGTTCTTGCCAAACTGGCAAAAACCTACCTGAATATCAGTGTGAAACAGAACGCTGCTGCACTGACACAGGCTAAGAACGTTACAATCACCGCTTTCGACGGACCGAACCCTGCTGGTAATGTAGGTGTTCAAATCAACCATCTCGACCCTGTATCCAAGGGAGAAACGGTATGGACCATTGATCCGCAAGCCGTAATCTTCATCGGTCGCCTTTTCAATACAGGCCATGTAGATTTCACCCGTACAGTAGCTGTGACAGGTTCCGAAGTGTTGAAACCTGCATACTGCAAACTCCAGGTAGGCGCATTGCTCACCAACGTGTTTGCCGGCAATGTAACAAAAGACAAAGACTTACGCTATATCAGCGGTAACGTACTGACAGGAAAGCAAGTTTCTCCGAACGGATTCTTGGGCGCATTCCACAGCCAACTGACTGTTATCCCCGAAGGTGACGACATTCACGAAATGCTCGGATGGATCATGCCGCGCTTCAACCAGTTCAGTGCCAACCATTCTTATTTCAGCTGGTTGATGGGTAAGAAGGAATATACGTTGGATGCCCGCATCAAAGGTGGCGAACGTCACATGATTATGTCGGGTGAATACGATAGGGTATTCCCGATGGATATCCTGCCCGAATATCTGATTAAAGCAATCATCGCCGGTGACATCGACCGTATGGAAGCACTTGGCATCTATGAAGTGGCTCCTGAAGATTTCGCTCTTTGCGAATTCGTCTGCTCTTCGAAGATGGAACTGCAACGCATTGTTCGTGCCGGACTTGATATGCTCCGTTCGGAAATGGCATAGGAGAATTAAAAAAGTAAAAAGTAAAAATTAAAAATGATAGTTGAGACTTTATGAAATTGTCTTCTGGTAAACACAGCGTAGCCTTTTCTCGATTCTCAATTTTCAATTCTCAATTTAATAAATGAAAGCGTTAAGAAATTATCTCGATAAGATAAAGCCGAACTTTGAAGAGGGCGGCAAATTCCACGCATTCCAGTCGGTGTTTGACGGCTTCGAAACATTCCTGTTTGTGCCCAACAAGACTGCGAAAACGGGAACGCACATACATGACGCAATTGATAGCAAGCGCATCATGTCGATTGTGGTTATTTCGTTGGTACCGGCTTTGCTGTTCGGTATGTATAACGTAGGTTACCAGCATTTCACTCACACGGGTGCTAGTGGTAGCTTTATCGAAATGTTTGCATACGGATTCCTGGCAGTACTGCCTAAAATTATCGTATCTTATGTAGTAGGTTTGGGTATTGAGTTCGTGGTAGCTCAATGGAAGAAAGAAGAAATACAGGAGGGGTTCCTCGTTTCCGGTATCTTGATCCCGATGATCGTTCCGGTAGACTGTCCGCTGTGGATTCTTGCCGTAGCTACTGCATTCTCTGTTATCTTCGCAAAAGAAGTATTCGGTGGTACAGGTATGAACGTATTCAACGTTGCGTTGATTACTCGTGCATTCTTGTTCTTCGCATATCCGACTAAGATGTCCGGTGACGCCGTTTGGGTGTCAGGCGACAGCATTTTCGGTCTGGGACAAAGCGTAGACGGACTTACCGTTGCTACTCCACTGGGACAAGCTGCTACATCTGGTAGTGTTCCTGCATTCAACATGGATATGATTACAGGTCTGATTCCGGGTTCGATCGGTGAAACCAGTGTAATTGCTATCCTGATTGGTGCGGTTATCCTGCTTTGGACAGGCGTTGCTAGCTGGAAGACAATGATTTCCGTGTTTGTCGGTGGTGCATTTATGGCATGGGTATTCAACTCAATCGGCATGGAAAACAATACAATGGCTCAAATGCCTTGGTACGAACACCTCGTTCTCGGTGGTTTCTGTTTCGGTGCCGTATTTATGGCTACTGACCCTGTGACTTCCGCACGTACGGAAAGAGGTAAATATATCTTCGGATTCCTGATCGGTGTGATGGCTATCGTTATCCGCGTACTGAATCCGGGTTATCCGGAAGGTATGATGCTTGCCATCCTACTGATGAACATCTTCGCTCCGCTGATCGACTACTGTGTAGTGCAGGGTAACATCAGCCGTCGCGAAAAACGCGCTATCAAGTCTAACCAATAAATACCGAAAGAAAATGAATACGAATAGTAATAGTTATACTATCATTTATGCTTCGGTAATGGTTATTATCGTAGCATTCCTGCTGGCATTCGTTAGTTCTTCATTGAAATCTACACAAGATAAGAATGTGCAGTTGGACACTAAGAAACAGATTCTCGCTGCACTGAACATTAAAAATGTGGAGGATGCGGATGCTGAATATAAGAAATATGTGAAAGGGGACATGCTGATGAACGTAGACGGTACGCTGACCGAAAATACGGGCGAATTTGCTACCAACTACGAGAAAGAAGCAAAAGAACAACAACGTCTGCACGTGTTTGTATGCGAAGTGGACGGTCAGACTAAATATGTAGTTCCTGTTTACGGTGCCGGTCTTTGGGGCGCTATCTGGGGATACGTTGCACTGAACGAAGATAAAGATACCGTTTACGGTACTTACTTCTCACACGCTAGTGAAACTCCGGGTCTGGGTGCTGAAATTGCAACCGAACATTTCCAAAACGAATTTGTAGGTAAGAAGACTTTGGAAAATGGAGCTATCACTTTGGGAGTCGTAAAAAATGGCAAGGTAGAGAAACCTGATTACCAAGTGGATGGTATCTCCGGTGGTACAATCACTTCAGTAGGTGTAGATGCCATGTTGAAGTCTTGCCTGAATAGTTACTTGAGTTTTTTAACTAAATAATAAGGAGGAGAAAGATAGAATATGGGACAACTGTTTTCAAAGAAAAATAAAGAAGTATTCTCTGCTCCGCTGGGAATTGATAATCCGGTAACCGTACAGGTGCTCGGTATCTGTTCTGCACTTGCTGTTACCGCAAAGCTGGAGCCTGCCATCGTGATGGGACTTTCAGTAACGGTGATTACTGCATTTGCCAACGTTGTTATTTCACTGTTGCGTAAGACGATTCCTAACCGCATCCGCATCATCGTCCAGTTGGTTGTGGTAGCTGCTTTGGTAACTATCGTAAGTGAAATCCTGAAAGCGTTTGCTTACGACGTAAGCGTACAGCTCTCTGTTTATGTAGGTTTGATTATCACCAACTGTATCTTGATGGGACGTCTGGAAGCATTTGCCATGCAGAACGGTCCTTGGGAGTCTTTCTTGGATGGTGTAGGTAATGGTTTAGGCTATGCTAAGATTTTGATTATCGTTGCTTTCTTCCGCGAATTGTTTGGTTCGGGAACATTGCTTGGTTTCAATATCCTGAATTATGAACCGATTCAAAATATCGGATACGTAAACAACGGCTTGATGTTGATGCCGCCGATGGCATTGATTATCG
This sequence comes from Bacteroides sp. 3_1_23, assembly GCF_000162555.1. NCBI lineage: Bacteria > Pseudomonadati > Bacteroidota > Bacteroidia > Bacteroidales > Bacteroidaceae > Bacteroides > Bacteroides sp. 3_1_23. Next base: position 1,158,460 of record NZ_GG774949.1, read on the forward strand.
TAGCATGCATTATCTGGTATCAACGTGCACGTCATAAAGAATTGCAAGAACAAAGTAATTAATTATTTCTGATTTCTGAATTATGATTTATGTCTAGCTTTATAGTCATAGTCGCATGATAAGTCTGCTGAATCATAAATCATAAATTATAAATCATAAATCATAAATCATAAATCAAAAAGAATTATGGAACATTTATTAAGTTTATTCGTCCGCTCTATCTTTGTGGACAACATGATATTCGCATTCTTCTTGGGTATGTGTTCATACCTGGCTGTTTCGAAGAATGTGAAGACTGCCGTAGGACTGGGTATCGCCGTGACTTTCGTGTTGCTGGTGACGCTTCCGGTCAACTACCTGTTGCAAACTAAGGTGCTGGCTGCCAATGCTATCATTGAAGGTGTCGACCTTAGCTTCTTGAGTTTTATTCTTTTCATTGCCGTAATTGCCGGTATCGTGCAATTGGTGGAGATGGTGGTAGAACGCTTCACTCCGTCACTGTACGCTTCGTTGGGTATCTTCCTGCCGTTGATTGCCGTTAACTGTGCGATCATGGGTGCCTCTCTGTTTATGCAACAACGTATTAACGTTGGTCCGAGTGATCCGAAATACATTGGTGATATTTGGGATGCCCTCTCTTATGCATTGGGTTCCGGTATCGGTTGGTTGCTGGCTATCGTAGGTCTGGCTGCTATCCGCGAGAAAATGGCTTACTCTGACGTACCTGCTCCATTGAAGGGCTTGGGTATCACATTTATCACAGTAGGTCTGATGGCAATCGCGTTTATGTGTTTCTCTGGTTTGAACATCTAAAAAGAAAGGAATAAGACAATGGATATGAATTTAATATTAGCGAGCATTGGGGTATTCCTTGTGGTTATTCTGTTGCTTGTTGTAATCTTGTTGGTTGCCAAGAATTTCCTGGTACCATCAGGAAACGTAAAACTGACAATCAACGGCGAAAAGGAATTGGAAGTGGCTTCCGGTTCTACTTTGTTGAATACGCTGTCTGTAAATGGGATATTCCTGTCATCTGCTTGTGGTGGTAAGGGATCTTGCGGACAGTGCAAATGCCAAGTACTCGAAGGAGGCGGCGAAATCCTGCCTTCTGAGGTTCCTCACTTCAGTCGCAAACAGCAGCAAGACCACTGGCGTCTGGGTTGTCAGGTGAAAGTGAAAGGCGATATGTCAATCAAGATTGACGAATCTGTACTTGGTGTGAAAGAGTGGGAGTGTGAAGTAATCTCCAACAAGAATGTAGCTACATTTATCAAAGAGTTCATCGTTGCTCTGCCTAAAGGCGAACACATGGACTTTATCCCGGGTTCTTATGCGCAGATTAAGATTCCTAAATTTTCAATGGACTATGATAAGGACATTGATAAGAGCTTGATTGGTGACGAATATCTTCCTGCATGGGAGAAATTCGGTTTGTTAGGTTTGAAATGTAAGAACGACGAGGAAACAATTCGTGCTTACTCTATGGCCAACTATCCTGCCGAAGGTGACCGTATCATGTTGACAGTACGTATCGCTACTCCGCCGTTCAAACCGAAAGAACAAGGTCCTGGATTTATGGACGTAATGCCGGGTATCGCTTCTTCTTATATCTTTACTCTGAAACCGGGTGACAAGGTAATAATGAGCGGTCCTTACGGAGACTTCCACCCAATCTTCGATTCTAAGAAGGAAATGATGTGGATTGGTGGTGGTGCGGGTATGGCTCCGTTGCGTGCGCAAATCATGCACTTGACCAAGACATTGCATACTACTGACCGTAAGATGTCTTACTTCTACGGTGCCCGTGCGCTGAACGAAGTGTTCTATCTGGAAGATTTCCTGCAAATCGAAAAGGACTTCCCGAATTTCACTTTCCATTTGGCTCTCGACCGTCCGGACCCTGCTGCTGATGCTGCAGGCGTGAAGTACACTCCGGGATTCGTTCACAACGTAATTTACGAAACTTACCTGAAGAATCACGAAGCTCCTGAAGATATTGAATACTATATGTGTGGTCCTGGTCCGATGTCGAAAGCTGTAGAGAAGATGCTCGACGATCTTGGCGTTCCGGCACAGAACCTGATGTTCGACAACTTCGGAGGATAATTCGCAGAAGAGAACAAACCGGTCGGAACAATGACCGGAAAGGTTACATAAACACAGAGCGGGAAATCTGAAAAGCAGTAATGCTTCTTCGATTTCCCGCTTCTTTTTGGTATTATCTCATAATGTCTTTCCGTTATGGTTTGTATCTATTTTATGTCTGTTTTAAAGATAGTTCTCCTTTTTTATCCGTACTTATCTATTATATTCGTATATTTGGCTACACAATAGAATTATTAAAGTACAATAGGTTATGGAATATCATCGTATATCTTTTATTCACAATGATACAGAGTATTCATTTATCAAAGCTATGAGTTCAAGTTTAACGGGATATGCCTTGGTGACAGCTTGTAGGGCAGAAGTAACCATTTACATGAAAGAGAATAATCTGAAAGGTTATTATATATTGACCGGCATGGCTAAAGTTTGATTGTATTTTTATCTCCGTACTCTTTCCTTTTTGTATCTTTGCCCCCATGTTAGAGAAAAATGAAATTATACAGTCGGCTCTCCGCAATTTGAAGATTGAGGAGCTGAATCCGATGCAGGAAGCATCACTTGAACAAGCTACCGGAAGAAAAGACGTTATACTGTTGTCACCGACAGGATCGGGCAAGACATTGGCCTATCTGTTACCTTTACTCCTTACTCTAAAACCGAACGATGACAGCGTGCAGGTTTTGATTCTCGTTCCTTCGCGTGAGCTGGCCTTACAGATAGATTCTGTATTCAAAGCAATGGGGACATCCTGGAAAACCTGCTGTTGTTACGGTGGACATCCTATCGCCGAAGAAAAGAAAAGTATATTGGGCAATCATCCTGCTATCATCATTGGTACTCCGGGACGTATCACCGACCATTTGTCGAAAGGCAATTTTAACCCTGAAACCATTGAAACTTTAATTATCGACGAGTTCGACAAATCGTTGGAGTTTGGTTTCCACGATGAAATGGCAGAGATTATCACCCAGCTTCCGGGATTAAAAAAACGTATGTTGCTTTCAGCTACCGATGCGGCAGAGATTCCCGAATTTACAGGATTGAACCGCACAGTTAAGTTGAACTTCCTTTCGGACGATTCTGAAGAACAAGAGTCGCGCTTGAAATTGATGGAGGTGCTTTCGCCTTCCAAAGATAAGATTGATACTTTATATAACCTGCTTTGTACATTGGGGAGCGCTTCGAGCATCGTGTTTTGTAATCATCGGGATGCGGTGGACCGTGTACATCAGTTATTGGCGGATAAAAAACTACTCGCAGAACGTTTTCATGGTGGTATGGAACAGCCGGACCGTGAACGTGCGCTTTACAAGTTCCGTAATGGCAGTTGTCATGTATTGATTTCTACCGATCTGGCTGCCCGTGGACTGGATATTCCGGAAGTCGGACATATCATCCATTATCATTTGCCGGTCAATGAAGAAGCCTTTACGCACCGCAACGGACGAACAGCACGTTGGGATGCGACCGGAACGTCTTATCTGATTCTTCATGCCGAAGAGAAACTTCCTTCTTATATTCTGGAAGAAATGGAGATAGTAGTGTTGCCTGAAAACCCTCCCCGGCCTCCGAAATCGGTCTGGGCTACCATTTATATAGGTAAAGGAAAAAAGGAGAAACTTAGCCGGATAGATATTGCCGGATTCTTATATAAAAAAGGAAATCTGACCCGCGAAGATGTCGGAGCGATTGACGTCAAAGAACATTATGCTTTTGTCGCTGTTCGCCAGGCTAAGGTGAAGCAACTCTTGAATCTGATTCAGGGGGAGAAAATCAAAGGAATGAAGACTATTATAGAAGAAGCGAAGTAAAGATCTTTTCTGTAAGATACCTTACTTGACATCTATGGATAACAAAATGGTGTATATATCCTGTATAAACCAATAAAAAGAAAGGAAAATCTGCTTTAAAACAGTATTTTTATAAGGAAAGATTTGTGCGGCGGAAATAAATTCGTAAATTCGCAAGGTCAAAAGACAAAAGTAACGAAATTGTTAAACCAAAAACAAACTTCAAATGAAAAAGCATAATTTCAATGCAGGACCTTCCATTCTTCCGCGTGAGGTGATAGAGGATACAGCGAAGGCTATTTTAGATTTCAACGGCTCTGGTCTCTCTTTGATGGAAATCAGCCACCGCGCCAAAGACTTCCAACCTGTGGTTGACGAAGCAGAGGCATTATTCAAGGAATTACTCAATATCCCCGAAGGCTATTCGGTACTGTTCCTGGGTGGAGGTGCTAGTATGGAGTTCTGCATGGTTCCTTATAACTTCCTCGAAAAAAAAGCTGCTTACCTAAACACCGGTGTATGGGCAAAGAAAGCTATGAAAGAAGCTAAAGGGTTTGGTGAAGTTGTAGAAGTTGCTTCCTCTGCTGAAGCTACATATACTTATATCCCCAAAGATTATACAATCCCGACAGACGCAGATTATTTCCACATCACGACTAACAACACAATTTACGGTACAGAATTGAAGAAAGACCTCGATTCTCCGGTTCCGATGGTTGCCGATATGTCTTCTGATATTTTCTCACGTCCGATCGACGTTTCTAAATATATCTGTATTTATGGTGGTGCACAAAAGAATCTGGCTCCTGCTGGTGTTACATTCGTTATCGTTAAGAATGACGCATTGGGTAAGGTTTCCCGTTACATTCCAACGATGTTGAATTATCAGACTCATGTTGACAGTGGCTCTATGTTTAACACTCCTCCTGTTGTACCTATTTATGCAGCATTGCAGACGCTTCGCTGGATCAAAGCACAGGGTGGTGTGAAAGAAATGGAACGTCGTGCCATTGAAAAAGCGGATATGTTGTATGCTGAAATCGACCGTAACAAAATGTTCGTGGGTACTGCTGCCAAAGAAGACCGTTCACGTATGAACATCTGTTTCGTGATGGCTCCCGAATACAAAGACTTCGAAGCTGACTTCTTGAAGTTTGCTACTGAAAGAGGTATGGTAGGTATCAAGGGACACCGTTCTGTAGGTGGTTTCCGTGCATCTTGCTACAATGCTCTGCCGAAAGAAAGCGTACAAGCTTTGATTGATTGTATGCAGGAATTTGAAAAACTTCATTAATAATATTTTCACCACAGATTATACAGACGGACGCAGATTTTTTTTATTCTGTGAGAATCTGGGTAATCTGTGGTGAGTCTTTATAAACAGAATTAGATTATGAAAATACTTGTAGCTACTGATAAACCGTTTGCTAAAGTTGCAGTAGACGGTATCCGTAAAGAAATAGAAGCAGCCGGATACGAGTTTGCTTTACTTGAGAAATATACAGAAAAAGCCCAGTTACTGGATGCAGTGAAAGATGCTAATGCCATCATTATCCGTAGTGATATTGTTGATGCAGAGGTGCTTGATGCTGCTAAAGAATTGAAAATCGTAGTTCGCGCCGGTGCAGGATACGATAATGTGGACCTGGCTGCTGCCACAGCTCACAATGTATGCGTGATGAACACTCCGGGACAGAATTCTAATGCTGTTGCCGAACTTGCTTTGGGTATGATGGTATATGCTGTCCGTAACTTCTATAACGGAACTTCCGGTACAGAATTGATGGGCAAGAAATTGGGTATTCATGCTTATGGAAACGTAGGCCGCAATGTAGCTCGTGTTGCCAAAGGTTTCGGAATGGAAGTGTATGCTTATGATGCATTCTGCCCGAAAGAAGTAATCGAAAAAGATGGTGTGAAAGCACTTGATTCTGCAGAAGAATTGTACAAGACTTGCCAGGTGGTATCTCTTCATATTCCGGCAACTGCCGAAACAAAGAACTCTATCAATTATGCTCTGTTGAAAGATATGCCGAAAGGTGCTATGTTGGTAAACACTGCCCGTAAGGAAGTGATTAACGAAGCAGAACTAATCAAACTGATGGAAGAGCGTGCAGACTTCAAATATATCACAGATATTATGCCTGCTGCTAACGCAGAGTTTGCAGAAAAGTTTGCCGGACGTTATTTCTCAACTCCTAAGAAGATGGGTGCTCAAACTGCCGAAGCAAATATCAATGCCGGTATTGCTGCTGCTCAACAAATTGTGGGCTTCTTGAAAGATGGTTGCGAGAAATTTAGAGTAAACAAGTAAGATTCTGAATAAGTCTGCCGGATTTTTCAGGATAACTATGGTAGTATCTGAATAAAAACAATCCGTTGCAGAATGTCTTTTTTAGAAATAAGTAGTATATTTGAGCCACAGATTTTCAAGAAGTCTGTGGCTTTAATTTTTTACATATAAAATACTAATATCATGGCAATAATCAAACCTTTCAAGGGCATTCGTCCTCCGCAAAACCTCGTAGAACAGGTCGCTTCACGTCCTTATGATGTACTGAACTCTGAAGAAGCCCGCGCAGAAGCGGAAGGTAACGAAAAGTCTCTTTATCATATTATTAAACCGGAAATAGATTTCCCTGTTGGTATGGATGAACACGACGAACGGGTGTATGCTAAAGCTGCCGAGAATTTCCAACTGTTTCAGGACAAAGGCTGGTTGGTGCAGGATAATAAGGAAAACTATTATATCTATGCCCAGACGATGAACGGGAAAACGCAATACGGATTGGTGGTCGGTGCTTATGTTCCCGATTATATGAATGGTATTATCAAAAAGCATGAGCTTACCCGTCGTGACAAGGAAGAGGATCGTATGAAACATGTACGTGTGAACAACGCAAACATTGAGCCTGTTTTCTTTGCTTATCCTGATAATGAGAAGCTGGATGTTATTATAAAGAAATATACAGCAAACAAGCCGGTTTATGACTTTATCGCTCCGGGTGATGGCTTTGGACATACTTTCTGGATTGTCGACCAGGATGCAGATATTGCTACCATTACTGCCGAATTTGCTAAAATGCCTGCTCTTTATATTGCTGACGGGCATCACCGTTCTGCCGCTGCTGCATTGGTGGGAGCAGAGAAAGCAAAGCAAAATCCGAATCATCGTGGTGATGAAGAATATAATTACTTCATGGCTGTTTGCTTCCCTGCAAACCAGCTAACCATCATCGATTATAATCGTGTAGTGAAAGATCTCAATGGTTTGACTCCCGAGCAATTCCTGGCTGCACTTGATAAAAACTTTATAGTAGAAGAGAAGGGTGCGGATATCTATAAACCATCCGGCTTACATAATTTTTCACTCTATTTGGGTGGTAAATGGTACAGCTTGACTGCTAAGGCCGGTACGTATAATGATAACGACCCTATTGGTGTGCTTGATGTTACAATCTCTTCCTACTTGATTTTGGATGAAGTTTTAGGTATAAAGGATCTGCGTTCTGATAAACGTATTGATTTTGTCGGTGGTATCCGTGGATTGGGAGAGCTCAAGAAGCGTGTGGATAGCGGTGAAATGAAAGTGGCTTTGGCTCTCTATCCCGTATCTATGAAACAGTTGATGGATATTGCAGATACAGGCAATATTATGCCGCCGAAGACTACTTGGTTTGAACCGAAACTTCGTTCGGGACTGGTGATTCATAAGTTAGATTAAAAAATATCTGTAAGATGATGCGAAAATCATTGTTGATAGGGACTATATCAGTAGATGTGACGCTTGATTGATGTAGAAAAAATAGTGACGGGATATGCCCGGGATAGTGACGGTATCGTTGTGGTATACCGTCACTATTTTTATTGGATAGCGTCACTATTTTTAATTCCCCCAACTGCCTATCATCGATAAGTGGAACATTAATATTTCCAAATGATAGATTGACTTTTCTCATTAAAGCCGTATCTTTGCAACATGACTGCTGAAGATACTTATAAAACCATCATTGAGCCTTCCGAAGGTATTTATACGGAAAAACGAAGCAAGTTCATTGCTATAGCCCTTCCTGTGCGTACTCTCGATGAGATAAAGATGCATCTTGAAACGTATCAGAAAAAGTATTATGATGCACGGCATGTATGCTATGCTTATATGTTGGGAGCTGCGCGAAAGGATTTCCGTGCCAATGACAACGGAGAACCTTCCGGAACAGCGGGTAAACCTATTCTCGGACAGATAAACTCGAATGAACTGACGGATATACTGATTATAGTAGTTCGTTATTTTGGAGGAATCAAGTTGGGGACAAGTGGATTGATTGTTGCTTACAAGGCCGCTGCTGCCGAAGCGATTGCTGCCGCTACTATTATAGAAAAGACGGTAGATGAGGATGTGACGGTAATGTTTGAATATCCTTTTATGAATGATGTCATGCGCATTGTGAAAGAAGAGGAACCGGAGATTCTTAATCAGTCGTATGACATGGATTGTAGCATGACATTGCGGATTCGTCGTTCGATGATGCCTAAGTTGCGTGCACGTTTGGAGAAGGTGGAGACAGCGCGGATTCTTGATGATGAGAATATTTTGTAGGTAAAGTATTAGAAGTAGTAATAGAGATAGAGAGTGGATTGCATGATAAATAAATGTCACATAATTTTTAGTCTGTTTTTAAGTTCCTTTGTATGGATGAGCGTTCAGGCGCAAGCACAAATACAGGAAACTCAAAAACTGGCTCCTAATAATATTCCTGTTCCGTGGTATTCGCAGAAAATCGCGGGATGCCCTTACTCGCATTGCTCTCTGGCTTCTTCGTTAATGGTCTTTGATTATTTTAAGGGAATGACGGCTGATACACAACGTACAGCCCAGGATGCAGAAAAGAAACTGATTGAATATCAGCGGAACTACTTTCTGAAAAAACGTGCTCCTTTCCGTCGCCGTACTTCAATAGGGCAGGGAGGATATTATTCTTTTGAGATTGATTCGTTGACACGTTATTATGAAAACATGATAAGTGCCGAACATTTCCAGCAGAAAGATTATCGGATATTGAAAGATTATATTGATCGTGGCATTCCTGTGCTTGTAAATGTGAGATATACAGGTGCAGTTCGTGGTTTGCGTCCTGGTCCGAGAGGGCACTGGATGGTGCTTCGTGGCATTGATGATAAACATGTGTGGGTGAATGATCCCGGACGTTCGCCGGAGATGCGGACTAAAGGAGAAAACATCTGTTATCCCATTAAGAAACAGCCGGGTAACCCTTCCTATTTTGATGGTTGTTGGACGGGACGATTTATCATAGTCACTCCCAGAGAATGGATACGAAACTCCCTGTTTGCACAGGTAGGCAAGCTCCCTCCATTGGAGGAGGTGACTCATATAGTTCCTCCGATTGTGTCGTCTGTAATATCAGTAGTAGAATTAAGATAGAACATTTGTAGTAAAATAAAGAAGAACAAAAATATATGGCATTTGAAGCAACCAAAAAAGAATGGTGCGAACTCTATTCTTTCTTTCGTCTCTTAGCAGATGGAAAAGTAGTGTTAGGCACAGCAGAAGCAAAGGCGGGAGATACATTTTGGCCTGTTGCAATGATTCAACGGGAAGAACATGATGGAACACGTCAATATTATATTGAAGAAGATACGATTCGTATAGAAGGAGAGAATGGGAGTAAGTCCATGCCTCGTGAAGATTTTGGTATTGTAGCTGATCTGATATTACAGGCTGTGAAATCTTCGCCGGAAAATGATGTTGCTTCTCCAGAAGGAGTAGAAGAGTTTTTAGACGAAGCTGCCATTTTCGATTTGGAAGCAAAAACAGAAGATCGCACAGATTTTTCCATTACATTTTGGCATCCGAAAGCTCCGTTAAGAGGTTTCAATGTCCGTTCACGGTTGGGCGTAATGAATCCGTTGTTGGACGGAGGACGTGCAGCGAATCTTAAACTGGAACAGAGTGGAGTCAAATTTGCCACTCCAACAGTGAATAAAATCAATGCTTTGCCTGAATCTCCGAATGAAGTTGCCGAACGGATGATGATGATCGAACGTTTGGGGGGCGTACTTAAATACGCTGATGTAGCCGACCGCGTATTCCGCAGTAATCTTTTGATGATTGATCTGCATTTTCCACGTGTACTGACAGAAATGGTTCGTATCATGCATTTGGATGGTATCTCCCGTATTAGTGAGTTGACGGAAGTTATTAAACAAATGAATCCGTTGAAGATTAAAGATGAACTAATCAATAAGCATAAGTTCTATGAATTCAAGATGAAGCAGTTCTTGATGGCATTAGTATTGGGAATGCGTCCTGCAAAGATTTACAATGGATTGGATTCGGCAGTGGAAGGTATTCTATTGGTGGATGGAAATGGAGAAGTGCTCTGTTATCATAAATCGGAAAAGCAAATAATGGAGGATTTTTTGTTTTTAAATACCCGTTTAGAAAAAGGATCTTTAGAGAAAGACAAATACGGGTTCCTGGAGAGAGAGAATGGAGTCTATTATTTCAAACTGAATGCAAAGATTGGGCTGGTCAAACGGTAGAAAAGTATAATGTATTGATGCAGTTAAACTAATAATGATGGCATACTTATATAAAATACTTGTTATCCATGAAAACAAATGAAGTTTTAGAGAACATTAAAGCACGCCGTAGCGTACGGGCTTATACTGGCCAGCAAGTTTTAGAAGAGGATTTGCAGGCTATTTTGGAAGCTGCAACTTATGCACCGAGTGGAATGCATCTGGAAACATGGCATTTTACGGCTATTCAAAATATGGATAAGTTGACAGAACTGAATGAACGGATTAAAGGGGCTTTTGCAAAAAGCGACGATTCTCGTTTGCAGGAACGTGGACATAGTAAGACTTATTGTTGCTATTATCATGCTCCGACTTTAGTGATTGTATCTAATGAGCCTACTCAATGGTGGGCTGGTATGGATTGTGCTTGTGCCATAGAAAATATGTTCCTGGCTGCCCAGTCTTTAGGTATCGGCTCTTGTTGGATCAATCAGTTGGGGACAACATGTGATGATCCGGAGGTTCGTGAATTTATTACTGCTTTAGGTGTTCCTGCCAATCATAAAGTCTACGGTTGTGTAGCTTTGGGTTATCCTGATTCGAAGATTCCAATAAAAGAGAAAAAGGTAAAGGCTAATACAATAACTATCGTTAGATAGAATACAGCTTCTTGTCTGATAAAATAAGAGGCTGTGTCGAAACTCTCATATAAAAATCACCCTCGCCACAGAAAGTTGTAGCGAGGGTGATTTCGATAAAAGGGGAGTTTTGATACATCCCCTTATTTTTGTGAGGTGATTCTTTAAGAGACAGTGCTCTGTAAATCTCTTTGGATAGACCTCTTTTTACTCGAAAGTACCATAGCGAGTGGGTAGTAGCTTACGGTCTCCCAAGGTGTTATCTACGCGAGCTACATTTATCCAGAATTTATTATCACGTACACTTTCTATAGGATAAGCTGCTTTCTCGCGTGTATATGAGTGCTCCCAACGATCACTTACAATTTCATATTCTGGATGAGGAGCATTAATCAATACATTATCATCTTTATCCGCTTCGCCATTCTTCACTTCTTGAATTTCTTTCCAGATATTCAGCATGACATCTACGAAATTGTCTAGTTCTGCCAGACTTTCACTTTCTGTTGGTTCAATCATCAACGTACCGTGGACGGGGAAGGAGAGGGTAGGAGCATGATAACCGTAATCCATCAGGCGTTTGGCAATATCATTCTCCGAGATTCCTGCTTCTTCATGTACTTTCCGGCATTCCAGAACCATTTCGTGCCCTACGAAACCGTTGGCTCCCCGATAAACAACTCCATACGTATCTTTCAGACAAGTAGCCAGATAATTAGCGTTCAGGATCGCAATTTTAGTTGCCTGTGTCAGTCCTTCTGCACCCATCATGCGGATATATCCGTATGTGATAGGCAGAATACCTGCACTGCCGAATGGAGCTGCCGATACTTGATTTTGTGAATTGCCGAAGATTCCGTGTCCGGGAAGGAAAGGAACCAAATGTTCGGCTACGCAGATAGGACCGACTCCCGGACCTCCGCCACCATGAGGGGAAGCGAATGTTTTATGAAGATTCAAGTGACAGACATCTGCACCGATGAATCCCGGATTGGTTAATCCTACCTGTGCATTCATGTTGGCTCCGTCCATATATACTTGTGCACCACAGGCGTGAATGATGTCGCAAATCTCTTTTATCTCGGTCTCGAAGATACCATGTGTAGAAGGATAAGTAATCATCAGTGCAGCCAATTCATCTTTATTTTCTTCAGCTTTTACACGTAGGTCAGCCATTTCTACATTCCCCTGCTCGTCGCATGCACAGGTAACAGTTACGAAGCCTGCCTGTATAGCAGACGCAGGATTTGTTCCGTGAGCCGAAGCTGGAATCAAGACTTTGTTACGGTGTCCCTGACCGATACTTTCGAGATAGGCGCGAATCACACGAAGGCCTGCATATTCTCCTGCAGCACCCGAATTGGGTTGTAGGCTGACCCCTGCAAACCCGGTGATAACTTTCAAATCTTCACTTAGGTTCTTGATTAATTCACGATAACCTTCTGCTTGGTCTTCCGGAACCAGCGGGTGCATACCCATAAACTCGGGACGGCTTAAAGGCAACATTTCTGCGGCTGCATTCAGCTTCATTGTACATGAACCGAGGGAAATCATGGATTGTGCAAGAGAAATATCTTTGCGGTCCAGACGTTTGATGTAACGCATCATCTCTGTTTCCGTGTGATACTTGCTGAATACTTCATGTGTCAGGAAAGGAGTTGTACGTTTTAAATCCTTGTCGATGTTGCTTCTTTCCGGAATGTCGTCTACTTTCTGGTAATCTTTTCCGGCGGCAATGGCAAAAATCGAGAGCAACACATTGGCAGCTGCCACATCTGTTGTTTCGTCAATGCTGAAACCAACATTGCCATTTTCATAATAGCGCAGATTAACTTCTTTGGTAAGTGCTATCGTGCGGATTTGCTGTGCCGAAACGTGTTCGGGCAATTCGAAACGTAAGGTGTCAAAGTATTGAGCGTTGACTTGTGTATATCCGCATTTCTTTAATTGCTTTTCAAGAAATACAGTAATGCTGTGTATACGTGATGCAATTGTAGTGATACCCTCCTGACCGTGATAAACGGCGTAAAAGCCTGCCATAGTAGCTAATAATGCTTGTGCGGTACAGATATTTGAAGTTGCTTTTTCCCGTTTGATATGTTGTTCACGTGTCTGTAAAGCCATTCGGTAGCAGAGTTTGCCATATTTGTCTTTAGACCATCCGATGATTCGTCCCGGCATATTCCGTTTGTATTCGTCTTTGGTAGCAAAGAAAGCAGCCGATGGACCGCCATAGAACATTGGGGTACCCAAGCGTTGTGTGGTTCCGAATACAATATCTGCTCCCCATTCTCCCGGAGGAGTTAGCAGGGCGAGACTTAAAATATCAGCGGCAACAGCTACTTTGCAGTCTGCGGCATGTGCTTTTTCGGTAAATTCAGAATAGTCCTCTACGTTTCCATGTGAGTTCGGATATTGCAGAATACAGGCAAACACTTCCGGTGAAGGTTCAAAATCTTTATATTTACCTACACGTAGTTCGATGCCTTGAGGTACGGCACGTGTAGTCATGACAGCTAATGTCTGCGGAAAAATATTCTCGTCTACGAAGACTACGTTCGCATTGGCTTTCTGTTGCGCGCGGGAGCGTAAGGCATACATCATGCTTACGGCTTCGGCGGCGGCAGTTGCTTCGTCCAGAAGTGAGCAGTTGGCGAGTGGCATGGCAGTAAGATCACATACGGCTGTCTGGAAATTCATCAATGCTTCCAGACGTCCTTGCGATACCTCTGTCTGGTACGGAGTGTAAGAAGTATACCATACTGGGTTTTCGAATACATTCCGCTGGATAACGGCCGGAGTGATCGTGTTGTACCATCCCAAACCGATATATGTGGTATATAGTTTGTTTTTAGCTGCCAGTTCAGCGATGTGTTTTCCAAATTCGTATTCCGTCAGTGGACTAGTCAATGCAAGCGGCTCTTTCAGCCGTATATTGGCGGGAATTGTCTGATTAATCAGTTCGTCCAGTGAGTTCACGCCAATTTTGCGGAGCATTATGGCTGTATCTTGTTCATTGATGCCGATGTGACGGCTAGCTAACAAATCGGTTTTCATAATAATCAAGTATTAAATTAAGTATTAAGTATCAAGTATTAAGTATTACTGCGGTTAATGGGCGATTAGCCTTGTTAATACCTAATACCTGATACTTAATACTTCTTTTTTATTATCTAAAAAATGGGTTTTCAGCTTTTTCCATTCCGATAGTCGTGGGAGCGCCGTGTCCCGGATAAACGACTGTTTCGTTGGGAAGAACAAATAAACGGCTGCAAATATGTTCTATCAGTTCATCGAAGTTGCCTCCTGTGAGATCAGCACGGCCGATGCTGCCTTGGAACAGGACGTCACCGGAGAACATGCAGTTGTCTTCTTTGCAATAGTACACCAAGCTGCCGGGTGAATGTCCGGGCACGTGTATTGCTTCCAGTTTGGTATGTCCGAAAGTGATGATATCTCCGTCATGCAGGTATTTGCCCAGTGGTACAGGTTCTTCCTGCAACTGAAAACCAAACATTCTGCTTTGTTTCGGTGCTTCGTCAATCCAGTACTCGTCTGCTTTGTTTGCTTCTGCCGATAACCCGAATTCTTTCAGCATGAACGGATTTCCGAAGATATGATCTAGGTGTAAATGAGTATTCAGCAGATGCTTTACATTCAGTTCATTGGTAAGAATGAACTTTTTCAGTGCCTGCTTTTCTTCTTCATAGAAACAGCCCGGATCAATTACGACTGCTTCTTTAGTGTCATCCCATAATACGTAGCAATTTACGGGAAACATATTAAATTCAAATCTTTTTATTTTCATGGTTTCTCTATGATTTATCATCTATCAGAACATATAGTCTTGTTTAAATCGGAACATATACCACTTTTTTTGTTTTAAAGAACTCTTCCTCGAAGTTGTCGCTCAAGCTATGAATGACCGTTTTATGTTTGAACGGCATTGTTTCATGCTCCAGTTCACCGCCTTTGAGACAGATAAGTCCGTTGGGCAATGCATTCTGTTGTTTCGAAGAGATATTCTTTTTAATAATCTTAATCAAATCCGCCAAAGGCATTACGGCACGGCTGACAACAAAGTCGAACGTTCGTTTCTCCTCTTCTGCACGGGCATGGCGGAAAGTCACATTTTTCAGTCCGATGGCATTTGCCACTTCGGTTGCTACACGTACTTTTTTGCCGATACTGTCTACGAGGTGGAATTTTACCTCGGGAAACAGGATTGCTAAAGGAATGCCGGGAAAACCTCCTCCTGTACCCAAGTCCATGATGCTGGTTCCGGGGCGGAATTGGATGACTTTGGCAATGCCTAATGAATGGAGCACGTGATGCTCATATAAATTCTCAATGTCCTTGCGGGAGATAACGTTGATTTTTGAATTCCAGTCAGTGTAGAGGTCGTATAGAGCTGCGAATTGTTTGCGCTGCTCTTCCGTCAGATCAGGAAAATATTTCAGTATGATTTCCACTGTTTGAATTTTGAATTATAAGTTTTGAATGATAGATGTGGATGAATATCCTATTCTGTCACATGGAAGTGATAACAACAGGATATTCATTGGTGTTCAGCTTTTTATGATTTTTAATTTTTTAGCTCTCCCAGAATCGGGTTACTGCCTAATAGATGTTCCATCATAGCAAATGGGATTGTTACCTTTACAGGTCCCATAGAATAAGGAGTGATATCGTATACATTATAATAGAAGGTGATTCCTTCTTTGCTTAGATAGAAATTTTCTGTCGGAGCGATGTCCCCGGTGGAAGCATATCCCATATCTTCCAATGCTTCGTGAGTGGTCACTTTGTTATCTGCCATGAGCTGATTCCAGATCAGGTCGGTCAATGCGTCTTTGTAGTCTCCGACAAAAATATCATCGAGGCGGAGCGGACGCATCAGGGTGAGGTCCATATTTAAATAAGTTGCCATGTAAATTCCATGTGCACCTCCGGTATATTCGTTATAGTCGATGCGATATACAAGTAGATCTTTATCATACAGTTGCACATGGCTTTCTATACCTTTATAATAAGAATACCAGGCACCGATGGAAGATTCGTCTTCCTTGTCTTTCTCATCTTCGGTATACATAGGCTCGAGATCGCGACGGTATTCGCTGATATAATTCTCGGTATATTGCTTTACAACTTCTTCCGGTTTTTCGCCGATGTATTTATCTCCGAAACAGGCCGAAATGAAATAAGTATTCAGACTGTCTTTCAGCATATCATCCGATGATTTTATCGGATAAGCAAAATTAATAATAATATTGCAGGCCGGTTTGGCTGTATCATTGAAGAGGTGAGCTGTCTTATTCACTTGAATGCTATCAAACTGTAACGCACCTGTGTTTTTGTTCATCTTGTCATGACAAGAAAACAAAAAGCCGCTTACTGAAAGTATAATTGCAAGCAGACTGACATATTGTTTTTTCATACCCATTTTTTCTGTAAATTCAACATTTGTTTTATCATTCACTATTGACAAATATAGATGAAATTCGTGAATCGGGCTAATAAAAACAGAAAAAAATGCAGCTATTTATCCCCAAAAATGGGATTGGCGGATATTATCCGCCAATCAATGCTTGCAAACTTTAGTGATATCTACTGTGAATCCATCTTCAGCAGGCATAAATTTCCCTTTCATTTTCAGAAATTCGATAAGGGTATCTACATCCATGTTTTCTGCCGAGCAAGCATAAAAACGTTGCTGTGAGCCAAACTTCTTAATGATTGCTTCCCGCAATGATGATTCCGAGTAGCTATTTCCTTCCATCATGTGGAGGACTTCATGAGCATGTAATTGTTCCATAATCTTTTTTCTGCAAAGATAGGGCAGAGATTGCTTGGAAACTGTAACATATGTGACAAAACTGCATAATATTCATTGAAAATTGAAAATAACCATTTCACTATGCGTTCCTATTCTGAAGGGTGGTCCCCAAAGAGACAATCCGGAAGATACATACACGTGACTGTTTCCCCATTGGCGATAACCGTGGCTTTGCTCGAAGATATAATCGGTCACCCAATTAATAGGCCATATTTGTCCGTGGTGTGTATGCCCACTGAATTGCAGGTCGATGCCGGCAGCTTCCGTTTTTTCCAAATCAAAAGGTTGATGATCCAATAAAATGATAGGTTTGCTTTTATCGATATTCACCATTAACTCTTGCAGGGAATGACGCTTGCGGTTATGACGGTCATCACGTCCTATCAGTTGTATGCCGTTGGGAAGTGTAACTACTGAATCGCGCAATAATTGTATTTGAGTGCTTTTAATATATCGGATACTTTCATCGATACCGCTAATGTATTCGTGATTGCCGAGAACCATATAGATACCCATAGGAGCTTTCAAGTTAGCTAATTCTTCCGCCATATTCTCTGTATAAAGAGGTACGACGCTATTATCAATCAAGTCACCACTAATCAGTATCAGGTCGGGATGCTGCGCATTTATCATTTCCACATATTTTTTTAATGCGGCTTTCCCTGTACCATTTCCCAAGTGAACATCGCTGATTGCGACGATTTTAATTGCTTGGGGAGTATCTTCATATCGTTTATTGGTTAAAATGCTGACTACATTGGTTTCCGGGTGATGATAGTTATATACCCCACATCCCAGCAATCCCAACGTGAACACTAAAGACAGATAGAACCTATATTTGTAGACAACTTTGAATAATTTCAAGATATCAAACAAAAGCAAGAATAATGCCATGTATAGAGTAAATATCAACCAACTTGTTCCAATGGTGTACATTGAATGGGAGATAAAGACAGGCATCTCAAGGTTACGAGTTAGCATCGTGCCGAAAAAGGATAAAGCACATATCCAGAATAAAACGGTCAGGAATATTTTTACTCCGAGAGATTTAACTTTCAGAGCTTGCTTTGCTCTGATAAATATGTAGGCATTACCTGCCAGATAAAGAGTGATAATGATGAGTAAATATGTAAGCATAGCGTTTACTTAAAAATCAGAGAATTTATTGGGGCAAAGATAGGTTTTATTGTTGAGTAAAAAGAGTTAATAGTGCTGATATGACTCTAAAATAGCCAAATAAAGGAAAGAGAATGTGTCTGTATCGGATTGATTGAATCTTAATTACGAAAAATTATAGGAAAATCTGTTTTTATTCTTATCTTTGTCCTCTGAAATGAAAAAACTAGCCTACATAACAGCACTTATCCTTTCTCTCCTGATTATCTATTCAGGAGGTGGAGTCTCTATTGTGCATTATTGCTGTGTCCGTTGTGAAACGGTGCAGAGCTGTTGTGATACAGGCTGTCCGAAGTGTAAAAAGACTCATACTTGTGATTCAAAAAAAGGTTGTAAAGATAAGGGTTGTACAGCTATTATCTATAAGCTCGATTTGATGAAACATACTACTGAACTGACAACATCAGCTTTAGTAGTCGATCTTTTGTGTGAGCATTTTTGCTATCTGTTGACTCCGACCTATGCGGATAAATCGGTAGAATATGATAGTCTGACCTCTCCGCCACCTCTCTGTTCGAGGCAGAAGCTGGCGCTATATTCCACTTATATTATTTAGCCACTATTTCTTTCTTATTTAATCCTTTGCTTTCAATAGAACATGAAAGTAAAGCAGCACTGAATGCAACTAAGTTGCATGAGAAATGAATTAATTTTGTATCTCGAAAGTAACTTTAGAAAGAATGAAATATATGATAATAGGACTGTTCCTGTTATTTGCCGGCAATATATATGCGCAAGTACGGGGAACAGTGAAAGATAGTACCGGGGAGGCTATTCCGGGTGCCAATGTGTTCTGGATGAATACAGGACAAGGAGTGACAACCAAAGAGGATGGTAGTTTTTCTATTACTAAACCTTCTAAAAGCCACATGCTGATTGTCAGCTTTATCGGTTTTCAGAACGATACGATTCATGTGAGCAGTAAAAATCAACAACTGGATATTGTGCTTCGTGATGGAGTGGAACTGAATGAAGTGAATATTGTCACTCGTAAACTGGGAACAATGAAATTGCGCAGTAGCGTGATGAACGAAGACATGATAAGCAGTGCCGAATTGAGTAGAGCCGCTTGTTGTAACCTGGGTGAAAGTTTTGTGACGAACCCTTCAGTAGATGTGAGTTATTCCGATGCGGCAACAGGAGCCAAACAAATTAAATTGTTGGGGCTGTCCGGCACTTATGTGCAGATGTTGACGGAAAATATTCCGAATTATCGGGGAGCCGCCGCTCCTTATGGATTGGGATATGTCCCCGGTCCGTGGATGCAGAGCATACAGGTTTCCAAAGGAACATCTTCGGTGAAGAATGGTTATGAAGCCATCACAGGACAGATAAACGTAGAATTTAAGAAACCACAGTTGCCGGAAGCCGATTGGGTGTCTGCCAATCTTTTTGCAAGCACTACTAACCGGTATGAAGCCAATGCGGACGCTACATTGAAACTTTCCAAACGATGGAGCACTTCTCTGCTGGCGCATTACGAAAATGAGACCAAGGCGCATGATGGCAACGATGACGGATTTGTGGATATTCCGCAGGTGGAACAGTATAATGTGTGGAACCGGTGGGCATACATGGGCGACCATTATGTTTTCCAGGCAGGTATCAAAGCCCTTTCTGAAACACGTACCAGCGGACAGGCCAATCATGGAGGGACAATGCACTCCGGTGACCTGTATAAAGTAGGGATCGATACGGAACGCTATGAATTCTTCACCAAGAATGCTTATATCTTTAATAAGGAGAAGAATACGAACCTGGCTTTGATTCTTTCCACCACTTTACACAATCAGGATGCTACGTATGGACGCAAACTGTATAATGTGGATCAAACCAACGTCTATGCTTCGCTGATGTTTGAAACGGAATTTAATCCGCAAAATAGTTTCTCCGCAGGGTTGAGCTTCAATTATGACGCTTATGACCAACATTACCGTTTGGAAAATACAACGGACAATCCTCTCAAAGCCTTTGAAAAGGAAGCTGTTCCCGGTGCTTACGTGCAATATACGTTGAACCTGAATGATAAATGGATGGTAATGGCCGGTCTGCGTGGTGATTACAGTAACGAACATGGTTTCTTCGTGACTCCGCGTGCGCATCTGAAGTACAATCCGAATGATTATGTGAATTTCCGTCTTTCTGCCGGAAAAGGGTACCGTACCAATCATGTGTTGGCAGAAAACAACTACCTGCTTTCCAGCAGTCGTAAGGTGGAAATAGCAAAGAACCTGGATATGGAAGAAGCATGGAACTACGGTGCCAGCGTCTCTACTTATATCCCTATATTCGGCAAAACGCTGAATGTGAATGCAGAATACTATTATACGGATTTCCTGAAACAAGTGATAGTGGATATGGATAGCAACCCCCATGAAGTAGCTTTTTACAATTTGGATGGACGCTCTTATTCGCATGTGTTCCAAGTGGAAGCAAGTTATCCTTTCTTCAAAGGATTCACTCTGACAGGTGCTTACCGGCTCACGGATGCGAAAACGACCTACAAAGGTGAACGAATGGAGAAACCGCTGACCAGCAAATATAAAGGACTACTCACGGCTTCTTACCAAACTCCGCTGGGAATATGGCAGTTTGACGCCACACTGCAACAGAATGGTGGCGGTAGGATGCCTACTCCTTATGAACAGGGAGACGGACAGTTGTCTTGGGAACGTCGTTACGGCAGTTTTGAGCAGTTGAGCTTGCAGGTGACCCGTTACTTCCGCCGCTGGTCTATCTACGTAGGAGGCGAGAACCTGACAAACTTCAAACAAAAGAATCCGATTATCGATGCGGCAAATCCCTGGGGGAACAACTTTGATTCTACCATGATTTGGGGACCGGTGCACGGAGCAAAAGGATATATCGGAATACGTTTTAACTTAGCTAGAAATAGTGAGTAAAAGCAGGAAATAGCGAATGAAAGAAACGATCGCATAGAAAATAAAGAATACTAATTTTAAACTGATAGGAAAAATGAAAACAAAAAGATGGATGGCCACTTGGGTAGTGGCTCTTTTGAGTGTAACAGCTGTATTGGCAAAAGATATTCGTGTTGTTGTATTTAAAGTGTCGCAGATGCACTGTGAGAAATGCGAAAAGAAAGTAAAGGACAATATGCGTTTTGAGAAAGGGTTGAAGGATATTTCGACCGAAGTAAAAACGAAAATGGTAACCATTACGTATGACGCTGAAAAAACGAATGTAAAGAAGTTGCAGGCAGGGTTTAATAAGTTCAGTTATGAAGCCGAATTTGTAAAAGAAACAAAGAAAGACGATCAGAAGGCTGATAAGAAGTAATTGAACAAATACCTGTATTAGCTTGTTTCTATAAACAAATAAGGGTTCTTCCCCAACTCCTTTTTTGAGAGGAGGGGGAAGGCCGTAAACTATAATTATATGGGTAACACAACAAAAAAGGCATTTCCTGTGCTTAATATGCATTGTGCAGGATGTGCCAATAATGTAGAAAAAACAGTGAAAAAATTGCCGGGAGTCATTGAGGCTTCCGTTAATTTTGCTACCAATACATTGACCGTTTCTTATGAGAAAGAGCATTTGACTCCCGGAGAGATTCGTGCGGCTGTCCTTGCGGCAGGTTATGATCTGATTGTGGAAGAAGCCCACAAAGAAGAACGCCGGGAAGAGGAACAGCATAAGCGTTACACTCGTTTGAAGTGGAAAGTGATTGGTGCATGGATTTTGGTAGTACCGTTATTGGTATATTCCATGATACTGATGCATGTGCCATATTCTAATGAGATTCAAATGGTACTTGCTATCCCTGTTATGGTCTTTTTCGGAGGTGGTTTCTTCACCGGAGCCTGGAAACAGGCTAAATTAGGACGGAGCAATATGGATACTTTGGTTGCGCTTAGTACTTCCATTGCTTTTCTGTTCAGTCTGTTCAACACTTTCTTCCCCGAATTCTGGTATGACCGCGGATTGGAACCGCATGTCTATTATGAGGCTTCTGCGGTGATTATCGCTTTCGTTCTTACCGGAAAGTTGATGGAAGAACGTGCCAAAGGAAATACCTCAACAGCCATTCGTAAGTTGATGGGAATGCAGCCAAAAGCGGCTCGCGTTCTGCGCAATGGAGTGGAAGAGGAGATCTTGATTGAGAAACTCCAGGTAGGTGATTTGGTGGTTGTACGCCCGGGAGAACAAATACCTGTGGACGGTCAGCTTTCCGAAGGCGACTCGTATGTCGATGAGAGTATGATTAGCGGTGAACCGGTTCCGGTAGAAAAGAAGAAAGGTGATAAAGTATTGGCAGGAACGATTAACCAGCGTGGCTCATTTATCATTTGCGCCGCACAGGTAGGCAGTGAAACCGTGCTTGCTCGTATTATCGCTATGGTGCAGGAAGCACAGGGCAGCAAAGCTCCCGTGCAACGCATTGTCGATCGTATTACGGGGATTTTTGTACCTGTCGTGTTAGGCATTGCCATTCTGACATTTGTATTGTGGGTTACCATTGGTGGTAGTGAATATATCTCTTATGGTATTTTGTCGGCTGTTTCTGTTCTTGTCATTGCTTGTCCATGTGCTTTGGGGCTTGCTACACCTACTGCGTTGATGGTGGGTATAGGTAAAGCTGCCAGCCAGCATATCCTGATTAAAGATGCAGTGGCTTTGGAACAAATGCGCAAAGTAGATGTCGTTGTTCTGGATAAAACGGGAACACTGACTGAAGGACATCCTACAGCTACCGGATGGTTATGGGCGCAGTCGCAGGAACCACATTTCAAAGATGTACTTTTAGCTGCGGAAATGAAATCGGAGCATCCGCTTGCCGGCGCTATTGTTTCTGCGCTTCAGGACGAAGAAAAAATAAAACCTGCCGTGTTGGATAGCTTTGAAAGCATTACGGGAAAAGGAATCAAAGCCTCGTATGAGGGACATACTTATTGGGTAGGCAGTCATAAACTCCTGAAAGATTTCAGTGCGACAGTAAACGATGTGATGGCTGAAATGCTGGTTCACTATGAATCGGACGGTAACGGCATCATTTACTTTGGACGTGAAAACGAGTTGTTGGCTATCATTGCTGTTTCCGACCCGATAAAGGCTACTTCTGCTGAAGCAGTGAAGGAACTGAAACGTCAAGGGATTGACATCTGTATGCTGACGGGTGACGGGCAACGGACTGCACTAGCCGTTTCTTCCCGTTTAGGAATCGAACGTTTTGTTGCCGACGCTCTACCGGACGATAAGGCCGAATTTGTACGTGAGCTTCAAATGCAGGGAAAGAAGGTTGCGATGGTGGGCGATGGTATCAATGATTCGCAGGCACTGGCATTGGCTGACGTCAGCATTGCTATGGGAAAAGGAACTGATATTGCTATGGACGTGGCTATGGTGACTTTGATGACATCGGACTTGTTGCTGCTTCCTAAAGCCTTCCAGTTGTCAAAGCAGACGGTCAAACTGATTCATCAGAATCTTTTCTGGGCGTTTATTTACAACCTGATCGGTATTCCTATTGCTGCCGGTATCTTGTTCCCGCTGAATGGTTTGTTATTGAATCCGATGCTGGCAAGTGCCGCAATGGCGTTCTCCAGTGTGAGCGTAGTGCTCAATTCGTTGAGCTTGGGAAGAAAATGAGAAATGAACTATAAAAAGACAGGAACCTGTAAGCTGTAAACGATGAATGGTAAGCTGTCATTTATGAACAGCGAACTGTAAATAATAGACGGTGAATACTTTGCGGATAATGCGCAATTTATTCACCGTTCATTGTTTTGCAACTCACCATTTATATTTTCTATCGTTCTTCGTGAAAATTATCTGTTTCTAAAGTCCAATGGTGTCATTCCTACATATCGTCTGAAATACTTGCCAAAGAAAGAGGCGCTGGGGAAGTTTAGAGAATATGCTATCTCTTGGATAGTCATATTGGTCCCTTTCAGTTTGGCTTTAGCATCCATGATAACGATATAAGCAATGGTATCTAAAACACTTTTACCTGTCACTTGTCTCACAGTCGTGCTTAGATGTTGAAGAGATATACCTAATTTATCTGCGTAAAACTGTGCACGACGTTCATTTTTATAATTCTCGGTGATGGCTTGAATCAGTTCCCGGCAGATTTCCTTTTTGCGGTTCGAACTGCTGTTTTCGCCCGGAAATTTATGATATATCAGTCGTATGCTTGTCAGGATGGTCTGAAGAGACAATTCGACCAATTCAGAATCCATTTCGAAGTTCTCATTGCAACTGGCCCGTGATAATAGAGCAAAATAGTCTTTCAGATAACTGGCTACTTCTTCATTAAGAGGAACTACCGGCTGTTCTATCAGTTTTGGATATGCGTTACCAATATTCTTCATGAGATTGATCCGTCCGGCACAATGAGCAGAGAAGCCGGCAAAGCAAAGGCATACTTTTTCTGTTCTCTCCCGAAACTTAATGATTGTTCCCGGTAATAATGTTATTAAGTCATTGGGGTGAATTTCGTAATCAAGCAGATTGATGGAGGCTTTCATCGAACCTTCGGTACAGATGGCAACAATACATGCTTGCAACCGACAAGATTGCTTGTAAATATTGAGAATGTCTTCTGTTACATTCGTCCATGCTAATACTTCGGTAGGCAAGTCTACCTGTGGAAAGTCCATTTTCATAGTTGTGTGTGTTATATTAGGCCAACAAATGTACGCATTTTCTTTTTATTTCTTACCTTTGTTTTTATGAAAACAGTTTTTATTGATTGGAATTTGATACCATACGCCGAAGCATGGCAACGGCAAACAGAATGGTTTGATAACATTGTCCGGGCAAAAGTTCAGGGCGAGAGTTATGAAAACCGTATTGTGATGTGCGAACATCCCCATGTTTATACATTAGGACGTAGCGGGAAAGAAAATAATATGTTGTTGAGTGATGAACAACTGAAAGCAATTGATGCCACCCTTTATCATATTGATCGGGGAGGGGACATTACTTATCATGGTCCGGGACAACTGGTGTGCTATCCGATATTAAACCTGGAAGAATTTCAGTTAGGATTGAAAGAGTACGTTCATTTGCTGGAAGAAGCGGTGATTCGGGTATGTGCTTCTTATGGCATTGAAGCCGGACGTTTGGAGAAAGCGACAGGAGTCTGGTTGGAAGGTGATACGCTTCGTGCGCGTAAGATTTGTGCTATCGGAGTGAGAAGCAGTCATTATGTCACGATGCATGGACTGGCTCTGAATGTGAATACCGATTTACGTTATTTCAGTTATATCCACCCTTGCGGATTTATGGATAAAGGCGTCACTTCTCTTCGTCAGGAATTAAAGCATGATGTGCCGATGGACGAAGTGAAGCAACGCCTCGAAGAGGAGCTTAGAAAACTATTCCAACTCCCAGTTGCCAGGTGCGGCGCATAAAGCAATCTTTATCAGCCAAGGCATAAGAGAAGTCTGCACGTATCGGCCAGAAGTTTATTCCGCAGCCTAGAGTGCCGTAGTTGCCTACTCCTTTGTCTTTGTCTCCGAAATGATATCCCGCACGGACAACACCATATTTCAGGAAATTATATTCGGCTCCTATGCCAGCCTGGAGATGACGGATTTCAGAGGGGAGCAGATAGTTGAAGTCGAGAGCCACCTGCAAACGGTTTTCTATGCTGAATGGCAGGTCGATTGTACCTCCCAATCCTAATCTGGCGGGTAACTTTTGTCCGTCCAGCTTTTTGCCTATGTTGGCAGCTTGGAAACCAATGCTCCAGGAAGCCATTTCGTCCAATAGAGCCATATTGCGATAGTAGGTCGCGCCGAAGTCCAGACAAACGCTATTCTTGCTGTCTGCGCTTTCCGCGGCTTTGGCTTGCAGGTATCTGAACGTTAATGAAAGAGACAGATTTTTGGCTACATTTCTGAAATAAGCAGCTTCTAAGTCCCATGCGTGAGGGCGGTAATCGAGCACCTTGGGATCTTTGAAATGCCGGAAACCTACAGCAAATCCATGTATGCCTTCCCTTCCGATCCGGTAGAAAAGAGAGGCGCTATGTAGCGCATAATCTTGGTTGATCTTAGCGTATGAATAACTCGCACCCATCACTTCTTGTGAGAAAGCGATGGTAGAAGCATTATGAAAAATAGCTGTACTACCGTTATCGGTGGTAGCTAATCCTGTACCTGCCATACCTGCCGATTGGGCGTCCGGAGTAAGTTCCAGAAAATAGGCGCTTGCCATTTCTTGTGCTCCCAGCAAAGTGGGGAATAAGCACGAGGCGAGAAGGAAATGTTTTACTCGTTTCATAATCAGTTATTTTTAGAGTGAGACATCCGGACAACACGTATGCCTGTCCACGATTTATTGTTGTTTAGCATGTGATTGAGAGGTTCGTCGCTGACAACTACTTTTCCCAATGTAGAAGAAGCGTGCAGCAGGTGCAGTTTTCCCTCTTTATATTCTGCTATTCCCACATGAGCAATGTCCAGTCCGGGCATCTTCGTTGTAATAGCAATAATGTCTCCATTCATGATCCAGGGCAATCCGGCTTCCGGCAGTTCGCTTTTCGGCAACCAATGTACGACTTTTCCGGAGATTGCTTTTTCATATTCGGCCATTTGTCGTACATTTTCCGGCGAATCAGCCAATTTTTTATATTGCTTGGGATGGGTAGACATATACGAAAGAGAGATTTTCTGGGTATGTGCACTGTTTTTGGCAGTAATGTCGGTGAGGAATCCGTGGCGGATTCCGTTCTCTATCCATTCGGAAGTATAATGCAACCGGGAAGGATATCCGTTGATGATGCCGTCCCGATAACGTATTTTTTGCAGATTGTCGGCAAAGGAAGAACCGAGTGCCTGTGCCAACGTGTATTCTACGAAAGTGAGGCAATCTACGGCATCGGTCCGGATCACTAATGATTCTTCTCCGTCTTGATCTAATGTGTTAACCACGTATTTAGTTCCCAGGTAAGATTTCCCGATTCGTAACATGGGTTCGGGATTTTCCGGGAATACAACGCCGTCGCGCAACCATTTCTCCAACTCCTGTGTCCATTGTTGCTTATATTTAAAATGATCTTGAAATCCCCAGCCATGTCCTCCGGTAGGATAAACATGGAGAGTTGCCGGAACCTTGTTTTTCTGTAAAGCAAGGTAATAGTTCACTCCGTGATAAGGTGCTACGGAAGGGTCGTCGGAGGTAAGAGCGATAAATGCTTGTGGAGTATCGGGCGTTACTTGCAATTCGGCAGAGAACTTCTGTATTTGTTCCATTGTGGGATTTTTGCCAAGCAATGCAGCTCTGGTATTTCCCCGGGTGACTTGCATCATCGTAACTACCGGATAAAGTAATATCTGAAAGTCCGGACGTGTTTCCGAATTGTAGTGAGTGGCGAGTGTAGCAGTTAAATGCCCTCCCGCAGAGGCTCCCATTAATCCTACCTTGTAAGGATCGACATTCCATTCTTTGGCATGTTGGCGTACCATGCGAATGGCTTGTTCGGCGTCTGATACGGGGACTTCCCAATGTCCGTTCGGCATCCGGTATTTTAATACCATATAGGTAATACCTTGTCCGCAGAACCAGGGGGCCATATCATACCCCTCTCCATCCATACCCAGTCCACGATAACCGCCTCCGGGACACATGATAATAGCCATTCCATTCGGCTTTTCCGGATGGTAGACCGTCAGGGTGGGATGCGTGACATTCGTGACAAAATGAGGGCGCGTTTCCTGCTCTTCTCCGGTTAGTCCACTGGAGTTGGGAGCACCGTCGGGCCACAAAGGTAGCTCGACGGGCTGCTGCGCAAATGATATGGCAGTTACAAGTGATACTATAATGGATAATAGTCTCCTCATAATGATTTATTTAACTTTCATTGAAGCCTTTATAAAATAAAGAATCAGTAAGGCATACGCTCCTAATGCCAACACTTCTGACCAAGTATTGTTCAACCATGCCTCATTAACCAGATTGATTCCACCAAAGCGCATCGCGGCACTGATTACTCCCATCAATGCACCTCCGGCAATGAAACCTGATGCCAGTAAAGTTCCTTTTTCACCTCTTTCCGTATTCAGAGATGCATCTTTGCTACGTGTTGTAACAAACCAATTCACTGCTCCACCCACTACCAACGGCACATTCAGTTCCAACGGAATAAACATACCCAATGCGAAAGCTAATGCAGGAATTTTACAAAGAGTCAGAATAATAGCTAAGACAGCCCCAATACCATATAACAACCAGGGTGCACCTACACCGCTCATCAGCGGTTCGATAACGGCCGCCATCGCATTTGCTTGTGGAGCAGCCAGTGCGCCACTTGTAAATCCGTATGTCTTATTCAGGATAATCATTACACCGCCTACTGTTGCAGCCGATACGATTGTTCCCAAGAATTTCCATGTTTCCTGTTTGGCAGGCGTGCTTCCGAGCCAGTAACCAATCTTCAAGTCGGTGATAAAACCTCCTGCCATTGACAGTGCGGTACATACTACACCACCCATTACCAATGCGGCAACCATGCCCGAAGGACCTTTCAGTCCGACAGCTACCATCACTACGGAAGCCAAAATCAGTGTCATCAATGTCATTCCCGAAACCGGATTAGTACCAACAATCGCAATGGCATTAGCTGCTACTGTGGTGAACAGGAAAGAGATGCCGGCAACCAGAACAATGGCTACCAATGTATGCAACAGATTCCCTTGCATGACATCAAGGTAGAAGAATAATACGATTAAGATCAGTGTGATGATGGAACCGATGGCGATAATCTTCATGGAAAGATCCCGTTGGGTACGGATAATGCTCTTCTCTACATTCCCTTTACCGCCCATCTCTTTGGCTGCCAGTCCGACAGCGCTCTTGATGATGCTCCAGGAACGGATAATACCGATCACACCCGCCATAGCGATACCGCCGATACCGATGCTCTTGGCATAATATTTGAATATTTCTTCCGGACTCATCATACCTACGGTAGAGGTGATTTCCGGATTCCATGCATTCAGTACACTGTCACCCCAGATAGCAGACATTCCCGGAATGATAATCCACCACACAGCCAATGAACCGGCACAAATGATGGAAGCATATTTCAGTCCGACGATATATCCCAAACCAAGCACGGCGGCACCGGTGTTTACCTTGAATACCAATTTTGCCTTTTCTGCCAGCATTTCTCCGGCACTGCAAACACGGGTGGTAAAGTTCTCGTTCCACCATCCGAATGTCGCTACGATGAAGTCATATAATCCGCCGATCATACCTGCCATCAATAACGGTTTGGCCTGACTGCCGCCTTTTTCGCCGGAGATCAACACCTGTGTAGTGGCTGTTGCTTCCGGGAAAGGATATTTTCCATGCATGTCGCTGACGAAGTATTTACGGAAAGGGATCAGGAATAGAATACCCAATACGCCACCCAATAAAGAGCTGATGAATACCTGCATGAAGGTAACCGTCATCTCGGGATATTTAGCTTGGAGAATATAAAGAGCGGGGAGGGTGAAGATTGCTCCGGCAACGATTACTCCGGAACAAGCTCCGATAGACTGGATAATCACATTTTCACCCAACGCATTTTTTCTTTTGGCAGCTCCGGAAACTCCTACGGCAATGATCGCAATTGGAATAGCTGCTTCAAATACCTGTCCGACCTTCAATCCCAGATAGGCAGCGGCGGCCGAAAAAAGGATTGCCATGGCAATACCCCATGCTACTGACCAGATATTAACTTCCGGATAATTTTTAGAGGGACCCATCAACGGGTTGTACACTTCCCCGGGTTTCAACTCTCTGAACGCATTCTCGGGTAACCCGGTGAATTTGTCTTCTTCTTGTTTCATAGTTTTTATAATTTGCTAATGTGTTAATTTACATTTCCGTCCTCAAAGTAAACAAAAAAAAGGAGAACCGAAAGATTCTCCTTTATGTAATAGTCTATTTTTTCCTACTTTGCATCTTTTGCCGTCATATCGCCTTCGATATACAATCTTACCATCTCTGTTTTGGCGTTGGTACGCAAGGTGATTGATTTTTTGAAATGTCCCGGATATTTGCCTGTTCCGTTATAAGTTACCTTGATTGTTCCCTTTTTGCCCGGCATGATGGGCTCCTTTGTATATTCGGGTACTGTACATCCGCAAGAGGCTACCGCCTGATGGATCACCAGAGGGGCATCGCCGATATTAGTAAAGGTAAATGTGCAACTGACAACCGGGCTGTTTTCAGAAAACTTACCGAAATCGTGAGTTGTTTTGTCAAACTTGATATCTGCATTTGTTTGCGCAAATGCAAAGCTTACGCCCATTACTAACAGGGTCATTAAAAAAAGTATCTTTTTCATTTTTCCTTCTCTTTTTGATTACAAACGACAAAGATAATGCTTTTCCCCTAAAATATACTTTATGGAGTGCGAAATAGTATTAAACGATTCTCTTTTGCTATTTTGAGAGTTGGAATCCGAGCATCATTCCATCGTAATTTTCGGCCAGTGAACTAACTGTTTTCAGTGCGGTACTGCTACTTTTGCTGCCGATGAAAGCCATTAATTTCAACAGTTTGTCCGAGTTGAACAGTAACTCCAGTGAACTGGAACTGCAATTTACTTTAGCGTGCAGATTCAGAAGTTTCAAATACTTCAAATCAACTTGTTTGGTTGAAGCATTGTAGGAGTAAGTGCCTTTCAATGTTTTCTTGCCCACCGTGCTGGTGAAAGTACTGTCGGCATTGAAAGTGAAACTCATTTGGCCGTCTTTAATACCTATTTTGCTTAATTGTTCGTTCAGCTTATTTTCAGCCATAGTGGCTGCGGCAGCTCCGCCTGCTTTCATTAGTAAGTTATCCGATTCGAACTCTACGGCCGAACCTTTGTAGTTCCATGTTCCGGTCATGTCGATAGATTCGGTGGTTCCGGTGATGGCATTCACTACTTTTGAAATGTTGTCCTTATTAAATAAGTCGGACCATGATTGTGCCTGGCTGTTAGTCGCCATCAGCATAAATACTGCCATAAAGGCAATGGATAAAAAACTCTTTTTCATTCTTCTTTTCATTTTATATTGAGATCCTTGTTTATGTTTTCTATGTAGTTGAGTATTTCCATACGTCCCATGCGGTCTTCCGAGGAAGAAACGAAGTGAGGAGGGAGCTCTTCCCATTGTTTACTCAACTCACGTAAATAGGCATTGATATTCATTTTTAAACGTCCACCTTTGAGTTTATCGGCTTTGGTAAAGATGATAGAGAAGGGGATACCGTTCTCGCCCAGCCATTCCATAAACTCAAGGTCTATTTTTTGAGGTTCCAGCCGGCTGTCTATCAGGACAAAGAGATTAGTCATTTGCTCTCGTTCCAGAATGTAGTCTTCAATTATGGTATGTATCTGGTCTTTTCCTTTCTGTCCGCGTCGGGCGTAGCCATATCCCGGAAGGTCGACGAGATACCAATTCTTATTGATAAGGAAGTGGTTGATTAACATCGTTTTTCCCGGAGTAGAGGAGGTCATGGCCAGACCTTTACGACTGGTCAACATATTGATAAGACTTGATTTACCCACATTCGAACGGCCTATAAAGGCATATTCCGGGAAAATACCGGCTGGGCATTTCTTCACGTCCGTATTGCTAATCACAAATTCAGCACTTGTTATTTCCATTTTCTTGTCATTTATTTCTTTGTAAAATCGTTTATAATAAACTTGTTCATTGTTTATAATAAACTATTGCGCAGTTTATAATAAACTCTGCCATTATTTATTATAAACTTCGGAGTACCTGTTTTCATGGTACTTTCAGCGTTTTCCCTTTTTTAGACATACAAATTAACCCCGCAAAGGTAAGCGTTCCATTTAACATTAGCAATTCATAACCGAATTTATATCCGGTTTCTTTTCCAATCCACCAGTCGGCAAGATAGCAGATCAGTGGTGAAAGGATGGCTATGAGAGGAACCCACCGGTCATTCGTTTGCCTGCGTGTAAAAAGTCCGAAAGCAAACATTCCAAGCAGGGGACCGTATGTGTAGGAGGCGATGATATATATGGCGTCAATAACGCTCTTATTATTAAGTATTTCTACCAGGCAGATGAAGAATGCCAATAAGACTGATAGCGATAAATGCACTTTGTCTCTTTTGCGACGTGCCGTTTCTTCTGTGTCTTTTTCCGTATTTAGCAGATCTACGCATACACTGGTTGTCATGGCTGTCAGGGCGGAATCCGAGTTGCTGAAAGCTGCTGCGATAATA
Source organism: Bacteroides sp. 3_1_23 (assembly GCF_000162555.1). Lineage (NCBI taxonomy): Bacteria > Pseudomonadati > Bacteroidota > Bacteroidia > Bacteroidales > Bacteroidaceae > Bacteroides > Bacteroides sp. 3_1_23. The sequence goes on from NZ_GG774949.1 coordinate 1,190,754, forward strand.
CCGATTGTAAAAAGTACCAATACGGATTGTCCCAGATAACCTTGGGCTGCAAACATGGACAGTATATCATCATTCATGGCTGGCAGTTCGAGTTGCATTTGTCCCGCTAGTGCTATCAATAGAATTCCCAAGCATAGAAAAAGAAAATTTAGCGGAATGAATGAGAAACCGTAGCAATACATGTTTTTTTGTGCTTCCCGGAGGTTCCGGCAAGAAAGATTCTTTTGCATCATATCCTGATCCAGTCCGGTCATTACGATGACGATGAAGATACCGCTGAAGAACTGTTTGAAGAAGTTCTGTCGGGATACCCAGTCGTCAAATACAAAAATACGGCTATGTTCGCTGTTTTGGATTGTTTGCACAATGCCACTGAAGTTAAGGTCTAATTTTTGGATCGTAAAATAGATGATAAAAATCAGAGCGGCAATCAGGCAAAATGTTTGTAAGGTATCTGTCCACACAATGGTCTTTATTCCGCTTTTATGAGTATATATCCATACCAATGCAACCGAACCGACAGCAATCAGCCAAAAGGGAACGTGCATTTCTTGGAATACATACGTATGGAGAATAAGGCATACCAGATAAAGTTTGGCTGCGGTTCCCAACATGCGTGACAGCAGAAAGAAAAAGGAACCGGTGCGATAGGCGCGCACTCCGATGCGGGTGCCGAGATATCCGTAGATGCTTGTCAGATTCAACTTATAATATAAAGGAAGTAAGATATGGGCTACGACCATGTATCCGAAGAAAAATCCGAGTACCGTTTGCATATACGTCATATCCATTCCGCGCACCATTCCCGGTACAGAGACGAAAGTGACTCCGGAGATAGAGGCGCCAATCATTCCAAAAGAGACTATATACCAAGGTGATTGGTTCTCTCCCTTGAAGAACGCTGCATTCGATCCTCCCTTACGTCCGGTGATACGGGCTATTAGTAATAATACCGCGAAGTAGCAAAGAATAGTGACTAGTATCATCATAACAGATGCAAAGGTAGCAATTTTTGTAGGTATTAAAAACAATAATCTGTATCTTTGCAAGGTTTTATCGATAGAACAGCAAATATTATCTATGAACCAACAATATCCTTCTATACTGCTTGAAAAGGCAGTCGGCGAATTTTCCAAACTTCCGGGTATCGGGCGTAAGACGGCTATGAGGCTTGTTCTACATCTGCTCCGTCAGGATACGGCTACGGTGGAAGCTTTCGGAAATTCTATCATAACGTTGAAACGTGAGGTGAAATACTGCAAAGTGTGTCATAATATATCCGATACTGAAACTTGCCAGATTTGTGCTAATCCGCAACGGGATGCTTCCACTGTCTGTGTGGTGGAAAATATCCGTGATGTAATGGCGGTGGAGGCAACCCAGCAGTATCGCGGGCTTTATCATGTTTTGGGTGGGGTTATTTCTCCAATGGACGGAGTCGGACCGAGTGACCTTCAAATTGAAAGCCTGGTGCAGCGGGTGGCTGAAGGTGGAATCAAAGAAGTTATTCTGGCGTTGAGCACCACGATGGAGGGCGATACTACCAACTTCTATATCTATCGCAAGCTGGATAAACTAGGGGTTAAACTAAGTGTGATAGCTCGTGGCATATCAGTTGGTGATGAACTTGAATATGCCGATGAAGTGACTTTAGGACGCAGCATTGTGAATCGGACGCTTTTTACCGGAACTGTATAATCATTATTAATCATTTAAGAACGAACATGGAAGAACAGATAAGACGAGCTGTCAGAAATTTGAATATCAGTTATGTTTTCTTTTGGGTACTCCCGGCATTTTTGCTTGGGGCAGGAGAGTTTGAACTCTTTCCCGTAGGAGGTTTGGTAGATAACGCACCGGCTATCTACTATTTTGAGACGGTCGGCATTTTGCTCACTGCTTTATGTGTGCCTCTTTCTCTCAAATTATTTAGCTTGGTGCTTAAGAAAAAGATAGATCACATGACTATCACGCTTGCCTTGAAGCGATATGTGCAATGGAACATTGTTCGCTTGGGAGTGCTTGAAGTAGCTATTGTAGTGAACCTTTTGTGTTACTACCTGACGTTGAGCAGTACGGGTAACCTCTGTATGCTGATTGGCCTCACGGCGTCACTTTTCTGCCTGCCCAGCGAGAAGAGATTGCGTAACGAACTTCACATTGCAAAAGAAGAAAAGTTATGAGACAGTCTTTCTTAATGAACGAACGTATTTATCTTCGTGCAGTAGAACCGGAAGATATGGACATTATGTACGAGATGGAAAATGACCCTTCCATGTGGGACATCAGTAACTTTACGGTTCCATACTCCCGTTACGTGTTGCGCCAATATATTGAAGGTTCACAGTGTGATGTGTTTGCGGATAAGCAATTACGTCTGATGATGGTACGCAAATCCGACCAGTGTATCCTTGGTACGATTGATATTACGGATTTCGTTCCCCTTCATTCGCGGGGAGAAGTCGGAATTGCCGTTCATAAGGATTATCGGCAACAAGGTTATGCCACCGACGCACTGAAGCTACTTTGTGAATACGCTTTTGATTTTCTGTCTTTAAGTCAGCTTTATGCGCATGTCACGACAGATAATGACGTTTGTGTAAAGCTGTTCACGTCTTGTGGCTTCGTTCAATGCGGATTATTGAAAAACTGGCTGCAAGTGGAGGGCTGCTACAAAGATGCATTGCTTCTCCAATGTTTGAATCCTAAGAAATAAAATATTAGTTGAGAGTAGGCACTTGCGGGAAGCGTGACCACGTTTCGTACTTGCTGCCTAGCTTCTCTAAAGCAGTCCGCCACATATCCTTGATATTGTTTTTCATCAGATATGATTTTTCTTCTTCAGACACCAGCCATGTGTTTTCTCTGATTTCGTTATTTAACTGTTCGCTATCCCAACCGGAATATCCCAAGAAGAAACGAATGCATTCACTGATTTTATTCCCTTGTAATATATATTTCTTTATTTCATCAAAATCTCCATTCAGATAAAGCCCTTTACTGATAGAAATGGATCCGGGGATATCAGATAATGTGTGGAGATAAAATAGGGTATCAGTGGCAATAGGTCCACCTTTGTATAGAGGAATCTCATCCAGGTATTTAAATTCCATGATGATATCGTTAAGGAACAATGGCAGTTGCTTGTTGATAACCAATCCCATACTTCCTTCATCCGTATGATCGACCAGTAAAATTACGGATCTGCCAAACGTTGCGTCACGTAGAAAAGGTTCTGATATTAAAATCCTTCCTCTCGATGGCAACACATTATTCGATTGAATCTTAAATATGTCAGAGTCGATATTCATGCCACTAAAGTAAGAAAAAAAACGGAATAACAATCGTTCTTTCCGTTTTTTTTCATTTTAAGAATGGCTTTTATGAATATCTTATGTCAAATAATCAGGCTATCGAATGATTTTCAGCAAATAGTTTCATTCTTTCATCCAGTTGAGCATATTGGTGGTCTTTAATGAAAGAGGTACACGCGCGCAATCCTTCCTGATGGCTTCCTGTAGTTACTAATGAGATAGCGCTGACTCCGTAGTATATCAATTCTTTCGCCAGTTCGCCACTGGTCATTCCCGGATAACCGATGGTGAAATAAAATCCGTCTGCAATCGGCTCGCCCAGATCGTTGTCATATACCAGATGAAAACCGTGACGGAGGAAGATTTCTTTTAATTTCCGTGCTCTTTCACCGTATATCTTCACTTCGTTAAGGAAATTATATTGTCCTTCGTTGGCAGCTTTCAGCATGGCGGCCATGGCGAACTGTGCAGAATGACTAGTTCCTGAAGAAAGCGCATAAAGCACACGGTGAATGAAAACCGTTCCGAAAGTTCCGCCACCATATCGTTTGGTCAGTCCCGGATAGCTTCGGTGGTATAGTTTATCAGAGATACAACTTACCCCAATACGTTGCCCGGCGTAGCTGAATGCTTTTGAGCCGGAAATCAGCAATACGTAATTGTCCGTATAATGGGCAACTGATGGCTGGAAAGGAGGTTGATACGGTTTACTTAAATCTTGGCGGAAGTCCATGGCAAAATAAGCCAAATCCTCCAGAACAATCACATCATACAGTGTTGCCAATTCACCGATAATCCTCAATTCTTCTTCTTTCAGGCAAATCCAGCTGGGATTATTGGGATTTGAATAAATGATGGCTGATATATTTCCTTTTTTTCAGATAGCTTTCCAGTTTCTCTTTCAGTTTTTCTCCGCGGTAGTCATACACATCAAATGTTTCAAACTTTTGCCCCATTACAACCAACTGCTGTTTCTGTACCGGAAACCCTGGATCGATAAACAAAATCGTATCTTTCTTTTCGTCACATTGGCTGCAAGTAAGAAATGAAGCGAATGTACCTTGCATGGAACCAGTGACAGGCACACAACCTTCCGGACTTAAATCTACGTTGATGAATGCTTTGATAAAGTTGGATGCCTCTTTCTTTAGTTCCGGCAATCCGTTGATGTCGGGATATAGACTGGCAATGCCATTTTGTAATGCTTCAATTTCCGCTTTCACGCCTACAGCGGAAGGAGGAAGTCCCGGAACACCCATTTCCATTTTGATAAATTCAACTCCCGATGCTGTTTCTGCTTTTGAAGCAATAGCTTTCACTTCACGAATGGTAGCTTTGGAAAAATCGACAATTTGAAACTCATTGATGGTTTCGTCAATCAGATGTCGTTCAATTGGTGTATTTTTCATTCTATTTTCTATTTTATTAGTAGCTGCAAATGTACACGATAATTCTTAATAAACCCACTTTTTCAGAAAAAAGATACTGAAGCTATTGCAGGTTTCAAAAAAAATATCTACCTTTGCATCCGCAATCGAGAGAGATGCTAAAGTGAATATTTTGGTGCGTTAGTTCAGTTGGTTAGAATACATGCCTGTCACGCATGGGGTCACGGGTTCGAGTCCCGTACGCACCGCAATAAATATTGAAAATCAATATTTTACAAATAGAACACCCACTTTTACACCCTAATAATGTAAAAGTGGGTGTTCTATTTATAAAATATAATATGGATACAAAAAAATTGTAGGAGAAACACTAGTTTTCTCCTACTCTCATATTTTATCCAATCAAATCTTGTAACCAAAGGTGAAAACTGTCTACTTCTACATAGTCTTCTCCAACCATATCTATATAATTTATGGCATAAGATAAATCAACTTCGTAACCATAAAATTCACTTAAATCACATATTAATTCTTCAGGTGTCATTGTTGTTTAACGAATTTGAACTGCTAAATATATAAATTCAGTAATTAACTCTAAATCTGATAGAATAAATACAAGTCATAATTTACTTTTTATTGTATCTATTACAATAGAAGAAACCTTTAAACCTAATTCATCGAAGAAACCCTTAATACTACTTTTGGTATACTTTTTTACACCTAGTTCATCCATTGATTGTTTATATTGAATAGCCCATTTATCAATGCTTTCAATTTCCAATTTTTTAAAGCGATTAATAATTTCATTTTTAACATAATCATCAGCTATATTTATTTTGTCTTGAACCTTTTGAGGTAATTGATATCTATAATAGGCAATCCCAATATGTCCAAAAAAGCTATCACGTGCTTTAGGATATATTTTTCTGTCAAATCCTTTTTGTAGCAAAGGAAAATGTTCCCATATATAATTGAACATTACACTATTCATTTCTTCTTGTGTGTATTTCTTTAAGATAGGAATGGATTTATGGAATTCAATTTCTCTATCTCGCCACATTTTATTTCTCTCTTTTTCATTCTCCTTTATTGCTTCTTTTTCTTCTTCTGTTAAGTCTTCATCAAAATACCCATAATTTTCTTCTTCTACTTCATCATCTTCGTCTTCATCAAGTCCATCCATTTTAATTCTGATAACACTATCTTTCATCCTGTTTTTTAGACATGCCGCTAATAAACGGGTATCTACAGGTAAAGTTTCATCATTTTGTATATTTTCAAGATGTACCTTTAATGCACCTGATTCACCATTAAGAAGTTCAGAAACAATATTTTCAGGTATAGTTAAATCTTTGATATACGATAACTCAACCGGAGATATATTTAATATCTCTATTAATTTAAATTTGGCTTCAATATTAGTTTTCATAATAATAAAATTTATTTAAATGTACGTTTGTACTTTTTCGAATACAACCTTTAAGTCATTTGTTTTATTTCGAATAATTCTTTTCTTTTTATTATATTCAAAATCGTTATAAGAAATAACAACGAGACTAATACCATGTTGAGGTAAGACAACTTTTCTACGTTCGTCATATAGTTTTCGTTGTTCTTTACGAGTAATTCCACTTATAGTTTTTTTTCTATCGAAAAAAGCAACATCCTCGGTATGTTGTTTTTCATTATATTCAATAACTAAATTCTTAGATTCATAATAAGCGTCTACACGTAATTTTCTCCCGCGTTTCCCGTTTATAGAATCCCCCCTTAGAAAATCAAAACAATGTTGTCTTAAAGCTTTTGTCCCTAATATTTCATCACATAAATCAATTACATAAATTTCATCTTTAATTTTATGCTTTGTGATGATTGGTTTATTAATCATGTTAATACAATGGTTTGATATACTTGACAAATATATAAAATTTCATTTATATTTTCGCATAAATTATATTCGATAAGCAAATAAATTTATATTTTTAATCCTCGCATAGGTTTGTTTTCCTCCTTTTGGGTGTGGCTTACACCCAGCTTTTCTTTGAGCTCTTTAAATTTCATCTTGAACCATTCAAGTATAGGCATTCCGTCAATACACAGCCTAAATTTCCCTTTCTCCTGCGGATTTCTCTCTATGGTTGCCGTTGAGTGCTCCGTCCTGAACTTCTCCTTGTGTTCCTTCGAATAGAGCCTGCCCTTGAACTCTACGGGCTGCAGGCTGACGATTCGCCTTGTCAGTTCCTCGGTAAACCCCACTTCCCGGCATTGTTCGGCTATGGGCAGCAGTTCCGTTACGATAGGGAAATAGGTGTCTATCTGTTTCAGCCTATTGTTGTACTCTGCAATTTTCTGTTGGTAACTTCGGTCTATCTTGTTTATCTCGCTGTTGTATCGGTTCTCCATTTTTGTCTGTTCCCTCTGTTCGGCTTGTACTTGTCTTTGCAGATTAGCTATATCCTGCTTCAAACCCTCATTCTCCGCTTCCAGCCTCTTGACCTTGCTGCCGCCCAAAAGAGAACTTACCCCGTCCGCTATGGCTGTGGTTGCGTTCACCGCCGCCCCCTTCATCTTCTGCACGTCGATTTCTCCCTTGACCTTTTTCAGTTTCTTCTGTGCTTCCTCTTCCAGCCCCAGCAGGGTTTCTATGTTCTCCTGCAGGCTGTCTTGTTGTTCTACCAGTTCCTTGTAGTATTGCATGGTGGATATGTGTTTTGCCAGCGAACCGTCTATTCCTCTTTGCAAGCCGTATTTGCTCATGGCTTGTGCATAGGTGTCTTGATAGTGTTTCAGCCTGTGCCTTGCCATGACGTCATCAGCACACAGCCGTACATCCTGCGTGTTCTTCTTGCGGTATTTCTTTTTCCCGTTCTGTTCTTCCTTTCTGGCTTTTCTGCGCTCTCCAGTCACTATCGGTACGATAGTGGCGTGTATGTGAGGTGTCTTCTCGTCCATGTGCAGGACTGCCGACACAAGGTTCCGCTCCCCGTATGTTTCCCGGAGCCATTTCAGGTTGTCGTTGCACCAGCCGTCAAGCCTCCCGTCCTCTTCCATTTGCTTCATGTCCTTGTTGCTTCCGGTGAGCAGCACCCGGATTGCCTTCACCTGGTTGGTGCCCACCTTGCGTTTGATGCCCGCCGTCTCTATCCGGTACGCTATCGCCTGCGTGCGGTTCTTTACTCCTTCGGGGAACCGTACCAGTTCCCGGTTCAAGTGTGTGCGCATTCTGTCCGCGTTCTTCGGGTGGACGGTGCGCTCTATGTGTGTGGACATTGCACCGTCCGCACCCTTTGCCTTTTCCAAATGCAAAACTGCATATCCCATAACTGTAATACATTTTTCGGTTAATACTTCCCCTGCCTTGCTCCCATGCCGCATGGCTTCGGGGTTTCAAAAGGGGCGGCGTCCCTTTTGCTCATTGGGGCTTTTTTAGCGATGCGTGCATTGCGTGAAGAAAAAGCCCTAATGAGCTATGGCTTTTTTCAAAGCCTTCCGGTGGCTGTACGATTACATCCTGATACCTTTGTTTTTCTTTTTCGGTTGCTCTGCCTTCTGTTGGCTTTTCTCCGGTTCCGGCTTCTCACGCCGCCGTTCGGATTGTCTGTTCTGTTTACCCCGCAGGAAGTCGTTCAGGTCGTTGTAGCCTCCGTATATGTGCGACGCGTCCCGGATGCGCAACCCGTATTCCTCCCGCAGTTCCTGAACAGCTCCCATTCCCGCCTTGTCGTTGTCGAGGAAACAGTGGATGCGCTCGTAACCGCCCAATGGTCGGATTGCCTTGGAGAGGTTGGAAGTCGAGTTCAGTACGATGTAGTCCTGCCCGTCAAGGTCGGGACGGTCAGGACACCTTTCCAGCCGCAAGGTGAGGAAGGAGAGGTAGTCCATGAAGCCCTCGAAGAGGTAGCAGGTCTCCTTCGGCTGTTCCTGCCGTATGTGGGTGATGTCCTTCGGTGCTATGCAGCCCTTGAAGAGCTTGTTGCGTATCTCGTAGCCTCCCGAACGGTTGGGAAAACCAACGGCAAAGTAGGGTTTGCCGCCAGTCAGATAGCGCACCTCCCTGCATTCTCTTTTTGCCAGTTCCGTATTTATCCCCCTCTGCCGCAGATAGGACAATAGGGCGGGGGAAGAAAGCGGCACCGCCTCCAACTGCCGGAAGCTCGGTTTTGAGAGTGGTTGCCCGCCAAAAGAGAAGGAGACCGGGCGCACGCTGGGTGCCTGCTCCGCTATCCGTTCCAAGAGATAGGGTAGGCTGTCGGATGCGTAGAGTTCCCGCGCCAGTGCGATGATGTTCCCGCCCCTGCCCGCGCCAAAATCGTACCATAGGTTGCGTTCCATGTTCACCTTGAAGGACGGTTCCTGCTCGTCCCTGAACGGTGACTTGTACCATAGGCTGTCTCCCTGCCGTCTTACCGGGTTGTAGCCAAGAGTATGCAGATATTCCTCTATGCGTATCCGCTTCGCTTCATTCGTATTCATGTAGATTTCTGTTTAAGTGGATATTGTTTTTTCTTTTCGCCCGTACATGTTTGCGGTACGGTCTGTATATATCCGCTTCACTTCACTTCCGTATATATAGGTACGGGAATAAAGTGAAGCGGTTTTTACCATATTCTGGAATATTCCACTCCACTTCACTATATATATACCCCGGTTGAAGTGAAGCGATTTCCAGTCTGAGCCGCTAATAGTGGAAGTCCGGCTTGAAGGTGTATTTCCTTCCGTTCTCCTGCACTATCATCCGCTTGTTTTTCAATACGGTGATGAGGTCACGCAGTCTGTGGTCACTGAGTTTGACACCGACAGAGGCGTATGCTTCCCGCAAAGCCCCTTCAAGTTCCTTGTAACCGTATTCGTCTTTCAGGGTGAATGCCGCTTCCAGTGCGATGCGGTGCTGCTGTTCGGTGATGTCCCTATACGGGTCGAACTTCCCTCTGTTCCCTTTTGTCTCATCCTTGTCCTTGAACTGGTAGTCCTCCAGCAGTTCGGGCAATGCCTCCCCGTTGATGCGGAAAGCAAATGGCTCGAAGTCCACTGCCCTGATATGTGCGGTTTTGACTGTGCTTACACCGGGGTTCTTCTCGTCCTTTTCTACTTGCAGCACCGTTTCCGCCTTGTTGCTTAGCTCGGTTCCGATGTGCCCCCTTGCATGCTCGTCCCCCTTGTTCTGGTGCAGTATGGTGTGAATGTGGATATTCCTTTCCCCCGTCCATGTCATCAACAGGGAGATTACCTTCGTGGACTCGCTGGAACTGTTGATGTCATACACCATGTCCCGTATCCCGTCGATGACTACCAGCCCAACATTCTCGGTACGGTAGATTGCCTCCCTCACGATTGCTATGCGCTCTTCGGGCGTGTACTTCCGCAGGACGAGGAACTCGAGGTTCTCATGGTTGCTGTCGGTCGGCAGCCCCGCCATGCGAAGGCTGCGCCTTGCCACTATCTCACAGTGGTAGGTGCTCTGCTCGGTGTCCACATAGAGTATTTTCCGTTTGTTTTCGGGCAGTTCCGCCGTATAGTTCAGTACCGTCCCGTTTTTCAGCGCAGCCGCCACGATTGCGGAGACGTTGAACGTCTTCTTGCTTTTGGCTTTTCCGATTGACGCGCTGAAATTTCCCAGTGTGCCGATGACGGAGCCCTGCACTTTCAGGATTTCGGGCGCCTGCTCGTGGTTTTTCGAGAGGTCAAGCCGCGAGGCATGCCATAGGATTACCGCCTCTTCGGGGGTGATGTTTCTCTCCTTGTTGTCCATACTACACCTCCCTATCCGCGTCCCCCGCTTTTGCGTCCTGCCAGTTCCAGCGCCATATCCGCATCGACGATGATTTTGCGTCCTATCTGCGTAATGGCTCTGTTTATCCTCCCGCTTTTCTTGATGCGGTTTGCTGTGGGTATGCTGCACCCGAACAGCCGGGCTATGCCGCCTATCCCGTACACATACTTCTTTTCCTTGTCGGCTGCCGGTTGTGCTGGCTTCGTTCCGCTTCCCTGCAAGGCGTGCCGGTTCAAGAATATGAACTCTTCGCCCGTCATCTGCCATACGGGCTTTGATAAAAGGTCTCTAATTTCCATATCAGAATGAAATTAACGTTTGTACTGCAAGCCCTGCGCATGGGCTTTTTACCTCGTTCGAACAGTGCAAAGTTACTTCCGGGTACGGGTGGTAAGGATGTGGATAGCGTGATTTGAATATCACGCTATCTTGTTAAATATCAGTAAGTAATAAAGAGTGGCGGAAATTATTTTGAGTGGTAAAAGTGGTGGTATCGTGGAATGTCGGGACATATCATCGACTATCGGAATATTGACCGCATTTCCTTGGCAAATTCCCGGTTGCTGTCACTGGGGAAATCGGAAACGGGCTCTTTGTATTTTGACTTGTAGTATGTATCGTCTATTCCCAGCAGGTTCATGATGTCCTCTTTCCATTTCTCTCTGTCCGGCTTGGGCAGCGTTTCACCCATAAGGAAAATGAGATAGCATACGCGCGCCTTCTCCCTCGGTCTTATTTTCAGTCTGCCTTCGCATGGTTGCAGGTTCATGCTGGCGTAGAAGTCCAGTTCGGAAACGGCTTCGAACTGTTCACCGTTGCATTTCTCATAAATGGCTGACAGCAGCCGCATGGGGAAATAGGCGGGCGGGCTTGCCGGGGTGGTACCGGATGCGGACATTTCCTTTTCTTCCCCTTCCTTTTTCTTTTGGTCGGTCAGGTATTTTTCAAGGATTGCCAATAGTGAGCCGCCCAGCCTGCAAATGTCCCCGCAACGGTTTTGCAGGCATTGCAGGGCTTCCCGTCTTGCCTGCTCCTTCTGCCTGTACAGTTCATCCAGCTTGGTTTTCTCCTTGTCGTATTCCCGTTTGCACCGTTCGTACCTTCTTTCCAGCAGTTCTTCTTCCTGACGGTCGTGTTCCCTGAAACCTACCGCCTCCAAAGAGCCGTTCGCTTCCATGAGTTCCCGGTAATATCCGTTTGTGACTTTCATCTGTCTGTCAATACCCCAGTCAAAACGGCTTTCATGCTGTCGGCAGACATATCCGGTATCGAGACGGTCGAAAAACTCCTTGCAGGTGTTGTAAGTCGAGATGTTGCTTTCAATCTCACGTTTCAGGCTGTTCAGCAATATGGAGAAGTGCGCGGCGTCCATTTCAAGCATGAGACTGATAAGTGTGGTTTCAAAGGGCTGCGTGTCTCCGTACTCTCTGTAAAAATCGGAAATGAACTGCTGCTTCTCAAAAGAGAAACTGTCTCCGGACATTATTCCGGTGTATATCTTGTTGAGTTTCCCGTAGCGGGGTATCATTGACGTTATTCTTTCTTCCATGATATTATTGTGGTTACAGTTGGTTAAACTTGCTCATTGCGTTCGCCTTCACGTCATCGGCTATGTCTATGTAGGGCTTCATCGCCTTGTAGTCGCTGTGCCCCGTCCATTTCATCACCACTTGTGCGGGAATGCCGAGCGCAAGCGCGTTGCAGATGAATGTCCGTCTTCCGGCATGGGTGCCCAGCAGCGCGTATTTGGGTGTAATGGTGTCTATACGCTCGCTGCCTTTATAGTAGGTTTCGCTTACCGGTTCGCTGATTTCCGCAAGTTCCCCCAGTTCTTTCAGGTAGTTGTTCATCTTTTGGTTGCTGATGACCGGGAGCACCTTGTGTCCTTCAAACTCCACGTCCTTGTATTTGTCAAGTATCGCCCTGCTGTGGTTGTTCAGTTCGATGACAAGGCGGTCAGCAGTCTTTACGGTGGTGATTTCTATATGCCCGTCCCGAATGTCGCTCCGTTTGAGGTTGTACACGTCCGAATAGCGCAGCCCGCTGAAACAGCAGAACAGAAAGACGTCCCTTACCCGTTCGAGATATTGCTTGGTCAGGGGTATCTTGTAGTCTTTCAGCTTGTTCAGTTCTTCCCATGTGAGGAATATCACCTTCTTTTGGACGCTTTTCAGCTTCGGGTTGAAGCTCTCGTAGGCGTTGTTCATGCAGTACCCCTTCTTGGTGCACCACCGCAGGAACCATTTCAGGTAGGCTATCTGCTTCATGGTGGACGTGTTGCGCAAGCCTTCCACGTCCTTGAGGAAATTCACGTAGCTTGTCAGCTTGGGTTCGTCCAGTGCCTCGAAGGTCAGTTCCTTGTCGAACTTCTCAAGGTGTTTCCTCACTGCGGCGAACTTCTCATAAGTGGCGTCAGACCAGCCGTTCTGCGTCCCGCACTCCTTGATGAACTCCCCGAACACCTCCATAGGTGCGAACGTCAGGGGCTTCTGCTGTTCCTCCTCCCTCTTTTCGCTATGCAGGTTGTTGAAAGCCTCCTTCACTTGTGCGGTGGTAGGCATAGTTCCCTGAACCTCGAACGCCTTGAAGATGTTCTGTATTTCCGTATAGTAGCGCAGCAGGTCGGTGTTGATTTCGGATGCGCTCTGTTTCAGTTTGTTGGTGCAGCCCGGCTTTACACGCTGCTTGTCGGCGTCCCATTTGGCTGCGTCGATGCGGTAGCCCGTTGTAAACTCAATGCGCTGGCTGGCAAATATCACACGCATACGGATAGGCACATTCTCCACGATTGGTACGCCGTTCTTCTTCCGGCTTTCCAAAGAAAAGATGATGTTTCTCTTGATATTCATATTCGGGTGTAATTAAATTAGCACCCAAATATACACCCAATTATTAAGATAGCAAAAGATTTTGAATGATATTTTACGATATAAATCAATCGTAATAAGCTGTTTATTAGTAGATAGTTACGATATTATGATGTTTTGTAAAATTGTAGGTTAAAGTACCGTACGCACCGCATTAGGAAATAAAAAATCCTCTGATTTACTTGAAAATAC
>NZ_GG774949.1:1204754-1245095 GCF_000162555.1 Bacteroides sp. 3_1_23
ATTTTTATTTTGAAGATAGCGAATAATCGCTATCTCTTTTTTCCATCATATCCCCATTTCACATAGATGGCTCCCCATGCAAATCCTGCTCCAAATGCAGTAAGAATTAGGTTATCTCCTTTTTGAATTTATCTTCAAAATCCCAGAGGCAGAGTGGGAGAGTGCCGGCACTAGTGTTACCGTATCGTTCGATGTTGACCATGACCTTTTCGACAGGAACTTCCAAACGTTGTGTTACGGCGGTGATAATACGTTGATTAGCCTGATGAGGAATTACCCAGTCGATGTTTTCTTTGCTTAGATGGTTTCTTGCAATGATAGATTCACAGGCATCAGCCATGTTGGATACTGCATATTTGAATACAGTACGTCCTTCCTGATAGATATAATGCATTTGATTATCCAATGTATAATAAGAAGGAGTACATATAGAGCCACCCGCTTTAATGTGCAAAAAAGGCAATCCTTTACCATCTGTTCTTAACACAGCATCCATAATGCCAAAATCTTCAGTAGTAGGTTCAAGCATGACAGCTGCTCCGCCATCACCGAAAATCGGACAAGTTGCCCGGTCGGCATAATTTATTATTGACGACATCTTTTCAGCGCCTACAACTACCACTTTCTTGTAATTTCCAGAACGGATAAAATTGGCTCCAGTCTCCAGTGCATATAAAAAACCGCTGCAAACAGCTTGCATGTCAAAAGCAAAAGCTCTTTTCAGTCCCAGTCTTTCACATAAAATAGAAGCCGTGGAAGGAAAGCGGTAGTCAGGGGTTGTTGTAGCTACAATTATCAGATCAATATCATCCGGATTTGTTCGGGTGCGTTTTATTAACTGTTTGACAGCTTTACGAGCTATGTAAGAAGTTCCCAGTCCTTCCTCTTTCAAAATACGTCTTTCCTTAATACCAATACGCCCCATAATCCATTCGTCGGTAGTATCTACCATTTTGGAAATCTCATCATTGGTCAAGATGTAATCGGGTACATATCCTCCGACTCCTGTAATTACTGCGTTTATTTTTTCCATTCGTTTTATCTAGTTTTGGTAAATTGAATAAGGAGGTTCATTCGAAAATCAAAAATGCGGGCGCAAATATATGGAAAAGAGACCGAATTCCAATAGTAGTTTGTGAAACTGTAGCCTTTTTAATTAATAAAAAGGAATATTTGACCAAATTTTGTCTAAATTTTTAGCAGGCAATTTTTGTTTAAATGAATGAGTTGTTGTAAATAATTGATTCATAGGTAATTGTGAATGTTGCTCCGGTATTGCTAACTACGAAGTTTGTCAAACAACTCGTCATTGTATAAAGATGACTTATTGGTTAGAGACTATTTAAATTTTATGCAAATCATATTTTCGCTTCCTTTCTTGTCTTGCAGGTTCAAGATTTTCTTGATGACTTGCAAATGTGTGTTCTTCTAAATCCATACTGCCATCGGTAATGTATGGTAATAGTCAGTTATTCATCAAGAAAAATATTGTATATGTGAAAATATACACAGCGATATGATAACCGGCAGAAGCTGCAGTACGTGCCAGATGCAGTGCAAATGCTGTTTTACCTACCGCAGGACGGGCAGCAATAACGATCTCCTCACCGGGTTGCCAGCCGCATGTCACCCGGTCAAGGTCGGCAAATCCAGTAGTCAGTCCTGTAGCACTGTTCTTGTTGCTGGCCATGCGGGCCTCTATCAACTTATAGTGTCCTCTATGAGTTGTGACGTGGAACGGAGATGTTCGGCAGTACCACATTCATTTTCCAATCGGTCGAGGAGGGTATGGGCATTTGCCAGCGTATCGTCTATATCAGTTATCCTGATAGTTGGGAAAATAAGCCACTGCCATCTCGGATAGTACGTGGCAACCGTGAAGCAGCCAGTCAAAAGATTGATTATCCATTGTTTAAAATATTTTAGTACGCCGCAAAATAATGACTCGTTTCATTGGATGAAAAAAACGTTTTTCTGATGCTGGTAATTTAAATGTAAAATAAGTATGAATATTTTTAAATAAAAATCTAATTATTTAAACAATCTTTTCTATATTTGCATTTGAGATTAAATTTTATGTGGCAGTTTTGTCGATTAATAATCAGTAATATCAAACCATTTATATATAACTAAATTTTATAATGTTGAAAGGAATAGAAATAATAAAAGATCGTTTACAACGAAAGCGAAAACAGTACATCCATCAGGGAGAGAAAATAGAACAAATGAAGTGTACAATGCAAAACACCGGTGAGGAAATTGAGCAACTGGAATATGTGCTTAATGAGATGGAGCATATAGCGGATGTAAATCGTGCGCCACGAGTGATTCCAAATGCTAGGGTGGAGGAGGTGTTTGCATATCTCTGCCGGGTGTTTGAGTTTTTGCAGCACCGTTTAAAGCTGCATTTCAAATATAAATTGGCATGCGAAGTCATCTTTGCCTACTATCAGTTTAAAAGTCGGTTGCATACTCCTGGACGGGAATATTTAAGCTTTGCAACTATACTGACTTACTTTAAACGTGAAAGAGGAATGGCGTATGGGTGATTTCAAAAATATCGAAATATAGAGATAATAGTGTGAAAAACAAATGTTTTAGGAACAGAAATGACGAATTTGATATTTTTTCCTTATTTTTGTGTGTCCATTTTTGAATGATATGATACAGATAATACGATTAAAAGGAAAAGACAAACACTTATATCGGCTTTTAGCGCCGATGGTGATGGATCCCGAAGTGATACGCGCAAACAATAATTACCCTTTCAAGACGGGCGAAGAGTATGTGTGGTTCATTGCGATTGAAGATAAAGAAGTGGTGGGCTTCGTCCCCGTGGAACAGAAAAGCCGGAAGAAAGCTGTAATCAATAATTATTATGTGAAGGCAGAAGGCACCGTACGGGAGGAAATCCTGTCACATCTGTTGCCCGCTATCGTTGCGGAATTTAGGCCCGAGAGTTGGTTGCTCAATTCGGTCACACTGGTACAAGATAAAGAAACATTTGAAAAGTTTGAATTTGTATCGATGGACAAGAAATGGACACGGTATGTAAAAATGTATAGATAACTTATGACGAAAAAGAAAATAGCAGGCACAAAGAATGTATATGAATTAGCACAAGAACGACTGAAAGTTATATTTAATGAATTTGATAATATATATGTGTCATTCTCCGGAGGTAAAGACAGCGGGGTACTGCTGAATATGTGTATCGATTATATCCGGAAGAATAACCTGAAGGTACGTTTGGGAGTTTTTCACATGGATTATGAGATCCAGTATAAAATGACCATTGACTATGTAGACCGGATGCTGGAGGCCAATAAGGATATTTTGGATGTATACCGGGTATGCATCCCTTTCCGTGTGGCTACCTGCACCTCGATGTATCAATCTTTTTGGCGTCCGTGGGAAGACAGCAAAAAGAATATATGGGTTCGTTCCATGCCGAAAAAGGCAATGACCAAAGAAGATTTTCCTTTTTATAATACAACCATGTGGGATTATGAATTTCAGATGCGTTTTGCGCAATGGATACATAATAAAAATGATGCAGTGCGCACTTGTTGTCTGATCGGGATTCGTACACAGGAAAGTTTCAATCGGTGGAGATGTATCTATATGAGCCGTAAATTCCAGATGTATCATAAATATAAATGGACTTCAAAAGTAGGGAACGATATTTATAATGCCTACCCTATTTATGACTGGAAAACAACGGATGTATGGACTGCCAATGGAAAATTCCAGTGGGATTATAATGTTTTATACGATCTTTATTATCGTGCCGGAGTCAATCTGGAGCGTCAGCGTGTAGCAAGTCCCTTTATTAATGAGGCACAAGAGAGTTTGCAGCTTTACCGGGTGCTTGATCCTAATACCTGGGGTAAAATGGTGGGAAGGGTGAACGGTGTGAACTTTACCGGTATGTATGGTGGTACTCATGCAATGGGATGGCAATCGGTGAAACTTCCCGAAGGATATACATGGCGCGAGTTTATGTATTTTTTGTTGTCTACTCTGCCGGAGCGGGCGAGGAAGAATTATCTACGGAAACTTTCAGTGAGCGTGAATTTCTGGCGGACAAAAGGCGGATGCCTGAGTGATGCCACCATCCAAAAGCTGATTGATGCGAAAGTACCAATTATCGTTATGGACAACAGTACCTACAAAACGTTGAAAAAACCGGTACGTATGGAATATCAGGATGATATCGACATTCCGGAATTCAAAGAAATACCCACGTATAAGCGAATGTGCGTTTGTATTCTTAAGAATGACCATGCCTGCAAATATATGGGATTCTCACCTACAAAGGAGGAGATGAGTAAGAGAAGTCAAATTATGGAACAATATAGAATCATAGTATCATGAGTGTAGATAAAAGCCCTGTTTACGAGGTAAAAGCGGTGCCCGTAGAAAAAGTATATGCGAACGATTATAATCCGAATGTCGTTGCACCGCCTGAAATGAAGTTGCTGGAACTTTCTATTTGGGAAGATGGCTTTACGATGCCATGTGTATGTTACTACAATAAAGATGAAGACCGTTATATCCTGGTGGATGGTTACCATCGCTATACGGTATTGAAGACTTCCCAACGAATCTATAAGCGTGAAAACGGTTTGTTGCCGATTGTGGTGATAGACAAAGACTTGTCTAACCGTATGAGTTCAACAATCCGGCACAACCGTGCGCGTGGAATGCATAACATTGAATTGATGTGCAACATTGTTGCGGAGCTTGATAAGGCAGGTATGTCCGATCAATGGATAATGAAAAATATTGGTATGGATCGTGATGAATTGTTACGTCTGAAACAAATTTCAGGACTTGCTGATCTGTTTGCTAATCGCGAATTCAGTATTCCTGATGAGGTGGCACCTACGGAAACTGAGCGTAAAACCTTATAATCTGATAGTTATATATATACAGAAATTGAGTATTTTGTCATTTAGGCACAAATTATACAAGTTATTAGCTTATTTTGTTGTATAAAATAGCTAGTTCTTTTGTCTAATTTGTGCCTAAGTTGTGTCTAAATGACACGGAAAACTATAACTTTCCTCTATTGTCCAAGTTTTTATGAAAGAAACTTGGGAATTTTAAAATGTTCGCATATCGAAAGAAATGAGGATATTGAATATTTTTGTTGTGAATTTCGTAACCTTGTTGTTCGCTACCTACATAATTAGTCCCTTTATTCTAAATTGATTCTCTGTAACAGAAATGAATACAATTTTGTATCTCCTTTAATATTCCGAAATTTGCAATATGAGATTTGGACAAAAATATTGTCCTGAGAGAAAAGCAAAAAGAGAAATATATAAGAAGTAGAGGAAAGTATATTAGAGAATTAATGAGAGAAATAACAAAACTTACAATCAGTTTTTTATATTTGATTTTTTTATTATCTGTGGTGTGTGTGTGCAGGGGTCGAATGTGATCGGCACTCTCTTTCAATTAACACCGAAAGTGACAACTTGTGCGGATATATATGCCAAGTTGTTGATTATGCCGTTGAGCAATCCTTGGCTTGGCTCTCTCTCTTATAGTGACACTCAAGAATCAATCTCCATGAATTATATTATGTATGAGTCCGGCATTCAGAACAATACCTGTCTGCACATCAAGGGACTTGGTCTGGTAATAACATCGGTAACAGATGGGGCTGACTGGTTGATGTAGTATGAAGAAGGACAAAGAGAAACAGGTGACAGGATGATGTGTATCTAACATTAAAAACAGGAAATTTGGAAAAAGAAGTTCATATTAGACAAAGGAAAGCTGTTCCTGCTGCGGGAAGTACGCTTCAGCTCATGCCTGCTGAAAATTCAAATTCGGAGGTGCATGAAATCAATTATTTCTGCCTTACGGGCGAAGTGGATGAAAGTGCTAAAAATTGGATCCGTCTGTATTCTTCCGTAATGCCGGAGGAACATACAGGAGAAGAACGCATTATCGTTGAAGACGGTAAGATATATATTAAGGTATTGCCCAATATAGAGGCGGATTCCAGAAACGGAATCGTACATCTCACAACAATGGCGTCTTCCGTTAAAACGGGCATCAGTAATGTGCAACGCATAAAAATAGATGTTACTCAATTGGGGCAATAAATAACAGTAAATGTGATATAAATGAAGAAAGTTGTTATACCCATATTATTCATGCTCGGATGTGCTATTTCCGAGGGTTATGCCCAGAAGGTTGCGTTGAAAAGCAATCTGCTGTATGATGCTACCACTACCATGAATTTGGGGTTGGAGATCGGACTGGCGCGTAAATGGACGCTGGACATTCCGGTCAATTATAATCCGTGGAAACTTTCCGACGGCAAACGCCTCCGTCATTGGGGGATACAACCCGAAGTTCGTTACTGGTTTTGTGAGAGTTTTCGCCGTATGTTTATCGGAATGCACGGACATTATGCCGATTTCAATGTAGGAGGGTGGCCCGACTGGTCTTTTATCAGTGACAATATGCAGCATACGCGTTATCAGGGATATCTTTATGGCGGTGGCTTTTCCGTAGGATATTCGTGGATTCTGAAAAAACGCTGGAGTATAGAAACGTCTGTCGGAGTGGGATATGCGCACATTGTATATGACAAGTATCCTTGCGCTACCTGTGGTACGAGATTGAAGGAAAGCAGCAAAAATTATTTCGGACCTACCAAAGCAAGTGTGTCACTTATTTATGTAATTAAATAATGAGGAGTATGATGATAAGAAATATAGGTTTCCTTGTGTGTATGTTGGTGGTTTGCAGCCTGAATATAAACACAGCTATGGCTCAATCCCGCTCTTACGAAGGTGGCATTACCGTGAATCCGGTGCAGTTGGAACAGAAAGGTGATTTTATTCATGTCGATATAGATTTTGTTTTGAATAATGTGAAAGTGAAATCTGCCCGGGGAATGGATTTAATTCCGCGGCTGGTGACTTCCGGGTGCACTCTGAATCTTCCGAAAGTTTCTATTAAAGGTCGTGACGAGTATTTGGCGTATGAGCGTGAGCTTGCGTTGATGAGCGCCAAGGAGAAGAGAAGCTACGAGAAGCCATATATAGTGGAAAAAGCCGGAAAACTAAGAAATGATACGATTCGGTATCAATATCTGGTTCCGTTCGAATCATGGATGAAGGATGCGCGTCTGGACGTGCAGCATGACGAATGTGGTTGCGGCGAAATGGCATTAATGAACATCGAGGAATTTGGCAAAGTGACGTTGGAACGTGTATGGACGCCTTACGTAGTGGCTCCTCAGTTTGCTTATCTGCAACCGAAAGCGGAAGAAATCAAACAACGGGATGTTCAAACGGAATGTTTTCTGGATTTCGAGGTGAATAAAGTCAATATTCGTCCCGAATACATGAATAACCCTCAGGAACTGGCTAAAATCCGCAAGATGATCGATGAGCTGAAGTCCGATCCGAATGTGAAAGTGAACCGTTTGGATATTATCGGTTATGCTTCTCCGGAAGGAACATTGGCAGCGAATAAACGTCTGTCTGAAGGACGTGCCATGGCGCTCCGGGATTATCTGGCATGCAGATACGATTTTCCGAGAAACCAATACTACATTGTCTTTGGAGGTGAAAACTGGGACGGACTGGAGAAGGCGCTTGAAACAATCGAATTGGAATATAAAGACGAAGTGCTGGATATTATCAGGAACATACCTATTGAAAAAGGAAGAGAAACAAAACTGATGCAACTTCACGGAGGGACGCCTTACCGATACTTGTTGAAGTATATTTTCCCAAGTTTGCGTGTGGCTATCTGCAAAGTGAATTACGAAGTGAGGGATTTTAGTGTGGAGGAAGCAAAAGAGATTATCAAGACGCGTCCGCAGAATTTGAGCTTGAATGAAATGTTTTTGGTAGCTAATACCTATCCGACAGGCTCGCAAGAATTTATTGATGTGTTCGAAACGGCTGTCCAGATGTATCCGCAGAGTGAGATTGCAAATATAAATGCTGCTACTGCCGCTTTATCACGTAATGAATTGGTTTCGGCTGAACGTTATCTGGACATGGTGAATTCGAATAAGAATTTGCCGGAATATAATAATGCTATGGGAATATTAATGTTAATGAAGGGAGATTATGAATCATCGAAGAAGTATTTGAAGTTTGCAGAGCAGTCAGGTCTGGATGCAGCTAGGAGCAATCTGGAAGAATTAGTCAGGAAGAAGGCTAATGCTGCTAAAATGAAAAAGAATGGTAAGTAAAACTTACTGATTAAGTGGGAAATTATATAAGTATTAATTCTAATAATTTTTTGTATTATGCTAAAGATTAAATCAATTTTAGTTTCGTTGCTGGCTGTTGCGGCACTGGCAAGTTGTTCAAATGAGAATCTGGAGGAAAATCCGGAGGTTGAAGGGGGAGCAGGTTATGATGTAGCTTACGTATCAATTAGTCTGACTAATCCCAAAGTGCCTGGTTCACGTGCTTCTGGTGAACAGACGGCTTTAGAGGAGGAAAGCGCGATTAATGAGCTCTATTTGATTACGTTCAATGCGAGTAAGGTGGTGACTAAGGATGAAAAGGCAACTAAGTATGCCACGGTATTGGGATCAAGTTCTTTTGGAACAAATAATGGAGTTACGACCCCGAATACTCCGGTTAAAGTGGATCCGAATACTAAGTATTTGCTTGTTATAGCCAATCCGGGTTACCAATTAAAGGATCGCTTGGATAATCTTTCAGCGGGTGCAACCTATACTACCATCAATGGAATGATTACAGTTCCTGAAAACAATACTAAGCCCAACAATGCTTATCTGGTAGAGGAGGTTGTACATTCCAAAGGCTGTGCAATGATTAATGTTGGATTCTACGATGACTCCGATTCAGATCCATCCAATCATGCATGGGAGGATGAATGTCTGCTCGATGTATCGGATAAGATTGTTTTGGTCAGCGACTATAAATCGGAAGCGCAAGCTCAGAATGCAGCGAAAAGTAATCCGGCTACCCTTGAGATAGAACGCCTTGCTGCAAAGTTGGAGGTTATGATTGGCGGTTCATTAGAAGTAGGACCTTTTGAAGATGGAACAAATGCAAGTCTTGGACAGTTTGATTTTGGAAACTGGACTATAGACTATTATAACTCTCTGTTCTATCCTTTTGCAAAGAAGACTACCACAGCATCGTCTCATACTACCGGATTCTACAAAAGTAACTTCTATACAGTCGACCCGAACTTTACGACTGCGGGTGGAACCGAATATCTTACAGGCATTATTAAGAATACACTCGATGCTGCAACTCGCGAACCTAAGGTGGAATGGGTTGCTGAAAGTGCGACTGCAGGTGATAATTACAAATACTGTATCGAGAATACGATGGCCGCAGGATATCAGAAGTTCGGTGCGGCTACGCGTCTGGTACTTAAGGGACAGTATGCACCTTGGAAGTCTGGTGAATTTACTTTAGGAAATGACTGGTATCGTCTTCCTAATGGAACTAACTCTGTAAACTTCAAGAGTTTTGCCGACTTGCTGGCTGCTTATACGCCTGCCAAAGCTAAAGAAACAGCCTCAGACCCTATGACCGCCCAGGAGAAACTTTTAGTTTCGGCATGCGAACTGTTCTATACTCAGATAAAATCTGAACTTACCGCCAATGATCCGGGTGATTTTGCATCCCTTACGCAGGCTATTCTTGACGACAACAACATTCAGAATGGTGGTGAACTGTGTAAAAAAGAAGGTTGCATCTATTGGTATCCAAAGAGTCTCAACTATTACTACTATGAGATTCGTCATGACAATGCAGCTAACTCTTACATGGAGTATGGGAAATACGGTGTAGTACGTAATAACTATTATACGCTTACGCTGACAAAGGTGAATGGTAACGGTACACCGTGGTATCCTGGTGGTGGTCCCGAAGATCCGGATGAAGAAGAAGATATCGATAAGAAAGGTGCCTATCTCCATTTTGAGATTAAAGTTGCTCCGTGGATATACTGGACTACAAATTTCGAAATCTAAATAAATTCTTTACTTTCAAAGAAAACAGGGCAGTGCGGACTGCCTGCCCTGTACTTTTAAAATAGATATTCCGTACGGAACAGACCGCCGAAAAAAGTAAAAACAAGTCGGTGACAGGCTTCCCAAAAACAGCACTGAAATATACCGGCGCATCCGAGATGCAATGAAATGCAAAGCGCGCCCCAAAAAGAGGAAATAACCGGAGGTCACAAAATAGAGATCTCTGACAATATAAAATGGCAAACCGATAGGGTTGCCCCCTAAAAGAAAAGATATGTTCGGAAAAACTAAATCGCTGTTCCTTATCGTTGCTTCGATGCTATGTATGGCTTCGTGCGACAGTATACGCGAAGACCTGCCACGGTGCGAGCTTTGGTTGGAATTTGTATTTCGACTACAATATGGAATATGCGGATGCATTTAATCCGCAGGTTAAATCGGTGGATGTACTTGTGTTCGACAGCGATGATAAATTGCTTTTCACCAAAAGTGCCGAGGTTGCTGCGCTGGTTGGTGGAAGCCGGATGTCGTTGACCGACGAGCTCGATTTCGGAAGTTATAAAGTACTGACCGTCGGAAGTCTGTCTGACAGATTCCGGCTTTCGGACAATACAGGTAATAAACTAGTGCCGGGAACAACCACCCTCCAACAAGTCATTGTATCCCTGAAGCGGGAGACGGATGTTGTTAATTTCGAATTTCAGCATCTTTACTTCGGAGAAGTTGTGGAAGTGGATCACCTGCCATCCAATACCAACCATAAAGTTTATCCGGTGAACCTGATACGTGACACCAATCGGTTTAATCTCGCGCTAATGGGATATGAGGAAAATAAAGTGGATGGCACACAATATACATTTGAAATTCAGGCACCGGAAAATGCGGTTTATTCCTGGGAAAACGAACCCACAGGACAAGGGCCGATTACTTATGTGCCTTACTATACAGGTCCGGGTGAAATATCCGATGTGGTTATGTCCGCACGCCTGAACACGATGCGTTTGCTCAACAGGAGCGGATGGGATTATGAATTTATTATAAGGGATGCGAATACCAAAGCCGAAGTCTGGAGCTACAATCTGATGACACTATTGAGCATTGCCCGGCCGGTTTCCCGTTACGACGGAACGGAACTTCCCTTTCAGGAGTATCTTGACAGGCAGAGTGAATGGAACCTGATATTTACAGTTGTTGAAAAACCCGGAGGAGGATTCCTTCAAATTGGTATTGTCGTGGGGACCTGGATTCATTGGCTCCACGGGATGGAAGTTTAAGAATGAGAAAAAAGCTATTACATATCATTTATCTGGCATCCACCATCCTTTTGTTCTCATGCAGTAGAGAAGCTGATGTGGCTTATGAGTTGCCTGCCCATACTACCCGGGCGCAACTTAGCATCGATTTGGTGAATAATGGGGATGTGGAACAACAGGAGAAGATAAACTCCATGCGGTTTATCGTATTCGGCAGCACGCCCGGTGGCGTGAGGCTGGATGTGAATGAACACATCCTGTTGAGCACTCCGGAGACAGCTACTGATATAGATGCGCAACTTCTCGAAGTGACTTCCAGCAATGATATCCTGGTCGTAGTTATTGCCAACGAACCGCAGAGTCTCACAAGCCAACTTGACGGTATAGCTAATCTTTTGACGTTGCAAGAGATGATTTACGACATCTCCAGCATACTGAATAATGACGGGCAGATTATTTCGGCGACCGGAATGCCTATGACAGGAGTGATCCGGGATATATCCATAGCACCCGATGAAACCAAAACAGTGCAAATGATGATCGAACGTGCCGTAGCCCGGGTAGATGTCTTTATCGAAGCTATAGACGGCGGGGCAGTGACCGGATATACTGCCGGAAGCACCAGTGTCACCTTGCATAATTTCTCCCACGATAGCTATTTCGTGATGGGAAATGTGGGCAACGGCACGCGTGATAACGCCGACTCTTCAAAAAACTACGGAAAGGTGAAGGAAGACGTGTCGGAAAGCAATTTATTAACGCATAGCTGGACGGCTGCGACTACAGAAACTTGGGCATACTCATCGGCTCCCGGAGCTGAAAACCGGAAGTTGCTTTGCTCGTTCTACACAGCCGAACGCCTATTCAAGTCGGATTATTCCGACCGACTGTCTATCAGTATGGCTAATGTCCCAAAAGGGCCTTCGGACGTCACCGGAATAACCGGGAAAGTAATTGAAAGCGTAACAAAGGTTGACGGCACAGGTAGTCCGACAGCGCAACCTTTTACGGAGATCCGTCGGAACAACGTGTATCAGGTAACGGCACGCGTAGGAAAAATAGGTATTCAGATACTGACGATAAGCGTAGAAAATTGGGGTGAAAGACAAGACATTGATTTGGATATGGACTTGTAATATCTTTCGCTGATTGTTTTTAATTTCGGAAAAGAAGTAAGATGATAAAGACTATAAATAATATTAGGATGATTATGGCAATGGCTGTCCTTTCGGTTGTCCTCTTTTCGTGTGTCAGAGAAGAGATGACGTGTGATAAGGAATTAATTGTTGTGCAACGTATCGGTGAAGGCGGCTATGTCTACACTCGTGGTACGGTAATCTCTTCGAATACCGATCTGAAAGAAGAGACTTTCGGTCTTTACGGCTCACTGACTCCCAATGCTTCTGTTCCCCAATCATACTTCAATGCAAGTGCTACGGTTAACGCCGACCTGACAGCCACCATCTCGCCGTTGCAATATTGGCCCGGATTGTTGAATGCGAGCATGAAGTTCTTCTCCTGGTATCCGTATAGTGATGCGAATGCGCCTACTGCGAGTTTCATTGATCCCGGAGAAATGGTGCTGAATTATACAGCGAATGAATCTGCCGCCAATCATGTCGATGTATTGGCGGCTATATCGGGCCCTGTATGGGTTGAAGGTGTGAATATACACTTCTACCACACATTGACCAAGGTTACCTTTACATTCAAGAAAGTAGCTCCTGTACCGAATGAGGTGACTATCGAGAAAATAGAATTCCAGAATGTAGGAAAAAGCGGTAACCTTGCGATGACTGAAATTCCGACTACCACGACGAAAAACGGCAAACCGAAGTTTGTCTGGAGCGATGTCGCCACCGGGGAGGTCGCTTCTACTCCCACCGGTAACAAAACGGTTACTGAAAATGCCACCTTGATAGGTGATACATTCCTCATGTTGCCGACTGACGCTTTCTCCGCAACCGCCAAAATCGTTGTTACCACCAACTTTGGCGATCGGGAATTCCTGTTCAGTGATATTCTCGCCAAGAATCCGCATTCTTGGGAATCGGGCGAGTACATCAACTACAATCTTACGATATCCAACGAAACCTATCAGCTTTCAGCTACCCCACTTGAATGGACGGAAAGCCCGGTGAATGTAATTTTCGATAAACAGTATTATCTCAAATTATCGCAGACCAAGGTACAGACGGCTGGTGATGGGGTCACTGTCAATATAGAAGTGAAAACGAATTATGATGCTAATCCGGATACAGGATTTCTGCCGGGGGCGTCATTAAACAAAAGTACCATGGATACGTGGCCGACAGTTAATATGACTCAGATATCCCTTTCGGAAGGAGTGTATACGTATAATATCCAGGTTGTGATGCCCAAATTTAATTCAGGAACCGGAACTAAGCGGGAAACAGGCTTTTATATCAATGCTGGTAATCTGCAGCACCATGTACTGTTGAGCCAGTGGAGAGAAGACGGAGAGTGGCTGACCTCAAACGTAGAGTTGGACAGCAACGATAATGGAACCGGAAATATGCGACGTCGCAAGATTGTTTTTACTTCGGGTAATCCGGGAATATGGGAGTGGAAGATAACCCAGATACAGGATCCGGATAAAATTCTGCTTAACAGTGAGACAATGCTCGAAACAAGTGGCGTGAGTGGTGATGCGGTTTACTTCTACTTTAGAGCCGATGCTGTGTCCGGTGATACGGCTAGACTCACACTAACCAATACGAATGGTGATAATCTGCCAATAACGGTGACATTGACCGCACCATAATGACGAATATGCAATATCAAAGTTTAAGGAAAGGAAATAGAAATATGCAATATGGGTTTTCAATAAAAAGAAAGTGCTATCTTTTGTCTGTTCTGTTGATGACGGTATGGCTTACCGGATGCGTACAGGAAGAATTTGAGTCGACACCTTCTCCGGCAGGAAACGGTATTCGCTTTACATTAACGGTTCCCGATGTAAACCTCCCGTCCGTATCTTCGCGTACGATGACCGGAACGGGAACAGCAAAGAAAGAAGACGAAATAGAAACGGTGGATATTCTTGTTTTTGATATGTCAAAAACGCCGGCAGTATTTCTGGAATGGGTCAGCGCTACAGGAGTTACGCAGGACTTGGCTGACAATTCCACTGTGAGTTTCTCTGCTGTGCTTTCTCCCACTACCGCATCTACCTGCATCGTGGTTGTGGCAAATAAGGAACTTGATAATATTGTGTCGGGCTTCACGAAGGGAGCGACCACCAAGGTTGAGGCAATGGAAAAGATGCTCCACACCCAAACCGGCAAATGGCTGGCAGACGGCTCGACAACCGGTGGGTATACGCGGATTCCGATGTACGGGGAGAAGGTAATAAGCAAAATCACTCCTTCGATGAATCCGATAACCGAAATTAATATGAAACGTATGCTGGCGCGTATTGATATCCGTAATAACAGTGTCACTTCAAATTTCACGGTCGAAGAGGTTTACCTGGCCAATTACAATACCACCGGATATATTGCTCCGGCATGGAACACGAACGGGCAGGTTACTGAACCGGCTCCGGATACTCCTGTTCTCCCCACGGGCAGTGGTAAAATGACGGAGGAAGGGGATGCAATCCGTTATTCCGTAAATGGTAACACACCCTACGATGGGGAGATTTATACATTTGAATCCCTGGCGGCAGAGGATGCCGGTGGTGCGGGAGCAGACGGAGAAGCGAGCCGTAAGGATGCTACTTGCCTGATTGTGAAAGGAAGGATCGGTACGGGTGAATCGACATTTTACCGGGTGGATTTTACCAAAAACGGAAATACAGGAGAGCAGGTGGAATATTTGCCTTTGAAGCGAAACCATAAATACATCATTACCATTACCCAAGCATTGGGAACCGGTTATAAAAGTTTTAGCGAGGCGCTGGCATCATATACAGTCATGTCCAACCTGAAATTCCGGTTGATACACTATGATCGTGATAAGGTCAAAGATATAGTCTACAATGGGCAATATATGCTTGGAGTGGGTGAATCGGAGGTCGCTGTAACTCAATACCAGAATAATAGTTATGCTATAGACGTTTTTACTGACAGTCCCGGAGGCTGGAAGGCCACCATTACTGCAGGGAACGACTGGCTCAAATTTGAAGGTGGAGCTGATGCGGCATCGGGCATTGCAAACGATGATACCCAACTCAAATTGAAGATTCCATATTTTAATAATGAAAATATTGGTGTTGGGCGTAAGGCTACTGTTACGTTGACGGCAGGGCGCCTGACTCACAATATTGAAGTGACGCAGTATACAATAGATCCGGGAATTATCAAATTTGTCGATGCATACGGAAATGTGTTGGAGAGAGATCTTTTTTTTCCAATTCGAAATCCTGATGGCGACGAACTCCCTCTCGAACCGCAGACGGTGTATGTCATGTTTTCCGTGGATAGGATAGAAGGTAAGCTTTATGGCACTGGCGGTGTCAATATGGTCCAATATAATGCCGGCGGTTTGATTCCGCAATTAGACAGGACGAATGCGATACCGTTCAGTGAAAGGGTACAGGCGTTTACCATACAGCCTAATCCGCGAAGAGCAGGCGATGGTACTGTTGAAGATGGTGCAGGCTGGTGGTGGCGTTGGGACTTTATGTTGTTCGACCTGTACGATAAGGAAGGATACCTTACTCAAGTACAATTCCCCATCAATCAGGGGGAGCTGGAGTTTTCACTCCGATATCTTTCCACTACAGTCAATAGTCGTACTTATAAAGTCAATCTGGGTGCGGAACAATACTTGCAATTGTTTGTCAATAACAATTGGGAAATTATGGATATTGAGGAATTGAATATAACGAACGATGATGGCACCGGACTGATTCGGACCGATTCGGATAATGATGTAATTATAGGTAGAAAGAATGCGGACGACAAGATGTATCTTGAGTCTATCATAGGCTATGATGACGGCAAGGGAAATGATGTGGTTGGTCATGGATACGATTTCAGGCTGAAGCTTCACCCCGGCAAGTGGAAAGAAGGAAAAAGCGGAACGATAAGAATCACGTTCAGAAATGTAATGCATACCGTGGCGGATGAAGAATTCCCGTTTTATCGTACGATTGACCTTCAGATGGTGTCCGAAACCAAATCTTACACAACTGCCGGGGAACCTCTTTTCTATCTTTATCCGCTTCGGTTTGATAATAGGAGATATTATAACGGAACTAACCAAAGTGTGGGGCGATTGGAAAATGTAGCCGATGCGGAGGATATCTGTAGGAATATAGGCGATGGTTGGCGTCTGCCTACTGCTAGTGAACTGTTGCTGTCATTTGTCTATGAAAATGCTTTGGGTGGTAATGCGATTAACAGTAATTATCATGACGGTCAGAATATATATGGGTGGTATCAAAACTGGACAGGTAACTACTGGTCTTCATCATACTATGAGGCTAAAGGCTCTACAACACGTTTTGGGATGGAAATGTCGGCAGGTTATCCGGATTCCGCACCTGTTAGTAATAATAATTATTTTCGTTGCGTAAGGGATAATACAAATAGCGGAAAGAAGTACCCTTATTTGATGGTAGAATCCTCGGGGGTCACTATTGTCTCTCGCGATGCCAGTGGAGGAACAGATCCTTCGGTGTTATTTGCTTCAGGTGAAACTCCGGATACAAGTGGCGCAATGAATAAGGTTGCTCCTAAGTTTCAGATTGAAAATTCCAGTAGTAATGGTAAAACTTGGGCGGAAGCAAAAGCGGCATGCGAAAGCAAAGGGAGTGGCTGGCGTCTACCTACTCAGCGTGAGATGTATTTAGTACTCAGTATGGGAGGGGCTGTTACCAATATCGAAAACCAAGGTTTCGGTGACTCGACTACTTGGACAGGGAACGGATTCAAGAAGATTAGTGCTGTGCACTGGACATTGACTTCACGCGATAGCAACTATTGGCTGGTCGGACATAATAATGGTGAATTCGGTGCATGGGCTACGGTAGAGTCCACAACTTGGGCTTGGTATCGTTGTGTGCGCACAATAGAATAAAAGCTAAAAGAACTGTATCAGAATGTTGTTTGTCTTCATTCTGATACAGCTCGTCTATTAAATCCTTTTCTTTTTATTCCTAGAATCCACAATGTTTAGTGTGTTTCCCTTTGTTTACAACGTATTGATAACTTCCAACTGCTTTTGCAAGAAAGCAATACGCTGTGCTTCTCCACTTTCCGAAACCAGAATAGAGTGGCGCTTCAACGATTGAATCCAATTGCGTTGCATCTGGCAGATATATGAGCTTTGCGAATCCATCGAGTTGATAGAATATACCCGCAGCAGACTGACTTGGTAATCATGTTTCTCGATATAGCTGTAAGTGGCTTCGAAACTGATATTGGACAGATAGAAAGACACTTTCTTGTTTTCGCTGAACTCTCCCTTTATGGACAGATGTTCTACCACGCCAAGTAACTGAAGAAGTTCTTCTTTCAAATGCATGACATCGTCCTTGTTTATCAGATTCAGGCTGGCAAAGTACTTGATCTCTTTCACAAAAGAATAAAAGATATTTGTGTCCCAGATGAAAAACGTTTTTGGACACTGTCTTATACTTTCACTCAGCTTCTTATGCACATTGACGATCCGTTCATCCACAGACATGTCTTCCAAAGAATGTGGCGTCTTTATATCCCCATTCTGATACATCCATCGGCAAAGACGGAATTTAGACAAATTCTCATAGGAAGAATAAAGTGTAAAGGGAAGGGAATTGGATGCAGTATACACCTCCGTCGTATTATCTGTTTTCACATAGTCGAAAATTTGCAGATAACGGTTGATTATTTCGTAATAACTTTCCAGCGCACTAGTGGCATGAAGTAAGTTCAGGTCGAAAGTAACTTTATTAGATACATGGCTACCTACAATCTGGTCGATAGAAATACCGAGTTTTTGAGAAAGCAGCGCTACTTCGTCTATTGTAAAAGACACCTCACCCCTCAATCTGCGATAGACAGCTTCCTTTCCCATGCATAAAATGTCAGCCAAAGTATTGGCCAGATTCATATCTTGAGGAATTCGCTCCCTCATTGTAGATATTAATTCGTTTAGAATACCATTTTTCATTGTTTGTTCCTTTAATTTTAATGTTAATAATCTCTGTGATACATTCTATGCAAAATTACGTCTTGTGTTTGAAAGATTTGTGTGGAAAAACAGAGATGAATGTATGTGTCTTTTTCTGATTGGGAATCAAACGGAAGCGGTGAGGACAGGGAATGAAAAAAAGTAGATAAGAATCTTATCTACTTTCATTTATTGGAACTGATTTTTTTTTGAAGTTCTAATCTGCGAAAATAAAATTAAAGAGCGTCAATAATTTCTCGCTGTTGCTTGAAGAATTGAATACGCTGCATTTCACCGCTTTCGGATATCAAAGTGGAGAACTTTTTCAGAGATTGAATCCATTCTTTCAAGGTACAGAAAATTTCGTTGTCCATCGTGGTAATGGAGTTGATGGAATAAATACGTATGAGGCTCATTTGCAGGTTATTGGTGTCTACATAGCTATATGTTGCCTCGAAGTTGATATTCGACACATAGATGCGTACACGATTGCCATCGGCTGTCTTGCCATTGATAGCCAGTTCTTCCAGTTCGTCCGCCAATAAGAATAATTCATTTTTGATTTCTTCTTTTGTTTCGTCGGAAATGAGATGGATGCTGGCGAAGTATTGGATATCGTTGATAAGGTGTTGGAAAATCATATTATCCCATATATAGTCTATGGAGTGGATATGACGTGTCATTGCTACATAGTCTTTCTGGATATTGACCAGTTTCGGTGGAATATCCAATTCTTCGAAACTCTTGCAATCAATATATTTATTCTGGTACATCCATTTGAATAAACGGAATTTTGCCAGAAGTTCATGTTTCAGATAGAGAGTCTGGGGAATAATGTTGGCAGAAGTTCCCATTACAGAATTCGGGTCATCCGGCATCGTATTGATTAGCGAGACATATTTTTCAAAGATATTGTAGTAACTCTCGAACGGGTCGTCATAATCTACAATGTTTATATTAAACATGGCGTTCGATTTGAAACTTAGTCCTATAATCTTGTCTAGCGATATACCCAGTTTTCTTGAAATAAGGGCTGACTCTTGTAAGGTGAAAGGTACTTCACCGCGCAATCTTCTGTATACTGCCTCTTTTCCTATGTATAGCGTGTCCATTAACATATCTGCCAGTTGTCCTTTGAGCGGAAGCTTTTCTTTCATCGCTTCTATGAGGTTTGCATTTGGATTATTTGTCATCATAATAGTTCTAATAAATAATACTTTTCTATTATAAACATTTGTCAGTGGCAAGTTGTTTCGGAAATTGAAACTATTTAAATCTTCTTTTTTTTAAAATATCCTCTCCGAAAATTGTTTATTTTAAGCAAATCGGTTACATTTGTGACCATAAACAAAACGAAGAGACAGCGTCTCTTTAGTAAACAATAGAAATATTTAGAATGAAAAGAATATTGGTAAGTGGCGGAGCCGGTTTTATAGGCTCTCATCTCTGTACTCGGCTTATAAACGAAGGTCACGACGTGATATGCCTGGATAATTTTTTTACGGGTTCGAAAGATAATATCATTCACTTGATGGATAATCATCATTTTGAGGTGGTGAGGCATGATGTCACTTATCCTTATTCGGTTGAAGTAGATGAAATTTATAATTTGGCTTGTCCGGCATCTCCCATTCATTATCAACATGACCCGATTCAAACTGCCAAAACATCTGTGATGGGAGCCATTAATATGCTGGGATTGGCAATGAGACTGGATGCCAAGATTCTGCAAGCTTCTACGAGTGAGGTATATGGAGATCCAATCGTTCATCCGCAACCGGAAAGCTACTGGGGGAATGTGAATCCGGTAGGTTACCGGTCTTGTTATGATGAGGGGAAGCGTTGCGCAGAAACGTTATTTATGGATTATCACCGTCAGAACAGTGTGCGTGTGAAGATTATCCGTATTTTTAATACGTATGGTCCGCGAATGTTGCCAAACGACGGCCGGGTTGTTTCTAATTTTATTCTTCAAGCGTTGAATAATGAAGATATAACTATATATGGTGATGGAAAACAAACACGTAGTTTCCAATATATTGATGATTTGATTGAGGGAATGATAAGAATGATGAATACGGAGGACGGATTTACAGGCCCTGTGAATTTGGGGAATCCGAATGAGTTTCCAGTGTTGGAATTGGCGGAAAGGATCATTAGCCTGACCGGCTCATCTTCGAAAATTGTATTTAAGTCTTTGCCGGATGATGATCCGAAACAGCGACAACCGGATATTACATTGGCTAAAGAGAAACTGGGTTGGCAGCCTACCGTTGAACTGGAAGAAGGGCTGAAGCGTATGATTGAATATTTTAAAAATGTCTGAAGCATAAAAAAAGAAAATTATGAATATGGAAATTAATCCTTCCGAATATAAAGTCCTTATTGTGGACGATGTAATATCAAACGTCCTTTTATTAAAGGTACTTTTGACCAACGAGAAATTCAAAATTGTGACTGCCGGTAATGGAACACAGGCGTTGGAACAAGTGAAGAAGGAAAATCCGGATCTAGTATTGCTGGATGTGATGATGCCGGATATCAGTGGATTTGAGGTGGCTCAACAAATGAAAGCGGATCCCGAAATGGCTGAAATTCCCATTATCTTCCTGACTGCTCTTAATAGTACGGCGGATATCGTTAAAGGATTTCAGGTGGGTGGTAACGACTTTATCTCAAAGCCATTCAACAAAGAAGAGCTGATTATTCGTGTGACACACCAGATTTCGTTAGTTGCAGCGAAAAGAATCATTGTTGCACAAACGGAAGAGTTACGTAAGACTATTATGGGACGTGACAAACTTTATTCTGTGATTGCACATGACTTGCGTTCGCCTATGGGGTCCATCAAGATGGTATTGAATATGCTGATTCTGAATCTGCCAAGCGAAACAATTGGTGAGGAGATGTATGAATTGCTAACGATGGCCAATCAGACAACTGAAGATGTATTCTCATTGCTTGATAATCTACTGAAATGGACGAAGAGCCAGATTGGTAAGCTGAAAGTGGTTTATCAGGATATTGATATGGTAGAAGTGGTAGAGGGCGTAAGTGAAATCTTTACGATGGTGGCCAGTCTGAAGAATATTAAGATTGTACAGGATGTACCTGTGGAAAATATGGCTGTTCGTGCTGATATTGATATGATTAAGACGGTGATCCGTAATTTAATCAGTAATGCGATTAAGTTTAGTAATGAAGGTTCGGAAGTAGTGGTATCACTGGCAGAAGAAGACGGTATGGCAATCGTAAGTGTGAAAGACAGCGGTTGTGGTATCGATGATGAAAATCAGAAGAAGTTGCTGCATACCGATACTCATTTCAGTACCTTTGGTACAAACAATGAGGAAGGTTCGGGACTCGGATTATTATTGTGTCAGGACTTTGTTGTCAAGAATGGCGGTAAACTTTGGTTTACTTCAAAGAAGGGAGACGGGTCTACATTTAGTTTCTCAATCCCATTGTTGGAAAAATAAGAATAACTAGAGATAACACGGACTAGAAATAATAAGGGCACGGTTTGCATGAATATGTAAATCGTGTCCTTATTTAATGGTATATTCTATTTTCGGCCTATCGTTTGCAGATAGCCTTAAAATCGCAATACGAACATTTTTTAGTATCCTCTGTCTGCGTAAAAGTCTCTTCTTCGCTGAATATTTCTTCTAATAATGCTTGCAGGCGTTCACGGAATTCATCTTCAAAGAAAGCGAAGTTGTTTACCGGTATTTTCGGTTTACGGGGTTCTCCCATTTCGATAACAGGCGAATAGTTTTCCGATGCTGCCCGGTGGATGTAGAGCAGGGCAGGAGCTACCATCAACGATTGTTGCCGGCTCATGATAGCGGCATACAGAAAAGTCTGGAAGATATAGTTCGGGCGTGTTTCCGATGGGGTGAACAGTTGCTCGATATTAGCAGGTATTTTAGGGCTTCCTCCTGTTTTGTAGTCAACAATCCGCAGGGTACTTTCTTTTGCATCCATACGGTCGATTGTGCCACCCAGACGGAGAGTGAACGGTCCTTGTCCTGTTTGTATAGTAATCTCTTCTGAAACTTTCTTTTCCATAGCGACCATTTCGAAAGGGGTATATTGAAGGTCGTTGCGCAGCAATTGTTTCAGATAGGAAACAATTACTTTGGAGTTGATAAGTTGTATACCGTTATATTCCGGTTTTTCTTCGGGAGAAACCTTGAATAATTCTTCTTTGAAGGCTTGGTCAACGTAGCTTTGTAGCTTCACGTCATTGCGTAATAAGCGTTCAAGATCTTCTTTCTGTATCGTTTTTCCAGCTGCAGTCAGGTCGGTGTATGCCAATTGGGCGGAGAGGTGAAAAATGGTTCCAAATAGGGCGGAATCAATTTCAGCACTAACTTCGTCCGGTGTTTTCAAACCCGCTATATACCGGTAGTAGAATCTCAATCGGCAATCCAGATAAGCATTAAGGGCGGAAGGAGAGAGAATCACTGAATTTGGATTGGTGCTATCGTAAGCACGATAGATTCGTCTTAGTACTTCAGGTGTTTTTTCTACTCGTATCTCTTGGGTACTTTGCGGAGATTGTCCGGCTTCCAGATACTCGCGAGTGATATCATGTGGACCTTCTACAAGCAATTGCAGCATGAAGCGGGATTCTTCTCCACGGTTGAGACCGTCCGAAGAAGTATTGTAGAGTAGCGTGATATTCTCTGCCCGTTGTATCAGTCGATAAAAGTAGTAGGCATACACTGCATTTTTGTGTTCGATAGTGGTCATGCCGAATGCTTTCCGGAGATTATAGGGAATAAAAGAGGAATCTCCTCCGGATTTTGGAAGTTGTCCTTCGTTGAGAGACAATATAATGAGATTCCGGAAGTCCAGATTACGTGTTTCCAATACTCCCATGACTTGCATTCCGATAGCAGGTTCTCCGTGGAAAGGAATGTTAGAAGATGTCAGTACTTTGGTAATCAGTCGTTTCAGAGTATCGGTGCGTATATTTAGTTCTCCGCTTTCAATCAAACTGTAGAGACGGTTGATTTTGGTATGGCTTTGAAAGAGCGATTCTCTATATAGTTGATTGAAAATATCATTATATTCTCCTTCTTTCCGATAAATGGTTGAAATGTTTTTGATTAATTCGATCAGATAATCGCATAGTTCTTTTATACCATTACGGGGAGTGAAGAGGGTAGTTAGGAAATCATCCTGTTTAAGTTCCGACGGGAGTGGATAAAAACGGTTTGTTTGGGTCAGTTCACGTTCCAGGGGACCAGCATGGGATGATAATTGCTGGGTATAGGGATGTTTCAATATGGCGGATACTGCCTCGTAAGTGAATCGGCCGGTGTCGGAGCGGTAACCATTGGTTTGCAGTTCCATTGCGGCATTGATAAAGCTATAAACAGGAGTTTGTGCCAATGGGAATCCCATGGTGATATTGACATTTTTCACTTCCTGCGGAATGGAATGAAGTACAGGGAGAAGCAGAGCTTCATTACAAAGCACTACAGCATTTTCTTTTTCCTTTTCTACGGCAATTTGTGAATGATCGTTTGTTATCGCCTTAA
Organism: Bacteroides sp. 3_1_23; assembly: GCF_000162555.1. Lineage (NCBI taxonomy): Bacteria > Pseudomonadati > Bacteroidota > Bacteroidia > Bacteroidales > Bacteroidaceae > Bacteroides > Bacteroides sp. 3_1_23. The sequence continues at coordinate 1,228,688 of NZ_GG774949.1, forward strand.
TCCATCCGGGAAGGAAACGTGCCTGGGCATTCTCGGTAGAAGCGGAAATATAACGTATTTTCTTCGGTTCTTTAAAGGTGTTGAACAAGCTTTCCGGGAGTTCGTTCGGAAATTCCTCGAGATTACGTTTTAGGAATTCTCCGGCCTCATGTTTTTTGATTTGTTGGGTGTAGAAAATATCATAGTCCCAATAGAAAAGTGCCTTGCCCGCATCTTTCAGTTTTCTGAAAAAGTCATTTTCTACTTTATTCAAAACATTGAACCCGACAAATATGTATTTGTCGTATTTGAGTTGTTCGGTATCAAGTTGTTCGATCACGTTCCGGTAGAGCATACCTTCGTAAGCAATACCTAACTCTGTCAGGTTCGCACGGTAACGATGGTAGATAGTACCTAGCTTGTCCCAAAGGGAAATAAATTTTTCTTTTAGTTCGGTCCGTTTTTCAATGGAGAAATTCTGAAAAAATTGTTGTATGGCTTCTTCCTGCTCTTTGTCAAGGAATTCATAGTCATCCATCAGATTTTTCAAATCTTGTAGATTACTGAATAATTTGTCGGCATCGACCATATTCTTATCTACATCATCAAAATCACTAATCAACAATTCGCCCCAGAAGTAGAAATCGTCCAATGTTTCCTGACTCCGTGTTTCCTCTTTGAACACTTTATAAAGTTCGCAGACCAATCGAATAGGATCGCCGCTTTTCTGTACGGATAGTTTCTGAAACAGGTCGCTGATACTCATGGCAGCTGGTGACCAAATCGGTTGATCGGATTCTCCGGCTAAATATTCATTGAAGAACAAGTTAGCACGTTTATTAGGGAAAACGAGTGCCGTACGTGACAGGTCGTTTCCTATCTTGGTATATAAATCATGAGCGACTAGTTGGAGAAATGATTGCATATTGATTCAGTTTTTTCTAATTCATATATTTATTGTGCCCGGAACATAACCGGAACGGTGAAATAAACGGCTACTTTAGTACCATCTTCCAGTTCTCCGGGTTTCCATTTGGGCATTTGGTTGATGACGCGTAATGCTTCCTTGTCCAGATAAGGATCTATGCCACGTGCAACTCTGGGTTTGATTATATTGCCTTCTTTGTCAATGATGAACTGAATTATAACACGTCCCATGCACATATCTCCCTGTGCTATTGTGGGATACTGGATTTTTTTTGCAAGAAACTGCATGAGAGCTTGCTGGCCTTCAGGAAATTGAGGCATAACTGGAACTTCCTCGTAAACGTTAGGATAGTTTATACGAGTATAAGTGATTCTCAATTCCGGGCCATACATCGCACTGAATGAGAGCATCAGATTGTATGTCACTTGTACTGTCTCATTTGCCAACATGCCAGGTGTCCAACGAGGAATGAGAGACATGACCCTTAATATTTCAGCTTCAACTTTGGGATGTGTCTTGCGAGTAATCTTTGGGTTGATAACTTGTCCGTCATGATCTATAGTGAATTGTACATCAGTGTATGTATTATTAGCAATACTATCTATTTCTGAATAACGAAGATTTTCTTTCAGAAATTCTATAAATTTTGCTATTCCTCCGGGAAATTCCGGTAGCTTCTCCGGACCATAAAAAGGAGCTTCTCCTTTCATGTCTTTTTCTTGTATCAGGCTGTCAGCAGTAATGGTCCAATTCATTTTAGGGCATTGTAGTGTTTCTGCGTTCAATGAAGTAGGAGGTATTATTGTAAGTATGCCAGTTGATAGTCCAAACAGAGTGATAGCCTTACCTACACGGCGTTTTCGTTCAAGCTGTTGCTCCAAATATCGAACTTCAGCTTCGCATTTGGGGCAAGTACCCAAACAATCTCCTTGATACTGACATTCAGAAGTAATGAATTCAATATCATTCGCTTCTGCTATCTGCCGACGAATCTCTTTTAAGATTTTACAGGTTTGTTTTCCTCGTGCCATGGCATTAATCATTAGGGGTTTTATAGGTGAATCGGTCGAATCGGGTGATTCCCATTTCTTCCAAAAGCTCTATGCTGTAGTCTACATCTTTCTCCGTATTATAAGAAGGAATGAGCGGTGTTCGAATGATAATTTTTCCGGCTTTGCCTTCTCCGATTAAATACCGGAGATTGCATAAAACCCTTTCATTACCTTTTCCGGTATATCGCTGATAAATGTCATTATTCATGTCTTTGATGTCGACGATATAATTATCTACAATAGAAATCAACTCTTCTACATTCTGTAGTGGAACATTGAGAGACGTTTCGACAGTGATTCTCCATTCCGGTCCGCAAAGTTGGCGAAACTGCCGGATGAACTCATTTTGCAATAATGGTTCTCCACCTCCAAATGTGACTCCTCCGCAGCTCGCCAGAAAGTAAAGTTCGTCTTTGCGTACTTCCTCGTAGAGTTGGTTACAATCGTATCTCTCCCAAACGCCATCAGGCTGTAGAGAAGTTGGATTGAGACAATATTTGCAACGCAACGGACAGCCATGGAAAGCAACTAATGTTGTAACTCCTTCACCGTCAATCGTTAGTCGATGGCGGGCAATGCCGATGAGAGGAACAGCTTTCATACTTTTTCTATTTTTTCTTCATCCACATACCACAAGTAGCCGGTGATATTCTTATATCCCATCTTGGTAAGAAGTTGCATATATCCTTTCACTTGTTTGTTATATTTAGGATTTTCCTTACCAAACTTGAAATCGACTACAACAACCTGATCGTCTTTCATCATTACACGATCCGGACGACGGGTTTGCAAAACTCCTTTTTCTTTATAGATAATAGCACATTCATTAAACAGTGTCCATTTTCCGGAATACCAATCTTGAATTTTAGGAGAAGAAAAAGCTTTCTTTGCAACTTCACGAGCCACTTTTTCTTTCTCGTCATTTCTGATAACTCCTTCAAAAATAAGCCGTTCGATGGCTGGATCAATATCTTCTGCTGTTTCGATGACAGAAAATAAAGTATGTAACATACGTCCGCGGTTGATAAAGCGGTCGTCCGAATCTTCTTCTTCAATGCCCTGAATGAAGTCAGCAGAGCGGTTGGACTGACGAAATTCAATATCATGCCGCATGGATTCCATCCGAATAGGGAGTTTCTCTGGTTTCTGGGTTAGCTTGTTTGTGGATGTCTTGATTCTTTCTTTTTCGGAAGGGCATAGTTGTCCTTGCTCGTAACAGTCTTCTTCCCAGTCAATCCCTTCTTCTTGGGCTACTATCGGTAGGGTGTTTGCCAATAGTTCGGACATGGTACCTTTTTGACTTTTTCTACTCCAGATAATGAGATTTTTTCCAGCGCGGGTAAAAGCAACGTATAGTAGATTGAGATTATCTACCCAAAGTTGAAGACGTTCTTGCAGGTAGTCGTTACCATAAATCGATTCAGCCATTTGGGTGGAATAGTTAATAGGAAGAATATCCAATGTATTGAATGGTGCTGTTTGCGGGGCACACCATACAAGCTGATTATTGGTTTCATTCTCCAGTTTCCAGTCGCAGAAAGGAAGGAGTACGGTATGGAATTCCAATCCTTTGGATTTGTGTATGGAGAAAATCCGGATACCTTCTACTTCTCCACTCGGAATTGTTTTACTGCATAATGTTTCGTCCCAATACCGGATGAATCCGTCTAGCTCGGAAGAGTTGCTTTGCAGATAATCGATCACCGCATCAAAGAAAGCAAATAAATAGGCATCCTGATCTTTGATAAGATTCATCTCAAATATGCTGAAAAGTTCTTCTAAAAGCTCATAGAGAGGCATTAACCTTAGTTCCTTTGTCTTTTCAAGAAAAGCGGCGGGAAGATAATTCTCGGCAGGGAGGAGTAGGAGAGTATTCCAATCCAGTCCTTTCTGTAAAACCTCGTTTTGATAGGCTACGGCCAGTTGGGCACGTGCTATTTTATTATTTTCATCGGAAAGGAATCGCAGTGCATCCAACATCATACAAATGGCAAGAGAGGCGTCAAGGCGGAAGGCTTCGTCTGATGCCACTTTATAGTGTAGCTCCTTATCGAAGTAGTCGGCGATTCGAGGAATGCTTTTATTTTTTCGTACCAGGATGGCTATATCATTCAGTTGTACTCCGGAGGTGAGGAGATGTTGCACTTCTTCTCCCAAGCTAATTAATGTCTGTTCGGTATAATCATGTTCTTCGTCGGGTTCGAGAAAAGAGACTTTTACATATCCTTTTTCTGTACTTCGGGGAGATTTCTGCACAACGTCGGCATAAGCTTTCTGCAGATCCTCACAATCCTTGCCTAACTGTTGCTTATATACTCCGTTCAGATAGTTGGCGGCAGCTGTGAAGATTTGGTTATTAAACCGGATAACATTGGTTTCACTTCTCCGGTTGGTAGCTAATGTCTTGACGCGGATCGGGAAATGTTCGATGTGATTATTCAGGCTGTTGAGAATTCCCCAATCGCCATTTCGCCAACGATAAATGGATTGTTTAACGTCTCCTACAATCAAACTGTCTGCTCCTTGAGACAATCCTTCCAGTAAGAGCAATTTGAAATTTCCCCATTGCATCCGGCTGGTATCCTGAAACTCATCTATCATGACGTTATGGATATTCGTTCCTATCTTTTCGAATACAAAAGAGGAGTCACCGTCTTTCACCAGTTGATGGAGCAGGGCATTCGTATCTGATAATAGAAAACGATTGTTGTCGTGATTCAACTGACGTACTTCTTCATCGATATTGGCGAGGAGTTGCACTTTGTTGAGATGTTGCAGGGATAATCGGCAACTATTCAGTAACAAATTATTCTTGGAACGTAACTTTTCAGCATCTTCCAGAATTTGCATGAGACTAGAGTTGGCTAAATTAATGATGTCCGCGTAGCGGGGAGAAGTCTTGGTTGCCCAGTTCTTTGCGTCTTCCAGACATTTTTCTACTGTAGCATTACGGATATCATTGCCTAAAATACCATTATTAAGTTTACGAAAATAACTTCCGATTCCGCGTGAACCGTTTTTCAGATCATCAGCAGTCAGTGCGTGTCCATCCAGTTCTCCTTCGAATTGGTCGTAGAATCCTTTCATTTGCTCCAGAATTTCCGTTTCCAGCGCTTTCAGTTGCTTGCGATACTCTTTGATGGTATCAGGGTTTCGTAACCGTTGCCGGAGTCCTTCTCCCTTTTCAATATAACCTTCATCGAAAATATTGCGTCCGAAACTTTTTACTTCGTCCGACACGTTCCAACGTTTATCGTCGGCAATTCGTTCGTTGATATAATCGAGTAACCATGCGAGAACGGGAGAAGTGGGTCCTAGTTTCTCAATCATGCTATCTACAGCGTCACTAAGAACTTCGGTGTTATTTAACTCAATATTCAGATTCGGGCTAAGTTCCAGTTCCCGTGCGAGATTGCGCATGACAGATTGAAAAAATGAGTCGATAGTCTCTACCCTGAACCGGCTGTAATCATGCAGCATATAGCTAAGGGCGACGCCTGCCGCTTCCCGTATCTCCTGTTCGGTTTTTCCTGTCTCTTCTTTAATTCGGTTGAGGTAGGCTTCGGAATCTTTATCGCCTATCTGTATGCCGTAAAGCTGACTAAGAATGCGTTCTTTCATTTCTGCAGTTGCCTTATTGGTAAAGGTGACAGCGAGAATTTGCCGGTAGGCGCGGGGATTGAGAATTAACAGTTTGATATATTCCACTGCCAGGGTAAATGTCTTACCCGAACCTGCGGAGGCTTTATAGACTAAAAGTTCACTCATGTTTCTGTTTATGGGATATATTCGATTTTAGCAACAATGACCCGTATGTCCTCCGGTTCTTTCCCTGCCTTTACCAATGCCTGATGAAAGTTTTTGGGGAAGAACATGAAGAATGTATCCGGAGTGGAATCTACATATTTTATTTTCTTGGCTTTGTAGAAAGTAACATCCGGTTTGTATTCAGTGATAGGCTCTGCATATTCTGCTGAAGTAATTCCGAAACGTTCGGTGCCTTTCACTACATATTGCAGATCAATACCATGGCGGTGTGCTTCGATTTTACGTTTACTGACATCTTGTGTTGTTGCATCCTGTACATTGATGTAACAATGTTCGCCATCCACTTCATATCGTCCGGCAGGCATATTCGCAAGGTCGTGGGTAGCTAGCCATTGGAAAGTCTTGTCCCACACTTTCTGGTTCTTATGATATTGTGACGCAAATTCCTGATAATCGGTTGTTTTATGAGGCATTGCCTTCAGTCCGTTTGCCCATTCTTGTTTTTGTGTCCATTGACGGGCTTGTTTAAGAGTCCAGTTATCAGCGGATTCTTGTGAACACACGTTTTCAGTGAAGAAGAAAAGAAAAAGTCCGATAAACAGGCTTGAACTACTAAATACAAATTTTGATTTCATGATTGTTCGAAAAAATTAGGTCCGAAAATAAGTATGAATAAAGGTAGATAGTCTTTTAAAGCTACTCGCAATAACTTTAAGGCTTGTCCAATCCTGTAATTAATCGTTTGTGGAGATACATTCAGCTTCTCGGCAATTTCTTTATGCGTCAGATGTTGATTGCGGTTCATCTCGTAAGCTTCGAGATATTCTTTCGGAAGTTTTTTTAGTGCTTCTTCATATAAACGGAAAAGCTCATCACTCAAATAGAAGTCCGGGTTATTGAACTCACTATCATATTTATCAACGATTTCCTGATGAACTTTTCGTTTGATCTCAAAATGGGAAAGACGGTTGAGAGCTTTGTTCTTGACAATCGTAAAAAGAAGTGTTTTGAGTGTCAACTCTTCCATAAGAGTGCAACGATTTTCCCACAGCCACATCATCGTTTCTTGTACAATCTCCTCTATTTCTTCCTGCTCACCTACATACTGGGAACAAAAAGCACATAGCCTACGGAAATAATGTCTGTAGACGACGTCAAAAACTTTTTCTTCTCCTGCTTTTAGGGCAGTGATAACGGACTTATTATTATTAATATCCAAATATATCGGAGATTGTGACATTCTCTTTTAATTTATGTAAGACAAAAATAATGAAAGAAGTAGATAAATGAAATAAAAATGCGAGAAAAAATATTTTTTTCTTTTTCTCTTTAGTATATTTGTGCTCACAACTGTATTACTACAAAGGTATTATAGTTTTTTTTGTAAAAAGATAAAAGAGCATGGATGAAACTATCTTGGTGAATTACCTGCAAGGTGAATGTAATGATGAAGAAGCTGCTCGGGTGGAAGCTTGGTGCGAGGAAGGGCCGGAAAACCGGAAAACTTTGGAGCAACTTTATTACACTCTCTTTGTAGGTGAGCGTATAGCGGTGATGAATACTGTAGATACAGAGGCGTCATTGGATCAATTTAAATCAGCTATCAGAGAAAAGGAGAAAAAGGCTAAGCGGAAAAGTATTTCAATCCGTTGGGGACGTTATGCTACTGTGGCGGCTGCTTTTCTTACCGGACTCGTTTTTGCCGGTGGAATTGCCTGGGGATTACTTTCTAATAAGCTTTCGGATTATGAGGTGATAACTGCTGCCGGACAGAGAGCGCAGACTGTGTTGCCGGATGGTAGTAAGGTATGGCTGAATGCATCTTCAAAAATAGTTTATCATAATTCTTTATGGAGTTCGGATCGTCAAATCGATTTGTCGGGTGAAGCCTATTTTGAAGTGTCTCATGATAAACATGCTCCATTTATAGTAAATAGTAAGCAAATCAAGACTTGTGTGCTTGGTACGAAATTTAATGTGCGTGCACGCCAAGATGAGAATAGGGTAGTGACTACCTTGCTTCAAGGACTGGTACGGGTAGATTCTCCGCGAACGGAAGAGAATGGTTATTTGTTGAAACCGGGACAGACATTGAATGTAAATACGGATACTTATCAAGCAGAGTTAATTGAATATAACCAACCTACAGATGTGCTTCTCTGGATTAATGGCAAGTTGGAATTTAAGCAACAGTCTTTATTGGAAATAACCAATATTATGGAGAAGTTGTACGACATCAAATTTATCTATAAGGATGAAGCATTGAAATCAGAACGGTTTACCGGTGAATTCTCTACTGATAGCACTGCTGATGAGATACTGAATGTATTAATGCATACCAATCATTTCTCTTATAAGAAAGACGGACGGATTGTCCGAGTGATGAAGAAATAAGAGATAGGTTAGTGTTTCTAAAAGGCTGTCTAATTAGATCTTGACAGATTAAGGTTTGTTCGTTATATAAAGATGTGAAGTGCTCCCAAAAGTTAGATACATAACTTTCTGGGGGCATTTCACATATATGTAGTGGCAAACTGATTGGAATGGGATTTGATTAGATAGTCTTTAAAACGAGAAATCACCCTCACTACATGACTGAACTGCACTCCTTAAGTTTTGTGTTCAACTTTTGGGGTGCAATTCATTGTAATGAGGGTGATTTTATGAACTTAAGGCCTGTTTGATAGCCTCTATTCTATATTTTTATAGTTATCTATTCATAAATACTTACTCACTTTTGGGTTCGTAAACATTAAATTCTGTAACATCCGTACGACCGTTTGTAGAGATAGTAATAATCTGATATTTCAGATATCGCGTAGTAATAGGAGAAATGAACGTAATATTCTGTGTACCACCGGAGATTGCTAATGAACTCAATGATTTCCATGTCGTACCATTTTCAGACTGTAATATTTCCACTTCTCTAGGAGCATATGCATTTCCCCAGTGATTCGTTTTGATGCCTGTTAAAACCTTAGTTTCTCCTAAATCAACGGTGAACCAGAAGCCTTTATTATTTAGAGCAACGTCAGTTCCAGTCTTGCCATCAATTAAATTATTAGGTGCGCCGTCTACTCCTTCTTCCACATTAACAATCCAACCTGCACGATTACTGATAAGTTGGCTATTGCTAGGAGTACCACTTTTTAGATTACAGTAGGCAGCTTTATTAATGATGACAGGTAAGATACTTAAATTACTGCTAATGACAGTGTTCTTATCATTGGTAGTTACATTACTGATTGATACACTGAAAGAGAAACTTGTTTTTTCCATGATACTGGCGAATATCGTTGGATCGACCGTTGCAGTGATTTCTTCAGAAGTCATCTGTCCTTCTTTGAGAGTAACCTGTGAGGAACTTAAAACGATCTGGCTTGCATCAAGCCCTTCTGTTTCACTTTTTGCACTTAATGCGATAACCATATCTGTAGAGACTGCTTTCTGTGTTTTTACAGTAAAAGCCATCTTAATTTCATCTCCTCCGATTCCATTCGCATCATGAGTCAGATTGAACTTTTTTACATTCCCCGATAAATAGTCATTTCTCTGTAGAGACACATACGTAGCATTCCACTCGTTAAAAACTTCTTCATCATCACTACAGGACGAAATGAATGGGACAAACAAGCCGAGTAGGGCTGCTATTGATAGTGATTGAAATATATTTTTCATATGTACATACGATTAAATTATTACTATTTCCATTCGGTAGATTTGTCTGTAGATAAAATACCGTCAATCCAGGTAGGAGTAGCAGAAGTTGTCAAAGTATGACCTTTACCGGTTGCATCTTCGAACACATTACCTTGTCCTTCATTGAATCGCCAATAAGCTTCCAAACCTACAGATTTAGGGCTAACTTGCGTCATGTTATTCTGAATTTGAGAAGCGGAACGAACTACGGACCAAATACGTGCTTCACTCATCAAAATTTTACAGTTTCCCCATCTACTATAAGAATCATCACCTAAGCAGAACCAATTTACATCAGAGAAAGTTGTAGCTCCTGTTGGTATACTCAACACACCCGAATCAACTCCGTTTATGTAAAGTCGATAGTTGGAACCATCACAGACCAATGCTAAATGTTGCCATTCGTTTGGCTTGAAAGAATTACTTGGATTCAAATAAAGCCGGTTACGTCCTACAATCTGTACTAATGAATGTGCCTTATAATTTTCATTGTCACTTTGAGGATCCTCAAAACGTAAAAGGATGAAGTTTGCATCATCTCCTCCGTTCTTAAAGACTGCACGGTCACGGTCAGCTGTGTTGGCTACCTGAAAACGAACCTCTATCGTATATTGTGAATACGTTTCGGGAGATTCTGTGAATTTATTAGCTTTTAAACTAGGAGCGCCAACAAACATTGGAGCTGAAAATTCGATAATACTTTCTGCCAAAATAACAAAGGTTCCGGTATTTTCCATCGGTGAAATACTTCCATCCTGCAATACAAGTTTTACAGGCAGTGCATATGATTCTCCTGACTTCATCATTTCCTGGCTAAAAGCTTTCAAAGCAATAGAAAGGGCATCAGTAGCATATTGTCCGGCTTTCACTGTAATGGTTTCCGGTAATGTATAATATCCTTCGGGCAACATTATATATCCGGTTCCATTTATATGGTTATAAGCATCCAATACTGATTGATCTGTGACCAGCTTATAGTGATTATCAGTAGAAGAAAGATTACTTAGATGCACATTTAAGGTAGTAAAGCTTTCTCCAGAAGCTTGTACTGTTACTTTCTGACTTGTACTGGAAAGAGCTTCTTCAATATAAGCATGTGTATCTAAAGTATCGTATTTTGCATCTCCACAACTTACTATACTTCCTAAGCCTGTTATGACTGCGGAGAAGCATAAAATTTTTATATAATTCATACGTTTCATAGTTTACATTAATTTTTAAGTAATGAATGTGATGACGGGTTCATAATTTGAATAGCACGGCGTATATTTTTATATTCTGGTGAAGTTCCATACTCTGCTTCCATATGATAGGTTCCTGCACCACCTTTACGGAATCCGTTACTTGGTTGCCAGCGTGCCATTCCTTCGAGAGATTTCATTTTGTTACCATAACGATCAGTGTAATCATATCCACCGTCCATAGCAGCATCGGTAGCCTCGAAATTCTCGGTCATGATGGTCATCTTCGTGATTTGTTCTTCAGACATGACACTGCTATACGTCTGAACAAGTCCTGCACCTGCTACGCCGCCTGTGATAAGACGTTTATCGAGTTTAGAATCACTGCCAGGACTACTATTATTGTAAGCCTGAATGATAAAATAGTCAAAATATAACCCGACTTCAGGTCTACCTGTTATGCTCTGTGGTTCGCCATCGATAACTAATAATTTACCAGTTCCTGATTTCGGACCGAAATATTTGCCTAGTTCATCAACAAATGCAAACATTCTATCGTCTTCGTCTACGATATTACCGGGGTTGCCAAAATTAGGTTCATAATCGATATCAAAGCCGTCGTAACCATATTTGTTTACTGTATCGGCAATGGCGCTTGCATATTTGCGAATGGATGCTTCTATTGCTTCCTTATTTGATTCATCGGAAGGCCATCCCCAAAAATCATTCACAGCTTCTTTTTCGGATGAAAATCCCATATTTTCCCAATTTTCACGAATATTCTGCGGAGTAATTTGATCGCCTACACTTCTGATAATAAAACACATGGTAAAACGAGTACCTTTAACTTGTTGGCAAAATTCCAGATCTTTTTTTTGAGCTTCTGTAATGTTCGACCAATTTCCCCAAATAGAAACAATATCTACACTATCAGGAATACCGGCTAAAGAACTTTTCATATAGGCACCTTCACCACTCCAGCCACCAAACCAACCAAATGCAACTTGGTGATCTGTCTGTTTATAGGCACGCAAGGCCGCATAATATTCATCCGATACGATCGATTCGGGAAAAGTTTTTGCTTCTGACTCCGTCCAGTCACTGCAACCGATCAATGAGGTCGTTGCCAGTGATATGAGTACAATGTATAATAAATAAATTTTCTTCATAAAAGTCCTTTTTATGCATTATATAAATTAGTTCTTTTTAGCCCACTTTAAGTCAGTAGCTTCGTTATCAGCACCGCCTAGTTCTGCTACTCCCAGATCATAATTGGCTTTATTGTTTTGTGCCTCTGTATAAGGGAAACTTAGACGACGCATACCGCGTTGGCTGCTCACACCACAATCTGATAGATTGTCGATACAAGGATAAAGTTCCGGATAACCTGTACGGCGATATTCAGCCCATGCTTCCAATCCTAATGGATAATTGGCGATCCATTTTTGAGTAATGACACGTTGGAAATTCTTTCCATTTACGTTGTCAGCCTCGCTGTCATCCCACATTACACTCACAGTATTGGTAATTGTAGCAGTAGCATTTTGCACAACATCACTTTCATGTGATACGACAGGAGCCTCGTCAATCTTCATGTATTCAGTGGCTGAAACCTGATATTGTTCCATTGATAAATTAATACCATCTTCGTAATAGGCTTTTGCTGTTTTAGAACCGACATTCCAACCACGCAATTTTCCTTCTGCACGTAAAAACGCTGTCTCTGCAGCACAGAAAACCATTAATTTAGAAGTTGCCGTATATGCAGGAATAGAGAATCCTGCTGCATCTGCCTTTTTAAAATCAGCATCTCCAGTACGCATACCTACATATTTATCTGTTTTCCCGGCAAGGGTAGACTTATTAAAGAACTTCGGCATACGTGGATCGCCATATGCATTCATATAATCTACAATATTTGCATTCACACGCAGATCACCCCAACTTACAGCTGCCAGTTGATAGGGATTACTCTGCGTGCCACAAGAAAGCATAGCATTATCCGAATTACTTTCAATCAATCCTGCTTTATGTGTTACTGCTGCTTCAGCTGCCTCTTGAGCAATGCCAGGCCATGTTCCGCTGATTCGCATTGCAACACGTAAACGCATTGAATTGGCTAGCTTAGCCCAACCTGAATAATTTCCATCAAAAACCGGATCATTGGCTCCCAATGGGGCATTACCATTTGTTTCTACATAATAGTTGTACAAAACATCGGCTGCATTGGCTAAATCACTTAATATACTGGTATAGACCTGTTCCTGGGTATCATAAGATACATAGAAATTACCCTTCTTTACTTGGCTGTAAGGCATCGGTCCATAACAATCCGCAACGCGAAGCATTGTTATTGCACGTATCATACACGCAAAAGCATAATAATGTCCCGTAGAATTTGTCGCTTCTTGTATTTGGAAAAAGTTTCCATATATTTTTTCAAACGGAGTGTTCCAGGGGGTAGCATTCCAGGCATCACTCTGATTGAATGTGCTGAAGTTTGTACCACTCCATGTGTTAGAACAGCATAGATAGCCACCTAACTGTCCCACCATCTGATCTTGCATTTGAGAGTCATTCTGCTGAATATTCACAATTGTTTCAATCATAGATTTCATCAAAGTCGCAGGGTCTGCATCATGAATTTGATATTGATTCGTATTATACTCCTCAAATTTATCGGTACAACTTCCTGCCAGTAACAACAGAGCGGCACCGACTGTGATATTTCTTAAATATTTTCTCATAACATTAGCTTTTTCTTTTAGAATTGAACTTTCACATTAAAACCGAAGTTACGCAAGCTGGGTTGCATAAAGTAGTCTACATTCATATAATAGTTACTGGAGGTAGAGGCAGACAATTCCGGGTCAAATGGGGCTTTACAATAAATCATCCATAAATTACGTCCTACAATACCCAAAGTAACATTCGCCACATTTTTAAACCATCTTTTAGGAAGTGTATAGTTTAGACTCAATTCCTGCAAACGTACATTGGTTGCACTATATAGATAATAACGACCGTAGCCACCTTCACCCGTACCAATAGTCTGGTAATACTTTTGGGCGTTAACTTTGCCGTTATTAATAGGTATACCACCATTATCACGAGCTGTTGCAGATGTTTCGGATACTCCATAATAATCTAAAATACCTTGAGTAGCCGAATAAGCTAATCCGCCTACACGGGCTGATAATACAACTCCTAAATCAATTCCTTTATAAGTGAAATGATTGGTCCATCCGAGGTTGAAATCAGCATCCAGATTACCTACTTTTACCGGAGTGTTTGATGAAGTGATACCCAGATTACCATTCTGATCGACTTTTATATTACCGTTATTGTCTTTTGTCAGCTGGTTGTATACATAGATATCAGTCATGGAACCTCCTTCTGTCAGGATGACGCGAGGAGCTACATTCTCTTTACCTAACCAACCCACATTCATTTCATCCATTTGGATAGCTTCTCCTGTCACAGGATTCACGCTACCGCTTGCCAGTCGTTTCACCTTGTTACGGTTTAGAGTGAAGGTTGCATTAGAAGACCATCCGAATCCTGCCCATTTATCACTGAATCCTAAAGCCAATTCAAGACCTTGGTTTTGCACGTTACCAGCTTGTACAATCGCTTGTTTATATCCGGAAGAAGAGGGAATATCTACCTTAAATGTTTGGTTCAGTGTGTTAGAACGATAGTAAGTTGCGTCTAAATTGAAACGGTTTCCCCAGAATTTCAAGTTCAAACCGATTTCCCAGGACTTAGTCTTTTCAGGTTTCATGTTGTCCATCGGGTAAACGGTCGGATTCGCCCAGTTATGTGTCTGGCTGTTGTATTCGTAACCCGGATTAGTAAGGAAACGATCGAAAGAAGAGGCTACCACTGTATATGAACCGCGTATTTTAGCATAAGAGATCACCTCGGGCAGTTTAACCATTTCTGATAATAAAGCCGATAAACCGACTGACGGATAAAAGAACGATTTTTGTTTGGAGAATGCGAGTTTTGAATCCCAGTCATTACGTCCGGTTACAGTTAGATACAGTTGATTTTTCCAACTTAATTCAGCACTGGCAAAAATACTTTGAATTTCATCTTCATATCCGGTAGGATCCGGTTTATAGTTGGCAGAGAAATTAATATTGTTGATCTGGAAGAAGTTGGGGATAACCAGGTCACCTGCAATATATAACTGATCCATTGAAGTATGATATATGGAAGCACCAACATTGGCTGTTAAATGAAAATCACCAAATGTTTTATCTATATTAGCCAGGAAATCGGCATATAAAGAACGTTCCTGACGCATGGCATCTTCAAAACCACCGCTTACACCACAGAATGTTGTTAATGTAGAAGCAGATTTTTCGTTTTTATTCCGGTAGTCGGAGTTGTCCAGATTGACACGACCGACAACATTGAGCCAATCTGTAGCCTGCCATTTCAAAGAAGCGTTCATCATATAACGTTTCTTGTTGGAGGTACGGTTGATGCGATTTTGTATCCAATATGGATTTTGTAATGACAAACTTGCATCACCATAAGGCCAATATTGTTCCATATAGCCGTAGTTAGTATTATAACGTTCATACAAACGAATTTCGTCAAAGTTGTCTCCACGAGGGAATAGATACAGTGATGGGAGAGGGTTATAATACTGTCCTTGAGAAACCATGTTTTTGTTGTTCTGAACGATATATTGTGCACCGATATCCAGAGTAAGTTTATCATTCAGGAAATGGGTGGTATTACGTGCCGTAAAATTATAACGGTTATAGGAGTTATTCGGAAGAATTCCACCGGAGTTAGTTGTAGAAGCAGAAAGATAGGTCTGGTTTTTGGTATTTCCTGTAGATAATGCTACCGAATTGATAACATTGGATCCTGTTTCAAAGAAGTCAGATGGGTTATATCGACGGTTTGCCAATTCTCCCCAGCTGAATAATCCGGAACTTGTACCATAACGGTTCTGCATATCCGGCATAATATATGCTTTAGAGAAAGTAGTACTGTTGGATACTGTTATGGTAGTTTTCTCTGTTTGGCCTTTTTTAGTAGTAATTAAAACAACACCGTTTGCCGCAGCAGAACCATATAATGCTGCCGCAGAAGGACCGGTCATCATACTAATACTAGCAATATCATCCGGATTTAAGTCAGCAACAGCATCTGATCCTCCCATCTCTCCAAATAATCCTTCGCCACCGCTTTTTCCTGTATTAAAAATAGGTACACCATCAATTACATACAATGCATTGTTATCTTTAGTCAGAGATTTCATACCACGCATAACAACACGTGTGGCACCACCAGCACCGGTTGCACCACTATTAATTTGAACACCGGCAACCTTTCCTGATAGTGAATTCATAAAATTGGCGTCCTTTACAGCTGTCAATTCGTCACCTTTTACCTCTTGTACATTATAACTTAACGCCTTAGTTGCACGCTTGATACCCAATGCAGTAACAACTACTTCGTCCAATACTTGCGTATCTTCTCCTAAGGTTACTTTTATAGGTTGTGCGTTGGCAAGCGTGATTGTTTGGGAGAAAATCAGTTTCATATACTTTCTCTAGATCCAATTCTTGTTAGATAAATAGATTAGATGTTCTATTTTTAAGATGTCAGGCTAAATACAATTGAGCAAAATCAATGAA
This sequence comes from Bacteroides sp. 3_1_23, assembly GCF_000162555.1. Taxonomy (NCBI): domain Bacteria; kingdom Pseudomonadati; phylum Bacteroidota; class Bacteroidia; order Bacteroidales; family Bacteroidaceae; genus Bacteroides; species Bacteroides sp. 3_1_23. The sequence goes on from NZ_GG774949.1 coordinate 1,244,958, forward strand.
TGAAAGAAAAAGTTAGTAAGATTGCACATGAATATGCAGTAATTAAATTGTTTTTATTCATATATGCGGCATGAATATTCGATAAAAGACGTTTTTTCAGGAATGTTCCACACCGAGAATCACTTCGTTTCTCGGTGT
>NZ_GG774949.1:1245350-1248067 GCF_000162555.1 Bacteroides sp. 3_1_23
AAAATCAGTTTCATATACTTTCTCTAGATCCAATTCTTGTTAGATAAATAGATTAGATGTTCTATTTTTAAGATGTCAGGCTAAATACAATTGAGCAAAATCAATGAATGAAAGAAAAAGTTAGTAAGATTGCACATGAATATGCAGTAATTAAATTGTTTTTATTCATATATGCGGCATGAATATTCGATAAAAGACGTTTTTTCAGGAATGTTCCACACCGAGAATCACTTCGTTTCTCGGTGTGGAACATTTTGATTCTTTAAATGGAACCTAACAAATCATTTAAAGAATAATAATAACTTGCTTTATAGGAGTTGTTTTCTTCTAGTTAGTGCCGATAATACAAAGAACGGAATCTTTTCATTTGATTAATATTATCAATATTAGATATTATTCTATCACTACGCGGGCGATAAAAAGAATAAATTGTAATAATATCATCCTTTTTTTATTTGAATTACGTTTGGCTAAAGTGGAAATCCCTGCGGTTTTCGAAACACTCCTGATAACAAGATGCATATTCTAAATTATAGGTAATCTAAATATGCGTTTTTTAATATTATACTCACTTTTATCCTATATCAATTATTGGTCCATTTTTCATTGTACATACAATTTGCATGCAAATGTATTAATCTAGAGATTAAAGTTAGTCAATAATTGAGCATTCCTTATTCTTTCCTCTTTTTCAAAGTATGCTAAATAGTGCTCGGTTACAGATAAGTTAGAGTGTCCCAAGCTTTCAGAAATATATGAGGTTTTCGCACCTCCACGTTTTAATACTGTAGCAAAAGAATGCCTTGCCGTGTAAGTCGTCAACTGAAAAATTCCAATGTCTTGGGCTATTTTTTTAAGTCTTCTGTTACATTTGGTTATAATACGCCGTACCAATCTAATCTTTTCAAAGGCATCTTCAGTTCCTCTAGCATATTTAAAAATATACGTTTGCGGGCTTAATCTTGGATTACCCCATTTTTGAATAATATTCCACATTTCAGGAGTAATGATTGCATGTATCTCTTTGTTATGTTTGGTAGTTCGAGATGTCTTAGAGCGTACAAAGCATATTTCTCCATCCATAATATTTGAATACTGAAGAAATAATAAATCCATAAAATTAATGCCATTACATAAATAAGAAAACACCCAGAGATCCCTAAATTCTTCTATATCTTTTGTTTCACATTGATAGGACATTACTTTTTTTATTTCAGAAAGAGTAAGTGCTAATTTACGTCCACACCCTTCAGGAATTTCATATTTATTCTTTCCAAAAGGAAAAGATGATTCTTTTATGATACCATCATGTACAGCACGATTTAAGACACACTTTAAAGCTCGGAAATAAATACTTATGCTTGAATAGCTTTTACCTTCTGATATCCAAAATTTCTCACAACGTTTAAGCCAATCAATTGTAATGTTTTCCAAAGGTATAGTGGAACCTCCGAAATCTTCTAAACTTTTTAAAGCACTTTGATAATTTAGGTAAGTGTTTGCTTGTTCATTGGCTTCCAGTTCTTTCATTTTTAAGCGAAAAGCACTGCGCAAAGTCATATCATTCATCTGCCTTCCTAACCTGACGCTTAATGTTTCAATACTAAATTCTCCTTTTTGTATCAGTTCGTTAACTTGTTGCTTAATAGTTGAAAAACTACTCTCTATATCTGATCGAATTTCTGCCAATAACCGGCTTTTTACTTTTAATAACCTTGCCCAATCTTCTTTTGACAATTCCTTCCCAGTTGAGTAATATTTTTGCTTTCTTCTATATACCACTTGAACTTTAACAGGAAACTGTCCACTCTTTTTTGCTCTTCTGGTATCTAATATGGTTAAAACCGAAATTCCATCTTTTGAATATTTGAACATAAAATGAATATTTATATCTATACAATAGGTAAAGCATACATATATTGTATGCAAAATGTATGCAAATGTAATAAATCAGCCTGATTTTAATAAGTACATAAAATTCTATTTATCAAATATTTGAGTATTTATTTTTCAATTAGGAATATTTCTATTCTATTTTTTTTTGAAAAAAATCTTATCTTCGTTTAGTAAGGTTACAACATAAAATGTATTACTATTGAATAAGCGCTTATGGAATTTATTTTAAGTATAACCTTTAAATTTATTAATTATGAGAAACAGAGATACATGAAACCTTTGTGTGAAAACGGTAATCTCATTTACCGCCTCTAATTACAAATTCTCTAAAAACTATTTCTAATTAAAAAGAATAAGATGAAAGAATTTATAAAACACAAGTATTCATACTTGTTATTCTTCCTTTTGTTGGTTTCGTGTTTTGCTTCAGCTTATGGGCAAGAACGAACGATCACTCTTAATCTATCGAAAGTACCCTTGAACACTGCTTTGAAAGAAATTGAGAAACAAACTTCAATGTCAGTAGTCTATAACACAAATGATGTCGATATAAATCGTGTCATATCTATCAAGGTAACAAAAGAATCTTTGAATAATGTAATGAATCAGTTATTCAGAGGAGTAAATGTCAGTTTTTCAATAGTAGATAATCATATTGTACTTTCTGCGAAGAGTAATAAAGAAGACCAGCAGAAAAAAACACCAATTACTGTAAGTGGTACTGTTACTGATTCAAAAGGAGAACCATTGATTGGAGTTAGTATTTTGGTAAAAGGAACTTCAAATGGTACTATCACTGATATGGATGGAAATTTCAAAAT
>NZ_GG774949.1:1248123-1360869 GCF_000162555.1 Bacteroides sp. 3_1_23
GAATAATGTAATGAATCAGTTATCAGAGGAGTAAATGTCTAGTTTTTCAATAGTAGATAATCATATTGTACTTTCTGCGAAGAGTAATAAAGAAGACCAGCAAGAAAAAAACACCAATTACTGTAAGTGGTACTGTTACTGATTCAAAAGGAGAACCATTGATTGGAGTTAGTATTTTGGTAAAAGGAACTTCAAATGGTACTATCACTGATATGGATGGAAATTTCAAAATACAAGCAGCTAAAGGTGATGTACTTGAAGTATCCTATATCGGTTATGCCTCCCAAGCAATCACGCTTACTAGTGCACAACCCTTGAAGGTTACTTTAGGAGAAGATACGCAGGTGTTGGACGAAGTAGTCGTTACTGCATTAGGTATTAAGCGCGCAACTAAAGCATTAAGCTATAATGTGCAAGAAGTAAAAGGTGATGAATTGACAACTGTAAAAAGTGCCAATTTTATGAACTCACTGGCTGGAAAGGTGGCTGGTGTTAATATCAATGCATCTTCATCCGGTGTTGGAGGGGCTACACGTGTAGTTATGCGTGGTACCAAATCTATATCTTCAGACAATAATGCTTTATATGTAATTGATGGTGTTCCTATTTTCAATACAAATAAAGGTGACACTAACGGACAATATTCAGCCCAACCGAGAGGAGAGGGCATATCTGATATCAATCCGGAAGATATTGAAAGCATGTCTGTATTAAGTGGACCTGCTGCTGCGGCCTTGTATGGCTCTAATGCAGCATCTGGTGTAATTTTAATTACTACAAAGAAGGGAAAAGAAGGTAAGGCACGAATTATTATTTCTAATAATTCAACTTTTTCCAATCCTTTTATAATGCCTGAATTCCAAAATTCTTATATAAACCGTGCAGGTTCCTTTGCTTCATGGGGAGATAAAGCGTCTTCTCTTTTCGGAACTTATGAGCCAAAAGATTTTTTCAATACTGGTACTAATATCCAGAATAACGTTTCTTTATCTGTTGGTAATGAAAAGAATCAAACTTATCTGTCTGTAGGTACTACTAATGCAACTGGTATCATTCAAAATAGCAAATATGACCGTTACAATTTTACCTTCAGAAATACAACAAAATTCCTGAAAGATAAAATGACATTAGATGTGGGTTTTAGCTATATTATCCAAGAAGATCTTAATCTAATGGCACAAGGTGAATATTTCAATCCACTACCAGCCGTATATCTGTTCCCGCGTGGCGAAAACTTTGAAGCTGTGAGGATGTATAAAACATATGACACAACTCGTAAGATAGATGTACAGAACTGGGGATGGGGTGATCCTGGATACAGTATGAAAAATAATCCATATTGGGTGGCTAATGAGATGAACCATGGCATGAAAAAACAACGTTACATGGCTAATGCTAGTTTAAAATATGAAATTTTGGATTGGCTTGATGTAACAGGGCGCGTTCGCATTGATAATGCAACCAATGATTATTCAGATAAAAGAAATGCTTCTACCGATCTTTACTTTACTAATAGTTCTATTTATGGATTCTATAAGTACTATAAAGCTGACGATAGACAGGCTTATGCAGATGTGATGGCTAATATTAATAAACGCTTTGGTGACTTAAGTTTAAGTGCTAATATTGGCGGTAGTTTTACTCAAACTTATTATGACGAAAGAGGATTCCAAGGTGGTTTGAAAGATATGTCTAATGTTTTTAGTCTATATAATATGACTACAACTTTGGATAAAGATACTTATCCTATAGAAAGTGGATACAAACAACGCACCAACTCTATTTTTGCTAGTGCGGAAATTGGTTGGAAGAGTATGTTGTATATGACTTTAACCGGACGTAATGATTGGGATTCAGCATTGATTAATACAGAACAATCATCTTTCTTTTATCCATCAATAGGGCTTTCAGGAGTTATTTCCGAAATGGTAAAATTACCCAAAGCTATTACTTATTTGAAAGTACGCGGCTCATTTGCTTCAGTAGGTGCTCCTATTCCTAAGAATCTTTCTTCCAACAAAACGTATGAGTGGGACCCTGCGACTAGTCAGTGGAAATTACAAACTTATCGTCCTTTGCCTAAACTTTATCCTGAACGTACTAATTCTTGGGAAGCTGGTTTGAATGCCAAATTCTTTAATAATAGTTTAAGTTTGGAAGTTACCTGGTATAAGGCTAATACTCGCAAACAAACATTCCAAGTTCCTTTGTCAGGAACCGCTGTATATGCGACTATGTATGCACAGTCTGGTAATATTGAGAATAAAGGTATGGAATTCTCTTTAGGGTATAATAAATCATGGGGAGATTTCTCGTGGAATTCCAATTTGACTTTTAGTTTTAATAAAAATAAGATTGTAGAACTCTTGGATGATGCAGTGGATGATGAAGGTAATCACTATAGTTTGAGTGAGATAGATAAAGGTGGCATTGGATCGGCTAAAGTTATTCTTCGTAAAGGAGGAAGCATGGGAGACATGTATGTCACTAATCGTTTGAAACGTGATAACGAAGGAAATGTATTTATTGATAAAGCGAGCCAGAATGTGAAAAAAGAGGATATAAAGAATTCGGATGAGTTTATTCATATTGGCTCTGTATTGCCTAAGAGTAATTTAGGCTTTAGAAATGACTTCTCTTATAAAGGCATTAGCTTGGGATTCATGCTTGCTGCCCGCTTTGGAGGTATTGTTATCTCACCAACACAAGCTGTAATGGATCAGTTCGGAGTATCTAAGGTCACAGCTTTAGCACGTGATAATGAAGGTGTTCCTGTAAATAATGGAAAAGTGGATCCCCAGACTTATTATACAGAAGTGGGTGGAATAAGTGGATTGATGTCTAACTATGTATATAGTGCTACTAATGTTCGTTTACAAGAGTTATCGGTGGGCTACTCACTTCCAGCCAAATGGTTTAATAACAAATGTAATCTTAGTTTGTCAATAACAGGTCACAACTTGTGGATGATTTATAATAAAGCACCATTTGATCCGGAAGCTACCGCTTCTACTGGTACTTATTATCAAGGTGTTGATTACTTTATGCAACCAAGTTTGAGAAGTTGGGGATTTAATGTAAAAATACAGTTTTAACGATAAAAGAATAACCAAATGAAAATATATAAATTCATAACGCAGATTTCTATTGCAGGCTGTATGCTTGTTGGAACTCCAATGTTACAAGGATGCATGGATAATAGCTTGAATGATCCGCTGGGAAAAGTTTCGGAAGAAGAACTTGGACGAGATGGATTTGCTGCCAATGCTTTCTTCTTGACTTTATGTGATTATGCATATCCCATAGCTACTGAAAACATTTATAATACCAATGAATCCTTGATTGGTGACTGCTATGGGCGTTATCAAGTAATGGCAACAGATAAGTTTAAAGGGGCAAATTTTGCTACATATAACGCACCCGAGAACTGGTTAAACTGGCAGTTTGCAGATGATAATGTAATGGTATTGACGTATGGGGCATGGAATAAAATAAAGAATGTAACCCAAGGAACAGGAGTTAACTTTGCATGGGCACAGATTTTGAGAATTGCGACAATGCATCGTATGCTTGATATGTATGGGGCACTTCCTTATTCCCAAATTTCAAGTGATAAACTTTCGGCTCCTTACGATACAATGGAGGAAGCATATCATGCAATGTTTACTGATCTGACTGATGCTATTAATGTAATGACTGTTTATGTGACCGAAAATCCAAACAACAGAACGATGGCTAAGTATGATAAAGTTTATGACGGTGACTTTGAGAAATGGGTGAAATTTGCAAATTCACTGAAACTACGTATGGCCATTCGTATTCGTTTTGCAGATCGTGAATATGCCAGACAGATGGCGGAAGAAGCTATTAACCATTCTATAGGGGTAATTACTTCCAATGAAGATAACGCAACTTCTTTAGGTACTAAAAATCAATTGTATACGGTATTGGTACAATGGCCCGATCAATGTGTCTCTGCGGATATTACGTCCTATATGAAAGGGTATAACGATCCGCGTATGTCGAAATATTTTAAAAAGAAAACGAGCGATAAAGGAGATGATGATTATGTGGGGATGCGTGCAGGCTTGTCTTATGGTAATGATATTACCGGACCGACTTTCTCTAGAATAAATGTTGGAGAGATGGATCGTACTTTATGGATGAGTGCAGCTGAAACAGCTTTTAATAAAGCTGAAGCAGCAATGTTGGGATGGGATGTAAAAGGAGAAACAGTGAAAGATTTGTATGAATCAGCTATCAGACTTTCTTTTGCACAATGGGGAGTATCGGAAGGCATTGACCAATATCTGAATGATGAATCAAGTACTCAGGCTGATTATGTAGATCCTAATGAGAATAAGGGGAATGAAAGTGCTATTAGTTCTATAACCATCAAATGGAAAGATGATGCTGGTGAGGAAGAAAAACTGGAAAGATTAATAACCCAAAAATGGATTGCAATGTGGCCTTTGGGACAAGAAGCATGGAGCGAGTATCGTCGTACTGGGTATCCGCGTTTTTTCCCGTTATTGAATGGAAATGTAACCAATCTTCCTTCCGCTAATCGTATTCCGTTCCCACCGTCGGAATATATTCGTAATGCTGCTAATGTAAATGCTGCTGTAAGTAAATTGGGTGGCGCTGATAATTATCAGACTAAGGTTTGGTGGCAGCGTAGGGATAAGTGAATAATAGTATAATCTATATTAATGTAAATAGTATGAGAAAGATATTCTATTTTATAATGTTGTTATTTGGCATAACGGTTGCGAATACAGCGTGTGATGATTGGACAGACATGGAACCAAAATTCCAGGAAGATATGACGCAGTCGTCACTTCCGGAAGAATACTATGCCCAGCTTCGCGCTTATAAAAAAACAGATCATCCGGTTGCTTTTGGATGGTTTGGTAATTGGACAGGAAATGGAGCTACCTTAGAAAAATGTTTAGCTGGACTTCCTGATAGTGTAGATTTTGTTTCTATTTGGGGTAACTGGAGACATTTGACAGAAGCGCAAAACAAAAGATTTGCGTTATGTACAAAATGTAAAAGGTACTAAAGCTTTGATGTGTTTTATTGTTCAAAATATCGGTGACCAATTGACTCCCGAGGAATACAAAGATAATTATCTGGATTTTTGGGGATGGAATGAAAATAAGGAAGAAGCTATAAAGAAATATGCCCATGCAATATGTGATAGTATTGATAAATATGGATATGATGGCTTTGATATTGACTACGAGCCTAATTTTGGTCATCGAGGTAACATGAGCGGAAGTGATGAGAATATGTTGTTGTTCATCCAGACCTTGGGAGAAAGAATCGGGCCGAAATCGGGTACAGACAGGCTATTAGTAATTGATGGTGAACCACAGAGTATTGTATCGGAGTCAGGTGCTTATTTTAATTATTTTATAGTGCAGGCTTATGATTCTCCTGGAGATAATACTGGACGTGACCATTTGGATAGCCGTTTAAACTCTACAATAAGAAACTTTGATGGGCATTTGACTGCAGAAGAAGTTGCAAAGAAATATATTGTAACTGAAAACTTTGAAAAATGGGCTTTGTCTGGTGGGGCTGATTTCACTGATCGATATGGAAATAAAATGAAGTCATTAGAAGGTATGGCACGTTGGACACCTATTATTAACGGGAAAAAATGTGTAAAAGGAGGGGTCGGAACTTATCATATGGAGTATGAATATACAATTGATGGTACAGAAGAATCTTATCCTTATTTGCGTAATGCTATCCGCATTATGAATCCACCGGTAAAATAATAAATTTAAAGATATAATAATTATGAGATATCTGGTAAAAAATAAAAATACAATAATGTTCGCCTTTGCCATATTGCTTTGTGCAATTATAGCAAGTTGTGAAGATGCAAAGTATGATACTATCGGCAGTAGAATTTATTTAGCTGAATCCAGTAGTTTGTCTTATGAGTCCAAAAAGGTAACAGTAGCCGAAGAGGGTAGTGTTGTCACTGTGACTCCGCGGTCGGGACAAATTGCAACAGAAGATATAGAAGTTACTTTGGGACTAAGTCCGAAATCGTTGGAAGTATATAATACAAAAAGTGGTACGAACTATAAATCTATGCCAGAAGGTTCATATTCTTTTGATCAAAAGACAGTGGTTATAAAAAAAGGAGAATTAGTGGCTCCTACTGTTAAAGTAACAATTGATCCGTTGACAAAGGAAATGCTTGATTCTGGTGATAAATTTGCACTACCGGTTGCTATTACTGCTGTATCAGGTGGGCAACAAACTTTGGAAGGTGCAGATGTGATGATTTATATCATGGATCAGGTTATTATAACCTCTGCACCAGTGTTGACGGGTACAAAACCAATTACTATGGAAATGCGTCAGGATTATACAGTCACTCAATGGTCACTTGAAATGCGTATTAATATGAGCGAACTTGGGGATGGGGTGACTCCTGGAGTTGGTTATCCTGGTCCTCCTAGCTATCAGAATCAAGCAATATTTTCTGCAGGTCCAGGTAATGGTATCGCAGAAGATGGTGAAATTTATATCCGTTTTGGTGATGGCCCGATTCCTGGTAATATTTTGCAGATAAAAACACAAGGTACTCAAGTAAATGCTGCTACTAAGTTTAAAAATAATCAATGGTATCATTTAGCATTTGTTTGTGATGGAGTGAAATTGACTATTTATGTAAATGGAAATATTGATGCAACATTAGATCTTCCAAGAAAACCTTTGCGTCTTGTTAAGAATAGTTTTGGTATATGCAATGGTGATTGGATGGTTACAGATGCTATAGTTAGCGAAGTACGTTTTTGGACTACTGCTATTTCACAGTCGCAGATTCAGAATAATATGTTTGCGATAAATCCGGGTACGGATGGCTTGGAGGCTTATTGGAAATTGAATGAAGGGGCAGGAACCGAGTTTAAAGACGCAACTGGTCATGGAAATAAAGCCACGGCGCCTAATGGAGTTGTCAGATGGGTAGATGGCATTAGATCAGATGGTAAATAATATAATATTCAAATGATGTAATTATGAGATTGAAAAATATAATATGGAAAACAGTAGTGATGTCATTAATGGCATCACCACTGTGCATCTCTTGTGACGATGATGACGAAGTTACTGTGAATTCTAAGTTTTATCTTTCTACGAAAGTTTTTCCGGTAGATTCTTATGAAGCATCGTTGTCAGTGATTTTGAAAGATAATTCAGTGGTCGTAAATGAGTTACAACCTAATTATCGGTTTGTTGCATGTGCCACGGAGAGATTATCGAAAGATGTGAAAATAACAGCCGATAGTGATGATAATCTAGTAAGTGCTTACAATAAAGCTAATGATACGGAATATAACATATTACCTGCTGAAAATTATTCTTTCACCAATAAAACTGTTACTATTGAAAATGGAGAAAGTGTATCTGGAGATTCTATAAAAATAGAGCTGTTAAATGTAGGATCGTTGACTACAGAAGGGGGATATTTGTTGCCAGTTACCATATCTTCTATAGAAGGTAATAACTTAGATGCACTTAGCTCTAACAGAGGAGTAGTTTATGTGAAAATTCAAAATATTCATGTCAATGTAGAGTCCGGGCAACCGGCTGAAGGTACTTTGATTGCCGATCGTTCTGGCTGGACTGTAAAAGTTGCTCCGACGACTCGTGGAGATGCTAAAAATCTAATTGATGGAACAAATTCTGATGTAGCTCGTGATGGAGGAGCAGAATATTGGTTAACTGTGGATATAGGTAAGGTGCAGACATTAACAGGAATAAGAAATAAGTGTTATGCTAGTAGTTATTCACCGACTGCAGTAGAAGTATTTACTTCGAGTGATGGAGCAAAATGGAAATCTATTGGTGCTGTAACTATTTCAAGAAGTGGCACACAATATATTAAGTTTTCGAAAGCCGTTGAAACGCGTTATTTAAAGTATTATGTGAAACAAGGTCCCAATACGGTCAGCCTTACGGAATTTGACCTATATGCGAAATAATTAATAGGTTATTGAAAATTTTTAAGTCCCACTTTTTCGTATTTTCGGATAAAGTGGGACTTATTATATAAGTTAATAAATAAAAAAAGAAAAAGATTGATTGTTTAATAGTATCATATTGATTGTATTACTATTATATAATAACTTTTAATAGCAAGAAAAACATGAAATTATCTATTATTCTACGGATCTGTTTATGGTTTATGGGAATTAGTATGGCATTTCCGTCTCTCTCTCAAACAATGTTAGTAACTAATGGGAATACAAGTTCTAGGATCATTTTGAAAGAGAATAATCAAATATCGTGGACAGCTGCAAATTTGTTACAAACATTTATTCAAAAAGTAACCAGTTGTAAGTTGCCTGTTGTTATAAGTCAAACTCCTCGAAAAGGAGATATTCTCATTGGTGGTCAATCTCCGGCGGAAGTAACAGAGGACGGATTCTCTATTTCTACTCAAGACGGTATTCTAAAAATATCTGGTAAAGAAAACGGTGTTGTATATGGGGTTGTTACTTTATTAGAGCAATATTTGGGTATCGATTATTGGGGAGAGAATGAATATTCTCTTGCCCCTTCAAAAACAGTGAACTTACCCTTAATTAATAAAGTCGAGAATCCGGGCTTTCGTTACCGTCAGACACAATGTTATGCTATCCATACAGACTCTATTTATAAGTGGTGGAATCGTTTAGAGGAACCGAATGAAGTGTTTGCTGCCGGTTATTGGGTGCATACTTTTGATAAGCTTCTGCCTTCATTCATTTATGGGAAAGAACATCCGGAATATTATTCTTACTTCAAAGGAAAACGCCACCCGGGAAAGGCCAGTCAGTGGTGTTTGAGTAATCCGGAGGTTTTTGAGATTGTAGCTCAACGTGTTGATTCTATTTTCAAAGCAAATCCAGATAAGCATATCATGTCTGTAAGTCAGAATGATGGTAATTATACAAATTGTACGTGTGATGCTTGTAAGGCAATTGATGATTATGAAGGAGCATTATCAGGAAGCATAATCACTTTTCTGAATAAGTTGGCTGCCCGTTTCCCGGATAAAGAATTTTCCACATTGGCTTATCTATATACTATGAATCCTCCGAAACATGTGAAACCTTTGCCGAATGTGAATATTATGCTATGTGATATTGACTGTGACCGTGAAGTAACTTTGACGGAGAATGCTTCGGGAAAAGAGTTTGTGAAAGCCATGGAAGGATGGTCTAAGATTACCAATAATATTTTCGTGTGGGATTACGGTATTAACTTTGATAATTATCTGGCTCCATTTCCTAATTTCCATATTTTACAGGACAATATCCGTCTTTTCAAAAAGAATCATGCCACCATGCATTTCTCTCAAATAGCAGGGAGCAGGGGAGGAGATTTTGCAGAACTTCGCGCTTATTTAGTGTCAAAGTTAATGTGGAATCCAGAAGTTAATGTAGACTCATTGATGCAACATTTTCTGCATGGATATTATGGGGAAGCAGCGCCATATCTTTATCAGTACATAAAGATAATGGAAGGCGCATTAATCGGTAGTGGACAGAGGTTGTGGATATATGATTCACCCGTATCACATAAATATGGCATGCTAAAGCCTGCTTTGATGCGTCGTTATAATCATTTATTTGATTTGGCTGAAAAGGCTGTTGCAGCAGAACCCGATTTCTTAAAACGAGTTCAACGGGCACGTCTGCCAATTCAGTATTCAGAACTGGAGATTGCACGAACAGAGACAGAAAAAGACTTAGTAGATATCAATAGAAAGTTAGACCTTTTTGAGGAACGCGTGAAAGAGTTTCAAGTTCCTACATTGAATGAACGTTCCAATTCACCGATAGACTATTGCAAATTGTATAGGGAACGTTACATGCCACAGAAAGAAAAAAGTTTGGCTTTGGGTGCAAAAGTTACTTATCTAATTCCTCCTTCGGGAAAATATGCGGCATTAGGAAAAGACGCATTGGTTGACGGTTTGTTTGGTGGAGCAACCTTTGTTGATAGCTGGATTGGTTGGGAAGGAACCGATGGTGCATTCGTTATAGATTTGGGCGAAGCGAAAGAGATACATAGTGTGGAAACAGATTTTCTTCATCAAATAGGGGCCTGGATTCTTTTTCCTCTAAAGGTGGTTTATTCATATGCTGATGACGGTGAACATTATACGCATTGGAAAACGATTGATTTACCGGAAGAACGTACGGGTGAGGTAAAATTCCGCAGGGTCAAGGCTGAATCAGCTGGACCGATAAAAACTCGTTATGTAAAAGTAGAAGTCACTGGAACGAAAGAATGTCCGACTTGGCATTATGGTGTAGGCCATCCTTCGTGGTTCTTTATAGACGAAGTGATAATAAAATAAAAAAAGTAGGGGGGAGACGTTAGTAGTTTCCCCCCTTTAGTTGTATTATATATAGATGGGTCAGAAAAATGTTTTTTTCATCTATATACTATGATTTATGCAACAGAATAAAACTGTTTCTCAACGAAAAACTATTAACCCGGCTTGCTGGGTACCTACTGCTTATTTTGCAATGGGACTTCCCTTTATTGCTATTAATCTGGTTTCTGTTTTCATGTTTAAGGATCTTGGAATTTCGGATACGCAAATTGCATTCTGGACTTCTCTGATTATGATGCCTTGGACACTGAAATTTTTGTGGAGTCCTTTTCTTGAAATGTATCGGACGAAAAAATTCTTCGTATTGATTACAGAATTATTGAGTGGTGTATTGTTTGGAGTAGTAGCCTTTTCTTTGTTTTTCGATTACTTTTTCGCTATAAGTATCTCTACGATGGCAGTGATTGCCTTTAGTGGAGCAACGCACGATATTGCTTGTGATGGTGTATATATGGCTGAATTGAACAAGGAAGATCAGGCAAAATATATCGGAGTTCAAGGGGCTTTTTATAATGTAGCCAAATTGGTTGCTAATGGAGGATTAGTTGCTATGGCAGGAGCATTGGCAGAGCACTTCGGAGCAATAGAAGGTGCTTCGATAGATGCTAACAAAGGAGCGTATTCATCTGCATGGATGATTATTTTCGGCGTAATTGCGGCAATAATGGTACTGATCGGTATTTATCATATAAAAATGTTACCTTCTACACAGGTTCCGTCAACAACAAAGAAAACTGCATCGGAGGTTGGACACGAATTGGTAGCAGTAATTGCTAACTTCTTTACTAAAAAGCATATTCTTTATTACATCTGTTTTATTATTTTATATCGTTTGGCAGAAGGCTTTATCATGAAAATAGCTCCGCTGTTTTTACGTGCTTCAAGGGATGTAGGCGGCTTAGGACTGTCGTTAACAGAGATCGGCACGCTAAATGGTATCTTTGGTTCCGCTGCTTTCGTTTTAGGCTCATTGTTAGCAGGTATTTATGTCTCTAAGTTCGGATTGAAAAAGACACTGTTCACTCTCTGTTGTATTTTTAATCTTCCGTTTGTTGCCTATACTTTTTTGGCAGTTGCACAGCCTACTAATGTATATCTGATCGGAACTTGTATAACAATGGAATATTTTGGTTATGGCTTTGGTTTTGTCGGATTGACGTTGTTTATGATGCAACAGATTGCTCCAGGCAAACATCAAATGTCACATTACGCATTTGCTTCAGGAATCATGAATCTGGGAGTGATGCTTCCGGGAATGGTTAGTGGTTATCTTAGTGACTTATTAGGATATCGTAATTTCTTTATCTATGTGTTAATCGCAACTATTCCAGCTTTTCTGATTACTTATTTCATACCTTTCACGTATGATGACTCAAAAAATAAATAATATAAAATCAACGATTATGAATAAAATTCAAATTCCTTGGGAAGATCGTCCTGTCGGATGTACGGACGTTATGTGGCGTTACTCACAAAATCCAGTTATCGGACGTTATCATATTCCTTCATCTAATAGTATTTTCAATAGTGCTGTTGTTCCTTTTGAGGATGGTTTTGCAGGCGTATTCCGTTGTGATAACAAAGCTGTACAGATGAATATCTTTGCAGGTTTTAGTAAGGACGGAATTCATTGGGATATCAATCATGAACCTATTCAGTTTAAAGCAGGTAACACGGAAATGATTGAGTCGGAATATAAATACGACCCTCGTGTTACATGGATTGAAGACCGCTATTGGGTGACTTGGTGTAATGGCTATCATGGCCCTACGATTGGTATTGCCTATACTTTTGACTTTAAGGAGTTTTTCCAGTGCGAAAATGCTTTCTTGCCTTTCAATCGTAATGGTGTACTTTTCCCGCAGAAGATCGATGGCAAGTATGCGATGTTGAGTCGTCCCAGTGATAATGGACATACTCCGTTTGGCGATATATACATCAGCTATAGCCCGGATATGAAATATTGGGGTGAACACCGTTGTGTAATGAAAGTGACTCCTTTCCCGGAAAGCGCTTGGCAGTGTACAAAGATTGGTGCAGGTTCAGTTCCTTTCCTTACAGATGAAGGCTGGTTGCTGTTCTATCACGGTGTAATCACTACTTGTAATGGTTTCCGTTACGCTATGGGAGCTGCCATATTGGATAAAGATCATCCGGAAAAAGTTCTTTACCGTACACGTGAATATCTGATAGGTCCGGCTGCTCCTTACGAACTTCAGGGTGACGTTCCTAATGTAGTATTCCCCTGTGCTGCTTTGCAAGATGGTGAACGTGTTGCTGTTTATTATGGTGCGGCAGATACTGTGGTAGGTATGGCCTTCGGATATATAAAAGAGATTATCGATTTTACGAAACGAACGAGTATCATTTAATAAAGATATGAAACGTATTATATTAACTTACACACTTGCTTTTTCCCTTCTTTCCGCCTATGCGGGGGAAGGGGGGAGCCCTCCCCTAAAAAATACGGATAAAGGTCTTTTGATAGATTATGTAGATCCTTTTATCGGAACTACTAATTTCGGGACTACCAATCCCGGAGCGATTTGTCCAAATGGTATGATGTCTGTGGTTCCTTTCAATGTGATGGGATCTTCTGAAAATACCTATGATAAAGACGCACGGTGGTGGTCTACGCCTTATGAATATACAAACTGTTTCTTTACCGGATATGCTCATGTAAATTTGAGTGGAGTCGGTTGTCCGGAATTAGGTTCTTTATTGCTGATGCCTACTACCGGAGAACTGAATGTGGATTATAAGGAATATGGTAGTAAGTATAAGGATGAACAGGCTTCACCGGGTTATTATTCTAATTATCTGACTAAATACAACGTAAAAACAGAAGTCTCGGCTACTCCTCGTACCGGTATTGCCCGTTTTACTTTTCCAAAAGGAAAAAGTCATATATTGTTGAATTTAGGTGAAGGATTAACGAATGAGAGCGGTGCCATGCTTCGTCGTGTAAGCGATTGTGAGGTGGAAGGAGTCAAATTGCTTGGTACATTCTGTTATAACCCTCAAGCTGTGTTTCCTATTTACTTTGTATTACGGGTTAAAAAGAGCCCTTCTGCAACAGGGTATTGGAAGAAACAACGTGCGATGACGGGTGTTGAGGCTGAATGGGATCCGGACCAGGGAAAGTATAAACTTTATACTCGCTACGGAAAAGAAATAGCAGGAGATGACATCGGTACTTATTTCTCCTTCGACACAGAAGAAGGTGAGCAGGTAGAAGTACAAATGGGAGTTTCTTTTGTAAGTATAGAAAATGCCCGGTTGAATCTGGATCGTGAACAGGCTGGAAAGAATTTCGAGCAGATTCATGCTGAAGCACGCTCCAAATGGAATGATGACTTGTCACGCATAACTGTAGAAGGTGGTACGGATGCTCAAAAAACTGTATTTTACACAGCACTTTACCATTTGCTGATTCATCCTAATATTTTGCAGGATGTAAACGGAGAATATCTGGCAATGGAAAGTGATAAGATTTTGACAACAAAAGGAGATCGCTATACTGTCTTTTCTCTTTGGGATACTTACCGCAATGTTCATCAATTGTTGACTTTGGTTTATCCGGAACGTCAGATGGAAATGGTACGTACAATGCTCGATATGTATCGCGAACATGGATGGTTGCCTAAATGGGAATTATATGGCAGGGAAACATTGACAATGGAAGGTGATCCGAGTATTCCGGTAATTGTAGATACCTGGATGAAAGGTTTGCGTGATTTTGATGTTGATTTGGCTTATGAAGCAATGTATAAATCTGCTACATTACCCGGAGCGGAAAACTTGATGCGTCCTGATAATGATGATTATATGTCCAAGGGATATGTGCCTCTTCGCGAACAGTATGACAATTCCGTATCTCATGCATTGGAATATTATATTGCTGATTTTGCGTTATCTCGCTTTGCAGAGGCTTTGGGTAAAAAGAAAGATGCAGAGATATTCTACAAGCGTTCTCTGGGATACAAACATTATTATAGCAAAGAATTTGGTACTTTCCGTCCGATTCTTCCGGATGGAACTTTTTACAGTCCGTTTAATCCGAGACAAGGAGAAAACTTTGAACCGAATCCCGGTTTCCATGAAGGTAATTCCTGGAATTATACATTCTATGTGCCACATGATGTATATGGCTTGGCAAAACTAATGGGTGGGAAGAAACCTTTTATTGATAAGCTACAAATGGTTTTTGACGAAGGGCTTTATGACCCGGCAAATGAACCGGATATTGCTTATGCCCATTTATTCTCATATTTTAAAGGTGAAGAATGGCGCACACAGAAAGAGACGCAACGTTTAATAGACAAGTACTTTACTACCAAACCTGATGGTATTCCAGGAAACGATGATACGGGAACGATGTCTTCCTGGGCTATTTTCAATATGATTGGTTTTTATCCTGATTGTCCCGGACTACCCGAATATACATTGACGACTCCGGTTTTTAATAAGGTAACGATTCGGTTAGATCCGAAATGGTATAAAGAGAAAGAGCTAATAATTGAAACTAATCGCACTCAACCAGGAACTTTATATATTGATAAGGTACTGTTGAATGGTCAAAAGTTTAATAAATATCATATTACACATGATGAACTTGTTCACGGCAAATATTTAAAATTTGAATTGAAATAACACACAGTGTTTCATAGGTATCGTTTTTGGGTTGACAGGGCTGTCGGACTTCTTATGGTCCGGCAGCCCATTTTTTTACATTTACTTTTATTGTTACTTCTCGGAAAATAGCGACACTATATGCTCGGGATAGTGACGGTATCCGGCTAAAATAGCGTCACTATTTCTCCCGGATACCGTCATTATCTTATTTTCATTAGACTATACTCTGCCACATTTATAGTTATTCTCTGTTTTATAGGTGATTACAAAAATCTCTTTCATACGTCTACTATGTAAATTGTAGGCAATAAGATGAAAACAAGAAGAAATTTATTCAAACATATCCTTTGGATATTAATACTTGCAGAGTGTTTCCCTCTATTAGCGATTGCCGGATCGCAGCAAAAGGAACAACGTTATAAAATAGCTGTATGTGACTGGATGATTCTGAAGCGTCAGAAAATCGGTTCATTTCAATTGGTACACGAATTGAATGGTGACGGCGTCGAACTAGATATGGGTGGCCTTGGCAAGAGAGAAATGTTTGATAATAAATTGCGGGAACCTCATTTTCAGCAGCTATTTCGTGAAACTGCTCAAAAATATCAATTAGAGGTTTCTTCTATTGCTATGTCCGGTTTCTACGGACAGTCTTTTCTGGAACGTGCTAATTATAAAGAGTTGGTTCAAGACTGCCTTCATGCAATGAGAGTAATGAATACTAAAGTAGCTTTTCTTCCTTTGGGGGGAATCGAAACTGGATGGGAAAAGAATTCAGCACTTCGAACAGAAGTTGTAAAACGTTTGAAGGAGGTGGGAGATATGGCTGCTTCTGAAGGAGTAGTTATCGGCATTGAAACTCAACTGGATGCTAAAGGAGATGTGAAACTGCTGAAAGAAATTAATTCTTCGGGAATCAAGATCTATTTTAAATTTCAAAATGCATTGGAGAATGGAAGGGATTTGTGCAAGGAGCTGAAGATTCTGGGGAAAAAGAGGATTTGCCAGATTCACTGTACGGATACTGATGGAGTGACTTTACCTTATAATGAACGATTAGATATGAATAAGGTGAAAAAGACACTGGATAAGATGGGATGGAGTGGATGGCTGGTGATAGAACGTTCGCGTGACAAGGATGACGTACGGAACGTGAAAAAGAATTATGGTACGAATATTAAGTATTTGAAAAAGGTGTTTCAGTAAAGATAGGAGGAGATTATGATATAGTTAATATGATAGAGAGAAAAAAAAGCAAAATCTATTTTTTTATTCTTTTAAGTGATTACATATTTTTTGATTGTACGTCTTTCCTTAAAAGAACTTTTAGATTTTGAAGATATAATATATTATTTTTGTTTAAATTAAAATTTAATCTATGAAGAGTAAGATGAAGATTAAAACGAAAGTCGTCGGGAGCATAGCTTGTTTATCGATGATCTTATTTATGGGCTCTTGTGCGGGAGATGGTTTTGATGAAGAAACTTTCTCCGGTGGCGTGACGAATACGCAATTGGATTCGCCGAAAGCATCGGATGTGGCTTTTGAAAAACTGGCTACAACTGAAAATAATGTAAAAGTTACTTGGTCGGTTGTTATGGGTGCAGGTGGTTACAAATTTTCTATGTATATTGTAGATGACCCCGACCATCCTGTAGCTGTAGTGAAGGACAGCATTGTAGACGGGACAGCTGTGGTATGTCCTTGGGTAGAAGATACGAACTATAAGGTTGAGATTGCAGCATTGGGGAATGAAAAGTTGAATAATACAGCTTCCGCTTCCGCCACTGAAATCAGTTGGTCTACACTTGTTGCCGCAACGCTTGTTCCTAATGGTACAGATTTGACCACATATTTTGCAGAACATCCGGTGACTACTGGAAAAGATACAGAAGTTGCTTTCGAACTGGAAGCAGGAGGGACGTATTATATTTCAGGAGATTTGAACTTTGGCGTAAATAATGTACAGTTACGCGGAAATAAAACACGAGGGAATGCGAATGTGAAATTCACGGCTCCGGCTTCGATTATTACTTGTGGTGGAGGATTAGCTTTGAAGTTTATCAACTTTGATTGTGATGTAGTGACAGATGGGGCTTTTTTAAAGTTTGGTGATGTTCCGGAAGAGATATTGGATACAAAGAGAACCGATCATGGAAAAGTAACTAATCCTATGGTTATCCAATCTTGCAATATCAAGGCTGTTAGAAAATACTTAGTTCACATTAATGGAAAGAAGTATGGTATCCAAAATTTTGCAATCAGAAATTGTGTAATAGATTGCTATCAAGCTGCCGATCTGATAAACTTTAACTCTGGCAGTTCTATTGTGAAAGACTTCGAAGTTAGTAATTCTACGATTTATAGTCATAACCAAAACGGTTCTCGTTTTTTACGTTATGGAGGTGGACAAACAACCAGTTATGATGGTTGGTCAAGAGGATCGATGACATTTATAAGCAATACATTCTATAATCTCTCCTATTCCGGACAGAGTTTTAATGGCAATGGCTGGTCGCAGACACATAACGAGGTGATTTCAAAGAACAATTTGTTTATTGATTCATTTTCGGGAAATTTCAATCGTCGTATAAGAATGCAGGGTACAAAGGTAGCTGCAACTTTTGAAAATAACTGTTATTGGTACAATGGCGCATTGCCACTGGATGAGACATCCAATCGTGCGGATGGTGATAAGAGCAATTCTGCTTATGGCGTGGATCCGGGATTCGCTGATGCTGCAAACGGTGATTTTACGCCGAGTGCTCCCGAAGTATTCGCTCATGGTAGTGGCGACCCGCGTTGGTTAAATTAAAAAGATAATAAATCTAGAATACGATAAAGATGAAACATAAGAATATATATAGAATCAGTATCAGCCTGCTTCTTGCTTTTGTGATGGCTTTGCCGACAATAGCACAGAATACTAAAACATTCAAAGGAGTTGTGCTGGATGAGACCGAGCAACCTATTATTGGAGCTGCCATAAAGGTCGTGGGAACAACAGTGGGAACAATAACGGATTTGGATGGAAATTTCATGTTGAATGTTCCTG
Organism: Bacteroides sp. 3_1_23; assembly: GCF_000162555.1. Classification (NCBI taxonomy): domain Bacteria; kingdom Pseudomonadati; phylum Bacteroidota; class Bacteroidia; order Bacteroidales; family Bacteroidaceae; genus Bacteroides; species Bacteroides sp. 3_1_23. The sequence goes on from NZ_GG774949.1 coordinate 1,266,231, forward strand.
ATGGTAAGGAAGTGGAAATCTCTTATATAGGATATGTACCACAACGTTTTTCTGCTCCATTCAAATTGACAAAGATCATCTTGAAGGAAGATACGCAGCAATTGGATGAAGTTGTAGTTGTGGGTTATGGTACGCAGAAGAAAGCGCATTTGACTGGTGCTATCGCCACTGTTCCCGTTGATGATATTCAGGATATTTCAAGTGGAAGTTTGGCCAGTACATTGAGCGGTTTGGCAAATGGTATCTCTGTAAACGGAGGTGATACTCGTCCGGGACAAAACGCTACGATTACTATTCGTCAGAATGGTGAGTTGGAAGAAATGGGAGGTACCAACCTGCAGCCATTGTATGTTATTGATGGTTACATTTATCCTACGGAAGTAAAAGTGGGAAGTACTTATACTAATTTGGGTGCGGAAGCGTTTAACAACTTAGATCCATCAGTTGTGGAAAGTATTTCTATCTTGAAGGATGCTTCTGCAGCAGTTTACGGTGCTCGTGCAGCAAATGGTGTTATTCTGGTAACCACAAAAAAGGGAAAGTTAGGTGCGCCTAAAATTTCATATAATGGAACATTTGGTATTACAGATGAAGTATCTCGTCCTAAGATGTTGAATGCGTATGAGTATGGCAAGTTATGGAATGCAGTACGTATGGCTGACCCGACGGAGACAAGTATTGATCCGTTAAGAGCTATTTTTCAGCAGGATGAGTTGAATGCCATGAAAAGTTTGCACTATGATTTACTGGATAAATATTGGGAATCCGCATTGACGCAGCAGCATAGTGTAAACCTGAGCGGTGCTACTGAAAAAGCCAGTTATTTTGCCGGAATTTCTTATTTTGATCAGGATGGTAACTTAGGTAAGCTGGATTACAATCGTTGGAATTACCGTGCTGGTGTAGATGTGAAAATCAGCAAGTGGATAAAAGCGAATGTACAGGTCTCCGGTGATTATGGAAAGAAAAATACTCCTCTGAATCAGGTCGGAGGTTCGTCTGCAGAGAAAGATTACAATACGCTGTTGACACATCCTTATTATATTCCCGAATATGTGGGTGAATATGCGGTAGCTGCTTACGGTCCTACTAATTCATCGGTAAGTAATATTCAGAATTACAATTTCAATGTACTTCAGAATAATGGCGACTATAAACGAAACATGACATCAAACATGAATATTAATGCCGGGTTGGAATACGATTTCGGATGGAATAAATGGTTGAAAGGACTGAAATTGAAGTTTACTTATTCGAAGAGTGTCAATACGAATAAGACAAATGATTATGGTACTTCTTATAATCTTTATTATTTGGAGACTCGTTCTGGTAGTGGAGAACATTTGTATACTCCAATTGAAGGAGCGGATAACAGTGCATTTGAAAATACTAGTTTTTATTTGGCAAATAGTGGAAAACCGGTGGTTAACTCCAGTACAAGTGATATTACTGGATATTTGTCTCGTTCCATGACTCGTTCGGATAACTATCAGATGAACTTTACTGCAGCATATAATAGGGATTTCGGACTACATTCTGTAGGAGGTTTATTCTCCATTGAAAAGTCTGAATCAGAAACAGAATATTTGTACGGTATGGTTACTAACCCATACGAATTTACGACAGGACAATCTAATTCGGTAGACTGGAATAGTACTCCTAGTACAGAATTCACTCGTTTTGAGTCGGGTAATTTATCTTATATCGGTCGTTTGAATTATTCTTATGATAACAAATATTTACTGGAGTTCCTGCTTCGTTCGGATTCTTCCACCAAGTTTGCTCCTGAAAATTATTGGGGATTTTTCCCGTCAGTATCTGCTGGTTGGGTGGTTTCACAAGAAGAATGGTTTACTAAGAACGTTACATGGATTGATTACTTAAAGTTGCGTGCATCTTTTGGTTTGACCGGTCGTGATAATACAACAGCATGGCAATGGTTGCAGACTTACGGAACAGATAAGGATAAAGGGCCAGTATTTGGCACTAGTACAGAGGCCAATGCCGGTAGTCACCTCACAATGAATAAAAACAATGCAGCAATCAATCGGGATGCTCATTGGGATAAATCTTATAAAGGTAATTTGGGGCTTGATTTCAATGTTCTCGATAATCGTTTATCATTCAATATTGACGCTTACTATGAATGGAACCGTGAGATGTTGCTTAGTTATAATGCCTCTGTTCCATCTACAGTGGGAGCTAATTCTGCGAAAGTGAATTATGGAGAATTGAATACTTATGGTGTCGAACTGTCTGCTACATGGAGAGACAAGATAGGTAAGGATTTTAAGTATAAAATTCAGTTGAACACCGGGTATAGTGATAATGAGATTTTGGTAAGAGACTGGGATCAGAAGCCTACTTATAAGAGCTATAAGAAGGGTGATCGTTTGGATCAAGGCATCTGGGGTATGCAGTGTATCGGTATGTTCCGCAGCTATCAGGATATTGACGAGTATTTTGCCAAGTACAATATTACTTCCTATATGGGTAACGTTAAAGAAGATGTAAAACCGGGTATGTTGATTTATAAAGACGTGCGTGGAGCCAGACAAGATGATGGTACATACGCCGGACCGGATGGTGTGGTTAGCTCTGAAGATGACCAAGTACGGTTATCTAATCGAAGCAATCCTTACAGCATGACAATGAACCTGAACGCAGAATGGAAGGGGCTTTCTTTGACAGCTCAGTTTAATGCGAGCTGGGGTGGTTATAGTTTCTTGCCTGATGATGCAATTTCTTTAGGAAACCAAGGAACATCGGCTAATAAGTATAATGATTTGGAATATGCAAATATGCCTTCGTTCTGGACTACAGACAATATGTTTGTGTATAACGACGTAGTAGATGCAGCAGGTAATGTAGTGGTGAAAGCCAATCGCAATGGAAAATATCCGAACTTGAGATGGGGCAGCGTGAATGCAGTAACTTCTTCTTTCTGGAGAGTAAGCGGAACACGTGTCAAACTGAATCGCGTTACATTAGCTTACCGTATACCGTCAAAATATACAAAAATGATAGGTATCGAAAGTTGCCGTTTTAACATTACAGGACAGAATCTATTAAGTTTCTATAATCCTTATCCGGATAATTTTATTGATCCGATGACTACTTATGGGAATTATCCTACCCTGCGTAAATTCACGATTGGTGTTAATTTAACATTCTAAAAGAACAGTAAAATGAAAAGAAAAAATATATTCCGTATCAGCGTAGCTTTTTGGGCGATGACTGCGTTTACTTCTTGTAGCGACCAGTTCATGCAAGACAAGCAGAACTTTGACAGCACTACTGCCGATGCTTATAATTATTGGAGTGGTGCACTGGGACGTGTAGCAGATGTTTATAGAGTATGTCTGCCAGATCCTAAGGCTACTCCCAGTTCAATGTATAACAGTACCGGTTTAGCAGACGACCAATCTAAGTCGACTGAAGAATATAGTGGATTCAGTGCTTTTGTCGATCCACTCAAGCCGTTGACTTATCAAACCGGAAATAATCCTGTACCTGATTACTTTGAAGGAACGAAAGGTGATCCTATAACTTCCGCTTATGGACGTATTCGTAATATTAATGATGTCATTGCAGGCATTGAAGGAAGCACGCTTTCGCAGGAAGAAAAGAATGAGTTGTTAGGGCAGGTTTACTTCTTTCGTGCATGGTGCTATTATAATTTGGTGAAATGGTATGGTGGTGTGCCCATCATTACGGAAGTACAGGAACCTGTTGAAAGTTCTGTTGTTCCCCGTTCTTCCGCAAAGGATTGTTTCAAATTTATTTGTGACGATTTGGAGAGAGCTGAAACATTGTTAGCACCTTTTACGGGAGCCGGACAATGGATGTCTGGTGATAATTACGGTCGTGTTACTTCCGGTACAGCAGTGGCTTTGTTGGGTCGAGTACGTGTACTATATGCCAGTCCGTTATTTAATCGCTCCAATGATTTGTCTCGTTGGACACAGGCTTACAATGATATAAAAAGATCTATTGACGTGCTGACAGCTGCCGGATATGGCTTGGCTAATGAAAGTAATCCCGGTGTGAACGCTTCCGGTTGGGCTAATCTTTTTACTGAAGTGCCGAGTCAAGAAGCTGTATTTGTAACGCTACACAACACGCTGACGGAAGGAGTTCCTGATTATCGTAAGAATAATACATGGGAAAATGGCATCCGGCCGTACAATGCTAGAGGAGGAGGTGGCAAAACACCTTCCGCCATGTTGGTAGATATGTTTCCTATGTCTGACGGCAAGATACCTGCAACTTGTGAAACATACAATACGTTAACTAAATCAGATATACCTTATTATCGCGAATTTCCTTTCGTCGATCGTGATCCGCGCTTCTATCGTACATTCGCTTTCCCGGGAATTCGTTGGTCGTTTGTCGGTAATCCTACGACACAAGGGAACCGATACCCGCACAATGGTCCTGATTATGAACTTTGGAACTATACCTGGTATACGGATGCAGCTTATGTAGATGATATTGAAGCCAATAGCAGTGTGACCTATGGCGCTGATGGTCTCCTTAATGATGTAAAAGGTTTTTATGTACGTAAACGCTCTGATGACAGAGATGTGAATGCTATTGCCCGTTATGTCTATGATGAAAAGTCCGGGGGATTCACACGTTCTGCCGCGCCGTATATGGAGATTAGATATGCGGAAGTATTACTTAATTATGCAGAAGCAGCATGTAATGCGGGTGAGATGGGAGTTGCCGTTGATCAATTACAAAAAATCCGTGCTCGTGTTGGTTATAAAGCTGAAAATAATTATGGATTGGAAGCAGGTTTGGACGGTGACCAAGCTAAATGTATGGCAGCTATCATGTATGAACGTCAAATTGAATTGGCATACGAAGGAAAACGTTTCGATGATATGCGTCGCTGGATGTTGTTTGATGGCGGCATAGAACTTCCTGAAGGTGCGCCTGCTACTTGGAAACTGACTGGCTGGGGTGGAAACACATGTACATATCTTGGTTTTAAGCCACTCAACGGACAACGTCGCGAGAATCTTGAATTCCGTACAACTGTAAACGGTGGCATTGGTGGAACAAATGTTGACGACGATCCGTTAGTAAAAGCTGGAATTACCCGTCCGGCTGCAATGGATTTGAGAAAGGATCTTGCCAGCGAACAGGATAGGCTGAAAGAATTTTATTCAAATTATTTGACCCGTAAGACAAAGAAAGGCGATTCTTATGATGATAGCCATTCTCCATTGTATATCGCGTTCCTTCCAAGGTATTATATCCTTGGTTTCCATCAAGGTATCCAGGGTAATAATAGTACATTGCTGCAAACCATCGGCTGGGGAGATTACAACAACGGTGGCGCAAACGGTACTTTTGACCCGCTGGCTGAATAAAAAACTCAACTTCCTTCGATAAGAACCCTGCATTTCGGTGCAGGGATAATTACATCGGAGATGAATCACAGGATGCTTCGGCATCGAAAACCATAGAAATTCACCGGTTCCTCCCTCTTTTCTTTGAGAAGACGGCAGGAATTGGTGAATTTTTGTTCGTTAAATCAGCTGATTTTAGTTATCTTTGCCTTCGCAAACTTCTCAAAACGCTTCCCCAAGCCTGCTGAATGCCTGCAAACTTCCAGAAACGCTTTCCCAAGCTTGTAAAATGCCGGAAAACTTTTTAAATCGCTTTTGCAAGCTTGAAAAACGCCTGCAAATTTTAAAAAATGCTTTCACAGGTATGCAAAACGTCCGCGAATTTACAGCAACCATTTCGCGGGCTTGTCCGGACTTCGAATTTTTCAGAGATAGATAGAACAAGTATGAATCCCGAAAGAAAAAATTATGGGAAGTTATCAAAAAGCAGACGGTATCACACTGTCACAACTGAACAACACTGAGTACACCAATTTCATGAATCGTGTGCTGACACTCCTCACCGCAGGAAGTATTTCCAAACTGACAGTAACAAACATCGTGAACAGCATCAAGCCGAAGTTGGTACAAATGGAAGACCTGGTGAACCGTTCCACGGCCAACGCCGAAACAAAGGATTTACTGAAACTGGATGCCGAACGCGATTCGTATGTCAGTTATTTGTTGGCTACTGTCCGTGCGGCCAAAAACTCACCGTTGGCAGCGCAACGAGATGCATATAATACCTTGGAAATCACGGTGCGCCCTTATACCGGACTGGCACGCATGCGCAATATGGAGGAAACGGCAGCCATCAGCGGACTACTGCTTGATTTCCGCAAGGAAGCCGTGAAAACCGCCGTTACGGCACTCAATTTGGATGCCATATTAACGGCACTCGAAACCGCCAATAAAAACTATTCGGCACTGACAGACGCCCGTTCCGTTACTCGTACAGCAGAATCGGTTGCGGACTCAAAGACTGTGCGTGCGCAGCTTGATTCACTCTACGATGACTTGGTGATGCACATAACCGCTGTCAATATACTGACTCCCTCCATAACGGAAGCTTCAGCGTTTCTTACTGCTCTCAACCAAGTCATAGCCGAAACAAAAGCTGCTTATAATCGTCGTAAAGGTATTACGGCTCCCTCAAAGCCTTCCGGAGGCAACGGAACGATAACGCCTGGTGAAGGTGAAGCTCCCGATCCTGATGAAGGCGGTGGAGTAACTCCTCCTTCCGGTGGCAGCGACAGTGGCGAAGCTCCCGATCCGGCTCTCTGACGGCAGCTAATAGAAGAGAAAATGTGAAAAGAGGGAATCTTAAGATTCCCTCTTTTCTTTTACACCAAGCTATTCCGGTTATTCGGATTTCGTGTGTGACACATTCCTTCCTTCGTCGTTTTTTCTTCCGATAGAGAAATGACCGGCAGAAAAAGACACTTTTCAGCAAAGTGATTCTCGATAGTACTACACGGACCATTGGAGACTGGAAAGTCGTTTCTCTCCCCCGCATTTGATAAAAGATCATCATCACTGATTACAAATCTTTTCTTCTTTCGTCTTATTATTGTATTTTTGAATTAACAACTTCACAAAACCAAATAAAAATGAAGAAGAAACAGGTACTTTTAGCAGTTTTTGCTGCAACAATGTTGACTCCGACCGTTGCATGGGCGCAATACCCACAAATATCTGGCGAAGCCAAAGAAAACTATACAAAAATGATGACTGAAGAGCGGAAACGCTCTGATGAAGCATGGGCAAAAGCGTTGCCGATAGTACAAAAAGAAGCTAGAGAAGGACGTCCATATATTCCTTGGGCTGGTCGTCCGTACGATTTGCCACAGGCTGATATCCCTTCATTCCCAGGTGCTGAAGGTGGTGGTATGTACAGTTTCGGTGGTCGTGGAGGTAAAGTGATAACTGTCACAAATCTGAATGATCGTGGACCGGGCTCTTTCCGTGAAGCATGTGAAACTGGTGGTGCACGTATTATCGTATTTAATGTTGCCGGTATCATCCGTCTGGAATCTCCGATTATCGTCCGTGCTCCTTACGTAACTATTGCCGGACAAACAGCTCCAGGAGACGGTGTTTGTATTGCTGGAGAATCATTTTGGGTAGATACACATGATGTTGTTGTACGTCATATGCGTTTCCGTCGTGGAGAAACGAAAGTATGGCATCGTGATGACTCTTTCGGAGGTAACCCTGTTGGTAATATAATGATCGACCACTGCTCCTGTACATGGGGATTGGATGAAAACATTTCTTTCTATCGCCACATGTACGACCCGAGTGAAGGACAATATGAAAGCAAAGATTTGAAACTTCCTACTGTAAACGTAACTATTCAAAATACTATCTCGGCAAAAGCGTTGGATACATACAATCATGCGTTCGGTAGTACGTTAGGTGGTGAGAACTGTGCGTTTGCCCGTAACCTTTGGGCTAGTAACTCTGGCCGTAACCCTTCTATCGGATGGAATGGTATATTTAATTTCGTTAATAATGTAGTATTCAATTGGGTGCACCGTTCTTCTGATGGTGGTGATTATACCGCGATGTTCAATATGATTAACAACTACTACAAACCGGGACCTGCTACTCCTAAGGATTCCAATGTAGGACATCGTATCTTGAAACCGGAAGCAGGACGTAGTAAGCTGGATCATAAAGAATATGGGCGAGTATATGCCGACGGAAATATAATGGAAGGCTATCCTGAAATAACTAAAGACAACTGGAATGGCGGTATTCAGATTGAAACTCAACCGAACACTGACGGATATACTGAATACATGCGTAGCTATCAGCCGTTCGAGATGCCGTATATCAATATCATGGGAGCTAAAGATGCTTATGACTATGTATTGAAACATGTAGGCGCGAATATTCCTTGTCGTGATATTGTTGACGAACGTGTGATTGAAGAAGTTAGAACAGGTATTCCTTATTATGAAAAGAAACTTCCTAAAGACGCTTATGGTGACTTGACAGGTTTGTCTCCTAAGTCAATGGGGGAAGACGGACAGTTCAAGTATCGTCGTTTGCCGAAAGATTCTTATAAGCAGGGTATTATTACTGATGTTCGCCAGATGGGTGGTTATCCTGAATACAAAGGTACTCCTTATGTTGATACAGACAAAGATGGTATGCCGGACGAATGGGAAATTGCTAACGGATTAAATCCGAACGATCCGAGTGATACCAATAAAGACTGTACTGGTGACGGATATACGAATATTGAAAAATATATCAACGGTATCAGCACAAAGCATAAAGTAGATTGGAGAGATATGAAGAACAACTACGATACATTGGCTGAAAAAGGAAAATTAATGTAATTATGAAAAAGATACTGATACTATCATTGCTTTTTATTTCCGGTTGGATGTCTGCGCAGGCAGTCGACTTAAATAAAGAGAATCGTGATCCTGAATATGTAAAGTCTATTGTCGGCCGATCACAAAAGATCGTTGATAAACTCGGACTTACAGATGCGAAAATAGCCGAAGATGTTCGCAATGTCATAGCCAATCGTTACTTCGAATTAAATGATATTTATGAAGTGCGGGATGCTAAAATCAAGAAGATAAAAGAATCTGGGTTGACCGGTGAGGCTAAAAATGAAGCTTTGAAAGCCGCGGAGAATGAAAAAGATGCAGCGCTATATCGTTCACATTTCGCTTTTCCTGCCAATTTATCTCTCTTTCTTGATGAAAGGCAAATAGAAGCCGTTAAAGATGGCATGACTTATGGAGTAGTAAAAGTGACTTATGACTCACATCTGGACATGATTCCTACTTTGAAAGAAGAAGAAAAAGCTCAAATCTATGCATGGTTGATTGAGGCCCGTGAATTTGCGTTGGATGCAGAAAATTCGAATAAGAAACACGCTGCTTTCGGAAAATACAAAGGACGTATCAATAACTATCTGGCTAAACGCGGATATGATCTGAAGAAAGAACGTGAGGAATGGTATAAGCGTGTAAAAGCCCGTGGAGGTTCTCTATAATTAAAAAATAAGATACTATAAAAAGAAGTGAAATTCTTTCCCATTGTAAATGGTTAGTTTGTTTGATGGTGGAAAGGGTGGCTCGGAGAGTCGCCCTTTTATCGTATATAAATTTTGAATCTACTGATTCTTCTAGTATATTTGAGTACAAATGGCGCTTTCCATCGTCTCCTCTGTATAAAAGATACAAATATAGAATATACAAATGAAAAAGTTAAGAAATACATTAGCCGCAATAAGTCTTCTGTTTCTGGCTTCTTGTGGGGGGAACAAAGACTACTACATGTTCACTTCGTTTCATGAACCGGCTGATGAGGGTTTGAGATACTTATACAGTGAGGACGGAATGCATTGGGACAGTATTCCGGGAGTTTGGCTAAAGCCGGAACTGGGACAGCACCAGCTCATGCGGGACCCCTCGATGGTACGTACTCCGGATGGAACCTACCATTTGGTCTGGACTACAAGTTGGAAAGGTGATTTAGGATTTGGCTACGCACATTCCAAAGATCTGATCCATTGGTCGGAACAACAGATGATTCCTGTAATGGCAGACGAACCGACTACTATTAATGTATGGGCTCCGGAAATTTTCTATGACGACGAGAACGATCAGTTCATGGTCGTATGGGCTTCCTGTGTCCCCGGACGTTTCGAAAAGGGAATAGAAGAAGAGAATAATAATCATCGTTTATACTATATCACTACAAAAGATTTTAAAACCGTTTCGAAAGCAAAACTTTTGTATGATCCGGGATTCAGCACCATTGATGCCGTTATCGTGAAACGGGCAAAGAATGACTATGTAATGGTACTCAAGGATAACACCCGTCCGGAACGTAATCTGAAAATCGCTTTTTCCGATTCTATGACCGGTCCTTATTCGCCCGCATCCCAGCCTTTCACTGAATCCTTTGTAGAAGGCCCGTCTGTAGAGAAGTTGGGCGACGATTATCTAATCTACTTTGATGTATATAAGAAAAAAATATATGGCGCTATGCGTACGAAGGATTTCCGGAACTTTACAGATGTAACAGAAGAGGTAAGCATCCCTGTAGGACATAAGCATGGAACAATATTCAAAGCTCCGGAATCAGTAGTAAAGGCATTGCTGGAAGAAAAGAAATAAATCTGGAACTAATTTAAAATCAGAAATAAATCATGAACAACTCTGCTAAAATTCTTTTTGTACTGGCTGCCGGATGGTTGACTACTACAGCCTTTGCACAAGATAGAATCCATTATACAGGAAAAGAATTATCAAATCCTGCTTATCACGACGGGCAACTGTCTCCGGTAGTCGGAGTGCATAATATTCAATTGGTACGTGCCAATCGCGAACATCCGGATGCTTCGAACGGCAATGGATGGACTTATAATCATCAGCCGATGCTGGCTTATTGGAATGGCCAGTTTTTCTATCAATACCTGGCAGACCCTTCTGATGAACACATACCGCCTTCACAGACTTTTCTGATGACTTCGAAGGATGGATATCACTGGACGAATCCGGAAATTGTATTCCCTCCTTATAAAGTGCCCGATGGATATACCAAAGAATCTCGTCCGGGTGTGCAGGCCAAAGATCTGATTGCCATTATGCACCAACGTGTTGGATTTTATGTCTCTAAATCCGGCAAACTGATTACAATGGGGAATTATGGAGTTGCTTTGGACAAAAAGGATGACCCCAATGATGGAAACGGTATTGGCCGCGTAGTTCGTGAAATAAAGAAAGACGGTTCTTTCGGACCGATCTATTTCATTTATTATAATCATGGATTTAATGAAAAGAATACCGATTATCCATATTTTAAGAAAAGTAAGGATCGTGAGTTTGTGAAAGCTTGCCAGAAAATTCTCGATAATCCGCTGTATATGATGCAGTGGGTGGAAGAAGCCGACCGTGAAGATCCTCTCATTCCGTTGAAGAAAGGATATAAAGCATTCAATTGTTATACATTGCCGGATGGACGTATTGCCAGTCTTTGGAAACATGCACTTACTTCTATCAGTGAGGATGGCGGACATACCTGGGCAGAACCGGTGCTTCGTGCAAAAGGCTTTGTCAATAGCAATGCAAAAATCTGGGGACAACGTCTAAGTGACGGAACGTATGCTACAGTATATAATCCATCGGAATTTCGTTGGCCGCTAGCTATCTCTTTGAGTAAAGATGGGTTGGAATATACGACATTAAATTTAGTGCATGGTGAAATCACTCCAATGCGCTATGGAGGAAATTATAAATCATACGGTCCCCAATATCCACGTGGTATTCAGGAAGGTAATGGAATACCTGCAGATGGTGATTTATGGGTTTCTTACAGTGTGAATAAGGAAGATATGTGGATTTCCCGCATTCCTGTTCCGGTAGAGATAAATGCTTCAGCACATGCGGACGATGATTTCTCAAACAATAAATCAATTGCAGAACTGACTGACTGGAATATTTATTCTCCGGTTTGGGCTCCGGTTTCTCTGGAAGGTCAATGGCTGAAACTGCAAGATAAAGACCCGTTTGATTATGCCAAAGTGGAACGTAAAATTCCGGCTTCTAAAGAATTGAAAGTATCATTTGATTTGAAAGCCGGCCAGAATAATAAAGGCACACTCCAGATTGAATTTCTGGATGAGAATGGAATAGCCTGTTCTCGTATGGAACTTACTGATGATGGCATTTTCCGATTGAAAGGCGGCTCCCGGTTTGCAAATATGATGAAATATGAAGCAGGAAAGGTTTATCATGTAGAAGCAGTCCTTTCTACTGTTGATCGTAATATTCAAGTATATGTAGATGGTAAGAGAGTAGGGTTGCGTATGTTCTATGCGCCCGTGGCTGCTGTGGAGCGAATCGTATTCCGTACTGGCGTACCTCGTACATTTCCGACTGTAGATACTCCTGCCGATCAGACGTATGATCTGCCAAATGCAGGTGCGCAAGATCCATTGGCTGAATATGGCATTGCCAATGTGAAAACATCTTCTACAGATAAGGATGTGTCTTCTGCTTTTTTAAAGTATGCTGACTTCAGTCATTATGCAGACTATTTCAACGGTATGGAAGACGAAAATATTGTTCAGGCAATTCCCAATGCAAAGGCTTCGGAATGGATGGAGGAAAATATTCCTTTGTTCGAGTGTCCGCAACATAACTTTGAAGAAATGTATTATTATCGTTGGTGGTCAATCCGTAAGCATATCAAGGAGACTCCTGTAGGCTATGGCATGACCGAGTTTCTCGTTCAGCGTTCTTATTCAGATAAATATAATTTGATTGCTTGTGCAATTGGACATCACATTTATGAAAGCCGTTGGTTGCGTGATCCGAAATATTTGGATCAGATTATTCATACATGGTATCGTGGCAATGATGGCGGTCCGATGAAGAAAATGGATAAGTTCAGCTCATGGAATGCAGATGCTGTTTTGGCTCGTTACATGGTAGATGGTGATAAGGACTATCTGCTGGATATGAAGAAAGATCTGGAAACCGAATATCAGCGTTGGGAACGTACGAACCGTTTGAAAAATGGATTGTATTGGCAGGGTGATGTACAGGATGGTATGGAAGAATCAATCAGTGGAGGACGGAAGAAGAAATATGCCCGGCCGACAATCAATAGCTATATGTATGGCAATGCTAAAGCACTTTCATGTATAGGAATTCTTTCCGGTGATGAGGGGATGGCTATGAAATATGGCATGAGAGCAGATACTTTGAAAAATCTGGTAGAAAATGAATTGTGGAATACACGTCATCAGTTTTTTGAAACGATGCGTACGGACTCTTCTGCGAATGTGCGTGAAGCAATCGGATATATTCCCTGGTATTTCAACCTGCCGGATACCACCCAAAAGTATGAAATTGCCTGGAAAGAAATTATGGATGAAAAAGGCTTTTCTGCTCCTTATGGACTGACAACTGCAGAACGTCGTCATCCGGAATTCCGTACACGTGGAGTAGGCAAGTGTGAGTGGGACGGTGCTATCTGGCCGTTTGCTTCCGCACAGACATTGACAGCAATGGCTAACTTTATGAATAATTATCCGCAGACTGTATTGTCTGACAGTGTATATTTCCGTCAGATGGAATTGTATGTGGAATCACAGTACCATCGTGGTCGTCCCTATATTGGTGAATATTTAGATGAGGTGACCGGTTATTGGCTGAAAGGAGATCAGGAACGTAGCCGTTATTATAACCATTCTACTTTCAACGACTTGATAATTACAGGACTGATCGGACTTCGTCCGCGTTTGGATAATACGATTGAAGTGAACCCCTTAATTCCTGCCGACAAGTGGGATTGGTTCTGTTTGGATAATGTATTATATCACGGTCATAATCTGACGATTCTTTGGGATAAGAATGGTGATCGTTATCATTGCGGAAAAGGATTACGCATTTTTGTAGATGGTAAGGAAGTAGGACATACAGATACATTGACTAGAATTGTTTGTGAAAATGTACTCAAATAATCTTTATTTTTAGACATAAGAACAAAAGAACATAAATGCTGCGCTTTGAAATTATTACTATTGCTTATTGAACTGCTATTTTATTTTTTGTTCTTATGTTCTTCTGTCTGAATTAGATTCCCATTTATCGAACAAATAAAAGATACTTGAAAAATGAAATTCAAAAAGATTCTTCTTTCATTGCTAATTTGTTTGTCTTGTTTTGTACAGGCGAAGAATATAACCATCAGTCGTCTTACCTGTGAGATGCAGGAGGGACTGGTAGTGGTCGAAGGTTCACCCCGTTTGGGCTGGGTGATGGAATCGCCGGAAAATGGGACACGACAATCTGCCTATGAGATTGACATTCGGGAGGCTTTTACAGGACGTTCCATTTGGAATAGTGGGAAGGTTTATTCTTCGCAGAGCCAGTTAGTTTCTACAAAGGGGGCAGATATACGTCCTGATAACTCATTTAATTATAGTTGGCGCGTTCGTGTTTGGGATGAAACAGATACGCCTTCCGAGTGGAGCAGTGAAGCGAAATTCCGGGCAGTACCCGAAAGGTTATCTTCGGGGCAATGGATTGGAGCTATTACCCGACAAAATGCTCATTTACCGGAAGGGCGTAAGTTCCACGGTGGAGAGCTGAAGAAGCCGGAAGTGAAAGCAGCTTGGGAAGCAGTGGACACTTTGGCAAAGAAAAGTATTTGTTTGAGAAGAACATTCCAGGTAGGAGATGCGACAGAAGGGGGTACAAACCGTAAACCGGGCAAGAAAATAGTGGAAGCAACGGCATACGTTTGTGGGCTGGGATTTTATGAATTTTCTTTGAATGGCAAAAAAGTAGGTAACAGTGAGTTTGCTCCATTGTGGAGTGATTATGATAAAACTGTTTACTATAACACATACGATGTAACGGAACAATTGCGGCGTGGTGAGAATGTCGTAGGAATCTTATTGGGGAATGGATTCTATAATGTGCAGGGGGGGCGTTATCGCAAATTACAGATCAGCTTTGGTCCTCCCACACTTTTATTTGAGCTGGTTATTAACTACGAAGATGGAACATGTACGACAGTTCATTCAGATAATGACTGGAAATATGATTTTAGTCCGGTAACCTTCAATTGCATATATGGAGGGGAAGATTATGATGCGCGTCGTGAACAGAAAGGATGGAATCAGATTGGCTTTGATGACAGTCACTGGCGTCCGGTAGTCATACAGGAAGCTCCTAAAGGAATACTTCGTCCACAGATGGCGGCTCCGGTGAAAATCATGGAACGGTATGATATTCAAAAGGTAACAAAACTAAATGCGGACCAAATTGCATCAGCTTCTGTATCAACAAAGAGAACAGTCGATCCTTCTGCTTTTGTGTTGGATATGGGACAGAATCTGGCTGGCTTTCCGGAAATAACAGTACGTGGCAAACGTGGTCAGAAAGTAACTCTGATTGTAGCCGAAGCATTGACAGAGGAAGGTGCTTGCAATCAGCGACAAACGGGACGTCAACACTATTATGAATATACACTGAAAGGTGAAGGTGACGAAACCTGGCATCCTCGTTTCTCTTATTACGGTTTTAGATATATTCAAGTCGAGGGGGCTGTCTTAAAAGGACAAAAGAATCCGCAGAAGTTGCCTGTGTTGAAGAATATTCAATCCTGTTTCGTATTTAATTCAGCTAAGAAAGTTTCCACTTTCGAATCATCCAACCGAATATTTAATGCTGCCCATCGATTGATCGAAAAAGCAGTGCGTAGCAATATGCAGTCTGTGTTTACAGATTGTCCGCATCGTGAAAAACTAGGCTGGCTGGAGCAGGTGCATTTGAATGGTCCTGGGTTATTATACAACTATGATTTGACAGCTTATGCTCCGCAGATTATGCAGAATATGGCAGATGCGCAACATGCCAACGGTGCCATGCCGACAACTGCTCCGGAATACGTAGTTTTTGAAGGTCCGGGTATGGATGCTTTTGCCGAATCTCCGGAATGGGGTGGTTCTCTGGTTATTTTCCCATTTATGTACTATGAGACGTATGGAGATGACTCGTTGATTAAGAAATATTATCCGAATATGCGCCGTTATGTGGATTATCTGAAGACTCGTGCAGAGATGGGTATTCTTTCTTTCGGCTTGGGAGATTGGTATGATTATGGAGATTTTCGTGCCGGATTCTCCAGGAACACACCGGTTCCCCTGGTGGCTACCGCGCATTATTATATGACAGTAATGTATTTAATAAAAGCTGCGAAAATGGTTGGCAATGACTTTGACATTCATTATTATACTTCTTTGGCACATGAAATACTTGCCGCATTTAATAAATGTTTTCTCAATAAAGAGACAGCACAGTATGGTACAGGGAGCCAATGTAGTAATGCACTTCCGTTATTCCTCCAGATGACGCAGGATTCAGATGAACAAGGCAGTTATCAACCGGATGCAAAGTTGGATGAGAAAGTACTTATGAATCTGATTAAAGATGTGGAAGCACATGGCAATCGCTTAACGACCGGTGATGTGGGTAACCGCTATCTGATTCAGACACTGGCGCGTAATGGTCAGCACGAACTTATTTATAAAATGTTCAATCATGAAGAAGCTCCCGGATATGGTTTCCAGTTAAAATTCGGTGCTACAACTTTGACCGAGCAGTGGGACCCCCGTCAAGGTTCTTTCTGGAATCACTTTATGATGGGACAGATTGATGAATGGTTCTTTAATTCACTGGTCGGTATTCGTCCTTCTACCACTCCAAAACAAGGTTATCAGAAGTTCATCATCGCTCCCCAACCTGTGGGAGATTTGAAATATGTCAAAGCGTCGTATGAAACTTTATACGGTACCATTAATGTGGACTGGACTTGTGAGAATGGAACTTTTACTTTAAACGTGTCTGTTCCGGTGAATACTACCGCTGTCGTTTACCTCCCGGGCGAAAAAGAACCGAAAGAGATACAGAGCGGAACATATCAATTGATTTGTGCAAAATGAAAGAGACATTTTATATATATTTGTAGAATGAAAAACAATGTATTCGTATAAAAAATCATGCAGCATCTTTATTTTAATCATGTAGCATGTTTGAAAAAAACATCTCAATGATTGTCTTCAAACATTGGGAAGAAAAAAAGATTCTATTAGCATGATTTTTTAGAAGGAAACGATGAAATATACTTTAATAATATCGATTATGAATTTACGAACAACTCTTATCGTCTTTCTTTGCTTCTGTGCAACCACAGTTCTTCGTGCCGAGCGTGTAGATATGCTGAAGGCCGGTGCAAAAGCAAATGGCAAGACTCTTAATACAAAACTAATCAATTCAACGATTGACCGTCTGAACCGTGGGGGCGGAGGTACTCTTTTCTTTCCTGCCGGGACTTATCTGACGGGGAGTATCCATCTGAAAAGTAATATTACACTGGAGTTGGAAGCCGGAGCTACCTTGCTCTTTTCCGATAACTTTGATGACTATCTTCCTTTTGTCGAGGTTCGTCACGAAGGAGTGATGATGAAAAGTTTCCAGCCTTTGATTTATGCGGTAGATACCGAGAACATTACGATCAAAGGAGAAGGAACTTTGGACGGACAAGGAAAGAAATGGTGGATGGAGTTCTTTCGTGTCATGATTGATTTGAAAGACAATGGTATGCGTGATGTGAATAAATATCAGCCAATGTGGGATGCAGCAAACGATACGACAGCAATTTATGCTGAAACGAACAAGGATTATGTAAATACATTGCAACGTCGCTTTTTCCGTCCTCCGTTTATTCAGCCCGTTCGTTGTAAGAAAGTAAAGATTGAAGGAGTGAAAATCATAAATTCTCCCTTCTGGACGGTCAATCCGGAGTTTTGCAACAATGTAACCATAAAGGGGATCACCATAGATAATGCACCCTCACCAAATACGGACGGAGTGAATCCGGAATCCTGCCGCAACGTACATATCAGCGACTGCCATATATCAGTAGGAGACGATTGCATCACAATCAAGTCGGGAAGAGATGCGCAGGCCCGTCGTTTGGGAGTACCTTGCGAGAATATCACTATCACCAACTGCACCATGCTTTCCGGTCATGGAGGCGTTGTTATCGGCAGCGAGATGAGTGGGAGTGTGCGTAAAGTTACTATTTCCAATTGCGTGTTTGACGGAACAGATCGTGGAATCCGTATTAAGTCGACCCGTGGAAGGGGAGGAGTCGTTGAAGATATTCGTGTCAGCAACGTCGTAATGAGCAACATTAAACAGGAAGCTGTTGTATTGAATTTGAAATACAGTAAAATGCCTGCCGAACCTAAGAGTGAACGCACTCCGATATTCCGTAACGTACATATCAGTGGAATGACTGTGACAAACGTAAAGACTCCGATCAAAATAGTGGGCTTGGAAGAAGCGCCAATATCTGACATCGTTTTGCGTGATATTCATATTCAGGGAGGGAAACAGAAATGTATCTTCGAAAATTGTGAACGTATCATGATGGATGACGTAATCGTCAATGGTGAAGTAATTAAAAGCACCACAGATACCACAGATTAACACAGATTTTTAATTCGACTAAATTATAAAAATAATAAATCTGTGAAAATCTGTGTAATCTGTGGTGAAAAAACAACTTACATAAATTAAAAATAAATGAAACGAATCCTTTTTACTATGCTTCTTGCCGCATCTCTTTCGGCCGAAGCCCAGACGCAAACATACGAGACGGAATTTGCCCGTCCCTTGAACGAAGTACTGACGGATATACAGAACCGTTTCGGAGTCCGTTTGAAATATGACATTGATACGGTGGGAAAAATGCTGTCTTATGCCGATTTCCGTATTCGTCCTTATTCCGTGGAAGAATCCTTGACGAATGTATTGGCACCTTTCGATTATAAATTTGTTAAGCAGAAAGGAAATATGTATAAGCTGAAAGCATACGAGTATCCACGTCGTACAGATGCAGACGGAGAGAAGATGTTGGCTTATCTGAATACACTCTATACAGACCGACAGTCTTTTCAACTTCGTGCCGATTCTCTGAAAAAAGAGGTACGTCAGCGTTTAGGTATCGATACTTTGCTGGCTCAATGTGTCAAATCCAAACCTATTCTTTCAAAGATACGTAAGTTTGATGGCTATACCGTGCAGAATTTCGCGCTTGAAACACTTCCCGGGTTATACATTTGCGGTTCTATCTATACGCCCCAATCGAAAGGAAAACATGCGTTGATAATCTGCCCTAACGGACATTTTGGTGGCGGACGTTATCGGGAAGACCAACAACAACGTATGGGAACTTTGGCACGTATGGGAGCTGTTTGTGTAGACTATGATTTGTTTGGATGGGGAGAGTCGGCTTTGCAAGTTGGCAGTGCGGCACACCGTAGCAGTGCGGCGCACACTATACAGGCAATGAACGGCTTACTGATTCTTGACTACATGCTTGCTTCCCGTAAGGACATTGATACCAGCCGTATTGGTACGAATGGCGGTTCGGGTGGAGGTACCCATACTGTATTATTGAGCGTATTGGATGATCGTTTCACCGCTTCAGCTCCGGTGGTGAGCCTGGCTTCTCACTTCGACGGTGGCTGTCCCTGCGAAAGCGGAATGCCTATTCAATTATCTGCAGGAGGAACCTGTAATGCGGAATTAGCCGCAACTTTTGCTCCTCGTCCACAACTGATCGTATCGGATGGTGGCGACTGGACGGCCAGTGTTCCTACTCTTGAATTTCCTTATCTGCAACGAATCTATGGATTCTACCAGGCAAAAGATAAAGTAACGAATGTACATCTTCCCAAAGAGAAACATGACTTTGGCCCGAATAAGCGGAACGCCGTTTATGACTTCTTCGCAGAAGTATTCAAGTTGGATAAAAAGATGTTGGATGAAAGCAAGGTCACCATTGAACCGGAATCCGCTATGTATAGTTTTGGCGAAAAAGGAGCTTTGCTTCCTGAAGGCGCCATCCGTTCTTTTGACAAGGTAGCTGCCTATTTTGACAAGAAGGCTTATGCTAATTTAAAATCAGATGCTTCTCTCGAAAAGAAAGCCATTGACTGGGTAGCTTCTTTAGAGTTGAACGATGATAAAAAGGCAGGTTTTGCAGTAACTGCCATTTATAATCATCTTCGTAAAGTGCGTGACTGGCACAATGAGCACCCTTATACAACAATCCCCGAGGGTATCAATCCTCTGACAGGCAAACCGCTTTCCAAGCTCGACCGTGAAATGATTGCAGATTCCGCTATGCCGAAAGAAGTACATGAAAGGCTAATGAAAGATTTACGCAGAGTATTGACGGAAGAACAGATTGAACAAATCTTGGATAAATATACGGTAGGTAAAGTTGCTTTTACCTTGAAAGGTTATCAGGCCATTGTGCCCAATATGACAGAGGAGGAAACAGCTTTCGTTCTGGAACAGTTGAAATTGGCTCGCGAACAAGCTATTGACTACAAGAATATGAAGCAGATTTCTGCTATCTTTGAAATTTATAAAACCAAATGCGAACAGTATTTCAATGAGCATGGTCGCAACTGGCGTCAGATGTTCAAAGAGTATGTGAATAAGCGAAACGCAGAAAAGAAGGCTCAAGGAAAGAAATAAATGAAGGTATACCCTTAACCTTCTGCATAACCGGAATATCTCCGGGATAATAGAAGAATATAATAGAGCTATGCTTTGCAACTGACAAAGCATAGCTTTATCATATCTAAAGCTATGCTTTAGTTCCCCTAAAACACTGCTATAATTTATTTCTTCACGATTACTAAACATCTTTTTCGCAGAAAATGTGTTATTTTGTAGATGGCTAACAGAAATGTATATGATATGGATAAGCAAAAAGTAGCATTAGTCCTTTCCATGGGGGGAGCACGTGGAATAGCACATATAGGAGTAATTGAAGAATTACTTCGTCACAACTTTGAGATTACTTCCATTGCAGGAAGTTCTATGGGAGCAATGGTGGGAGCAATGTATGCTTCAGGAAAAATGGAAGAATGTAAAGAATGGCTGTATAGTTGGGATAAACGCAAAATGTGGGAATTGGCGGATCTTACCTTAAGCCGGGATGGATTAGTGAAAGGAGACCGTTTTATCAAAGAACTGAAACAAATCATTCCGGACATGAACATCGAAGACCTGCCTGTCCCTTATGTGGCGATGGCCACGGATATTGTCTGCGATCAGGAAGTCAGGTTTGACAGAGGGAGCTTACATGAAGCTATCCGTGCGTCTATTTCTATCCCTATGCTTTTCCGTCCATTAAGAAAAGACGGTATGGTATTGATTGATGGAGGTATTCTGAATCCTCTTCCATTGAGTCATGTGCAACGCACTGAAGGAGACATTCTGATAGCTGTCGATGTGAATGCCCCCATTGATACCGGAAAGAAAAAGAAAGTATCTCCTTATAATCTGTTGACAGAATCTTCCAGGATGATGATGCAGCAAATCACCCGTTATCAGATAGAACGTTGTCAGCCGGATATCTTAATTCAAATTTCCGGCGATACGTATGATATGTTGGAGTTCCATCATGCTGCTTCGATAGTGAAAACTGGAGTGGAAGTTGCTCGAAGAATATTAATGCAATAAATAGTATTCATTAAAGTGATAGATTTTTATTCAATATAAATCATCTTTTTCGTCATTCCCCCGTCAATAGTGATGTTTTCTCCATTGATGAAATCATTGTTTTCCTCGCAGAGAAACAGACACATGCGGGCAATATCTTCCGGTTTACCTACCCGCCGGGAAGGATGCTGTGAATGGTCTTCCGGTTGGAGTTGAGCATAATCATGAGTCTGTATCCATCCCGGAGCAATGGAATTTACGGTGATATTCCATTCAGATAAAGACAAAGCCAATGCATGAGTCAAAGAATAGATACCACCTTTCGATGCTGCATAACCTTCACTTCTCGGTTCACTCATCAGATAACGTGTAGAGCAGATATTTATAATTCGGCCGTATGGGTTGGGAGAGGGCTGCTTTTTACGATGGATGGCAAGCAGTCGGGAAGTGATGAATACAGGACGCAGGTTAATAGAAAGAATTTTGTCGAAATCTTCTACACTTGTTTCTGTGATAGAAGAAAATTTGCTGATACCGACGTTGTTGACAATAATATCAATATCGTTCCATTCGGCAAGAATGGTTTGCATACAACTTTCAAGCGCGTTTTTATCACTTACGTCGACTTTATGGAATATAGCCCCGGTTGCCTTCGCAGTTTCCTGTCCCGATATTTCGTTTATATCACAAAAGGCAACTTGATTTCCAGCCAGGCGAAAAGCTTCTACTATTGCTTTGCCTATTCCTTCCGCTCCGCCTGTTATAAATACTCTTCTTTTTGAGTCCTCCGGTTTTGAAACCGTTGAAGTGTGAGACTTCGATTCAGCCGGACGTACTGTTGTTTTCTTCTTACCATATTTTTGTGCTTGTTTCCAAGCAGCTTTTCGGGCTTCGTATTGTTCCTGTTGTCTCTCTATGTAATTATCTGCCATCGTTATTTTTTATTTATTGGCAAATGTAAAGTATAAAATGGATAAATACAAGAATCGACCGCTCTTTTGCGGACAAAGGAGCAGTCGATTTCATTCAGATGGTCGTTCAAAATTTAAAACTTTGTCAGATCTATCTCTGCATATTTAATTCGTTGACGGCGCCAAGTGTAAATGGCATGCAGTTTCCCGTCTTTCCCTTGAATAATGCTAGGGTAAGAGTATTGGCTAATCGGACTATCTTCTAATGTAAGAACAGGCTGCCAATTGATACCATCTTCTGAAACGGCCACACAGAGCGGAGTACGCGGACCTTTCGGAGTTCCGGGCAATGTAGAGAAATTATTGTAGATAAGTATATGTCTACCGTCTTTCATTGTCACAGCATCCGTTCCGGAATTATTATTCGGAACATCCAGTAGCGTTACTTTACTCCACGTATCACCATTATCGCTGCTCCACGCAGTTGCTACCTGTGCGTTACGTGTGCGGCAGAGTATCTGTAATCTTCCATCCTTATGCTTCAAAATACTGGGTTGTATTGCATAAACAGGTTTGGCTCCTTCTCCTTTGATAGCTTCTCCGCCTTCCTGGTCATCCACATTCATATCCCCCTTTTTGCGGTTTTGGGTGGGGACGGATAACTCGGCATCCAGTGGTCCGACCATCTTCCAGGTCTTGCCTTTATCATCGGAAATCTCGAAATGAACTCTCCATCCGTTACTTCCTTCCGTACTGGAAGGGCAGATGATACGCCCATTGATATATTCCGGCTTATTCTTAATAGGTCCAAGAAAACCTTCCGGAAGCGGTTCGCGTTTGCTCCAGGTCTTTCCTCCGTCGCGTGAACGAACTAACCATCCTGTCCAGTCACTCACTTTCAGACCTATTTTATAGAATAAAATCAAGTCACCTCCGGGAATCTGGAAAAGAACCGGATTCCAACAAGCTTTTCTGCGGGCAATAAGTTTTCCTTTTTCATTTTTCACAGGTGTACAAGTTGAATCGATTCCAGCCAATGCAGCTTGTGAATCTTTGAGCGAGAACACACCGTCAGCGGCAAGTTGGGGGGCGGTCCATTCTTTTGAGTCTTTAGGCTTACGACATACCCAAATGCAACAATCCGGATTGCGCTCTTTGGTTCCTCCGAAGAAAGAGGCTACGAGATCGCCGTTCTTCAGTTCTACAATCGTAGCTCCGTGACATTCGGGGAAAGAAGCTTTTTTGTATAGGAATTCATCACTTAGAATAGCTGTATTCCGGGTGGGTATGTCTACACTGAAGTGATATTTTCCCGATCCGATCTTTTCCTTCCGTCCATCCGGTAGGTGCACTTCACCTGTTGTGTTGGCAGGAAGCTCGATGTCCCATTCCAGATGAGTAGGAGTCTTTGCCCACCGGCTGATTATTTTCCCGTAGATACTCATGTATGAGGCATCCACATTGCTCAATTCCTGGATTTCAAAAGCCGGTTGGAAAATGATATGTTTGTAACCGGACTTCCAGCGGTCTGCACGAATACCTGCCAAATTATTGAAACACCAGGGTAATAAATCGCCTAAAAGCATCACGTGATTACCGCTGTTCATTTCAGGATTGGCCGTATCACCGTTCCATAACTCCCAAATAGTGGTAGCACCTTTTTCAACCATATATCCCCAAGATGGATATGTTTTATTGGTAGCCAATAGGTAGGCTACATCGGCATGGCCACGACGGCTCAATTCGCGCAATAGCCATTGCACACCGATTACTCCGGTACTTATATGTCCCTTGTTGGTGGTGATAATAGAAGTGACGGCATTTTTAGCTACCTCATGGATGTAGTTCTTAGGTACCAGTCCAAAAGCAAGTGGCAGGATATTGGCAGTAACTGTGTTGTTGCCATAGAAAATGCTGTCGGGATATAAAGTATGTCCCGGTACGGGAGAAGTACCTTCTTTTATGTGCAGAAAACGGGCATTGAATGCATCTTTCATACGATGTTCCAAATCTTCCCATTCTTCTGCGTCAGCTTTCAGCCCTTGCAGGCTTGCAAAGCGGTGCATCAGTTGTAATACCTTCAGATAATAAGCGGTGGCGATCAAGGCACCGTCGGTCTTGCGGGAGGGGTCCTTACTATGAATTAACTCCAGTGATTCGGGTGGAACACACCAGTCACCATATTTATCTTTGGTGATGATAAAATCCTCTGTCATGTAGTATTCACGGATATGAGATACCCACTTCTTGATAGCCGGATAATTCTCTTCGATCGGACGTTTATCTCCAAAGTTCGTGAAAAGCATATCGCAGGCCATCGGTAAGGCGGCAGGCCAGGTCACATTGTCCGAATAGTAGTTCCAGTATGCCGGGGCTACATCAGGAATACAACCGTCTTCCCGTTGCGCTTCGCGAATGTCACGCGCCCATTTGGTATACATGGCGTAATTATCGAAAAGCATACTTTCTCCCCAACAACCCATGGTACGGTCACCCAACCAGGGTTGGCGTTCATTCCGTTGCGGACAGTCAACCGGCATCCCTTTATAGTTGCTCCGGATTCCCCAAAATGCATTACGGACAATCTTATTCAGAGTTTCATCGGAACAGTTGAAAGTACCGGTATGTTCCATTTCATCTTCTACTACTTCGGCAACGAAATCTTCTGCTTTGGCGTCCGGATAACCGCTGACTTCTACATAACGGAATCCATGATAAATAAAGCGAGGCGCCCAGGTAGCATCTTTTGTTTCGCATCCGTTGGCAACATATACATCTGTAGAACGGGCATCCCTGAAGTTTCTTGTATAAAGTTCACCATTATCTTGCAGGCTTTCTGCAAAACGGAGACGGATGCTGTCACCGGCTTGCCCTTTTATCCGGAAACGTACCCATCCCGCCATATTCTGACCGATATCCAGAATATATTTGCTACCGAGCTTTTTAATAGAAACGGGTTTCAAGGTTTCTGTGACTTTCATGCCCGGCATCATTTGTGCACGCAATGTTCCCGAAGGAATACTGACGCGTTGGGCCTGCATCCAGTCCTTGTCATCATATCCGGTTTGAGTCCAGTCTCCTAACTCTTTACGGGCATCGTATTCTTCGCCGTCATATTCATTGTTGCTACGGATAGGACCTTCAGTAGTTAATTTCCATGAAGTGTTTGTAGCAATTGTTTCTTTGCTGCCGTCTGCATATTCAACAATCAGATTCAACCGAAGCTTAGGATAACCGAAAGTCGGTATCTTATACGGTTTATAGTTCTGACGCATCGTATAGAAGCGGCCATTTCCGAGAGTTACTCCCATAGCATTTTCTGCCTGAAGTAGTGAAGTCACATCGTATGTGTTGTACAGAATCGTTTTCCGGTAGTCGGTAGGAGCAGGTGCCAGTACTTGATTGCCGATGCGTTGCCCGTTGATAAACAGCTCATATAATCCCATTCCGGCGATATGTACTGTGGCACGTTTCACGCCTTTCTTTAACGCAAACTCTTTTCGAAGATAACGGGCTGCCAAACGGCTCCATTGTGTTTCGCTGTCTCCGGGAGCGGCCCGATCCAAGCCGATCCATTGTCCTTGCCAGTCCGCTTCATTAAATAGTCCTGTGGTCCAAAAAGCCGGAGCACTCCAATTCGTTGCACCTTTGTTGGTGTCGATTTTCACTTTCCAATAGTAGGAAGCATTACGTTTTAATGTTTTTCCCTGATAAGTGATCCATTGGGAAGCGTCAGATTCAATCTTTCCTGAATCCCATATATCTCCTTTTTCTTGTTCCAATAGTTCCGGGGAAGATGCGACAAGAATGTGATACGCAGTCTGTATCACATTCTGTTCATCCGATTCGATGCGCCAACTCAATCGGGGCTGGCGCACGTCGATACCTTCCGGACTTTTCAGCAGTTCCGTTCGCAGATCAGTGATATCTATGGCTGCGTATATGGACCCGGTAAAGAGCAGAAGAAAGAAGAATGATACTATCCTTTTATTCATAAGTATGTTTTCATCATTCGTTTATATAAGATTATTTATTCCATTTTTGTTGTGCGTCCGGTAACTCTGTCCAGTCTTTCCCTATATAGTTCTTACTACTGTCCACTACAATCAGGATATGGTCGTTCCCGCTGCAATAACCGCTATCGTGCTGGAATTTATGCACACCATTATCAAATTCTCCGATGTATTCCAATTTACCATCTTTCGTAGTGTACCACCAGGCATTCTTTTTCGCACCGCTAATCTTGCTGAAATCAACTTCCATCGGACGTCCGGTATAGTTGTATACCATCAGATAATCATTACCACGTGTAGCGATAGCGCGGTCGTAACGTTCTCCATTCTGTCCTGCAATGATAGACTGATCGGGTATGCGTTCGAAGAACGGGAAAGTCAGCATTAGGTTTTTCAGATACTTCATCTGATTGTAGCCCGGATCATTCAAAGCATCATACCAGGGCTTTTTTGCACCGTAAGCACCACCTACACCCGGTTTGATAAATTGCATGATGGAATTATGACCGTAAGTATGTCCGAAAGCTCCGGCAAATACAGACCAGTAAGCATAACGGCGTACGTCATAATCCTTCCACAACAGTTCATTCTCATCGTGCAGGCCATGAGGAATTTCTTCGTAGATCGGTTCGCCGTCAATCACAGGTTTCATGGGTTCCATGGCCATGCTGCGTTCTACAAAACGCCAGTTATCTTCTTCCGTATTTTCTTCGATAGGATAGTCACCATCTCCGAAACGTTGTCCGTAGCGGCGGTGTCCGCTTTGGAACATGTTGAAATCCAACCAGGGAGCATTATTGAACCAAGTTGCGGAGGTTGTCCTTCCGCGTGGATGGAATGTCATCAGGTGATTTTTGTCGATAGCCTTGATAGAGGTTGCTAATGCTTCCCATTCGGCTGTTTTCACGTCTCCGCGAATATCCCCACCGATAAACCAGATAATATTGGGTTCGTCCTTATAACGCTCCGCTAAAAACTTGCCGTATGCTTTTGCCTGTTCTACAGTTATTTCGCCCCGATTTACCGGGCTTCCCCAAATACAGACCATGCCGATATATTGTCCCTTCTTTGCTGCTGTACGGATGATGTAATCCATGTGATCCCAATAACCGTATACGCCTTTTTGATTGATGTTTTTGAAGTTGTATCCGTCAATCATCGAATATTGTCCGTAGATATTCATAGACGGAACATTGTTCAACGTTTGAACCTGAATCACGTTATATCCGCGACGTTTACATTGTTCCAGGTAATATTCGGCTTCATCCCGGTTCAAGCGTTCGGGCAATAGCCAACCGGTTTCTCCTAACCAAAAGAAAGGAGTGCCATTTTCGTGTTTCAGATAACGTCCCTCTTCGGAAACTACGAGCTTGCCATTGTTCCAGGGGATATACGTCTTTTGTGTTTTCTTCTGTGCTGCGACCGAAGTTGCCATTGTCAATAGCAGCAACAAAAGAGGAAGAATTTTGAATTTTCTCATTGTACTTTATCGTTTTTAGTTTATTTCTTTGTCATTTTCTCATACTCAATAGCAGCCAGAATAAATGAACCTACCGATTTCGGATCATTTTCTATGATCGGTTCACTGATATAATATTCAAATGAGCCGTCACGGTATCTTTTTGAATCTCCACCCAATCCTGCAACAGCACAGCAATTGGTGATTGTATAACTGCCATCTTCTTCCAAACGGGTAAATGTCTTTACCATTCCGTCAAAGGCTTTTTGTGTAGGTTCGATATACTCGTTGCCAATATATCCTTTATTGATAGCTTTGGCAAGCGTATAGATAAATAGGGCAGTGGCAGATGATTCCAAATAATTACCTTCACGTGCTCCCTGATCGGTTACCTGATACCAGGTTCCGGATGAAGGATCTTGGTATTTCACAATCGCTTTTGCCAATCCCTGTAGAATTTGTATAATGCTGTCACGTCCGGCTGTTTCCTGTGGCAGGAAGTCCAGTACATCTACAATAGCAGCTCCATACCATCCGATGCTGCGACTCCAAAAATTAGGAGAACAACCTGTTTCAGGATTTGACCATTTCTGTTCGCGACTTTCATCCCATCCGTGATAATAAAGCCCTGTTGCAGGATCATAAGTCTTGCTATTTATCAAAAGAATTTGTTTTGTTGCTTCGTCAAATAAAGCGGGTTCATTAAAAGTAGCCCCATATTGAACCAGATAAGGAGAAGCCATAAAAATTCCGTCCAGCCACATTTGATGAGGATATCTCAATTTATGCCAGAATCCTCCCTCACTGGTACGGGGTTGCTCTGCCATTTGCTTGCGCAAAGTATCCATGGCTATTTTGTAGCGTTCGTCTCCGGTCTGTGCGTAAAGATCGAAAAGAATCTTTCCGCCGTTGACATTATCAATATTGAACGAAAGATATTTCATGGTTTTGATATGTCCGTCAGCATCGATCAGGCTATCCGCATAAATCTTGGCATACTCATAATATGTACTGTCCCCGGTATGTTTCCATTCTTCCAACATGGATTTCACTACAAGTCCGTGGGTATATCCCCAACGTGGTTTTTTTGCTTTTTCAATCATCCAGGGTTCGGGAAAACGTTGCATTTCGGAGCGTGCCATGCGTTCACTCCATTTTTCCGTTTCTGCTTTTTGAGGTGCTGTGCAAGCCAGAAAACAAGCAGTTCCACAGACGGCAATCAGTTTTAATAAGTTCTTGTTCATTATCGGTCGAGTTATTATTTTCCAATCAGTACATATTCTTTTCCTGCTTTGGTAGGCAGATCATAGAGGTAAGTCTCTGCAATTTCCACTTTGTTCAAGTTTGCTTTTTCGTTGATCAACGGTTTCGGAATACTAGGGACTATATAAAGGGGATTCGGGTTTTCGCCTTTGGCACGCTTCAACCCCTTGCCTGTTAATGGGTTGAGCGAACGTAAACGACAATTTCCTCCCTTATGAGATTTGACAACCAGCCGGCTAACTTTTCCGTTTTTCCAACTCAAATCAAGTTCAAAACCTCCACGGGCAATGATTCCCTTGATAGAACCTTCTTTCCAAACGGCAGGCAATGCAGGAAGTAAATATATAAAACCGTCGTAACTTTGCATCAACATCTCTGCAATACCTGCGGCACAACCAAAGTTCCCATCAATTTGAAATGGCGGATGCGCATCGAACAGATTAGGGTAGGTGCCTCCTTTTTTCTTTTCGTTGCGTACGAGAGTCAACTGGTCAGTTATCAGTTTGTAAGCGTGGTCGCCATCAAGCAGGCGTGCCCAAAGGCAAACTTTCCATCCCATACTCCACCCGGTCGACGGGTCGCCACGATGAATCAGAGAAGTACGTGCCGCATCGAATAGTTCAGGAGTACGGTAAGGGGAAATCTGATTGCTGGGGAAAAGTCCGTACAAATGAGAAATATGGCGGTGCACATCCTTCGGATCATCCCAGTCGAACATCCACTCCTGTAATTGTCCCCAATGTCCTACCTGCATGGGAGCCATTTCTTTGAGACGTTGTGTCAGATGAGAGGCAAACTCCCGGTCTGTATCCAGTATTTGAGAGGCAGATATAATTGCTGTCCAAAGATCGAACACCAATTGGTTGTCCATGGTGCATCCGGCAGCTGTAGTAGCTTTTCCATTGCTTCCCGAATGTACATTCTCCGGTGAATTACTGGGGCAGACTACCAGCCAGTTGTGCACGGGTTCTTTCACCATAATTTCATCAAAGAAACGTCCGGACTCTTTCAGTATCGGATAAACGGAACGCAGAAATTCCACATCCCCGGTGTATAGGTAACGCTCCCAAAGATGTCGGCAAAGCCATGCGCCACCACTGGGCCACATACCCGAAGGAGCTTTGTCAACTGCTCCTGTAATACGCCATATATCTGTGTTATGATGCAACACCCATCCGTTGGCTCCATACATAATCTTAGCCGTCTCTTTTCCTGTGTCACTCACTTCTTTTATCAGACGGAATAACGGTTCATTCAGTTCACTTAGATTCGTTACTTCCGAAGGCCAGTAATTCATTTCCAAATTGATATTACAAGTATATTTACTATCCCAGGAAGGAACTAATTTATCATTCCAAATTCCTTGTAAATTGGCGGGTTGTCCTCCCGGTTGGGAAGAACAGATCAACAGATAACGTCCGAATTGAAAATAAGTAGCAACCAGATGTGCGTCATTGGTGTTTTTGAAATTCTCCACACGCTTATCGGTTGTCACATTTGCATATTGGTCTTCTCCTAAATCAAGAGAAACACGTGTCAGATATTGTCGGTAGAAATCAACGTGATTCCGCTTCGATTCAATGAACGGATGAACCATTGCCTTTGCCAAATAGTTTTTTGCCCGTTCTATCTGATTACCGGTGATGTCTTGATAGTTATTGAAATTAGTTGCAATAGATACATAGATGATCGCTTCGTCGGCTTTCTCTACAGAAAGTATTCCATCGGCGCAAGCTATTTCTCCACCTTTATTTTTAGCAGTCAATCTGCCTTGAAATTCTACTTTTCCTTTCAATCCTTCATGCAAGGAAGAGACTCCCGAGAGTGTTACACAGTTTCCCTCTTCAGAAGCGATCATAACATCCTGATGAGGGGAGGTAAGCTGTGCATTGAAAGTAATTTGGCCGGGGCGATTGGCAGTCAGTCGTACCATTACTACCTGATCGGTAAATGAAGTAATCGTTTCGCGTTGATACTGCACTCCGTCTACTTCATAACGTACGATTGCACGTGCGGAATCCAGACTTAATTCCCGGTAATAGTTAGAATAACGTGTATGTCCGGGAAAAGCGATTCGTAAATCTCCGAAACTTTGATATGGCATTCCTGAATTCGTCTTTGCCATCACCTTTTCTGTAGCGAGAGTTTGTGCTTCCAGATATTTTCCGGCAAAAACAAGTTCACGCACTTTGGGAATATACTCCAGTGCATTCGGATTAGCGTTATTATTGGGATGTCCCGCCCAAATGGTTTCTTCGTTTAGTTGTATTTGTTCTGTGCCCGGTGTTCCATATACCATGGCCCCCAAACGACCATTTCCAAGGGGTAATGCCTCGGTCCATACCTGCGCGGGACAGTCATACCATAGCTTGTATTCGGGTACAGATAACTTTTTCTCCTGTGCATGAATACAACCTACAGATACTATTACCAACAGATATCCGATTAATCTCTTTTTATTCATTTCTTTCTATTGCTTTTATTCTTATATAAACCTGTTGTTTACATACTTTTATAAAAGAGACGATTGAAAGTTCTTTTTGTACCCATTGCACAAGCAATAAGAAATAGGAATAATTAAAAGTTATCGGGTATAAAAAAAACGAACTTCAATATCCGGCTAAAAAGAACTTACTTTGCATCTGTAAAAATACTCCTGAAAAGTATAATTTCAGATATAGACTTATGTATTTACTATTAAACAAGTATATGAATATGTATAATTTAATCATTAGGCCGTTATTATTTTGCATTGATCCGGAAAAAGTGCACCGGATGCTTTTAAGCTGGTTGAAGTTTTATCGCTATTTGTTTCCGGTCCGAGCTTGCGTGAGAGGCTACAGCAGAGTTTCTGATCCATTTTCGTATGGGCATTTGCAATTTAAGAACCGAATTGGACTGTCTGCCGGGTTTGATAAGAATGCAGAGGCTTTTGATGAGTTGGCAGACTTTGGTTTCGGCTTTCTGGAAGTAGGTACAGTAACTCCTGACAGCCAATCAGGAAATCCTTCCCCACGTATTTTCAGATTGGTGGATGATGAATCGTTGATTTCACGTACGGGCTTCAATAATTGTGGAGTAGATGCTGTCCGGCAACATATCAGGAAATATAGAAAGCATTCTTATGTATTAGGAGTAAATATTAATAAGAATCCGCTTTCTACAGGAGATCAAATTATCAAAGATTTTGAGTCGACTTTCATCCATTTATATGATTGTGTGGATTATTTTACCCTAAACTGGGGTAGTATAGATAACGATCTATTTGCTATGGTTTTAGAAAAGCTCACAATATTTCGTCAGGCGGCGAACAAAAGATGTAATATTTTCATTAAACTTCCGGCAGATATAGATGAAAAAGCACTGGATACAGTCATTTCGCTTGCATATAAATACTCTATAGAGGGCTTTATAGCCACGGGACCTACAATGGATCGTTCAGGATTGCATCAGGCAGAAACAAAACAATTGGAGAAGATTGGCAACGGCGGGGTGAGTGGCCGGGGTATTGGAAAGAAATCGCAGGAAGTAGTGCGTTATTTATCCGAACATACCGATCGGCACTTTCTGATTATCGGAGCAGGAGGAATCATGACAGCCGAAGATGCAGCCGGAATGATTTCTCAAGGGGCTGACATGATACAAATCTATTCGGCTTTCATCTATTCCGGTCCGTCTATTGTTCATAAGTTAGGAAATAAACTTAAAAACGAATTGAAATGAAGAATTTAATTTGTGTAAGCCTGTACGATAATTTATCGATGAAGGTATATAACTTGTCGGAAGTGAATAATAAAGAGCTGATGGGGATAGTGGAAAATGCTCCTGAAGGAACTTTATTTGTTTTTACCAGTGAAAAATCAAATGGTGGCAGTGTTATTATGTGTCCCGGCGGCGGCTTCTTAAAGACCAATTTGGAACATGAAGGTCTTGATTTCGCCGAATGGTTCACCCAAAAGGGAATGACTTATGTGCTTTTCAAATATAGAATGCCTCATGAAAATCCTGATATTCCTAGACAGGACATCCGGTTGGCATTAGCAGTTATACGAGAAAAATTCCCGGAATTTAGCAAACGGGTAGGAGTAATGGGAGCTTCTATTGGTGGATATTTGGCCACTTGTTCGGCTACGATATTATCTGATAAGGAAAAGCCTGATTTTCAGATATTAATGTACCCGGTAGCTAGTATTGATGATCGTTTAACGCATCTTCCCTGCCGTGAACGGATGTTTGGTCACTCTTATTCACCGGATAAGATGGTACAATATTCACCGATTGAACATGTCACTTCAAGTACACCCGTCGCTTTTATAGTGGCTGCCTCAGATGACAGTGTGGTCAGTCCCCAGAATGGAATACAATTTGCTGCCCAATTACAGAAATCTGGTGTTCCTATATCCTTGCATATATATCCTACAGGAGGGCATGGATTTGGTTACAATGATAGCTTTGTGTACAAACAGGAATGGCTTCAGGAACTCGATGTATGGTTGGAGAAATTAATTTATTAATTCTTTTAGTTGCCATACTTTGAAATATACTTCTTATATTTGTCAGTAGAATATTTAATAATAAGAAGTTATGAAAAATTTTAATGTTACATCTATGCTAGTAATGCTGATGTTCATGTGTATTACAAGTATGCAGGCGCAGAGTATTACTCCCAGTAAGAAGTATATCACGAAAGAACTGAATAATGTGAGTAATTTCAGTTCAATCAGGGTCCTGGGTAGCCCCGACGTTGAGTATCGTCAGAGTAGTGATTCTAAAACAACAGTTTCTATATATGGTTCGGATAACCTGGTTGACCTGTTGGAAGTATCTACGGTAAATGGAGTGCTGCAGGTAAATATAAAGAAAGGCGTTAAGATTCTTAGTGGAGAACGCCGGTTGAAAGTGATTGCCTCTTCTCCTTCATTAGATGATGTAGATATTAAAGGCTCGGCCGATGTATATCTGAAAGGTACCCTCAAAGGAGCTGATTTAAATCTGAATATAACAGGTTCCGGAGATATTGAAGCCGAGAATTTACAATACACCAATCTATCTGCTTTTATAAAAGGTAGTGGAGATATTGATGTGAAGAATGTGAAGGCCACTACTGTAAAAACGATAGTTAGCGGTTCTGGTGACGTGAATATGAAAGGTTCCACTCAAACGGCTATGTTGACTGTGAATGGTTCCGGCGATATCAGTGCCGACAAATTGACGGCTACTAATGTAGTTGCTACAGTTTCGGGTTCCGGTGATATATCTTGTTACGCTTCCAAACAGTTGGACGCAAAAGCCAGTGGTAGTGGAGATATTGAATATAAAGGAAGTCCTTCTATTGTAAATAAGCAAGGCAAGAAAGACTCAATTTCCGGCAAGTAAAAAATTAGATCTCTTACAGGAAGCGGGTAAATATGTAACATAGTACATATTTACCCGCTTTTGCTATAAACAAACATAATACATGATAATTGGGGGCATACATTTCTGGGAGAAAGGTGAAAACGAGTAGAAAAATAAGTAAGCAAACGTAAATACGATTTTAAAGCTATTAAAATAGATGAATTCCGGCAACAAACAGATATACTGATTGTTGTGTCAATGAATCATTCGTTTTTTTTATTCACCTGAAAAAATACAGACTATGGCAAAGAATTCTCCCGATGAAGGGAAAAGTACAAAGATGGTAGAAAAGCAGGTAGATCCCTCTTTTAACAACCTCAAAGAGTACCGGGCAAAAAGACAATTCAGTGAGACTCCGGAACCGATGGCGGATACCGTGGAGACTCCAAGCCGGATACCTGTTTTTGTTGTCCAAAAGCATGAAGCCAGTCATTTTCATTTCGATTTTCGTCTGGAAGTGGATGGAGTGTTGAAAAGTTGGGTGGTACCTAAAGGCCCTTCCATGAATCCGAAAGATAAAAGACTGGCTATACAGGCAGAAGATCATCCTTTGAGTTATGCACACTTTGAGGGAGTTATACCCGAAGGCAACTATGGAGCAGGTACAGTGGAAATATGGGATAGCGGAACCTATGCTTACGTCGGTAATAATCGTAACATATCCGCTGCCATTAAAAACGGAATACTTGAATTCAAATTACATGGTCATAAGCTCAAAGGCCTGTTTACTCTTATCCATACTAATATGGACGACCAGGACAGAGACTGGTTACTAATCAAGAAAGATGATATCTTTGCAGTCACTCATGTCTACGATGCGAAGAAAATTTCATTGTATGATGAGGTATTTCTATGATATATATGTTTCTTATGATTAAACGATACTCACTTGCATATATAATTTTCTAATTATATATGTAGCTTTATAATTCAATATACTCTATTGTTTTGATGATTCAATTAACTTTTATGATATTATGACCGTATTATTTACGATGAAAATAATTAACTAATGAGGATTGCCTGGGTAAAATGAAGGCTTGATGGTATACCCTCTTAATATTTCGGTAACAAAAGACATTGTTACCATTTTTGATAGAAAACACCCATTGTTTTTGTCGGAAACCACCTCCTGTGTATACATTGAAAAGTTTATACTTGCATCGGGTTTTAAGCACGTTAAAAGATTCTTAGGCGTGTTTTACTAAAGGTGTAAAATATTAATCAAATCCGATATTAGTATGAATGATTGTTACCTGAATTTCTTAGTAAGCTTCCGAGCTTTGTTTTCTTTAGATGTTGGAGCCAATTTAGTAAACAGTAAACAAACTATTGGCATCATTTTACCCGATTTGTCGTTGCTCGGATATGCGGTCCCTGTGGAAAGTTTCGGCATTGGGCTATTTGTGATTTTGTTTGCCTACCTTATAATAGAATACAATGTGCAGTTGTTATCACATGAAAAATTTAAGATTGCTATGAATATGCTCCATACTGCACATACACCGTTAATATTGTTGCGGAATCAATTGGAAGAACTTAAAACAGGCAATCTTCCTGAACCCCTTTCCCAACAAGTGGAAGAAGCATTGGGATATGCCGAATGTATCATATATTGTAACCGGAATATTGCAACTCTAAATAAAGTAAATAAGAGAATTCCTCCTAAAACGTCAACGGTAAATTTGGAACTTTCCACTTATGTTACTTCCATTGTCAATCAATGCCGGGCTCATGCCAATTCCCGCCAGATACGGCTGACTGTCGGTGAATGTTCGGGTTGTGTCAGTTGCAGGATAAACGAAAACATAATGACTGCAGCACTTCAACATCTTATCAACAAGATGATTTTGATTTCCGAGTCAGGCTGTTGCATATCGATCAACGTAACCCACACAATGAATTCCTGGCAGTTGCAGATTAGCAATAACGAAATAGCCGGGCAAAGAGCAGGGAAAATGTTTCCCTTTATTCCTATTATATTTCCCGTGTATGGATATAGTGATTTATGGACGGTAAGAAAAATCATCCGTCTGCATGGCGGAAAAATAACCGGATGCAGACATGGTAAAGCTGCTACTTTCCAAATCGTTATTCCGACAGACTGCCATTGCCAGAATCAGTCATGCCCGGTATTGAAACATTCTTCTGCAAAAACGAAGACCCAAATAGATGATTCCTGCGAGAGTCCTAAGAGCGATAAACAAAACACTAAAGCGAGAGAAACTTCTCATATCCTATTAGTGATGGCAGATAAGTTATTCAGTGATTATTTGAAGAAAACTTTATCACGCTATTTTCAGATTTCAGTCCTTGATAATCCGGAGCTGCTAATCAATACAGCTATCAGTCAAAATCCTGATGCGATCATTATTGACGACAATGTGAATGGAATAAGCGGAGATACACTTAGTACTCAAATTAAAGAAAATAAAATGATGGGCTACATACCAATCATTCTTCTATTAAGAACCTTTGACAGCGAAAGCTATTTATCTCATTTAGAGAGTGGGGCAGACCGTCTGGAATTACGTACGGAAAGTATTTGTAAACTTAGGGCAGACATACGTATGCTTGTCGAAAACCGCATGGTCTTGCGCGAACGGATCAGGCTGTTTCTGTCAGATGCCATTTCTCCGATGATACCCTCAAAAGCCGAAATAGAAACAGAAAATGCCGACCGGAATTTTATGGATAAAGTCAATAAAATCCTGGAAAAAAATCTCTCTACTGATAAATATACAATAGATAAATTAAGTCTTGATATAGGAATGAGCCGTACTGCTTTTTATAATAAGATAAAAGAGATTACGGGAAACCCTCCTGAAGAGTATATCAATTCATTCAAAATGGACAAAGCACTTAAATTGCTGGCTTCCCAGCAGTATCGTATTTCGGATATTGCAAGTATACTGGGCTATTGCGATGCTAAATATTTTGGAAAGAAGTTCAAAGACTTTTATCATGTATGTCCGTCCGATTATATAAAGAGCATTGTTGGATAAAAGAGTATAGAAAACGAGGGTGTCCAAAAGTGAAGTGCACCCTCGTTTCTTTATGCCTTTTTACGTTTTTTCTCTTTGACTGCAAATCTTGTTTTATACAGATGTAATAAAGTCTGCTTTATTGTATCATAGTACTTGTCCAATCCATAGATCTTTAATAACATCAGCTCAAAGTCGATTCTATCCTTTTGTTGTAATTCCTTTTCAAGAGGTAATCTGTCTCTATTGAAAATAGGTTGAAATGCTTTTATGATTTCTTTCTTTTGCGCATCAGACAGTAACTCCGGATTGAGTATCTTGAAATCCTTCTTGAATTTAGTTTCTCTAAGGTCAAGTGCTCCCAGTCCCCTGCCAAATCCGAAACTCTCAATGAAAAACATACTCAAAATATTATTCAGTAATGCAAGTAGGAAAATCTTGTTTTCATCTTTGTACTGTTCCTTTATTGAAAAGCCAATCATCCGTTGATCGAAGAAAGAACGTTTATCAAGCATGGCTATAAATAAACTTTTGTCGAAATTAATATTAACGACAAAATCTGCCATGTTTTTTGTGCTCATTTCATACCAAAACATATTTGGTTTACGTAAAGCTATAGGTAATAGCTTCTTATTTGTTTTATCCATTTGGTTTTCAAAAGATCTTATCCAATTCAGAGTCCCGGTATGATTTAAAGTTTCGAGTTCTTCGATACTTTTTGAACAACAGAAAGCCTGCGTCTGACTAGTTGCAATGAATGAAGATGCTTTCTTTAAGTTTTTTAGAACAGGCTCAATATATTCATCTTCTATTCCGTGTCCTTTTGCAGGATAAAACATACGATTACAACCTCTTCTTTCTCCACGTATAAAATCGAAAAACTTTTTAGAGTCAATAAGCTTCTCGGCTATCGTAGGCAACCAATTCAAATTAGCAAAATATCCGGACCATGGGATTCCGATATTTTCCAATTGTTTGATTTCATTTATTGAATAAGATTGAATATTGACCCAATCAGACTCTTTATTAAGAATGATTTCACTACTTAATTTCTTAATATCTGCTATGTTCTCAAGTTTCTCTTTTAATGTACAGAAAGAAATTCTCCTGTCTAAATTTACCGGATCAGAAATCTCCCTCTTGGTTGCTATTAATAATGTGGTGACAACCTTTGCATTATTGAACCATCGTCCTTTCCCGGAAATAACAACACAGTCAATATTGAAATATTTTTGAATTAACTCTAAGAATATTTCTCCATAGTCTGTTCCAAGCCATGCATTAGAAAGTATTAATCCAATTTTTCCATTGTCTGAGATAATGTCGTACAAGTAGAAAGGAATATATGCAAATATATCACTCTTTTTACTTAGTGTCTTTTTCGCTTTAGTCTGTTCCTTGATTAATTTATTGATTTCCTTTATATTCGGATTGAGCTTTTTGATCTCTTTCTCTCTTATAAAAGGAAGATTAGATATGATATAATCTACCTTAGGCAGTTGCTTTTCTACTTGATTTCCATTATTGGGATCTTTAAATACAATAGTTTGTCCTGCGTGCAACTCAATTACATCCGACCTGAAGATATGCAGAACTTTTCCAATATTGCCGGGATTGGATAAGGTCAGTGTTGATAGCTGGATAGGAAATGAATGTTTGTCCGAAGCCCAGATACTCTCAATAATTTGCTCTTGACCAATTTCATATTCTTCTTTAAGAGAATAAGCCTGCTTAATAATAGTTCCCGTTCCACAACAAGGGTCGAGGGTAATTCCATCTTTTTTATCTATCGTTAGCCTTGTTAATAAATCGGCTAGTTGAGGAGGAGTCGCAAATTGTCCGGCCACTTTTCTTTTGGCATAGGCGATGGACGATTGCAGTAAGTTTTGCAAGATTTGAATATCAACTCCTTCAATATTAAGGTTTGAAAGAAATACATTTAATTGAACTAGCTGCTTCCATGCATTATCAGATACTAATTCATTAGCGATATTATTCCCAAAAATATTCCAAAAATTACAGTGCTCCGAGATGTTGGCTATTATTTGTAGGGCTTCACTGACAGTTGTATCGAAAGTAATTGTTTCAATAATCTTTGCCTCATTGAAATGCCGTTTGATAATGTTGCCAAAAATAATCTTGAAAAACCAGTCGGTCAATATAACCTTTGATAGAGTGGGCAGTTTATGCTTAGCGTCTTTTTGGGCTTGCGAGCTAAATCCATATTCTGCTGCAGAAGAGAGCCACCAATTATCTATTTGCGCATCGAGTACTGCACTACTTTTTATATTCTCTTTTATGTTTTCTGCTGTCGAGTCTATATTTTCGAGAACGATATCGATTATTTTATCAATTGCCAATATCTCGGAAGATCCACTTTCAGTTATTTCTCCATGCTCGAAATAATCATTTAAATCTTCCAGAATGGTATGTAGAAGATCTTTCCAAAGATTCTCATTTTCTTTCACCTCTGAACGCGAATGAAGGTCAATACTATTCCATGATTTCAAGATAGAATATGTATTCCCTTTCTTAACATACAAAACTGCGCTTGTCACATTCCAAAGAATAAAACTATTATTGTGCAGTATCTCTGATTTTATCTTGGCGTTATTTATTAATTCCGTGTCAGTTATAGGGGTATCAGGCATTTTGAGTTCCCATCCCTGCAAAATTATCTTTTTGGCAGAGTCTTTGAAGATAAGCACGTCCGGAAATAAACTCGATTTTTCATTCCTGATTGTATTCTCTCCTCCGGCACTTTTTACATGCCAACTTTTGTTAGTCAGGTAAAGATTGATTTCGCTAATGACATCAATGGCCCAACTTCTTTCATTATAGTTGATTTGTGGCATCCGTTTCTAAATAGTTTAAGGTGTGATATTTGGTGATTGGTTTTTTGAAAAGTTTGCGAGTCGCTGGAGTCACTTCTTCTCTTTTTAGTGTTTCTGAAATCCTATCCATACAAATCTTGATATAGTCAGTAGGCTGTATTCTGTGCAATAATACATCTTCATTTTTTTCTATTCCGATAAAACTTCTGTTTTCCAGAATGGCCGATAGCAGGAAGCTGCCGCTACCGCAAGCATTATCCAGAATGATATCCCCCGGGTTAGAAAATGTTCTGATTAGATATCTACCCAATTCAACAGGCTTTTGTGTCGGATGATAGACTTCGCCTTCCGATTCGGCCGTTTTCACATATACAAAGTCGTCATGATCCTCCTCAAAGAATACCACATCATTGGGATAACGTTCACCATCGCTTTTTACATGCTGTGGCTTGAACTCCCCATAGCTTCCTGTATATTGATCTTTTCTGATCCCCTTATCATACGCTTCCCCTTTAGTCATTTGCGGATTGTACACCGGCTGTTTTTTATAGAAAATACAAATATCTTCGTGCTTACGAAGCGGTTGTTTTTTGGCATTTAAAAAGTTGGTCGGTTTTGATTTGATCCAGGTAATCTTGTATTTGAATAATTTCTCCTTGCTTAAAATCAATTTGGCTGTAAAAATACCTTGTGCGGTTAAAACGATTGCTCCATTATCTTTAATAATACGTTCGTATTCAGCCCAAAGAGCCTGCAAATCAATCACGGAATCCCATTTATTTTGTGTGGTACCATACGGTAAATCACAAAGTATCATATCTATGGATTTATCAGGAATGGATGGCAATATGTTCAGACAGTCGCCCTGAATGACTTTGTTTACAAAAGGTTTGATGCCTTTCTGCTGTTTTTCTTTTTTTGTATGACTCCTTCTAACAATCGTTTATCTTTCTCTTTTATATCTTTGGATGTAGAACCCATGGTTTGCATATTAAATATTTAAATTGTCATTTTCTGTCAAAAGTAGAAATAATAGGATTATCTCCCAAATTTATTATATGAAATAATGGTATGAATGAATCTTTTTCAATTCATATTTCGAAGAGTATATATTCGATTTGATTATCTTTGTCTGATTTTTGAAACTTTGAATATAAAGATAACTACGCTTATGTTACAGAAAACATTCTTAGCACGTTGCGACAATAGGGCTTGTCTAGCTAAAACAAATATAATGAGTGGCTCACCGGAGGCTTGGCTGTCTAATGATATATTATCCAAGTCTAATACGTTTGGTTTGACTTTCGATTTCTTCGTTGATTGGGCGATTAATCGAATTTCCCCTTATGTCTGGATTAAAAGAATACTATTGCCTAACTATACTTATGATGAATTTATCGGTAAGTTGGACTTTGAAATGGAAAAAGAATTTGGCAAAGATTATTTATGCAGACTAGGACGGTTCGCAACAGAATATGATATGCAAATTCAATTTATTGTGTTTCATGATGAGTTGGATTGGTCCAACGACAGAAATGAGTTGCTAATTGTTTCTTTATCCTTCAAGGAAGGGTGTTATAGCTTTTCTTCTCAAAAATATAGCTTGTCAGGATTTAAAGAACTGATAAAGTCTCATTCCGGAGGTCCAGTTTCAATAGGTTCCAAAGGACTTATTTATGGTACCTCAAGGTTAGAATGCAGTTTGTCTAAGACAGATAGTTTATATCCGGGTGATGCAGACCTTCTACTTTTGAATGAAGATAATAAAGCGGTTTGCATTCTTGAATTCAAGAAACACACATTGCCCAGCCCTGTCTCAGAGCAATGTTTTACAAACTATTATCCACGTCCTGACGGGCGCAAGTATAAACGCTTGGCCTTATTAAGAGATTATTTGGCTTCTAAATCCAATAGTCATATTTTATTTTTTGTTCTTTATTACCCAACTCAAACATATATTGAGCAACAATGGAAATTGGAGGTAATAGAAGGTAATGCCTTTAGTTTGCGAGCAACTGATAGTTTTACCTTTGAATTACCTGCCGATAAATCAGATAATGAATACAAAAAGGTTATTGAAAAAATATCTCAGGTGATTGCTGCTCGTAGCTAGATTTAGATAGAAACTTTACTTTATTGATTAAACATATAAACACTGAATAATATTATGATAAAAATTCCATTGTATCCAGATTACAGTACTACAGTTACACTGTTGGAGATAATTGCAGGCATGCCTGTCGCCGATTTTAAAAATATGTGGAACACAGTTTGGGGGTTGCGAGGAACACCGCAAAATACTGTGGACTGGACTAATCCTGATGAGTGGATCGATAAACGATTATCTGGGAGAGATAGGGAGATTGCTAATAAGATTTGGCAAGAAAGTAATAAAACGGTGAATCCTCGTTGGACTCGCGGTTGTCAATTTCTTATTTCTGGTTATAATCTTATTTCAGAGAGTGATGGTATTTATCAATTAACGGAAGATGGAAAAGTTTTTATTTCTAGTTTAACTAGTGAAGTCGTGAGGAGAATAGATATTGAAGAGGGAGTGATCCAAATTCTTCGTCAGTTATCTTTGATTGGTAATGGTAAACGTGCTGATTTGTTGGATGAATGGAAGGAATTTATAAAATACAACTCAAATATAAAACAAGATTCTGTAAGTAAGGACTATTTGCGGCGAAGACTTGTAAATTTGCTTGATCGAAAATATGTAAAACGTGAAGGGAATACTTATTATATAACGAATAAGGGGTTGGATTATCTTCAATTTGTAGAGCAATCTAATCCAGATTCTACCATAAATAAGGAGACACAGTTAATAAAGACAGTCGAGTCGTTTAATAAGGAACAAAGACATTTATTAAAAAAGTCTCTTGAAGAGACTACTCCTTATAGATTTGAGAATATAATAAAGGATCTTCTTGTAGCGATGGGGTACGATGACGTTACTGTAACAACTCCTACAAATGATAAAGGGGTTGATGTTACTGGAATCAGCCAAAATGGAATTACTACGGTAAAAGAAGTTATTCAAGTTAAACGTAACATTACCTCAAATGTAACTCGTCCAATCTTGGATGCTCTTCGTGGTTCTCTTCATCGTTTTGATGCATTTCAAGGTACCATAATAACATTATCGGACTTTGCAAAAGGAGCAAAGGAGGCGGCTATTGAAAAAGGGGCAGCGCCTCTTACCCTTATTAATGGAGATAAACTTATTGATCTTCTGATTAAGAATAATATTGGTATTATTCCTAAAATAGCCAATTATTATCTTGTTGATGAAAAATATTTTGAAGAAGAAGAGAATGTAGATTGATTGCTATGACTTTTTAAACATGATACCATTATGGTATCATTGTTTGATATTGTACATTGAGGTCTTGAAGGGGAAAG
Organism: Bacteroides sp. 3_1_23; assembly: GCF_000162555.1. Classification (NCBI taxonomy): domain Bacteria; kingdom Pseudomonadati; phylum Bacteroidota; class Bacteroidia; order Bacteroidales; family Bacteroidaceae; genus Bacteroides; species Bacteroides sp. 3_1_23. The sequence goes on from NZ_GG774949.1 coordinate 1,309,972, forward strand.
TACTATCTTCTATTTGGCTTCAATGAGATTTTTCATATGAAGGAATGTGATGAATAAACAATATGCCTACGTGCAGAGTGTGCATATACCATTTTGATAATGATATAAATTATGAATACATTAGAATTGAAATCTATTATAGATTTGCAGGGAATGTCTTTTTACATACCTGCATATCAACGTGGGTACCGATGGACAGTGCAACAGGTTGAAGATTTATTGGGGGATATTTCTGAATTTATAAAGAAGGGGGGTGTCGGGATATATTGTCTTCAACCTTTGGTAGTAGTCAAAAGGTATTCCGGAGAAATAATGACCCAAATACACAACGCGGAAAATGTGGATGAAGTAAAACGTATATTAAAAGGACAATGGGAAGTTGTCGATGGTCAGCAAAGATTGACAACAACTCGCCTGATTCTTGATGTGCTGAAAGAACCTTATTATGACATCCAATATGAAACACGTAATGATAGTGAGGAGTATTTGAAAGACATTAACAGTTTGACATTCGCTGCAAAAAAAGAAGATAACATTGATTATTATCATATTTGGAAAGCTGCTGATACAATAAAAGGATGGCTTGAAAAGCATAAAGATGTTGATGTAGAAACATTTAAGCATATTCTTTTGAATCAAGTGAAATTTATTTGGTACGAGACGAGTGATAAGAATCCAAAGGAAGTGTTCACTAGACTTAATATCGGTAAGATATCACTAACTAATGCTGAACTAATAAAGGCACTACTTTTGAATAAGTCTAATTTCAATAGCAATGATAATAATAAAATACGTATGTGGCAGCAGGAAATTGCTATGGAATGGGATGTTATTGAATATTCTCTCCAATCAAGAGATTTTTGGCTTTTTCTAAATGACATTGGATATGAACATCCTACCCGCATTGATTTTATTTTCGATATGATTTATGAACAGGATATGCTGAGATGTGGGAGTAATATAGAAAAAATAAGCGCTGATGAGCTTCATACATTTAGATATTTCAATCATTTCATGGAACAACAGAGAGGCTTACAAGTTGAAAAATCTATAAGAAAAATATGGGAAAAAGTAATGGAAATATATCAAACTCTGAAAGAATGGTTTGACGACAAAGACCTTTACCATTATGTAGGATTTTTGATTTGTAATGGGAGAAGTATTAATAAAATTTATGCGGAATGGTTGAAGTGTGATTCAAAATCAGATTTTAGAAACTATTATCTGATAAGTGAAATAAAGAAATGTATAAAAAACAAAGATTTGGATACTACTTTGTACGAAAAATATGGTAATGGAGGTGCTAAGACTAACTGTCGCCCTATTCTGCTTTTACATAACATACAAACTATCATAAATCAGAATCAAGTATTGAACTGTAACAATAAATATGGAACAGGTGTGTTTTATAAATTCCCATTTCATCTTTATAAATCAGAAGGTTGGGATATAGAACATATAGATTCTAACACAGAGAATGCATTAAATGATATTAAGTCACAGCGTGAATGGTTACTCAATTCCTATTTTGGACTTAGTGGTGATGAAAATGTGCAGATAAGGAAGGAAATAGAGGTATTTTTCAACCAATATTCGAGTAAGGTATACAATAACAATGATGTCGAAGATAAAAAGGTAGAACGAAATAAACAGTTCGAACAATTATATGCCAAAATTATTGATGGAACCGGTAAAGGAATAAGGAAATTAACGCAGGAAGAAAAGAATATGATATGGAATTTTACGCTTTTAGACTCTTCTACTAACCGCAGCTATGGTAATTCCATTTTTCCAGCGAAAAGAAGAGTTATTATCGGCAAAGAACAGGGGAAATTGTTTCAGCCGCCATTTTTAGATACAGAAGGGCAAATAGTGGCAGGAGCAACGCAAGCAGGGCAATCGTCGTTTATTCCACCTTGTACTAAATATGTATTCATGAAATACTATAATGCTAAGTCGTTTACTCCCAATGAATGGAGTAGAGATGATGCTGAAGCATACCTTATAAATATAAAAGAAACACTTAAAGAATTTCTGTCATGACTGAATATAGTAAAGAAACCTCCTTTTGGCATCTGTTGAAAGAGAAAAGAATTGTCATTCCAATCATACAGCGTGATTATGCACAAGGAAGAATTGGTAAAGAATATCTGCGCCAGCGTTTTCTTGGACAGCTACTTTGTGCCTTGAAAACGGATACCCCAGAATCCAAATTAGTACTTGATTTTGTATATGGCAGTACCGAGGGGAATATTCTCTATCCATTGGATGGTCAACAGCGTTTGACAACGCTGTGGCTACTACATTGGTATCTTGCATTGCGTGCTGGTGCACTTGATGAAGATGGGCAAACATTGCGAAATTTTTCCTATGAGACAAGGACTTCATCAAGGATATTCTGTGATAATCTTTGTAAGATCAAAGCTAGTTATAAACCTGAAACAGATGATGTTGTATCATTCATACGTAACCAACGTTGGTATTATTCTTCTTACGATCAGGATCCTACGATTCAATCGATGCTTTGTATGCTTGGAGGATCCGGAATGGAAGGAAAGAGCGATGGCATTGAAAAAATGTTTTCCTTTGGAGAAGATTTTGGAAATTATTTGGATAGATTAAAACGCCCTGATGCTCCAGTTAAGTTTTATGTACTGAACATGGAAGACAAAAACATGCCCCTTTCCGACGATCTTTATATAAAGATGAATGCCCGTGGTAAGATTTTGACAGATTTTGAAAACTTCAAGGCAGACCTGTTGAATTATAAACTAGAAGATAAAACACTGCTAATAAGAGAAGACGATGCGTATGAAGAAAGTTTCCGACATCTGCTTGATACGAAATGGACGGATATATTTTGGCTCAATCATTCAAAAGCACACCGTATTGATGAGATCTTTATGAAGTTCATCAATAGATTTTTTCTGAACTGGTATATTGCAAATTGTAATGTTGGGTCAAAGCCGGAAGATATAACATCAAGTGACTTTTATAAGTCTATGACAACAAAAAGTGCTGTAGGGGTAAATGATTCAGAATATCAAAATATCTCTGTTTATAAATATGTGCTGACACACGAATGTATGCAAGCCTTTTATACCTGTATGAATAATTTGCATGATTTATATGAGCAGATTATTCCTAAAGATGTCAATAATGAGAAACTCAATATTTGTACACTTGAGGTAAATAAGTTTTTTAATCCATACTGGAAAGATGTTATCACTGAAGATGAAAATAACAAGGAAAGTCGTTTATTCTATTTTATACCTAAGTATATTGAAGAGAATATATTGACAACTATTACTCAACAGCAGAGAATTGTTTTTCATGCTGTATGTGTATATCTTGAACGTTGTAATAAGGTTGATATAGAGAAGTTGAAAGATTGGATGCATTTCGTATGGAATATAGTTGAGAATAGTTATATCGATAGAGAACAAGTTGTAAGTGCTATTCGCTTTTTTGAAAGAGATCTTGATTCTTTACCACATGATAGTGTGACATTTGCTGCGTCACAGGATATACTACAGTTTTTAGCAAAGATAGATCCCACACAGATTAAAGAAGTTTTTGGAAAAAGGCAGCTACTTGAAGAAATCTCCAAAGCTAAGAAAATAGATGAGGATTATTGCTGGAAGAAAAAAATACATGAAGCGGAGAGTTTTGCATTCTTCAATGGATCTATCGCTTTTCTTTTTAACGATATTGAAGGGAGAATGGATGATTGGGGCAATTTCGATCAGAAAATGTCCGTTGCCAAAACTCTATTTGATGAAAACGGTGTAAAAGAGGAGCGGGTAGTAATGGCTTTACAAACTCTATATAGCTACTGTAGTGATTGGATAAGGCAGTTATGGTGGAATGCCAGAATTTTTGACGGAACTTCAAGCACATGGAAAAACAACATTCTTAATAGTGTTGACAGAAATTATACATACATATATGCATGTCCTGTCCATCATATACTTATGGGAGATAATCCATCTGAAGTCCTTCATGAATATAGAAGCATGCGTATGCTGACCGATAAGGCTTTGATAGAGTACATCGTAAAGAAGAATGAACAAAAGAGAGAAATGTACATACGTTGGCCACATGATGCCTTATATTTTTGTGGTGACAAGCGCGGTGTTTTACTTAGTAATAAATTTCGGGATGACTCAATAGCAAAGCTTTTGAATGATGGCAGGTTTAGTTTGAACGATGAGAGTATTAAAATAGCTAATACTGGATTACTGTGGGGCTTTGACATAAACCTAGTCTATCATTTAGGGAATGGTCATGATATTAACCTTCAGTGGTATCGTGAACATAATGCTAATAACTATGATATCTACTTGATGGATGAAAACTGGAATTATCGTCATCGTTTGAATAATTTAGATAATGCAGAAGGTGATAGGAGGTATTATTTTTGTTTTAATATGATAAAAGAAACAGAAGATTTTATTTTCACATTCATAAAACAATTAAAGAGTGAGTTTGCTGAAATATTGAACGGTGAATAATGCAATGCTTATGAACTCTTCAAATCACTTTTGTATTTGAGAAGTTCATAAAATTTCCCTTACGAACTGAACGAAAAGACCGAACGGCATTATCAAGTCGTATTAGTCGTATTCTATCTGGTTTTTAAACTGATGGGACAATTTACCGGAGCAGAGGTGCTTAGTGTCCGTGGACGAGCGGATGCAGTGGTGAAAACTCCGAAGTATATCTATGTATTTGAGTTTAAACTGAATGGTATTGCTGAACAGATCTTACAACAGATAGATGAAAAAGGTTATCTGATTCCTTATCAGGCGGACGGACGTGAGCTGGTCAAAGTAGGAGTGGAGTTCAGTGCAGAAAAACGGAATATAGACCGATGGTTGTACTAACTCAATAACCATAGTGTTAAATCCGGGTTATATTCCCAAGGATCATTCAAATGTTTTTTGAGTATTTGCATAGAAATATATAGAATAATACTATCTTTGTAGAGGTATATCGGGCTTAATGGAGTGATTGTTCAATAATATTCATATTCATCATCGGGATATACAATGAGAATGAGGGCGAATTTTTCTATTGTGATAATTGGAATTGTATAGCCCTAAATGTGCGAATAACGTAAAAGTGGTAGCTTTTGAGTTTGAATTTTGCATATACTAAAACAGGCTATTTTAAAATATTAGCTATTAGTCTTGTTTGTAAACAGATATTATTCTCTTAGACATGAATATAATTTGCCGTATTTGTGATTATACGGACCTTTGCAGAAGGTAACTAACAAACAATATTAGGGATTAATGATTATATATAATAGTCGATTAGCAAAATGTCTTCTCGATAAAAAGAAACATTCTTTTATGATTTTAGGGTGCTACTTTGCCCGTTATAAGCAATTAGAATTTTGGGAGGAAATGGAAAACCGGATTCATGTAAGGCAATACATAGAATACTTTTGCCTGCATTGTTATCGGCAGTAGGAGTATCGATATGAGTGAAGCTGTCATCATCAAGATGGGCTGACTAAGATAAAGATCCCTTGTGGATCGGCTGCCTGTGAAGGTCGCTCTATTGTTTGTTTTGTTTGTGTTTTGGTGCACCTTTATTCTGTTGAAGAATAAGGTGCACTCTTTTTATGGTTATGTAATAGTTTAAATATATCTTTGAAGAAAAAATAAGATGCGTGAAAAAGCTTCAATGTGGAATCTTTGGCATGGCTGTCACAAATTGAGTGAGGGCTGCCGCCATTGTTATGTGTATCGGACGGATGGTAAATATGGAAAAGACAGTTCGGTGGTGACAAAGACAGAAAAGTTTGATTTACCCTTGCAGCGTAAAAAGAATGGTACGTATAAAATACCTTCGGGGAATTTGGTATATACCTGTTTTACTTCAGATTTTCTTATTGAAGATGCAGATGAATGGCGTGCTGAAGCGTGGGAGATGATGCGGATACGGCAGGACCTTCGTTTCCTCTTTATCACTAAGCGGATAGACCGGTTGCAACAGTGTCTGCCTCTCGATTGGGGAGATGGCTATGACAATGTGACCATTTGCTGCACGATGGAGAACCAGGATAGGGTGGATTATCGTTTACCTATTTATAAAGAAGCCCCTATTAAACATAAGATCATCATCTGTGAACCGCTTCTTAGTCGGATTGATTTCAGAGGTGAGCTGGGAGAATGGGTGGAACAGGTCGTTGCAGGAGGAGAGTCAGGAAAAGAAGCTCGGGTATGTGATTATGAGTGGGTGTTGGATATCCGGCAGCAATGTATAGATGCGAATGTCGGTTTTTGGTTTAAGCAAACAGGGAGTTATTTGCTGAAAGAGGGATATGAATACAAGATTGCCCGGCAGTTCCAACATTCGCAGGCGAGGAAGGCAGGATTGAATTATACGCCTGGACTAAATGATAATAGTTAAATAGAGGCTTTACTTGGGAAACCTGAAATACTAGTCGCATTATTTGGAAATAAATGAATTTATTTGTTTATTTGTATAACAGAAATAGGGTTGATATAATGAAAAATAAAGAAAACATATTGCAATCTATAAAGGAAACTTTAAAGCAGACTGTTCCGTCAGGAACCAAGGTCTATCTCTTTGGGTCACAAGCCAGAGGAGATGCTCGTGAGGATTCTGATTGGGATATTTTGATTTTGTTGGATAAGCCTAAATTAGAGGGAACAGATTATGATAATATCTCCTATCCTTTGAGAGAGTTAGGCTGGAGTGTAAAGGAGTGTATTAATCCTGTGATGTATACTTTGAAAGATTGGATGAAGTATAGTTTCTCCCCTTTCTTTCATAACATAAAAGAGGAGGGAATAGAACTAATATGAGTATGAATGCTAGTGATATAGAGGCTGTAATTTATTACAGAAAGCAAAAATCTTACGCCACATTGAAAGAGGCTGAAGATATGATTGAGAGTGCCCATTGGAATTTGGCTATACAGAGACTTTATTACGCTGCTTTTTATATGGCTTCAGCACTATTATTAAAAAACAAAGTTTCTGCTCAAACTCATAATGGTGTAGTCGGACAGCTTGGCTTACATTTTGTAACCACTGGCAAGTTGGATAAGGAAAATGCCCGATTGTATTCTCGATTACTTCAAAATCGGATAACGGGCGATTATAATGACTTTTTTGATTTTACAAAGGAAGATGCTGTAGAGTTGTTAGAGCCTACTCGGAATTTGATAAATCAGCTAGACAAACTGATGGATGAAAGTGAATAGTTTTATTTTAGAAACATAATCCCAATAAAAAAGCGAGGACTTACCCAAGTCTTCGCTTTTTTGTTTTATTGAGTACAAAATACGGATAATCACGTCTTTTTATAAAGATATTGTGTAAATTTTAAATTATCCATATTAATGAAACAGATAAAACTGTTACTTCTTTTAGCTTCCGCCTCCGTTACGGGAGCACTTGCGCAAAGCAATGGATTGACGGATATGAGTCAGAGCCGTTTTGCGAAGATGGCGAATACCGGAATCGGTGCCGTACATTGGACGGATGGATTCTGGGGAGATCGTTTTCAGGTATTTAGCCGGACTTCCCTGCAAAGTATGTGGAACACTTGGAACGCGCCGGAGATCTCTCACGGTTTCCGTAATTTTGAGATTGCTGCCGGGGTATGCAAAGGAGAGCATTGGGGACCTCCATTTCATGACGGAGATATGTATAAATGGATGGAAGGTGTCGCTTCTGTCTATGCAGTTAATAAAGATCTGGAGTTGGACAAGTTAATGGATAACTTTATTACTTGTGTCGTAAAAGCCCAACGTGCAGACGGTTATATACATACGCCTGTTGTTATCGAAGAACTGAATAAAGGGATTGACTCTCATGCATTGGAGGATCAGCATAAACAAACGGTCATTGGAACGAAAGTAGGTGACGAGGATGAAAAAGGAGCTTTTGCGAATCGGTTGAACTTTGAGACTTATAATCTGGGACACTTGATGATGGCGGGTATTGTGCATCGTCGTGCCACCGGAAAAACTACTCTTTTTGATGCTGCTGTGAAAGCGACGGATTTCCTCTGTCATTTTTATGAAACGGCTTCTGCCGAACTGGCTCGTAATGCTATTTGTCCCTCTCATTATATGGGGGTAGTTGAAATGTACCGGGCTACCGGAAATCCCCGTTATCTGGAACTTTCAAAGAATCTGATTGATATCCGTGGCATGGTGGAGAACGGTACGGACGATAATCAGGACCGTATTCCTTTCCGCGATCAATATCGTGCGATGGGACATGCGGTACGTGCCAACTATCTGTATGCCGGAGTAGCGGATGTATATGCAGAAACCGGTGAGCAGCAATTAATGAAGAATCTGACTAGTATCTGGAATGATATCGTGACCCGGAAAATGTATGTGACCGGTGCTTGCGGTGCTCTTTATGATGGTACATCGCCCGATGGGACTTGCTATGAGCCGGATAGTATTCAGAAGGTACATCAGAGCTACGGACGTCCTTATCAGTTGCCGAATAATACAGCGCATAATGAAACATGTGCTAATATCGGAAATATGCTTTTCAACTGGCGTATGCTGGAAGTGACAGGGGATGCGAAATATGCTGATCTTGTAGAGACTTGTCTTTATAATAGTGTATTGAGCGGTATCAGTCTGGATGGAAAGAAGTATTTCTACACGAATCCGCTTCGTATCAGTGCCGATCTTCCTTACACACTTCGTTGGCCGAAGGAACGGACGGAATATATCAGTTGTTTCTGCTGTCCTCCGAACACATTGCGTACGCTGTGTCAGGCACAAAACTATGCATATACATTGAGTCCGGAAGGGATTTATTGCAATTTGTATGGGGCAAATACATTGACAACGACTTGGAAAGAGAAGGGAGAAGTAGCTCTGACACAGGAAACGGATTATCCTTGGGATGGAAATGTACGTGTAACATTGGATAAAGTTCCTCGTAAGGTAGGTACTTTCTCGCTCTTCTTACGTATTCCTGAATGGTGTGAAAAGGCTACGCTTAGGGTGAATGGGCAGCCGCTGCAAGTCAATGCGAAGGCAAATTCGTATGCGGAAGTAAATCGTGCATGGAAGAAGGGGGATATAGTGGAGCTGATGATGGATATGCCTGTCCGTTTGCTCGAAGCTCATCCGTTAGCAGAGGAGATTCGTAATCAGGTGGTCGTGAAGCGCGGGCCGTTGGTGTACTGTCTGGAAAGTATGGATATTGCAAACGGGGAAAAGATTGATAATGTATTGATTCCCGCTGATATAAAACTAACTCCGAAGAAAATCACAATCGAAGGCAGTCCGATTGTTGCACTCGAAGGGATGGCACGTCTGGCATCTGCAACTTCGTGGGAAGGAGTGCTTTACCGGCCGGTTGTTCAGGCTGAAAAGACAGTAAATATCCGCTTGATTCCTTATTATGCCTGGGGAAACAGAGGAAAGGGAGAAATGACTGTATGGATGCCTCTTGCCAGATAGTCCGGATTGTTTAGTATACAGAAATGAAAAAAAGTCATGAAAAAGTTATTTGTAACGGCTATATGTATCTTGTGCAATCACTGGCTATTGGCTGGAGAGATATGGATTTCTCCCAAGGGCAGTGACTTCAACGATGGAACTCGTCAATCTCCTAAAGCCACGCTGACTTCTGCCTTGCGACAAGCACGAGAATGGCGCAGGACAGAGGATAACCGTATTCAAGGTGGAATCACAATCTATATGGAGGGTGGAACGTATGCCTTCCATGAACCGGTTTTTATCCGTCCGGAAGATAGCGGAACCAAGGAATCGCCCACAATTATCCGTTCGGTAGGCGATGAAAAGGTGGTATTGAGTGGGGGAATCTGCATAAATGGCTGGAAGAAGCAAGGGAAAGTTTGGGTAGCAGATGTACCGGTATTTAATGGACGTCCATTGGATTTCCGCCAGTTGTGGGTGAATGGAAAAAAGGCTGTTCGTGCCCGTGATGTGGAGGATTTCGAAAAGATGAATCGCATTTGCAGTGTGGATGAGAAAAATGAAATTCTTTATGTGCCTGCAGTTTCCATTCGCAGACTTATTGATAATAAAGGGAATTTGAAAGCTAAATATGCCGAGATGGTATTACACCAGATGTGGTGTGTTGCCAATCTTCGGATTCGTTCAGTTGAAGTGCAGGGAGACAGCGCAGCAATACGTTTTCATCAACCGGAAAGCCGGATTCAGTTTGAGCATCCCTGGCCGCGTCCGATGGTGACGACGGACGGACATAATTCTGCTTTCTATCTGACAAATGCCCGCGAATTGCAGGATGTACCCGGAGAATGGTATCATGATATAGATGCCCGTAAAGTATATTATTATCCACGGGAAGGAGAGAAGATGCAGGAGGCGGAAGTGATCGTGCCTGCCGTTGAGACATTAGTACGGGTGGAAGGAACTTTGGATCGTCCTGTGTGTCATATTCGTTTTGAGAAAATTACTTTTTCCTATACTACGTGGATGCGTCCGTCAGAAAAAGGACATGTACCTCTTCAGGCAGGTATGTATCTGACAGATGGTTACCGGATTGATCCGAAAATGCAACGGAACTATTTGAATCATCCGTTGGATAACCAAGGATGGTTGGGACGTCCCGCAGCTGCTGTTTGTGTGGTTGCTGCAAGGCAGATTGATTTCGAGCGTTGCCGGTTCGAGCATTTAGGCTCGACCGGATTGGATTATGAAGAAGCGGTGCAAGGCGGTGTTGTTCGTGGCTGTCTCTTCCGCGATATTGCCGGAAATGGTCTGTTAGTCGGCAGTTTTTCTCCGGCTGCCCATGAAACGCATTTGCCATACGACCCTGCTGATCGTCGGGAAGTATGCACACAGCAACAAATCAATAATTGCTATTTCACGGAAATAGGCAATGAAGATTGGGGATGCCTTGCCATTGCTGCGGGATATGTAGGGGACGTCAATATCGAACATAATGAAATCAGTGAAGTGCCTTATAGTGGCATCAGTCTTGGTTGGGGATGGACGCAAACTGTGAATTGTATGCGTAATAACAGAGTACATGCCAATCTGATTCATCATTATGCGAAACACATGTATGATGTGGCAGGTATTTACACACTCGGTTCGCAGCCGAAAAGTTATGTAACGGAGAATTGCGTGCATAGTATTTATAAGCCGGGGTATGTGCACGATCCTAATCACTGGTTCTATCTTTATACGGATGAAGGTTCTTCCTTTATTACTGTACGTGATAATTGGACAGAAGGAGAGAAGTATCTGCAAAATGCCAATGGCCCGGGAAATGTATGGGAGAACAATGGCCCGAAGGTGGATAATGATGTTCGTGAACGTGCGGGACTGGAAGCAGGATATAAGGATTTACTGAATTATTAATAGCAGCCGATAAATAATCTTATTGTAAGATATGCTTCGTTCCACCATGGTGGAACGGAAAGATAACCTAGGCAGAACGAAAGGGAAACCATGGTGGAACTAAACGTCGACCACTGTGGAACGAATTATTTCTTACGATTCAGTTTGTTAGTAATAGAAAGAAAAATGAAAAAGAAATATATGATATTGCTTAGTGCCTTGTCTTTGGCAAGCAGCACATTTGCCCAGACCTGGATATGGTATCCGGGAGACTACGAAATCTGGCTGGGAAATCAAATGAATAACCGTCGTACGGAACGAGGTGCATTTTTTCCTCCTTTTTGGAAAACGGACAGTCATTATGTTGTCGTAGAATTCAGCAAGCAACTGAATCTTTCCGAGCCGGAAGAAATCTTTATTGCTGCCGAAGGAAAGTACAACGTCAAACTGGATGGAAAGCTCCAGTTCGGTATGCCGGAAACCATGTTGCTTCCGGCCGGAAAACATAATCTGAACATCAAAGTCTGGAATCAGGCAACTCCTCCCACTATTTATGTGAAGGGAAAAACGGTGAATTCAGACTCTTCCTGGCGTGTGACTTACGAAGATAAAGAATGGATTGACGAGAGCGGAAAAGCCAGTGACACATCTGCCACTATCTATATGGATGCCGGATGCTGGAACTTTGACGGAGCTACCCAACGTCCTTCACAATTCAGTCTGATGCGTGAACCGCAGCAACCTGTTACGAAGTCAGAACAGTCTGAAGGAGGTATTCTTTATGATTTTGGAAAAGAAACATTCGGATTCATCACATTGAAGAATCTTTCCGGAAAAGGAAAAATAGAAATTTATTATGGTGAAAGCCCGGAAGAAGCAAAAGATAAAGCATATTGCGAAACATTGGACAAACTCTTGCTCGAACCGGGACAAGTGACCGACCTTGCTATCCGCAGCACTTCTCCCTTGAGTAATTCTGAAAACGAATATACATTGGAGAACAGTAAAGCCTTTCGCTATGTCTATGTAACTCACGAGCCGGGTGTACAGATTGGAGAAGTCTCCATGCAATATGAATATCTTCCTGAAGAATACCGCGGAAGTTTCCGTTGTAATGATGAAGAATTGAATCGTATTTGGGAAGTTGGCGCATACACCATGCATCTCACTACCCGCGAATTCTTCATTGATGGTATCAAACGTGACCGTTGGGTATGGAGTGGCGATGCTATCCAAAGTTATTTGATGAACTACTATCTTTTCTTTGATAACGAATCCGTCAAACGTACAATCTGGTTACTTCGTGGCAAGGATCCTGTAACCAGCCACAGTAATACAATCATGGACTATACTTTCTACTGGTTCCTTAGCGTATATGACTATTATATGTATAGTGGCGACCGCCATTTTGTCAACCAACTGTATCCACGTATGCAAACAATGATGGATTACGTGTTGGGACGTACCAATAAGAATGGCATGGTAGAAGGTATGACCGGTGACTGGGTATTTGTGGACTGGGCAGACGGCTATCTGGATAAAAAAGGCGAACTCTCTTTTGAACAAATCTTATTTTGCAGAAGTCTGGAAACGATGGCTTTGTGTGCGGAATTGGTTGGAGATGCCAATGGCAAACAGAAATACGAGAAACTGGCTGCTGCTTTGAAAGCAAAGTTAGAACCTGCCTTCTGGAATAACGAGAAACAGGCATTTGTACATAACTGCGTCAACGGTCAGCAAAGTGATGCGGTCACCCGCTATGCGAATATGTTTTCTGTCTTCTTTCAATATTTGAATGAAGATAAGCAACAAGCCATCAAACAGTCTGTTCTGCTGAATGACAGTATTCTGAAAATAACGACTCCCTATATGCGTTTTTACGAGCTGGAAGCCCTTTGTGCTCTTGGCGAACAGGATGCTGTAATGAAAGAAATGAAAGCCTATTGGGGTGGAATGTTGAAGGAAGGCGCGACCTCCTTCTGGGAAAAATATAACCCAGAAGAAACCGGAACGCAACATCTTGCCATGTATGGCCGTCCTTATGGAAAGAGTTTGTGCCATGCCTGGGGAGCGAGTCCTATCTACCTGTTGGGCAAATATTATCTGGGAGTAAAACCTGTAAAAGAAGGATATAAAGAATTTGCTATTGCTCCTGTGTTGGGAGGATTGAAATGGATGGAAGGCACTGTACCCACTCCGAATGGCAATATCCATGTCTATATGAACAGCAAAACGATGAAAGTGAAAGCAACAGAAGGGAAAGGCTATCTAACCATCAAAAGCCGTCGTCCACCTAAAGCAAATATCGGAACACCGGAAAAAGTGTCGGAAGGAGTATGGCGGCTCTGGATTGATTCACCCGAAGAAAGAATTGTTACCTATCATTTATAATACATTGTTAATTAGTTAGTGGAGTAGTCCTTGATTAATGGATCCTCTTTTATAGTGGGGGATTGTTAATCGGGCACTTTTTTTATTGGAATTTGTGCCACCTTTTCTAAATTTTACTACTTTTGTTTTGTGAAAGACACTTAATTGTAATACGTCTTTTGTTCTTTTGGAAAAACAATTAAACAAAATCCAAGGAATGTTAGATAAATCAGCTCAATACACTAATACAGATGACGAGAAGCTCTTTTCTTTCATAGAAAAAGGAGATAAAGGAGCTTTTACACAAGCTTATGACAGATATCATAAGCTGCTATATGTATTAGCTTACCGTTATTTAATGAATGCAGACATGGCAGAAGATGTAGTACAACATGTCTTTGCTCGTTTATGGGAATTTAGGTCGGAACTACATGTAGGAATCAGCCTTAAAAACTATTTGTTCACTATGACGAAAAATCATGTCTTAAATCTGATTCGTAATGAGAATAGTGCAATCAGCAAGAACTATGAAATAGCACAATCGACACCTGTCTACGAAGATAATCTGATAGAAAATCTGGAGAAGAAAGAATTGATGGCCTCTTTTTATAAAGCGGTAGATATGCTTCCTCCACAAAAACGTAGTATTTGTTTGATGAAAGTGAAAGAGGAACTAACGAATCAGGAAATAGCCGAACGGATGAATCTGTCTGTTAATACAGTCAAAACACATTATACGGAAGCATTGAAAATGCTACGTATTCATTTAAGTAAAATGCTAATAATTGTTACTTTTGTCACACTAATGACATATTTGAGTGTCCACTATTTAAGATAAAAAGAGAATGAATCGACCCACTGATAAACAAATAGAAGAAGTGCTTGCCGGAGTTGCTACACCGGAGGATGCAAAATTTGTGGCGGAATGGTTTGCCACAGAAGAAGGGAACATTTACCTGGATGCTGTGATGACTCGGGAGGCAGAACATTTAAAAGCCAAAACGGCAGAAATATATGTGGACCATACTATACCTTCAGAAAAGATGTACCATCAGATCCAAAAGAACATATCACGCAAACAGATCAAACGTATCTGCTTCCGTGTGGCTGTAATCTTGATTCCCGTTATTTTCCTGATAGGTCTTTATTTACAGATCAATTCCCGGGTGGATTTATTCGGCACTACGGAATATGAGGAAATTCGTGTAGCTAAAGGAGAGCGGATACAGATGATGTTTCAAGACGGGACGCGAGTTTATATCAATTCGGATTCCTGGTTGAAGTATCCTAAAAAGTTCGGATTGAGTAAGCGGGAAGTTTTCTTGGTGGGAGAAGCCTATTTCGTGGTAGCCAAGAATAAAAAACGTCCGTTTATTGTTAATCTGAACGGACCTTCCGTTCATGTATTGGGTACTTCTTTTGATGTACAAGCCTACCCGGAGAATAAAGACATTGTGATCTGTCTGGATGAAGGACATGTAAACCTGACTCTCTCCTCTGCAAAAGAATACCCGTTACTGCCGGGCGAGAAACTGACATATAATAAAGAAAGTGACCGGTGCCGGATAATCAAAAACGATCATTCAAGGCAAGTCTCAATGTGGAAAGACAATGTGATTTCTTTTAAAGATACTCCGCTGACAGAAGTAGTCAAGGTTTTGAACCGCTGGTATAATGTAAACTTTAAGATAGAGGATGAGCAGGCATCGAAATATGTATATACGTTGACCTCGGATAATACGATACTGGAGAAAGTGCTTCAGGATTTGGAAAAGATTGCGCCGGTAAAATTTGAATATGATGAAGTCCGGAAAGAAGTGACAGTCCGAATGAAACAGGACGGAAAGAAGTAAAATATACTGGATAGGATAATAGAATGAGGACAGGCTGTGTATATACGCAGCCTTTACTGTTTTAGAATAAGAATGTTATGAAATAAATTAGGCTTATGCAAAAAAACTCTTTTTTCTCTCACCCGCTTTTTTGACTTGTGTGTCTACTAAGCATAAATGAGATTTTAAATCTAAGTTTAACTTTAATCAAAGCAAGTAGTATGAAACACAAAGTTCTGCTCGTATTGTTGCTGGGGATAATCATAAGCGTTTCCGCTTCTGCCCAAAAGGTGACAATGAATCTTAAACAAGTAAAGCTGGAGAAAGTATTCTCTGCTATTACACAGCAAACTGGTCTTACGGTGGCTTATAGCCGTACGATCGTCAATCCGGATCGAATAGTGACGGTAGAAGCAAAGAATCAGGAACTATCTAAAGTTCTGAATGATTTGTTTCTCGGTACTAACGTGAACTATGAGATCGGAAAAACAAAAATTTATTTGAAGGAGAAAGTTACGGATTCTGAACAACAGACCAGTAATGCGAACAAAAGAAATATATCCGGTCGGGTAGTCGATGAGAAAGGAGAGCCGATTATTGGCGCCAGTGTGATGGTGCAAGGCAGCTCTTTGGGTACAATAACGAATGTAGACGGACGTTATACTTTGGCTAATGTTCCCGAAAGCAGTACGATTACAGTCTCATATATCGGATATATTACAGTTAATTACGCTGCTACCAGCAGAAATCTGTCTCAAGTAGTTCTCCGCGAAGATAGTAAGACACTGGAAGAAGTGGTAGTGGTGGGATATGGTACGCAAAAGAAAGTAAACCTGACTGGTGCCGTTGCTATCGTTTCGGGTGATGAACTGACGACCCGTTCTGCTGCCAACTTATCACAGCTTCTGCAAGGTTCTGTACCGAATATGAACGTAAACTTTAGTTCGGGACGTCCCGGACAAGGGGGAAGCTTCAATATCCGTGGAGTCAACTCCATTAGTGCGGATGCAGCACCTCTGACTATCATTGATGGAATCGAGGGAGATATAAATAAGGTAAACCCCAATGACGTAGAATCCATCAGTGTTTTAAAGGATGCTTCGGCTGCTGCCGTATATGGTGCCCGTGCTGCTTATGGAGTTATTTTGGTTACAACCAAGAATGGAAAGGTAGGCAAGACCAATGTCAGCTATAACGGTCGTTTCAGTTTTGGTGAAACGACAACTTCTACGGATTTTGAGACGCGTGGTTATTATTCGGCCGGTATCAATGATATGTTCTACAAAACATACCAGGGCGTCCCTTATACACATTATACCCAAGAAGATTACCATGAATTATGGATTCGCCGTAATGATAAAGTGGAAGATCCTTCCCGTCCATGGGTGGTAGAAAAAAACGGAGAGTATAAATATTACGGCAACTTTGACTGGTATAATTGTTTGTTTGATAATACCCGCCCTACTTGGGAGCATAACTTGACGGTTTCGGGAGGAACCGAAAAAGTGAAGTACATGCTATCAGGCAACTACTATAATCAGAAAGGAATTATCAGAATAGATCCGGACCGTTTTAAGAAATATACGTTCCGTTCGAAAATCATTGCCAATATCACTTCCTGGTTTGAATTGAGTAACAATACTTCCTATTACCATTCTGAATATACCTATCCGGGACTATCAGGAGTGAATGACGTTTTCACCAGAGCCGGGCGGCATGCTTTGGCAAGTATTGTGCCGATGCATCCGGATGGAACTCTGGTTTACAGAACAGGTTTGACAGACACAGGAGAAGTGGCAGATGGTGTTAGTGCCGTATTATTGAATGGCGGCCACCATAACCGGGATCGTGAATATGAGTTTGTAACTACGTTCGAGGCCGTATTGAAACCCATCAAACATTTTGAGGTTCGTGCAAACTACAGCTGGGCGCATTACAACCAGCAGAATTTGAATCGTTCCGTAGATGTATTATACTCCAGAAATCCGGGAGAAACAATCACAATGGATAACGGACGTACCAGAGGCAATTATTTGTCGGAAATACAAAACAACCAGATACGCCAAACTTTCAACTTATACGGGACGTATGACAATACCTTCGCAAATGCACATTCTGTAAAGGTCATTGTGGGAGGTAACTATGATTATAAGTATTTCAAGAAACTGGGAATGAAACGTAACGGGTTACTCTCTGAATCTCTCGATGATTTTAACCTGGCAAAAGGTGATGATATATCCATAACCGGAGGACAAGAGGAATATGCGATTCTTGGTTTTTTCTATCGTTTGAATTATGGATATAAAGACCGCTATCTATTTGAAGCCAGCGGACGTTATGACGGTAGTTCCCGTTTCCGTCGAGGACATCGTTTCGGTTTCTTCCCGTCGTTCTCTGCCGGATGGCGTGTCAGTGAAGAAGCCTTCTTTACACAAGCCAAAAACTATGTAAGTAATCTGAAACTAAGACTGTCTTACGGATCATTGGGAAATCAGAAAACAGTAGGCTATTATGACTATCTGCAACTTATTAATACCGGAGCGGTAATGAACTATGCTTTCGGAGATACTACGAAAGGCGATTATGCCTATGAGTCAGCTCCGAACTCTACCGATTTGACTTGGGAAACTGTAATCACAAAAAATATAGGTTTGGACTTGGGTTTTCTTAATAACCGTTTGAATGTATCTTTTGATGCATATATTCGTGATACCAAAGATATGTTGATGGCAGGAAAGACTTTGCCTGGCGTATATGGTGCCTCTTCTCCCAGAATGAATGTGGCAGACTTGCGTACGAAAGGGTGGGAAGCATCTATTACTTGGGGAGATAGTTTTACTTTGGCAAGCAAGCCTTTCAACTACCGGATAATGGCTGGTATCGGAGATAACACCTCCAAAGTGACAAAATATGATAATCCCAACCGAACGCTGACTGATCCTTACGAGGGGCAGCAGTTAGGCGAAATATGGGGATACGTGGTAGATGGATACTTTAAAACGGATGAAGAAGCAAGGAATTATAAAGTGGACCAATCGTTCGTTAACCAAATGATTAATGCAAGCGCTTTGGATAATGGACTTCATGCCGGTGACCTTAAATTTGTCGATTTGGATGGTAACAACAAGATTGAACAGACAACATCGGCTAATGACCGGAAAGACATGAAAGTGATCGGTAACTCATTGCCGCGCTATAATTATAATTTCGGAATCTCCGCAGACTGGTATGGGATTGATTTTTCAGTTCTTTTTCAAGGCATTGGCAAACAAAACTGGTATCCTGGTGCTGAAACGTCCATGTTTTGGGGACCTTATTCCCGACCATACGCTAGTTTTATTCCTTCCGACTTTATGAGTCAGGTATGGAGTGAAGAAAATACAGATGCTTATTTCCCACGTCCCAGAGGATATGTGGCTCTCGGTAGTAATCGTGAATTGGCAGTGGTTAATACTAAGTATTTGCAGAACCTCGCTTATTGTCGGTTGAAAAATCTTTCTATTGGTTACACATTGCCGGATAAATGGCTTTCTAAAATAGGTTTCGAGAAAATACGTGTTTACTTTAGTGGTGAGAACTTGCTGACATTCACTAAGCTACATTCCGATTATATTGATCCGGAACAAGCATCGGCAAGTAACAGCTGGAAAACAAGTAAAAGTGACGCAAATATTTATCCCTGGGCAAAGACGTACTCTTTTGGTGTAGATATAACATTTTGATAATAAGGAATATAAAGAAAATATAGTATGAAAATAATGAAATATACATTGTGGGCGGCTGTTGGTCTGTCGTTGTTATTTGCTTCTTGTGAAAGCATATTGGATATCAATCCGAAAGATCGCTTGACGACTAAGGATTATTTTACGAATGAAGAGCAATTACAGTTGTACAGTAACCAGTTCTATTCAAACAATTTTCCGGGTGACGGTGATATTTATAGGGACGATGCTGATATGCTGATTGTATCTCCTTTAAGCGATGAAGTGAGTGGGCAGCGTGTTATTCCGGAAACGGGTGGAGGATGGAGTTGGAGTGCACTGCGATCAATTAATTTTTTATTGGATAATCTGGGAAACTGTAAAGACCAGAAAGTGCGCGACAAATATGAAGCCCTGGCACGCTTCTTCCGTGCTTATTTCTATTTTGAAAAGGTGAAACGTTTTGGAGATGTACCTTGGTACGATAAAGTACTCGGCTCGGATGATGCTGATTTATACAAAGCCAGGGATTCACGAGAATTTGTGATGGGAAAGATAATGGAAGATCTTAATTTTGCCATAGAGGTTTTTAAAGAAACCAACCGGACAAAAGAACTTTATCGTGTAACCTGGTGGACTGCCCAGGCATTAAAGTCACGTGTAGGATTATTTGAAGGTACTTATCGTAAATACCATGGATTGGGTGATTATGAGAAATACTTGAATGACTGTGTAAGTGCCTCTAATGAAATTATGACTGCTTCCGGAGGATATTCATTGTATCAATCCGGCTCACAGTCCTATCGTAATCTCTTTAAATCCGAGAATGCGATTGATGCGGAAATCATATTGGCAAGGGATTATAATAATGATTTGAGTTTGGTTCATAAAGTACAAGCTTTTGAGAATTCTCCGACATTAGGCCGCCCCGGACTTTCGAAAAAACTGGTCAATTATTATTTAATGAAGAACGGCAACCGTTTCACCGACCAGCCCAATTATGCAACAATGGAGTTCAAGGATGAAATAGTCAATCGTGATCCGCGTTTAGCGCAAACAATCCGTACTTCAAATATAAATATGAATGTCACGATGACCGGATACCACCTGCTGAAATATGCAAATGATAATATGAGCTATACAGGTGATTCAAGCAATGACCTTCCTCTGTTCAGATTGGCAGAAGTTTATTTGAACTATGCCGAAGCAAAGGCAGAATTAGGCACACTGACGCAAACTGATATCGACAATACGATAAACAAATTGCGGGCACGTGCAGGAGTAACGGGAAAACTGAATATGAACGCAGCAAACCTTGCTCCGGACCCTTATATGTGTGCTCCGGAAACCGGTTATGTGAATGTCACAGGAGATAATAAAGGGGTGATTCTGGAAATCCGCCGGGAACGTGCGATAGAGCTGGTCATGGAAGGCTTCCGTTATTATGATTTGATGCGCTGGAAAGAGGGGCAATGTATGTCCCAATCCTTTAAAGGGTTTTATCTTCCTGCTACAGCTATCAACAAAGCGTACGATATTGATGGAGACGGAACAAATGATGTCTGTTTCTACACCACATCTTCGCAACCCAATGTTGGAAGTGTGACGTATGTAAAATTGGCTTCCGATGGAAGTGGCACCTCATTGTCAGAAGGTAATTATGGCAATTTGTTGTGCTATAGCTGGATCGACCGTACCTGGAATGAGAACCGTGATTATCTGTATCCGGTACCAAGACAGGAAATAACACTATCTGACGGTGTTGTAACCCAAAATCCGGGATGGAATGAATAACAAGTATAAAAGATATAAATAATAGATTTATGAAAAAGATAGTAATATATACATTGATTTCCTTCATATTCTCTGTTTTTGCCAGCAGTTGTGAAGATAATAAAGACAATTCATTATACTATCCTGATTTCACGTGGGATACAGGAGATAGCGAGGAAGACGAAGACCCCGTAACTGAAACGTCCATGCGTGTAGCAACTTATAACTTACAGGTGGAGACTGGTACAGGATGGACTAACCGACGGGAACGTGTGGCACAATTAATCAAAGACTACGATTTTGAGATTTGTGGATTCGAAGAAGCCAGTTGGGAACAACGTTCCTACTTAGGAACTCAACTTGCGAGTGATTATCAGATTCTCGCTTATGGTCGTGACACTGGAAATGACGATAACAAGGCAGGAGAGATGAGTGGCATTTTATATAAGAAGAGCCGCTACACATTACTGGATGCCGGACGTTTCTGGTTTTCCGGAACTCCGGACATTCCTTCCAACGGATGGGATGAAACAAATTTCAAACGTTTCTGTGTATGGGGAAAATTCAAGGATAGCAAGACTCAAAAAGAATTTTATCTTTTTGAAACTCACATGCCTTTGGCTGATAATGCTAGAAAACATGCATGCCAAATGCTGGTGGATGCAGTTTCCGATAAAGCAAAAGACAATACTCCCGCATTTTGTACCGGCGACTTTAATGCTACTCCTGATGCTCCCGAAATAGCCACTACGATTTGCCAAAGTGGTATATTAAAAGATGCATATCGGGAAGCGGCCGTTCAGCATGGAGCTCTCTTTACATTTCCTTCTAAAAAGACCAGAATTGATTTTATTTTTGTGAAACATGCTACGGTGCTTTCTACCCGCACTATTGTCAGTTCTTTATCCGATCATTATCCTATGGTGATCGTAGTAGAAATCTAAAATAAAAATGAAGATTATGAAAAACAAATTTTATCATATAAGTACATACTCGGTAATGAGATATTGGACCATTTTATGGATGGCTATTTTATCTTTCTCATGCTCTGATTTTAATCCGATGGATTCCTATAGCCGTATTCCGCCGGATAGAAACACAGACATAGATGACGGAGACGAGGGTGACGGAGCAGGCGGGCTTTTTGAAAAAGGTTATGGAACAGTGAACAAGCCCTATCTCGTTATGGATGTGATACAGATTCAGAATATGAGTGAGGCTTTGGTGAAAGGAAAGATGATTTATTTCCAATTGGGAGCTGATATTGATATGAAGTCTATATCTAATTGGGATCCATTGAACCCAACCGGTGACTATTATATCTATTTTGATGGAAATAATCATATTATAAAGAATTTCACCTGTACAGACAAAGCGTATGCCAGTTTTTTCGGTATTTTGGCCGGGACTTGTAAAAATGTCGGTTTCTATAATGCCCATGTAGAAGCAGCTACTAATAGTGGGGCAGGGGTTATCGGCGGTTATATCGGAGTGAAAGCTCCGAACGCTGTAGAGAAGACAGGGCAGGTGGAAAACTGTTACGTCTCCGGAAAAGTGAAAGGAAAGTATGCTGGTGGAATAGCTTCCCGTATGGGTAGACCGTATGGAGGACAGATTTGTTATATCAAAAACTGTTATTCCACAGCAGAGGTTATATCTACAGGAGATGAATGTGGAGGTATTGTAGGTTCTATGTATGAAAACAGTGAAGTGTCGTATTGCTATTCTACAGGTGTATTAATTGGAGCCAATTCAGTGGGAGGTATTGCTGCACTTCCTTCCGAAGGAGCTAAAATTACGTCCTGTGTTGCTTGGAACTGGAAAATAACAGGTCCTGCTGCCAGATCTGGACGTATCAGTGGAGTTTTGTCTCAAGGTGAAAATGGACATCAGGCGGATCCCGTCGCATCTGAATGTTATGCATGGGAGGATATGATTTGTACAGGATTTACTCCGGAGGATAATGCAGGTTCCGTTTCGACAGGAAAATATGATGGAGTGAGTGAAAGTGCTCTGACTTTGCAGAATAGCATTGCTAATTGGGGGACCCCATGGCATAATGTTGGGAATATAGATATGGGATTCCCTATTTTAGAGTGGCAATTGGATAGAGAAGATTATGCTAGTTATGGAGGACATGACAACGAACCGGAAGGAGATTTTGCCAATGGAGACGGAACTCAAAATAATCCTTATGTGATTGCTAATGCTATCCATATTCAGAATATGAGCAAAGCCCTCATTGAAAAACAAACGACTTATTTTGTCTTGAGTGCGGATATTGATATGCAGGGGATCAAGTGGGCACCTCTAAATGATGCTAATGGTTACCATAAATGGATTGATTTCGATGGACGCAATCATGTAATTAAAAACCTTACTTGTGAGTCAGGCACATATAGAAGCTTCTTCGGGGTATTGTGTGGAGAATGTAGAAATGTGGGATTTGTGGATGCAAATATCTCATCTCCGAATACTGGTATTGGCATCATAGCCGGTTATGTAGGATTGGCTGCCGGTGCAGAGAATTATACTGGAAAGATAACAAACTGCTATACTACCGGAGTACTGAAGGGGTCGGGAGCAGCAGGTGGAATTGGCGGTGTACTTGGTGGTTCGGGATATATCAAAAATTGCTATTCCAGTGCTACTGTTATTGATCAAATTGCTAACAATGCAGGTAAAGCCGGTGGAATCATCGGAAGGGTGAATGGCAATACCAGTGGAAGCAGTATTGAAAACTGTTATACTAGTGGTGATATCAATGCCATAGGTGGAGGAAATGCCGGAGGTATAGTCGGCAAAGTGGATGGCGGTAAACTAGTCATAAAAAATTGTATTGCTTGGAATAGTATGTTGGTTAGTACCGATAAAGCAAAGGTGGGACGTATAGTCGGAGGTACTGCCAATGCTACTTATGAAAACTGCTATGCTTATGACGGTATGATTTTGAAAGCAGGAGAGGCTACATTTACCGTTTCAGATGAGACATCACCGTCCGGTAGTAGTTTCCAGGGAGTAGCTAAATCTGCTAACGAGCTGAAAAACACTGTCATAAACTGGGATTCTTCTCTTTGGAAAGAAGGAGGCAACGGCTACCCGGTATTTAAATGGAGTAAATAAATTGATATTTAATGATTTGTAATATGAAGTGTTCTATAAATAAGAAATATTATTTTCTACTTTTGATTTTACTTTTTGCCGGAGGTCTTCCGGCAAAATCTTCCAACTTAGACAAAACGAAACCGGAAGATATTATTCGCCTTGCATCTTATAACATCCGTACCAAAGGAGACAAGGGGGATAAGGCTTGGGAAGTCCGTCTGAACGCATTGGTAGATGTTGTGCGACGGAATAAGTTCGATATGTTTGCCATACAGGAAGGACGTACCTCTCAATTAAAAGATATGATGATTCTGAACGAATATTCTTATATCGGTCGTGATCGTGACGGGGATAATAAAGGAGAACATTGTGCCATTTACTATAAAAAAGATCGCTTTAAGGTGTTGAAACATGGTGATTTCTGGTATTCGGAAACTCCGGATATACCTTCTTATGGTTGGGGAGCACGTTGTCGCCGGATTTGCACTTGGGGATATTTTAAAGACCTCCGGTCCGGGAAGAAATTCTATGTATTTAATTCGCATACGGATCATGAAGCAACAGAAGCAAGACGGCAATCTTCGTTCATGTTGTTGGAACAGGTAAGGAAAATCGCTAAAGGCAGACCAACCTTTTGCACCGGTGATTTTAATGCCACTCCGGACGAAGAACCGGTACAACTTCTCCTGAAAGATAGTTTATTACTGGATTCATATAAATGTACTTTGACGCCTCCTAAAGGACCGTCCGGTAGTTTTTATGCCTATGACAAAACTGGAAAAACAAGCTAAGCGCATAGATTTTATTTTTGTGACTCCAAAAATAAAAATACTTTCTTATCACACCATTGATGATGATATAAAGTATAATAAGTACTCTTCAGATCATTTTCCTGTAATGGTGGAAGCGCTACTGAAATGAGAAAAGGAATAAACATTTGAATAGTTATAAAAAACAAGTTGTAAAGGTCGTTCATTACTATAAGTGTATAGATATATTTGTATATATCGCATTGGTGTTGTTTCGGCCTTTACACTGTTTTCTTTTTCTCATACAAGATGCTAATAAACTCATAGAACGTTTATAATAAAAAGTGAAATAGTTTATTATAAACGTCTCTTGTATTTATTATAAACGACATTCATAGAAATTCGTCAAACGGCACTGAATATATTAAACAAAACGGGGTGAAATTAGCAAAAATTTCACCCCGTTTTTACTCTTTCAGACATATATTTATGTATCTGAAAAACTACTTTATGTATCTATTTTTGTATATATCATTTTGATGTTAGCTAATTGGTTATTGCAAATATAGAAAATAAAAAGGGCAAAGTCAATAGTTCTATTCATTTAGAATCCACAAACTGCCCGAATATATTGATCATATTAATATTGAGAAACCAAACATGCGGACAACTCTTTTTATAGTCAGTCTAGTCAGCAGCATGGTACGGATGTGTAAACCAGAAGCAGGAACCTATTCCTTCGGTCGAATCCACGCCAATTTCTCCTCCCATTTGGGAAACAATGCTTTTGCAGATAGAAAGTCCAAGTCCTGTACCCTGAACAAAGGTATTGAGCTTCACAAAACGTTCAAATACGCTCTTTTGCTTTTCTTCCGGTATTCCCATTCCGGTGTCGCGCACATAGAATTTTATTTTCTGATGGGATACTTGTTCATATCCCAGGGTGATACTGCCTTGCTGGGTGAACTTTAACGCGTTATTTATAAAGTTACTGATTACTTGGGTGAATCTGTTTTTATCCGTATAGATATAACATTCCGGGAATGGTTCCTCAAAAATCAATTCAACACCTTTACTCACTTTCATACTCATTGATTTGATGATTTCAGCACACGTCTCATTTACATCCACATTGGTATATACAAAATTAAATGTTCCCGCTTCGATTTTCGAAAGATCGAGAATGTCCGATATCAGTTGCAAGAGAAGTTCATTATTCTCTTGCACAATCTTGATATATTCCTGCCGTTCGTTTCTGCTGTCCGTTTCTGCCAGAAGACTGGAAAAACCGACAATAGCATTGAGAGGAGTACGGATCTCATGACTCATGTTAGCTAGGAAAGCCGACTTCAGACGATCCAGTTCTTCCGCTTTATCGCGGGCAATAATCAATTTCTGTTCAGTTTCTTTCAAAGGCGTGATGTCATAATTGATACACAACATCTCAATAATGCCGTCTTGCGGACGATAATCTCTGACCATTACGTTAATGCTGGTCCATGTATATTTGCCATTCTCCCTGCATACACGAACTTCTTTACGCAAACTGGTTGCCTTTCCCGTTTTCACTTCACCTACAAAGTTTTTCAGAACAGCCTGATCTTCAGGAACCACATGTGCATATACTCCGATAACCTGTGGCATGGGAATACCTTCTTTCTCTCCCAAATTCCTGTACCATGTATCTTGGGCATATCCGTCTCTTGTCAATACATTGAAATGAGCAAATCCTACCTTGGCGTAATCACCGATTAGAAGAAACAGATTCTCAAATTCCTGTATCTTGGTGTATGCATTGGTCGTTTCCGTCATATCTATGTTGATAAACAGATAGTTGATAAACTGATTTTGAGAATCATAGAGAGCAGTAACCTTTGTAGTAAGATTGATAATCCCATTTCTCCGGGTGTTCACATACTGGCTTATTTTTGAGAAATCATAATCAATGGAGAAATCGACATCTTCTTTCGCTCTTAATTTCTCTTTTATTTCTGAAGGAATATTGGGATTATCGAACAAATTAACTCTTAATGCTTCATTCTTGTCAGACAAGCCGAATATTTCAAGCTCTTTATCATTAATATCTACCAGATAACCGTCTTTGTCATAAAGTTCGACGCCAGCCGGAAGATTCTTATAGATGTTTCTCAATATCTTTTCGCTGTTATCCAAAGCAAGACGATCTTCCTTGGCTTGTAACTCCGACTTTCGCAATTCGATGCAAATACTGATAATATTAGCAAGAGAGGAGAAGCATTGATAATCCACATTGCTCCAGCTACGCTGCGTTCTTACCATATCAATTCCCATATAGCCCCATACCTCTTCTTTGGAGATTAGCGGAACTACCATCAGCGACTTGATATCTTGTATCTCCAACGTCTGACGATATTCCGCAGCTTCTTCGGGCATGTCGTCCAGCGTGTTCAGAATGATAGCCCTTCTTTCGGCTATCTGATGGTTCCACCAGGTAGAAGGGTCCCAGGGAATATTGCTCAAGAATTCCTGTTCCTTGGATATTCCTTCGGCGGTAACCTCATAAGTGCAATCCTGGCGTTGTTCTTTTCTGTTTATTTCGAAGATATAGATACGATCGCCCAAAAACTGGTTGAGGAGATCTCCTAATGTCTTGTTAACCACTTGAGTGACATCATCACATTGCAGAAAAGCAAGCAATGAATATGAAATATTAGTTTGTTGGTAAAGCAGATTGCTCACTTGAAAGAAATCAATGTTTTCATTCGTAGTATCGATCGGTCTGTCAATATATTGCAGAAAGCCCGTCATATTCCTATATCCCTCTTTATCGGGCTTTTGGAAATTAATCTTAGAGTACACCCATATTTCCCCGTCTTTTGCCCGGATTGGGAACATTTGTTCGTATGTCTCCAGATAAGAAAGAGACATATATTCATTTTTAAGACGCAGCCGGTGATCTTCACGTATTCTTTGGTGAAATTCGGTGAAACTGATGCGGTTACTTTCAAGGCCGAGTAAGCCAACAATAAAGTCAGAGCAGATATATTCTTTATTTTTCAAATCTGACTCCCACCATCCCATTTTGGCCATTTGTGCTATCTGAACGTATTTTTCATAGTCATAATTTGTTTGTTCTTTCATATTGTTTGCTCTTGTTTTCTGTTTTATATTATAAGCTAGCCGGCAAAGATAAGCATAACTTTTAAATAATGAGGAATTTGCATATCACAGCAGGATGAAAGTGGAAATTTGGTGCTGAAAAGTGGAAAAAGAGACAAATGAGTACAAACAGGGGATTATTTCGTCTTTCTCTTAGTGAAGAAGTGAATTATATAATCTATAATATATATCAGAAGAATGAAAAATACCAGATTATTCATGTTTGCGGCATGCACACTTTTTTTGGCAGCGTGTGGCAGGCAAACCGTGAAGATTATGACTCCGCCGGATGCGTCAAATCGTGTTTTGTTTGGTGCGGAGCAGTTACAGACTACCTTGGATAAAGCCGGTTATCAGGTAATGATGCAACAGGGAGACACGACATTCTCCGATCCCGAAATCAAAACGATTCTCTTGACGGAAGTAAATGACACGACGCTCAAGAAAGAAGGTTTTCATATTTCGACGACGGGCAATCTGACCAGAGTGTCCGGCAGGGATGGGAGTGGTGTCATTTACGGATGCCGTGAACTGATTGACCGTGTGAATGATTCGGATGGTAAGTTGAACTTCCCGGAGGAACTGAAAGACGGTCCTGAAATGGTATTGCGTGGCGCATGTGTAGGATTACAGAAGATGACTTACCTGCCGGGACATGGTGTGTACGAATATCCGTATACGCCGGAAAGTTTCCCCTGGTTTTATGATAAAGAGCAGTGGATTAAATACTTGGATATGCTGGTTGCCAACCGCATGAATTCGCTGTATCTTTGGAATGGCCATCCGTTTGCGTCATTGGTGAAACTGGAAGATTATCCGTTTGCACTGGAAGTAGATGAAGAAACCTTCAAAATGAACGAAGAAATGTTCTCTTTCCTCACGGAAGAAGCAGACAAACGCGGTATCTTTGTCATACAGATGTTTTATAATATCATTCTTTCCAAACCTTTTGCTGAACATTACGGACTGAAAACACAGGACCGTAACCGTCCTATTACTCCTCTGATTGCCGATTATACACGCAAGAGTATTACCGCTTTCATTGAAAAGTATCCTAATGTAGGATTACTTGTTTGTCTGGGTGAAGCGATGTGTACAGTGGAGGACGATGTGGAATGGTTTACCAAAACAATAATTCCGGGAGTGAAAGACGGATTACAGGCATTGGGACGTACGGATGAACCGCCTCTTTTGTTGCGTGCGCACGACACGGACTGCAAACTGGTGATGGACGCTGCCTTGCCGCTCTATAAGAATCTTTATACGATGCATAAGTACAATGGTGAATCGTTGACTACCTACGAACCTCGTGGGCCTTGGTCGAAAATTCATACGGATTTGAGTTCGTTGGGTTCCATTCATATCAGTAACGTACATATCCTGGCAAATTTGGAACCGTTCCGCTGGGGTTCTCCGGATTTCGTACAAAAGGCGGTCACTGCCATGCACAATGTACACGGTGCCAATGCGTTGCACCTTTATCCGCAGGCCTCATATTGGGACTGGCCTTATACGGCGGACAAATTACCAAACAATGAACGTGAATTCCAGTTGGATCGCGATTGGATCTGGTATCAGACCTGGGGACGCTATGCGTGGAACTGCCATCGCGACCGTACAGATGAAATGGGTTACTGGGACCATCAGTTGGGCAAGTTCTACGGAACCTCTGACGAAAATGCAAGTAATATCCGTGTAGCATACGAAGAAAGCGGAGAGATTGCTCCGAAGTTGTTACGTCGTTTCGGTATTACAGAGGGAAATCGCCAAACGTTATTACTGGGTATGTTTATGAGTCAGCTTGTCAATCCGTACAAATATACGATCTATCCGGGATTCTATGAAAGTTGCGGACCGGAAGGGGAGAAGCTGATAGAGTATGTAGAAAAAGAATGGAAAAAGCAACCTCATGTAGGTGAAATGCCTTTGGATATTGTTGCTCAAGTAATAGAACATGGAGATAAAGCAGTAGCGGCTATTGATAAAGCAGCAGGTTCCGTCTCTTCAAATAAGGATGAATTTGCACGTTTGCAGAATGATATGCATTGTTATCGTGAATTTGCGTATGCGTTCAACCTGAAAGTGAAAGCTGCCAAACTGGTATTGGATTATCAATGGGGAAAAGAGATTAAGAATCTTGAAGAAGCTATTCCTTTGATGGAACAAAGCTTGGAACACTATCGCAAATTGGTGGAACTGACGGACGAACATTACTTGTATGCCAACAGTATGCAGACTGCCCAACGTCGTATTCCTATCGGTGGAGATGATGGAAAGAATAAGACTTGGAAAGAATTGCTGGTACACTATGAGAAGGAATTGGAAAATTTCAAAGCCAACCTCGCTTTGTTGAAAGAAAAACAGAATGGAAATGCGGTGACTGAAACTGTCGAGATTGCTGCCTGGACTCCTGCAAACGTGAAACTGATTTCTAATTATCCGACAGTGAAAGTGGATGAGGGTATTTCTTTATTTGTGGATGTTCCAGGTAAGATAGAAGCAGTAGCTCCGGAATTGAAAGGAATGAAGGCGCTCCGCTTTAATGGAAATGAGCAGAGAGAGAAAGGCACAAGCATCACTTTCGAAACGGATGCTCCGGTGAAATTGTTAGTCGCTTATTTCAAAGACGACCAGAAAAAGTATGCAAAAGCTCCGAAACTGGAAATCGATGCGTCAGCCAATGATTACGGTCAGGCGGAACCTGTATTGACGAATGCTGTCCGTATCAATGGAATGCCTTTGGCAAATGTGCATGCATATAGTTTTCCGGCTGGAAAGCATACGTTGATGTTACCCAAAGGCTATCTGCAAGTGTTGGGATTCACGGCTGCGGAAACGAAAGTGCGTAATGCTGGGCTTGCCGGGGATGAAGAAACGATGGATTGGTTGTTTTATTAATGAGAATTTATATTTCACCACAGAGGACACGGAGGACACAGAGTTCTTCTCTCTCTTTTCCGCAAGTAAAACAGAGCGATACATACGATTATAAATACGTAAGACTCTTTGTTACTCTATAGTGGATAAAAATAATAAACCTCTGCGTCCTCCGTGTCCTCTGTGGTGAAATATTAAGTATTAAACGATTAGAAAAAGTATCATGAAGAAGTTATTGCTGGCAGTTTTTAGTATAGCCACCACTTTCTCTCTATATGCGCAACGGGAAGTTCCGCAAGAACGAATGGAGCAGATTTACGAGGAAGTAAAGACACCATACAAGTACGGGCTCGCAGTTGCCCCGGCAGACAATTATCATAAGATTGATTGTCCTACCGTTTTTCGCCAGGGAGACAAGTGGCTGATGACTTATGTGGTTTACAACGGTAAAGGTGGAACCGATGGTCGTGGTTACGAAACGTGGATAGCAGAAAGTGATAATTTGCTCGAATGGCGCACTTTGGGACGGGTTCTTTCTTATCGGGATGGAAAATGGGACTGCAATCAGCGTGGCGGATTTCCTGCATTGCCGGATATGGAATGGGGTGGAAGCTATGAGCTTCAGACTTATAAAGGTCGCCATTGGATGACTTATATCGGTGGTGAAGGAACGGGCTACGAAGCTGTAAAAGCTCCGCTTTATGTCGGACTGGCATGGACGAAAGGAGATATTTCTACGGCACATGAATGGGAATCTCTGGACAAACCAATTTTGAGCATCCATGATAAAGATGCCCAATGGTGGGAAAAACTGACTCAATATAAGAGTACCGTTTATTGGGATAAAGATAAAACATTGGGAGCTCCGTTTGTGATGTATTACAACGCGGGCGGGCGTCATCCGGAAACGGATTTAAAGGGCGAACGTATCGGCATTGCGCTTTCCAAAGATATGAAAACATGGAAACGCTACTCCGGAAATCCGGTCTTTGCGCATGAAGCAGATGGAACCATAACAGGAGATGCGCATATCCAAAAGATGGGAGATGTGTATGTGATGTTTTACTTCTCTGCTTTTGAACCTTCGCGTAAATATAAAGCATTCAATACATTTGCCGCCAGCTATGATTTGGTGAACTGGACCGACTGGAAAGGGGCCGACCTGATTATCCCCTCCAAGAACTACGATGAACTGTTTGCTCATAAGAGCTATGTGGTGAAACATGACGGAGTGGTTTATCATTTCTATTGTGCGGTAAACAACGCAGAGCAACGTGGCATTGCCATTGCTACCAGTAAGCCGATGGGACGTTCGGCTGTCCGTTTCCCGAAACCGGAAATCAAGAACCGCCGGCAGATCACTACATTGAATGAGGGTTGGAAAACCTGGATTACAGAGGCAACTCACTTGAAAGGTAATTTTATGATGCCTGCAAAAATAGTGAATATTCCTCATAATTGGGACGATTATTATGGATACCGTCAGTTGACACATGGAAACCTGCATAGAACAGCTATGTATGTGAAAGATTTCACGGCAGATGTAAAATCCGGGAAACGGTATTTCCTTCGTTTTGACGGAGTGGGTACATACGCCACCATTACAGTGAACGGAAAGAATTTCGGTCGCCACCCCATAGGGCGCACCACATTGACTTTGGATGTCACAGATGAATTAAAACAGGGAGTAAATCGCTTGGAAGTGAAAGCCGAGCATCCTGAAATGATCGCCGATATGCCTTGGGTATGCGGGGGATGTTCATCGGAATGGGGATTCAGTGAAGGTTCCCAGCCGTTAGGTATCTTCCGTCCTGTGGTATTGGAAGTTACAGATGAGATTCGCATAGAACCTTTCGGTGTACATATTTGGAATGACGAAAAAGCTGCTAACGTATTTGTTGAAACAGAGATAAAAAATTATAGTAAAACAACAGAAACGGTAGAGTTAGTCAATAAACTAAGCAATGCCGATGGAAAACAAGTTTTCCGTTTGGTTGAGAAAGTTACTTTAGCTCCGGGAGAAATGAAAGTGATTCGCCAGCAGGCTCCTGTTGAGAATCCTGTCTTGTGGAATACGGGAAATCCGTATCTCTATAAATTGGCTAGCATGATTAAGCGTGATACGAAGACGACGGATGAAATTTCGACACCCTTCGGTATTCGTACCATTAGCTGGCCGGTAAAACGAAACGATGGAGACGGACGTTTTTACCTGAATGGGAAGCCCGTGTTTATCAATGGAGTATGCGAGTATGAGCATCAGTTCGGACAAAGCCATGCGTTCAGTAATGAACAGGTTGCCGCAAGGGTAAAACAGATACGTGCAGCCGGTTTCAATGCGTTCCG
Organism: Bacteroides sp. 3_1_23; assembly: GCF_000162555.1. Classification (NCBI taxonomy): domain Bacteria; kingdom Pseudomonadati; phylum Bacteroidota; class Bacteroidia; order Bacteroidales; family Bacteroidaceae; genus Bacteroides; species Bacteroides sp. 3_1_23. Next base: position 1,343,213 of record NZ_GG774949.1, read on the forward strand.
GGATGCTCATCAGCCCCATCATCTCGATTATCAGAAGTACTGGGATGAAGAGGGGATCTTGTTTTGGACACAATTTTCCGCCCACGTGTGGTATGACACTCCGGAGTTTCGTGAGAACTTTAAAAAGTTGCTTCGCCAATGGGTGAAAGAACGTCGTAATTCTCCGTCAGTGGTGATGTGGGGATTGCAGAATGAAAGCACTTTGCCTCGTGAGTTTGCACAAGAGTGCAGTGACCTTATCCGGGAGATGGACCCGACTGCCAAGACAATGCGTGTCATAACAACCTGTAATGGTGGCGAGGGTACAGACTGGAATGTGATTCAAAATTGGAGTGGTACGTATGGAGGAGATGTGACGAAATACGGCCGTGAACTCTCTCAAGCGAATCAATTATTGAATGGGGAATATGGAGCGTGGAGAAGCATCGGTCTGCATACGGAACCAGGGGATTTTCAAGTGAACGGAGTGTGGAGTGAAGACCGCATGTGTCAGTTGATGGAAACTAAAATTCGTTTGGCAGAAAAGGCAAAAGATAGTGTTTGCGGACAATTCCAGTGGATATACAGCAGTCATGATAATCCCGGACGTCGTCAGCCAGATGAAGCGTATCGCAAAATAGATAAAGTAGGTCCGTTCAATTATAAAGGATTGGTTACTCCATGGGAAGAACCGTTGGATGTATATTATATGTATCGTGCCAACTATGTTCCGGCTGCAAAAGATCCGATGGTTTACCTGGTATCACATACATGGGCCAACCGTTTTGAAAAAGGACGTCGCCGTGCCACTATCGAGGCTTACAGCAATTGTGATTCTGTATTGCTATATAATGATCTGACAAATGAAAAGGCAACCTTCCTCGGACGTAAAAAGAACAACGGAACAGGCACTCATTTTATGTGGGAAAACCGGGATATTCGTTATAATGTGCTTCGTGCTGTAGGATATTATAAAGGTAAACCGGTAGCAGAAGACCTGATCCTATTGAATGGTCTGGAGCAAGCCCCTAACTTCAAACTTCTTTATCAGGATGATAAAAAGATATTGAAAGGAGAGGCAGGATATAATTATCTGTATCGTCTCAACTGTGGAGGGGATGATTATACAGATAGCTTCGGACAGCTCTGGTTGCAGGACAATACGAATTATTCCCGTTCATGGGCGGAGAATTTCAAGGATCTGAATCCTTATCTTGCCAGTCAACGTACCACCAATGATCCGATTCATGGCACTCGTGACTGGACGTTATTCCAACATTTCCGCTTCGGACGTCACCAACTGGAATATCGTTTCCCTGTGGCAGACGGAACATATCGTATTGAACTGTATTTCACAGAGCCGTGGCATGGTACGGGCGGAAGCGCTTCTACCGACTGTGAAGGACTGCGCATATTCGATGTTGCCGTGAATGATTCTGTTGTATTAGATGATTTGGATATTTGGGCTGAAAGTGGTCATGACGGAGTGTGTAAAAAGATAGTATATACCACAGTGAAAGGTGGAATGTTGAAAATTCATTTCCCGGAAGTGAAAGCAGGACAAGCCTTGATTTCAGGCATTGCTATTGCCAGCACAGATCAGGAACTGAAACCGAAGATATTCCCTGCATCCGGTTGGAGCTGGGAAAAGGCGGATAAAGAAGTGATGGAAAAGACTCCGAAAGAGTTGCTTCCGGAAGATAAAAATGCTCGTGTCAGTATATCATACGAAGCGGAAATGGCTGTACTGAAAGGCAAATTCCAAAAGAAAGAACATCGAAAACAGATCGGAGTGTTTTTTGGTAAAGGAAAAGGCAACAGCATTGAATGGAATGTTTCTACCGGGTTGGCACAAGTGTACGCGCTTCGCTTTAAATATATGAACACTACCGGAAAGCCAATACCTGTCTTGATGAAATTCATTGATTCAAAAGGAGTGGTATTGAAAGAGGACATATTGAACTTCCCGGAAACACCGGATAAATGGAAGATGATGAGCACCACTACCGGAACCTTTATCAATGCCGGACATTACAAAGTATTACTTTCGGCAGAAAATATGGACGGTCTGGCATTCGATGCATTGGATGTTCAATAAGTTTTTTAGAAAAACACACATATAAACAGAAAAATAAAAGCGGGACATTAAGAAGTTTGAATATACTTCCGGTGTCCTGCTTTTCATATTTTGATACTTTCTTATAAATAAAATATAGATGTTATTTTTTTAAGATTCGATGTTCTGATTTTAATTATTCGAGGGAGAAACTTCAAATAATCCCTATATTTGAAATCAAAAACAAAATAACACAATGGAGAGTGATTTACCTAATTTTGATTTGCCGTCTGATTATATTGTTGGAGAAGGGTATGGGATAAATTTATTAAAAAGGTATAAAAACTTTCCTTGCAGGGTAAAAGCCGGTTTTTTCATTCTTTGTGTAAAAGGGATAATGCAAACGACAATCAATGGGAATCTTCAAAATATTGGTGAAAATGATTTGATAACCTTACCGCCCGGATATTTTATGGAAATTCTTGATTTTTCACCGGATATTCATATCTATTATGCCGGGTTCTCATCCGAATTCATAGAGGGTATAAATCTAATGAAGTCTACAGAACATCTTCTCCCTATAATTATGGAAAATCCGATAATAAGATTATCTCCATTGCAGGCTTGCAGTTATAAAATGTTCTATGAATCGTCAATTCTTTCGTATGCTTCTCCAAAAACATTGGCAAACAAGGAAATAGTAAAGGCGGTTCTTACCATGTTCCTTCAGGGAGCCACTGAAATTTATAAAATGCAAAATAACTTGTATTTATCTTCCCAGTCAAGAAAGTACGAGATTTATCAGGATTTTTTGCAATTGGTCATGAAATATTATACTAGTCATCACGGAACCTCTTTTTATGCCGAACATCTAGGGCTTAGTTTGCCGCATTTCTGTTCAACAATAAAAAAGGTTGCAGGCAACACTCCTTTGGAAGTCATAGCTTCCATTATTCTGATGGATGCCAAATCCCGGTTGAAGTCAACCAATGAGCCGGTGAAGAATATTGCCTTATCTTTGGGATTTAATAATATCTCTTTCTTCAATAAGTTTTTTAAGCAACATACGGGTGTTACCCCACAGGAATACAGGGGGCATTAAACTTCCACCGGCTGTTTCTCGAGTGGTAATGTAACGGTAAAACGGCTGCCTCTTCCTACTTCCGATACAACAGAAATACTCCCTTGCAGATGTTCTACAATCGTTTTGCAGATAGAGAGTCCCAACCCCGTACCCTGCTTGAAAGTATTGACTTTATAGAAACGGTCGAATATTTCTTTCTGGCATTCTTGGGGAATACCTTCCCCCGTGTCCTCCACAAACAGACAAACTGAATCGTCATTTTCCGGATTAACCATAAAACCAAAATGAATATATCCTTCTTCTGTAAATTTCCGGGCATTATTTATGAAATTGCATATTACTTGTTTCAAGCGTGTAGCGTCAGTAGTTATGTAAATATCATCATCCGGCAAGATTGCTTTTATTTCGATTTCCGGCACATTTTTCACGACCTGCTCTTTCTCTATATCCTTCATTATGGATTTGAGGGAGTAATTGGAATAAGTAAACTTGATAGTGTTTGATTCAATCTTGGACAAATCAAGTATATCGTCAATCAATCGTACTAAATGTTCGCTATTGATGCTGATTAGTCGCACGAAATCGGCACGTTCCTCTTCACTTAACTCATCATAAGTAGAACCTATAACATCAGAAAAGCCGACTATTGCATTCAGCGGCGTACGGATTTCATGACTCATGTTGGCTAAAAATGCCATTTTAAGACGATCGCTTTCTTCTGCTTTTTTACGTGCCTCGATTAAGGTGTTTTCTATGTCTTTATATTCCTGAATACTCAAGCAGATTCCCACTAACCGATAGGGATGACCGGATATGTTTGCAATATAAGTAGACTGCCCTTCAAACCATTCCCAAGTACCATCCCCCCGGCGCAAACGGAATGGAACTGTTTTGTCAAAAGTTGTATTACCACTAAGTTGTACAACAAAGGCGTCAGCCATAGTTTGCCGATCGTCCGGATGAATCATATTCACATATTCCTCCATTGTCAAAGTATTATTCTCTCCGGCTGGAATACCTAAATGTTCAAAATAACGATCATCAAGAGTAAATTCACTACGGCTTATGTCATAATACCAGGGGTATATCCTAGTTCTTTGCAAGGCTGTATTTAATATATATTCTTGTGTCAGTTCCACTGTAATATTACGGAAAAAGAACAAGATGATTTTTTCGCCCTCTTCATTTTCCATTGTAGCAAATTCTCCTCTTATCGGGAATTGTGTATAGTCAACTTGTTCCTGCATAAATGTATGTTCAGGCAGTGAGTATACTTTTTTGCCCTGATGAATTTCTTCCAAAATGGTCGAGAGTATATCTTCTTTCTTATTTAACAGCTTGAATATCTTGTTGGTCGGAAGAGGCATCATCGCATTGACTGACGAATGTACATGGAGTTCCGTAAGAGCTTGCTGATTCAGTTGTATGACTTCTCTATTTATATCCAATATGATAACTCCGTCAGGCAGAATATTCAGCAAATCATCATTGTAGAGTGTTTGTCCGTTCGCTTCCATATTTTGTTATTTTTCGTTCAATGTACAAGATAATAATTAAATTCATAACAAAGAAAGCCATTTTACTGAAGAAAACATTATTTCAACAAACCTTTTGTACCTGTTTATACAGCTATTTTAATTTGCAACACATTGAATGTTAATACGATATTCCTTTTTTAAGATTCGATACTCATTTATTAAGCCTCACTCCGTTTATTTGCCAGTCATTTTTTTCTGTTCCTTCAGTGAAATTGAATGATTGCACAGAAGAAGACAACGGTTCGAATGTGAGTGAAAATTCTGCTTCGCCGCTTTCAGGCAAATAAAAGTGCTCACCGGGTTTAATCCCATCTGCTTTCTTTAAGGTATACGTTTCACCTTTCTCATCTACCAATCTACAATTCGGGCTGACTCGTATCCAGTATTTGGGAATATAATAAGCGTTGAAATGTACGATGGTAGCGGTGTCTGTCAGTACCACTTGCTTGACTTCAAGAATATCGGTATTGGTTGATTCCGACACCGGATAGTTAACGACTTTTGTATTTCCTTGCCATGTAATACTCATTTCATGTTTGACAGCATCCAGATACCTGCGCATTTTTAGTTTCAAACTGCCTTTGCCATAACCCGACCATATTTTCATGATTTTACCTTCGGGAGAGATAAGGACATAGTTGGGAATACCTCGAACTCCATATTTAGCGTATAATCCGGCTGTTTGTTTTAAGTCATTTAAATTCTGCCAGGTCATTTCATGTTTTGCCGAAGCTGCCTTCCACCTGCTTTTCGTATCGGAGCTTAGACTAATGATAGTAAGACGCTCTTTATATTGTTCTTGAATCTCTTTCATCTCTGGTAAAGCCATAATGCAAGGACCGCAACCGCTACTCCAGAAATCAAGCAATATATATTTTCCATTGAAATCAGTCAGATGATGAATCTTTCCATCCAAATCGAAAAGTTCGGTATCTGCCATTTTATCTCCCTCTTTCACAACTGTAGGCGGGAAAAGATTAACTGTAATTTCCTGTCCTGTTATAGAAGTTTTTTGTGCTTCATTCATTCTATTATACAAAGCCAGTGTTTCATCTTTATAAGAGAAATTTGGATTGTACTTCACCGACATGCTCAATTTATATAGCCTGTCCATCCAAATGTTTGATACAGGAAGTTCCTGCATCAGTTTCATTTCACGTTTGCTGATTAAAGCTGAAATACTGTCTTCTTTCGCACGTAGAGCCTTCCGTTCGGCTTCCGGGGCAGAACGCAGACTTCTTGCTTTGATAGACAAACGTTGATACTCATCCCATAAATCGTGTGAATCTTCAATAAACCTATTATATTCTATTTGTTCCTTTACAGGGCTGTCTACTGTCCACGTATGTATCAAGGTATTCGTTCCGGTTACTTTGATTCTTGCATTAGGAGTTGCATAAATCTCCAGCGACATGGAAGGAAAATCATCATTACGGGTACACATTAGAGATAATTTGTCTAAACCATCTTCTCCGGCATTTCGTTTGAAGAAGAAAGTACCGTTTTGTATGGTATCCATGGCTACTGTACTTCCTACATTTCCGTCAAGTAGAAAAAGAGAAACAAGAGTTCCATCCTTTACACCTTCCACTTTACCTTCAATCGTATACTCGTGTTGTGCTTGTGAAACGAGACTGCCTAATAAAAAGAGGCTGCTAAATAGTAGTTTTTTCATCATCATAATATTAGAAGTAATTATACGCCACAAGGTAAAGCTTTTCTTTATAGAGTGTTACTCCTTTTATTGTTCTTTAATATTTCTGTAAAAGAAAGGGGTACAAAATGCCCTTTCGTTCGTCTACTTGATATGAAGAAAAAAGAACGAATGAAAATATATACTTTACTGCTTGGCGCATTGTTTGTAAGTCCTACACAGGCACAAACAATGCATGATTGGGAGAATCATCATGTTCTCCAGATCAATCGTGAACCGGCAAGAGCCGCTTTTACCCCTTTCTCTGTACAGAAAGGAGACGGTTCAATCTCTTTAGACGGAACCTGGAAATTCCGTTGGACTCCCGTTCCCAATGAAAGAGTCATGAATTTCTATCAGACAAATTTTAATGATAAAGATTGGACGGATTTTCCTGTTCCCGCCAATTGGGAAATGAACGGATATGGCACGCCTATCTATGTTTCAGCAGGCTATCCGTTTAAAATAGATCCTCCACGGGTGATGGGAGAACCGAAAACTGACTATACCACGTATAAAGAACGGAACCCGGTAGGGCAATATCGGCGTACCTTTGTCTTGCCGGCCGGATGGGAAGCGAATGGACAGACTTTTCTACGATTTGAGGGCGTAATGAGCGCCTTTTATGTTTGGATTAATGGCGAACGGGTAGGGTATAGCCAAGGCAGTATGGAACCGAGTGAATTTAATGTCACGAAGTATCTGAAATCCGGAGAAAATCAAATTTCACAGGAAGTCTACCGATATAGTGACGGTTCTTATCTGGAAGATCAGGATTTCTGGCGTTTTGGTGGTATTCATCGTAGTATTCATCTGATACATACGCCGGATATTCATGTCCGTGATTATGCGGTACGCACTCTTCCTGCATCTGCTGGTGATTATGAAGACTTTATTTTGCAAATTGATCCGCAATTCAGTGTATATCGAGGGATGACCGGAAAAGGGTATGTCTTACAGGGAGTATTGAAGGATGCTTCAGGCAAAGAAGTTGCCACATTGAAAGGCAATGTGGAAGATATTCTTGATTTGGAGCATAAAGCAAGCCGGATGAATGAATGGTATCCGCAGCGTGGTCCGCGTAAGATGGGACGTTTGTCAGCCATTATAAAATCGCCGGAAAGATGGACGGCAGAAACACCCTATCTTTATAAATTACACTTAACTCTCCAAAATGGAGAAGGAAAAGTCGTAGAACAGATAGAACAGGCCGTGGGCTTCCGCTCTGTAGAAATCAAAAAAGGACAACTGTTAGTGAATGGTAATCCGGTTCGTTTTCGTGGAGTGAACCGCCACGAACATGATCCACGGACGGCACGTGTCATGAGCGAAGAACGGATGCTTCAGGATATTCTGTTAATGAAACAGGCGAATATAAATGCCGTACGCACCAGCCATTACCCCAATGTCAGCCGTTGGTACGAGCTATGCGACAGCTTGGGATTGTACGTGATGGACGAAGCGGATATAGAAGAACACGGATTGCGTGGAACACTCGCAAGTACCCCCGACTGGCATGCAGCATTTATGGACCGTGCGGTCCGTATGGCGGAACGTGATAAGAATTATCCATGTATTGTAATGTGGAGCATGGGAAACGAAAGCGGTTACGGACCGAACTTCGCTGCTATTTCGGCATGGCTGCATGATTTCGATCCCACTCGTCCTGTACACTATGAGGGGGCACAGGGAGTGGACGGAAATCCTGACCCGAAGACGGTCGATGTTATCAGCCGCTTTTATACCCGGGTGAAACAGGAATACTTAAATCCCGGCATTGCAGAGGGAGAGGACAAGGAACGCGCTGAAAATGCACGTTGGGAGCGGTTGCTGGAGATTGCGGAGCGTACCAATGACGACCGTCCGGTAATGACGAGTGAATATGCACATTCCATGGGGAATGCATTAGGAAATTTCAAGGAATATTGGGATGAGATATATAGCAATCCCCGTATGCTGGGTGGTTTTATATGGGATTGGGTAGATCAGGGAATCTACAAGACATTACCCGATGGCCGTACCATGGTGGCTTACGGCGGTGATTTTGACGATAAGCCGAATTTAAAAGCTTTCTGCTTTAATGGATTACTGATGAGTGACCGTGAAACTACGCCTAAATATTGGGAGGTAAAGAAGGTATATGCACCAGTTGAACTGAAAATGGAAAATGGGAAGCTGAAAGTGACGAACCGGAACCATCATATCGATTTATCATCTTATCGCTGCTTATGGACATTGTCTGTGGATGGAAAACAGAAAGAACAAGGAGAAATTACATTGCCGGAAATAGCTCCAGGAGAAAGTGGAACAATAGATTTGCCGACTTTCCGTTCATTGAATCCTCTTTCCGATTGCCAACTGAAAGTAAGCATTGTTTTGAAATCGGATGCTCTTTGGGCAAAGGCAGGACATGAAGTGGCTTGGGAACAATTCTGTTTGCAAAAAGGAGATTTAGCTTCTGCTGATTTAATTAATAAAGGAACGCTTCAAGTGGAAGAGGATGATAAATCTTTATTGATTAGCGGACGTGGTTTTTCTGTTCAGTGGGAAAAGAAAGTGAACGGAAGTATGACCTCCCTTATATATAAGAACAAAGAAATGCTGACTCACTCCGATGATTTTCCGGTTCAGCCTGTCACTCAAGTTTTCCGTGCTCCGACAGATAATGACAAGAGCTTCGGAAACTGGTTGGCTAAAGACTGGAAATTGCATGGAATGGATCATCCGCAGATAAATTTGGAATCTTTCCACCATGAAAAACGTGCAGACGGGGCGGTCATTGTCCGGATTCAAACAAGTAATTTATATAAAGAAGGAAAAGTGGTGACGACTTCTGTCTATACGGTCTTTTCAGATGGAACGATTGATCTGAAAACAACTTTCTTGCCACAAGGAGTTCTTCCTGAAATTCCCCGTTTAGGAATCGCATTCTGTCTGGCGCCTGCTTATGATACATTTACCTGGTATGGCAGAGGACCACAGGATAACTATCCTGACCGCAAAACATCTGCTATGATAGGGCTTTGGAAAGGAAGCGTTGCAGACCAATACGTACATTATCCACGTCCGCAGGACAGTGGAAACAAAGAGGAAGTGCATTATCTTACCTTGACCGACAAACAGAATAAAGGTATTCGTGTTGATGCGGTAGAAAACGCATTTTCTGCATCTGCCCTGCATTACACTGTACAGGACATCTATGAAGAAACTCACGATTGCAATTTAAAACCACGTGCGGAAGTCATTCTTAATATGGATGCTGCCGTACTCGGATTAGGAAACAGTAGTTGCGGACCGGGTGTATTGAAGAAATATGCCATAGAGAAAAAAGAACATACGTTGCATATCCGCATCAGTAGTAAACAATAATAGCAATAAATAACTAACACAATTATAAAAGTAACAATGAAAAAAGTAACCACTTTATTATCAACCTTGGCGTTGGCAACTACCCTGGCTGCTCAAAACCTTCCACAAACGGAAAGGCAATATCTCTCCGGTCACGGATGCGACGATATGGTTGAATGGGACTTCTTTTGTACCGACGGACGCAATTCCGGCAAATGGACGAAAATCGGCGTACCTTCCTGTTGGGAATTGCAAGGCTTCGGCACTTATCAGTATGGAATCACTTTCTATGGAAAGCCATTTCCTGAAGGCGTTGCCGATGAAAAAGGTATGTATAAGTACGAGTTTGAAGTTCCGGAAAAGTTTCGCGGTAAACAGGTCAATCTTGTATTCGAAGCTTCAATGACAGATACGGAAGTAAAAGTGAACGGACGCAAAGTGGGTTCCAAACATCAGGGAGCCTTCTATCGTTTTTCATACAACGTCACGGATTTCCTGAAATATGGCAAAAAGAATTTACTGGAAGTCACTGTTGCCAAAGAGAGTGAAAATGCCAGTGTGAACCTTGCCGAACGTCGTGCTGATTATTGGAATTTTGGCGGTATCTTCCGTCCGGTGTTCCTGGAGGTGAAACCAGCCGTAAACCTGCGGCACATTGCCATTGACGCAAAGATGGATGGAACTTTCCGTGCCAACTGCTACACAAATATCTCTAATGACGGAATGAGCATCCGTACACAGATTTTAGATAAAAAAGGGAAAAAGATAACGGAAACCACCGTACCCGTAAAAGCAGGAGGCGACTGGACTTCCCTGCAACTGAATGTATCTGACCCCGCATTATGGACAGCGGAAACTCCGAATCTTTATAAAGCGCAATTCTCTCTATTGGATAAGACCGGTAAGGTTTTGCATAGTGAAACAGAAAATTTTGGTTTCCGCACGATTGAAGTACGCGAAAGCGACGGACTTTATATAAACGGAGTACGCATCAATGTACGTGGTGTCAATCGCCATAGTTTCCGTCCTGAAAGTGGCCGTACGTTGAGTAAAGAGAAGAATATCGAAGATGTTCTTTTGATGAAAGGCATGAATATGAATTCTGTCCGTTTGAGCCACTATCCGGCTGACCCGGAATTTTTGGAAGCCTGTGATTCTCTCGGACTTTATGTGATGGATGAATTGGGAGGCTGGCATGGCAAGTATGATACCCCCACCGGAGTACGTCTGATTGAAGGCATGATAGAACGTGACGTGAATCATCCGTCTATTATTTGGTGGAGTAATGGTAATGAAAAAGGATGGAATACCGAACTGGATGGAGAGTTTCATAAATACGATCCGCAGAAACGTCCGGTTATTCACCCGCAAGGTAACTTCTCCGGTTTTGAAACCATGCATTACCGCTCTTACGGAGAAAGCCAGAACTACATGCGCTTACCGGAAATCTTTATGCCTACGGAATTCTTGCATGGTTTGTACGATGGCGGCCATGGTGCCGGATTATACGATTATTGGGAAATGATGCGCAAGCATCCCCGTTGTATCGGTGGCTTCCTTTGGGTATTGGCAGACGAAGGTGTGAAGCGTGTAGATATGGACGGATTCATTGATAACCAAGGAAACTTTGGAGCAGACGGTATTGTAGGACCACATCACGAAAAGGAGGGTAGCTACTACACTATCAAGCAGTTATGGAGTCCGGTACAAATCTTGAATACTTCTATCGACAAGCAATTTGATGGCAAATTCTCCATAGAAAACCGTTACGATTATCTGAATCTGAATACTTGCCGTTTCCTTTGGAAGCAAGTAAAATTCCCGCTGGCAACAGATGCGTCCAATGCTGCTATTCAAGTGTTGAAAGAGGGTGAAGTGCAAGGCAGTGACGTGGTTGCTCACTCGGCAGGCATTTTGGATATAAAAACAAATATCCTCCCCAATGCAGACGCCCTCTTTCTGACAGCAATCGACCCATACGGCCATGAACTTTGGCGCTGGACTTTCCCGGTCAACAAACTGAATCAGCAGACTGAACAGCTTTCTCCCTTGTCCAGTCGTCCTGCTTATACAGAGACAGAAAATGAGCTTACTGTGAAAGCGAATAAGCGTACGTTCATCTTCTCAAAGAAAGACGGACAGCTGAAAGGAGTATCTGTAGATAACCGTAAGATTAACTTCGCCAATGGCCCCCGTTTCATTGGAGCCCGTCGTGCAGACCGCTCATTGGATCAGTTCTATAACCATGATGATGAGAAAGCAAAAGAAAAAGACCGCACATATAGCGAATTCCCTGATGCTGCCGTATTTACGAAACTGGACGTAAAACAAGATGGAGGTGATCTGATTGTTACCGCCAATTATAAACTGGGTAATTTGGATAAAGCTCAATGGACAATCAACCCGAGTGGGGATTTGGCTTTGGACTACACCTACAATTTCTCCGGTGTTGTAGATTTGATGGGTATTCGTTTCGACTATCCTGAAGATCAGGTAATCAGCAAACGCTGGCTGGGTGCCGGACCTTACCGTGTATGGCAAAACCGTATTCACGGAACGCAATACGATGTATGGGAAAACGACTATAACGATCCTATTCCGGGTGAGACCTTCACATATCCCGAATTCAAAGGATACTTTGGTAATGTTTTCTGGATGAATATCCAAACGAAAGAAGGCACTATCAGTCTGACAAACGAAACTCCCGACGCGTATATCGGAGTATATCAGCCTCGTGATGGCCGCGACCGTTTGCTTTATACTCTCCCCGAAAGCGGAATCTCTGTCCTGAACGTGATTCCTCCGGTACGTAATAAAGTAAACTCCACCGATTTGTGTGGTCCCTCTTCACAACCGAAATGGGTAAATGGTCCACAAACCGGACGAGTCATTTTCCGGTTTATGTAAATGAATCATATAAAGGTATCCACATTGCGTTGGGTACCTTTTTTATTTGGCCTTCTCACCGATTTTTCAAGGAAAAAGGCTATAAGTGGGGAATAATCATTATTTTTGTTTCGTTTTATACATTCAGATTAATGAATTCTTTCCTATGTACACAATACTAATTATAGAAGATGAACCCCGGGTTGCAAGTTTGCTGATGAACGGACTGGAGGAAAATGGCTATCAGACAATGGTGGCTTATGACGGACTAATGGGGTTACGGCTTTTCCAGACGCACACATTCGATCTGGTTATATCCGACATTGTTTTGCCTAAGATGGACGGATTTGAACTGGCGAAAGAAATTCGCAGAACCAATCCCAATATCCCTATATTGATGTTGACGGCATTAGGATCAACAAACGATAAACTGGACGGTTTCGATGCCGGTGCAGACGATTACATGGTGAAACCTTTTGATTTCAGAGAGTTAAATGCCAGAATCAAAGTGTTGTTGAAACGTGTAGCGGGTAATGCACAGGAATTGCCGCAGGAACTTGTCTATGCAGATTTGCGTATTGACCTTCAACGTAAAGACGTAGAACGAAACAGCATATCCATAAAACTTTCTCCTAAGGAATACAACTTACTGTTATATATGGTAGAAAATGCCGAAAGAGTATTGAGCAGGGTTGAAATAGCAGAAAAAGTATGGAACACCCATTTTGATACAGGAACGAATTTCATAGATGTATATATCAACTATCTCCGCAAAAAGATAGACAGGGACTTTGAACCGAAACTTATTCATACCAAAGCCGGAATGGGTTTCATACTGACTGATAAATTATGAAGATCAGGACAACGTTGACTCTACAATATGCAGGGCTTACAGCTGCGGTATTCTTTGTTTTTGTGATGGCTGTCTACTATGTAAGTGAACACTCGCGTAGTAATGCTTTCTTTCGTAATCTTCAAAGTGAAGCTATAACCAAAGCGCATTTATTCCTTAAAAATCAAGTAGATGCCAAAACCATGCAGTCCATATACCTGAATAATCAGAAGTTTATTGATGAAGTAGAGGTTGCCGTCTATACAACAGATTTTAAAATATTATATCATGATGCTTTGCAAAACGATATTGTCAAAGAAACACCGGAGATGATAAAGCGTATTTTACAGCGGAAGAACATCAATTTCTATGTAGATGAATATCAGGCTATAGGACTGGTGTATCCGTTTGAGGGCAAAGACTATGTGGTTACTGCCGCAGCCTATGATGGTTACGGATACGCTAACCGGGATGCGTTAAGAAATATGCTCATTCTCTTATTTATCGGTGGATTGAGCGTATTGGTGGTTGTGGGGTATATCCTTTCGCGAAGCACTTTAAAACCGATACGTAACATCGTGAAAGAAGCGGAGAAAATCACGGCATCGCATATTGATAAAAGATTGCCCGTAAAGAATGAACAGGATGAACTGGGAGAATTGAGTACGACATTCAATGCATTGTTGGAGCGCCTGGAAAAGTCTTTCAATTCACAAAAGATGTTCGTCAGTAATGTATCTCATGAATTACGTACTCCGATGGCAGCCCTTACAGCTGAACTGGATTTAGCTTTATTGAAAGAACGGAGTTCCGAACAATATCAGATGGCTATCGGCAATGCATTGCAGGATTCTCATAGGATTGTAAACCTGATCGACGGATTGTTGAACTTGGCAAAAGCCGACTATCAATCGGAACAGATCACAATGGAAGAGGTCCGTTTAGACGAGCTGTTGCTGGACGCCAGAGAGCTGGTATTAAAAGCTCATCCGGATTATCACATCGAATTAGTATTTGAGCAAGAAGCCGAAGAAGATAATGTGCTGACAGTAATTGGAAACAGTTATTTACTGACCACTGCTTTTGTGAATTTGGTAGAGAATAACTGCAAATATTCTTCCAACCGAACTTCGTCAGTCTTGATAGCCTATTGGGAGCAATGGGCAATCATCCGCCTGTCAGATACCGGTGTAGGCATGTCTGATACGGATAAAGAAAACCTGTTTACACTGTTTTATCGCGGAGAAAACAAGAATATTGCTCCCGGAAATGGTATAGGTATGGCCTTGACACAAAAGATCATCCACCTTCACAAAGGCGAACTTACCGTATCTTCCCATAAGGATGAGGGCACTACCTTTGTGGTGAAGCTCCCGCATATCTAAGAAATTCTAATCGTTTTCTAATACCACTCTAATCATTCTCTAACAGCTTCCCGGTGAAGTCCTCCTTACTTTTGCATCGAATTAATAAATGCAGTTAGTAACTAAAAAAAAATAGAGATTATGGTATGGAAGAAAAAACTGCGTTCACCACAGTACACATTCAATTCAGAGAAAGTATTTTTGGTTGCCACACAACCCGGTAAGTCAATCTATTCATACTTGCAGACAACCAAGCTTGGATTAACACAGGGAGAAGTGCAGGAGCGACAATCCATTTATGGAAGAAACGAAGTGGTACATGAACAGAAAAAGAATCCGTTTATCCTGTTTATCAAAACGTTTATCAATCCTTTCATTGGCGTTCTGACCGGGCTCGCCATAATATCCTTATTTTTGGATGTATTGATGGCCGATCCTGGAGAGCAGGAATGGACGGGAGTCATTATCATCTCATCCATGGTGCTGTTCAGTGCTATCCTGCGTTTTTGGCAGGAATGGCGAGCAAGTGAGGCTACGGATTCTTTAATGAAAATGGTAAAAAACACATGTCTTGCCAAACGTGCCGGTGAACAGGAAGAAGAGATCGAGATTACGGAACTCGTCCCGGGGGATATCGTGTATTTGGCAGCTGGGGACATGGTTCCCGCTGATATTCGGATCATCGATTCTAAAGACTTGTTTATCAGCCAGGCTTCATTAACAGGAGAGTCCGAACCGATAGAAAAGTTTCCGGAGATACAGGGACAGCAGTTTCGGAAAGGAAGCGTCATCGAGTTGGACAATATTTGTTATATGGGTTCCAATGTGATAAGTGGTGCGGCAAAAGGAATCGTTTTTGAGACGGGGAACAAAACCTATCTGGGTACTATTGCAAAGAGCCTGGTCGGACATCGTGCCACTACAGCTTTTGACAAAGGCATTAGTAAAGTTAGCTTTTTGTTGATTCGCTTCATGCTGGTTATGGTTCCATTTGTATTTTTCGTAAATGGCTTTACGAAAGGGGATTGGTTTGAAGCTTTCATATTCGCCATATCCGTTGCGGTTGGCCTTACTCCGGAAATGTTACCGATGATTGTGACTGCCAACCTTTCCAAAGGAGCGATAGCCATGTCCAAAAAGAAAACAATCGTAAAGAATCTCAATGCCATTCAGAATTTTGGAGCGATGGACATACTCTGTACTGACAAAACCGGTACATTGACCTGCGATAAAATCGTGTTGGAAAAATATATCAATGCAGATGGCAGTGACGACAACAGTAAACGTATTCTTCGTCATGCTTACTTCAACAGTTATTTCCAAACCGGTTTAAGGAACCTGATGGATAAAGCGATTCTTTCCCATGTAAGAGATTTGAGCCTGGAACATCTGAAGGATGACTATACCAAAGTGGATGAAATACCTTTCGACTTTACGCGCAGAAGAATGTCTGTTGTAATAGAAGACAGGCAGGGAAAGCGGCAAATCATCACCAAAGGAGCGGTAGAAGAGGTTCTCGATGTCTGTTCCTATGCCGAGTTCAACGGGCAGATTCATCCCTTGACTGATGCCTTGAAAATCAAAGCACAGATGATTAGTGAAGAAATGAATCAGCAGGGGATGAGAGTATTGGCAGTTTCCCAGAAAAGTTTTATCGAGAAAGATTGTAATTTTGCCATCGAAGATGAAAAAGAAATGGTACTGATCGGGTATCTTGCTTTTCTTGATCCTCCGAAACCTTCTGCTGCCGAAGCCATCGAACAATTATATGCGCATGGAGTAGCAGTGAAAATTCTATCGGGAGATAATGATGTCGTAGTGAAAGCGATTGCCCGGCAGGTAGGAATTGATACCAGTCATTTTCTTACCGGGATAGAAATAGAGAATATGGACGAAACAGCATTGAAAGAAGCGGTAAAGGATACCACTTTATTTTCAAAACTGACTCCATTACAAAAGACACAAATCATCTCTCTGTTGCAGGAACAAGGCAATACGGTAGGGTTCTTGGGAGATGGAATCAATGATGCAGGTGCATTGCGTCAGTCGGACATTGGTATATCAGTCGATTCTGCTGTGGATATAGCCAAAGAAAGCGCAGATATTATCTTGTTAGAAAAAGATTTGATGGTATTGGAAGACGGAGTGCTTGAAGGAAGAAAGACATTCGGCAATATCAATAAGTATATCAAGATGACTGCCAGTTCCAATTTTGGTAATATGTTCAGTGTGATGTTTGCCAGTGCATTCCTGCCGTTTCTGCCCATGATGCCGATACATCTATTGATCCAGAACTTATTGTATGACATATCACAGACAACCATTCCATTTGACCGTATGGACCCGGAGTTCCTGAAGAAACCCCGTAAATGGGATGCGTCCGATCTAAGTCGTTTTATGATTTATGTAGGTCCCATCAGTTCTATCTTTGATATTATAACGTATCTGGTCATGTGGTACGTATTTAGCTGCAACAGCCCCGAACATCAGACACTGTTTCAGACCGGATGGTTTGTGGAAGGTTTGTTATCACAGACATTGATTGTCCACATGATACGTACCCGCAAGATACCGTTCATACAAAGCCGTGCCACATGGCCTGTGATGGGACTGACCTTCTTAATCATGGCAATAGGTATTCTTATTCCTTTCACTGCTTTCGGGCGTTCCATCGGATTGACAGCTCTTCCTTTGAGCTATTTCCCCTGGCTGGTTGGGATTTTGCTCTCTTATTGCATTTTGACGCAGATCGTGAAGAATTGGTATATTAAGAAGTTTGTGCGCTGGTTATAATCCACAGTATCATATTTTATTCAGAAATCATTAAGCGATAAATATCTAATATTTTCTTATATAGAATATTCTAACCTACAAAAA
>NZ_GG774949.1:1360964-1402734 GCF_000162555.1 Bacteroides sp. 3_1_23
AAGACAAGGTTAATATCAACCTTGTCTTTTTTGTAGCTCTCTCATTAATTCATCTACAATATATGCATCGCTCATGAGATATAGATCTCCAAGTCGGTGGACAATGCGCTGGTAGCTTTCGCTATTATAAAATATATCAAGTGCCTGTAGACTGGAAATATGCAGACGGGTAGCAAGAAGTTCTACAATGCTGTAATATTTGCCTTGCATTACAATATCAGCATTGGGGATTTCTTTTGAGAGAGATGGGAAAGGCAAAAGTATAGCATCCACAAAATGTAAGTGTTCGTCAATTATTTTTTGGTTCGTAATACAAATTTGATTGTTAGGCTCTTGATGAATCAAACGTGACAACGCTTCTTCACGAGTGTAATCACCACGCATATAAAGGTCAATAGTACGTATCACACGGTCATCTGCTATACCGCCTTCTATTATGTCATAATCCTGCCATATAACATTCCCTTGTCGACATGCTACAACAAAATCCAGCCAATGTGCATCGTAAGTGGTAAAGTGCAAATAATTAAAAGAAGAGTTGCGGCAGGCATCTATATCCAATGAATAAATATTGAGCCACACACTATTCTCATGGCGAATATCAGCTGTGCGAAGAGCCCAACGAACTGCCTGTTCCTTTAAATCAGTAAGATAAAAGCCCACTCCGAAATCAAGATTCGGTCGGCATACGCCAGCTAATGGTTGTTCTACACGGTAAGTAGAACCATGATAAACAGTTAACATGACTTATCTCCTTTTTGCTGTGTCGAAACTTGAAAAGGACGATAATCTTCCGGTAACCATTGTGGATCACGATGATAGATATATTCTAATAAAGAATCTACTATGTAGGCTTTGCCTTGGGTATGCAAAGTATCATAAAAAGCATTTATATAGCCGTCTATAGCACCTAATTCTTTTAGTTTATTATATACATCCGCACTATAGCGTCCTAACCGTTCGGCTGTATTCTCTATACAATAGATAATAAACTCTAATTGTTTTTCTTTGAGGGTCATATTATTTTCTCCTTTCTTATCTTAATCAATTAGCGAAAAAGATTAATATTAGCAAAGATAGAAAAGTTCCTTCTTTCTTCCAATTAATTAGTATAGTATATCACGTTTCATTATGGATTAAATCAAAATCAATATACTTTCATTATAGCTTTATAGCTTTTTCTTCTTTCACCAACTTCCTCCATCTTTGAAATGCCCTCATCAGCGTTTCTTCCTGTACCAGTCCTACCATTTCGTAGTGCTCTACGAATTGTTCTATTGACTTTTTAAATATCACTCCTTTATTGAACTTATTATCCAATAGAAAGGAGTATAATTCCGCTTTCATCTCCGTTTCTATTTCCTTTTCTATAATCAATGCACTATCGTTTCCGATATAGTTATAGACTTCCGGATTCTTCCCATTACGCGGTTTGGGCAGTACAAAGCAAATATTCCCAATTTCTTTCCATGAAGTATTTTGCGGATGAGGGACAGATAGTTGATGAAGGAAGTGATAAACTGGAGTAATGTGGGAGAGATGGATAGGGATAAGTCGTTTGGAAGAAGAAGAAGGAGAGGAGGAATGAGACTGGTTCTCTGGATCGGGTTCTAAACTTTGTCGATATCGGACATACATATATCCAGCCAAATATGGCTTGATATTAATTGTAACTGTAACCATGGGAAAATTTTTAAAGTTTGTAATAAAAAAGTATGTATATACAGCTCTTTGGACTGTGAATTCCGTTTGGTTTATTGAGAATATTCCCATGGTTATCGGGACGGAATTCTTCTTTTTATAATAAATTGATATACAGTGTATTATAGATACTGTTTTTTGGTTTAAAACCAAGGAACCGTTCCTTTTAAAGGAACGACCTGTTTCTCACCGAGGAACGCCTTGTTCCTTTTAAAGAAACGGATGACTCCTTAAAATCCGGGAACAAAACTAGTTGTAATATTCCGATATTTCAAGATGGATGATTGAAGCATTAAACAATACGTGTAAATATAAATAATCATTTTTATACATCGTTTATTTTACGCGTGTATAAACAACCGGTATGTCATGAAAGTTAATTGAATAGAATGGATAATAATTTAACAATGTTTACCGGATAAACCTTTTTTGAGAGTGTTAAAACTCGCTTCTTAGATGATTATGTGGCTATTTTGAGTGAAATTTCGGAATCTGTGTGCAATTTCAGAACGTTTTATTTTAATATATATTTCTTTTGTAAATCTGCAGCATATAATATTTAAATAAACATAAGCGAATAAGCAATAAATATACGCATTTTAATGAAGATACATGACATAGCAATTCTTTTTTTTATATTTTGGGGAAGCATTTCACAATGTGCGGCTCAAAAGATAGCGGTAAAAACAAACCTACTCTACGGTACATACGCCAGTTCACCTAATCTGGAAACCGAATTCGGGATTTCACCGCGAGGTACAGTAGATCTGGGTGCTGGCTTCAACTGGTTTACATCCGTTCATTCATCCTCAAACAAGAAACTGGTGCATTGGCTTGGCTCGGTAGAATATCGTTATTGGACGTGTGAAAGATTCAGCGGACATTTTTTGGGAATACATATACTAGGCGGACAGTACAACATAGCCGGTCATCATTTGCCGCTTCTATTTGGAGATGATTCCGGTCACTATCGCTATGAAGGATGGGGAATAGGCGGAGGCATTTCGTACGGCTACCATTTTCTTTTAGGCAATCGTTGGAGTCTCGAAGCAAATATAGGTATAGGGTATGTCAGACTACATTATGACAAGTTCCGATGCGAGACTTGTGGTGAAAAGACCGGAACAGAAAATCGCAACTATTTCGGACCTACTAAAGCAGCAGTTTCACTTATATTTCTTATAAAATAACAAAAACATGATAAATCTAAAATCTATCCTATGGCTGTTGCCTCTGTCACTGCTCGTTTCTCCATTACTATATGGAGAAAACCTGCCGGACAAATGGTATAAAGGAACGATACAAGCAACAGCCATCGAATTGCAACAAGTGGGGGATTCCCTACATATTCAAGTGCTTTATGACCTTGATAAAATAAAAGTCAGTTCCAATCATTCGATAGAACTGATACCGGTATTGATTGCTGCAAACCACCAACTGGAGTTACCGGAGATTTCTGTCAAAGGGCATAGTAATTTCCAAAACCTGAAACGTAAACTGGCTTTAATGAATACACAGGAACGTGATTTTTACCAGTCGGAAGCTCCGTACTATGTTGTGAAAGGATATGGAATAACCGAAGAAAAACAAATTCGATATTCCTTGGTCATTCCATTCGAATCGTGGATGAAAGATGCACGTTTGGATATAAAAAAGGAAGTAATGGGCTGTTGCAAACCGGGCAAGTTATTATCGACGTTTCCGCTTTTCGGTACCGTCACTTTGGAGCAACCGCCTGTTCCATATCACATCGTCCCGCATATCAGTTATGTCCGCCCCCAAGTTGAACCTGTAAAAAAACGTGAGATGTCATGTGAAGCGTTCCTGGATTTTGTTGTATCAAAGACCATCATAAGGCCGGATTACATGAACAACCCGGTCGAACTGGAAAAAATATCCTCTATGCTTGCCGAAGTGAGAAATGATACAACTATTACCATTCGTGGAATATCAGTCATTGGTTATGCTTCACCGGAGGGTTCTGTCCTTTTTAACAAACAGCTTTCCGAAGGACGTGCAAAGGCACTTGTTAATTACCTTCTCCCTCGTTTCCCTTTCTCTAAAGAATTATACAAGGTGGAATATGGTGGCGAAAACTGGGAAGGACTACGTAAAATGGTTGCAGAGTCTGACATGGCAGAAAAGGATAGAATTCTTCATATTATAGATCACATACCAGTTGAAATAAACTACCGAACGAATACCAGTCGCAAGAAATCGTTGATGCTATATAAACAGGGCAATCCTTATCGGTTTATGTTGCGTGAGTATTACCCACATCTGCGTAAAGCGATCTGTAAAATAGAGTACGATGTTCAGAATTTTAATATAGAACAGGCAAAAGTGCTGATTCATAGTCGGCCACAAAATTTGAGCCTGAATGAAATTTATTTGGTCGCTCTCACTTACAAAAACGGATCACCGGAGTTTATAGAATTGTTTGAAAAAGCTGTCAGTCTCTTTCCTGATGATAAGATTGCCAACCTGAATGCTGCCTCGGCTGCACTTTCGCGAG
The DNA here is from genome assembly GCF_000162555.1 of Bacteroides sp. 3_1_23. Classification (NCBI taxonomy): domain Bacteria; kingdom Pseudomonadati; phylum Bacteroidota; class Bacteroidia; order Bacteroidales; family Bacteroidaceae; genus Bacteroides; species Bacteroides sp. 3_1_23. Next base: position 1,365,181 of record NZ_GG774949.1, read on the forward strand.
AAGACATTGCATTAGCAGAAAAATATCTTAAGAAAGCAGAGATTTCTGCACCGGAATATGAAAATGCCGTAGGAGTGTTGTACCTGTTGAAAAGCGACTATAAACAGGCAAAGCTACATCTAATCAAAGCTGCCGAATCCGGATTGGAACAAGCATATTTCAATCTGGAGGAATTGAATAAAAAGGAAGAAGATATTCGATCAATGACTAAACTAGATTATTGATTTTTTATTTATTATAATTATCATTTTATTTACAACATTTTAAAATTTAACAAAGATGAAAACAAAAAGTTTTCTATTATCTACATTGGTGACTTTTATGTTTGCCGGCTGTAGTAGTGATGATGCCCGGGAAGGGAATATTCCGAGCGGTGAACTGAATGGAAAGGCGTATCTGTCGCTTTCCCTGCAAAGTCACACATCCACTACAAGAGCAGAGAATGTAGTAGAAAAACCGGGAAGTTCAGGGGAAAGTAAAGCAGGGACAGTCAGAGTTTTATTATTTGACGAGGAAGATGTGTGCCTTGATGTGGTTAATTTTGATGGTCTTACTGTTGGGAATAGCGGAGGAACAAGTGCAGAGGGGACAGGGACCCCGGAAGCTGCAGCTAGTGAAGCTCAATTAGTACCGGAGAAGACTAAAAAAGTATTTGTGGTTATCAATCCTTACACCGACGGGAATAAAGGGTGGAATTTAACTGCGGATGCTGTAAAAGGTAAACCTTGGTCTGCAATTAACACTGCTATTGAGGCGGTTATTGCCAATGTCGCTACCACCAATCAATTCATGATGACGAGTGCTGGCAAAGGTACTGGGATAGAAGGAGCATTAACGAATGTAACAGTGCATAAGCCAAGTGGATATACCAATGAAGCCATAAATCAGGCAAAAACAGATGCCAAAAACAATCCTGCTGAAATTAGTGTGGATCGATTGAGTGCAAAAGTAGAAGTTGCGGTTAAAGACCCTTTCAGTACAAAACCTGATGGTGCCAAATTTGCTTTCGGCGGTTGGGAATTAAGCGTTACCAATAAGAGTGTGAAACTGTATAGTGAACTTATCACTTACGATAATGCCACGACTGGAGCGGTTTATCGTCGGGATAAAAACTACTTGTCTGACGAACAACCTGATGTATCAAATGCGAGTACTATGGAAACGAATATGGATGCAGCTTTCAATTATCTAAAAAATATAGATAGCGAAAGTGAGGAGATACCTGCTGTTGCACAGAGTAAGGGAACAAGTCTGTATTGTCTTGAAAATACAATGGAAGCTAAGGCACAGCAATTAGGATTCACCACCAAGGTAGTGGTAAAAGCTACATATACTCCCAATGGTTTGACCGAAAATAGCAGTTATTTCTCTTGGAAAGGGAACTATTATACATTAGACCAGCTTAAAGATGAATATAATAACACTGCTAGTGGCGGACTGAAAACAGACTTACCTATATTCTTAAAAAAAGCGGGTGTCGTGGCAGAGGGTGTTTCGGACATAGATAAGGCGATTGCAGAGCTTACCGCAGACAAATTTACTGCGAAAACCGGTATCATCGGACGCTTCTGTGCCGTACGTTATTATCATGAATCTGTATGCTATTACGATGTCCTGATTCGTCATGACCAAAATGTAACAACCAAAATGGCTTTGGGTAGATACGGTGTGGTACGTAACAACTGGTATCACCTGGAACTTCAGAGCGTGAGCGGTCCCGGAACACCGTGGATTCCCGACCCGTCTGATCCTGATCCTACTAATCCTACACCTCCGGGTACCGATGATGATGAAGCAGACGCATACATTTCTGTAAAAATCACTATCAATCCATGGACTTACTGGACACAAGGTGTTGATTTGCATTAATAGATGAAAATCAAGAGACACATAAAGAAATACATAATAATCCTTGCCGCTTTTATGGCGGCAGGGATTACCGGTTGCGACGTCTTTCATGACGATCTCGACCAGTGTGACCTTTTTCTTGAATTCAGGTATGACTATAACATGGTAAATGAAGACTGGTTTGCCGATCAGGTGGAGGAAGTAAAAGTCTATGTGTTCGATGCAGAAGGGAAATATCTTCAGACATTCATCGAAAAAGGTAATCCGCTGAAAAATACGGACTATCGTATGCTGATCCCTTATCGACTGAAAGGCTGTACGGCTGTTGTATGGGCCGGAAAAACAGATGAGTTTTACCGGCTATCATCAATGACTGCAGGTGATCCGATAGACAAACTATCCTTAAAATACGAACCCGATAATGACATGAGCAACAATCATCTTGATGCATTATGGCATAGCGGTCCCCTGCAAATGTTTTCTCCGGAGAACATAAGCAATACAGAAACTGTCAGCCTGATACGTAATACCAATGATATAACGATAGGCATTACACGAGGCAGCAATCAGGTCGATCTTTCAAAATACAATATACAATTGATAGCGGCAAACAGTATTTATGACTATAAAAATAATTTTGGAGATGGAAACAAGAACATAATTTACCACCCTTGTGCAGATGAGGAAGACAACAAACTATCTCTTCAGACCCGGCTCCACACGCTTAGATTCGTCAAAGATGTCGCTATGCCTTTTTCCATTACGGAGCAAACATCAGGAAAAGCGATAGACATTGGAGGAGAAACAACCATAAACCTTATTGACTACTTGCTGAAAAGTAAACCAGAAACGATGGGGGACCAGGAATATCTCGACCGCAGATATCAGTGGGACATTAACATCCGCATCGGAGATAAGGAAGAGAACGGTTACATAGCATTAAGTATCACTATTAACAACTGGACCTACTGGTTCCAACCAACGGATATGTAAGACGTTTCTTTGAAACGGAATTATGGCACGATAAAGGATGAATATAACTATCAACATAAAATTTTCGGCAATTATTCTGCTTTTGACGATGTTTGCCCTGTTTACATACTCTTGTACAAAGGAGAATGAAACAACAGGCGCACGTATTTACGAAGGAGAAAGGATACCGATGAGTATTAAAATGGGGACACGCAATACTACCGTCGACGAAGATGAAGTCATAAAATCCGTACGTGCAATTGTGTTTAATGACAAAAACGAATTGGTATACAACGACGTTTCTGACGCTTCCATAAATGCTGATGGTATATACACCGCTTCCATAAGAGCGGCACGGGGATATAATAACATTTACATCATCTGTAACGAAACACCGGAGCTTACGGAAAAGCTCGCTGCCATTACATTGGAAAATGAAATAGAAAAAGTGACATTCTCCGCCATAGGTATTGTTGCTCCGCCACCTATGTATGGAAATGTGTCACGTGCCTATGTGGAATCCCGTAGCGACGGAACAAATGCCACAGTTACCATCAATAATGTTACGACAACGGAACTGCCGATTGAGGTAAACCGCATGGTGTCCCGCATCAGCTTTACGGCAATTAAAAATATCGCCAATGAGGATGAAGATTTTAAAGTAACCAGACTGAATGTAAAAGTGTGTCGAATGCCGGTTGCCACTACTATAGGGGAGGGGCAGGCATATACGGAAAATATATGGTCGGATGATCTTACTATATCAGGAACAGGCGAGCTCGATAATAACGGTACGTATACGATAAATGGAAATAACTACACCATTCCTGATAACATAGATTTCATAACGATTCCTACTACTTATATTCCCGAACACATATTGGCCGACCCTCAAAATGCTTCACAAGCAACCTATCTTAAAATAGATGCACAATGCGTTCTTAAAAACGGCAGCACACAGGTGCTGAACTGCATCTATCTGCTGAATATCGGTCAGGAGCCTCCTAAGAATCATAACCTGATACGAAACAACCATTATCAAATATACGCCACCATTACCGGCATGGGAGCAATGGGACTTTATGCAGAAATAGTGGCAATGGAGGAACATGATATCACTATCAACTGGAAACCGATTGACGGGCTGGTCATTGTAAGTGACAAGGCTGCAGACTATGACGCCGTAGCCGATACGTCCAGAAATGTGAATATATGGAATGACTTTAGTGTTTATTCAGGGATACTGAAAGCATATCATTCAGGAACAGGATACAAGGATATCCTATTTAAATACGGCAGCCTGATAGCCATAAGTTCACCGGATGCAGATACGGGATTCACCCCACCTGCCAATGCCACTACATTGAACGATGTACTTTGGTATCCGGGCTCGTACACTCCTTTAAATATTACGGAATGGGCGGATATTCCTTATCTGGAAACGGATAAAATACCCACAGATAATACAATCGCCCAAGTGACAGCGGGAAAGGGAGACCCTTGCAAACTTGCCGGACTATCCGAATCCCAAATTAAGACTTTGGGGATTGTGGATAATAAGCAGTGGCGCATGGCTACTCCGGCTGAAAATCAAATACTGAAAACGGCAGCGGATAATGAAAGTAATTCACGGGGTTATCCTTCATTCCATTGGTTGTTTTCTCCACATAATAGGTATAGGGATACAAACGGTATATCGCAAGGAGACCGTTCCAATGGATGGTATTGGGACAACAATGCTACCGTATTCAATTTTTCCGGAGAAAATCCGCAAAATGCAGGAATTCAAGAAAATATGAACAGGCAAAACGCGTATATGATCCGTTGTGTGCGCAATGAGATGATAAAAAGCCAACTGGAAGTAGGTATCGTCAGCAGCCCGACTTATCAGGGAACCGAAACAAGTGGAAATGCTTATTTTGGTATTATCTCGAATATTCCTTACTGGACAGCAACACTTGTCACAGAAGGAGCAGATGTGGGATCAACAACCGAATTTGACGATTTCTCATTTGTAGCCGGAGAAACAATACATACCACCCATGGCAATAACACTCAAAACATTCCTATATACGTCAAACGTAAAGAAAGCACCTCATCCCGTTCATTTAGAGTGAAAGTGGAGGGGATCGGTTTGGAAGGAAAGACAGTCAATAAAATACTCACAGTTTCTCAAAGCGGGTATATTTTACGTGCGAAGACAGGATTAAGTAGCATAGGTAATATACCACAAGGAGAACACTCTTATACTACGACTATTGCCCTTACTCCTACAGACGTAACCCTGCCTGCTGGAAAGTTGTATTTACAAATTACTTACGGAGGTACTGTAAGGTGTGAAAGTACTAAAGTAGATATTGAATCGGGTAAATATAGTTATAATGTTGATATTACCATTCCGGAAAACAATAGTCCAAGTATCGTTGAACTTATAGGAAATATATATTTAGAGTATGAAAACAACTATACAGTTTCTCTTGGCAGTCCGATAATTAAGCAGAACGGGACAATATCCTCCGACAATGAGAATTGAGATGAAAGTATGATGATAAATAGATACAATATGACAATAAATATAAAATATAATGCGTATTTCCGGACAGCTTGCATTGCTTTGTTTTCACTGATATTCACAGGCTGTACAAAAGATAAACTGGAAGAATTCAGTCCTGGAAATGCTACCGGTAAAATGGTAATGGTCAGCCTGAATGTCAGCCTTCCCCCTGCTGTAGAGCCAACATCTGTGAGCAGGTATGCAGTTACCAAGCCATTTTTTAGAAACAGAACCAATGCTGATTCGCCGTTTACGGTGATTTTGGGAGAGGGGCAAAAGGAATATGCAATAAACTCTAATACCCGGGTATCCGATGGTACAACCTCGTTATATAATCTTTGGCTTTTCCAGTTTCATGAGAATGGTTCGATCAACGGAAAACCTCACAAACTTAGTGATGTAAAGACAGCTATTAATGACATGGTAACTATAGATGTTCCCTTAGTTGTGGCAGATAATCAGACTTTATACCTGCTTGTACTGGGACCTAAACTTGATTGTGATATGAGTGAAGTGGGAACACTTGATGATCTCAAGAAATGGAATTTCAAATATCTAACTAATGTAGAAGGACATACCCAATCGCTTATCACAGCTGATAATGAGGTGCCATTTGCCGGAGAAGTGTCAGGAGTCACTGTCGTAAACGTTGATGATGGTAAACGTGGCCTGGTGGAATACAACAAGCCCGTCGGTTTTGTAGGAGGTATTGAAATCAGGAGGTTGATGGCACGCATTACATTACGCTATAAATTTGAAGTGGAGAATTACCAATTACAAGGACTGAAATTATTGAATGTCAACAATACGATTCGACTTACCAACCCTTCAAAAAATACCACCGAGGACACTTATGCCACGCTTGAAACTGTTGATTTTGAGGGACCCGATTCCAATGATTTCTATTCGGCAACCTGGTATGTTGCACAGAATTGTCAAGGGACGATAGAAAAAATTCTTAGTGAAAATCAACGCTACTATAAAATTGTTGATAAAACCCCTGCTGGGGATGCACCGCCATTGGGTACGCAGATTGAGGCATGGGCATACCCGACAACTGCATCTGCAACTGACGAATATGCAATTTACCAGATGTATGTTGGAAATAACAATACCAATAACTTTGACGTAGAACCCAACCATTTTTACAACCTACGTACTACCATAAATGCAGACCTAACTTCAGCAAAGAATGACGAACGGATCAGAACGTATACCGCCAGTCAGTATGTAGAGTTTCATGCCAGTCAGAATATAAGCGTTGGTGGAGGAGCGAAATTTTATTATACAAAATACAACAAAGCGGGCGTAAGCTATGATCTTGATGCAGCCTATGATGTACGTCCCATAGTTATACAGACTCAAGGACGGAAAGTGGAAGTTGGGATATATACGGATAATCTCTGTATCACAAAAGTTTCTTCTGATAAGAGTTGGCTCTATCTGTCTTCCTCATCTAATTATACAGATGCGTTCAACAATACTGATGAGCCATTGGCTACATCTGCCAAAGCAAATACCATACTTCCTACACAAGTGAAGTTTTATCTTTACAATGATGAATATGTTTATGATGAAAACGGTAAACTGGTCAATCCTGGTGAAAATGATAAGGACGGAAAGCGTTCCCTGTATATTAAAGTGACTACTACAACCGAGGGTGACGAAGGAGAGCCTATACAAGCTTATCATATATTCAAGATGGATCAGCGACCAGCTGTATATGCCGGACGTTTCGGAGGAGGGAAAGATGCAGACGGGAACTATATGATGGGATTAGTGCATGACAGATTGCCTGCGCGCGGCAGCTCTAAATATTTGGAAGACATAACAGTTGGAACAATACAATATGGTTATGATAAAGTTGAAACAGCTACATACTCATACGGAACCGATAATATGGATTACGGAAAAGAGGCAACGAGAAATTTGGCTGAGAATATTAAAAATCTCACTTGGAATAACGAAAAAATAGCTGCTCCGCAAAAAAATGCATCTGGATATGTATTGCTCTATCAATATCAATATCCGGCCAGCTCCTTTTCAGCGAGAGTTTGCTATGACAAAAACAGGGATAAAAATGGAAACGGACGAATTGATAAAGAGGAAATGGAATGGTATTTCCCGGCCTCTAATCAAATGATTGGTATGTATATAGGCAGTTTTTTAAATAACGAAAACTTTCCTGGTGGTGCAACAACAGAAGACGGAAATGACAATGTCAAAAGATGGTACCAAGGGGTGAATTCTTATCAAAAAATGCAAACCGGATTTTCCAGATGTGTCAGAGATATAGATATCTCGCTCGATACTGATTAATGATGACATGAACTAAAATAAATAAAGAACAAAATGAAAAGAATAACAGTCATAATCTTCGTATCTTTTTTTATCCTGCTGAAAGGGTATTCTCAAAAGATTGAAATATATGAAGAGGCGGGAATTAAGTATGCAGCTATTAAATCAATGGAGTTACCGGCAAACAGGGTGGAAAATAGAAGTGAAAACCCTGACTTTTATAAAACTATTCAATTATTTAAGTACACCGACAGCGGTATGGATACTGAACCCATTCAAGTTAACGGTGAGAATGTTTATGTAAAACGGATTACACGACATCCTTACAACGAGAATAATCAAACAATAAAAATCGTTTGGAAAGTATCGGAATACTTTATCATTTCTCCGGATAATGTATGTAGCGATGGAAATGATAGTGATGGAAAGAATGTGGGAGAGAAAACAATGAAATGGGCTACAGCGAACGGATACCTTGCTACGGCAAACACAAATAGTTACACTACGGCAAGTTTTGCAGTACCTAAAGGATGTGCAATGTATCGTGGAAAGGACGGGAAAGATGAACCTGGGACATGGCGGATACCTACATTAAGGGAGGGAAGCCTAATTATGATTTTTTATAAGGAATTAGAGAGAACCAAGGATAAAGGCACCGATTTCCAGCCGTTTGATTTGTCGTTAGATGATAAAAAGGGAACAGCTTATTGGTTGGCAACAGAAAATAATAGTAGTGGGAGTGCATGGTCTATAAAATTTTATCCTATGGCAGTGAAATATACATCATCCCTTATCTCCAAGGGTAGCACTCTTTATCTCCGCTGTATCCGGGATATTCCATTAAAATGAGTTACGAACAAAATCATTATCAGTTTATATACACACTTATTATCATACCAAATGAAAACGATAAAAGCCGAAATATTAATGATTGAAGGAGCACCATTCCCTGCCATTGAAAAAGTATATGATCCTTCAAGTAAAAAATGTAATGGGAGGATTACACCACAAGCCCCCATTGTCATCACCGGACATCACTTGGATATGTTAACATGGGATAGCGCCAATCTATACCTTGTGTCTTCAGTAAATGACAGAATGTTGATAGAATGTGGTGATATTCATAAATATTCGGACGATAAAGTGTATACAACCATTCCTGATATTGATGAAGGTGAATATTTTCTGGCACTGATGATTCTGATGAAAGATAAAGAAAGTTTCTTATATATCTTTCCCATATCTTTGATTGTACAATTTACTTAATCAAAATGTCACGATTAACATATGTATATGATAGAAGCAAGAAATAAAGACAAACAGCATAATAGCATAAATTGCAGTCAATGAAAGATAATAAGCCATATAGGCAAAATAAAGTATTTGATAATATATCAGAAACAGAAGAGTTTAATGTCTATACTAAAATAGACGATTTACCGCTTAATGAAACTCCTGCGTATCTTGAAGAAGGGATAAACGGGATATGTACGGGAGGCAGTGCGCTTTTCAATGTTTTTGGTAATAAACGACGGATTGTTTCCAATGATCTGGTTGTTATTTTTCCTTTCCAGTTGGCTGCTGTCACAGAGATTAGCGATGACTTTTCAATGACTTTTCTCAAAGTATCCAAAAACTTGTTTATGGATACGATAAGCGGAGTATGTATACCTACTCTTGATTTTTTCTTTTATATGCGGAAAAATTTCAGCACTCCGCTATGCGATGAAGAATGTCAACGCTTCATTCACTTTTGTCATATACTGATTTATCGTATCAACTTGCCTCGGAACTTATTCAGACGGGAGTCTATTATGCAACTATTACGTGTTTTCTATTGGGATATCTATGTGGCTTATAAAAGAAATCCGAAAGCTGCCGAATTAGTAAAATATACCCGTAAGGAAAAACTTTTATTCGACTTCTTTTGTTTGGTGATCGAATTTCATACCGTAAGCCGGGATGTTGCGTTTTATGCGCAAAAGATGTGCGTGTCCGCTAAACACCTTACAATGGTAATTACGGATATGAGCGGCCGTTCGGCAAAAGACTGGATTATAGAATATTCCATTCTTGAGATAAAGGCTCTTCTACGGGATTCGGACCTTGAAATAAAAGAAGTGGCATCACGTACAAACTTCCAGTCGAATTCCGTTATGACAAGGTTCTTTCGCGAACATACCGGCATGACACCGTCTGATTATAGAGAAAGAATTTTTATTCAGATAGATGGATCATGATTTATAGTTAGTTAAGTAATATACGAAATACTGCCTGTGAAGGTCGTCTATTGTTTGTTTTGTTTGTGTGGTGCACCTTCTTCCGAGAGTAGGAAAGGAGGTGCACCTTTTTTTTGATTAAAGTTGTTATATTCCTGATCTCATAAGCTAATAGTGAGTACAAAACAGAGTGATTTTCGTCTTTACTTTAGTAAAAATATAGACTGGAATGAAAAGCCGACTGAAACAACAAATATTTGCACTTTCTCTATTAGCATGGACAGCCGTATGCCCTGCCGATGCACAGCAAACACGCTCACTTAGGGAGCAATTTCAAAATCCGTCAGACGAAGCAAAACCCTGGACCTTTTGGTATTGGATGTATGGTGCCGTGTCTAAAGAAGGCATTACAGCCGACTTGGAGGCAATGAAACATGCCGGATTAGGAGGTACTTATCTGATGCCGATTAAAGGTATTCATGAAGGTGCCCAATACGATGGCAAGGCGCAGCAGCTAACTCCCGAATGGTGGGAGATGGTACGTTTCAGCATGGAAGAAGCAGATCGTTTGGGGCTGAAATTGGGGATGCACATTTGTGATGGTTTCGCATTGGCGGGAGGCCCCTGGATTACTCCCGAAGAATCTATGCAAAAAGTGGTTTGGAGTGATACGATTGTAAACGGAGGAAAGCTGATGGCTATTCGCTTGCCACAACCGGAGGCTTATGAAAACTACTATGAAGACATCGCATTATTCGCTTTGCCGGTAGAAGGCGCAGCGGACGAAATGCAGGCAAAAATTACCTGTGTCAATTTAGCCACAACAGGAAATGTAAAAGCTGCTCAAACAGTGAATATGGATGCGGCAGGGGTGATCCGTTCTTCGTATCCTTGTTATATCCAGTATGAATACGAACAACCCTTCACTTGTCGGAATATTGAAATCGTTTTAAATGGTAATAATTATCAGGCACACCGCTTGAAAGTAATGGCCAGTGATGACGGAGTGAATTATCGTTTGGTTAAGCAGTTGGTTCCTGCCCGTCAGGGATGGCAGAATACGGATGAGAATTCAACTCATAGTATTCCTCCGACTACCGCCCGTTTCTTCCGTTTCTACTGGACTCCTGAAGGAAGCGAACCGGGAAGTGAAGATATGGATGCTGCCAAATGGAAGCCCAATCTGAAAATAAAAGAATTACGCCTGCATCGGGAAGCCCGTCTGAACCAGTGGGAAGGAAAAGCCGGACTGGTATGGCGTGTTGCTCAAGCTACCAAAGAAGAGGAAGTTGGGAAACAGGACTGCTATTCACTTTCACAAGTCATCAATCTGACAGAGCAATATACCGGTCATTTGAATGGAAAAACATTGACTGCCACTCTCCCCAAAGGAAAATGGAAATTACTACGCATGGGACATACAGCTACTGGACATACCAATGCCACAGCGGGAGGCGGAAAAGGATTGGAATGTGATAAGTTTAACCCGAAAACGGTACGGAAACAATTCGATAACTGGTTTGCGCAGGCATTTGCAAAGACCAATCCCGAAGTAGCTCGTCGCGTACTGAAATATATGCATGTCGACAGTTGGGAATGTGGCAGCCAAAACTGGAATAAACGTTTCGCTATTGAATTTCAGAAACGTCGTGGCTACGATTTGATGCCTTATCTACCTCTATTGGCAGGTATTCCGATGGAAAGTGTCGAACAAAGTGAAAAGATTCTGCGAGACGTACGTACTACCATATCAGAACTCGTCGTAGATGTGTTTTATCAGGTATTGGCGGACTGTGCGAGAGAATATGATTGCCAGTTTTCGGCAGAATGTGTAGCTCCGACGATGGTAAGCGATGGTCTACTACATTATCAAAAAGTAGATCTTCCGATGGGTGAATTTTGGTTGAACAGTCCTACACATGACAAACCGAATGATATGCTCGATGCTATTAGCGGAGCACATATCTACGGAAAGAATATTATTCAGGCTGAAGGATTCACCGAAGTGCGTGGCACGTGGGATGAATACCCCGGAATGTTGAAAGCCTTATTGGATCGTAATTACGCATTAGGAATCAACCGCCTTTTCTACCATGTATATGTACATAATCCTTGGCTGGACCGCAAGCCCGGCATGACATTGGATGGCATCGGACTTTTCTTCCAACGAGATCAGACCTGGTGGGATAAAGGCGCAAAAGCCTTTTCCGAATATGCTACCCGTTGCCAGTCGTTATTGCAATATGGACATCCGGTAACAGACATCGCAGTCTTTACAGGCGAAGAAGTTCCAAGACGTTCGATATTACCGGAACGATTGGTTCCCTCTCTACCGGGAATCTTCGGTGCAGAACGAGTGGAAAGTGAACGCATCCGTCTGGCTAATGAGGGACAGCCTTTACGTGTACGTCCAGTAGGTGTTACTCATTCAGCTAACATGGCGGATCCGGAGAAATGGGTGAATCCGCTTCGTGGATATGCATACGATAGTTTTAATAAAGATGCAATCCTTCGTTTGGCGAAAGCAGAAAACGGACGAATAACGTTGCCGGGTGGAGCAAGTTATAAAGTGTTGGTACTGCCTCTTTCGCGTCCTATGAATCCCGAACCTGTATTGTCATCGGAAGTGCAGAAGAAAATCAATGAACTAAAAGAAGCTGGCATTTTGGTACCTTCTTTACCTTATACAGAAGAAGATTTTTCTGTGTATGGCTTGGAACGTGACATGATCGTGCCGGAAGATATTGCCTGGACGCATCGTCGTGGCGAACTTGGCGAACTCTATTTCGTAGCCAACCAAAAGGACGAAACACGCACGTTTACCGCAAGTATGCGTATTAACGGTAGAAAACCGGAATGTTGGAACCCGGTGACGGGTGAAATGAATGTCCATCCTTCCTATCGTATCAACGGAAACCGGACGGAAGTTACTCTCACATTGGCTCCTAATGAGTCCGTATTCATCGTATATCCTGTGGAGGGAGTACATGAAGGCTATGGAGAATCCTCTCTCCAACTGCAAAAGGAGAAAAAAGATACAGCTAAAGCCCCTTTAAACATAGCTTTGGAGGCAAAGGAATATACTATAACTTTTGCAGCTAACCAAAAAATGCTCACACGACAAGAACTCTTCGACTGGAGCCAAGAATCGGACGAACAGACACGTTACTATTCGGGGACAGCGACTTATAAGATCACTTTCCGCTGGAAAAATAAACCGAATAAAGACCAACAGATTTATCTGAATCTGGGAACAGTTTATAATTTGGCAACTGTTCGTGTGAATGGCGTAGATTGTGGCACAATCTGGACTGCTCCTTATCGTGCAAATATTACAGGTGCCCTGAAAAAAGGAACTAATGAGCTTGAAATAGAGGTTACAAATACTTGGGCGAATGCACTGACAGGAGCTGATGAAGGAAAAGCACCGTTTGATGGCATTTGGACTAATGCAAAATATCGCAGGGCAGAGAAAACGTTGCTTCCGGCAGGATTGCTCGGACCTTTGAGTTTTTCTACCACAGAATAAAATAGATTTTTAAGGCACGGATTACGCGGATTACACGGTTTATGAGAATCGTATTACATAAAGTAACAGCGCAATCCATGTAATCCGTGCCCAATTCATTATAATATAGCTAAAGTATGAAAAGTTCAATTATTAAAACAGGTACAATGTTGGCAGGTTTTCTGCTTGCTGCCTGCCTGTCAACACACGCAGAAGTAAAGCTACCGGCTATTTTTTCTGATGGCATGGTGATGCAGCAACAGACCAATGCAAACCTTTGGGGGACGGCAACTCCTCATAAAAAAGTAACAGTAACCACTAGTTGGAATGGAAAACAATATGCAGCAACAGCAGATAAAAATGGGGCATGGAAACTGACAGTAGCTACTCCCGAAGCGGGAGGCCCTTATACTGTGACTTTTGATGATGGAACCCAAAAGACACTGAATAATATTCTGATAGGCGAACTTTGGCTTTGTTCCGGACAAAGTAATATGGAAATGCCGATGAAAGGCTTCAAAAACCAACCGGTGGAAAATGCCAATATGGACATTCTTCACAGCAAGAATCCACAAATCCGTCTGTTTACGGTGAAACGTACTTCTACATTCACTCCGCAGAATGACGTTATCGGTTCGTGGAAAGAAGCAACCCCGGCCAGCGTCCGTGATTTCAGCGCAACAGCCTATTATTTCGGGAGACTGGTAAATGAAATATTAGATGTTCCGGTTGGGTTGGTTGTAGCAGCCTGGGGTGGTTCCGCCTGTGAAGCATGGATGACAGCGGACTGGCTGAAAGCCTTCCCGGAAGCGAAGATTCCTCAAACGGAAGCCGACATAAAATCTAAAAACCGTACTCCGACCGTGCTTTATAACGGTATGTTGCATCCGTTAATCGGTATGACCATGAAAGGAGTGATTTGGTATCAGGGCGAAGATAACTGGAATCGTGCCCATACGTATGCTGATATGTTTACCCGATTGATTAACGGTTGGCGTGCCGAATGGAAACAGGGTGATTTTCCCTTTTATTATTGCCAGATAGCTCCGTATGATTACGGGATTATTACCGAAAAAGGAAAGGAAGTGATAAATTCGGCATATCTCCGGGAGGCACAGGCAAAAGTTGAACATCGTGTAGCTAACAGCGGTATGGCTGTATTACTGGATGCAGGAATGGAAAAAGGTATTCATCCCGCAAAGAAACAGGTTGCAGGCGAACGCCTGGCACTTCTGGCTTTAACTAAAACGTATGGAGTGGAAGGCGTGAATGGCGAAAGTCCTTATTATAAAAGCATTGAAATAAAGAACGACACCGTAGTTGTCAGCTTCGAACGTGCCAATATGTGGATCAGCGGCAAGAACTGTTTCGAATCGAAAAACTTTCAGGTAGCCGGCGAAGATAAAGTTTTTTACCCGGCCAAAGCATGGATAGAACGTAGTAAGATGCTGGTGAAAAGCGATAAAGTACCGCACCCGGTAGCTGTTCGATATTGTTTTGAAAACTATGTGGAAGGAGATGTATATTGCGACGGATTGCCTTTAGGGTCTTTTCGTTCGGATGATTGGTAATAGCAAATAGACAAGGTAAAATATGAAAAATATATGAAGAGATTTTATCTGATTATAACCATACTGTTTGTTGGCGTGTCGGCTCTTTGGAGTCAGCATGCCAATGTCATTTGGAATACTCCCAGTCGTAATTCTTCTGAATCTATGCCCTGTGGCGGTGGAGATATTGGGATGAATATATGGGTAGAAGACGGTGACGTTATGTTCTATGTGAGCCGTAGCGGTACATTCGACGAAAACAACTGCCAGTTAAAACAAGGGCGTGTACGTCTCCGCCTGTCGCCCAATCCTTTCAAAGACGCTAAAGATTTTCGTCAGGAGTTGAAGTTAAAAGACGGATATGTAGAAATCGCGGCAGGAAACACGCAGATACAATTTTGGGTAGATGTTTTTCATCCGATTATACATGTAGAGGTAACAAATGCACAACCGTTGCAGACTGAAGTCTTTTATGAAAATTGGCGCTATCAGGAACGACCTGTCAGAAAAGGAGAGGGGCAACAGTGTTCCTACAAATGGGCTCCCCCGAAAGGCTCTATGACGGAGGCCGACTTTATTTCTTTAGACAAAATTACTGATTCAACAGGAAAGGCTGAAACAAATAGGACTTCAATAAAGAGGAACCAACTTCTGTTTTATCATCGCAATCCCGAACAGACCGTTTTTGATGTAGTTGTGGCTCAACAAGGGATGAACGAAGTAAAATCTCAAATGATGAATCCTTTGAAAAACTTAACTTTCGGAGGAACTCTTTTCGGTGATAACTTAGAATTTGTCGGTATCACAGATGATGTATATGCCGGAACAGACTACCGTGCCTGGAAATTCCGTTCTTCCAAAGCGGCCCGGAAAGAGTATTTCTGCATTGTGTTACATACAGACCAGACAGAAACAATAGAAGAATGGGAGCAGGGAGTACAAACAGCTTTGCATAGAATAGCCCCCAAAGGTAAAGTTTCATCGAAGACTATCATACAGGATAAAAAACAGACCCGTTCGTGGTGGAATTCCTTTTGGCAACGCAGTTTTATCGAAGCAGAAGGTGAAGCAAAAGAAATAACCAGAAACTACACCCTTTTCCGCTATATGCTGGGATGTAATGCTTATGGCAGCGTACCGACTAAATTCAATGGCGGGCTCTTCACCTTTGATCCTTGCCATGTCGATGAAAAACAATCTTTCACTCCCGACTACCGGAAATGGGGAGGTGGTACGATGACTGCACAGAATCAACGTTTAGTATACTGGCCGATGCTGAAAAGCGGAGACTTTGATATGATGCCTTCCCTGTTTGATTTTTATAACCGCATGTTGAAGAATGCAGAACTGCGAAGCCGTGTATATTGGCAACATGATGGAGCCTGCTTTAGCGAGCAGATCGAAAATTTCGGTTTGCCGAACCCCGCAGAATATGGTTTCAAACGACCGGACTGGTTTGACAAAGGATTGGAATATAATGCCTGGCTGGAATATGAATGGGATACGGTTCTTGAGTTCTGCCAAATGATATTGGAAACAAAGAACTATGCAAATGCTGATATTACCCCTTATTTACCTCTGATCGAGAGTTCGCTGACATTCTTCGACGAACATTACCGGCAACTAGCTTCCCGCCGGGGACGGAAAGCGTTGGATGGCAACGGACATCTGATTCTTTTCCCGGGCTCTGCTTGTGAGACATATAAGATGACTAATAATGCCAGTAGCACCATCGCTGCTCTAAAAACAGTATTGGAAACTTATGGAAAGAAGGAAGAGATGCTAAAGACAATCCCTCCGATTCCATTGCGGTACATAGAAATAAAAGATACGTTGAATCCGACTATTGCTCCGGTCTTGAAGCAAACAATTTCGCCCGCTGTAAGTTGGGAACGAATTAATAATGTTGAAACGCCACAACTTTATCCAGTGTTTCCATGGCGTATTTATGGAGTAGGAAAGGAGGATCTGGATATAGCCCGTAATACCTACTTTTATGACCCGGATGCCATCAAGTTCCGTTCGCATACCGGATGGAAACAAGATAATATATGGGCTGCCTGTTTAGGCCTGACCGAAGAAGCAAAGAAACTATCTTTAGCCAAATTATCGAATGGACCGCATCGTTTCCCCGCATTTTGGGGACCGGGATATGACTGGACACCCGATCACAACTGGGGAGGTAGCGGCATGATAGGACTTCAGGAAATGCTATTGCAAACAAATGGAGAACAAATACTCCTTTTCCCGGCATGGCCGAAAGAATGGAACGTACATTTCAAACTTCATGCTCCGGGCGAAACAACAGTAGAAGCCACTCTGAAAAACGGAAAAGTGACGGACTTGAAAGTTTTACCGGAAAGTAGAGAAAAGGATATTGTTATAATGATTGAAAAGGAAAAATGATAATTTTGCGGAGTGCCCTGAAAGGGCTTAATTATATAGCGTAGGGCAACGCCCTACGTAAAAGCGACAATCTGAATTTGCGCCCAGAAAGGGCATCCCAATAAATATATAATTGTAAGGCTTTCAGCCTAACTGCAAAATTCCCATTTAACCGCTAAATTCCCATTTAACGAATGAAATATATAAATAAAGAATTATGAATAAAAGACCATTTATCATCTTATCAGCTTTTCTGTTGCTATTTTCCTTGATAGAAAAAGGGCAGGCTACAGAAACTTACCGTCCCGAGACATCGGTTGCCGGATTCATCCAGCTTCCCGGTAGCGGGCGACAAGTCTATAATTTCAATCCAGGGTGGCGTTTTTTCAGAGGCGATGTCCGGGGAGCAGAAGCGGTAAACTTTGATGACCGTTTCTGGAATGTCGTTTCCACCCCTCATACTGTAGAGTTGATGCCGGCCGAAGGAAGCGGATGCCGCAATTATCAGGGACCGGCCTGGTATCGTAAGCACTTTGTCCTCCCCGCTGAAACAAAAGGGCAACGGGTAGTGCTTCATTTTGAAGCAGCTATGGGCAAACAGATCCTTTATCTGAATGGTAAACGCATCCAGGAACATCTGGGAGGTTATCTACCTTTTACTTTAGACTTGACTGCCAATGGTGTACAGGCTGGAGACTCCTGTCTGCTCGCTGTTTTCACGGACAACAGTGATGACAAATCCTATCCTCCTGGAAAACGTCAATACACATTAGACTTTGCTTATCATGGTGGCATTTATCGTGATGTATGGATGATTGCCAAATCTCCGGTAGCTATTACTGACGCTATTGATTCACAAACCGTTGGCGGTGGAGGTGTATTCGTTCATTTTGATAAGATCAGTGAAAAGAGTGCGCAGGTATATGTAAACACCGAAGTTCAGAATGACGACGCCCGTTTCGAGTCAGTCACTGTAGAAACGACTTTGACAGATGCGGATGGAAAAGTAATCAAACGCAGTTCAGGAAAACTCTCTTTAAAGCCGGGAGAGAAGAAATCCATCCGTCAACAGATGGAAGTAAAGAATCCTACTCTTTGGTCTCCGGACACTCCTTATTTATATAGAGTACAATCACGCATTAAAAAAGGAAATAAATCCATTGACGGAGGCATTACCCGTGTCGGTATTCGTCTGGCAGAATTCCGTGGTAAAGACGGATTCTGGCTGAATGGCAAACCTTTCGGACAACTGGTAGGAGCCAATCGCCATCAGGATTTTGCATACGTAGGCAATGCTTTGCCGAACTCACAGCAATGGCGTGACGCCAAACGTCTGCGTGATGCCGGATGCACCATTATTCGTGTAGCCCACTATCCCCAAGACCCTGCCTTCATGGATGCCTGTGACGAGCTCGGCCTGTTTGTGATTGTCGCTACTCCGGGATGGCAGTACTGGAACAAAGACCCGAAATTCGGAGAGTTGGTTCATCAGAATACCCGCGAAATGATTCGTCGTGACCGTAATCACCCTTCCGTACTGATGTGGGAACCCATCTTGAATGAAACCCGCTATCCGCTCGATTTTGCCTTGAAAGCTCTTGAGATTACCAAAGAAGAATATCCCTATCCGGGACGTCCGGTAGCTGCTGCCGATGTCCATTCTGCCGGAGTGAAAGAGCATTATGACGTTGTTTATGGCTGGCCGGGTGATGATGAAAAAGAAGACAAGCCGGAGCAATGTATCTTTACCCGTGAATTCGGGGAGAATGTAGACGACTGGTATGCTCACAACAATAATAACCGTGCCAGCCGCAGTTGGGGAGAACGTCCGTTACTGGTACAGGCTATGTCTTTGGCAAAGAGCTATGACGAGATGTACCGCACAACCGGTTTGTTTATCGGTGGTGCCCAATGGCATCCGTTCGACCATCAGCGTGGCTATCATCCGGACCCTTATTGGGGCGGCATTTATGATGCTTTCCGTCAGAAGAAATATGCGTATGAAGTATTTCGCAGCCAGTCGCCGGCCAGCCTCCAACACCCATTGGCAGAATGTGGACCGATGATATTCATTGCTCATGAAATGTCACAGTTCTCCGATAAGGACGTAGTTGTATTCACAAACTGTGATTCAGTCCGTCTTTCTATTTATGATGGAACGAAAACCTGGACGAAACCGGTGGTTCATGCCAAAGGGCACATGCCGAATGCTCCCGTTATATTCGAGAATGTCTGGGACTTTTGGGAAGCACGCGGATATAGCTATACTCAAAAAAACTGGCAAAAAGTGAACATGGTTGCCGAAGGAATCATCAACGGAAAAGTGGTATGCACTCAAAAGAAAATGCCTTCCCGACGTTCCACCAAACTACGTCTTTATGTAGATACTCAAAAAGTGAACCTGATAGCTGATGGCTCCGACTTTATCGTCGTAGTTGCTGAAGTAACCGATGATAGTGGAAATGTGCGCCGTCTGGCAAAAGAGAATATCGTTTTCACGGTAGAAGGTGAAGGAGAAATCATCGGAGATGCTACTATTGGCGCTAATCCCCGTGCGGTGGAGTTCGGCTCTGCTCCGGTATTGATTCGTTCTACCCGGAAAGCCGGAAAAATAAAGGTGAAAGCCCGCGTACAGTTTGAGGGCACTCAAGCTCCGACAGCTACTGAAATTGAACTGGAAAGCGTTCCTGCAGAATTCCCTTTCTGCTATGAGGAACAGACTTATGAAATACAAAGGACAACACCGTCCACTCTCAATGTAAACCCGAGCAAAGAATCATCTGAAGGAAAAGTGCAACTGACAGAAGAAGAACGCCAACGAGTGTTGGATGAAGTAGAACGTCAACAGACTGAATTTGGAACTGAAAAATAGTACGATAAAGTGATTAGCAGGTTAGTGATTAGTGATTAGCGGGGTGACCTGCCAACTTGTTTTTTATATGTTACTAAAGCACTATTCAAAAAAAAAGACTATCTTTGAGTACGTTTAATTCCAATTATAGCCATCAATGAGAAAACGGAATATTCTAATACTATTACTATCCATGATAGGCATGTATGCTTTTGCCTATCCAAATATGATTGTAGAACACTACACGGCTGAACGTGGTTTGCCTAATAATATCGTAAACTGTACATTAAAAGGACAAGACGGATTTATCTGGTTTGGTACCTGGTATGGACTATGTAGCTTTGACGGAAGTAAATTCCGCTCCTACGATAATCATGACGGCTTTTATTCCACAGATATTCCGCCGCGTAAAATTCAGCGTATCGTAGAAGATAAGAATGGTTTTCTGTGGATTAAAACTATCGACCGTAAACTCTATCTGTTCGATAAACGGCATGAGAGCTTTCATGCCGTCTACGACGATGTGAAAGAATATTCCGAAAACATTCAGATTATCAAGATTCAGACGACCGAAGACGGCGACGTATTGTTGCTGACAAAAGATAAAAGCCTTTTGCGTGCGTACACCGACAAGGAAGGTAAAATAACGATGAAACAATTGCATGATTCGCGTCCTAACGTGAACGTGTACGACATGCGTCTGAAACACAACATATTCTGCGAAACAGCCGAATTTATCAATTGGATCGGTATGGATTATCAGATTCTGTCCCTACGGAAAGGGGAAGCGCTGAAAGACAAACCTGCCGACTTTATACAGAAAAAGGTATCTGCTAACCCGGATCAGTTTACTTGTGCCTCCTATAATTCTAAATTCTTATGGTTGGGAGACAAGAAAGGGCATATTTATAGCATTGATCCGCAAAACGGAGTTGTCAACCGTTACGAGATACCGGAAATTAAACAGCCGGTTTCTAATTTGCTGGTAACGGAATCCGGTCTGATGTACATTACCACTAACGAAGGAGCATACGAGTATAATATCGGCTACAAGCAGTTGACCAAGCTCCCCTTTACCATCCCCGAAAAGGACAATGGAATTATATTCTATGATAAATATGATAAGGTATGGTTTCAGGAGGGTAACCAGGCATTGACCTATTATGATCCCCTGAACAGGAGCCATCACCGCTTTACATTCCCCAATCAGAACGCAATCGGCAATTTTGAAATGCAGGATGCCGGCGAACAGGGCATGTTCTTTATGACTCCGGGAGGAGAAATTCTTCTATTCGACAGGGACAAACTGGAAATGACCCGTATCAACCAATTGAAGCCTTTCTCCGACGATCTTCCCAATCAGCTTTTCTTCCATCTTCTGCTGGATAAAGATGGTATCCTTTGGTTGGCATCTACAAGCAGCGGAGTATATAGGCTTAACTTCCCCAAGAAGCAATTCCAACTGCTGACAGAAGTTTCTCCATCTCCGGTAGTGCCCGAGAGATCAACTTCCTGGAATCAGGGAATACGTGCTCTCTTCCAGGCGCAAAATGGGGATATTTGGGTAGGAACCCGCTGGCAAGCTCTGTATCGCCTGGATCGTAACGGACAAGTGAAACAAATCTTCTCGGATAAGAACTATCTATTGGGAGCCGTATATCATATTATGGAAGACAAAGACGGTAATCTTTGGTTTTCCACCAAAGGAAACGGGCTTGTCAAAGCCGAACCGGACATGAATTCACCGCACGGGTTGCGTTTTACCCGTTATATCAATGACCCCAAGAATCCGAATTCTATCAGTAACAACGATGTGTACTTTACTTATCAGGACAGCCAGGGGCGCATTTGGGTAGGATTACTGGGAGGAGGTCTGAATCTAATTTCCGAAGAGAACGGAGCAATTACCTTTATCCATAAATACAATGGCTTGAAACAATATCCTGCATACGGTCTTTATATGGAGGTACGTACCATGACGGAAGATGAAGACGGACGTATTTGGGTAGGAACAATGGATGGCCTGATGTCTTTCGACGGACATTTCACTACTCCCGAACAAATCCAGTTTGAAACGTACCGCCAGGTAAGCGAAAATTCAAACGTAGCGGATAACGATATTTATGTACTCTACAAAGATACTGATTCGCAAATCTGGGTAAGTGTATTCGGAGGCGGTTTGAATAAATTAGTCCGCTATGATAAAGAAAAGCGTGAACCGATCTTCAAATCATACGGCATACGCGAAGGAATGAATAATGATGTAGTCAAATCCATCGTAGAAGATAAAAACGGCAACTTGTGGTTTACAACGGAAATTGGCTTGTCCTGCTTCAATAAGGCTACCGAACAGTTTCGTAACTACGACAAATACGACGGTTTCCTGAACGTAGAGCTGGAAGAGGGTAGTGCCCTCCGTACCTTGAATGGAGACTTGTGGATTGGTACCCGGCAGGGAATCCTGACATTCTCTCCCGACAAACTGGAAACATTGCATACGAACTACGATACACGTATTGTTGACTTTAAAGTTTCCAACCGCGATCTGCGTAGTTTCCGCGAATGTCCGATCCTGAAAGAATCCATCACATACGCCAAAGCAATCGAACTGAACTACAATCAATCCATGTTCACGATTGAATTTGCTGCATTGAATTTCTATAATCAAAACCGGGTATCTTATCGATATATACTTGAAGGATATGAAAAAGAATGGCATTATAACGGAAAGAACCGTATCGCTTCTTATACCAACGTACCTCCCGGAGACTATACATTCCGTGTAGAAACCGTAGATGAAGCCAATCCGGAGCTGGTTTCCAACTGTACATTGGCTATTACTATCCTTCCACCGTGGTGGTTGAGCTGGTGGGCAACCCTTATTTATGTAATTCTAGGTTTGGCAGCTCTCTATTTCAGCCTGCGCCTGGCTTTCTTCATGCTCAAAATGAAGAATGATATTTATATCGAGCAAAAGGTATCGGAGATGAAAATCAAGTTCTTTACCAATATCTCCCATGAATTGCGCACTCCTTTGACATTGATAAAAGGCCCGATACAGGAACTAAGAGAACGCGAAAAGCTCTCTCCGAAAGGATTGCAATATGTGGATCTGATGGAGAAGAACACCAATCAAATGCTGCAATTAGTGAATCAGATCCTTGATTTCCGGAAGATTCAGAACGGCAAGATGCGTTTGCATGTGTCATTAATTGATTTTAATGAGATGATAGCTTCTTTCCAGAAAGAATTCCGGGTACTTTCCGAAGAAAACGAAATCAGTTTTACTTTCCAGTTGCCGGATGAACCGATTATGGTATGGGCGGACAAGGAAAAAATGAGCATTGTTATCCGCAACATCATATCCAACGCATTCAAATTCACTCATTCCGGAGGAAGTATTTATATAACTACCGGATTGACAGACGACGGTAAACGTTGTTATGTACGGGTGGAAGATAACGGAGTAGGTATTCCACAAAATAAACTGACCGAGATTTTCGAACGCTTCTCGCAAGGAGAGAACGCGAAAAACTCCTATTATCAGGGCACGGGTATCGGATTGGCACTTTCAAAAGAGATCGTCAATCTGCATCATGGACAGATTCGTGCCGAAAGTCCCGAAGGACAAGGGGCGGTGTTTATTGTGGAACTTCTGATGGATAAGGAACATTACCGTCCGTCGGAAGTAGACTTCTATGTGGGAGATACAGAGACAGCCCCTGTTTCGGTAGAACAAGATCCTGTTGCAAATGCCATATCCGAAGACGGTACGGAAGAAGAACCGGAAATCGACGCTTCATTACCGACCCTTCTGTTGGTGGAAGATAACAAAGACCTTTGCCAGTTGATAAAGCTCCAGTTGGAAGACAAATTCAATATCCATATTGCCAATAACGGAGTGGAAGGTTTGAAGAAAGTACATCTGTATCATCCGGATATTGTAGTGACCGATCAGATGATGCCCGAAATGGATGGGCTTGAAATGTTGCAATCCATCCGCAAAGATTTCCAGATCAGTCATATCCCTGTCATTATCCTGACTGCGAAGAATGATGAAGGCGCCAAGACCAAAGCGATTACTTTAGGGGCGAACGCCTACATTACCAAACCTTTCAGTAAGGAATATCTGTTGGCACGTATCGACCAGTTGCTTGCCGAACGAAAACTGTTCCGTGAACGAATCCGTCAGCAAATGGAAAACCAGACAACAACCGAAGAAGACAGCTACGAACAATTTTTGGTAAAGAAAGACGTACAGTTCCTCGAAAAGATACATCAGGTCATTGAAGAAAATATGGACGACAGTGACTTTAACATTGACACCATAGCATCCGGTATCGGATTGAGCCGTTCGGCATTCTTTAAGAAACTGAAGAGTCTTACCGGCCTGGCACCCGTTGACCTGGTAAAAGAGATTCGTTTGAATAAATCTATCGAGCTGATTAAAAATACGGATTTAAGTGTTTCCGAAATTGCTTTTGCTGTCGGATTCAAGGATTCGGGATATTATAGCAAGTGTTTCCGGAAAAAATATAATCAGTCCCCTCGCGAATATATGAATGAATGGCGGAAAGGAGAGAGATAACCGATTACAAAATGCTTTCTTAATCGTCCTTTTAGAAACCTAATTAAGATTCGAAAGAATGAACAACATTAAGAAAGTATTATCAGCGTGGATGCTGGTTGCCTGTGTACTACCTGTGGCAGCCCAGTATCCTGTAATTCCGGACTCGGTAAAAGCAAGAGGAGCAAAACAAGAAGCGGAGTTTGAACGGAAATCGGATGCGGCATGGGAAAAAGCTTTGCCGACAGTGTTAGAAGAAGCAAAGAAAGGTCGTCCCTATAAGCCTTGGGCCTCCAAACCCGAAGATTTGATAAAAAGTAATATCCCGGCTTTCCCCGGCGCGGAAGGCGGAGGTATGTATACTCCCGGTGGTCGTGGAGGGAAAGTGATCGTAGTTACTTCGCTGGAAGATTCCGGTCCCGGAACATTACGCGAAGCCTGCGAAACGGGAGGTGCACGTATTATTGTATTCAATGTAGCGGGAGTGATTCGTTTGAAAAGCCCGATTAGCGTACGTGCCCCTTATGTAACGATTGCCGGACAAACAGCTCCCGGAGATGGTATTTGCGTCACCGGACAATCTTTCCTGATCGATACACACGATGTCGTGATTCGTCACATGCGCTTCCGCCGCGGTGCGCAGGACGTAGCTTTCCGTGACGATGCAGTAGGAGGGAATGCGGTTGGAAATATTATGGTAGACCATTGCTCCGCCAGTTGGGGATTGGATGAAAATATGTCTATCTACCGTCATGTATACAACAGAGGGGCAGACGGACACGGGCTGAAACTTCCGACGGTAAACATTACCATTCAGAATTCTATTTTCTCTGAAGCATTGGATACCTACAATCATGCTTTCGGTGCAACCATCGGTGGGCATAACAGTATGTTCTGCCGTAATCTCTTTGCTTCCAACATCAGCCGGAATAGTTCGGTAGGTATGGACGGCGATTTTAACTTCGTCAATAATGTTGTTTTCAACTGGTGGAACCGTTCCGTAGACGGAGGCGATCACAACAGTTTCTACAATATGATAAACAACTACTTCAAACCCGGTCCGATCACTCCGATAGGTAAACCGATTTCTTATCGTATTCTCAAACCGGAAGCAGGACGTGACAAAAATAGACCGCTTTCATTCGGAAAAGCATACGTAAATGGAAATATTATCCATGGCAATGCCAAAGTTACAAAAGATAACTGGGACGGAGGCGTACAACTTAAAGAAGAGGTGGACGCCGCAAAGTTTCTGCCGCTAATTAAATCGGACGAGGCTTTCAAAATGCCACCGGTAACTGTAATGGATACCAAAAAAGCTTATACCTTTGTATTAGATAATGTAGGAGCTAATTTTCCGAAACGCGACGCAGTAGATGCACGTGTCATTAAGACCGTACAAACAGGAAAGGCCATTTATGCGAAAGATGCACCGGAGTTTGTCTCTCCTTACGTGAAGAGACGGTTACCGGCTGATTCTTACAAGCAAGGTATCATCACAGATATTCGTCAGGTAGGCGGACTGCCCGAATATAAAGGTGAAGCGGTAGTAGACTCGGACGGCGACGGTATGCCGGATGCCTGGGAAACGGCCAACGGATTGAATCCGAACGACCCGGCTGACGCCAACATGGACTGCAACGGTGACGGATATACCAATATTGAAAAATACATCAATGGTATAGACACCAGAAAGAAAGTGGATTGGACAGACTTGAAGAACAATTACGATACATTGTCTAAACGGAAAAGTCTGTTGTAACCGGATGAAAAGATGATAAAGTTTATTGTAATGAATATACAAGTAAGAACGATCCTTTTAGGATTATTGAGCATTGGGTTTGTGCAAAGTTATGCGCAAACCTTTGCTTTACAGGTTAAGAATGACCAGATCACTTACCTGAATGATGATCGGGGAAACCGGATTCTCGATTTCTCTACATGCGGATATAAATCCTCCGAACAGGATATTCCTTCTGTCCGCAATGTGGTGTTTGTACCCTGGAAAGCCGGAGATAATACTGCACGTATTCAACGTGCCATTGATTATGTAGCTTCGCTGACTCCTGACGCTTCTGGTTTTCGGGGAGCCGTATTACTCGATCAGGGAGAATTTTCCCTGTCCGGCAGTATTCGTATCTCCGCATCCGGAATTGTATTGCGGGGTACGGATAAAGAAAAAACAATACTGCTGAAAAAGGGCGTAGACAGAGGTGCGCTTATCTATATGGAAGGAGTGGACGACCTGAATGTACAAGACACATTGAAGGTGCTTTCCCACTATGTTCCGGTAAACGCGAGAACATTGGAAGTCGCTTCGGGTGTTTCTCTGAAAAAAGGAGACCGTGTCATGGTTACCCGTCCTTCCGGCAAAGAATGGATTGCCTCTTTGGGTTGTGATATCTTTGGAGGAGGTATCAGCGCTTTGGGATGGAAAGAAGGTGACATGGATCTGACTTGGGACAGAACAGTCTGCGAAGTAAACGGCAACCAGATAACACTGGATACTCCGCTGACCGTAGCTTTGGATGCTAACTATGGAACTTCTTCCCTGTTGACTTATCAATGGAACGGACGTATTCACGATTGTGGCGTAGAAAATATGACACTGATTTCTGATTACGACAAACGTTATCCTAAAGACGAGGATCATTGCTGGACAGGTATTTCCATTGAAGATGCGGAAAACTGTTGGGTGAGACTGGTTAATTTCAAGCATTTTGCAGGAAGTGCTGTAATTGTTCAGCGTACAGGTTCCAAAATTACCGTTGAAGACTGTATCTCGAAAGAACCCGTTTCAGAAATCGGAGGGATGCGTCGTTGCACTTTCCATACGCTGGGACAACAAACTTTATTTCAACGCTGCTATTCGGAACAGGGTATTCATGACTTTGCTGCCGGATATTGTGCAGCCGGTCCCAATGCTTTTGTACAATGTGATTCGTATGAATCTTTGGGATTCAGCGGTTCTATTGATGCCTGGGCGTGCGGACTGTTGTTTGACGTAGTAAATATCGACGGTCATAACCTGACTTTCAAGAATTTGGGACAAGATAAAAACGGAGCCGGTTGGAATACGGCAAACAGCTTGTTTTGGCAATGTACCGCAGCGGAAATCGAATGTTATGCCCCGGCAAAAGATGCGATGAACCGTGCATACGGTTGTTGGGCACAATTCTCCGGTGACGGTGAATGGGCACAGTCCAACAATCATGTACAACCTCGCAGTATTTTTTATGCTCAATTGGAAGAACGGTTGAACAAAGAATGTGCAGAACGTGCACGTATTCTGCCCAGAAATACAAGTGCAACCAGTAGTCCTACAGTGGAAGTAGCTATGGAACTCGCTAAAGAAGCATATAATCCACGGTTGACGTTGGAACATTGGATCGGCGATAACAAGTTTGCTCCTTCGGTGGCATCAGCCGGAGTAAAATCAATCGATGATATTAAAGAGAAAAAGAGCGCTGCACTTGCAAATTCTTCTTCTACTGCTGCTAAATTATTAACCCAACCGGAAGTAACTGTAACCAATGGACGTATTCAGATGAACGGTGCTCTATTGGTTGGAGGCAGTCATACCACCCCTTGGTGGAACGGAAAGCTCAAAACCAATTATCTGAAAAAGGCAAGTCCGGCCATCACCCGCTTTGTGCCGGGACGCGAGGGATTGGGATTAACCGACCGCATTGATTCTGTAGTCGACTTTATGAAACAGAAAAACATTCTTGTTTTCGATCAGAATTACGGTCTTTGGTACGATCGTCGCCGGGATGACCACGAACGGGTTCGCCGTCGGGATGGTGATGTATGGGGACCTTTCTATGAACAGCCATTCGGTCGTAGCGGTCAGGGAACAGCATGGGAAGGATTGAGCAAATATGATTTGAAACGCCCTAATGCATGGTACTGGAGCCGCTTAAAAGAATTTGCAGAAAAAGGAAATAAGGACGGACTGCTGTTGTTCCATGAAAACTATTTCCAGCACAATATATTGGAAGCCGGTGCGCATTGGGTAGATTCTCCATGGAGAAGCAGCAATAACATCAATCAGACCGGATTTCCTGAACCTGCTCCATTTGCCGGAGACAAACGAATCTTTGTGGCGGATATGTTCTATGATATCAGTCATCCTGTTCGTCGTGAATTGCACAGACAATATATCCGTCAGTGCCTGAATAACTTCGCAGACAATTCGAATGTTATTCAGTTGACAAGCGCCGAATTTACAGGCCCGTTGCACTTCGTACAATTTTGGTTGGACGTGATAGCTGAATGGGAAACTGAAACCGGGAAGAAAGCAAAAGTGGCATTGAGTACAACGAAAGACGTACAGGATGCAATCCTTGCAGATCCTAAACGCGCTGCCGTAGTAGATATTATTGATATCCGGTATTGGCATTATAAGACGGATGGAATCTTTGCGCCGGAAGGTGGAAAAAATATGGCACCACGTCAGCACATGCGGAAGATGAAAGTGGGAAAGGTAACTTTCACAGAAGCATATAAAGCTGTCAATGAGTATCGTCAGAAATTTCCTCAAAAGGCAGTGACATTCTACGCACAGAATTATCCGGCTATGGGATGGGCTGTATTCATGGCAGGAGGTTCATGTCCTGTAATTCCGTGCACAGATAAAGCGTTCCTGAAGGATGCAGCAGCCATGGAAGTGGAAGAAACAAATACGGATGAGTACAAGAAAATGGTAAAATCTGATATTGGAAGTATCATTTATTCCAAGTCCGAAACAGAAATTCCTGTTCAATTATCGTCCGGAAAGTATGTATTAAAGTACATTCATCCTGTTTCCGGAAAGATTGAAACGATAAATAAATCACTGAAAATAAATGGCTTATACAATCTAAAGGTGCCAGATAAGAAAGAAGGCATTTATTGGTTCCATAAGTTATAAAGCAGAGAATCCCGTTGAAGACCATTCAGCGGGATTTTTGCTTTTTATTGGTAATTTCTAGTAAAAGAGTGTTATAAAACATGATACTTGTTTTTTCAATCCACAAACCAGATTTTACCCAAAGTTGCGGTCGATACTGCTTAGTTTTGCAACATCAAATCAATCGAATTAATGCTATGATGGAACAGACTAATCATTCAACCGACACTTTACTCGCTTCTTTTCAAGCGGGAAACATGGCAGCTTTTTCACAGCTGTATAACTTGCACATCAATGTCCTTTTTAATTACGGATTGAAGTTGACCATTGATAAAGAGTTACTGAAAGATTGTATTCATGACATCTTCGTGAAACTCTATACAAAGAAAGATGAATTAGGAACAATCGATAATTTGAGATCTTATTTATTCATCTCCTTAAAGAATAAGTTGTGTGATGAACTTCGCAGACGTATGTATATGTCTGATACAGCAATAGAAGAAGTTAGCATATCCACTCCTACAGATGTAGAAGATGATTATATGGAAGAAGAGCAACGCAAGAATGAATTTTCATTGGTTAGACGTCTGCTGGATCAATTATCTCCCCGCCAACGCGAAGCGCTTACATTATATTATATAGAAGAAAAGAAATACGAGGATATCTGCGAGATTATGAATATGAATTATCAGTCTGTACGCAACTTGATGCATCGCGGATTGACAAAGTTGCGTAGTCTGGCAAGTTAATTTTAGTAAAAAGGTAAATGGGTTGAGTACATAGACAGGATAACGCCGTCCTACTTATGTAAACGCTTAAAAAGGATGCGATATGTGCTCAAAGGTAATGGATTTTTTGACGGATGATGATTTTATCAACTATGTGCTGGGGGTAACTCCGCAATCAGCTTCCCAATGGGAAACTTATTTCAGAGAGCACCCGGAAGAGATGGCAGATGCAGAAGAAGCTAAAGCTGTATTATTGGCTCCGGCAAATGTAGACTGTGGCTTCTCAATAGTTGAAAATAACGAATTGAAAGATAGGATTATTAGTAGTATAAAAGATTTTTCGGGTATTTTGTAGATAGGTTAGTATAGTTAAGATAAAGTAGTTAGGTTAGTTAAGGCATTAAAAGATTGACGCGGCCTTTCACAGGAGGTTTAATTTTAAACACTGTGAAAGGCTGCGTTTTTTATTTGTTCTATTCAGGTTTATCGCCGGATTCCTGAATATCGAAAGCACTACTGAAACTGACTATTAATACGATACATCCACCCAATATACCGATAATCATATAAGCGATACGGATATCGAACGCCTGCGAGATGGCACCGATAAGCAGGGGAGCAATCAACGAACCTATAAAACTGATACTTGACAGAATGGTAAGTGCAATACTGACCGGTGTTTTTGATTTGGCTCCCACGAAGCTGTACAAAGTAGGCACAATGCAGGATATTCCCAAGCCGACCAGCATGAAACCTAAAGAATTGATGATTACTTTCATGGCCATAGATTCGAAAACTCCTCCTAACAGGGCAGAAACAAAAAAGCCGATACAGATAAAGCTGCCCGCCAGTTGCAGGATTTTCTTCTTTCCCCAAAGCTGATAAGCGTAGTTAGTCAGGAAACGGCCCGTTGCCATCATAATCATAAATACAAGAAAACCGATTTGCAATGATTTAGGTACGTGAACCACTGATTCGAAATAAACCGCACTCCAGTCGAACATCGCGCTTTCTACAATCAGCGCGAACAGTCCGACAAGTCCTAACTGCAAAAGCAACATTTCCGGTTTTTGAAATAACAGGCGAAAACCATTGGGAGCTTTGGCTGTATTTCTTTCCTGCGTCTTTGTATCAGAAACTTCCGCTTCCTGCGGTGCGCTCTCCTGCAAATATTTCCGCCCGGAAAGTGCAATTATAAGGATGATTATAAATATCAGTGTGTAATGCCAAATAGGGGAGACTCCTGCCAAAATCATTACGAAGCCGATAAGTGCTCCTGCACATGCCCCCAGACTCCATCCTCCATGAAAAGTGGCCATAATGGTTTTACCATACAAACGTTCCACTTCAATGCCTTGTGTATTGAATGATATATCACATAAATTCCAGAACACCCCGAAGCAAAAGAGCAGAAAGCCTAAAAGATAGACCTCATGAGCCAGTCCGACACAAAGCAGGGATGAAGCGTATCCCAGGATACTGACCTGTACCATACTCCGGCTTCCTAACTTCGAAACAAGATAGCCAGCCAAGGGGATCGCGACAAATTTTCCGACAGGGATCATAAATAAAATCAGTCCCCAGTAGAAAGCATAATTTGCAGCAAAAACGTCTTTAAAATCAGGGATTCGGCTGGCCCAACTTGCCATACAAAGTCCTTGGGCAAAGAAAAAAGTCAATATGGCAAAACGTATTCTCTCTTTTGGATGCGTAAATTGGTTATTCATGCATTTTTTATTTTTAATCGCGGCAAAGGTATCTATTTTTTTTGTACTTTTGCGCCCGATTTAAAAATATCATATTCATGAAGACAGGCGAATCTTTATTATCCATAGGTAAATTTATTGCAGAATATTCAGCCCATTTAATGGGGGCCGGAGTACACACCTCGCGGGTGGTACGCAACACAAAGCGTATTGGAGAGGCTTTCGGATTAGATGTCAAATTAAGCGTATTTCATAGAAACATCATTCTGACTATTATAGACAAAGAAACAAACGAGGCTTGTAACGAGGTTATAGACATTCCTGCACACCCGATCAGTTTTGAACATAATTCAGAGTTAAGCGCATTGAGCTGGGAAGCAGTAGACAATCATTTGTCATTGGAAGAATTGAAAGACAAATACAAGAAGATTATTTCTGCTCCGCGGATACACTCTCTTTTCGTATTATTATTAGTAGGATTTGCCAATGCCTCTTTCTGTAATTTATTCGGCGGTGATTTAATTTCGATGGGAATTGTGTTCTCGGCTACCATTACAGGATTCTACCTGAAACAACAAATGCAGGCGAAAAAGATCAATCATTATGTTGTATTTATAGTCTCGGCTTTTGTTGCTTCCCTGTGTGCTTCCACCGCGCTGATTTTCGACACAACTTCGGAGATTGCCATGGCAACCAGCGTGCTTTATCTTGTGCCTGGGGTGCCTTTGATTAATGGCGTGATTGATGTAGTAGAGGGATATGTATTAACAGGATTTGCCCGTCTGACAGAGGCTTCTTTGTTGATTGTCAGCATCGCTATCGGACTTTCCTTCACATTATTAATGGTAAAAAATAGTTTAATTTGATATGATAGCACTTGACATTCTTACGGATGGATTTTTTGCAGCAGTAGCAGGTATAGGATTTGGTGCAATTTCCGATCCTCCTTTGCGTGCATTCAAAATGATTGCCATACTGGCAGCACTGGGACACGCCTGTCGTTTTTGTTTGATGACCTATTTAGGCGTGGATATTGCCACAGGTTCGTTGTTTGCCGGATTAGTCATCGGCTTCGGCAGTTTGTGGTTAGGGAAAAAAGTATATTGCCCGATGACAGTATTGTACATTCCGGCATTACTTCCCATGATTCCGGGAAAGTTTGCATACAACATGGTATTTTCACTTATCATGTGTCTGCAAAATGTAAATGATCCGGACAAGCTGGACAAGTTTATGTCGATGTTCTTCTCTAATACTCTGATAGCAAGCACAGTGATTTTCATGTTGGCGGTAGGAGCTACGTTCCCGATGTTCCTGTTCCCACATAGAGCCTTTTCATTAACAAGACATTAAAACGAACTTTTATGGAGATTTTTTGGAGAACAATTGCATATTATAATTCAGCTACCTGGCTTTTACAGATAGTTATCATTCTGATTGGTATTGCATTGACCGGATTGCTTATCGGCCGACCACGTCCGTGGGTGAAAATGGCGATGAAGTTCTATATGATAGGTCTGTATACGTGGATTTCTCTGGTCTACTATTATATCTACTGTGA
Source organism: Bacteroides sp. 3_1_23 (assembly GCF_000162555.1). Lineage (NCBI taxonomy): Bacteria > Pseudomonadati > Bacteroidota > Bacteroidia > Bacteroidales > Bacteroidaceae > Bacteroides > Bacteroides sp. 3_1_23. Next base: position 1,398,819 of record NZ_GG774949.1, read on the forward strand.
AGAGCGTAGTTATAATGGAGTAATGGCTATGTTTTGGGGTGTGATGGCTATCATTTGGATATGGGATGCGATTACGGGATATACTACCTTCGAACGTACCCACAAATATGATTTGCTGTCTTATGTCCTGTTGGCAATGCCTTTTATATACCCTTTGGTTTCATTGGCACGCGGTCTCTCATTCCCGGAAATGACTTCTCCGGTCATGCCTTGTTCAGTAGTTGTGTTTACCATCGGATTATTACTGCTGTTTGCACAAAAGGTCAATATGTTTTTGGTATTGTTCCTTTGCCATTGGTCACTGATCGGATTATCCAAAACTTATTTCTTTCAGATTCCGGAAGATTTCTTGTTGGCAAGTGCCACAATCCCCGGCCTGTATCTTTTCTTTAGGGAGTATTTCCTGAACAATCTGCATGCCGACACCAAGCCGAAAGCAAAATATATCAATTGGCTGTTGATAAGCGTTTGCGTCGGACTGGCCGTGTTGCTGACTACTACTATGTTTTTGGAATTGGTTCCGAAAGGTTAATCCGGAAACATAGAAGATATTCAAATCAAAAAAAGAGGCCGTTCAAAAAAGCCTTGATCTTATAAAATCGTCCTTACTACGATAGACTGTAGTAAGGACGATTTTTCTTTTAGGAACTTTGGGAACAGTTTCTTTTATATATCGTATCGTTTACTTAATTGCGTAGAATATCCGTAAGGCACACTGCATCACTGCATCAGGCAACCATTTTTTACTCTTCGCAAACAATACCTGTATCCATGGACCTACTTTCGTCCGAAAAGGAGGATTGGTACGTTCCACTATCTTACAGATGGCAGCACCCAACTTCCGCGGATGGCATCCATTACGTTCTTCCTTTTCTATAATCTCTAATGATTTCAGAAAACTTTCTCCGTAATCGGCATCCAGTCTTGTCTGTTCGGAGATATTCCGGTTATCAGTAAATCCGGTGTTGAAATCTCCCGGTTCTACTACACAAACCTTTATATGGAACGGATAAACCTCTAAAGCCAATGCTTCGCTATATCCCTCCACTGCAAATTTCGAAGCAGAATAAAATCCCTGATAGGGGATTCCCATTACACCACCGATAGAGCTGATATTGATAATCTTGCCCTTTCGCGCCTTTCTCATAGATGGCAAAACAGCTTTACACATATTCACTACACCGAAGAAGTTTGTATTCATTTGTATATTCACTTCTTCTTCAGTGGCAAGTTCCAATGCGCCGCCGATACCTATTCCGGCATTATTAATCAATACGTCAATCCGTCCTTGCTCCAATAGAATCCGCTCTACGGCCTGACAAACGGAAAAGGAATTGGTAACATCGACAACAAGCATTTTTACATGATTCATGTCTTCGGAAGGTTTCCGGCTTGTTCCATAAACGATGTGTCCTCGTTCCGATAACATTTGAGCGGTAATCTTGCCGAATCCAGAGGATGCTCCGGTGATAAGTATGACTTGTGGTTGCATATTTTTTATTTGCGATATGGTACTAACTGCTCAATTATCATTTCTGCAAGATAGCAGTCATTTCTTCCCGCCAATCCGCACCATTCTTCGGTTGGAACGTTTCAAATCCGAGTTCTTTACCGATTTGGATATTCGAAGCACCGTCATCTACAAATAAAGTTTCGGAAGGAATGATATTACAATCATTCACCATATAATCGAATATTTCGGGTGCAGGTTTCGTGTGACCGACCTGATAAGACAAATATAGTTTGTCACAATAATCATTCAACGGCTTTTTCTTCGATGAGAAATCGGGGCTGCATGCCCACGACATAACAAAAGGATTGGTATTACTTAAAATATACACATGATAGGACTTTCTCAATTCCAATATATAATCGAGTTTATTTAGATTCACTTCATTGAAGAAGCCCAGCCATGCCTGTTTGGTTTCCTCCATCGTCAATGGACGGCCACATAAATCCCCCAGTTGTTTCCGAAACTCATCCGCGCTTAGCTTTCCTTCTTCCAGTTCTTGAAAGATGCCGGTCTGGTGATATTTATCCAGCCGGGTATCAGCATCTGCCAGTCCCAGTTTGATAAATGCCTGAACCGCTTTGTCACGATCAATATCTACAATCACTCCTCCAAAATCAAATACAATGTTTTTAATCATGATATATAATTTTCTTGTTTGCTACAAAGATACGGCTTATCTTCTTAATTAATAGCCCGCATCGGCTTGATATTTGTCAAAAAAACATAGTGACGCTATCCTGTCAGGATAGTGACGCCATTTAGCAAGGATAGTGTCACTATAAGAACAGGATAGCGTCACTATATTTTGTGTAACTTATAGAAGCATAAATGCCGATTATTTTTTATATTTGCAAATCCAATCAATCCTTTGCAAAGACAAAAATAGAGTTATGAATAATCTTCGAATTTTATTGTATATGATGCTCCTTTCACTAGCTGCCTGTCATCCGGAAGGGACGAGCGTGAAGCAAGGGCTGGACAAGGCTGCGCAACTGATGGAGCAGGACCCTGATACAGCATCCATTATTCTTGAGACTATTCAGTCAAGCCAAATGAATGAGGCTCAACTGGCAGAGTATAATTTATTGTGTACCCAGCTCAACGAGGATAAAAACATTCCTCATTCCTCTGATAAGCAGATTAAGCAGGCGGCATCTTATTATGAGAAGAATGGCGATGAATATCAAAAATCAAAAGCATATTATTATCTTGCCTGTGTAGAAAGTGATTTGGAACAGAAAAAGGAGGCTGAAATTCACTTCATGGAAGCCATCAGGCTCGCAAAAGAAACAGAGGAATACGATTATCTGGCAAAAATCTGCAAACGATGTAGTCTTTATTATCAGAAATACGGTAACTTTGATGAAGCACTGGAAATGGAGAGAAAGGCATACGCCAGTCAGTTGATGTTGAATGACGGTAAAAGCGATTCTTCAGTAATTCTTTCTTCTGCTTTAGGAATGTTTGGTGTGATGTCTTTGTTACTTGGGCTACTCTGGAAGAAAAATCGGCACGCACTTTCCCAATTGGATCTTTTCAAAGAAGAAATACTGAAAAAAGATGTCGAGTCGGATAAGCTGATTTTGCAATGTAACCATCTCGAAGAGAAGTATCAGTCTCTTCAACTACATATCTATGAAAGTTCCCCCGTTGTCTCAAAAGTACGACAGTTTAAAGAACGGAATGTTTTGTCTTCTAAAATCCCTTTTTTCTCCGAGAAAGACTGGACAGAGTTACTGCGACTTCAGGAAAACGTCTATGGACTTGTATCTAAATTGAAAGAAATAGGTCCGAAGCTCACAGAAGAGGATTTAAGGGTATGTGCTTTTCTGCGGGAGGGAGTCCAACCTGCTTGCTTTGCTGATTTAATGAAACTGACTACAGAGACGCTGACCCGGAGAATCTCCAGAATAAAAACGGAGAAACTGATGTTGGCAAATTCTAAAGAGTCACTGGAAGATATTGTGAAATCATTGGGGGATCTTTCATTTTGTGCAAGAAATTAATTATTATCTGGTAATGATTCATTATCTCCTTACTACATTTAAGGCTTTTCGTTGCAGAGATTAATGGTTTTTGGTACAGAAATTAGTAATCTTTTATGCAGTCGGGTAGTTGTCCCGTTATAACGGGACGATGGGCATCCTATAGGGTGACAAATGTCACTTTATAAGGTGATATTTGTCATTCTGTAATATGACAGGGCAGACGCATTATATTTTTTACTATATTCTCCTTTGTTATTTCTTTGCTATACTACTGATTATTAATACACTATCATTTGTTTATATCGATTGTTTTTCTTATCTTTATAAGATATATTAAAACATAAACTAACATGAAAATTGGCATAAATTAGTACCTTTCGTTAAACAAAATAAGAAGAATCCTAGGATGAACCGC
>NZ_GG774949.1:1403498-1474053 GCF_000162555.1 Bacteroides sp. 3_1_23
GTGGGGTTGAAGTCTATTGTAGGGATAAAGTCGGAGAGAACAATAGTAGCAACAGGAGAATATACTCAAGAGGTCAGATACTATGTAACTTCACTTGATAATACCAAACCGGAGGAGATTGCATCTGCCATCAGGCAGCATTGGTCTATTGAAAATAATCTTCATTGGCAACTGGATGTTACCTTTCGAGAAGACTACAGTAAAAAGGTGAAAAATGCAGCCAGAAACTTTTCGGTGGCAACAAAGATGGCACTTACCATACTAAAGAATGAAAAAACAACAAAAGGAAGCATGAATCTGAAAAGACTAAAAGCCGGATGGGATGAAAAATATTTGTCACAACTTTTACAGGAAAATAATTTTTAATGCGTCTGCCCTGTGTAATATGATTATCTGTCTTTAGAAGAATGAAAGTCATTAAAGATACGAAATTAAATAGCAAAAAACAAGAGTGGCACTTGTTTTTCCTAATATCCCAATAGTTTTTTCATATTTGATACATTGTCATTTTTATGCCATTTACTTTACTATGCCATTATTAATTTGTACCTAATTTATCCTCTGTCTGTTTTTGTCTATCTCTTCACTTTTATTATTATTGATTATCAACATATTATCATTGACGACCGTCCGTATCCGTCCGGTAAAAAATGCCTGTTTTAGCAGTATGTCCTGTAACTTTGCAAATAAAAAAGTACAGAACAATGAGCAACTTATTATTTAAAAGATGGAATGATTTCGGTGGGTGGCTGGTCTTTCTGATAGCAGCATTTGTGTATGGGATGACCATCGAACCAACCGCAAGTTTCTGGGATTGTCCCGAATTTATTTCTTGTGCTGAAAAATTACAGGTAGGGCATCCGCCGGGAGCACCTTTCTATATGCTTGTCGGCAACCTGTTTACCCAGTTTGCTTCCGATGCTTCGCAAGTGTCGGGAATGGTCAACTTTTTAAATGCACTATTGAGTGCCGGTTGTATCTTGTTTCTTTTCTGGAGTATTACCCGATTAGTGAGAGCCTTGCTTGTGGGCGATGAACGGAAATTATCTGTTATGGATGTTATTATCATTCTGGGAGCAGGTTTTGTGGGAGCTTTAGCTTATACTTTCAGTGATACATTCTGGTTTAGTGCGGTAGAGGGGGAGGTATATGCCTTCTCTTCTTTCCTCACAGCCTTGGTATTTTGGATGATTCTTCGCTGGCAGGATGAAGCAGATTCTGTGTCCGGTGACCGCTGGATTATCCTGATAGCCTATATTATAGGGCTTTCAATCGGAGTGCATTTGCTTAATCTGCTTTGTATTCCTGCCATTGTATTAGTGTTCTATTACCAAAAATATCAGACTCTATCACTCAAGGGAGTTATCGGGGCCATTGCATTATCCGGTATTCTTATTGTATTGATTCTTTTTGTTTATATACCCGGAATGGCTGATGTAGGAGGATGGTTCGAATTATTCTTTGTCAATGTGATGGGATTACCCTTCCAGTCAGGATTGATCGTCTTTCTGGGTTTGGTCCTGTTTTTACTGATAGGAGCCATTTATCGGTTCAGAAAACGCATCGTGAATACCGGTTTGTGGTGTTTACTCATGCTCACCATAGGATATACCACCTATGCGGTCATACTCATTCGTGCCAATGCTAATACGCCGCTCAATGAGAATGCACCGGATACTATTTTCACACTCAAAAGCTACCTGAATCGCGAACAGTATGAAAGTGCTCCTTTACTTTATGGGAGAACCTATGCGTCCGAACCGGAGTATGTGCCCGAAGGAGACTATTACAAGGTAAAGACAGAAAAAGGTAGTGCCATCTATCGGCCGGATAAGAAAGAAGGCAAGTATAAAATTATTCGCTATAAGGAAGACGTGTGCTACACTCAAAATATGTTGTTTCCGCGAATGTGGAATGATCGTTCGGCCGCTTCTTACAAAGGATGGTCCGGTGGAGGTGCGAATGAGGCTCCTACACAAAAAGAGAACCTGACTTATTTTATCACATACCAACTCAATTACATGTACTGGCGCTATTTCTTATGGAATTTTGTCGGACGACAGAATGATATTCAAGGAAGCGGTGAACCGGAACATGGTAACTGGATTACAGGAATTTCCTGGCTTGATAATCTGCGACTGGGGGATCAAAAACTTTTGCCGGAATCTTTGCGTGAGAACAAAGGTCACAATGTGTTCTATGGTTTACCATTATTATTAGGATTACTCGGTATCTATTGGCAATGGACACGTGGGAAAAAAGGCAAGCAGCAATTCAGTGTCTTATTTTTCCTTTTCTTTATGACGGGATTGGCTATTGTGCTCTATCTGAATCAGACTCCCGGACAACCCCGTGAACGGGATTATGCGTATGCAGGTTCGTTTTATGCGTTCGCTATCTGGATTGGAATGGGAGTCGCCGGATGCTGTGACATGCTTCGCAGGAAACAGGAAAAAATCCTCCCAGTCGGCTTACTTATGCTGCTTTGCCTGTTTGTCCCCATACAAATGGCAAGCCAGACTTGGGATGACCACGATCGAAGCAACCGGTATACCTGTCGTGACTTTGGAGCTAATTATCTGATGACACTTCCCGACAAAGGAAATCCGATCATATTCTGTAACGGGGATAATGATACGTTCCCCTTGTGGTATAATCAGGATACGGAAGAAGTACGCAGAGATGTACGTATCTGCAATTTAAGTTATGCGCAGACCGACTGGTACATTTATCAGCAACAATGTCCTCTGTACGATGCTCCCGGACTGCCGATCAGTTGGGACCAAAATCAATACCAGAAAGGTAAGAACGAATATGTGGCTGTTCGTCCGGAGTTGAAGAAACAGATAGAAGAATTGTATCAGAAACATCCTGAAGAAGCCCGTGACAGTTTTGGAGACGATCCGTATGAAATAAAAAATATCCTGAAATATTGGGTGTTCGCGGAGAAACAGGAATTTCATGTGATACCTACCGATACAATAAATATCCATATTGATAAGAATGCAGTACTCCGTTCGGGAATGATGTTGCCTGAAGCCATTCATCATTTAAGAGGGGAAGAACTAAAAGATGCAATACCGGATAAACTGTCTATTTCTCTAAAAGATATACGTCTATTGACTAAAGTGGACTTGCTCATGCTCGAGATTTTGGCTAACTGTAACTGGGAACGTCCCCTATACATGGCTATCTCGGTAGGCAACTCTAGTAAACTGAAGTTTGATGACTACTTTGTTCAGGAAGGGTTAGCATTCCGGTTTACTCCTTTCAACTATAAAGAATGGGGAGACGTAGAAGAAGGCAATGGATATGCCATAGATACGGAGAAGCTCTACGAGAATGTGATGAACAGATATAAATACGGAGGATTGGATACTCCCGGACTTTATCTGGACGAAACAACCCTGCGCATCTGTTATTCTCATCGAAGGCTTTTTGCGCAACTGGCTAAAGAATTGGTGAAACAAGGAGACGATATCCGTGCCAGAAAAGTATTGGAATATGCTGAACAAGCTATTCCGGCATATAATGTTCCCGAAGTATACGAGAGCGGTTCGTATGATATAGCCACCGCTTATGCTTCCATAGGAGAAACAGAAAAAGCAATCCCTTTATTGAATCATCTGATAGCAGAATCGGAAAACTATATCGATTGGGCTTTCTCGTTGGGAGACGACCGGATAGGGATGGTTCAACGGGATTGTTTGTATAGGTTCTGGCAATGGAATCAGTGCAATGAATTACTGAAAAGTATGGATAAAGAGAGATATAAGCAGAGTAATCAGCAATTTGAAAAGAAATATATGCGCTTTACTCAACTAATGAATTATCACAACTAAACTCAAAGAATATGAGATCGAAAAGAAGAAGAGAAGAAGAAATAAAAACAGTATTGGGCAAAAGAAATTACGTCATCTTAATTATCGGCTCAATATTGACTATTATAGGATATATATTAATGAGCGGCGAGGGGAGTACCCTTGCCGCCTATAATCCCGATATATTTAGTGGAATACGCATATGTATTGCCCCATTATTGTGTTTATTGGGGTATCTACTGAATGTATTCGGTATTCTTTACCGTCCTCGTCAAAGGGGGATTTAATCTTTCAATAGAGGTAACTGATTGAGCATATTTCTAAGTTTGATTGCCACTCGTGGCATAGGTTCGGCAACTGTAAGTCCTACCAGATCATATTCGGAGGATATATCATGAATGATACGAACCACTTCCTCAATCTTCATGCCGTTAGGCTCAATGCCTACGGCAGCGATTATCTCTGCCGGGTCCAATACATCCATATCGAAATGTATAACCACCTTCGAAACTCCGGTGTTTTTCAGCCATTCCATAATCTTTGTACGATCATTGGCTACTTCCTGCGGAGATAATCCTTTAATGCCCAGCTTTCTTTGTCGTTCCTGCATACCTTCATCCCATGAGCGGAGTCCGACAATCAGGGCTTTGGAAGCATCTGTTTTTCCCGGAAGTAATTCCATAATTTCTTCATCTCCCATTCCCAAACAAGCTGTTAGTGCCATTGCATGATAACCCTTATATTCATCATAAGGCAGATTGATGTCGGGATGCGCGTCTATCCAGACAATAGCTACATCATCCGGGTATCTATTAATTAAATAAGTAAACGGAACAACACTTACGGAACATTCTCCTCCTAAAGTGACAATCCGGTCCGGATGATTCTCTTTAAGCAGATCAAGCGCAGCTTTAGTTTGTTTCAGTATGACACTGCGTGCACTGATACCTTTTTCCGTCGCTCTGTCATTGATATCCAGTGAAACCGGAACTTCGACGGTCTTCTGACCGGTCTGTGGGGCTAAATAGTTCAATAACTGTGCTCCCAGATAGTAGCCTCTGGATGAATCTTCCGCCGGAATATCAGGCATCCAATGATCTACAATTCCTCCTTGCCATTGAGGATAGATAAAACGAAGAGTTGATTTTTTATTTTCCATATTTACATTGTTAGTTACTTTTTCTTGTGCATTCATTGAAACGACTCCAACGACTAATGCAAGTGATAATAAATACTTTCTCATCTTTTTGAAGCAAAAGTAGGGAATACCTGAAACATCGGCAAGTAGGGACGAATTATTCATATACTGATAAATTTAGCCCTATACTACATTTTGGGGTTATTATTTTTGTTTTTGTAGTGATATCCTTATTTTTGCAGAAAAGCAGAAAACTATGTATAAGAAGAAAATTCCTTTTGATATTGATTGTGGGATAAAGATTACGATGGAAGTGATCGGGGGAAAATGGAAAAGTTGCATCATTCAGGAATTATGCACTGGTCCGAAACGTCCCAGCGAGCTGCATCGTTTATTTACCGAGGCAAGTCCCCGGGTCATCAATCAACAACTGAAAGAATTGGAGATGCACGGCATTATCAGCAAAAAGATATTCATGGAGCTTCCTCCCCATTCGGAATATGCTATCACCGAATTGGGAAAGACGCTGATTCCTCTGATTGAGCAACTGGAAATCTGGGGTGACAGCTTTCGTCCGGAGATGAAGAGAATCTTGAAAATAGAATAAATCTTTCTAATATCATTAATATTTCAAAAAAGACCATCTTTATAAGATAAATTATTGTTTCTTTTGTCCTAATGAAATGAAAGTTGGGAAATAGTATGAGTAATAACATTGATATAAAAACGCTGGAGGCCTTTCAGGATGGGAATCACAAGGCCTTTGAGACTATTTTTATAGCATACTACAACAAAACCAAAACATTCATTGACGGATATATAAAATCGGAGCCCGATGCAGAAGAGCTGACAGAGGATTTATTTGTTAATCTTTGGATCAATCGTCATTCCATTGATACATCCAAATCATTCAATTCTTATTTGCACACCATTGCAAGAAATGCAGCCATCAACTTCCTGAAACATAAATATGTGTGTGATGCCTATCTGAACAACAACCAAGATACAGAATATAGCTCTACTTCCGAAGAAGACCTTATTGCCAAGGAACTGGAAATGCTGATTGACAAACTTGTCGGGGGAATGCCTGAACAACGGAGAATGATTTATACATTGAGCCGTAACGAAGGACTATCCAATGCCGAGATTGCCGAACGCCTGAATACTACCAAAAGAAATGTTGAAAGCCAGTTAAGCCTTGCTTTGAAAGAAATACGGAAGGTTATTTCATGTTTTTTGGTATCATTGTTATAGGATCATTTTCGTCTTCATCCTGCTTTTTTCAAAAAAATATTCATTTTCTTATTGAGCTTTTTGCCACCAAACTGTATATATAGTAAAGTGCAGCAAAAATGAAGAAAAGTAATATTAGTAAAATCATCAAAATGTTCCTCTCCGCCCGCTTTCCATCCGAAACGGAAGAAAAAGTGCAGAAGTGGATCATCAAAGATAAAAATCAGCAGGCGAAAGCTAAAGCTTCACTGGATTTTTGGAATGAATTGGACGTAGAAGCCGATTCAAATACTTATGCTTCATTGGAACGGGTGAATTTAAGAACGGGATATAATAAGGAGCATCTCACCAACATAGTTTCTTATCAGAAATTTGCCCGTATTGCCGCCGTTATTATTCCTTTGTTTTTATTTGCAGGAGGAATGTTCTACTATCTTTCTCCCCACAACGAAATGATAGAAGTATCCGTTGCCTACGGAGAACAGAAACACCTGATCTTACCGGACAGTTCGGAAGTATGGTTGAACGCGGGAAGTACCATTTTATACCCGGAAACTTTTGCCAAAGATAAACGCTTGGTCATGCTTGACGGCGAAGCTTATTTCTCTGTCAAAAAAGATACCGCAAGTCCTTTTATTGTAGAAGCATCCCAACTTTCTGTGAAAGTGCTTGGAACCAGATTCAACGTGAAAGCTTATCCTAATGATGAAAAAATAACGACTACATTGACTAGCGGTAAGGTGGAAGTGAGTATTCATGCCCAACCTCCCCATATACTAAAGCCTAATGAACAACTTACATACGACAAAAAAACATCAGATATCCATATATCAGTGATAGATACGAATGATACAAACTCTTGGATAGTGGGAAAACTGGTCTTTACCAATGCCAGCGCCGGAGAAATATTCCGAACTCTGGAAAGACACTATAACACCACGATTGATAATACAGCAAATATCCCTGCATCCAAACGATATACAGTCAAATTCCTGAAAGATGAAAGCCTGGATGAAATACTGAATATATTGAAAGATATAATCGGCTTTGATTATCAGCAGTATGAAAAGAAAATAGTATTAACCCAATAATAAAAAGAAACAGCCTATGAATAAAAAGAACCGGGAAGCAGCTTGAGACCCTCTTCCCAGTTCTGAAATGTCTACCCTCATTCAACAAGTGACGTAAAATGAAGTATCAACATACAAATATAGAATAATGAATCGAATAAATACGAATAAACAGGCGGCTAAGCTTGCCATTTTTTTATTTTTTACTTTTCTCTCTCTCACAACTGTTGCACAGAATAAAGAAAAAAAAATTACCATACAAAATAAAAGTATCTCACTAAAAGAGGCTTTTGCACAAATAGAAGTACAAACGGGATATAGCATTGCTTATGAACAGTCAAATCTGGATATAGAAAAGAAACAATCTTTATCTCTTAAAAATGTAGCCATCGACAAAGCTATGACTCAACTATTGAAGGAAACCGGATATGTATATAAGATAAAAGGATATCATATTATTATTTCTTCGCAGGATAACAAGCAAAAGCCCGCCAACAATGATACACAAAAACTGACTCAAACCATAAGAGGAATCGTTGTTGACTCCAAAACCAATACGCCCATAGAATATGCCTCCGTCTGTATAGCAGAAGATCCCTCACGGGGAGGTTCGACTGACGGACGGGGAAATTTCCGGATTAATAATGTCCCGGTGGGTCGTTATAATATTCAGGCATCTTTTATGGGGTATCGCCCAAGTATCATCAGCGAAGTATCTGTCACTTCATCCAAAGAAGTATTTGTAGAGATTCCTATGGATGAGAATGTACAAGATTTGGCTGAAGTACTTGTCAAGCCGGAAATAAAAAAAGACCGGACTGTCAACCCAATGGCTATCACAGGAGGACGTATGATTAGTATTGAAGAAGCGTCCCGATTTGCCAATGGTTTTGACGATCCTGCACGGTTAAGTTCTGCATTTGCAGGTGTAGCAGGAGATGTCGGTACTAATGCGGTTGCCATCCGGGGAAATGCCCCGCAATTTACACAATGGAGACTGGAGGGAATTGAAATACCTAATCCTACTCACTTTGCTGATTTATCAGGCTTGGGAGGAGGATTCCTGTCCGCTTTGAGTACGCAAGTCATCGGCAACTCCGATTTCTACAACGGAGCTTTCCCGGCGGAATACAGTAATGCCCTATCAGGTGTTTTCGATATGCATTTGCGCAATGGTAACAATCAGAAGTACGAACACGCCTTTCAGGTCGGACTCATGGGCATAGATTTAGCTTCGGAAGGTCCTATCAATAAAAAACGGGGAAGTTCCTATCTGGTGAATTATCGCTTTTCTACTACTTCACTGGCATCGGGTAATGACATCAACCTGAAATATCAGGATTTAGCCTTCAAACTAAATTTTCCCACACGTAAAGCTGGAACCTTTTCGATCTGGGGATTAGGATTGATAGACAGAAATAAAGCAGATGTTTTGGAACGTTCCGAATGGGAAACGATGGGAGACCGGTCGTCGGGATATAATAAACTGGATAAACTGGCAGGTGGCTTAGCGCACAAATATGTACTGGATGAAAATACTTATATCCGTTCTTCTCTATCCGCTACCTATTCCAAAGACCGTTCATTGGCGGACTTACATACCGACGACGCTATTATTAATGTAGCAGATATTCAGAATAGCAGATGGAATTTAGTATTCAATTCATATCTGAATAAGAAATTCAGTCCGAGGCATACCAACAGAACAGGGATTACCATTACGGAACTTAAATATGATCTTGATTACAAAGTCAGCCCTTATTTGGGATTAAACAAACCTATGGAACAAATATCGAAAGGCAGTGGAGAAAGTACAGTCCTCTCGGCATATAGTAATTCCGTAATAAACTTGAGCAACAATCTGACAACCAGTTTAGGGGTTACCGGACAATATTTTACTTTAAACAAGAACTGGTCGATAGAACCGAGAGTTGCCCTTAAATGGAAAATAAATTCTGCACATTCTTTAGCAGCAGCTTACGGCTTGCATAGCCGCCGGGAAAGGCTCGACTATTACTTTGTTGAACAGATAATCAATGGTAAAAAGGAATCAAACCGGTACCTGGACTTCTCAAAGGCACATCATTTCGGATTCACTTATGACTGGAATATCAATCAGAGCCTACATCTGAAAATAGAACCCTATTATCAATACTTGTTCCACATACCGGTTGAGGAAAACTCTTCCTTTTCGATTATCAATTACGAAGAATTCTATTTAGACCGCATATTAACAAACACTGGAATAGCCAAAAACTATGGAATAGATATAACACTGGAACAATATATGAAAAATGGCTTCTACTATATGATTACAGCTTCATTATTCAAATCGAAATATAGAGGAGGAGACCGTATCTGGCGAAATACAAGACTGGATAAAAGTTTTTTAGTGAACCTGCTCGCCGGAAAAGAATGGATGGTTGGCAGACTCAAACAGAATGTATTAAGTGTAAACGGCCGTCTGTTCTTTCAGGGAGGAGGACGTTATACACCTGTGGATGAAGAAAAAAGTCAGGAGGAAAAAGACATTGTCTTTGACGAGAGCAAAGCATATACTAAACGATTCAATCCATCTATAAACGGTGATGTTTCCATCAGCTTCCGGATCAATAAGAAAAGAGTATCCCATGAGTTTTCTCTAAAGATACTGAATGTAGGCATGCGTACCGGAATGCATTTCTATCAATACAATGAAAGAACGAACGTAGTCGAAGAAAAAGATGGAGCGGGTCTGATTCCGAACATCAGCTACAAAATTTATTTCTAAAGAACTGAACAAGAAAAGGGTTTGTTCACACAATAGACTGACACCCAACACACAACTGCTTTCAGTAATTATGGTATAACAATCTGTAATATATATACTAACAAGCTCTCTGAATACCTGTATATTTGCTGCGTGAAATAATTTAGTGATGAATTATATGCGTATCATATTCAAGAAATTCAAAGCACGTATGATTGTAGGATGTATATTAGCTGTAATAGCATTGTTGACGGTGTCAGTCATTGTTTTTATTAATCAAGCCAGTTTCGGCAGAACTCCCCGTGGGGAACGGCTGGAAAGAGTCATGAAATCTTCTAATTACAGAAACGGAGAATTTAAAAATCAGCATGAAACCCTATTGATGACTTCCGACAGGGGACGTTTTATCGGAATCTGGGAGTTCATTTTCAAAAAGATAGACGGTTTGCGCCCCGAACAGGCTGTCAAAGCAATCAAAACGGATTTACGTAAGATTGACCGTAATGAAGAAATATTGGTATGGTTCGGACATTCATCTTACCTGATTCAAACGGGAGGAAAGCGAATATTGGTTGACCCGGTATTCTGTATGGCTTCTCCCGTATCTTTTGTCAACAAGCCATTCAAAGGTACGGAACTTTATACACCGGATGATATGCCAGACATTGATTATCTGGTGATTAGTCACGATCATTGGGATCATTTGGATCACAACACGGTCAAAAAACTGAAAGATCGGATTGGAGCAGTGATTTGTCCGTTGGGTGTCGGCGAACATTTCGAATATTGGGGATTTGATAAAGAGCGTCTGATAGAACTTGACTGGAATGAAGACGCAAACCTAGCTCCGGGCTTTATGATACATTGTTTGCCTGCCCGCCATTTCTCCGGTCGCGGACTTACTGCCAACCAGTCGCTTTGGGCTTCCTTCCTGTTAGAGGCTCCTTCACAAAAGATATACATCGGCGGAGACGGAGGATATGATACGCATTACGCAGAAATAGGTAATCGATTTCCGGACATTGACCTTGCGATCCTCGAAAACGGACAATACGACAAAGAATGGAGTTTGATCCATTTGATGCCCCAGTATATGGCGCAGACGGCCAGAGACTTAAAAGCAAAAAGAATCCTGACCGTACATCATTCCAAATATGCGTTGGCCAAACATCGTTGGGATGAACCTCTCAAAAATGCAGAAGAGATGAAGAATAAAGATTCTCTGAATGTATTGATTCCGGAGATTGGAGAGGTCGTGGCATTAGAAAAATAGTGCTTTACCCAATCGGCTAAAGGTTTTCCCGTCTGTTATCAGTAAAATTGGTAAAACATTCTGTAATTTGTATAGTTGAAAAACAAATTTCCCTGATTAACTTTGCAAAGTTGAAATATAGATGGTTCAATCCTGACAGTTTTAGACATTTAGATATAACTACTATAAATTGAAAATTAATTAGTTTATGCTACGTACTATCAGACTTACAACCGCCATTGTGTGCTTTACGCTTATTACCCTTCTGTTCCTCGACTTCACGGGTACATTGCACACATGGTTCGGATGGTTGGCGAAAATTCAATTTCTGCCGGCTTTATTAGCCTTGAACATAGGTGTCGTATTGTTTTTAGTTGTACTTACATTCCTGTTCGGACGTATCTACTGCTCTGTTATTTGTCCGTTGGGAGTGTTTCAGGACATTGTTTCGTGGGTGTCCGGCAAACAAAAGAAAAACCGGTTCCGTTATTCACCAGCAATGAAATGGTTGCGGTATGGCGTTTTAGGAGTATTCATTATCATAATGGTTGCTGGATTGAACTCTTTGGCTATCTTGCTGGCACCGTATAGTGCTTATGGCCGGATAGCTTCCAGTCTTTTTGCACCAATCTGGCAATGGGGAAACAACCTGTTGGCGTATTTCGCCGAACGAATGGATAGTTATGCTTTTTATGAGGTAGATGTATGGATGAAGAGTCTTTCGACGATGTTGATTGCCATTGCCACCCTTGTTGTTCTTTTCATTCTGGCGTGGCGCAACGGACGAACCTATTGTAATACGATCTGCCCCGTAGGTACTGTATTAGGGTTTATATCCAAATATGCGATATTCAAACCGGTAATTGATACTTCCAAATGCAATAGTTGCGGTTTGTGTGCCCGCAATTGCAAAGCATCGTGTATTAATCCGAAAGCCCATGAAATAGATTATAGCCGTTGTGTGACTTGTATGGATTGTATCGGAAAGTGTAAGCATGGAGCCATTACATACACAAGACGGAAACCTAAGAACGAAACAGCTACGAGCGAAGATTCGAAAGCAAAGTCTGTCACTACTGAACAGGTAGACAACGCCCGTCGTAGCTTCCTTTCAGCATCGGCCATTTTTGCAACAACTTCTGTACTGAAAGCACAAGAGAAGAAAGTAGACGGAGGATTGGCTACTATCGAAGATAAAAAGATTCCCCAAAGAGAAAATCCTATCTATCCTCCCGGTGCATTAAGCGCACGCAATTTCACTCAACATTGCACAGCCTGCCAATTATGTGTCTCTGTTTGTCCCAATCAGGTATTGCGTCCGTCAGGCAACCTATTGACATTGATGCAACCGGAAATGTCATACGAACGTGGGTATTGCCGTCCCGAATGTACTAAATGTTCGGAAGTTTGTCCCGCCGGCGCTATTCATCTCACCAGTCTTGCCGAGAAATCAGCTATTCAGATCGGACATGCCGTATGGATTAAAGAGAACTGTGTACCTTTGACAGATGGAATGGAATGTGGCAACTGTGCCCGCCATTGTCCGACAGGTGCCATACAGATGGTAGCTTCCGATCCTGAAAAAACAGATTCTCCAAAGATTCCGGTAGTAAATGTAGAAAAATGTATCGGTTGTGGGGCGTGTGAGAACCTTTGTCCGTCCCGTCCTTTCAGCGCTATTTATGTGACCGGACATCAGATGCATAGAATTATTTGATCTAAATCAGTATAAGAGTATGGAAGATAAAAATAAGAAAGATGTAAATAGAAGAGATTTCATTAAGATTGTAGGTATTAGTGTAGCCACGTCGACAGGGCTATTATACGGATGCTCTTCAAAAGGTACTTCCTCTTCAAGCAGCGCAACAGGAGAAGGAGAGGTGCCTACCGATAAAATGACTTACCGCACGTCTCCGACTACCGGTGACCGTGTTTCACTCTTGGGATATGGTTGTATGCGTTGGCCTCTCAAACCTGCTCCCAACGGTAATGGTGAAGTCATCGACCAGGATGCCGTGAATGGACTGATTGATTATGCAATCGCTCACGGAGTAAACTATTTCGATACATCTCCGGCATACGTACAGGGCTTTTCCGAAAAGGCAACGGGTATTGCATTGAGCCGTCATCCCCGTGACAAATATTATATCGCCACCAAGTTATCCAATTTCTCTCCCGATACATGGTCTCGTGAAGCATCGCTCAAGATGTACCACAAATCATTTGCGGACCTGCAGGTAGATTACATTGATTATATGCTGCTTCATGGCATTGGCATGGGAGGAATGGAAGCCCTTAAAGGACGCTACCTGGATAACGGAATGCTTGACTTTCTAGTGAAAGAACGGGAGGCAGGACGTATCCGCAATTTGGGATTCTCCTATCACGGAGATATCGAAGTGTATGATTATCTGCTTTCACGGCACGATGAATTCAAGTGGGATTTCGTACAGATACAATTGAACTATGTAGACTGGAAACATGCAAAAGAAACCAATACCCGGAATACGGATGCTGAATATCTGTATGGAGAACTGCATAAACGAGGAATTCCATCTATCATCATGGAACCGCTTTTAGGAGGACGTTTATCCAAGTTGAACGACAACCTGGTAGCACGACTCAAACAACGCCGTCCGGAAAGCAGTGTCGCTTCCTGGGCTTTCCGTTTTGCCGGTTCATTCCCGGACATTCTGACTGTATTAAGTGGCATGACTTATATGGAGCATCTGCAAGACAATCTTCGCACTTATTCTCCTTTGGAACCGTTGACAGATGAAGAAAAAGAGTTTCTCGAAGAAACGGCACAATTAATGTTGAAATATCCTACGATCCCTTGCAACGACTGCAAATATTGTATGCCATGTCCGTATGGGTTGGATATACCTGCTGTGTTGTTACATTACAACCGTTGTGTCAATGAAGGTAATGTCGCCAGAAGCGGACAGGATGAAAATTATGCGAAAGCCCGACGCGCTTTTCTTGTCGGATATGACCGCAGCGTGCCTAAACTTCGTCAGGCAAGCCATTGCATCGGTTGTAACCAGTGTGTGGCACACTGTCCGCAGAACATTGATATTCCGAAAGAGCTGCATCGGATAGATCAGTTCGTAGAACAATTGAAACAAGGTACTTTATAAAAAAAAGATGGAAGAATTAATCAATTTACTACATACAGGAGGATATTCCTGTACTATTGCCAACAAAGGAGAAATCCGCACTTTCACCCAACGCGGTGTGGCTGATATCTATGATTTACTGACTCAGGAACCGGAGTTTCTTAAAGGAGCTTCGATTGCTGATAAGGTGGTCGGAAAGGGAGCTGCCGCCCTGATGATTCTGGGAGGTATCAAAGAGTTATATACCGATATTATCAGTACCAAAGCTCTGGAGTTGCTTCAGAAATCAGATATAAAAGTTGATTTTACAGAGGAAGTACCTTTTATCTGGAACCGTAACCATACAGGAGGATGTCCTGTAGAGACAATGTGCAGTGAAGTGGAATCAGCAGAAGAAATATTACCACTGATCCGCGATTTTCTGGAAAAGATCAGAAATAAGAAGTAAAAAGAAGAAACTTGAAACACGAAATAAAGTATGAGAAGAAATACAGCTTGTTTATTCCTGTTCGGTAGCTTGCTTTCCCTCTCGGGAATGACACATACTAAAAAGGATAGCATACAGGCCGGAAGAAATTATATGATTGATGAAGTCGTAGTCACCGGAACACGTAATGAAACCGATGTGCGTCATCTTCCGATGACCATTTCCGTAGTCGGCAGGCAACAAATTGAGAAAAGATATGAGCCTTCTCTTTTGCCGTTGTTAACGGAGCAGGTACCGGGATTATTCACTACCAGTCGTGGCATCATGGGATATGGCGTATCTACCGGAGCTGCAGGTGGCATGAGCTTGCGTGGTATCGGTGGTAGTCCGACAGCGGGATTATTGGTACTGATTGACGGTCATCCCCAGTACATGGCGTTGATGGGACATCCGATAGCGGATGCTTATCAATCTATGATGGCAGAGAAAGTGGAAGTTTTACGTGGTCCTGCATCTGTACTTTATGGTTCGAATGCCATGGGTGGTGTGATTAATATTGTTACCCGTCGGCAACAGGAAGAAGGTGTGAAGACGAATATGCAAGTTGGGTACGGTTCATATAACACGTTGCAGACTGAATTTTCCAACCGTGTCAAGAAGGGACGTTTCAGTAGCGTCGTAACCGGATCATATAATCGTACAGATGGACATCGTCCCGATATGGGGTTCGAGCAATATGGTGGATACGCAAAGTTAGGTTATGATATCAGTTCTTTCTGGAAAGTATGGGGAGATGTGAATGTAACCCATTTTAATGCTTCCAATCCGGGGACTATCCAAGTACCACTGATTGACAACGATTCTCGTATCACTCGTGGAATGACATCGTTCGCTTTGGAAAATCATTATGAAAAGACTTCAGGAGGTTTGAGCTTTTTCTATAACTGGGGACGGCATAAAATCAATGATGGCTATCAGATAGGAAAAGAACCGCAAAAATCACATTTCAACTCTAAAGACAAAATGCTGGGTGTATCATGGTATCAGAGTGCCACTTTCTTTACCGGTAATCGTTTGACCGTAGGATTTGATTATCAACACTTCGGAGGTGAATCATGGAACAAAGTACTGGCTACGGGTGAACATACTCCGGGAGTAGACAAGCAAATGGATGAGTTTGCCGGATACGTTGATTTCCGTCAGGATATCAGCAGTTGGTTCTCACTGGACGCAGGTATTCGTGTAGACCACCATTCACACGTAGGTACAGAATGGATTCCACAAGGCGGACTGGCTTTTCATTTACCCAAGAATGCAGAACTTAAAGCAATGGTCAGCAAAGGATACCGTAATCCAACCATTCGTGAGATGTATATGTTTCCTCCTGCCAACCCGGAACTGAAACCGGAAAAACTAATCAACTATGAACTTTCCTATTCACAACGTCTGCTGGAAGGGGTATTGTCCTATGGAATCAGCCTTTACTATATCAATGGCGACAATCTGATTATGTCAAACGGACTCTTTCCTCCATTGAATATCAATTCCGGAGAGATAGAGAATTGGGGAGTTGAAACGAATATAGGCTACCACATCAATTCACATTGGAATGTGAACGCCAATTATAGCTGGTTGCACATGGAGAATCCCGTTCTTGCTGCCCCCGAACATAAATTGTATGCAGGGGCGGACTATACTTCCGGACGTTGGAGTATATCGACTGGAGTACAATATGTGAAAGGACTTTATACTTCTGTTGTAAAGGGTAGCGAGCAACAGGATCATTTTGTTTTATGGAATTTTCGTGGGAATTATCGTGTCTGCCGTTTCGCTAACCTCTTCATAAAAGGAGAGAACCTGCTGGCACAGCGTTATGAAATAAATGCAGGTTATCCCATGCCCAAAGCTACGTTTATGGGTGGTATTAATTTGAACTTTTAAATAATAAAATGATATGGAATCAACTACTGTAAAACTCTATTCGCTGAATTACGGCAATGTGAGAACTTATCTGGCAGCCTCGTTATTCATCGTTGGCAATATCCTTTTTCCCCAATTTTTTCATCTCATACCGCAAGGAGGAATAACCTGGCTGCCTATCTATTTCTTCACACTGATCGGAGCTTATAAGTACGGATGGAAAGTCGGTCTGCTGACTGCTGTTCTTTCCCCTATTATCAACTCCTCACTTTTTGGTATGCCGATGCCGGTGGTGCTGCCTGCTATTTTATTA
Source organism: Bacteroides sp. 3_1_23 (assembly GCF_000162555.1). Classification (NCBI taxonomy): domain Bacteria; kingdom Pseudomonadati; phylum Bacteroidota; class Bacteroidia; order Bacteroidales; family Bacteroidaceae; genus Bacteroides; species Bacteroides sp. 3_1_23. The sequence goes on from NZ_GG774949.1 coordinate 1,420,541, forward strand.
AAGTCCGTATTGCTCGCCATTGCTGCCGGTTGGGCCGCACAACGTTTCGGACGTATCTCCATCCCGGTATTGGTTGGCGTAGTACTTACCTATCAAGTTGTAGGGACATTGGGAGAGTGGATGTATATAGGAAATTTCTACAATGCCATTCAGGATTTCCGCATTGGAATTCCCGGAATGTGCCTGCAAGTATTCGGAGGTTATTTATTCATTAGATATTTGATTCGCAAATAACTTCCTTATCAATAACCGCTTTTCCCTGAAAAGAGTTATAAGCCTTGAAAAAGAAAGTTCTCCTCTGTTATAGATACCCATAACAGAGGAGAACTTTTTTAAATACAACGTATCTATTCGCTTTTTATTTATCAATCTTCTTCGTCATCATCTTCCAGATCAGTAGCAACGGGATTACCTCCTTCTTTAGCATACCTGCTCGGACTCATCTTATAGTATTTTTTGAATACTTCCCGGAAATATTTAGTTTCAGAGAATCCAACCATGTCTGAAATCTCATTAATAGCGTATTCACCCTCTTTCAATAACTCGGTAGCACGTTTCAAACGCATCACCCGAATAAACTCTGTCGGAGACTGTCCCGTCAATGCTTTCAATTTACAATAGAAACTGGTACGGCTCATGCCACTTGATTCACAGAGCACATTAACGGAAAATTCAGGGTTGTTCATATTCTCATCCACAATTTTCTTTACATTTGATATAAACTTCCAATCGAGGCTGTTAGTACCGTTTGCAGATGGAACCATTGATTTCGTTTCTATATCCAGATTAGCATATCTCATGCGCAACAGTTCCCGGTTTGCCAACAAATTAGCGATATTCGCCCGTAATATTTTCACGCTGAAAGGTTTGATGAGATATTCGTCTGCACCAATCGACAGTCCATCCAGAATATTGTTTTCTTCTCCTAAAGCAGTGAGCAACAACACAGGAATATGTGAAATCTCAATATCACTTTTGATAGCAACACACAATTCATCTCCCCGCATCTCTGGCATCATGATATCAGAAAGAACCAGTTCCGGCCAATATTCTTTGATAATAATCAACGCTTCCTTTCCGTTAGCGCAAGCTTGTACATTATATATAGAAGATAATGAACTGACCAGATAGGAGCGTAACTCATCATTGTCTTCTACAACCAGAATCCGTCGTGAATTTGGATTACTTACAGTGACAGTCGCCTTTTCAGACACGTTCGGAGCGGGGAGCACAGGAGCTAACGCTTCAAACTTAGAGTGCGTTTCCTCCCCGGTATTTTGAAAGTTTTTATTGCTTTTCGGAAAGACAATTTTGATTGTCGTACCTTGATGTTCGACACTATCTACACTAATTTTACCTCCATGAAGGCTCACCAGTTTTCCTACCAACATTAATCCGATACCACTACCCGTCACTTTAGAGTTAATAGCATTGCTGGCACGGAAATGAAGCTTGAACAACTTACTTTGTTCACTGGCAGGAATACCTATACCTGTATCCTTGATTATCACTTTCCATGAATCATTCGTATCGGACACGGAAATGCTGACCTTTCCATTTTCCGGAGTATATTTTAGCGAGTTCGATATTATATTCTTCAAAATAGAATCCATCTTCTCCTTATCAAACGATACATTCATATAGCTGAAAGTACTCTCGTATGTATATTCAATACGCCTAATGGCAGCATAAGAAGAGAATGAATTATATATTTCATTCATATAGGTATTCAACTCATACTCGGAAACACTCATTTTAGAGGAATATACATCCGTTCGCTCAAAATTAATCAGATTGCTGACCAGTCGTAAAAGAACTTCCACATTCCTCAATGCAATGTTCGTACGAGTTATTCCATTGTCGGTAAGCGTCTCTTCTTCCAATAATTCCTCCAAAGGTGCTTTTATTAAAGTTAATGGAGTACGTATATCATGGGCCGTATTGATGAAGAACTGCGTTTTTTCATCAGATATATTCTTTTGTTTTCTTAGATTTATCACACGTAGAACAAAATAAAATCCCCCTATTACCAACAGAATATAACACAAGATAGCCCACCAACTCGACCAAAAAGGTTGCGTGATGATAATTTTCATAGCACGTTCCTGAAAAACAATGTCATGTTCTTCTCTGGATATAGCACGTACATGAAGAATATATCTACCTGGAGGCAAATTGGTAAAACGAATCAAATTATTTGCTCCCGGTTGAGTCCATTTCTCATAAAAGCCTTCTAATTTCCACGAATATAGTGCATTTCCGGGAGAATCATAATTGATTGTAGAAACTTCAAATGAAAACGTATTCTCATCATAAGCCAGCTCTAATACATCTGTCTCATCGATACTTTTCTGTAAAGGAGAATCCTTGACACCCGGATAAACAGGTTGATAAGACAGATGAAAGTCGCTAAATACCAATCTGGAGAACTTATAATCCGGGAATTTCACATTCATCGGAAGTTCAATTGCTCCATCCGTACTACCGAATACAAAGTTTTTATTTTTACGCACCGTTCCTGCCGCTGCGTTAAAGTATGCAGGCAACAAGCCTTCTCCTCTAGTCCAATTACGAAATATCTTTTCTTTAGTATGAAAACAGGTTATTCCGTTCTCTGTACTCATCATTATACGTCCATCTACTTCCGGCAATATTGTAAATATTCTATTTGAAACTAAAGCAGAATTATCAGAAAAATAATGTTCGAAAGTCTTATCTTGAGGATTATAGATAAATACTCCCATACCATTTGTCCCGATATATAACAACCCATTATCTGCCTGATAAAGCGTATTAATATAAGTGATTCCTATCTCCATTTCAATATACTGATATTCACCAGTATTTCGATTCAATAAATACAAGCCAGCAGCAGTTCCGATCCACATATTATCTTTGTCTTTTTCAACAATTGATGTTATGGAATTCAGTCCCGGATATAGACGTGCACTGTTAGTCTCCAAATCAAAACATTTTAGATTATAATAGCCTCCCGACCAGATATGTCCTCTTGAATCTTTAACTATATCACGAATATATTTATCCGGACGCATATTGACGTGAGAAAGAAGGTAAGGAGAGAAGTATTCAACTGATAGCGTTTCTTTATTTATTTTATAAATGCCGGAAGTATATCCTCCTGCCCATATAATGCCAGGAGCCACTTCACATAAAGTAATAAATATATGATTCTTGTCCTTTAGTTGATGATTAAAAGAGCTTAGAAATGAATGCCACTGACCTGTTTTTGAATTATAAAGACTAATACCATTACTAGTTCCAAACCACAGATCACCTTCATGATCTTCGATAACCGCTTGTACCTGATCATTGATTAATGACTGTGCATTACCCATAGCATGTTTCATCCAATGATAATTTTCATAGCGATTATCAATCACTGTAATTCCTGTTGGATAATTAGCAAGCCATATCCGCTTTTCTTCATCTACAAAAACATCATTGATATTATTTCCATTCATTTCATTATAACTCTGATAATTAGCAATAATGTAATCTTCCAGTTCACAGGTATTTACGTTAACTTTATACACCCCCATTCCTTCCGTTGCAATCAGTAACTCTGTTTCATTCAATGGGCTGATACGAGCTATGTTTACATCACTAAGATCAGCGTCCGGACGTATAATTTCCTGTGTATTCATATCGTACACAAAAACTCCTCTTTCAAATGAACCAATGAACAATCTTTTTAATTGCCGATGAAAATACAGTTCACTCACCTGTGCATGAAAATAGTCCAGTGTTTCAACAGGCATGGTCTCTAAAATACCATTCTCCAGTTTGACATATCGTACGCCCGTCTCCGTTGCTATAAAGAAATGGTGCTCATCTACTTGTTCTATTGCCGTAATACTACTATGCAATACATTGGGAAATCGAACTATATGAGCATCTTTAATATTATACAGCAATACAGTATCTTTACGACATATCCAGATATTATCATTGCGATCCAGATAACCACAACTTATTGCTTCAGAGGTATCCGGTAATTTATATACCATTTTGAAATCGTCTCTGTCGGCTTCGTATTGAAAGACTCGTCCTTGTTTGCCAACCACCCATATATCGATATGTGGTTCTGTATATAACCATCCCAAACGTATGGGAGCATCCAAAATAGTGCCTTCTTTATTTAATTTATAGTGTTTTATATCTTTACCGTTGTATCGGTCCATCCCTTCATTTGTAAGAAACCACATATAGCCCTGAGCATCTTTCTGAATATTGAATATCCGGCGATTGCTCAAGCCATCTTCTATTCCTATATATTTGTATGTTTGTGCTGTAACCCAAACAGGAAAAAAGAGAAGAATATATACAATGTATTTCATATAAATAGTTGTTTTTAAACTACTTCTAACGATCATATAAACATAACAGTTAACGAAACTAGACAAAAACAATGACAAATGCAAAGAAATAGGAGAGATTCTACAAGAAAACATCTATTTAGAAACATTTTTATTTCCAAAGTTGATTATTTACTTTGCGAAGTTGATTTATCTGAAAGTGTTCTTTTGCTATATGTTATAATTAGCGCATGTTTTGTTTTTGTTAATTTAACTAATCAGATTTGATTCCAGTTTCTTCTTATAGACCCATATACTTATTGTAAAATAAATAAGTGCCTGTATCCAGAGAGTTATATATTCCGGTCTGATATCAGCCATACTGGCTCCCATAGAATTCAGTTTCACAAAAGCGAGTGTGCCTGGTGCAGCTGGGAAAATGTAATGGACTACTTTCCAATACCAGGGCATTAGTTCCATTGGATAGGAAACGCCGGAAAGAAAGATTAATCCTACGGAGAAGAAGGCGATCATGAGTAGGGGAGCTTCAGAATCCGTAAAATACCTGGATGCAGCCAATCCCAAGAAAGAAGTTGCCATCAAATATGGAATCAATAATAGTACGATGTACAATCCGTTTCCAATATTGGGGATGCTGAAAAAGTGAGGGAGCAAGCCTAATAGAAAAAAGGCAAAGATGGCATAAAGAGTACAGTACACGGACGTTTTTCCTGCCACTATACGAATAGCAACTCCCCAGCCATACCCCAAAGGAGTATATGCACGGATTCCTTTACTACTGTATTCTTCTCCGGTCACCATACCAATAACCATCAGCAAGGTCTGGAAAATTATAATCATCATGACTGCCGGAATAAGATAGGAACCATATCCTTCGGTATAATTGTAGAGTGCAGTGCCTTCCACATTGATCGGTTTCGCCATAGCTACGGCGAGCAATCCTTGTGGTGGAAGAAACACTGCTTCATCTGGCCGGTATTTATCATTAATAGCCAGCATGACACGTGAAGAAGCACCTTGCAAAGCTTCGAAATACAAGAAGGCATCAGTAGTTGCATAAAGGGAAAATACGGCTTCATCTCCCCGGAACACCCGTTCCTCAAAATCATGAGGCAGGTAGAGTATTCCCTGTACTTTGCCTTCTTTCATCCATTCTTTTGCTTCGTGATAGTCCATAGCCTGACTAAAAATCTCTGCTTGGGGAGTAGCATCCAGCCAACGGATAAAATCACGGCTCAATTCACTGTGCGAATTGTCGACTACGGCAACAGGTACATCGGTTACAATATTCGGTGCATACATATAATTGTAGAGCAACCCGTAAACGAAGATTCCTCCCATCAACACCAGTAAAACCGCATAACTGGTACTGATAGCTAGAAATTCACGACGAATGATGAATGACAACTGTTGTAACTTACTTAATGTTTTCATACTTATGACTTTCTATAGCTCGTTTTAAATGAGGAAGCAGCGACAGGGCCAGCAACGGGAAGATACAGAGTATCACAGCCGACGGCCAAAGATGGATAAACCCACCGCCTCCATAGAGCATGGTTTGCATCATTTCCGTAAAATGACGGACAGGGAACAAATTGGAAGCATCCCTCACCAACGGATACATATTGGGAACCGGAAAGGTTACTCCGGACAAAGTAGCCCCCAGAGAACCTACCATAGAAACTACACTTATAACCAACGATATTGCCGGAAACAGCGAGAATAAAAACAGCCCTAAAGCCTGTGTTGCAATGATGAAAAGCACAGTCATGATATTCATTAACCACCAACTCCCCTGAAAAGGAATATGCAAAATACCAAACATGACGTAATTAGCCAACCATCCTATCAGTATATATATAATGGTATAAGGTAATAATTTACCTAAAACAGCTGTCACTATATTGCCTTTTGCAGTCGCCAGCCAATCATCTGCTGTGCGGAACTTGATTTCAATGCCAACCGCATACACGGTAATCAACAGAATCAAAACCTGAAACAGCACAAAGAAAAAGGGCTGACTTAAATATACCGAATAATCCAGACTAGGGTTATATATCGGATGGTTATTAGCTTGTACGGGTAATAAAAAGGTGGTAATCTGATCCTGTTCTACTCCGAGTGCCATCGCTTGCATCACCACAGGAGAAAGAGCCACCGGAGCTAAGGAAGTTTCGAATGCCGCCATCAACTCACCACCTACCGACATTAATGCATAATGATAATAGTAGGAGAGTGTTGCATTCTTTCCGGTAATCGCATTCTGTTCAAATTGGGGAGGTATGGAAAGATATCCATAAATCTCTTTCTTTTGCACAGATTCACGGGCAGCTGCTTCATTTACAAAATGCTTTGTCACTTTAAAAGTTGGTACGGCAGAAATATTCCTGACTATCGTCCGGGAAGTAGCAGTATTATCCTGATCGACAATACCAATAGGAATGTTTTCCATCTGTCCGTTACCAAAGATCGTAGCCATAAAGAAAAGGGTGAACAATGGCAAGACAATGCAGACACCAAAATAAAGGCGCCGTGAAGTCATTCGCCACCACTCTCTGAGCAGTACGGAACGAAAAGGGGAATATGTTTGTGATTCATCCATTCTCTGGTTTATTTGATGTCGATTAATCTAAAGTCAATAACACGGACATGCCGGGACGCAAGTCATCCACCTTTTGGGTTGGACGGGCATGAATCTCAAAGGTACGTAAGTCATAACTTCCGGTTTGCTTGGTTGATTTCCAGGTAGCAAAACTGCCTAGCGGACTAATATAATAGATTTTGAATTCAATATTTTTTTTACCGATAGCGGGCACATCCGCAACAAATGTTTCGTCCATTTTAAATTGCGGCATCAGATCTTCACGCACGTTAAGAACAACATGTATATCATCCATCACCACCAAATTCATAATGGGAGTTCCCGGTGCAACCAACTCTCCACGTTTAGGGAAGATTGTTGCTATCTGACCGTTTTCCGGAGCGGTCAACCGAGCATCGACCAGCAAAGCCGAGACTTCATCCACTGTGCTTCGAGCAGCATCCACCATGCTGGCAGCAGACGCTTTATCTTCTTTTTGTGCACCATCTACAGCCATCTGATACTGTTCATAGGCAGCACGTTCGGCTGCTACAGCCGCTTTATACATAGCTTCTACTTCATCCTTTCTTTGAGAAGTAATGACACTGTCCTTATATAAAGTAAGAATACGGTTGTAAGTTGTCTGGGCGAGAGTAAGATCGCTCTTCGTTTTATTCCATAATTGCAGTGCAGTAGCCACGATCTGACGACGGGTTCCGGCATCTATTTTCTTGTTCTGTTGTACTGCCACCTGTTCCAAGGCATTCACTTGTTGATACTTGGCATGTACTTCAGGGCTATTAATGACGACAAGAGTATCTCCCCGGTGTACCCAGTCTCCCTCCTGAACGAAGAAAGTGTCGATACGGCCGGGAAGTTTCCCACTGATACGGATTTCTGTTGCTTCAGCTTGTCCTTGCAAGACCAGCGGCTGTTTATGCATTAATATAACTCCCAAGCCGGTGAAAATACCGACAGCCAGAAGAATGATGACAAAAGCCCATGATAGGGTTTTACTAGTTGGTTTCATTGTTTGTTACGGTTTAGGTTGATAGTTTGCAAATTGTTCCGGTGTGCCACAAAGCGAGAGTAGATTCATTAGTGCCACATCATATTCATAATATGCTGCCAGACGAGCCACTTTTACACTGGCAAGCATGGTTTCAGCATCAATAACTTCGGTAGAAGTTGCCATCCCTTCTGTAAATGATTTCTTTCGGATGCGTACCAATTCTTCACTTAAGGCAATCGTTGCATTTAAAGCTTTTACATTATCCTGTGCCTTTTCCAGCTGCGTATAAAGCTTATCTACCCCAACAGCCAGATCATCACGGGCTTTCATCTGCCCTAAAGCCAGAGTTTGTTCCGTTAATTTCGATTGCCGCACTCTTTTTTCACGATCCAGTCCGTCAAAGAGGTTCCATGTAAAACCAATGCCTACCATGGTACGCGGTAATAAATTACTCTGAATACCATGCGAATACAAGGTCTGTTTTCCAAAAAGGGCTATATTCGGCAAATAGCCGCTTTGAGCAATCCGCACTTCTTGTTTGGCAATATGCTGCTGCAGCTGTAATTGGTTGAGTGTATAGTTCCCACTGTTTACTGAAAGATCAAATAGCATTTTAGGTGGCAATGAATCATTCATAAAAAGGGGAGAGGTAGGAATGATATTGGCATCTGCATCCTTTTTATTCAGCAAAACCTTTAAGGCACTTTGCACTACTGTTTCTTCTTTTCGCGCAGCTTCCAATGCACGTTTGGCTTCATCCATATTTACCTGGGCAAAAAGCCTTCCTGCTTTGTCAATCATTCCTGCTGCCTCTAACTTCAAGGCATTTTCATAATGTTTCTTCAATCCGTTGTAGGTTTCTTCACGAACCGTCACAATTTGTTGTGCCAGTCGAAGCCCGTAATAGCTTTCAACCAATAAACTTTGCTGATTGGCCGATACCTGTGCCCGACTTTCCCGTGCCAGATCAACCATCGTTCTTCCGATGTTGGTGGCATGAAAACGCTTACCACCGGAAAAGAGTACCCACTCGGCTGATAAATCAACAGTTGTCAAATTTCTTGGAGTCAAAGGAAATATAAGGGTATTTGCCCCAATTTGATCCAGTATAGACGAAATGATCTGGTCATCCGGAATAATGGAATGTACAAAGTCTTTAGCCGGATCGGTAAACTGCGATAAAGGCTGTTTAACTTCGATCTTCTCCGACATGTGTACAAACGCACCTGTAGACTGAAGACTGGGATACCAAAAAGCATTCAACTTATCACGTTCAGCCTTCGCAATCTCAATACTCTTATCCGCTATTTTCAGACTCTGATTTCCTTGATTCAACAGATGCAGTGATTCTTCGAAACTTAATGGTATCTGTGCATCTATCTGACCGATGGAAAAATACAAAGTCAATAGTATACAAAGTCGCTTATTTTTTTTCATACTGGTTAGGTTATATCTGAATTTGAGATATTCTAACAGATGAAAAGAGAGGTTTGTTCATCAGAAAGAATATAGCAATACAACAAAAGAAGGTTTCAACGCTTTTTTATAAGATGTTCTATTTTTCATCTTCTCTTTGAATCACGTTTGTATCATTTCTATCAGATAGAAAAAATGATGCATAAAATAATGCAAGTATATGCAATAAGCGTGTTATTAATGGATATAAACTACTTGATTATACAAAATATAAATGCATATTGGAGTTGTTTCTTTAAAGGAAAAGCTCTGTTCCTTTAAATGGAACCAACCGTTGGTCGGTGAGAAGCGTGTTCTCCCTTTAAAAGAAAGCTACCAAACAGCCCATAAAGTACCAGTTTGTCTCTAAATCTTATTTATTTTGCTAGAAACTAAATCTGTCAATTTGAAATAATATAAGCAACTTTGTTCTCACATATTCAATATTCATTCTCTATTTAGAACCTAGTGATAGATTATTCACTAAAATAGTTTATATCTGAATCTTATTAACCGGAAATCCTGGAATTTTTTCTATAGCGACTATCGCCAATCTGTATATTTTTAATTATACGGGCTACTAATATGCGTTTTTTCATATCCGGTTGTTTTTCATCAAAACAAAAGAATTGAAGAGGCTTTAATTTCTCTTTTTTCTTGCATTAAAATTTCTGCGATTTTATTTGAGATATAAAAATTATGTTTACCTTTGCATCACCATTTCATAAGGCTTTTGAGTCGAGAAATGCAGTAAATATGCGGTAATAGCTCAGTTGGTAGAGCACTAGCTTCCCAAGCTGGGGGTCGCGAGTTCGAGCCTCGTTTACCGCTCTTTTGAAAATCAGGTGGTTATCTTAAAAAAAACTGCCTGATTTTTTATTTTTCAAGCCCCCTTTTCTATGGTTTTATCTATTATCGGACGAAACCTAAACTGAACATATTGTAGAATAACCCTAATTGAATAACCAATATGGCTAAGAAAATAGAGAAATATCTCCCCGTAGATTACAGTGACAGTTTTTCCATAGAAGTTACAGAAAATCGTTTGTCTCCTAAAGATATTATTTTAAAAGTCTTTGCTCATAACCCCGCTTGGCTCCGAATGTTGTATGCAATAAGGGCCTGTTTAGTCAAACCTTTCGGTATAGAAACTAAAGCTATTGAAAGTGAAGAACTTATTATAGAGGAAGACAAGCAAGAAGCAATTATGAGAAAAGACGATAAACATTTATTGTTTTATGTCGATATTTTCATTACGCCATTGGAAACAGGAAAACAAATGATTGAGGTTACCACATTAGTAAAATACCATAATTGGGTAGGAAAGGCTTATTTCTTTTGTGTAAAACCTTTTCATCGGATCATAGTGCCTTTAGTTCTCAAAAAAGCGCTATGCTGAACAAGCACAGTCGCGGATGCAACTATATAACGAATATGAAAAATGAGATATGTAATATAGAAGTACATGACTTTAGAAAATTAATGCATGAAGAATAGGGCAGTTCATGCATTTTTCGTATTTTTGCACCCTGTTTTAACACTCAAGAAAACTTTAAATAGAAAAATATAATGGCAAAAGAACTGAAAGACCTTACCAAACGTAGTGAAAACTACTCACAGTGGTATAACGATTTGGTGGTAAAAGCTGATTTGGCAGAACAGTCTGCTGTGCGCGGATGTATGGTGATTAAGCCTTACGGATACGCTATCTGGGAGAAAATGCAACGTCAATTGGACGACATGTTCAAGGAAACAGGACACGTAAATGCATACTTCCCGCTATTAATCCCGAAATCATTCTTAAGCCGCGAAGCAGAACACGTAGAAGGGTTTGCGAAAGAGTGTGCCGTAGTAACACATTATCGTTTGAAGAATGCGGAAGACGGTTCAGGAGTTGTAGTAGATCCTGCAGCTAAATTGGAAGAGGAATTGATTATCCGTCCGACATCAGAAACAATCATCTGGAATACTTATAAGAACTGGATTCAGTCATACCGTGACCTGCCTATTCTCTGCAACCAATGGGCGAATGTTTTCCGTTGGGAAATGCGTACCCGTCTTTTCCTGCGTACTGCCGAATTCCTGTGGCAAGAGGGACATACCGCTCATGCTACCCGTGAAGAAGCAGAGGAAGAAGCAATCAGAATGTTGAATGTATATGGTGAATTTGCAGAAAAATATATGGCTGTTCCCGTTGTAAAGGGAGTGAAATCAGCCAATGAACGTTTTGCAGGTGCACTTGACACTTACACAATAGAAGCCATGATGCAGGACGGAAAAGCATTGCAAAGTGGTACTTCCCACTTCCTGGGACAAAACTTTGCAAAGGCATTCGATGTTCAGTTCGTTAACAAGGAAAACAAGTTGGAGTATGTTTGGGCTACTTCATGGGGTGTTTCTACTCGTTTGATGGGTGCATTGATTATGACTCACTCGGATGACAACGGATTGGTATTACCTCCACATTTGGCTCCGATTCAGGTAGTAATCGTTCCTATCTATAAGAATGACGAACAACTGAAACAAATTGACGCTAAAGTAGAAGGCATTGTAGCTAAGTTGAAAGCATTGGGTATCTCTGTGAAATATGATAATGCAGATAACAAACGCCCGGGCTTCAAATTCGCTGATTATGAATTGAAGGGTGTACCTGTTCGTTTGGTTATGGGTGGTCGCGATCTTGAAAACAACACTATGGAAGTGATGCGCCGTGATACACTGGAAAAAGAAACGGTTACTTGTGAAGGCATTGAAACATACGTTCAGAATTTGCTTGAAGAAATGCAAGCTAATATCTACAAGAAAGCATTGGACTACCGTAACTCCAAGATTACAACAGTAGACACCTATGACGAATTTAAAGAAAAAATCGAAGAAGGCGGATTTATTCTGGCTCATTGGGACGGAACTACCGAAACAGAAGAAAAGATTAAGGAAGAAACCAAAGCAACTATTCGTTGTATTCCGTTCGATTCATTTGTTCCGGGCGACAAAGAACCGGGTAAATGTATGGTTACAGGTAAACCATCTGCTTGCCGTGTCATATTTGCACGTTCTTATTAAATAGAAATTGTATATCATTATAAAAAGGATGAAAGCGATTGAATCGTTTTCATCCTTTTCTTTTTTTCCTTCCATATTATATTATTTATGGCCTATCCTAACAGTTCATTAGACATTCAATAGTTATTTCAAGCTCTTTTTTCAATCCATTTCAGTTTTATTTCAGAAATATCCCTTTTCTTTGTAGTATGTAAAAAAGAAAGGAGACAAAATTATGAAGATATTGATTGTAGAAGACGAACCCTCTTTGAGAGAACTGATTCAATGTTCACTTGAAAAAGAACGTTACGTTGTAGAAACAGCCAGTGACTTCAATTCTGCTCTACGCAAAATTGAAGATTACGACTATGATTGTATCTTATTGGACATCATGCTACCGGACGGAAGCGGACTTGATCTTCTTGAACGACTGAAAGCTCTCCATAAGCGGGAGAACGTGATTATTATTTCCGCGAAAGACTCTCTGGAAGACAAAGTTTTGGGATTAGAACTGGGAGCGGACGATTATTTGCCAAAGCCATTTCATTTGGTTGAACTAAATGCACGAATTAAAAGCGTGATTCGTCGCCATCAGCATGATGGAGAGATTGATATCCGCCAAGGCAACGTACGGATAGAACCGGATAAATATCGTGTATTTGTCAACGAGCAGGAAGTGGAACTAAATAGAAAAGAATATGATATCCTGTTATATTTTATCAATCGCCCTGGGAGATTAATCAATAAAAACACTTTGGCCGAATCAGTGTGGGGAGACCATATCGATCAGGTCGATAATTTTGACTTCATATATGCACAAATCAAGAATCTTCGCAAAAAGCTCAAAGATTCCGGTGCAACTATTGAAATTAAAGCAGTCTATGGATTTGGGTATAAAATGATAGTAGAATAAAAAAGAAAGAAATTATTGTCCATGAAATTAATATATTACATCATTCTTCGTATTACTCTTGCTCTGACCCTCATACTGACGGTCTGGGCTATCTTTTTTTATGTTACGATGATCGATGAAGTCAACGATGAAGTGGATGATGCTTTGGAAGATTATTCGGAAACCATCATTATCCGGGCATTGGCAGGAGAGGAGCTACCTTCTAAAACCAATGGCTCCAACAATCAATATTATATGATGGAAGTAAGCAAAGAGTATGCGGAAAGCCGGGAGGATATTCAGTATAAAGACTCTATGGTATACATTGAAGAAAAAGGAGAGACCGAGCCGGCACGTATTCTTACTACTATCTTTAAAGATGATGAAGGACGATACCACGAACTGACAGTATCGACCCCCAGCATTGAAAAAGATGATTTGAGAGATGCCATCCAGGTGTGGATTATATTTCTATATGTAGCTTTATTATTCTGCATTATTATCATTTCCGTATGGGTATTTTACCGGAATATGCGACCGCTCTATGTACTTCTACACTGGCTGGACGGTTATCAAACAGGAAAAAGAAATAAACCTTTGAGTAACGATACTCAAATCACGGAATTCCGGAAATTAAATGAGGCTGCCATTCGTTATGTGGAACGTACGGAGCAGATGTTCGAACAACAAAAACAGTTTATCGGAAATGCTTCACACGAGATACAAACTCCACTTGCTATCTGCCGTAATCGATTGGAAATGTTGATGGAAGATGATTCGCTATCAGAAAAACAACTGGAAGAACTGATGAAAACGCATCAGACTTTAGAATACATCACTAAATTAAACAAGTCCCTATTATTGCTTTCCAAGATTGATAATGGTCAGTTTACGGATACCAAAGAATTGGAACTCAATGTACTTCTCAAACAATATCTGCAAGATTACGAAGAAGTTTATGATTATCGCAACATAGAAGTCACGATAGATGAACAAGGCGTTTTCAAGGTGACAATGAACGAATCCCTGGCTGTTGCTTTACTCACTAACCTCCTGAAAAATGCATTTGTACATAATATTGATGGGGGACATATCCGAATCACCGTTACTAAGAACGGCATTACTTTCCGAAATTCGGGAGTGGAACATCCGCTGAACAAGGAACATATCTTCGAACGTTTCTATCAGGGTAGCAAAAAAGAAGGATCTACAGGGCTGGGATTAGCTATAGCCGATTCCATCTGTCGTTTGCAACATCTGAATATAAAATATTACTTCGAGCAGAATGAACATTGCTTCGAGATTTCCCAATCATAAGATTCATCTGAAAAACACAGAGGACACGGATTTTAAGTGAACGACCTGTCGGTTATCATAAAACCAATTTGTCAGGTATATCCATCCACCTGTTTCTCCGTGTCCTCTGCGTCTTTTATAGTGAGCAGGTTATCGGGATCGTATTTCTCTCCTCATAAACATGATATAAGAAATAGCGAAGCAAATAACCGTTGCCGCAATCAATCCGGTCAACTGTGGCCATACAACTAAAAGACTTTGTCCCAATGGGAGCGGACTAGGGATAGCTCCCTGTACCTGTTCCATAGTCAATGGCCCCAAACTTCTGACAGAAGGCATCAATAGTGTGGTGGTAGCTTCATTAAACAGTTCACTCGGTGCCAAACGCATCAACCCTAGAATAAACTTCTGATAACTGATAATCTGATAAGGTGATGCCATCTGTGACGGACTCAACCCTTTTGCCACCAAATTAACAATCATGGTATAGAATACACTAAAAAACAGCCAAACAGCCACAGATGCTAAGGCAGAAGTCGCTGCCTGACGGAAACGGAGTGAGAACAGAATAGCCAGATTCAACCAGAATGCTACATAAAAGATACTGGTAATGATGAAGAAAACAATTCTCCAAAACTCTTCTGCCGTAGGAGGAATACCAATAGCAATCAGCCCACATCCCATCACCAGAAAGCCCAATACAAACAACATGATACCTATCACAATCAAAGCAGCCACAAACTTCGCATTGATAATGCAATCGCGATGAATAGGCTGGGACAGCATACGGCTCAATGTTCCTTTATTTTGTTCGGAATTGACTGCATCAAATCCCAAAGCGATTCCCAATAGGGGACCTAAGAAGTTAATAAACAGCACAAAAGAGGGGAGAGTCCCATCTGAAACCGTAAACAACTTCAAGAAAAGAAACGAACCGTCCGGATCATTAGGTTTGATGGCTTCACTAATATTGGTGAGTGCTGTATATAGCGACCCCATACAGGTAAGTGCTATAATACCTATTAGTATAATAAAACGCCAACTTTTGACATGATCGGAAATTTCCTTGTTGACGATAACCCAAAAAGGATGATTGACTTTATTCATGTCTTTCTCCTCCTTCCTCAAAATAATGGTTATAAATATCAGACAATTCCTGCTTCTTATCTTTCAATTCTGCCATATCGATCAAAGCAAGTAATTGGCCATTACTGAACAAACCTACCCGGTCGCACACTTTCTGTACCTGATCCAGATGATGGGAAGAGAAAAGCACTGTCAGTCCTTCTTCTTTACTCAACCAGCGAATCAGTTCGATAAATTCCTGAACACCTGCAGGGTCAATCCCTGAAGTCGGCTCATCGAGAATAATAATCTCCGGATTTTTAATAAGTACATCAGCCAATCCCAACCGCTGTCTCATACCACGAGAGTATTTCCCTGTCTTTTTGGCTAACTGATCTTCAAGGCCTACCCGCTTCATCAGTTCCATAGCCTTGGTTTTTGCCTCTTTATCAGAAATACCATTTAATCGCGCTGTATAGATCAAATTCTCCGGTCCTGTCATATCATCATAGAATCCTACATCTTCTGGCAAATACCCAATTTTCCTTTTTACTTCAATGGGGTGTGTAGTAGAATTGATTCCACAAATTTCAACTGTTCCCGAAGTAGGCTCTGTCAATCCCAACATCATTAAGATAGTAGTTGATTTTCCAGCACCATTCGGTCCCAGTAATCCGAAGATTTCTCCTTTCCGGATATTCAGGCGAATATGATCTACAGCAGTGAAATTACCGTATTGTTTGGTCAAATCGGTAAGTACGATCACTTGTTCGCCCATAATTTACCTCCTTCCATATTTACGGAACAGATAGTAAACCACGCCGATGGTGGCAATAATGATAAGAACGCCTACCCATCCCCATATCATCGGAGTTTTTACTGCAACTCTGAACTGCGCATCTGCATTTACTTCAGGAGTTTTTGCCATGATGGTAGTCACATAGTCGCCTGGCAATGCTTTTTTAGAAGCTTTCAAAGTAGCCATAACCGTTGATGTCTCTCCGGCTTTTAGCGCATCGATTTTTGAAGGTTCGAAAGTTACTTCCCAGTCAGCTGGTTTATTAGCAGACAGCTGAATATCTTTCAGTAATGAAGAACCTGTATTTCTGACTTCCAGTTCTATTTTCTTTATATCACCTGCTGTGACATCTGTACTCAATAACCCACGGGGAGTAGTCAGTTCCATTTGATAAGAGCCGGTAACAACCACTTCCAGTTCCAATTCGGCAGAAGTGGTACCTGTAGCGGCGCGTACCGGAATTTTGTAACTGCCGGCTTCTACATTGGCAGGAGGAGTAATATCTATACTTACATTTTGAGTGCTGTTGGCTTCCACTTGTGCAGAAGTGGCTTGCTTATAGTTAGGTTTAAAAACTACATTCCAACCTCTGGGTGCATTAGCCATCAAAGCATATAGCTGCTGGTCGGCAGTCTGATTCTTTAAAGTGGCACTGAAAGTGAAGGTTGATTTGGAATTTCCCTGCATGTTGGGTTGGTCGGTAGTAAATTCAGTCTGGTATGTTCCTTTTTGAGCAACCACCACATCCAATGGAAGTTTGGCGTTTCCGGCATATACCACAAAGTGATAATTACCTTTATTCACTTTTAATGGGACTTCGACTTTTAAATTGAAAGTCTTTTTCTCTTTGGGAAGTACCGATAGTTGGCTAAGGCTCCAGCCACCGGATTTCATTTCGTGTTTCCAACTGGCGGACAATCCGCTGACAGAAAGATTCGCATTCGTCAACTGGTCTGTGTTGTTGATAAGATCAATACTGTAGTCAATTGACGCTCCGGGAGATACGGAGATTTTTGTGTAAGGTGTGTACAGAATCACGCTCTTAGGTATTGAATCATTGGCGTGCGTGTAATTCATAGGGATCATCCCCAATAGAATAGCTAATAATAAAAAATAATTTGTTCTCATAGTCATACAAAAGTTCTTATGGTTGTTTAATATGAATATTGTCAAATTTGTGTGTGCAAAAATAAGCGATGTATCTATTAGTAGTTTTAAAAGAATCCTAAAGAATCTAATTTCAAGAAGAAATTATAGTGACACTATCCCTATAGGATGGTGACGGTATCCTTTATGTATAGTGACGCTATGTTAACCGGATAGCGTCACTATATTTTTTCGATTTTTTTTTCGGAAATTCTCAAAATTCCCAAATCTTTTCAGATTCTCCTCTCATCTTTGCATTATCAAATTAATAATAATAGTAAAAACCAATATTAAAAAACAACGATTATGAAAAAGTTAGTATTCTTATTAGTGTGTCTTTTCACTTTGCAAACAGTAGCTCGTGCAGATGACGACAAACCAATCCAGGTAACTCAAATGCCACAACCGGCACAGCAGTTTATCAAACAGCATTTTGCCGACAGCAAAGTAGCATTAGCCAAAATGGAGAGTGATTTCTTTTATAAAAGTTATGAAGTGATTTTCACGAATGGCGATAAAGTGGAGTTTGACAACAAAGGCAACTGGGAAGAAGTGAACTGCAAATATAGTTCTGTACCTACAGCAATTATTCCGGCAGCTATTCAGAAATACGTAACGACCAATTACCCTGATGCTAAAATTCTAAAAATTGAGAGAGATAAGAAAGATTATGAAGTAAAACTGTCCAACCGTACGGAACTGAAGTTTGACCTGAAATTTAATTTGATTGATATTGATTTCTAAACCTATTTAAATTGAACAAAGATGAAACTAAAGATTTATACACTTTTACTGGCACTAAGCGTCACATGGAGTCTGCAAAGTTGTGACAACGATGACGATGGTTCAATAGCTGTTCCTGCCGAACTTCAAAGTGCATTTTCATCCAAATTCCCTAATGCTGCAAATGTGAAGTGGGAAACTAAGTCTGGATATTATGTAGCAGATTTCTATGACGGATATGAAGCATCTGCATGGTTCACCCAAGATGGTAAATGGCAAATGACAGAAACGGACATTCCTTACAATGCATTACCACAAGCAGTAAAAATGTCTTTTGAGAACAGCGAATATGCCTCATGGAAGCGGGATGATATAGACAAACTGGAACGGACAGGCGTTGAAACTGTTTTCGTAATTGAAGTCGAAAAGCAGAATCAGGAGGTCGATTTGTA
Organism: Bacteroides sp. 3_1_23; assembly: GCF_000162555.1. Classification (NCBI taxonomy): domain Bacteria; kingdom Pseudomonadati; phylum Bacteroidota; class Bacteroidia; order Bacteroidales; family Bacteroidaceae; genus Bacteroides; species Bacteroides sp. 3_1_23. Next base: position 1,439,341 of record NZ_GG774949.1, read on the forward strand.
TTATTCTGCTGATGGAACTCTGATTAAAAGCATTGTAGACACTGATGATGATAACAACGAACATCTTCCTGTACAATTGACTGAAGCTATGAAAAACTTCATCAATGAAAAGTATCCGAATGCAAGAATCATGGAAGTAGACGTTGAGGATGATAGAAATGATTGGGATTTTGGATATACAGAGGTAGATATCATTCATAATGGAATCCCAAAAGATGTATTGTTCAACCAGACTGGAAATTGGTATTCTACTTCATGGGAAATACGTCAGAATGAATTGCCTGAAGCAGTAAACAATACTCTCAATAATCAATATGGAGAATATCGTTTTGACGAAGCGGAGTATATTGAAAAAGCAGATGGTAGCATATATTATCGAATTGAACTTGAGAAGGGGGATGTAGATAAAGTAGTAAACATAGGCGAGAACGGTACTGTCCTTTCATAGGTCAAAGTGCATAATTCTGAAACATAATTCTCACAAACAACAAACGATGACATAATTCCTGGTGGATATGTCATCGTTTATTATTTTTTACTGCTCCTGTACACGTTTTCTTTTCACTGCCGATTTAGCAGTTTTATCAGTGATGCTGTCCGTTTGTTGCGGTTTCACCTTTTCAGCTTCTTCCCGTTTCCGCTTATTGCGTAACCGCCATTTATTCCAGAAATATAGATCACTCCATTTATTGAAATCCTTTTTATACATGATACCTACACCTTGTGTAGTCAAGTTTGTTTTTGTGTAATAACGGTCATTTGTCTCATTATAAGCCTTCAAACGAATATCTCCCGAACGGGTAATCAGCCATTCTGCTTCAAAGTCTCCTACAAAGTTAGTATTAGCCATCGGATTATCCCGATAACCGAAGTTTCCGTTTATCAATAAACGGTTATTCAATAATTGTCCCGACAAAATACCTTCTACTTCCATGTCTGTCCAACCCTTATCACCCGTACTCAAATTCGTACCGATATTCCAGTTATTCGTTTCAAAGACCTGTGAAAGTGCATTGTTCAACTGGCCGGAGAGAGTAGATGAGAGCACCGATGACATCACATTCGAATTCTGATTATTATTACGGGCATCTTCCGTATAGAACTTGCCAATACCCAGCAAATAAAGAATCTGCATATTCATTTGCTCTTCCGTACTGATATAATTACGTACCAATGTTTGTATTTCATCTCTTTCATTCGGAAGCTCAATACCCAGTTTGATAGTCGGTCGTACCAGCATACCACTTAGATTCATGATACAATTTACACGCACATTGGGTTGTTGTATAATAGCCGAAGCATCCGGTATCAAATCATTCAAAGAGGCAGAGTTTACTGTATATGAAGCTTGTATGTCCATGTTAGCATCCAAAGGTGCACCATTGAACGTTATTGTACTTCCATCTTTGATAATAAAGTCTTTACGAATCACTTCCTGCAAACTAAATTTATATACTCCTTGATTGATCCGGTAATTACCAAACATTTTCACATCGCCCTTATTATAAAATTCCGTCCGGATATTTCCCGTACCTTTTCCGCTGATATAATCTCCGGCAATAGGGTCCATAATGATTCGCATGGTGGCATCGGGAGTTGCATCCACGAGAATATTCAAACGGATATCTGTTTTCTGCTCTTCCTCCTCCTGACGTTTTTGCTGTATTTGTTCGTAATATGAGATTACTTGAACAGAATCCTGGATAGTACGACGAGGTGTTTTATCCACGAATTTGATAAACTGATTGCTAGTAGCCGATGCTACACTACCATTAATATAGGTAAAGGTAGTATTTCGATTTGTAGTCATGGCCACATTTACATCGAGCCCCTGTATGGCGTTTCCAGAGAGCAATACATTCCCGGTACCATATACCGTACCATAGAAAGGCATATCTGTCGATTCTTTTGTGTTCATCACAAGCATATTATTTGCCTGTATCTCGAAACGATAGTTTAGGTTCTTAAAATGCTGGAAATGCAAATATCCATTCATTCTCCCCGAATGCCCTTCCATATCAGAGATATGTATATTATTGAATGTCAATCCGGTAGGAGCCAAATGAATAGTATCTTTTACCGCAAAATGTGTGTTTAAAATATCAAAATTCATGGATGCATCTGTCATAACCGCACCATTCAGGTTCAATCCTTTAAATTTTCCATAGAAATGTACTTTTCCTGTTCCTCGCCCTTTAATATCATTGGCAATAGACTTCATATAATGTTCGAGGAATTTCAGATTCAATTCATTTGCTTCAATATTTAAATCAAGTCCGCTCTCGGGTTTTAATGGATAAATAATACCCGTGACACGCGACGGAGAAGGAGATATATCCTGAATGGATGCATCCAACCGGATACCTCTGTTTTCATTATCCCACTCACCATATATATCCAGTTCACCCAAACGACCGTGATTGAGTGAGAAATTCTTTATAAATAAACGGGTATTCATGATAGGCTTTTTAAACACTCCGCTTGCATAAGCCGTTCCTGTTGCATCGCCCTCAAAATTTACATCGTCGGATATACTTGCAATATCAAATACATATCCCATATTTATATCCTTTAGATCAACCTTTACAGTATCTTTAGGATTCTCGGAAAGCCGGCCGTTAATACGTACATACCTATCCTGATGACTAAAATAGAAATTATTCACATCCACTCGTCCGGAATCGACCACCACCTGCGAAAGATGTATCTTCCAGAGAGTATCATTTAAAATAACATCAGTAGGCTTCACATCCACCATCGCTTTCAACAATGACTTTTCTCCGCTTGTACGTAGAAATTTGGCAACAGCTGCTAATTTCCCGCTATATGTTGCTGCAGCATTATTTCCCCAATCCAAAGTCGTACTGACATTGTCATCTTTAGCTTGTGCATCCAGAGATAGATTGACTGCTCCTTTCTTTTTCAAATTAGTCAGACGAACCCGTGCACGAATATGATCTGCCGGATTCTCGCACAGAATCATACCTGACTCAATATAGTTGTTCTTATATTGCAGACGGGGAAAATATCCCTCTACACGCAAGCGTTGTAAAGCATCATTAAAATATCCCTTCAACGTAGAATGAGTATATACCGTTAACGGTATATCAAATATCGTAGATAAAATGTCCGTATTATATATATGTATATCAAACAAAAAGTTATTATGGGTTTCAATCGGCTTCTTGGGAGGTAATATCAAAGACGGCACATATTTCCGCATAATATTCAGAATACTGGCAGGCAATGTGTGATATTGGAATTTTCCCTCTATGCTTGCTTTCAGGAATTCGGAAGTCAATCTAAGCTGATTTTCTCCATTTTGTTTGGTTGCCCGGATATTCATATTCTGCATGAAATATGCTTTATCCGGAGCTGTAAATTCCAAGCTATCCACATTGATTTCTCCAATCATCTCATCCACTGATCCACCTGTAAAATTGGCTTTCAGTTTTAAAGAGAACTCTGCATCAGGATATTTGGTCGTAAGATTCAAATCATGTGGGCGTACTTTATTGACTACTGCAAGAAAATTAAAAGTAGGAACTTTGGATGCAACATTTACGTCTCCATTCAGATAAATAGAGCCATTAGGATCATCCAACGCAATCTTTCCATTAAATCCGCCTTGTTTGTATTCTCCGTCCAGTGTGATATTTTCATATCTATATCTGCTATAATCTATCGAAGCAATCAGTCCTTTCAATTCTACGGCAGGCAAGTGGTCAGCAATATGCCGGCCATGTACATCCAGATTGAAAGTAATTTCTCCCAATTCCTCATTATCCAATAATTTACCTAGTTGAAAATCCTCTGTTTTGACAGCTCCGGAATACGCAAACAATCCTTTTGTCTTATCAGAACTCAATTTTAAGTCGGTCTTTACATTTCCAAGACTCGTTTGTAATTGTCCATAAGTAACTAAGTCCGTGAAGTATCCCGAAATTTCTCCCTGGAAACTCACGTTGCCCAAACGTTCGAGAAGAGGAGGAACTCCATTATAATTAGGACTCAAATTACGCACTAAAAAACCGACTCCGCGGGTATTGGCCGAAAGTTCGGAAAGAGTTCCATATACATACGCATCTTGTGGACGCGATAAGTCCTGAAGCGATACATCTCCTCGCAGACGGAACTGACGGTCATCGGCTGTAATCTCCAGATGCGAACAAGTCAACTGATCCACAGTTCCCTTCACCTCCATATCCAACGTCACCGGTTCCTTGAAATGCGAGAGGATAGGGACAAAAGGAGAAATATCTTTTAAAGTAACTTGCGATGGCAAAGTACGGAAAGAGAAATGCACCTGTTCTGTAAAACGGTCAAAAGCTTTCAAACTATCATACTCCAAATGAATGGTATCGAGCTTGAGAGAGGTTTCGGGCAATTCTATTGTAAAATTATCAATGTTTGTCTGCTTGTTATTGGCAACCAGTTTCAAACTCATTTTTTTCAAAGAGAAGCCGGATGCTTTTTCATCAAGGCTCAATCGCTTGATCCCTAAATTCAAAGAGTCCTTACTTAATGCCTTCAGCGATATATTAGCGATGATATTTTGAAGCTGAATATGCTTAGCATTAAATTTCCCCGGTGTTTCTTCTTCCGACAACACATGATAAGACATCCTTCCACGACGAATCAGGATGGAATTAATACGCAAATCAAGGGAGTTTTCTTTCTTCACGGTATCTTTGGAAGCAAAAGCATCCAAAACAAACTTAAAATTAGGAGGGGAATCCGGAGTCTCTTTCCGGAGATTGATATTAAATCCGAAAAGCTGGACACTGCTAATGGATATCTTTCCTTTAAAAAAGGGCATAATATCGAACTTGGCAGACAAACGTGTGACTTTGAGCATTTCCTGACCACTCTGATCGTCAAGCAATACATCATCAATAATAATACGGTTCAATAGACCCATATTAATTCTACCAATCACTACCTTTGTATTTAAAACTTCAGAAAGTTCTTCAGCTACAAATACACTCATTGCTTGCTGAATGTTTGGTATATTCAGCAAAACAATAGTCCCGATATATACTCCCAGTACAATACCTACTACCCAGCGTACAGTCTTTTTCAGCGTTCTGATATGCGATAACTTTTATTTTGCGAACAAAAATATAAAATAGTTCGTTACGAATCGTAGTTTTATGATTACTTTTGCACCGTTTAATAGTTTAAATACTTATGAGTGCAATAATTTTAGGAATTGAATCCTCCTGTGACGATACATCGGCAGCCGTAATCAAGGATGGTTATTTGCTGTCAAATGTGGTATCAAGTCAAGCCGTACATGAAGCATACGGTGGAGTAGTACCCGAGTTGGCTTCACGGGCACACCAACAAAACATCGTACCGGTAGTACATGAAGCATTAAAACGTGCCGGCGTCACCAAAGAAGAGTTGAGCGCGGTAGCTTTCACTCGCGGACCGGGATTGATGGGGTCTTTGCTTGTTGGAGTCTCCTTTGCAAAAGGATTCGCTCGTTCTTTAAACATCCCAATGATTGATGTTAATCATTTGACCGGACATGTTTTAGCTCATTTTATTAAAGCGGAAGGAGAAGAAGAGAGACAACCTGTTTACCCATTTCTCTGTTTGCTGGTATCTGGAGGAAATTCACAAATCATACTGGTCAAAGCCTATAATGATATGGAGATTCTTGGACAGACTATTGACGATGCCGCAGGTGAAGCTATTGATAAATGCTCTAAAGTGATGGGACTTGGTTATCCCGGCGGACCGATCATTGATAAACTGGCTCGTCAGGGAAATCCGAAAGCTTTTACATTCAGCAAACCGCATATTCCTGGTTTAGATTACAGCTTCAGCGGATTGAAAACTTCCTTTTTATATTCATTACGCGACTGGTTAAAGGAAGATCCTGATTTCATAGAACACCATAAAGTAGATCTTGCAGCATCATTGGAGGCTACTGTAGTGGATATTCTGATGGATAAATTACGAAAAGCCGCCAAAGAATATAAGATTAATGAAATAGCTGTGGCCGGAGGAGTTTCTGCAAATAATGGATTGCGTAATGCTTTCCGGGAACATGCCGAGAAATATGGCTGGAACATTTTTATCCCTAAATTCAGTTATACAACTGATAATGCAGCTATGATCGCCATTACCGGATATTTCAAATATCTGGATAAGGACTTTTGTTCTATTGATCTTCCGGCTTATTCTCGTGTGACGTTATAATAAGGTATACCTTAATTATATATAAGATAAAAACTAAGAAGTATGTTTGCCGAAATAATAACTGTTGGCGACGAACTGTTGATAGGACAGGTTGTCGACACTAATTCAGCCTGGATGGGGCAGGAATTAAATAAAATAGGCATTGAGGTTCTTCGTATTGTTTCAATCCGTGACCGGGAAAAGGAAATCTTGGAAGCGATTGATAATGCGATGGAAAGGGTGAATATTGTTTTAGTAACCGGAGGACTCGGACCTACCAAAGACGATATCACCAAACAAACTTTATGCAAATACTTTCATACAGAACTGGTTTTCAGCGAAGAAGTATTCGAAAATGTAAAACGGGTACTGGCAGGGAAAATACCAATGAATGCACTCAACAAAAGCCAGGCAATGGTTCCGAAAGATTGTACAGTGATAAATAATCCTGTAGGAAGTGCTTCTGTCAGCTGGTTCGAAAGAGATGGAAAGGTACTTGTTTCCATGCCGGGCGTTCCGCAAGAGATGACTGCCGTAATGACAGAAAGTGTATTACCTAAACTGCACGAGAGGTTTCAAACGGATGTGATTATGCATCAAACATTTCTTGTACAACACTATCCGGAATCCGTATTGGCAGAAAAACTGGAACCGTGGGAGAGTGCTCTGCCAGAATGTATCAAATTGGCATATTTGCCTAAGCTGGGGATTATTCGTCTTAGACTGACAGGACGCGGACAAAACAGGGAAGAAGTAAAAGTTCTTCTTGAACGTGAAAAGGTAAAATTAGAGAAAATACTTGGTGAAGACATTTTCGGTGAAGAAGATACGCCATTGGAAGTTATAGTCGGTGAACTTTTAAAAAAGAAGAAATTGACCGTTTCCACCGCAGAAAGTTGTACCGGAGGCAGTATTGCCGCACGTTTGACCTCCATTGCCGGTAGTTCTGAATATTTTAACGGAAGCGTAGTAGCCTATTCTAATGAAGTAAAAATGGGACTTTTACACGTTTCCTCCGAAACATTGGAGCAACATGGGGCCGTCAGCGAAGAAACTGTGATTGAAATGGTAAAAGGTGCGATGAAAGCACTAAAAACCGATTGCGCCGTTGCTACTTCAGGGATAGCAGGTCCTGGAGGGGGTACTCCCGAGAAGCCGGTGGGAACTGTTTGGATAGCCGCTGGTTATAAAAACGAAATTCGTACTTACAAACAGGAAACGAACCGCGGAAGAAGCATGAATATCGAAAGAGCAGGCAATAATGCACTATTAATGCTCCGTGATTTACTCAAATAAAGAAAAATAGGTGCCTGGAAGTGAATTATTTTAGGAAATTCTTGTTTTATACGGATAAAAGTGCTTACTTTGCGTCCTGTTTGAAAGAAGTATAGATATAAAACTATAAAAATAAGATAGAAATGTCGAAGATTTGTCAAATTACCGGAAAGAAAGCCATGATTGGCAACAATGTTTCACACTCAAAGAGAAGAACTAAAAGAACCTTTGATTTGAACTTGTTTAACAAAAAGTTCTATTATGTAGAACAAGATTGTTGGATCAGCCTTAGCATTTGTGCTAACGGGTTGCGTATTATCAACAAAAAAGGACTGGATGCTGCGCTGACTGAAGCAGTGGCTAAAGGTTATTGTGATTGGAAAAGCATTAAAGTAATCGGCTAAACGTAGAGGAGAAAACTTACAATGGCAAAGAAAGCAAAAGGTAACAGAGTACAAGTGATTCTGGAATGTACAGAACACAAAGACAGTGGAATGCCGGGAACATCTCGTTATATCACAACTAAGAACAGAAAGAATACTACAGAAAGACTTGAGTTGAAAAAATACAACCCGATTCTGAAGAGAGTAACAGTACACAAGGAAATTAAATAATAAAGTAGTATAACCCATGGCAAAGAAAACAGTAGCAAGTTTGCACGAAGGTTCTAAAGAAGGTCGTGCTTATACCAAGGTTATCAAAATGGTAAAATCTCCGAAAACTGGAGCATACGTTTTTGATGAACAAATGGTTCCGAACGAAAAAGTACAAGACTTTTTCAAAAAATAATCGAAATAGCATATACGCTATAACTGCAAAATCCTCTCATTGGCGAACAATGAGGGGATTTTTTATTGCTTCTTTTTTTACTTTTCCAATCCTTTGTTATATCTTTGTAGCAAATGTATTATACAAACAAGTGTAAATATGGGATTTTTTAGTTTTTTTTCAAAGGAGAAGAAGGAAACTTTAGATAAAGGATTATCTAAAACCAAAGAGAGCGTATTCAGTAAAATAGCTCGTGCTGTGGCTGGCAAGTCAAAAGTAGACGATGAAGTATTAGATAATCTGGAAGAAGTGCTGATTACATCTGACGTCGGCGTAGAAACAACTTTAAATATTATCAAGCGCATCGAAAAACGTGCAGCTGCAGATAAGTATGTAAATACTCAGGAACTGAATCTTATATTACGTGACGAAATAGCAGCTCTGCTTACTGAAAATAATTCGGGTGATGTAGCTGATTTCGACGTACCCATCGCAAGAAAACCTTATGTCATCATGGTTGTGGGAGTAAATGGGGTAGGTAAAACTACGACCATTGGTAAACTGGCTTATCAATTCAAGAAAGCAGGTAAATCCGTTTACTTGGGAGCCGCTGACACTTTCCGCGCTGCAGCTGTGGAACAGCTAATGATTTGGGGAGAACGGGTAGGAGTTCCCGTAGTTAAACAGAAAATGGGAGCAGATCCCGCATCTGTGGCTTATGACACTCTTAGTTCGGCCGTTGCCAATAACGCAGATGTGGTTATTATTGATACAGCCGGTCGTCTGCACAATAAGGTAGGCTTAATGAACGAGTTGACCAAAATTAAGAATGTGATGAAAAAGGTAGTGCCTGATGCACCGGATGAAGTTTTATTGGTACTGGACGGTTCCACCGGACAAAATGCATTTGAGCAAGCCAAACAATTTACTTTGGCGACGGAAGTTACCGCTATGGCCATCACTAAGCTTGATGGAACCGCTAAAGGTGGTGTTGTGATTGGTATTTCCGATCAATTCAAGATTCCTGTTAAGTATATCGGACTAGGCGAAGGCATGGAAGACCTGCAGGTATTCCGTAAAAATGAATTCGTTGATTCCTTGTTTGGAGAAAATGCATGAAAAGAAAAACAATAGATATTATTACTTTAGGATGTTCTAAAAATCTGGTTGACTCCGAGCAGCTAATGCGCCAATTGGAGGAAGTCGGATACAGCGTAACTCATGACACTGAAAATCCGCAAGGAGAAATTGCGGTAATCAATACATGTGGTTTCATTGGTGATGCCAAAGAAGAATCCATAAATATGATTCTGGAGTTCGCTGAAAGAAAGGAAGAAGGGGATTTAAAGAAACTTTTCGTGATGGGTTGTCTTTCCGAACGCTATCTCAAGGAATTAGCTGTTGAGATACCACAGGTAGATAAGTTTTATGGGAAGTTTAATTGGAAGGAGCTTTTACAGGACTTGGGAAAGGTCTATCACGATGAATTATATATCGAACGGACATTGACAACTCCCCAGCATTATGCTTACCTGAAAATTTCAGAAGGATGTGATCGTAAATGTTCTTATTGTGCTATCCCTATTATTACAGGACACCATATTTCCAAACCAATGGAAGAAATTCTGGACGAAGTACGATACCTGGTATCGCAAGGCGTGAAAGAATTTCAGGTGATCGCACAGGAATTGACTTATTACGGCATAGACCGGTATAAGAAACAAATGCTTCCGGAATTGATTGAGCGTATTTCTGATATACCCGGGGTGGAATGGATTCGCTTGCATTATGCTTATCCAGCACATTTCCCAACAGATTTATTCCGGGTTATGCGCGAACGTGACAATGTATGTAAATACATGGACATTGCCCTTCAGCACATCAGTGACAATATGTTGAAGTTAATGCGCCGACAAGTGAGCAAAGAGGATACTTACCAATTGATCGAACAATTCCGCAGAGAAGTGCCGGGCATTCACCTGAGGACGACTTTAATGGTAGGACATCCCGGAGAAACCGAGGAAGACTTCGAGGATCTCAAAGAATTTGTACGTAAAGTACGTTTTGATCGAATGGGTGCTTTCGCATATTCCGAAGAAGAAGGGACTTATGCTGCAGAAACATACGAAGATTCTATTCCACAAGAGGTTAAACAAGCCCGACTTGATGAATTGATGGATATCCAGCAAGGTATTTCGGCAGAGTTAAGTGCAGAAAAGATCGGTAAACAGATGAAAGTGATCATCGATCGTCTGGAAGGAGATTATTATATCGGACGGACAGAATTTGATTCACCGGAAGTAGATCCGGAAGTATTGATTGATCGTTCAGAGAGAGAACTTAAGATCGGACAGTTTTATCAGGTAGAAGTGGTGAATGCGGACGATTTTGATTTATATGCAAAGATTATAAATGACTATGAATAATAAGGAATTTACATCCGAACTAGCGGAAAGATTGGGATACACAATCAAGGATACTTCCGAATTGATGAATTCTTTGTTGTCCAGTATGACACAAGAATTGGAAGAAGGTAATGTGATTGCAATTCAAGGATTCGGTTCTTTTGAAGTGAAAAAGAAAGCGGAACGGATTTCAATCAACCCGGCAAGCAAACAACGCATGCTGGTTCCACCTAAATTGGTATTATCGTATAGACCTAGCAATACATTGAAAGATAAGTTTAAATAAATATTTCCCGTTATGAATGAAAGACTAACAATTCAAGACCTTACTGACTTATTGGCAGCCAAACATAGCATGACCAAGAAAGACGCCGAAGCGTTTGTTAAAGAGTTTTTCCTCTTGATAGAACAAGCCTTGGAGAACGAAAAGACTGTAAAAATCAAAGGATTGGGAACTTTCAAACTTATTGATGTAGATAGCCGGGAAAGTGTCAATGTCAACACAGGCGAGCGTTTCCAGATAAAAGGACATACAAAAGTCTCATTTTCTCCGGATGCAAATCTAAGGGATACGATAAATAAACCTTTTGCACACTTTGAGACTGTTGTATTGAATGAAAATACAATTCTGGAAGATACTCCGATAGAAGAGACTGAGGAAGAAGAAACAGGAGAGGAAGCGTCAGCACAGGCAGTCTTGAATGAGATGGGGGATGACTCTGAAACTACTGTGATAGAAGAAAATGAAGGTACTGATGATGGTCTTTCGGAAGAAGAGCCGATTCAGGAAGAGCAAATAGCCAGTCAGCCACTTGTGGAAGAGTCCATTGAAGAACCTGCTATTACTGAGGAATCTGCAATAGCACAGGAATCGACAGAACAGACGTCTCCTAAAGAGCCTGAAGAAGCCATTACAGAGACTGATATCGAAGAAAAGGTAGAACAGCTGGAAGATGAAGAGGTTCCGGAAGAGGAAGTGATAATCAATGAGCAGCAAGCAGCATTTATAGAAGAAGAAAAAGAAGAGATCACTGCCGAAAAGATTATAGAGCAAGAGCTTCTAAAAGCAAATCTGCAACCTGTGACTCCTATAGTGCCTCCTGCTGAAAAAGAAACGATAAAACCGGTCCAACCGGAACAAGTATCCCAGCCGGTTTCTAAAAAGACAGCCCCAGTGAAGGAAAAATCTCCTGTACCTTATTTAATAGCTGTTATTGTAGTCGTTTTGTTATTATGCGGAGGTGTCATTCTTTTTATTTATTATCCGGATTTATTCTCTTCTTCATCTGACAAGAATGCACTGGATATGCCGCCTGTGACCACTCAACCCGTTCAACCGGAAGCGCAGCTTTCTGATACGATTGCACATAAGGATACTACAAAGGTAATAACGCCTGATGTATCCAAAGTCGCTACCACGACACAACCGGTTGCCAAAAAAGAAGAAGCTATTCCTGTCAAAGCAGAACCTCAAACGGTTACACAACAACCTGCTACTTCTGCCTATCTGGATTCAGCATCTTATAAGATTACGGGAACCAAGACAAAATATACAATCAAAGAAGGAGAAACTTTGACTAGGGTTTCCTTGCGTTTTTATGGTACAAAGGCAATGTGGCCATACATTGTGAAACACAATCCGAAGGTTATTAAGAACCCCAACAATGTACCGTATGGCACAACTATTGAAATACCAGAACTTACAAAAGAATAAGTAGTTATAATCCATTCACCCGACCATGCAAATCCTGTATTGGTCGGGTGAAGTGTTATGGATGTACAAAAGCGTATGAAAGTACCTTAATCTAAAGATTTCGCATTGTTTTTTAATAAAAATTAGTTGCAATCGTTAATTATATGGCGTACTTTTGGGGCAAAATAAAAAGCCTTATGACACAGGCAAGGCTTACATAAAATTAATGGGATTTAAATAATAAAATATTAAGTATTTATGGCTGAATCAATTGATATCCGCGAGCTAAATGAGCGGATTGAAAGACAAAGTGCTTTCGTTACCAATCTTACGACAGGTATGGACCAAATCATTGTTGGTCAGAAACATTTGGTTGAATCACTGCTTATCGGATTACTTTCCGATGGCCACGTCCTCTTGGAAGGTGTGCCTGGTTTGGCGAAAACTTTGGCTATTAAGACACTCGCTTCTCTGATTGATGCGAAATATAGCCGTATCCAGTTTACGCCGGACTTATTGCCTGCAGACGTTATCGGTACAATGGTTTACAGTCAGAAAGATGAATCTTTTAAAGTGCAGCGCGGACCTATTTTCGCAAACTTTGTATTAGCTGATGAAATTAACCGTGCTCCTGCAAAAGTACAAAGTGCTTTGCTGGAAGCAATGCAGGAACGTCAGGTTACTATTGGTAAAGAAACATTCATGTTACCGGAACCTTTCCTTGTATTGGCAACTCAGAACCCTATCGAACAGGAAGGTACTTATCCGCTTCCTGAAGCACAGGTTGACCGTTTCATGCTGAAAGTAGTCATTGATTATCCGAAGTTGGAAGAAGAAAAATTGATTATTCGTCAGAATATCAATAGTGAGAAGTTCAATGTGAAACCTATTCTAAGAGCGGATGAAATTATTGAAGCACGTAAGGTTGTTCGTCAAGTCTATCTGGATGAGAAGATCGAGCGTTATATTGTAGATATCGTATTTGCAACTCGTTTCCCTGAAAAATATGATCTCAAGGAACTGAAAGATATGATCGGATTCGGAGGTTCACCTCGTGCGTCTATCAATCTGGCTTTAGCTGCTCGTACGTATGCATTCATCAAACGTCGCGGCTACGTTATTCCGGAAGATGTACGTGCTGTAGCACATGATGTTCTTCGTCACCGTATCGGATTGACATACGAAGCTGAAGCTAACAACATGACTTCGGACGAAATCATCAGTAAGATTCTGAATAAGGTTGAAGTACCCTAATTTGTAGTTATAATACAGTCAATAAGTAGTCATAAATATCTATGCATGACTACTTAACTACCTACTAATTAACTACTGTATAAATGGAAACAAGTGAAATACTAAAAAAAGTTCGCCAAATTGAAATAAAGACACGAGGATTGTCTAACAATATCTTTGCAGGCCAGTATCATTCGGCTTTCAAAGGTAGGGGTATGTCATTTTCGGAAGTCCGTGAATATCAATTCGGTGATGATATACGTGACATAGACTGGAATGTGACTGCGCGCTTCAATAAACCTTATGTGAAAGTGTTTGAAGAAGAACGTGAACTGACAGTTATGTTAATGGTTGATGTTTCCGGAAGTTTGGAATTTGGTACGATCAAGCAGTTAAAGAAAGATATGGTGACGGAAATCGCTGCTACTCTTGCTTTCTCTGCCATCCAGAATAATGATAAAATAGGTGTGATTTTCTTTTCAGACCGGATAGAGAAGTTTATTCCTCCCAAGAAAGGACGTAAACATATCTTGTATATTATCCGTGAATTAATTGATTTCCAACCGGAAAGCCGTCGCACAAATATTCGTCTTGCCTTGGAATATTTGACAAACGTAATGAAAAGGCGTTGCACTGCATTTATCTTATCAGATTTTATTGACCAGGAAAGCTTTAAGAATGCGCTGACCATTGCTAACAGGAAACATGATATAGTAGCATTGCAAGTATACGACAGGAGAGTCAGTGATCTTCCTCCAGTAGGACTGATGCGAATCAAAGATGCAGAAACTGGGCATGAACAATGGATTGACACTTCTTCCAAAGCTGTACGCCGGGCACATCGCGACTGGTGGATACAAAAGCAGACTGAATTGAACGATACTTTTACCAAAAGTAACGTAGATGCTGTATCCGTCAGAACCGATCAGGATTACGTAAAGGCATTGTTGAATTTATTTGCCAAACGAAATTAATGGAATCAAAGATGAATAGAAATATTATTCTGATAGCATTATTAGGTCTATTGTTTGTCAGTAAAGCAGTAGCACAGTCTGTTACAGTAGAAGCAAAAATTGATTCACTGCAGATACTGATCGGCGAACAGGCGAAAGTGCAACTGCAAGTAGCCATGGATGCCAAACAGCGTGCTATTTTTCCTGCTTACACTGATACACTGGTAAGAGGTGTAGAAATTATAGAAACAGTCAAACCAGATACCCAATTCCTGAATGATCGTCAGCGGATGGTGATTACGCAGGAGTACATTATCACTTCTTTTGACTCTGCTCTATATTATCTCCCGCCAATGCCAGTTACCGTAGATGGGAAAGTGTACAACTCCAAAGCTCTCGCATTAAAAGTATATTCAATGCCGGTTGACACCTTACATCCGGACCAGTTCTTCGGACAAAAATCTGTGATGAAAGCTCCTTTTGCATGGGAAGACTGGTATGGATTGATCGCTTGTTCATTCTTGGCTTTACCTTTGCTTGGTTTGCTGATCTATCTGATTGTTCGCATACGTGATAATAAACCGATTATCCGTAAAATTAAAGTTGAACCTAAATTGCCGCCACATCAGGCTGCAATGAAAGAGATAGAACGTATCAAGACAGAGAAGGTGTGGCAGAAAGGGCAATCGAAGGAGTACTATACCGAACTTACCGATGCTATTCGTACATATATTAAGGATCGTTTCGGATTTAATGCATTGGAAATGACTTCTTCTGAAATAATTGATCAGTTACTGGAAATGAATGATAAAGAGGCCATATCAGACCTAAAACTATTGTTCCAGACTGCTGATTTAGTGAAGTTCGCCAAGCATAATCCTCAGATGAATGAAAACGATGCCAATTTGATTAATGCCATTGATTTTATCAATGAGACCAAACAACCGGAAGAGGAAAATCAGAAACCGCAACCAACGGAAATCACTATTATTGAGAAACGTTCTTTACGTGTTAAAGCTATGCTGATTTGTGGAATTGCATTGTTATCAGCAGCATTGATCGGTACCTTTATATATATAGGTCTACAGTTATACAATCTTTTTGTATAAAGGATGTATAGCTTAATACTAAATAGTAAACTGTTAAATCATAAATAAAATGGTTTTTGCCAATATTGAATATCTGTTTTTGCTATTATTGCTTATACCGTATATTGTATGGTATATCCTGAAGCAAAAGAAAAGTGAAGCAACTCTTCAAATTTCAGATGCCCGGGTATATGCGCATACACCTAAAAGTTATAAGAATTATTTGTTGCATGTTCCATTTCTATTACGCTGCCTTGCTTTAGTACTGGTTATTTTGGTTCTTGCACGCCCGCAAACTACTAATAAGTGGCAGAACAGTGAGATAGAAGGAATTGATATTATGCTGGCTATCGACGTTTCTACCAGTATGCTGGCTGAAGACTTGAAGCCGAACAGACTGGAAGCTGCTAAAGACGTAGCTGCAGAGTTTATCAATGGACGTCCCAATGATAATATCGGTATTACATTATTTGCAGGAGAAACTTTCACCCAATGTCCGTTGACTGTAGACCATGCTGTATTATTGGATATGATACATAATATCAAATGTGGTCTTATCACTGACGGTACTGCTGTCGGTATGGGTATTGCAAATGCTGTAACCCGCTTAAAAGATAGCAAAGCGAAATCCAAAGTTATTATCCTATTGACGGATGGTACAAATAACAAGGGAGATATTTCGCCTATGACAGCGGCAGAAATAGCAAAAAGCTTTGGTATTCGTGTATATACCATCGGAGTAGGTACCAATGGAATGGCTCCTTATCCTTATCCAGTCGGAAATACGGTGCAATATGTAAGTATGCCGGTAGAAATTGATGAAAAGACATTGACAGAGATTGCCGGAACGACAGATGGTAACTATTTCCGGGCTACGAGCAACTCGAAGCTTAAAGAAGTATATGAAGAAATTGATAAACTGGAAAAGACGAAACTGAATGTAAAAGAGTATAGTAAGCGGGACGAAGAATATCATTGGTTTGCTTTAGCAGCTTTCCTCTGTGTCTTGTTGGAAGTACTATTACGTAATTCGGTACTCAAGAAAATTCCATAAGGATGTTTGTCAATCGTTATTTGCCAATCATAAAATAGTAAGAAGATGTTTCGATTTGGAGAACCTACATATTTATATTTATTGTTGCTATTACCTTTTTTAGCAGCTTTCTACTTGTATTCCAATTACAAGAGGAGAAAGAATATCCGACGTTTCGGAGATCCGACTTTGTTGGCTCAGTTAATGCCTGACGTATCCAAATATCGTCCGGATGTAAAATTCTGGATTATTTTTGTTGCTATTGGTTTGTTCTCCGTATTACTGGCACGCCCTCAATTCGGTTCAAAACTGGAAACGGTTAAACGCAAGGGAGTAGAGGTAATTATTGCTTTGGACATTTCAAACTCTATGTTAGCGCAGGATGTACAGCCTAGCCGTTTAGAAAAAGCAAAAAGATTAATATCCAGATTAGTAGATGAGCTTGATAATGATAAGGTAGGTATGATTGTATTTGCCGGTGACGCTTTTACACAGCTGCCAATTACAAGTGACTATATTTCCGCTAAGATGTTCTTAGAATCCATTAGTCCTTCGTTGATTTCTAAACAGGGTACAGCTATTGGGGAAGCAATCAATCTGGCAGCTCGTAGTTTCACTCCGCAAGAAGGGGTAGGACGCGCCATTATTGTTATTACTGATGGTGAAAATCATGAAGGTGGTGCAGTGGAAGCTGCCAAAGCTGCGGCAGAAAAGGGTATTCAGGTAAGTGTATTGGGAGTAGGTATGCCTGATGGCGCTCCAATACCGGTGGAAGGAACGAATGATTACCGCCGCGACCGGGAAGGTAATGTGATTGTTACCCGTTTGAATGAAGCTATGTGTCAGGAAATTGCAAAAGAAGGAAAAGGTATATATGTACGAGTAGATAATTCTAATTCAGCCCAAAAGGCCATCAATCAAGAAGTGAATAAAATGGCGAAATCTGATGTAGAGTCGAAAGTATATACGGAGTTTAACGAACAATTCCAGGCTATTGCATGGGTTATTCTACTATTGTTATTGGCAGAAATCTTAATTCTGGATCGCAAAAATCCTTTATTTAAGAACATTCACCTGTTTTCTAATAAGAAATAGTTATACGTATGTTAAAAAGTAAATATATTCTATTCGCTGTATTTCTGTTAGCGGCAGCTGGTGTATCGGCTCAGAAAGCAGAACGCGACTATATCCGTAAGGGAAACCGTCTGTTTAATGATAGCGTATTTGTTGATGCAGAGGTGAACTATCGGAAGGCCTTGGAAGCTAATCCCAAGTCTACGGTATCCATGTATAATCTGGGAAATACCCTTTCGCAACAGCAAAAGTTTCAGGATGCCATGGAACAATATGTATCGGCCAGCAAAATAGAAAAAGATAAAATAGAAACTACGCCCATATTTATCACAATATGGGAGTAATTTTCCAGGCTGGTAAAGACTATGCCAAAGCTGTAGATGCATATAAAATGTCACTGCGTAATAATCCTACCGATCATGAAACCCGGTACAATTTGGCTCTCGCACAGAAAATGCTGAAAGACCAACAAAATCAGCAGAATCAAGATCAAAATCAGGACCAAAACAAAGATCAGCAAAAGCAAGATCAGAAACAGGACCAGAATAAAGACAAACAGAAGGATCAGAAACAAGATGAAAAGAAAGATCAGCAGCAACCACCGAAATCTGAAAAGAAACAAGACAATCAGATGTCAAAGGAGAATGCTGAACAATTACTGAACTCTGTCATGCAGGACGAAAAAGATGTGCAGGATAAAGTGAAGAAGCAACAAAAAGTTATGCAAGGCGGTCGCTTGGAAAAAGATTGGTAATATAAAGTTGATGATATAAATTTCATAAGCAATGAAAAAACTGATTATTATATTGATGGCATTGATAGCATATAGCACTCATGTGTTTGCTGATAAGGTGTCTTTTACTGCTTCTGCTCCTGATGCAGTGGTAGTAGGCGAACAATTCAGGCTGTCGTATATTGTAACTACACAAAAAGTGAAAGATTTTCGGGCACCATCAATCAAAGGTTTTGATGTATTGATGGGCCCAAGCCGTTCACAACAAAGTAGTACTCAAATAGTGAATGGTAATGTTACATCTACTAGTAGTATTACATTTACATACATATTAATGGCTAATAATGCCGGAGAATACACAATACCCGGTGCCTCCATTGTTGCCGATGGTGACCAAATGGTGTCAAACTCAGTAAAGATTAAAGTATTGCCACAAGATCAAGGTGGCAATAGCGGACAAAATAATAGTAGTAGTGGTTCTATACATTCCTCATCTGGTACAAGTGTCTCTAATCAGGACCTTTTTATTATGGCAAGTGCCAGTAAAACAAATGTGTATGAACAGGAGGCTTTTGTCCTGACCTATAAAATATACACCAGAGAATCCAACTTACAACTTAATAATGCGAAATTGCCCGACTTTAAAGGTTTCCATTCTCAAGAAATAGAAATGACAACCAATGCAAGATGGACTCCGGAGCATTATCAGGGACGTAATTACTATACAACGGTTTATCGCCAGTTTGTTCTCTTCCCGCAACAATCAGGAAAGCTATATATTGATCCGGCACAGTTCCAGATGACTATCGGAAAACCTGTGCAATCAGATGATCCTTTTGATGCCTTCTTCAATGGAGGAAATAATGTCATTGAAATTAAAAAAAATATTTCCACTCCTAAGATAGCAATAAATGTCAATCCGCTTCCTACGGGTAAACCTGCAGATTTTTCAGGTGGAGTGGGAGAGTTCAATATATCTTCTTCTATCAACAGTAAGGAACTGAAAACCAATGATGCTATTACTATTAAACTGGTAATATCCGGTACAGGTAACCTGAAGTTGATTTCTAATCCGGAAATTAAATTCCCGGATGATTTTGAAGTATATGATCCCAAAGTAGACAATCAAGTCAGATTAACCCGGGAAGGACTCACAGGCAATAAAGTTATTGAATATTTAGCAATTCCGAGACATGCCGGAACATATAAGATTCCGGGAGTATCTTTCAGCTATTTTGATATTCGCTCCAAGTCTTACAAAACACTGAAAACAGAAGATTATGTAGTAAATGTTGAGAAAGGTGCAGGTAATGCGGATCAAGTAATTGCTAACTTCACGAATAAAGAGGACTTGAAAGTATTAGGTGAAGACATCCGTTATATCAAACAGAATGAAGTTACTCTCCAACCTAAAGGAAGTTTCTTCTATGGTTCAATGACATATTGGTTATTCTATATCATTCCGGCTCTTGCCTTTATTATTTTCTTTATTATTTATCGTAAGCAAGCTGCTGAAAATGCAAATGTTGCTAAAATGCGTACGAAGAAAGCAAATAAAGTGGCAACGAAGCGTATGAAGCTTGCAGGAAAATTACTCTCCGAAAATAAAAAAGATGCTTTCTACGATGAGGTATTAAAGGCATTGTGGGGATATATAAGTGACAAACTGAATATTCCGGTATCTCGTTTATCTAAAGATAATATTGAAGAGAAACTAAGAAATCACGGAGTAAATGAGGAACTAATCAAAGAATTCCTGAATGCATTGAATGATTGTGAATTTGCACGGTTTGCTCCAGGTGATGAGAATCAAGCTATGGATAAAGTTTATTCTTCTTCAATAGAAGTAATAAGCAAAATGGAGAATTCAATAAAACATTAACCCAGAAGAGATTATGTCATGAAAAAGATATTATTTTTTATATTATTATCAATGTCGCTTACTTGTTTCGGACAAGATTCGTTAAGCATTGATACTAGACAAACGAATGGAGTTGATTCTATCCACGCTTCGCATACCACATTTTCCAGTAATACACTGGAAGATGCAACAAAAGCTGAAGGAGATTCCGCATATATAAAAGAAGATTATGCAGCAGCTATTCAGATATATGAAGCATTACTGAAAAATGGAGAAGCTGCCGACGTCTATTACAATCTGGGAAATAGTTATTATAAAATAGGGGAGATAGCGAAAGCTGTTTTAAATTATGAGCGTGCTCTGCTATTACAACCAGGAAATGGTGACATCCGTGCTAATCTTGAAGTGGCACGTGCAAAAACAATAGACAAGGTTGAACCTGTTCCTGAAGTATTCTTTGTTTCATGGATCAAATCTCTGACAAATAGTATGAGTGTAGATGCATGGGCCACATGGAGTATTGTCTCCTTTATTCTATTGATTATCGCTTTCTATTTCTTTATATTCTCCAAACAGATTATGTTAAAGAAAATAGGATTCATATCAGGAATCATTTTGCTGATTGTCACTGTTTGCTCTAATCTTTTTGCTTCGCAACAAAAAGAGCATTTGGTTAATCGAAGTGAGGCGATAGTAATGAATCCGAGTGTAACAGTACGAAGTACTCCAAGTGAGAGTGGGACTAGCTTGTTTATTCTCCATGAAGGGAGAAAGGTAAGTGTCAAAGACAACTCTATGAAAGAATGGAAAGAAATTCGACTGGAAGATGGAAAAGTCGGGTGGGTACCTGCTTCTGCTATCGAGGTGATATAAAGGTCATTAATAGATTTTATATATTCAAGAAAAAAAGATAAGCAAATAATTTGTTTTATCTTTTTTTTTGCTTAAGTTTATAGCGTGATAAAAAAATCACATAGTATTAACCATTAAATTTATGAGACATGAGAACAATAACGTTTAATGAACTTCGTAAAATTAAAGATTCATTGCCTAGCGGTAGCATGCATAGAATAGCAGACGAACTTGGTTTGCACGTAGATACAGTGCGAAACTTCTTCGGAGGACACAATTTCAAGGAGGGAAAAAGCGTCGGAATACATCTCGAGCCCGGTCCAGATGGTGGGCTTGTAATGTTGGATGACACGACCGTTCTTGATCGGGCTTTAAAAATCCTAGATGAATTGAATATGAGTATGCAAAAAGAACAGGCTACCGAATCTGTGCAAGTTTAAAATATAACAAACTGAATCCCAATTGAATCAAACAATTGGGATTTCTTATTTGTTTTCACCTTATAAAATGTACATTTATGGAAGACAAATTAGTAACCCTGGCCATTCTGACATACACCAAAGCGCAGATCTTAAAGAATGTCTTGGAAAATGAAGGTATAGAAACCTACATTCATAACGTTAATCAAATACAACCGGTTGTTTCATCGGGAGTGCGTTTACGAATTAAAGAAAGCGATCTGCCACGTGCTTTGAAAATAACAGAAAGTTCTACATGGCTGTCTGAAAGTATAGTGGGAGAGAAGGAGCCCAAAGTAGAAGATAAATCAAATAAGATTTTAATTCCCGTCGACTTCTCTAATTATTCGATGAAAGCATGTGAATTTGCATTCAACCTGGCAAAAACAGAAAATGCAGAAGTCATCCTGTTGCATGTCTATTTCACGCCTATTTATGCATCGTCGTTGCCTTATGGGGATGTTTTCAATTACCAGATTGGAGATGAAGAATCTGTAAAAACGATTATCCAAAAAGTCCATTCTGATCTCAATGCTTTATCAGAGAAGATAAAAGAAAAAGTTGCATCAGGCGAATTTCCCAACGTTAAATATAGCTGCATCTTACGTGAAGGTATTCCAGAGGAGGAAATCTTAAGATATGCTAAAGAACAGCGTCCTATGGTTATCATTATGGGTACCCGAGGCAAAAATCAGAAAGACATTGATTTAATTGGCAGTGTAACCGCTGAAGTTATTGACAGGAGTCGCACGGCTGTATTGGCTATTCCGGAAAATACACCATTTAAACAGTTTAGTGAAGCAAAACGGATTGCCTTTATTACCAATTTTGATCAAAGAGATCTAATTGCTTTCGAGGCATTCTTTAATACTTGGAAATCATTCCATTTTTCTGTATCTTTGATACACCTTACAGATTCTAAAGATACCTGGAATGAAATAAAACTAGCAGGTATAAAAGAATATTTTCACAAGCAATATCCGGGGCTTGAAATTCATTATGACGTAGTGATGAATGATAATTTATTAAAAGGACTTGATCAGTATATCAAAGATAATCATATAGATATAATCACTTTGACTTCTTACAAAAGGAATATATTTGCTCGATTATTTAATCCAAGTATTGCCAGAAAAATGATTTTCCATTCAGATACACCATTGCTTGTTATTAACAGCTGATCAAATCAGGCAAAAAATGAGCATCCAAGATTAGGGAATAATAAGTATTATGTTTAATAGAAAAAGGAGTAATATAATGACCTTACTCCTTTTTCTATTTTTATTTAAATGAAGAAATTTACCTGTTCCACTTAAGTCCATATCAAATATAAGATTTTTCAATTACTACTTTAAACTATTGAATAAAAAAAAGAAGACTACTATTTCTAATAGCCTTCTTATATTTTTTCAGAAAACGATCTTACTTCATCATCTTATCGATTTCTTCGAATTCAGGTCCCATATTCAAGTTATAGTAAACTCTGTAAAGACCTTGCAACCATAAATCTTGTTGATCGGGTTTTAAAGCTCTGGCTTTTTCATAGAATGGTTTAGCTTCTTCGTAGAATTTCTTAACCACAGCTTGTGCTTCAGCGTACTTAGGATCATTGATATCTGTTGTTGCTTTATCAGCATAATCCTGTGCTTTCATCAAATATACCAAACCTACATTAGAGTATGCTTCTGCATATTCCGGATCAGCAGCAATAGCTTTTTTGTAGTATTCGATTGCATTATCATATTCTTTCATATTATGATAAAGATATGCTTTTACATACAAATACAACTTGTTATTCGGATCATTAGCTAACATTCTATCAGCAAACTCCATAGCTTTAGAAGCTTGATTAGAGCTATTATAATAATCAACCAAATTAGCGAAGAAATAATCATTTCCAGGGAACTTAAGGATACCCTCTTCCAAAGACTTAATCCATGCAGCAGTATCACCTTTAGCTTTATAAGCATCAGCCATCAATTGCATTGCAAATTTACCTCCATCTTTATCGGATAAAGCCATAGGAGCATATTTAATGATCGCATCTTTATCACCTACTCTATCAGCAGCTAATGTTGCATAATAAGCAATTTGCGGAAGAAGAGTATCGTTTTTAGCCAATTCTTTATCAGCTAACATCGGATAAGAAGCTGACTCTACATAGGTTGCAAAGAACTTCAAAGCCTCTTTATTCTTGTCCAGGTTGAAATACTGAATACCACCATTAATCAAATTAGGACGTTCAGCCAACATACTGGAAGCATTAGCCTTCCGATATTTGTTTTTAACTTTTCCCTTTTCATTAGGTATTTCCGCTAATTCATCACACTTATTATAGTACTCATACATTTTCAGAATACTATTGTATACTTTCAATGTATCATACGGTTTCTTCAAAAAAGCATTTTTCATTTGCTCCTCGTTGATACGTCTCTGAATAAATCCAGCAACGTCCCATGTGTCAGCAAGATCCTTCGTTTCAGGATTCTTCATAGCCTCCTTAATAAGCTGTTCAGCCTGCTTAAAATTAGGTTTTACGTCATTAGCCATACTCTTTGCTTCTTTCACATTCTTCATCTGAGCGAATGAGAAGCTAACAGCCATCAATAAAACCATAGAAAATAATACTCTTTTCATGATTGTTGTTTGATTAATTATTAATATTATGTCTATTCCTCAATTTCGTTATTGCTTTCGTTTTCATTTACGTCCGCTGCATCATCAATATCAGGAACATCAGCATTCGGATCACTCACGATTGTACCCTCTGCCTCTCCTGCCGGAATTTCATCTTCAAGACTTTCTGTCATAACCTTACATACCGAACCAATCTGGTCGTTACGTTTTTCAAGATTTATCAGACGAACGCCTTGAGTAGCACGGCCCATTATACGAACATCCGCTACCTTCAAACGAATAGTGATACCAGACTTATTGATAATCATCAAGTCATTTTCATCGGTTACCGACTTGATTGTTACCAACTTACCTGTCTTTTCGGTAATATTCATGGTCTTCACACCCTTACCTCCACGGTTCGTTTTACGATAGTCTTCAATTTCAGAACGTTTACCATATCCTTGTTCGGAAACTACCATTACAGATTCTGTCTCCAAATCTTTGATACAAATCATTCCTACTACTTCATCCTGACCATCATTATCCAACGTAATACCACGTACACCTGTTGCTGTACGTCCCATTACACGAACTGCTGCCTCATGGAAACGAATTGCACGACCATTGCGGTTTGCAATGATGATTTCATTATTTCCATTCGTCATACGAACTTCAATTACGCTATCATCTTCGCGGATAGTTATAGCATTTACACCATTCTGACGAGGACGAGAATACTGTTCAAGCAATGTCTTCTTTATTACACCTTTCTTAGTACAGAATAATACATAGTGGCTATTGATAAACTCGGAATCCTCTAAACTCTTCACACGCAAGTATGCAGTTACATTATCATCCGAATCAATATTCAACAAGTTCTGAATAGCACGGCCCTTAGAATTCTTCGTTCCTTCAGGTATTTCATATACTTTCAGCCAATAACACTTACCCTTTTGTGTAAAGAACATCATGGTATTGTGCATGGTAGCAGGATAAATATGCTCTACAAAGTCTTCATCACGGGTTTCCGTACCTTTCGAACCTACTCCACCACGATTTTGTGCACGGAATTCGGTCAACGGTGTACGTTTAATATAACCCATATGAGAAATTGTAATAATCATCTGATCATCTGCATAGAAGTCTTCCGGATTAAATTCTTCTGAAGAATAAACAATTTCAGAGCGACGTACATCTCCATATTTCGCTTTGACTTCTAACAATTCCTCTTTCATTACCCGACGACATACTTCATCATCAGCCAGAATACTTTCCAAATAAGCTATCTGCTTCATTATTTCTTCGTATTCCGCATGAAGCTGATCCTGCATCAGACCGGTTAACTGACGCAAACGCATTTCTACAATTGCACGAGCCTGAATTTCTGTCAGGTTAAATCGCTCAATCAAGCCTGTTATTGCGTCATTCGGAGTTTTTGCAGCACGAATGATACGAATTACTTCATCAATATTATCTGAAGCAATAATCAAACCTTCAAGAATGTGCGCACGCTCTTTCGCCTTACGAAGATCGAACTGAGTACGACGAATAACAACTTCGTGTCTATGCTCAATGAAATATTTAATTAAATCTCTTAGATTCAACGTTTTTGGACGTCCATGAACCAAAGCCACATTGTTAACGCCAAAAGAGGTCTGCAAAGCTGTCATTTTATAGAGTTTATTCAACACTACACTTGCATTTGCATCACGTTTTATGTCAATAACAATACGCATACCATCACGGTCAGACTCATCGTTGGCATTTGAGATACCTTCTATCTTCTTATCATTTACAAGATCAGCAATATATTTAATCAGTTCGGCCTTATTTACATTATAAGGAATCTCTGTTATTACGATCTTGTCATGTGTTTGTCCGCTTTCAATTTCAGCTTTCGCACGCATAATTACACGTCCGCGACCTGTCAAATATGCTTCGCGTACACCACTCACACCATATATATATCCGCCAGTAGGGAAATCCGGTGCTTTAACAAATTCCATCAGTTCCTCTACCGTAATTTCCGGATTATCAATATATGCATCACATGCTTCAATCACTTCCGAAAGATTATGAGGAGGCATATTGGTAGCCATACCAACAGCAATACCGGATGCTCCGTTCACCAGAAGGTTCGGGATACGCGTCGGCATCACCTTAGGTTCCACCAGCGTATTATCAAAGTTAGGCTCAAAATCAACGGTTTCCTTATACAGGTCATCCATCATTGCTTCACCCAACTTATTGAGACGAGCTTCTGTATAACGCATAGCAGCAGGGCTATCACCATCCACAGAACCAAAGTTTCCCTGTCCATCTACCAAAGGATAACGCATTGCCCATTCCTGCGCCATACGTACCATTGCAAAATAAACAGAAGAATCCCCATGAGGATGATACTTACCAAGTACCTCACCCACGATTCTCGCTGACTTTTTATAAGGTTTGTCTGAAGTATTGCCTAATTCCATCATTCCGTATAAAATTCTACGGTGAACAGGCTTAAATCCATCTCTAACATCCGGAAGGGCACGCGAAACGATGACCGACATGGAGTAGTCAATGTACGATGACTTCATTTCCTCCTCGATGTTAATCTTTATAATTCTGTCTTGTTCAAGCATTTAAAATGATTATTAATTATACATTCTACGGTTTGTGAAAAACCACGCTAAAGTACTACTTTTCCCCGATATACGAAAGTTTTTAGAAAGAAAGTTTTATCATGACCGGGACGATAACCCGCCAAACTTTAAAATACGAAAATAAAAAGATAAAAACGATAAATATAATATGGAAAGATAAATAACATCGGTAAAAAAGAGCCTGTTATTTGTTATACCTTATATATATAATACAAATACACTGTTTTTATGGCACGCCATTTGTAGATATAAGAAATAAAGCAAATATTGCAATACAAACTTGATTAAATGCGTATATTTGCCAGTGAATAACCCTTAGAAGAAAAGGAAAAAAGTATGAATAATCAATTCTCACAAAGAGTTTCCGACATTATCGTCTATAGTAAGGAAGAAGCGAATCGGTTGAGAAGTAGGTATATAGGTCCCGAACACCTGCTTCTGGGAATACTCCGTGACGGTGAAGGAAAAGCTATCGAGATATTGTCTAAACTCAACACCAATCTGGCTGCTATAAAGCAACAGATTGAAGCTCAGCTGAAGGCAGAAGCTGATGAAATGTTATTGCCTGATGCAGAGGTGCCGTTATCTAATGATGCGGCAAAGATATTAAAAATGTGTATTTTAGAAGCTCGTGGAATGAAAAGTAACATCGCTGATACAGAACATGTATTATTGGCTATTTTAAGAGAAAAAAACAATATGGCGGCTTCCGTACTTGAAGCAAACGATATAAACTACGTGAAAGTACTGGAGCAAGCTACATTGCAGCCGGATATCAATTCCGGCATGGGCTTTTCGGAAGACGATGAGGATGACGAAGAAATGTCTTCTCCTCGTTCCGGCAGAGGTGGCTCGGATGAACGCCAACAGGCACAAACCGCTTCCAAGAAGCCGTCTAATGATACGCCGGTACTTGACAATTTCGGTACTGACATGACAAAAGCGGCAGAAGAAGGACGGTTGGATCCTGTTGTGGGCAGAGAAAGAGAAATCGAACGTTTAGCGCAGATATTAAGTCGACGCAAAAAGAATAACCCAATTCTGATTGGTGAACCCGGTGTAGGAAAATCAGCGATTGTTGAAGGTCTTGCATTGAGAATCATTCAGAAAAAGGTTTCGCGTATCCTGTTTGATAAACGAGTCGTTGCTCTTGACATGACTGCTGTTGTGGCAGGAACAAAGTACCGTGGACAATTTGAAGAACGTATCCGTTCCATTCTCAATGAATTGCAGAAGAATCCGAATGTTATATTATTCATTGATGAAATTCACACGATTGTAGGCGCAGGCTCTGCAGCAGGCTCTATGGATGCCGCCAATATGCTAAAGCCAGCATTGGCAAGAGGAGAAATACAATGTATCGGTGCCACCACTCTTGATGAATATCGTAAGAATATTGAGAAAGATGGCGCATTGGAACGTCGTTTCCAAAAAGTAATCGTAGAACCGACTACTGCTGCCGAAACTCTGCAGATTTTGCGTAATATCAAGGATAAGTATGAAGATCATCACAATGTGTATTATACAGATGAAGCATTGGAAGCATGTGTCAAGCTGACAGACCGCTATATCACAGATCGTAATTTCCCTGATAAAGCCATTGATGCTTTAGATGAAGCCGGCTCACGTGTACATCTTACTAATGTCAATGTACCCAAAGAGATAGAAGAACAGGAAAAGCTGATCGAAGAAGCTAAAAACAAGAAAAATGAAGCCGTAAAATCGCAGAATTTTGAACTTGCAGCCAGCTTCCGTGATAAGGAGAAAGAACTTTCTATCCAATTGGATGAGATGAAAAAAGAATGGGAAGCCAATCTAAAAGAAAACAGGCAAACTGTTGATGCAGAAGAAATTGCCAATGTTATCTCAATGATGTCAGGCATTCCAGTACAACGAATGGCACAGGCCGAAGGCATCAAGCTAGCAGGTATGAAAGAAGATTTGCAAGCTAAAGTCATCGCACAAGACACAGCGATAGAAAAGCTGGTCAAAGCCATTTTGCGAAGCCGTGTAGGACTCAAAGATCCTAATAAGCCCATTGGCACGTTTATGTTCTTAGGTCCGACAGGAGTTGGTAAAACTCACCTAGCAAAAGAGTTGGCCAAGTATATGTTCGGTTCTGCCGATGCACTGATTCGTATCGATATGAGTGAATATATGGAAAAGTTCACTGTTTCACGCTTGGTTGGGGCACCTCCGGGATACGTAGGATATGAAGAAGGTGGCCAGCTGACAGAAAAAGTGCGCCGTAAACCATACTCTATTGTATTGCTTGATGAAATAGAAAAAGCACATCCGGATGTATTCAATATCCTGCTTCAGGTAATGGATGAGGGTCGTCTGACTGACAGTTATGGCAGAATGGTAGATTTCAAAAATACCGTTATTATCATGACTTCCAATATCGGAACCCGCCAGCTGAAAGAATTTGGACGTGGTGTTGGTTTTGCGACACAAAGCCGCCTGGATGATAAAGAATTCTCGCGAAGTGTTATACAAAAAGCTCTAAATAAATCATTCGCGCCTGAATTCATCAATCGTGTAGATGAGATTATCACGTTTGATCAACTTTCTCTGGAAGCGATAACAAAGATTATAGACATAGAGCTAAAAGGATTGTACGATAGAATAGAATCTATTGGTTACAAGCTTGTTATTGAAGATAAGGCGAAAGAATTCATCGCTAGCAAGGGATATGACGTACAATATGGCGCCCGTCCTTTGAAGCGCGCAATTCAAACCTATCTGGAGGATGGTTTATCCGAGCTCATCATTTCCTCGTCTTTAAAAGAGGGAGATACTATTCAAGTAACCCTTAATGAAGAAAAAGGCAAATTGGAGATGAAAGTTGTTTCTCCGGAATAGAGTTATTTCCTGAATAAGAAAATAATTTAATATGCCATAATGTCAGACCTTCGGGTCTGGCATTTTTTTTGTCTCTGTATGGACAAATATCAATTAAAATTAATCAATAGATAAACTAAAAAAATATACGTATTATGCAAAAAGGTAATATTGGGGTTACAACAGAAAACATTTTCCCTATCATTAAAAAGTTTTTGTACAGTGACCATGAGATTTTTCTGCGCGAGTTAGTATCCAATGCGGTAGATGCCACTCAGAAGCTGAATACGCTTGCTTCTATTGGCGAATTCAAAGGTGAACTGGGTGACTTAACTGTTCACGTTGAATTAGGCAAAGATACTATTACCATTTCTGACCGTGGTATCGGTTTGACTGCAGAAGAAATAGAGAAGTACATCAATCAAATAGCTTTCTCTGGAGCTAATGACTTCCTGGAGAAGTATAAGAACGATGCAAATGCCATTATCGGACATTTCGGACTTGGCTTCTACTCTGCCTTTATGGTTGCAAAGAAAGTGGAGATTATCACTAAATCATACAGAGACGATGCAAAAGCCGTAAAATGGACTTGTGATGGCAGCCCTGAATTCACTATTGAAGAAATAGAAAAAGCCGACCGTGGATCAGATATCATCTTATACATTGATGACGACTGCAAAGAATTCCTCGAAGAAGCACGTATCTCCGAACTTCTGAAGAAATATTGCAGCTTCCTTCCTGTTCCTATTGCATTTGGAAAAAAGAAAGAATGGAAAGATGGCAAACAGGTAGAAACGGCTGAAGATAATATAATCAATGATACCACTCCTTTGTGGACACGCAAACCTAGCGAACTTTCGGATGAAGATTACAAATCATTCTATAGCAAGCTATATCCGATGTCTGATGAACCACTCTTCTGGATTCACCTGAATGTGGATTATCCATTCCATCTGACTGGTATCCTCTACTTCCCGAAGGTAAAGAGCAATATTGAATTAAATAAGAACAAGATTCAGTTATATTGCAATCAAGTATATGTAACAGACTCTGTTGAAGGCATTGTGCCGGACTTCCTGACTTTGTTACATGGAGTAATAGATTCTCCGGATATTCCGTTGAACGTTTCCCGTTCATACTTGCAAAGCGACTCAAACGTGAAGAAGATTTCAACTTATATCACCAAGAAAGTTTCCGACCGTTTACAGTCTATATTCAAGAATGATCGTAAGCAGTTTGAAGAAAAGTGGAACGACTTGAAAATATTTATCAATTATGGAATGCTCACACAAGAGGATTTCTATGATAAAGCGCAAAAATTCGCCCTTTTCACCGATACAAATGACAAACATTACACATTCGAGGAATATCAGACCCTTATTAAAGATAACCAGACAGACAAAGATGGAAATCTAATCTATCTGTATGCAAATAACAAGGACGAACAATACAGCTATATTGAGGCTGCAACCAATAAAGGCTATAATGTCTTGCTCATGGATGGCCAGTTAGATGTAGCTATGGTAAGTATGTTGGAGCAAAAGCTTGAGAAATCCCGTTTCACCCGTGTAGACAGTGATGTTGTTGACAATCTGATTGTAAAAGAAGACAAGAAAGGTGAAACTCTGGAAGCCAACAAACAAGATGCAATCACAACAGCCTTCAAGAGCCAATTGCCTAAAATGGATAAGGTTGAATTCAATGTGATGACGCAAGCGTTGGGAGAAAATTCGGCTCCGGTCATGATTACTCAAAGCGAATATATGCGTCGTATGAAAGAAATGGCAAATATTCAAGCCGGAATGAGCTTCTACGGTGAAATGCCTGACATGTTCAATCTGATCCTGAATTCAGACCACAAGTTGATAAAACAAGTATTGAATGAAGAAGAGAATGCCTGTCAAGCAGAAGTAGCTCCGATACTCTCCGAAATGGATAACGTCAACAAACAACGTAATGAGTTGAAAGACAAACAGAAGGATAAAAAGGAAGAAGACATCCCAACAGCTGAAAAAGATGAATTAAACGATCTCGACAAGAAGTGGGATGATCTGAAAAGCAAGAAAGAAGCTATCTTTATCGGCTATGCAAGCAATAACAAAGTTATCCGCCAGCTTATCGATCTGGCCTTACTTCAAAACAATATGTTAAGAGGTGAAGCTTTGAATAACTTCGTAAAACGTAGCATTGAGCTGATTTAATATCGCCCCTTTAAACATTACACATACTTCAAGAAAGAGCATTCAACGTTAAATACACGTTGTAATGCTCTTTTTCAATTTAAAACGATCGGCAAAATATCGATTAATTGAAAAGTATTGTATATATTTGAACACTTAATAGACAAAAAATTCAATTGTTTGATTTGGGTTATGAGAAAGATTTTTTTAGTGTTCATTACTTTATGGCTGATCATCCCGGCTATCCATGCCCAAAAAGTAGGACTTGTATTAAGCGGTGGTGGCGCCAAAGGAATGACGCACATCGGCATCATTCGCGCATTGGAAGAAAACAACATCCCTATTGACTACATTGCTGGTACTTCCATGGGAGCCATTATCGGCTCCTTGTATGCCATGGGATACTCTCCTGACGACATGGTAGAACTGCTCAAATCGGAGGACTTTAAACGATGGTATTCCGGAGAAGTGGAAGAGAAATACGTATATCATTTCAAAAAGAATCTTCCCACTCCCGAATTTCTCAATATTCGTTTTTCATTCAAAGATTCACTGAAGAGTTTAAAACCTCAATTCCTGCCTACCAGTGTTGTCAACCCGATTCAAATGAATCTCGTGTTTGTTGACCTATATGCACGTGCTACGGCCGCTTGTAAGGGAGATTTTGATAAACTTTTTGTTCCTTTCCGTTGCATTGCGTCCGATGTGTACAATAAAAAACAGTTAGTCATGAAGGAAGGAGATTTAGGAGATGCCGTCAGAGCTTCCATGAGCTTCCCTTTCATGTTTAAACCCATTGAAATAGACAATGTACTGGCCTACGATGGAGGTATCTATAATAACTTTCCCACGGACGTCATGAGAGATGATTTTCATCCGGATGTCATTATAGGAAGCGTTGTATCCACCAATCCCACTAAACCCAAGGAAAATGACCTCATGAGTCAAATTGAGAATATGGTGATGCAGAAAACCGACTATTCTATTCCGGACTCTATGGGGATTTTAATGACGTTCAAAT
Source organism: Bacteroides sp. 3_1_23 (assembly GCF_000162555.1). Lineage (NCBI taxonomy): Bacteria > Pseudomonadati > Bacteroidota > Bacteroidia > Bacteroidales > Bacteroidaceae > Bacteroides > Bacteroides sp. 3_1_23. The sequence continues at coordinate 1,472,268 of NZ_GG774949.1, forward strand.
ATGACAACGTCAATCTGATGGATTTTCAACGCATCGACGAATTACATGATATAGGATATAATCGAACCATCAGCATGATGGATTCTATCAAAAGCCGTATCCATCGGCGTGTGAATCTGGACAATATTCGTTTAAGGAGAATGGTATACCGTAGTAATTTCCCGGAACTACGTTTTAAAAATATCATCATTGATGGAGCTAATCCACAACAACAGGCATATATGAAGAAAGAATTTCATAAGTCGGATAACAAAGAATTCACCTATGAAGATTTAAAGCAAGGTTATTTTCGATTGCTATCAGATAAAATGATTTCAGAAATCATACCGCATGCAATTTATAATCCGGAAGATGACACCTATGATCTGCATTTAAAAGTCAAACTGGAAAACAACTTTGCTGTACGGCTGGGAGGTAACATATCCACCTCCAATTCGAATCAGATCTACCTGGGACTTAGTTATCAGGACTTAAACTACTATGCCAAAGAGTTTATTCTTGACGGGCAACTTGGAAAGGTATATAACAACGTGCAATTTATGGCAAAAATAGACTTTGCCACTGCCATTCCTACCTCGTATCGTCTTATAGGTTCGATCAGTACTTTCGACTATTTTAAGAAGGACAAACTTTTTTCGCGAAATAACAAACCGGCCTTTAACCAGAAAGACGAACGTTTCTTGAAATTACAGGTTGGATTACCTTTCCTTTCGAGCAAGCGAGCAGAGTTTGGAGTAGGAATTGCAAGAATAGAGGATAAATATTTTCAAAAAAGTGTCATTGACTTCGGAAATGACAAATTTGATAAAAGCCGCTATGATTTATTTGGTGGATCAATTAGTTTTAATGGAAGTACTCTTAATTCCAAACAATATCCTACACGTGGATACAGAGAAGCCCTTGTAGCCCAGATTTTCGTTGGAAAAGAACGATTCTATCCGGGCGAAGGAAGTACGACCAGTAACAACAAAGATCATCACTCCTGGCTGCAATTATCTTATATGAAAGAGAAATATCATAATATGAGTGAACATTGGGTTTTAGGATGGTATTTGAAAGCCCTGTATGCCTCCAAAAACTTCTCCGAGAACTATACGGCCACAATGATGCAAGCTGGAGAGTTTTCTCCTACATTACATAGCAAATTGACTTACAACGAAGCCTTTCGTGCCAATCAATTTGTCGGAGCCGGCATTCGGCCTATTTACCGTTTAAGCCAGATGTTCCATCTTCGGGGAGAATTTTATGGTTTTATGCCTATTTATCCAATCGAAAAAAACTCGTTGAATAAAGCATATTACGGAAAAGCTTTCTCCAAGTTTGAATATTTAGGAGAAATTTCTGTTGTATGTCAATTGCCTTTTGGAGATATCTCTGCATATATAAATCATTATAGCTCACCGAAAAGGGAGTGGAATGTCGGACTAAGTATAGGTTTACAACTATTCAATTATCGGTTCATAGAATAATTTTCTACAAAAAAAGTCGGTGAAAAGCTTGCTAATTCGGGAAAAGTCCGTATCTTTGCACCCGTTAAAACAAAATAACGGTCGCGTAGCTCAACTGAATAGAGTAGCTGACTACGGATCAGCCGGTTACAGGTTTGAATCCTGTCGCGATCACTTTTTTGAATTAACAGAATGGCCGCGTAGCTCAACTGAATAGAGTAGCTGACTACGGATCAGCCGGTTACAGGTTTGAATCCTGTCGCGGTCACTGAAAAATTTACAAGTTATATTATTTGAGGTCGCGTAGCCCAACTGAATAGAGTAGCTGACTACGGATC
>NZ_GG774949.1:1474215-1723999 GCF_000162555.1 Bacteroides sp. 3_1_23
GGTCGCGTAGCTCAACTGAATAGAGTAGCTGACTACGGATCAGCCGGTTACAGGTTTGAATCCTGTCGCGATCACAAAATCCTCTGCATTTGATGCGGAGGATTTTTATTTTCTCCCATTTCATCGAAGAAATTAGCTATAACTAAACTAAAAAGATTCAAAAGTCAGTCATTATAAACAAGCGATACATCCCCTCATATCTTTTATTTTCAATTCCCTCTTCACCTTCACCTTTCTTCCGGGCTCCCTATAAATAAGTCGTTTACGGGTGAAGGGCAACTCTTACACAGCCTTTTTCACCTGTTTGGAAATGAAATATGTCACAATGGCTATTAGAATTTCTTATCAAGCCCTCAAATAGCTATGCTTTAGATAGGCTAAAGCGTAGCTATCCGTTCCCTAAAGCTATGCTTTAGGAAGGTGAAAAACCTGTATCGAAAAACGTAATTAATAAGAAATATAACCCTTTCACAATAGACAGCGGCTGTCTTAAAATAAATCATTGGCTGGTTTAAAATAAATATCCCAATGACTGAATTCAATCATTGGGATATTTATTTTAAACACTTAGATGTTTATTATGAATTCCTCGCTGAAGAAGGCATCAACATTTAATATTCAACTCATTCAAAACCTTGCGTATTGCCTCAAATGTGGTAATGCGAGTAGGAACTAGTGGCAACCGAAGTTTATTCTCGATCATACCCATGGCATTCAACATTGATTTTACTCCTGCCGGATTTCCATCAACAAACAATAAATTGAATAATTCCGTGAATCGATGGTGAATGGTTAATGCATTGGCAAAGTCTCCTTGAAGCGCCAGGCGCGTCATACGGCTAAATTCACGAGGAAAAGCATTACCGATTACTGAAATCACACCAACGGCTCCCAATGTAATAAGCGGAAAGGTTATACCATCATCTCCGGAGATTACATTGAAATTTTCCGGTTTATTTTTAATAATATCATCCATTTGCGTAATATTGCCGGATGCTTCTTTAATAGCAACTACATTCTTAAAATCGCGGGCAATCCGCAAAGTAGTTTCAGCAGTCATATTTACCCCCGTACGTCCCGGAACATTATACAATACGATGGGGAGCTCCGTAGCTTCCGCAATCGCTTTATAATGCTGATAAATACCTTCTTGAGAAGGTTTATTATAATACGGCACAACAGACAATATGGCATCAACTCCTGTGAAATCATCATTTTTCAATGTTTCTACAATAGCACGAGTATTATTACCACCTACACCCAACAGAATAGGAATTCTTCCGTTAACGCGGTCAATTACCATCTTTTTTATAGTTTTCTTTTCTTCCTCGGTCAGAGTCGGTGTTTCAGCTGTAGTCCCCAGCACACACAAGAAATCCGCATTATTCTGTAATAGATAGTCCACCATACGCATCAACGCGTCATAGTCAACGCTCTCATCCTCTTTGAAAGGAGTAATCAGTGCTACCCCCATTCCTTTCAATTTAGTCTGTATCATGAGTTTTAATTATAATCTCTAATTTATTTAGCCGCAAAAGTACGAATATTTTTCTTATCTTACGATATAAGTTTCAGAAATTCGTCTTCGCTTAATATGGTTATTCCAAGTTTTTTTGCTTTTTCAAGCTTTGCAGGTCCCATATTGTCCCCAGCCAGTATAAAACTTGTTTTCGCAGAAATGCTTCCTACATTTTTCCCTCCGTTTTTCTCGATAAGCTCTTTATATTCGTCACGTGAATGATGAACAAACACACCGCTGATAACGATAGACTGGCCCGCTAACTTATCCGTATATCCGCTTAAATCTTCTTCGGTGCGATAAAGCTGCAGTCCGGCCTCTTTTAGCTTGGCAACTAACTCACGATTAGACTCATTCGCAAAATATGCAAGTATACTCTGGGCTATTTTTTCTCCGATTTCATCGATACTTACCAATTTTTCAAGATCTGCCTGTTGCAGATCATCTATATTCTCAAACGATTTTGCTATCTTTTTGGCCACAGTCTCACCAACAAAACGAATTCCCAAAGCAAAAATAACACGTTCGAAAGGAACGGTTTTACTTTGTGCAATCCCCGTTACAATGTTCTCCGCCGATTTTTCTCCCATACGATCCAAACCTTTGATATCATCAGCTGTGAGTTTATATAAGTCGGCCGTATTTCTAATTAACCCCAAGCGATAAAACATATCCACGGTTTCCGGTCCCAATCCATCAATATTCATAGCCTTTCGACTAATAAAATGCTCGATTTTGCCTTTGATTTGAGGAGGACACGCTGTTTCATTAGGGCAATAATGAGCGGCTTCCCCTTCATACCTGACTAATTTACTACCACATTCGGGACAATTGACGATGAATCGAACCTTCTCCCCAAGCATAAAACTACGTGCATCTTTATCTACTCCCGTAATCTTAGGAATAATTTCACCACCTTTTTCCACATAAACCATGTCTCCGATATGCAAATCAAGTCCTTCGATGATATCCGCATTATGTAAGGATGCACGTTTTACGACAGTTCCCGAAAGCTGTACAGGGTCCAGATTAGCTACCGGAGTGACTGCTCCGGTTCTTCCTACCTGATAGGTCACCTTATTCAATCGGGTCAATGCACGTTCTGCCTGGAATTTATAGGCAATAGCCCATCGAGGAGACTTAGCCGTAAAACCCAAATTTTTCTGTTGTCTCAAACTGTTCACCTTCAAAACAATCCCATCAGTGGCAACCGGTAGATTTTTACGTTCTACATCCCAATAGTTGATAAATTCAAAGACCTCCTCCAATGTCTGGCACTTACGCGTCAAATCAGAGATTTTAAAGCCCCATTTTGCCGCTTCCTGAAGATTTTCATAATGTCCGTCACAAGGCAGATTATCTCCCAATAAATAATATAAATAAGCATCCAGCTTGCGAGAAGCTACAATAGAAGAATTTTGCAACTTCAATGTACCGGACGCCGCATTTCTTGGATTGGCAAAAAGCGGTTCTTCACGTGCCTCTTTTTCCCGATTCAACTCTTCAAACACTTCCCATGGCATAAGAATTTCCCCACGTATCTCAAAAGAAGCGGGATAATTATCACCATGTAATACAAGCGGGATAGAACGGATTGTTTTCACATTATCCGTCACATCATCGCCTTTTTCTCCATCTCCACGGGTGACGGCACGAACCAACTTCCCATTTTCATAGGTCAACGAAATAGAAGTACCGTCATATTTCATTTCACAACAAATCTCGAAATCCTCATTTAGCGCTTTACGGACACGATCGTAGAAGTCCGTCACTTCCGCTTCCGAATATGTATTTGCCAATGACAGCATAGGATATTTATGAGCCACTTGCGTAAAATTCTTGTTCAAGTCGCTCCCCACGCGCATAGTGGGTGAATTTTCATCTTTATATTCCGGATGTGCTTGTTCCAGATCCTGAAGTTCACGCATCTTATCGTCAAACTCTTTATCCGAGATTTCAGGAGCATTCAACACATAATAATTATAATTATGCCGATGAAGTTCGGCACGCAATTCCTCTATTTTTTCTTTTATATCCATATTTCTTCGATTGTTTAAGGCAAAAATACATGTTTATCTTTGAATATTTGTACTTTTGCGAAAAATTAAAAGATTATGCGCATTGATATTATAACAGTTTTACCCGAAATGATTGAAGGTTTCTTCAATTGTTCTATCATGAAACGAGCTCAAGATAAAGGACTTGCAGAAATACACATTCACAATTTACGTGATTACACCGAAGATAAATATCGTCGTGTCGATGATTATCCTTTTGGAGGATTTGCCGGAATGGTGATGAAAATAGAACCTATCGAACGCTGCATCAATGCTCTAAAGGCAGAACGTGACTACGATGAAGTTATCTTCACGACCCCTGACGGAGAACAATTCAACCAACCGATGGCCAACACTCTCTCTCTGGCACAGAATCTCATTATTCTTTGCGGACACTTTAAAGGCATCGATTACCGTATTCGCGAACATCTGATTACTAAAGAAATCAGTATCGGCGATTATGTATTAACAGGAGGAGAACTAGCGGCAGCAGTGATGGCAGATGCTATCGTACGTATCATTCCCGGAGTCATTTCCGATGAACAATCCGCACTTTCCGATTCTTTCCAGGATAATTTGCTGGCAGCGCCTGTATATACACGACCTGCTGATTATAAAGGCTGGAAAGTTCCCGATATTCTATTATCCGGGCATGAAGCAAAGATCAAAGAGTGGGAACTGCAACAGTCCCTGGAACGCACCAGAAAACTTCGTCCCGACCTATTAGGAGAATAAAATAAAGTGTAAATAAAAACGACGGTGAGGATTTACGCAATCTTCACCGTCGTTTTTATTTTGTCTTCAATCTAAAGATTTTGCTCATAGACAATTCCTCTAAACACGAACTTCTTTTTCATCTGCTATTACCTGCCTGTTTATCCTTTCTTTATTTAAAAGAGAAATAGCATTTTTCTTGCAGACTTAATGCGAAGGGTTATTTTATGTTTTCAATTATACCTCAAGCGCACCAATTATTTCCTTTACAGACTTACATCCGTGTCTTTTCAGGTAATTATTTATACCATCTTCCACTTTAATAGTAACAGCAGGATCTATGAAATTTGCCGTACCAATTTGGATGGCCGTCGCACCTGCAAGCATGAATTCGACAGCATCCTTCCAGTCCATAATCCCCCCCAATCCAATGACAGGAATATTTACCGCCTTGGCAACTTGCCATACCATACGTAATGCGATAGGTTTTACGGCTGCTCCCGACATTCCGCCTGTTATAGTTGACAAAATAGGGCGTTTACGTTCCGCATCAATCGCCATACCCAGCAATGTGTTGATTAATGACACGCTATCCGCACCACTTTCTTCTGCTGCACGAGCTATTTCAGTGATGTCCGTAACGTTCGGGGAGAGTTTTACGATAAGTGTCTTTTTGTAAGCTGAACGCACTGCTTTTACTACTTCTGATGCCCCTTTTGCTGACACACCAAAAGCCATACCACCTTGCTTTACATTAGGGCAAGAGATGTTTAGTTCTATAGCAGGAATTTTGTCAAGTTCATTAATGATTTCAGCTGTTTTTACATAATCTTCGATGGCAGATCCCGAAACGTTTACAATCATATTCGTTTGGATGTCTTTTATACGGGGATATATATGCTCCACAAAGTAATCAACACCCTTATTTTGCAGTCCCACAGCGTTTAACATCCCAGAAGGAGTCTCTGCCATACGCGGATAAGGGTTTCCTTCACGTTTGTGAAGAGTAGTTCCTTTTACAATAATACCACCTATTCGCGCTATATCAATGAAGTCGGAGAACTCTTCACCATATCCAAATGTACCGGATGCCGTCATCACCGGGTTTTTCATTTGTAATTCACCAATGTTTACACTTAAATCTGCCATAGTAGTTTATTTATATTAAAAACAGGACCTTCTTTACATACACACAAATGACCTTCTGTCGTATTTTCCACACAACATAAGCATGCTCCGATACCACAAGCCATTGTATTTTCCAAAGATACTTCACATTCTATCTGATTACTTTTGGCATATTTTGCCACAGCCACCATCATCGGTTTAGGACCACAAGTGTAAATCTGCTCAAATCGTACCTTATTCAATATAGAATGTTGGGTAACATATCCTTTTTCTCCATGGCTACCATCTTCCGTAGTAGTATATACCTCTCCATATTTGGCAAACTCTTCCAGTTGCAACAGATCTTTATCGCTACGGGCACCTAACAGAAATGTAGGTTTATGACCTTTTTTAGCCAACTGCTCACCCAAATAAAGCATAGGGGCTGTTCCGACACCTCCACCAACTAATAAGAGCTTATCAGAAGCCTCCAGAGGCATTGTATATGCATTTCCCAGTGGAAGCACTACATTTATTGCTTCACCGGGATTAACCTCTGCCAAACGTCTTGTTCCATCACCAACCAGCTGGATCAGAAACCAGACCTCATTTCGCTGTTTATCTACAAAATTAATAGAAATGGGACGCCGTAAGAATGTAGTAGGCGAACCGTCCACCCGGAGTTCGGCAAACTGCCCAGGTAACATTTCGGGCAGTAATGACTGAGATGTCAATTTTAGCAATACATAGTTTGCATTCAATCTGATATTCTCGGTCACTGTCAGATCTAAAATAAATTTCTTCATGTATGGATATAAAAGTATAAATTCGTATTCCGGGTGCAAAGATACAGGAAATTGCTCAAACCACCGATTTTACTCTTCATTTTTCAGGTCGAAACGTCTCATAGGTGTTATCATCGAAAAATATTCTTATTTCCGTGATTTTCCTGGCAGGCTTTTCTATATACCTAATCTCTTGTTTTACAATCTCTTTGGGGGCATTTTCGGCATTTCTTAACGGCATTTCCTTGCGATTTTCCGGAAGAGTCGGCTCTTTGGACGAATTTACGGGATTCTCGTCGAATAAAGAAGGCAGATAATCGTGGTTAGAAGAAGAAAAGGAAGTTCCTTCTTCAGAGACCATCATTTCGCCCTTACCATAAAGCAACCATTCAAGATTTATATAGTCATACTTTTGATGAACCTTCATAACGACCTCTAAGCTGGGTTTATTCCGATCATTTAAAATATGAGAGAGAGTAGATTGTTGCACTCCAATTGTTTCAGCAAAAACTCTAGGAGGAACTTTTTCTCTTTCCATTATCATTCTGATTCTGTCTTTTATTTCCATACTACCTTCTTTTTATTACAATTGTATGTGTTATGTACCTATTTCACAAAAATACGCACTATCTCATCGATTATACAAAGGTAAATAATTAGATTCACAAAAGCAAATTACAAATATAAAAATATTAATATTACAAAAGTGTATTATATTATACAAATCGAATATTACGCTTGTATATAGAATAAAACGAGTTATTATAAACATATAGCTTTAGTTTAATTATATATCATAAAACACAGATATACAACCATATATATAACACAAATGAAACTCAAATAGAGACATTCACAAATATACATACCACATATAGAAGGCTCTTATAGCACTAATTGATATAATAAACTATATAATATTGATTTATAATAAGATAATAGATATAAAAGTATTTGTTAATGCCTGAAAAACTACATTTGTATATAGGGTATTATTTTTGTAAATGCATAAATATATTATTGTAAACACCATCTTTTGATTACATTTGGAATTCACTCACATAAGTATACGACACATTTGTAACCACATAAATACACAAAAGTAAATATTGATAGTTGCAAAAGCAATAAAAGGAAGGGATCAACTCATACTTTACCAATGTATATTGCTATTTTTTTCTAATCATCCTTTACAATCTTCTCTAAAAAGAGAATCCTTGCAATATTTCCGTACCGATCCCCACTTATTTATTTTTTTTCAATTCTAGGAAGCTCATTTTTAGCATAAAAAAAATGAAATACAAACACTTACCCCTATAATTCAGATTCTATTTTTCTATTAAACTAGAAAAAATAGGCTTATAGTAATCAAAAATACTCTGGATTATCAAAATGACACTAATGGATGATTTTAGAGAAAAGAAAAAATCTCCATTCTCACTATAAAACGATACCTTTAAAATCCAAAATGCTTTTTTGATAAACTCAAGAATAAGTAAACTTTTCTCGTTTAAAAATTAAAGCTCCTATTTAAAAGAAAAAGTTTCCTTGAAGATAGATCAATACAAAATTCTAAAAATATACTTTGTGTAGTTCGTTAAATGGGTAACTCTATAAAACTACAAAAGGAGTAAATCTATTTGTAAATAATCACTGGCATTGTGAAAGTCTTTTTTATAATGGAAGTAATTGCGGGAATACAAAAAAAGACATATACTTCCCGTTTCTATCTACGGTAAAAGTATATGTCTGATTATATAGGTAATTCTTAATCCTACTTAATGCAAAATTTTGAACACTAATTCACGAAGAATATCTCCATCTGTCATAGAACTATTTTGGACTCCTTTGGATTTTGCATCAGCATATCGTATTTCTCCAACAATCTGCATCGTCTTTACTCCGCTATATTTTCGCATTGCTGCCATATAATCCCGGGCCTGCCAAGGAGTTCTTAGTCCTAGCATATTTGCGATCCCTTGCTCTGATTTATCCGGCGCATAATAAGCCAACATTAGATTGGAGTAAAAGCTGAATAATAAAGACAGCGTCATTTGGATTGGGTTAGTTTTCGGATTTTCCTCAAAATATTTTATTATCTTATTTGCTTTTAATATATCCTTTTCCACTAAAGCACTGCGCAATTCAAAGTTATTATAATCTTTGCTTATGCCTATGTTTTTTTCTATCTGTTCAGGAGTTACGCGTTTTTGCCCGGCAGGTAAAGTGATAATCAACTTTTCAAGTTCTCCGGTCAGACGACTCAAATCTGAACCTACAAAATCAGCAAGCATAACAGTTGCTTTAGGTTCCATATCAACTCCTTTCCGTTTCATATATGAAGCTATAAAACCGGGAAGTTGTGCATCCTTTATTTTTTTAGATTCAAACAGTACACCAACTTTGTCCACCTCGGCAGCCAGCTTCTTTCTACGATCCAACGTTCCATGCTTATGGCATATCACTAAAATGGTGGAAAGCAAAGGCTTTTGAAGATAATACGACAACTCTTCCATATTACGTACCGCCTGCGCTTCCTTAACTACTACTACTTGGTGTTCCGACATCATGGGATAACGCTTTGCAGCATTTATAATCGTTGCCACATCCACATCAGCCCCATACACAACAGTCAGGTTGAATTCTTTTTCCGTCTCACTCAACACATTATCCGTTATGTAATCTGCAATCAAGTCGATATAATACGACTCTTCTCCCATCAGGTAATAGATAGGGCGATACTGCTTTGCTCTCAATTCCTTGAGGATGTCATCACAGGTCAGTTCTTGTTTTGCCATATATAATTTTCAGAAAGACCGGATTACCAGTCGAATTTCAAGTGTTTAACAGTTTTCTTTTCATCAATAATCATGCGCAAAGAAGCAATACCAATTTCAACATGCTCTTCTACATAATTTCTGGTAACCAAATTATCACTTCTATCTGTTTTTACTCCGTCGGGGGTCATTGGCTGATCGGACACTAATAATAATGCGCCGGTAGGAATATGATTGGCAAAGCCACAACTGAACAAAGTTGCAGTTTCCATATCAACTGCCATAGCCCGGGTCTTTTTCAGATATTCTTTGAATACATCATCATGTTCCCAGATACGGCGGTTGGTGGTATATACGGTACCAGTCCAATAGTCACGGCCTTTGTCACGGATGGATGAAGAAACGGCACGCTGCAACATAAATGCAGGTAATGCAGGAACTTCGGGAGGAAAATAATCGTTAGAAGTTCCCTCTCCACGGATAGCTGCAATAGGGAGAATCAAATCGCCAAGCTGATTTTTCTTGTCGATGCCACCACATTTTCCCAAAAACAAACAAGCCTTGGGTTGAATAGCTCCCAGCAAGTCCATGATGATGGCAGCGTTGGGACTTCCCATACCAAAGTTAATCATAGTGATGCCTTCGGCAGAAGCAGAAATCATATTTGCATCCCTTCCTAAGATGGGAACATTAAACTGATTTGCGAAAATCTCGACGTACTTGTTGAAGTTAGTCAACAGAATATACTCTCCAAAATCCTCCAGGTTACGTTTTGTGTAACGGGGCAGCCAATTAGCTACGATTTCTTCTTTTGTTTTCATAATTATCTATTAAATTTGTGCTCCCAATAATGGGAACCATTATTTAACTTACAAAAATAATAAATGTTATCGTTAAATCTACCAGTATTCGACACTAAAATAAACGTACGAAACGGAAAAAATGTAATTTTCGACGTAATTCGTAAACGATATGTCGCCCTTACCCCTGAAGAATGGGTACGGCAACACTTTGTTCACTTTCTTATTGCACACAAAGGATATCCGACTGCCCTTCTGGCCAATGAAGTAATGGTAAAGTTGAACGGTACTACCAAACGATGCGACACCGTACTTTATCGGAGAGATTTATCAGCCCGGATGATTGTGGAATATAAAGCACCACATATCGAAATCACACAGGCTGTTTTCGATCAGATCACCCGGTATAATATGGTATTGAAAGTAGATTATCTGATTGTCAGCAACGGAATGCAACATTATTGTTGCCAGATGGATTATGAGAATCAGAGTTATACGTTCCTCCAGGATATTCCAGATTACAAATCTTTATAAAAATGATCCGCTTCATTCGCCTTAAAAAACATACTTACCTGCAAGAATAAAATAGCGTCACTATCCGTTCAAGATAGTGACGCTATTTGCTTACTATGGTGACACCATCCCAAACAGATGGCGTCACTATACCAACTCCCCTTTCAGGTAGTCTTCAAACAGCCTTTTACTTCTATACGGCAACATCTTTCCCACTATCCTCATTTCCTTTCTTTTTGCTGAATCGCTCTTGCAATTTCTGCATGAATTCGTAGAAATTAGGAATATAAATGGTAGCCAATAAAGTGTTCATGGCCATACCAAATACTACAGCGGCACCCAATGCTATACGACTTTGTGCACCTGCACCGGTGGCGAATAACAAGGGCATCACTCCTAATACAAAAGCAAAAGAAGTCATCAGGATCGGACGCAAGCGGACATGCCCCGCTTCAAAGGCAGCTTCCCTAATTGAATTACCCTCGGCACGGAAATCACGGGCAAATTCCACAATCAAAATTCCGTTCTTTGCAGAAAGTGCAACCAACAGGATTATACCGATTTGCGTATAAATACTGACTGGAGTTCCCATAATCAGACAGCCAATCATGGCACCTAATAAGGCTACCGGCAATCCGATGACGGCTGCTACCGGGCTGGTCCAACTTTCATACTGTGCAGCAAGTACCAGGAAAGCAACAATTAACGCCATAATCAGAACAATGGTAGTCGTATTCCCAGCCTGGGTTTCCTGATAGGCAACGGAAGTCCATTCATACCCAAACTCATCTCCCAGCTGTTCCTTAAACAATGCTTCCACTTCTTGAATAGCCTGCCCGGTACTACTTCCCGGAGCAACATTGCAAGTCAGAGAAGCAGTCGAGTACATATTATAGCGGTTAATCTGGTCTTGGCCTAACTGTTCCTCCACTTTGGTGAAAGAAGAAAAAGGCACCATCTCTCCTGCCGAATTCGGCACGCTTAGCTTCAAGACATCATCAATTACCCGCTGTGCCTGATCGCGTGCCTCAATCTTCACCTGGTAAATACGGCCGAATTCAACAAAATCATTCACATAAGCCGCTCCCATATAATAGCCCAATGTAGAGAAAACATCGTTCAAGGCAATTCCCATGAACTGGACTTTGTCACGGTCGATATTCAAGAAATATTGCGGAACATTTGCCTGATACTGGCTGGATACAGATGCTAAAGCCGGTTTTGAATGATAAGAAGCAAGCAAGGCATTGATGGCCTGCTGCATTTCCGTCGGTCCCAGATTACGCCGGTCTTCCAACTGAAGCTGTAAACCACCGGATGCACCCAATCCCGGAATAGCCGGAGGAACCATGGCAAATACTTCCGCAGCCTGAATAGTCATATACGCTTCACCATTAAAACGGTTGACTATGGCAGCAGCCGTATGCTCCTTCCCTTTCCTCTCACTCCAGTTTTTCAGCACCACAAAATAAGTTGCCGAGTTACTCTGTTCGCCACCACCCATGATAGAAAAGCCGGAAATACCAATATAATTCTTTACTTCCGGATAAGAATCCAGAATACCATTTATCTTTTCTCCCACTGCTTGCGTACGCTCAAGGCTGGCGGCAGGCGGAAGTTGAACAACAGCAATAAAATATCCGTCATCCTCGTCCGGGATAAAAGTTGACGGCCAATGCATAAAGAGCAATAGAGCAATAACGGTCAAAGTGCCATAAGAAGCGAGAGCCATTCCCGGACGTTGAAGCAACCATTTGACAATTTTGTCATATACCCCTTGCGTCTTGTCATAAGCCTTATTGAAACCTTTGTATATAAAGAAGTTAGAAGGTTTACTCTTTTCAAGAAACAGTGCGCAAAGTGCAGGAGTCAATGTCAACGAATTGAAACCGCTCAATACGGTAGAAGCGGCAATAGTCAGCGCAAACTGCTTATACAGCTGACCTGAAATTCCACTAATCATCATTGTTGGAATGAACACGGCAAGCAATACGAGAACCACCCCGACAATCGGGCCCGTGATCTCTCCCATCGCTTTTGTCACGGCTTCACGAGGTGAGTACTGCCCGGTTTCCAATAACCTCGAAGCGTTCTCCACCACCACTATCGCATCATCCACCACAATAGCAACTGCCAAAATCAGTCCGAACAATGTTAATGTGTTGATAGAGAAACCAAATGCCGCCATTACGGCAAATGTACCGATCAGCGATACCGGGATAGTGATACAAGGAATAATCACTGCCCGCCAATTCTGCAGGAACAAGAAAATAACGAGTATCACCAGCAAAGTCGTTTCAAAAAAGGTGACCATCACTTCATCAATGGAAGCATGGATGACATCAGTCGTATCCAAAGTGACATTATAGGCCACTCCTGACGGGAAACTTTCTGCCAGTTCCTCCATCTTAGCTTTCACTCCTTTTGAAACATCCAGCGAATTGGAACCCGGTTGCTGGTAAATAGCAATAGCAGCCGTAGGTTTTCCATTCAATCGCGACACTACACTGTATGAAGCAGACCCCAAATCAATGCGCGCAATATCTTTCAGACGAAGCATCGCTCCGTCCTGCTCACGGCGAATAATAATATCTCCAAACTGTTCAGGAGAATTCAATCGTCCCTGAACATTCAAAGTATACTGAAAAGCATTATTATTATCCTGTCCGATAGGCTGACCGATATATCCGGCGGATACTTCCACATTCTGTGACTGGATCGATTGATAGACTTGCTGCGGTGAAATATTCCGTATACGCATAGCCTCCGGATCGAGCCAGATGCGCATCGAATAGTCCCCTGCTCCCATCACATTCACAGCACCCACTCCGGGCACACGTGTCAGCTGGTCCACTAAATTCAATTTGGCATAATTAGTCAGATACAGGCTGTTGTACACAGAGTCCTGCGAAGTCATTGTCAAAAACATCACAATGTTTGAAGATTGTTTCTGCACAGTGACCCCTTGCACCACCACCGGTTCCGGCAGCGATGATTGTGCGATACTTACCCTGTTTTGTACCTGCACAGTTGCCATATCGATATCCGTACCAACAGCGAATGTAATAGTCAGAGAATATGCTCCCGAAGATGAAGAATTGGAAGACATATAAAGCATGCCGTCTACACCATTCACCTGCTGTTCGATAGGAATACCCACTGTTTGAGCAACAGTTTCAGCATTTGCCCCGGGATAAACGGCAGAGACCTGCACCGTTGGCGGTGTGATCCCCGGAAATTGCGCCACAGGCAATATATTGAGTGTGACCAGACCGGCTACTACAATAAGCAGGGCAAGGACAGTAGCAAATATCGGTCGGTTGATAAAAAACTTAGAAAACATAATGTATAGGTTTAAAAGATTTCATTTGTTAATCAATCAGTTATCCAAAAGACCTTATTTCCCTCTTTTAGGGAGGGAATCAGGAAGTGGCTTTACTTTCATTCCGTCTCTGACTTTCATCAAAGCCTCCGTGACATACTGTTCCTGCGGGGAAAGTCCCCCCAATACCTGCCGTAAAGTGCCGTCGACCAACTGCCCTATTTCAATATGCCGGTAATGAACTATATTCGAATCATTTACAATATATAAGTATTTGCCTAACTGGTCGGTTCCGATAGAGCCCTCTTTCACCAACATGGCATTTTTAGCTTCTCCATAAGGTAAAGTTATGCTTACATATAATCCGCTCTTCAATATCCCTTTCGGGTTATCAAAATTGGCACGAACCATCAGTGTTCCTGTATTCACATCTACATTTGGTGAAAGATAATCGAGCGTAGCCGGATAACTTTCAGTTCCCCCCTTTCCCAGTTGAACCATTATTTTTTTAGGAAGATCAGTCGGTAACTGCTGGGTATCCATCGTCATTGCCAACCATTGATTATCAGCAACATTAAAGTAAGCATACATCTGATTATCTTTATAAATAGTAGCCAATGTGACTGGTTGCAACGAACCGCCTACATAACTTCCTATATCTACAGTCGCCTTACTGATGGTGCCGTCAAACGGTGCACGGACATAACAATATCCCAAGTTTGTACGGGCGGTGCTCAAAGCTGCTTCCGCGTTGCTGACAGCTGCAACACCCTCTTTCACAGAAGATTCAGCCTGAAGTACCTGTATCTGACTGACCGCATCACTCTTTACAGCCTCTTTCATACGGCTATAATTATTACGAGCATATTCCAATTGCGCTTGGGCAGTTTTCAGTTCTGCTTCTGCTTGCTCCACCTGATCTTTATATAAGGTTGGTTCAATGACAAACAACAGTTGCCCCTGTTTCACCCGTCCACCTGCGACATAAGAGGTAGACTGCAAGGTTCCGTTCACCCTGGCTACAAGATTCACCGTCTTTTCTGTTGTCAGATAACCCGGATAATCTTTCGTCAAAGTAATATCCTCCACTATGGGTTTGGTCACACTAATTTCCGGAGTTGGCATACCTCCCATCGCTCCTGTACTTTTCTTCTCCTTGCAACCCGTCAATATAGGCAGTGCAAGAAAGATATACATCAGTTTTTTCATATCTGTTAGGTTATATATTTTATAGATTGATTTTTATTCTCTCCAACCACCCCCTAAAGCCTTGTAGAGGGCTATCAGTTGCAAAAGCGAACTACCTTGTGCCTGTACCAGCTGATTCTCATAAGATAACAGAGAACGTTGTGCATCAAGTACGTTTTGGAAAGGCGAAAGTCCCTGTTTATAAAGTTCCAGTGAAAGTTTCAATGTCTCAATTCCTTGATTGCGTACTTCCCGCAGGGCTACAATCTGTTTGATTGAATTCCGGTAGGAATTCATAGCATTGTCCGTTTCCTGTACGGCAGTTAAAACCGTCTGATTAAACTGGTTGATCGCTTCATCCAGTTGCGCTTTTGCCAGCCGGGTTACATTCACCAGCTGTCCTCCATTGAAAATAGTCCAGTTCAATGACGGAGCAATTTCATAAGTCATACTTTTACTTTTGGTGAGATCCTTCAGGTCACGGGCGGCATATCCAAATGAACCTTTCAAGAAAACTTTCGGCAACCAATCCGCTTTCGAAGCTCCAAGCAATGCTGCCTGCGCATTTACGCTCAATTCCGCACTTCGTACATCAGGCCGTCGCAGTAATAAATCGACAGGCATTCCCACTCCGATAGGTTCCATATAATCGGGCAATGTACCACTAGATTCAAGAACAGGACGAATGTCCTGGGGATACATTCCCAATAAGACAGCCAATGTTGTGATATACTGATTGATACCCGCTTCCAACTGGGGAATGGAGGCTTTTGTGCTATATAATACAGACTTGGCCTGTGCCACATCGAGTTTAGCAACCAGCCCGGTGTTATAGCGTACTTCCGTGATTTTCAGGACTTCTTCCTGCGAAGCACTGTTTTTCTTCACCACTTCAAGCTCTTGTTGCAACTCCCTTAGATTGATATAAGCCGAGGCTACTTCTGCAGCTAATGAGACCATGACTCCAGTGTATTCTTCCTTGCTGGCGGCAAAATTCTCTTTCTGCGCTTTTACCCGTTTCCGGATACTGCCGAAAATATCAAGCTCCCAGCTCATGCTTAGCGAAGCATCATAATAATGATCGGTTGTTTGGGGCAGTGAACTTGTATTTCCACTGGTTTCCTGACGGGTCCATCCTGCATTCAATCCGATGGAAGGAAAAAAGTTACTGCGTTCTATCCAAAGATTGGCACGAGCGGCAGCTATACGGTTGATTGCCATGGCAACGGAGTAATTACGATCTACTGCCAGAGCTATCAAAGAGTCCAGTTTGGTGTCTTGGAATGACTTCCACCAATGGTCATCTACCGGAAGTATCTGTTGAAACACTTCCCCGCTCTCTTCCCAATCTTGAGGAAGCGGAGCTTTCAAATAACGGTTTGCGGTCTGTCCAACCGCGGTCACAGTTGAAAGAAACATAAGGAGCGATGTGCCCCACACTCGTATATTCATATCAGTTCAGGTTTTTATGAAATGAAAAGATAACAACTAAAGGGTAAGTTTGTTTATCGATTCCTTTTATACGAGCACTTGTTAAAACAAAAAAGCCCAGCATTGCTGCAGGGCTTATTATATATCAAAAAAGTAACTTTACTTACTTCACTGCTCTTCTTATTCAGCAGTTTTTCTTCTGATAGCTCTTTTGGTAGTAGCTACCGGAGCTTCTTCCACCTTGTGTTCGATTTGTACGCCAGCCAATTCCGGGTCAATCATAATACGTCCGCAATATTCACAAACGATTACTTTCTTACGAGAACGGATATCCAGTTGTCTCTGGGGCGGAATCTTGTTAAAGCAACCACCACAAGCGTCACGCTGTACGTATACAATACCCAATCCGTTGCGAGAGTTCTTACGGATACGTTTGAAAGACTGCAACAGACGCGGTTCGATCTTAGTTTCCAAATCTTTAGCTTTGTCTCTCAATTTCTCTTCTTCCTGTTTGGTTTCAGAGATAATTTCGTCCAGTTCGCTCTTCTTCTGCTCAAGGTCTTTCAGTCTTTCGTTAAGAATCTGATCGTTCTTCGTTACTTCAGCCTCTTTTTCTTCTTTATCAGCAGAATATTCCTTAATTCTCTTTTCGCAAAGTTCGATTTCCAATGTCTGGAATTCGATTTCTTTCGTCAAGAAATCATATTCACGGTTATTGCGAACATTGTCTTGTTGTGACTTATATTTTTCTACTGAAGCCTTTGCTGTTTCAATTTCTACTCTCTTGCCGGCAATAGCAGATTTCAGTTCATCCACTTCAGCTTTGATCTTGTCGATACGGGTACTCAAACCAGCAATTTCATCTTCAAGGTCTTGCACTTCCAACGGAAGTTCACCTCTCAATGTCTTGATTTCATCAATCTTAGACAACATCGTTTGCAGTTGGAACAGTGTCTTCAGTTTCTGTTCTACCGTCAACTCATTCGGATCTTTTTTTGCTTCTCTAGCCATTTTACTTATAAATATTTTATGGGATTCGTATTTATTTTACTCAATTGGAGTGCAAAATTAGGAAATAAATCCCGGATTATGGAATAAAAAATTTCTTTTGTATATTGTTCGCTTTCGTAATGACCAATCTCTGCCATCAGAATATCACCCTCGTGGCCGAAATAATCATGATATTTGATTTCTCCCGTAATAAAGACATCCGCACCCGTCCGAATTGCCTGTGGAAGCAGGAAAGCTCCGGCACCACCACATAAGGCAACCTTCTGTATTTCTCTCCCCGTCAGTTTGTTATGACGTACACAACCCACTTCAAAGATTTTCTTGATGCGTTTCAGAAACTCGAGTTCCGTTTCCGATTCATCCAATTCACCTACAATTCCCGAACCTGCCTGCAACCAGTCATTCTGCAACGGATACAAGTCAAATGCCGGTTCCTCATAAGGATGTACAGACAATAAAGCCTTTATAACTTCCGCTTTTTTATATATAGGAAGAATGGTTTCAATCCTCACTTCATTTTCATGATGCAGTTCACCGATTGTTCCACAGAAAGGATGCGTTCCCTCTTTTGCCCGGAAGGTTCCCTCTCCTTTCAGATTGTAACTGCATGAATCATAGTTACCTATATTTCCGCATCCGGCTGCAAACAACACTTCGCGCACACTATCGGCTTGTGCATCCGGCACGAAAGTCACCAGCTTAATCAGACAGTTCTCTTTCGGTTCGAGCACTTTCAGATTCTTCAACCCTATTTTCTCTGCTATCTTATAATTAACTCCACCTTGTGCATTATCAAGATTAGTATGTGCTGAATAGATCACAATATCATTCTTTATTGCTTTCAGTATGCAGCGTTCCACGTAATCTTTGCCCGTGATAGATTTATAGCCCTTGAAAATGAGCGGATGGTGCGATATAACGAGATTGTACCCCAGCGCGATAGCTTCATCCAACACAGCTTCGGTAACGTCAAGACACAACAAAGCCCCTGTTGCTTCCGCTTCTGTCAATCCGATTTGCAGGCCGGCATTATCAAATCCGTCTTGCAATGGCAGAGGCGCGAATCGTTCAAGGGCGCTTACTATTTCCTTAATTTTCATTATTGGTAGAAAATTTGGTTGCAAAGATAATAAATAAAATAGGAATTAACATACTAAGTGATCGTTTTTTAGAGAATTTATCGTTATCCATTTTTTGAGATCCCCGTAAAAGATATAAAATACCACCCAGAAACTATCAAAAAGGACCTAAAAACTATCTGTTGATAGAAATTCCCCTAAATTACGTCTGATTCTCCCCTACCAAGGTCGACAAAATATCTTAAACTTGCATCATCAAAATTTTTACAACGAATACTCACATTTTAAAAACAACACATATGAAAAGTTTAAGCTTCAGAAAAGATTTGGTAGGAGTTCAGGAAGAATTACTACGTTTCGCATACAAACTGACAACAGACCGCGAAGAAGCAAACGATTTGCTGCAGGAAACCTCATTGAAAGCATTAGATAATGAAGATAAATATACACCCGATACAAATTTCAAAGGATGGATGTACACCATCATGCGCAATATCTTTATCAATAATTATCGTAAGGTAGTTCGCGACCAGACATTTGTTGACAAGACCGATAACCTTTATCATCTTAATTTGCCGCAAGATGCAGGGTTTGAAAGTACTGAAAGGACATACGACCTGAAAGAGATGCACCGTGTAGTCAATGCTCTTCCGAAAGAATACAGGGTTCCGTTCGCCATGCACGTTTCCGGATTCAAATACCGTGAAATTGCAGAAAAACTGAATCTTCCGTTAGGTACCGTAAAAAGTCGGATCTTCTTTACCCGTCAGAAATTACAGGAAGAACTAAAAGACTTCCGCTAAACCATAACTATATCCATATAAATTTTAGATTAAACAGTTAATTTCATTTTTCAGTTTTATCAATAGGCAAAAGGCAAAAAGAGTTTATATTCTTTTTGCCTTTTGCCTGTTTTCATCGGATAAATTCGGATAAAAACCGGTTCCGGAATAAAAACTAATTATAAATTTTCGCCTAAAGCTTCCGTTATTTATTGAAATTCTGTACTTTTACTTCATCTAAATAATGAATACGATGAAAACAAATTTGACTTTACTGCTCCTGCTAGTTATGATGGTTTCTTGCCAGCCCAAGAAAAGTGATAGTATCGAAATGTCCGTAGCCGAGGCTGCAAAGATTGACAATATCGAAGATTGTGCGGCAGATACGGTCAAAGCTACCGCTATCTTCTGGATTGATAAAGTAGAAACCAAACACTGCAAAGAGTACGGTTTTCGCACAATCAAAGCTAGGGTGCTCATTCGCGAAGACGGGAAGGTTGATTTGCTGTCTTCGTCAAGAAACAATCGCCTGATGTAGAGAAGTATATACGCCATCACCTCTCTAAATTTCAAGTAACGGAAAAGATGTTTGAAGGCGGTTATGTGCAACCCGGAGAACAATTCGTGCAGCTTCGCTGCTTATGGGGAATGTTGAAAGGCAAATAATAAACACGCTAATAACCGGTTAGCTTTTGCTTTTCATTTGCACCTTATTTATCATTTGTACCTTGTTTTTCAGTGCATACCGTTCGTCTACGACTCTGTCCGTAGGGAAGAAAGTGAAAATAAGCCGCCACTCTCCTTCCTTATAGATAAATTTACGTCCACTGGCTCCACGAAGAATTGCTTCGTATTTTTCCTGCAGGAAAGCCTCGATATGTTCCGGCATTTCTGTGCCGGATGCTGAAAACTCCACTGTTATAAAGAAGTGTGGAATAGCTATTTCAGCTACTTTATGGAATATCTGGTCAATAACAGTCATTTTCTGGGTTCTTTTGTTACCTCCAGCAGTTTTCCGTATGCATCAAAAGATCGACGCGAAGCCAATGAAATAGTAATCATTAGCGATAGCATAGATGCTGTGAAAGTAATCACCATAATCATCATCTGATACTTGATAGCGACATTCGGGCTGCTTCCTCCCAGAATTTGTCCGATCATCGTGCCCGGAAGAGCCACCAATCCCATCACGGCAATGTTCGCAATCAGGGGACTAAACGATTTAATGATGGCCTGCCGGATAAATGGAGCCTGCGCTTCCTGCCTTGTTGCTCCGTTTCCCAATAAATACCGATATAGTTGCTGTTCACGTTTCAATCCACTATAATAAGTATTCAAAGCTATTACATTGCTCGACAGCATATTACCCATCAGAATTCCAAATATTGGAATAAAGTATTGGGCGCTAAATATATTATCCAGTTGGAGAACAATACCGATAAAATAGATGCCTACCAATACAACACTACAAAGAAATCCTACCGTAATAGGGATTAATAAAACACTACGTTTCAACTGAGTACGTACCAATGCGGTCTGCCCGGCCACGAATACCATAATTATCACCCAAAGAAAATTAATCCAGGGATTGTTCCATAAAAAGAGATATTTCAGATACATGCCGATAAAGAACAGCTGGATAATCATCCGTAATGTACCAATCACGGCAGGTTTCAGCAATCCCGTTTTAAATTTCCAAAGGTAAAAAAACGGAATGGCAAGCAATAGTAGCCCTATAAAGAGATTATAATATGATATATCAATCGTTCCCACAATATATTCTTAACAATTCTATCCGATTTGCGTTACAGTTCAATTAATTACAGTTCTATTAAATAATGACAGCCCGAAGCAAAGTCCTTATCATGTGATACGGCTAACACAGCCGTTCCTCTTTCCGCCTGTCGCCGGAAAAAAGACAGGACTTTACCGGTTGATCCGGCATCCAAAGCAGAAGTCGGTTCATCTATGATAATGAGAGGTTTGTTGAGCATTGCAGCCACAGCCAACATAATACGTTGGCGTTGACCACCCGATACTTCATTCACCCTCTTTGTATATAATTCGTGTTCCAGCCCCAATTCATCGAAACAAGTGAAAAGTCTTTCTTCCGAAAAAGGAACAGAACGATTCACTTTCAGTCCGAACGGGAGAGCCACCATCTCTTTGACCCATTCAAAAGGTAGTGCCAATTCTTGAGGAATCCATGCAATCTGTCTGCGGACACTATCGATAGTCGATATATCAAGCAATGTTTCCCCTACCTGTATAGATCCTTCTTTCAAAGGCACAAACCCCATTACCGCATTCAGCAACGAAGTCTTTCCACAACCGGATTGACCGACAATGCAAGCCGTTTCTCCCCTTTCCAACTTCATACTGAAACCGGAGAAAAGCACTTCCGTACCAAAAGCAATACAGGCATTATTAATATGTAACATCTATTTGTTCTCTTGAAAATCCTGCCAAAATTATATTTATTGAAGTTCCGCCACCCACTTCTCAATGTTTCGTGTTTCAGCACTAAAATTCACTCCAATCTTAAAAAGTGTTCGCCCATCACTTTCGAAAGGTTTAGCATAATGCTTTTCATTGATCTGCTGCAAGGCTTCTTCAGCCGTACCCTCCAGCTTGAATTCCATGACATAGATAAATTTATCAGTCTGCAAAACAAGATCGATACGGCTCTGGCTCGTGTGATATTCCGCTTTTACATAAAAACCGACTAATTTGAACACGATAAAGAGAACATTCTGATAATGCAATTCCAAATCGCGAACCAATTCATAAGGAGTATCTGCAAAGAAACTCTGAAGACGACGGAAAAAAGAATCATAATCTCCCGAACGGACTTCGCGGACAAACTTCTGAATCTCAAAAGATGATTCTACGGCATTTATATTGGCATAAAAAGGCATGAGATATTTCACAAAACCTTCCTCCACTTCACGATTGGGAAATCCCAGGCGATAAGTTTCAAATTCACGATCGTAGCCTTTTATGGTAAGATAACCGCTCTGATAAATCACAGGGATAGGATTGTCGGAAGTTGAATCAATACTATTCAGTACGTCGGCACTAGTTTCTTCATGAGCCATCCGGTGAAGATCGTAATGATGTTTTTTTAGTAATTCGACCAGATAAGTAGGTGTGCCCGTTTCAAACCAGTAGTTGCCAAACACATTGTATTTAAGGGTGTTAAGTACACTGAACGGATTATACATACCTATAGAATCATGAGTGAAATGATAACCATCATATCTTTCACGCATTTCTGTGCAAATTTCATCATACGTCAAACCTTGCGCATCGGCAAATTCATGCAATTCAGTTTCAAAGTTCTCATGCAACTCACGATCACTGATTCCGCAGATTTCTATATACTGCTGACGCATAGAAATATCCTCCAGATTATTCAGATCGCTGAATACACTTACTTTTCCGAATTTTGTAACTCCCGTAAGCATACCAAATTTAATGCAGCCATCCTTGCTTTTTAAAGCTCCATAGAAAGCCTTCAATGTATCACGAAAACTCTTCTGGAGTTCATCATTACCAATCGCCTGTAACATAGGCTTATCGTATTCATCCACAAGAATAACGACACTCTGGCCCTCTTTCTCACAAGCACGCTGAATAATACCCTCGAAACGCATAGCTAGAGAAGTTTCTGCAGATTCCGCTCCATAGATTTTTTCCCATTCCACCAATGTGCGATTCAGCTTATTTTCAAGTCTTTCCGGTCTATCGTATTTTTCTGTATTGAGGTCAATATGCAGGATCGGATATTTAAACCAGTCTTTTTCCAGTTTCTCTATCGCCAATCCTTCGAAAAGTTTTTTCTTCCCTTGAAAATAGGCTTCCAAAGTAGACAGTAACAAACTTTTCCCAAAACGACGTGGACGACTAAGAAAATAATAACTGCCAGTTTTCACCATTTGATATATCCAAGCAGTCTTATCTATATAGCAATAACCTCCTTTACGGATTTTCTCGAAGTTCTGTATGCCGATAGGATAAATTTTATTACTCATATACTCATAACTTTATAAGTTGACAGATACAAAGATAGCCTTTTCCACCCAATAACACAAAGTCCGATACGAAAGTTTTTTCATATCAGACTCAAATGATAGCCCCTATTTATTTCATCATCTAGTGTAATTTTGCCAATTTTCATTTATCTTTGCCTTACTAATTAATTCAAGAAAGTTATGATACTGAACGAAAGAGACGCTCGTCACGAGCATATATTGCAGGTAGCACGTCAGATGATGACGGCTGCGCGCACTGCTCCGAAAGGAAAAGGAATCGATATTATTGAAGTGGCCCTCATCACTGATGAAGAGATTAAACAATTATCGGACACTATGATAGCTATGGTAGAAGAACACGGAATGAAATTCTTCCTTCGTGATGCCGACAACATCCTAAGTGCCGAATGTGTTGTACTGATAGGAACACGCGAGCAGACACAGGGCTTGAACTGCGGCCATTGCGGATTTGCCACCTGTGCCGGACGTACTGATGGAGTTCCCTGCGCATTGAACAGCATAGATGTAGGTATCGCAATAGGTTCCGCGTGCGCCACGGCAGCCGATTTACGCGTAGACACACGCGTCATGTTCTCCGCCGGATTGGCAGCACAACGCCTGAACTGGCTGAAAGACTGCAAGATGGTAATGGCGATCCCCGTAAGCGCATCCTCCAAGAATCCGTTCTTTGACCGGAAACCGAAGCAGGAAAACAATGCATAACAGTCACATCGATGCAGAAAACAAACTGACTTTAGATGCAGACAATAAACTGATTTTATAAATAACTAAATATATATAGTCTAATGGGAATCATGGTTGGACTCCCCAGCCCAAGCGGCTCGGAGAAAGATTTGCAGTTGAACTTCGGCAAAAACATGACCGTACAGGTAGAAATGAGAGCACCTCATTTGCCTGCCGAATGGCACATGCAGAGCGGTATACAGTTAACATGGCCACATGCCGGTACAGATTGGGCCTACATGCTGGCGGAAGTGCAAGAGTGTTTTATCAATATTGCCAGAGAAATAGCGAAGCGTGAATTATTATTGATCGTCACTCCCGAACCGGAAGAAGTGAAAAAGCAGATAGCTGCTACTGTCAATATGGATAACGTCCGCTTTCTGGAATGTGCCACCAATGACACATGGGCCCGCGACCACGGAGCCATAACAATGATAGATACCGGCACCCCTTCCCTGCTCGACTTCACCTTCAACGGCTGGGGACTGAAATTTGCTTCCGAACTGGATAATCAAATTACCAAACATGCCGTAGAAGCCGGAGCCTTGAAAGGCCAGTATATAGACCACCTCGACTTCGTACTCGAAGGAGGTTCTATCGAAAGCGACGGAATGGGTACATTGCTTACCACTTCCGAATGTCTGCTTTCTCCCCAACGAAACGGACGACTGAACCAGGTAGAGATAGAAGAATACCTGAAATCAACCTTCCACCTGCAAAAGGTGCTTTGGTTAGACCACGGTTATCTGGCCGGTGATGATACCGACAGCCATATCGACACTTTGGCACGCTTCTGTTCTACCGACACCATCGCTTACGTGAAATGCGAAAACAAAGAAGACGAACATTACGAAGCACTGCTCGCAATGGAAGAACAGCTGAAAACATTCCGCACCTTAGCAGGAGAACCCTATCACCTATTGGCCTTACCCATGGCAGACAAGATAGAAGAAGACGGCGAACGCCTGCCTGCAACTTACGCCAATTTCCTGATTATGAACGACGTTATTCTTTACCCGACATACAATCAGCCGGCGAATGACAAAAAAGCAGGAGAAGTATTGCAGCAAGCCTTTCCAAACCATCAAATAATTGGAATAGACTGCCGTGCCCTGATTAAACAGCACGGTTCCCTACACTGTGTCACCATGCAATATCCGCTGGGCGTTATAAAGGAGTCATAAAAGAATTACAAAGGAGCCTATAAAGGAATTATAAAATAATGAATGAATCAACCCACTAATTATTCATCATGAGAAAGATAAAAGTCGGAATCATCCAACAATCCAATACCGCAGATATTAAAGCCAATCTAATGAACCTCGCAAAGAGTATCGAGGCTTGTGCCGCTCACGGCGCACAACTGATTGTGCTCCAGGAGTTACACAATTCACTTTATTTTTGCCAGACAGAAAACACTAACCTGTTTGATCTTGCCGAACCGATTCCCGGGCCTTCCACAGGCTTTTATTCCGAGTTGGCAGCAGCTAATAAAGTAGTCCTTGTCACCTCTCTTTTTGAGAAACGTGCTCCCGGACTTTATCATAATACCGCTGTCGTATTCGACCGCGACGGAAGCATTGCAGGAAAATACCGGAAAATGCATATTCCCGATGATCCGGCTTACTACGAAAAGTTCTATTTCACTCCGGGAGACATTGGTTTTGAACCGATTCAAACTTCTTTAGGAAAACTGGGCGTATTAGTATGCTGGGATCAATGGTATCCGGAAGCTGCCCGCCTGATGGCACTAAAAGGTGCGGAACTTTTAATTTATCCTACCGCCATTGGCTGGGAAAGCAGCGACACGGACGATGAAAAAGCCCGCCAACTCAATGCCTGGATTATTTCACAGCGCGCTCATGCCGTTGCCAATGGACTTCCTGTTATCTCCGTCAACCGTGTAGGGCACGAGCCTGATCCTTCCGGACAGACAAATGGTATCTTATTCTGGGGAAACAGTTTTGTAGCAGGACCACAAGGGGAATTTCTGGCACAAGCCGGAAACGATCACCCGGAAAACATAGTAGTGGAAATAGATATGGAACGTTCGGAAAACGTTCGCCGTTGGTGGCCTTTCCTTCGTGATCGTCGGATTGACGAATATGATGGACTTACCAAACGCTTTCTGGATTAAAGGCTTACCCACATACCTTCATTGCAGGAGGTTTATCTAATAAAGAAAAAAGAAGGGCACAGAGTTCAAACCTAAATTTAGAATTCTGTGCCCTTTCAATATATCATCATAAATAACTATCTCATTGAAACGTTATTTTTTTGTTGGCTAGGAAATTAGCCCCTCCATAAATAAACAATCCCAGGAATTGAGCCAGATATTCATTCACGTCCAATCCTTCTACCAATAAGACAAGAAATAAGAACTGTGCGGTGTAAGCCACGGCAAAAGCAGAACAAAAGAGCAGTATCTGTTTCCAGATACTATTCTTTTTATTTTCTACGGGGAATATCCAGTATTTGCACCAGATAAAGTTATGGATTTGAGCTATCAGATACGCTGTTATATTAGCCACCATATAGTCACCATCGAATGACATTTCTTTCATCATTAACCATACAACCAACGCCATAATTAAGGCGTTCATTGTACCGATGACTATAAAACGGAATATGCGTACAGATTCTTTCACTCGCCCTCTTTCAGATCAACGATCAAATTCAGTTCATCAAGTTGAGTCTGGTCGATTGCAGACGGTGCATCCAGCATCACATCACGTCCGGAATTGTTTTTCGGGAACGCAATACAGTCGCGGATAGAATCCAAACCAGCGAACAAAGATACCCAACGGTCGAGTCCGTATGCCAAACCACCGTGAGGAGGTGCACCATACTTAAAGGCATTCATCAGGAAGCCAAACTGCGCCTGTGCCTTTTCCGGAGTGAATCCAAGAATCTCGAACATCTTCGCCTGTAATTTCGCATCGTGGATACGGATAGATCCGCCACCAACTTCCACACCGTTCACTACCATATCATAAGCATCTGCACGTACAGCTGCCGGATCAGTATCCAACATCGGAATATCTTCCTCTTTCGGATGAGTAAACGGATGATGCATAGCCATCAGACGACCTTCCTCCTCGCTCCATTCGAACATCGGGAAGTCGATCACCCAAAGACAAACAAACTTATTCTTATCACGCAACCCCAGTTGAGCGCCCATTTCCAGACGAAGCTCACAAAGTTGTTTACGTGTTTTCATCACATCGTCGCCGGACAAGATCAGAATCAAGTCACCCGGTTTAGCACCGAATGCCTCTTTCATTTGCTGCAGCACTTCCTGCGTATAGAATTTATCCACGCTCGATTTTACAGTTCCGTCCGCTTCTACACGGGCATACACCATACCTTTTGCACCAATCTGCGGTTTCTTTACGAAGTCCGTCAGTGCATCCAGTTGCTTACGAGTATAAGTTGCAGCACCTTCGGCACAGATACCACCCACATAAGCAGCATTATCGAATACAGAGAATCCGTGACCTTTCATGATATCCATCAGTTCCACGAATTTCATGCCGAAACGCAAGTCCGGTTTGTCACTACCATAATATTTCATGGCATCCGCCCAAGACATACGCTGGAACGGTTCAGCCAGTTCCACGCCACGCAGTGTTTTGAACAAATGTTTAGCCATTCCTTCGAAAGTAGTAATAATATCTTCCTGCTCAACGAAGCTCATTTCGCAGTCAATCTGCGTAAATTCCGGCTGACGGTCGGCACGCAAGTCCTCATCACGGAAACATTTTGCAATCTGGAAGTAACGGTCGAAACCGGAAACCATCAACAACTGCTTCAATGTCTGCGGAGATTGCGGAAGTGCGTAGAACTGTCCCGGATTCATACGTGACGGTACTACGAAGTCGCGTGCACCTTCAGGAGTAGAACCGATCAAAACGGGCGTTTCCACCTCGATGAAGCCCAGGCTATCCAGATATTTGCGAACTTCAATCGTCATTCTATGACGCAATTCCAGATTAGAGCGGACAGCGTTACGACGCAAATCCAGGTAACGATATTTCATGCGGATATCATCACCACCATCCGTATTATCCTCAATAGTGAACGGAGGAGTCATAGCCGTATTTAGTACGTTCAGTTCGGAAACGATGATTTCAATGTCTCCGGTAGGAATGTTTGCATTCTTGCTGAAACGTTCATTAACCGTTCCTGTCACTTGAATGACGAACTCACGTCCCAGTTTATTAGCACGTTCACAGAGTTCAGCATTAATTTCTTCGTTAAAGACCAACTGGGTAATTCCGTAACGGTCGCGGAGGTCGATAAAAGTCATTCCTCCCATTTTACGGCTGCGCTGTACCCATCCAGACAGCGTAACTTGCTTGTTTACATCAGAGATTCTTAGTTCTCCACATGTGTGCGTTCTGAACATATATTTTTTATTTAAACGATTATCACTCGCGTTTCTATTTTGATTGAACCAAAACTGCGCAAAAGTACGCAATAATTTGTAATTCGTTGTCAGTAATCCGTTATTTTATCAGACTTTCTTTGTCAGCTTTTTCAATATTTTCTTGTTTCTGTCTGTTATATTGTCGACGATGGCTTCATTCATCAATTTGATACCATTCATATATTCCTGCGCTCTTTGGAGCACATTGGCAGCATCCTTTTCCGACGCTTGCGGCACCACTACGCGCAATCCCCTTTGAATCAACTCAATGTTCACATTGGCGTCCGTTTCCATGGGGTCGCCGTCAAAGTGCACTACTCCCGGAGTAGTGCGACGGATGCACAACTGCTTGCAACGGAAAGTCTTGATACGGCTATTCTGATCGATTGTCTTATTGAATAACTGGAAAGCCAATGAAGGGACATCCAATACGGTGAACGGTTCGAGAATGGTTACATCCAGCAAGCCATCCGTCAGCGTAGCTTGCGGGGCGATATAAGCATTGTTTCCATATTGCGAAGCGTTTCCGCAGGCAATCAGGAAAGCCTTATACTTGGAAACTCCGTTTTCCGTTTCCAGTTCATACGTTTCCGGTTCATATTTAAGACTCTCTTGCAGGGTTTTTTCCAGATAAGTCAACACCCCGCGTTTACCGGCATGCGCAAACTTCAGACTAACAAAAGCATCGAATCCCACTCCGCAAGTGCAGAAAAAATCCGTCCCGTTAATCTTACCATAATCTATTACGTCCATGCAACCTTCGTTCAGCACTTCCAGCGCCCTCTTCGGTTCCATCGGTATATGCAGATGCCTCGCCAGTCCATTACCCGATCCGCAGGGAATAATTCCCAGTGCGGTATCAGTATGCACCAACGAACGAGCTATTTCATTGATTGTCCCGTCCCCACCGATAGCCACTACTATATCAGTCTTCTCTTCGGCAGCTTTAGCAGCTATTTCTACTGCATGACCGGCTCTCTCCGTATTCACTACTTCCCAAGAGTATCTCGCCTTGTCTATTTTTTCGTCCAGCAAGTTAAGAATCAATTCTTTACTTTGTGTTCCCGAAATAGGATTGACGACGAATTTTATTTTTTTCATTCTTTCGTTCATGCTATTCTTGTCGATTGTAGACGACAAAAGTAATATAAATATCTTAAATTTTAATCTATTAGAGGTTTCTAATCACATGAGGGCAACTTTTTTCTCTTAAAAAGAACAGATAAAAGCAAATTTTGTTATCTTTGCCCCCTGTTTTTAAACACTTGTTAAGATAAAAGGATGTAAGATCGTCAGCGAACGATCTGAGTATGAGTATAATAAATTATAATTCATGGGATTATTACAAGAGAAGTTAGCTAAGTACGACCTGCCACAAAAGTTTATGGCACAGGGCGTTTACCCATATTTCCGTGAGATAGAAGGAAAGCAGGGTACAGAGGTAGAAATGGGCGGACACGAAGTGTTGATGTTCGGTTCCAATGCATACACTGGCCTTACGGGAGATGAAAGAGTGATTGAAGCAGGTATTAAAGCCATGCATAAATATGGTTCCGGATGCGCAGGCTCGCGCTTCTTGAATGGTACACTTGACCTGCACGTTCAGTTGGAAAAAGAACTGGCTGCCTTTGTAGGCAAAGATGAAGCACTCTGCTTCTCAACCGGTTTTACGGTGAATTCGGGAGTTATTCCTGCTTTGACAGATCGCAATGATTATATCATTTGCGACGACCGCGACCACGCATCTATCGTAGATGGCCGTCGCCTCTCCTTCTCTCAACAACTGAAATATAAGCATAACGATATGGCGGATCTGGAAAAGCAACTTCAAAAGTGCAACCCGGATTCAGTGAAGCTCATCATAGTAGACGGTGTGTTCTCTATGGAAGGCGACCTGGCAAACTTGCCCGAAATCGTACGCTTGAAACATAAATACAACGCTACTATCATGGTAGACGAAGCTCATGGCTTGGGTGTATTTGGAAAACAAGGACGTGGTGTTTGCGACCATTTCGGTCTGACTCACGAAGTTGACTTGATTATGGGTACTTTCAGCAAATCATTGGCTTCTATCGGTGGATTCATTGCTGCTGATTCTTCTATCATCAACTGGTTACGCCACAACGCACGTACTTATATATTTAGTGCGTCCAACACTCCTGCTGCTACTGCATCTGCTCTTGAAGCCCTCCACATCATCCAAAATGAACCGGAAAGGCTTGAAGCTTTGTGGGAGGCTACCAACTATGCATTGAAACGTTTCCGTGAAGCAGGATTTGAAATCGGTGCAACAGAATCACCTATCATTCCTCTTTATGTACGTGACACGGAAAAAACATTCATGGTCACTAAATTGGCTTTCGACGAGGGTGTATTTATCAATCCGGTTATTCCTCCGGCATGTGCACCGCAAGACACTTTGGTACGTGTGGCATTGATGGCTACCCATACAAAAGATCAAATTGACCGCGCTGTAGAAAAGCTGGTTAAGGCATTTAAAGCATTGGATATTTTATAATCTACGTAAAATAGATTACCCATATCAAGTAAATAAAATAAAAGTCTGACACAAATAGATATGCCGGACTTTTATTTTATCTCCCCCCCCAAAAAAACAGGAAATCGAACTATAAACGGAGCCTCTGTTTTTTCCCTCTTTATCCGAAATCCAGCTACTCCTCAACATGCCTTATTTTATTCACTCTTAAGTACTTCCGCCGGATTCTGTCGGGCAGCTTTCCATATGCGCCAGATGATGCAGAATAGAATAATAATCGCCATTACAGCGAAAATCCCTACATATACCCAACCGTTAATCGCAGTTTGTCTCACATACGTTTCAATCCATTGCCTCATAACCACATATCCCATTGGAAAGGCTATGACAGCAGCAATAATCAGCAATAGGAAGTATTCACGGAAAAACATCTGCAAGATATGACGAATTTGCGCCCCGTTCACTTTACGTATGGCAATCTCCTTTTGACGTTGCTCACACGATAGAGTGACCAATGAAAAGATTCCGAATACGGAGATGAGTACACAGACCAATGACACGAAGCTCAATAGCTTCATCAGTGCATCTTCGGAACGAAGATATTTACCATATTCCTCCTCCTCGCTAAACAACCGTAAGTAAGCATTGGGAAATTCTTCTTTGTGGAGTTTTTCTATAGCTTCACGACATTCATTCCAAGTCCCCTCTTTGAATTTAAAAAGGATACTGGCACGATTCAGGAGATACTCTTGTGCTTCGGGACGCTGGAACGCAATAAGTCCCGGTTTGCTGGTAGGAGAACGATAACTAAAATTCTTCACCACTCCGACAACTTTGTATGCAATATCCTGACGACCGTTGATGTTATTGCCGAAAGTCTTTCCCAAAGCATGTTTCCATCCGAATTTCAGGCACGTACTTTCATCAACCACAACTTCATTCTGCAGGCTCTTTTCAGATATAAATTCACCTTCCAGTAATTTTAAATCATAAAACTTAAAGAATTCCTCCTTTGCCGGCATTATGCCAACAAGCAGTGTTTTTTCTGTCACTTTGGGTAGCCCATCCCAATTGGTTATTTCTACATACATCATCGGACCGACTGGAATAATTGGAAAGTACACAGGAGGTAAAGTTTCGGTTACCATAGGCAAAGCTTTTATTTTCTCCACCCATTGATTAATGTCTCCATTCCACAATGCCACATTAGCCACACGATGACGTTCCATACCTAAATCCGTATTTTTCAGGAAATATAGTTGCTTCATGATGACAACTGTGCAGAAGATAAAGGCAAGGCTGACAATCAACTGTACGATAATACCTATTCTGCGAAATAAGTACGGACGGGCAGTAGCAACACCTCCTTTGATTGTTTCCTGCAATGTTCGACGACGAAAATAGGATAATGGCATCAGTGCAAACAGAAACGACAGGATGATTACTGCCAGAAGATATACTAAGATTTCTCCATAATATGAGCTGGCTTCTATCTGCGTAAAATTCAAAAACTGGGACATACTCATCTCCACCAGCAGCAATCCGCCGATCAGAGCAATACATAAAAGCAGCAATAATTCAATGGCAAACTGTACAGACAAAGCTTTATTGCTTGCTCCATTCACCTTACGAAGTGCCATTTCACGGTTACGCATACAAAGCCGGCTGATAAAAAGCGTCAGATAATTGAATAACGAACAAATAATCACCAGTCCGCCCGCCAAGGAGAAATAGAATATATAACTGAAAGAGATAACAACATCTGCTTTATCTACATAATCCGAATAGCGCAAAGCTGACATCCGGGTAATCAACAAATCGGAAAGTTCGCTCTCTTTCTCAATATCGTTGATGCAAACAGTGCTCATTTTTGTTCGGAATGCGTCTATATCTGTTCTTTCACGTACACGAATAAATAGCTGCTCATTCGAACTTCCCCACCGAGGAGAATGTCTTGCCGGAGCCAGTATATTATATGGAATATTGGAATGGTTAGACCATCCACTCACAATTGCTCCTATTTTACATACGCGTCTGCCTACTTCCACCTCTTTCCCCAATGCATCCTCTTCTTTGCTGAAGAGCCGCTTCGCAAATTCTTTAGTGATAGCAACTTCCTGACCATCACATTTCAGGAAGTTGACAGTACCTTTCAATAATTGTATATCAAAGAAGTTCATGAAAACAGAATCTGCGGCAATCATTCCGATCTCCTGCTCAGTATCTTCCATACGGAATTTTACATGATGTGCGGTAAAAGCGGTTACAGCTTCTATCTCCGGCATTTTGTCTTGCAAATATTTCATTAAAGGATATGGAGTAAATTTGCTTGTACCGGGTTCATTGGCGTAATGCGCACGCACCAGATAAATGCGTTCGGCACCCTCATGGAAGTTATCATACGTCATTTCATAACGTATCCATAAAGCAGACAGCGCAAAACAGGTAAAACCGACTGCTAATCCGATAATACTAACAAGACTTTGTGTCTTATACTTCATCAGATTGCGAAAGGCTACTTTCAGATAGTGTTTTATCATGATATACTTTTTATTGATGGCTTGTGCTTACATACTAACCTCGGTCACCACCTGTCCGTCAAACAAGTTTATGACACGGTCGGCATAACCGGCATCGTGTTGTGAGTGGGTCACCATGACAATGGTGGTTCCCTCTTTATTCAGTTCGCTCAATAGCCCCATCACTTCTTTACCGTTTTTGGAGTCCAGGTTACCGGTTGGCTCATCGGCCAGAATCAGTTTAGGGTTGGCCACGACGGCACGGGCAATGGCAACGCGTTGCTGCTGACCACCGGAAAGTTGTTGCGGAAAGTGTTTGCTACGATGAGTAATGGCCATTCTCTCCATAGCTGACTCTACCCTCTTTTTCCGTTCGGCAGCGGAAATACCCATATAAAGCAAAGGAAGTTCGATATTTTCGTATACGTTCAACTCGTCTATCAGGTTAAAGCTCTGAAAAACGAAACCTATCACGCCTTTGCGAAGACTGGTACGTTGCGACTCGGTATACCGGGAGACTTCTGTTCCATTCAGATAATACTCTCCTCCTGTCGGGTTATCAAGTAGCCCCAGAATGTTGAGCAATGTTGACTTACCACAGCCGGAGGGACCCATGATGGCTACAAATTCACCTTGTTTCACTTCGATACTGACGTTATTCAACGCCCAAGTTTCTACTTCTTCCGTTTTGAAAATCTTCTGTAAGTCAATGGTCTTAATCATAACTGTATTGTTTTTAGAATTATTATTTTTATTCGTTTTTGATTACTTCTGCGAGATTGAGACGTGCAATCCTCAGTATTTTAAAGATTATGGTAATTACTGTCAATAAGGTTACTCCCCCAAATATGCTTCCCCAATATAATATTCCATCATTAAAAAATACGGTGTACATTTGTTTCCACAGTTGCAATACCACGTAAATGAGCGGAAAGGTGATGGCGGCAGTCACCATCAGCAAAATCAGGTACAAACGTGCAAACAGCCAGATGATGGAACGTATTCCGGCTCCGTTCACTTTGCGAATGGCAACCTCTTTCTGGCGGCGTTCTGTATCGAGCGTAATGCTGGAATACACTCCCAACAGGGTAATGATGATGCTTACAATTGCAAAAAACGAGATGATATCTTTCAGAATATATTCCACTGCCTGCACTTCGTACAAATCATCCTGAAATGTACGTACTTGGGAAGAAATATTCTCCGGCAGCACTTCACGACGGATGGTTTCCATCCATTTCATGACTTCTTTTTGCTGTTCAGGGTAACATTTCACATAGCAGTGACCTATGTATTCGGAAGAATCATAAAGTGTGAAAGCATATCCGCCATTATGGTTATGTACATCTGTTTGAAAGGGGGCACATACTCCACAAACGGTGAAATCAGTGGTCTGGTCGTAAAGGTTCATTCCGATAATATCTTTCTTTTGTTTCTTCTGCCAGACTCCATCCATTACGAGATCCTTTTTTGTCCGGATCGTCCTGCCCTCCATTATCGGAATATTCATAAAGGTGAAGAAATTCAATGGTACACACATTACATTGATATCAATCCAAGAGTTGTCATTTCCTTTCTCCGTCATTAACAAGTTTCCGGATACCCCGTGAGTATAAGATATATCAGATAACAAAATGTCTTTCACACCGGCATGCTGCCTGAAACGTTCTACCATTTCCTGTTTTTCTTTGTTTTCCAGAAATGGATAGTCCAGCGGGATACTTAGAATCGCTTCTTTATCTTCCTGACTTAACGTATGAAATAAAGTTTCAGTCACCTTTCCTGATTGCAAAAACAGGCTGACAGTCAGCGCTACGAATATCCAGCAAATAAAGAACTGGACGCCGAGCATAAAGTTACGTCCCCACTGTTTCCCGCGACGTTTTTGACCTCCATAGATACCTGTCTGTATGGAAGACCTGCGAATACGGACGGATACCAGCAGACAGACTGCCACGCAAAGCAATGCAAGAAAAACAATGTATTGCAGAATATGCTTTAATAGTGTTTCAGGAGGGAAAGTCATTGTGAGGCCTGGCAAAGAGAAATCCATTCTATCTCCAATTAGTTCGATACCCCATATCACCAAAAATGAGGATGTAAATACAATCATCAGTGACTGTGTTAATAACAGGCAGAACAGTCGTTTCCAGTCAGAACCAAGCATTTTCATTATGGCGTATTCCTTAGTGCGATTCAGGAAAGAGCCGATGAGAAAATGAAAGAAATTAATCAATCCGACCAACAATATCAATATGCCGACAATTCCGGTGACCCATCCCAGAATATAAATACCTTTCTCCTGCGACCGATCTCCTATATAACGGGCAACAACGGTATAAGTCTCGTTATATAGACTATAAGTATAGTCGCGCTTGGAAAATTGTTTTTCCAAACCGGTAATGCCAACCTGCGGAGATAACAAAACGTATGTCCGGGCTCCCGTTATATCGCGACGTTTCGGACTCTGAAAAAGTCCCTCACTGTCGTTGATAACCAATGCGTCGGTATGACACATAAAATTAAAATCATTGTTCAGTGGAAGATCTTCCATCACTGCTTGGATTGTGTACACAATACCTCCTGTCTTTGGTGTACTGTCCGGAGAAGTATAAAGCCGTCTTGTAAGAGTCAGGTGTTTGCCAATGGCAGTCTCCACCTGACCAAATATCTTTATGGCAGTGGACCGGCTTATAATAACCGCGTTGGGCATCCGGCTTGCTGTCCGCCAGTTACCAACTACCATTTGCGGAGTAAAGACTTTATTGTATAGGGTATCGACTTCTATAATTTCAAGATCGTATGGCAATGATTTATCCGGAGACAGTTCAACCTGAAAAGAGCGTTCACGGGGATATGCCATACAAGAGATCGCTTCCACTTCACCCATAGCCCAAGTACGGAGTTCTTCGGATAATGCTACTTGTGTGCCGGAAAAATAGTCACCAGTCTGTTCATTATAGAGATTTAACTCGGCTATGCGGGAATAATTGTCAAAGCAATGATTGGTAGATTCTACAAAACGACTGCAATACATACATATACTAAAACACAGTAGTCCTACTGCCAATCCGATGGTGGAAATTATATTCTGTGCCTTGTACTTCCACAAGTTTCTAAATGCTACTTTGAAATAGTGTTTTATCATAATATCTTAGATTCATTCAGTTTTTATAATTTTAGCAGGATCAATATGCGCAATCTTGTTTATTTGCCAGAATAGAGTCCCTAAAGAAATACCACCAACCAATAACAAAGCTATCAAAAAGATTCCTATACCTATAGGAGCTTTCACTACAAAATCCTTTGTGTATTCATATATCAGATACC
This sequence comes from Bacteroides sp. 3_1_23, assembly GCF_000162555.1. Taxonomy (NCBI): domain Bacteria; kingdom Pseudomonadati; phylum Bacteroidota; class Bacteroidia; order Bacteroidales; family Bacteroidaceae; genus Bacteroides; species Bacteroides sp. 3_1_23. The sequence continues at coordinate 1,510,854 of NZ_GG774949.1, forward strand.
AGGATAATGGAAGAGCTACTGCAAAAGCCCCACCTAATATGACAAGATACTTGCGTCCTAGTAAAAGATATAAATCTTTCAGTGATGCTCCATTCACTTTGCGAATTGCAACCTCATGGGAACGCTGCCTAATGTCAAATAATGAAATACCAAACAAGCCAAGACAAACTATTACAATAGCTATACAAGCGAAAAGAGCATAAACAGAAGCTATCTGGCGATCATTTTTATAAAGTTCAGCCACATCGTCCTTCAACAAAGAATATTTAAAATCCTCTGTACCATACACTTTCTTTTGAATACTTTTCAAATAGTCAATAACTGCCTGTTCTTTGCCGGAGTGGCAATATATCTGATATAAATCACCGTCTAATTGACTACCAACCATAAAGACCATCGGATGGACACCTGTACTAATATGTCCGTCATAATAATCGTCTATTACAGCAACAATAGGTTGAGCCGGAAAATCCGGGACGTTTCTTTTCATCATTTCATCAACCAGCATAGCTCCCTCACATTGCGTATATCCTAAGGCTTTCAATGCCGCACGATTTACAACGGCCACTCTATTTCTTGAGTCTTCATCCATTTCCGGCAGACTTCCATCCACAAACGCAAGATTGAAAACTTTAAAGAAATCAGGAGTAACATAAGATTGCAACAACGCAACTGTTTCTCCTTTTACACTTTGAAAGTTTGTAGAATAATAGTCTCCCAAAATAGATGAATGTCCCGTCGTCCAATACTGAATATCCGGACAACTCTTCATGAGTTGGTCTATTTCAGTAATCCTCTCTTGCCGTTGTTTGATAGTCTCCATAGTGTAAACTGCGAAATCTCGTGATTCATATATCAAGTTTGCTTGAATTACAGACTCTACACGAAAACCAGGATCGGTATGTAACATAAAATTCAGTTGCTTGCTGAAATAGATTGATAATACCACTAACAGGAAAGTAATCATATATTGCAGAAAAAGAAAGATCATACGTGAACGAACCGAATGGTTATCTGTACCTACCTTCCGGATTGAAACAGCCAACAAAGAACGTTGGCACTGCACAAACGCATAAATAGATACTAACAGAGGCAAAAACAACAAAATAGAGAATGATAATATCCCATCAAATGCAGTATACATCAGCTGACTGCCAAACATGGATGATACAGGAATATTTGTCACCTCTACAATGAGCCAGGCTACTATCATGGAAGCAGCGATCAATAAAAAGTTTTCTATGAATATTTGCTTAAACAACGCTTTTCTATCAGCTCCAAAAACTTTCCGCAAGCTATACACCTTACCTCGTTTCACCATCAATACCAGATAAAGATTGATGAAATTCATCACACCTGCAAGTAATATCAACAGGCAAATTCCTCCTAAAATAAATAGTTGGGAACGGTTTCCGCTAACTAGCATATCTGGTCCGGATCGACCAATTAAAGCCCGATCCCAATACATATCACTTATAGGAACTAGAGAGAAAGTGTATTTCCGACTATCCCCGCTACGAGCATCCTGATTGATAAACCGGGGATAACTCCCGGCCTTATTGGCTTTCATTACTTCCGTTTCTGAAGTGAAACGGATAAAATCCAAAGGCATACGCTCCCATAATGATGATAGTTTTGAAGAGAGGACCAAGTCAAAATTAAACATCCGCTTATTAATTGGTTCCTCTAATATGCCTGTCACCCTAATCTCCTTTCCATTCGAATAAGTGAGAATCTTGCCAATAGGATTTTCTTTGCCGAAAAGTTTTTTAGCAAAACCCTCCATAAACAAAACTGACGCCGGATCTTCCAAGGACACTGAACCTTGTAACACACGGTAAGGGAAAAGTTCAAAATAAGCACTATCTGCTGCCATAGCTTGAACAGGAATACGATTTGACTGATAGGTCAAATAATCATTTTCGAGCAACACGATGCGTGAACGCGTCACTATGCCACTATTATCAATGTAAACACTATCCCGGCTCCCTATTTCAGCCACACTTAATACCCGATTTCCTTCAAACGTTGTCTGTACACCATACACTTGATTACGATCAATGCAATGTGTGTCTACTGTAAGCTCACGATGAATATAACGAAGCAAAATAATGCAACAAGCTAAACTAAAGGCTAACCCGAGCAAATTAATAATAGTATATGATTTTGTACGCAACAAAAAGCGTATCGCATAGTACAATGTTTTCATGTTTTATCTATTTGTTATTTTTCATTCATTTCAAGATCAATTCTTCCGCATCGCCAAAGGTATCATATCCGGTGGTAATAACCCAATCTCCCGGCTGTAAACCTTCTACTATTTCATATTGTTGCGGATTCTGTCGACCAATATTCAATGGCACGCGAACTGCTTTTGTCTTTGATGCATTTACTTTATAAATCCATTGTCCGCCTGTAAACTGATAGAAGTTGCCTCGCGGAATAATGAGCGCTTGCTCCGGCTGTCCCAATTCAATCTGTACCCGGAAGCTCTTGCCGACTCTTACATTATCGGGCATATCTCCGGTAAAAATAAGATCAATATCAAACATACGATCTTTCACTTCGGGAACCACTTTTGTTATTTTCAGCGGATATTTGTTTCCTTGATAGTTCACGGTAGCCGGTAGTCCGGTGGTGATCCGGTCGATATAATATTCGCTAAGTGAAGTATGGATTTTGTATTGATCGAGCACTTTTATTTCAGCAATGCTTTCACCGGAGGAAACCTGCTGCCCCGGAGTGACCTTTACGAAACTAAGCTGACCTTTCAGTGGAGCTGTGACCACCAAGCTATTCAGTCGTTCGCGAGTACGTTCGTACTTTTTCCGTTCCCGCTCCCGGTCGTTACGAATCAATTCCTTACGTATCATCGTGACAGCAGAATCATGTCGCAAGCTCTCTTGTTGCAGGGCTGCGTTTTTCTGTTTGTAACAATATTCATCTTCAGCTACCTGCAACTGCGCCTTACTCTTCACTCCCATCTGAAATTCTTCGCGGTCGAGAGCGATGCTTTTTTTCAGGCGTTCCAATTCGTAGCCATTTGTCAGGGCTTGCTGTTTCAAGTTCAGACTTTTTTGTTCCATTTCAATCTCCTGCTCCTGATAGGTAATCATTTGCTTTTCCCATTCGTCACGCTGGTCTTCAATATTGCGGAGCAAATCGGGATTGGAAAGAATAAGAATGGTGTCTCCCTGCTGAAGCAAACTTCCCTCTTCACCGACAATCCTTTCCACGCTTCCAGTTTCACGAGTATTGATCTTGATGGTCAGTATAGGCTGAATGAGCCCTTCCACATCTACATATTCCATGAAATCAGACTCTTTCACTTCTGCAATCTGTATATTTTCGGCATCTATCCGTAGTTTTCTGGGACCTAAAGACAAAGTAATCACATAAATCAAAAAGGCGGCAAATAAAAGCCCTCCTATCAGATAGTATCTGTAACGAATGTACCACGGTTTCTTTTCTAATTTTATATCCATGAGATTATCTGGTGTTTTACAAGTTTCTATTAATTAGGGTTCCATCACTATTCTTTACTGACTTTTCGTTGTTCTCTATTCAATCAGAAGATGGTAGTCTTCTGTCAGTATCGTATTTCGCTCAAAATCATATAGTGTCATGCTACGGAGTGTATAATATAAACTCCAATAATTATATAAAGCCGAAATATAGTTACGGCGGGCACTATCTTTCTCTGAAATGGAAGCATTCAAGTCAAGAATGGTAGATTTACCTAATAGATAGAGTTTGCGGGCCACTTCACTTCTTCGTTGGGCTGTCTCATCCGTGCGGGCAGCGATCCGGACACGTTGCGTTTGCAGATTGAATTGTTTGACGAGTTTACGAACGTTCAGTTCAAAGTCCGTCCGGCTCTGTTCGACTTGTGTGTAAACCAGATCACGATTGGAACGGGCTACTCGCACCTGTCCTTTTCCACGTCCCCAGTCTAGGATAGGAAGAGAAATGCCGATACTTACGTATTGCTGGTCCAACAAATTTCGATAAGCGTCGGGCAGTTTGTCAGCAGTCTGCGTCAATCCGAAACGGAGATAGATATCTGCTTTCAGGCCGGCATTGGCGCGGGCTTTCGCCACAGCACTCTCACTTTCCAGTTTCCGCCTTTCCATCGTCTGTATATCCGGACTGTTTTCGTAAGCCAGTGCCAGTGCTTCATTCAGGTTCACACTGAAATCCGGAATTTGAGGACTGACAAGGACACGTAATTCCCGATCTTCGTGAATACCAAGATAGGAACGGAGTTCCTGCATACAATTATCCATTTCAATAAGGGCATTCATGCGGTTTGTCTCTTCCGTCAAACGGTTAAGTTCCAGTTGCAGCATTTCATTTTCTGTGATGGTACCTATGTTATAGCGGCCTTGCGCATAACGGTAAAGTGTATCGGCATTGGCGTAATTAAAGGAAGCAATATCGTAATCGCTCTGGGCGGTGGCCAAGGCAAAGAATTTATTAATCGCATTGGCTGATACGAGTTCAAGCGTCTCTACGTAGCTTTTCTTTGCCTCCTGATAGCGCACGGGCTCTATCCGTCTATCCCATTTCAAACTATTGTAGCCAAAAAGAGACTGGCGATAACCGATCATTATGGGGGAAGTCTGCCATGAGTATTTATGTTCGCTGAACAGATCCATGCGTTGAGCGGAGGTTTCGAGAAAGAAAGAGCCACCGGTCCAGGATAAGTTCTGTGAAAGATTCAGGGTTAAATCTGTATTCAATAGATTTTGTTCGACAAACTTTACCGAACCGTCTCCCATCGTTATCTTGTTAATGGCACGGTTCAGATTCGGATCGGATGTCAGGCTTAAAGACGGCAGATAATTGGCACGATAATATTTATAGTTCCAATACGCAGAACGGAAACTGTGGCGTGCCGTCTGTGCATCGGGAGATTCCATACGGGCAATCTCTATGACTTGCTTCAATGACAGCTCTGTGGTTTGATCTTGAGCGGTCAATAGTTCTGTCAACAATAGTCCGAGAGATATGAAGATTAATTTCAGATTCATTCGTTGGTTATATTTGTTATTTATCATTCAAAAGATGTGCCATTCAGATAAACAGTTATCATTCAATAATATAGTAATATTCCTTTCATTCATTCAGTGTGCATATACGCACAAAATTAGTGCGCAATCGCACACACAACACATGAGATTTATCCATATCTTTGCTCCCGGAGTTTAAATGGATAGAAGATATGGAAGAAGTCAACAAATTAGGAAAGATACTCATAGTAGATGATAACGAGGACGTGCTCTTTGCCCTCAACCTCCTACTGGAACCGTATACGGAGAAAATAAAGGTGGCTACTACCCCCGATCGGATCGAGCATTTCATGACCACCTTTCATCCCGATCTTATCTTATTGGACATGAATTTCAGCCGGGATGCCATCAGCGGACAAGAGGGATTTGAAAGTCTGAAGCAGATATTGCAGCTTGACCCACAAGCTATTGTTATTTTTATGACTGCCTATGCGGATACGGACAAGGCCGTCCGGGCCATCAAAGCCGGTGCTACCGATTTTATTCCCAAGCCTTGGGAAAAGGATAAATTGCTGGCTACGCTTACTTCGGGTATGCGACTGCGTCAGTCACAGCAGGAAGTCAACATGCTGAAAGAGCAAGTAGAAATTCTTAGCGGGCAAAATGCTTCGGAAAATGATATTATTGGAGAGTCACCGGCCATGCAGGAAGTGTTTGCCACGATAAATAAACTAAGTAATACGGATGCCAATATACTGATTCTCGGAGAAAACGGTACGGGAAAGGATGTGATTGCCCGACTATTATATCGTTGTTCTCCACGATACGGCAAACCTTTTGTCACGATTGACCTGGGAAGTATACCCGAACAATTGTTTGAGAGTGAACTGTTCGGTTTCGAAAAAGGCGCTTTCACCGATGCCAAGAAATCAAAAGCGGGACGAATGGAAGTGGCGACCAACGGGACTTTGTTTTTGGATGAAATTGGCAATCTTTCACTTCCTATGCAGTCTAAATTACTGACTGCTATCGAAAAAAGGCAAATCAGTCGTTTGGGAAGTACGCAAACCATTCCCATCGACGTCCGTTTAATATGTGCCACCAATGCTGATATCCGTCAGATGGTGGAAGACGGGAATTTCCGTCAGGACTTATTATATCGTATCAACACGATTGAAATACATATACCTCCACTCCGTGAACGCGGCAATGACATCATCCTGCTTGCCGAACACTTTCTGAACCATTATGCCCGCAAATATAAAAAAGAAATGCACGGACTGACACGGGAAGCCAAAAACAAACTGCTGAAATATGCATGGCCTGGAAATGTGAGAGAACTTCAACATACGATAGAACGTGCTGTAATCTTGGGAGACGGCTCCATGCTAAAACCTGAAAACTTCCTTTTTCATGCGACACCTAAACAGAAAAAGGACGAAGAAATGGTACTGAATCTCGAACAACTGGAACGGCAGGCCATTGAGAAAGCGCTCCGGATCAGCGACGGAAACATCTCCCGTGCTGCCGAATATTTAGGGATTACCCGTTTTGCATTGTATCGCAAACTTGAAAAATTAGGCTTATGAAACGATTTGAGTTCAAAGTAGCATTGCACATCTTAATTATTTTTCTGCTTTCTATCGGCAGTTGTCTGCTGTATCAAAGACAGTTATGGTTCAGCACTACCGTCTGTATTCTCTTTTTGATAGGTGCCGGTATGCATCTCTACCGAATACAGTTCAAGCAAATCACCTTGTTACGACGATTGACGGATGGACTTCGCTACAACGATATGACGCAGAATCTTCATCCGCCTTTCAAAAATAAGATGATGGATGAGTGGGCACAGGAGCTTTCTAATGCATTGAAGGACTTTCGGGGAAAGTTATTGGCAGAGGAAGTCAAGTATCAGTATTACGAGAGTTTATTAAATAAAGTAGATACTGTCGTACTCGTAACCGATGCTTCCGGGCACATTGAATGGATGAATCAGGCTGCAGTGGCCCATCTGGGGCAAATATCACAACTACCGGACGTACTTCAGGAGGCTTCTATCAGCAATGATATGTCCATGATCCGCATCGAGCAGAATGGTATCGTTCTGGAAATGGCTATTTCCTGCACCACATTTGCTACACAGGGGAAGAAACAGCGGTTAATCAGTCTGAAGAATATTCATTCTGTACTGGAACGTAATGAAATGGAGGCCTGGCAAAAGCTGATTCGTGTATTAACACACGAAATCATGAACTCCATCACTCCTATTATTTCTCTTTCGGAAACGTTAAGTGAAAGGGGAATCCCCGAATCACTCGGAGAAAAGGAGTATTCTGCTATGTTGCAAGCTATGCAGACTATTCACAGAAGAAGTAAGGGATTACTAGGATTTGTGGAGAATTACCGGCGACTGACACGAATTCCGATACCTGTCCGTACTAAAGTATCTGTTGCAGAATTGTTTATGGACTTAAAGAAATTATTCCCGGAAGAGTATATTCATTTCGAAATGCCTGCATCTGATTTATTTTTATATGTAGACCGGGCACAGATAGAGCAAGTGCTTATCAACTTGTTAAAAAACGCCCGCGAAACATGCGAGCGAAAAATAGATAAAGAGATACAGATAAAGTTTTTCTCTAAAGACAACCCGACATTAACAATATCTGATAATGGCGAGGGAATTCTAACAGATGTTTTGGACAAGATTTTCGTTCCTTTCTTCACCACCAAAACATCCGGTTCGGGCATCGGATTGAGCCTGTGCAAACAGATCATGACTTTGCATGACGGAAGTATTAACGTAAAATCAGAAATAGGGAAAGGAAGCTGTTTTATTCTTACTTTCCCTAAATGAGAACCACCGAAAGCCTCCCGAATCCTTTAATACGATGATTAGTCTGGGTAGTAGAGGAATTACTTATCCTCTACTACCCAGACTATTTGTATCGGGATTTAATTCCTTAACAGCCTCTTTGACCGCTTTATTAGTTGGCTTGCGATATGCTTCCGCTTGTTGAACGGGGACAATCTCATTCACCATTCTTTCATATCCTTTTTGCTCTAACAAGTGCACTTCTTTTTCACCTGTTTCTTTTTGTTTTCTTGTTTTCATAAGGCTTTTCATTTTAAAATTCTTATTTATAAAACAGAAAACATCGAAAGATAGTTCATACTCACAGATAATTTATGTACGGGGCAACCACCCCCAATATACCATTATGAGCTTGTTCACTCCGGTACAGTTATGAGCAATTTAATATTCTTTCTCTATAATAGGCACAATTCTTCCATCCCCTTCACTCTTCCTCTGTATCACCGATTAACAGGGAGTTTTCAGGTGAAGAGCCGTTCTTTCACCTTCTTTTCATCGTGAACAAAATCAAATAGCCGCTTACCCTGATTACATCATTGAGCAAGATTAGTCAAGCTATTTCGTTATTAGTTTCAACCCCATTTGAAACTAAAAGTTTCACGCCTTGAAACAAAGTGTTTCTCACCGAGAAACGAAGTGTTTCAAGGATTGAAACTATTTTTGAAACCTAATCGCTTACAGGTGAAGAGGTGGTGAAGTTGTTGCCCTTCACCCGCAAACTCCCTATTCATCGAAGAGACAGAGAAAAGGTGAAAGAGGAGATGAAAAGATGAATTACGATGTCCGATGATACTTCTAATCTCTGACAAGAAAAAAAAGTGAGACCGCAAAGTGATGAGATTCAAGGTATTGAGAAATAATAGGTAAAAAACATTCGTTTAGCTATTGTTAATTAAAAAATACTCCCTATCTTTGCACCGCTTTTGAAAAGAACAACCCTTCAAAAAAGTAGCGGGGTGTAGCGCAGTCCGGTTAGCGCACCTGCTTTGGGAGCAGGGGGTCGTGGGTTCGAATCCCGCTACCCCGACTACAAAAAGACAGAAAGGGTTATTATAAAAGCACTTCGGGATGTAGCGCAGTCCGGTTAGCGCACCTGCTTTGGGAGCAGGGGGTCCCAGGTTCGAATCCTGGTATCCCGACAAAATTAAAAGAATATCAATTAGTTACATACAAAAATATATTCTTTTTAAGTCGATCTTCAAACTGTCTATAATTGTCTTTTAGTTGGTAAATCGTCAATATACAATTAAAAGTAATTATTATGGCAAAACAAAAGTCTATTGTCATCCTACCGCGGCTAAAAGATTGTGGTGGCGATTTGAGTAAAACATGGTTCGTAGAGTATTCATGTCGTAATCCTCAAACAGAAGAAATGAAACGTTTCCGGGTCTATAATGGTTTTGCAAAATTAAAGACCAAAGAAGAACGTTACGCATTCGCAGAAAAAATCATAAATGAGATTAAGGAAAAGTTCACTAAGGGAGAAATTCCATTCTTAGGAAAAGAAGTCAGCTATAACGATGAACTATTATATCAGAACATAGCTAAACGATGGGGTAATGAAAGAAAAGGTTTTGTTGGTATACGCACATACCTCTCTGATTTCTTAGCAATAAAAAAAGTAGAAGTAATCCCCCACTCTTTTCAGACTTATAAATCCAAACTACGCATATTCTGTGAATGGGTGGAACAAACTGGTTTAGATAAGCAAAGTATTTGTTTTTTCGAACAGAGTTCAATATGCGAATTTCTATGCTATATTGTAGAAAAGCATGGTGTAAGCCAAAGAACAGTAAAAAAGTATGCTCAAATATTACATGGTTTCTTCGATTATTTACTAAAAGTAAAAAGAATTATAGATACTAATCCCGTACATGACATACCCAATATGGGAACCATTAAGGATGAAGCAGCCAAACCAATTCCTGACCGAGAACGTCAGCTACTATCAATGTACATAAAAGAACATGATCCTCAATTATGGTTGGTGTGTCAAATGGAATATTATTGTGCAATCCGTCCAAACGAATGCAGACAACTACAAATCGGAGATATAGACTTTGACAATCACATTATAACAGTCCCCAAAGATATCAGTAAGAATCGACAGACAGAATCGGTAAACATTCCACGCCAACTATATGATTATATATATAAGATATTGAACCTTGATATGCATCCCAAAGATTTTTATATATTCTCTCACAATGGTGTTCCTGGCAAAACTATGTTAGGAAAGAATAATTTTAGATTTAGATTTGATAAAATACGTGATCGTCTCAATATTTCACCTCAATACAAATTATACAGTTTCAAACATACAGGAGGGGTAAAACTTGTAAATGAAGGTATTGATACTTGGGAACTTCAACGTCACTTTCGTCATAAATCTATTGATACTACAGAGCGATATATTAGAAGAAACTTTGCTGTAAAAAGCGATAAAATAAGAAATGATTTTCCCGACATCTAACATACAACCTACAACCGGAAAGAGGCAGCTCCATGCCGCCTCTTTTTATTATTTATTTCGACCATATACCACCCATATAACAACAATCATTAGAGTGATAACAAGGTACACTTTATTTTTATGCAAATCCCACCAAGAAAGTTCAATTATTTTTTTTCTCTGACTCAATATAGCATTAACCTTACCATTCAATGAATCTAATCTATTAGAGAACTGTTGCAGGGTAATAGACAATGTTTCATAAACTTCAGTCCGTTCTTGTTCCTGCTTGGAAGCGGTGGTAGTACTTTCTTTGACCGGGTATTGCTTTCCTGTTGAATCTGGAGCAGACAAGTAAACTGTCGTATTTTCAATTTTTAGATCACTCAGCCTTTCAGTAGTAATTTTGGTCTGTCTATTCACGTCCATCTTTAGAGACTCAATCATGTTTCTCTGGTATTGGAATTCTCCGGAATAGTCCACCTGCTTCTCCGTCTCCATATTCCGGGAAGCCTTGCAGGAACTTAACCATATTGCTGACATCAGCAATATGATAATGTATATTATTCGCTTCATGGCCGAATCACTGTATTGCGAAGAAAATTAGAAAACTCGGAGCGCACATCGAAGCAGGGGCATGCTTTGATAAATTCAGCAGGTTCAACTTCCCCACTGCCGTCCAGGTCAGGCGAAGTATCTCGATGTCCGAGAAGTTCGATTATAGGATACTCCTTGCAAAGCTTTGCAACTAATTCCCGCAAACTGGCTTTTTGAGCCGTAGTCCGTGTATCTGCAGGCTTACCGTTTGCATCCAGTCCACCGATATAACAGATTCCAATACTGTGCTTATTATACGATGTAGTAGAAAACCCCTTCGTGTTGCAGTGCGCCCCGTCTATGGATAGTGGTCGTCCATTCTCCACCATTCCGTCCAAGTCAATGACGAAGTTATAACCAATCTGATTGAATCCCCGATCCCTGTGCATCCGGTTAATGTCTTTAGCACGTAAATCTTGTCCGGCACGTGTGGCCGAGCAATGAATAATAATCGAATCAATAGTTTTCATTTCTTTTCCTCCTTATCTTTAGTTATTGTAACTCTACGTGGTGGAATACGACGACTACAGTCATTATCAGGTCGATCACAACGATTATGTTCAGCATCCTTCAACTGTAGTTCCAACTCGTGACATTTATGTATCCAAATTAATTTATCATTCTGCTCATTACGTAATTCAACATAGATAGCATCTATTTTCGTGTCACGCTGTGCAATACGATCCTCTAGCCAATCCACTTGTTTACGTTCATTCTCATCTTCCATAGAGTCAGCAGAAGCATCCTCTTTCCTTGCATCAGTCTTCCGGTTAACATAGAAGTTTACCATCCATTTGATTGCCTCAAATCCTCCCAAAGCACCAAGTATTGTTAGCCAGTCGTTTAGTTCCATATTATCTCTTACTTAAAAATCCATTGATTATATTGGATTGAGTTCTTCAGCAGTAAAGTCACTATAATTTTGAAGATACCATGACATAGAACCTGATGAAGAAACGCATCTTAATATTGCTTCTTTACCTGCTAAACGTAGCGAATATAATGTAGGACCAGTAGATAAATTTTTATCATAATAATTATAACCCGGAAACCGAATAGGAAGTCCATATTGAATTGTAATATATACAGCTTCGTGCACTTTGTGCAATCCGTTTTCCCTTGTAAATAGTCTAACTTCTGAACCATTAAGACCTTCTGTGGGAGAAGGGATAATTATTGTACTTATTGGTTCTATTGTATTGTTGCGGTATCCTATATAAGCATATCGATGTTTTTCTAGATCAAGCACATAAGTAGTTGATGGTTCAATATACATCGACGTGTAAGGTGTTTGCAATGCTCCACTTATACTTATGTTACCAATAGAATCCCATTTTAAATTTCCAGAGGCCAAATGCCCACTGCCATCTTGGTTTAATATTATTTTATCATTTGCTATTTTTATTTGTCCAGTGAATAAGTACTCCTTCAAAATTGGATCAAGTGCAAATACTATCTCATTATCCACAAGAGCAAATATACCTGTACGCTTCTCGCCAGTTATCTTATCGGTCAAACATTCCTTTCCTTGCACAATTCCAGTCAATTTTCCATCAGCGGATTTTGTACCCGAAAACATCTTGGGAGTAACAATATACTCTTCCCCTAATTCCGTTGCATAACCGTTCCACTTTTCTATCCATGGAAGAAGGTTTGCATCCTTACCCGGCTCCCCCTTCACTCGTATAGGATCACCCCATTCACCTGAATCCCCACTTTCTGATACTTTTTGAGAAATCCAAACAACAGATGCGGTTGAATTCGTATGCCAGCCATCTTTTGTCCCATCACCAACAGGGCGATCTGGTTCCTCTTTACTATCATTATATGTTATGTAAACTCTCATCCCATCTCTGCCGTCCGCACCGGATTCACCTTTCGCACCATCCACCCCGTCATTACCATCTGCGACCATTAATGCCCATGCCGTACCATTATAGATATAAACTCGACCGTTATCCGTATCACGATACACCCAATTCTTTTGAGGATTAGCGGGAGGAATTGAAGAATCTCCCTTCCAAACAATATCAAGACCATCCTTACCATCTTCACCGTTAACTCCGTCCAGACCGTTCTTACCATCCGAACCGTCAACAGTCATAACATACCAAGAATTATCCTGATAAACATAGCACTTCTTATCTGTTGTATTACGATAATACCAACCGTTTTTAGGATTATCAGGATGAGAAGAATATTCTCCTTTATACACCAAGCTAGCCCCATCCTTACCATTTACGCCGTCCGCACCGTCTATTCCATTGTATCCATCCTTCCCGTCTTGTCCATTTTTACCGTCGGCACCGTCTTTTCCCGGTTCGCCTTTCAAGTTTTCTTTTGCATCATCAGACAGATTATCCCAGGTGAGAACAACATCCTTCATAGTACATACGCACTTTTGATTTGATTCGTCCCATATCCACTCAATTGCTCCGCCGGCAATATGACCAGATTTGTCAGGTTTAAATAAGGCCGAACCGCAACCCAGCTCCGCAGTACCATCCGGATATATACAGTAAGCAATATTCCCCTTACTATCGACTCCCTTTATCATGCCATTCACACAGTAGAAGCCTTTCAATCCTCCACTTCCGGGTATGTCACCACCAACACGAACCTTAACCTTTCCTTCCCAATTCTTACTGTCAAGATCGAACATCACGTCAATGGCTGGTTGTCCTGTTTCGTCGGCATGCATATAGATGGCAGACTGGCGAGCTTTATTCTGTGAATTACCGAACTGGACCAGTTCATCACCTGCAGCGGGAACATTGAGAACATTACCGGATTCATCTTTATCAAATTCAGATAAAGGCACGTGTAAGGTTTTTGTTTCCACCTCAACCGATGATACTTCGACATGATAAAGTTTTGTCTTATCTCCTACGAATGTCTGACAGCGCACGAAGTCATGCGCAACAATGCTCACATCTTCATCCTCCAACTCGATAAGGTATTCTGTATCATCGCCAGAGATTTGAGCTGACTTTACTTTCCCGTGTCCTTGACTTATTGTTTGTGCACCGATTATCGCTCTAACTTTTGAGATCAACATTTCAAAAACAAGCATAGTCTCACGGACTACGATTGTATCAATCTCAAGTTTCCATTTACCTTTAACATACTCCCAAATTTTCCAACCATAGCCCGAAAAACCGGATAGAAAGGATTCTACGATCTTCTCACCCATCTTTATTCCGGATGAGATAAAGCCGACAATTGCTGAACTGGATAATCCTGCCATATTATAATTATTTATTAAGACAACTTAGTGAGTTCAATTAAATTTATGCCGGGCCTATAGTTTTGAATTGGTGAACCTTCCTGCCATGCCGCAAAATCGATATCTCCTTTGCTAGAAACGGTAAACTCAAATTCATTGTTATACTGGTTATTTCCTTTACCCGTGAAACCTACTGTTCCGACATTTGCCTTTGCCAACTGTGTTTCCCCGGCGAATACGCCATAATAAGAATTGACTCTGTATTTCTCCTCCAACAAGAAATTATTAGCAGGAGAATAAAGGATCCTCGCCTTATATTTTCCCGATGGAAGATTCAAAGAAAATCGTAACTTTCTGCTACCATCTGCAATATTATTCATGCATGCCTGACACATCTTAAACGTATCTGCGGGATATATCCCATCATCACTCGCTGTGGTATTAGTATTATAGTTATTAGTATTATTATCAGCAAAGACAGCATTGGCCATATATTTCCCCGAATTATAGTTTATATACCACGGCAATAAATTGCCTTGATTATCCTTTAGCTGTTTAGCTTCATATCCTTGATAAATAGCCATTGTGGATTGGTTTATAGTATCCCCGTTAACAACAGAATAATCTACATTATTATTGGTTGTGCCATTAAAAGCTATCAATGCTTTGACCGGAGACTCTGTCAGGCTGATAGAATCATTAACAACTCCTGACTCTGACAACGCATTTTTAACTTGTGCATACAAAGTCTTATTGCCTATTGCGGAGAACTTATAAGTAATACCATCCTTCCACTCCAACCAAGTAGCAGCTGTCACCCCTGCCGAAGTTTCAGCGAGTCTGTAATGTGTCGGAGTCCCCTGACTGATTTCAAATGAGACAGGCACAGTATAGCCGGCAAAAGATTCTTTTCCATCCGCCAGCGTTATTCCTCCTAACACAACAGGCTGTACCACCAAAATCGAATCAGATTTGATTGAAGATTCCGTAGTCTCATTTCCGACTTGTGCATATACTGTCAAATTACCATCTGCGATTCCCGACTGATATTGAACTGTTGAACCACCCCACACAATCCAGTCTGCACAGTCGGACAAATCCGCCTGCTTGCCGATCTTGTATTTAGTAATGGTATTCAGCGTCTCAAACTTAACCGATACAATACCGGAGTCCGTACTGGCATCACCATTGTTGATAGTAATACTGTTCAACCGTGCCGTAACAGTATCTATCAACTCGATGGCGGCTGATCTGGATACCGTTTCAGTAGTGGTATTTTTTAGTTTGGCATACAATATTTTGTTTCCATACGCTGCTGATAATTGCACCATTGGATTTTCCGAAAATTCCACCCATGATGCACCTGCAAATGATGAACTTTCAGAAATCATATAATGAGTCGGGTATCCGGCATAACCAAATGCCACATTCACATTCCTTTGTATCGTAGAGGCGGCCCCGTCATTAATAGTGATGCTGTTAAGGGTCAGTGTCGGCTCAAGCAAGGTTATTCCGTCGGATAACGTTCCGGTTTCCCCGTATACGTTCTTCAACTTGACATAAACCGTTTTCGCGTTGAATCCTTCTGATAATTTAAATGTCGGGGTCGCGGTATATTCCACCCATGACGCTCCGGCAAATCCGGCATTCTCACTGGCCATGTAGTGAGACGGCGCCTGTCCGCTGTAGGTAATGTTTAGTGTTACATTCCGGTCTTGAGTGAAATCCTGTCCGGAATTAATAGTAAACGATTCGAGTACAGGTGGAGAAACCCATTTATTGATTCTCACCAGATAAGGTTCTTTCAATCCCGGTTTCAACATCTGAACAAAATAACAAGCGTCATCATACGCATACTCCGCATTATAATCTGCCTCAAATGATTCCACATACTTGTTCACCCGTTCCATCAACAACGAATTGAAGTCGAGGTTGACCAGCAGCTTGCCGTCATTCATAGCGAATGATGTTCCATACACATTGTCACCGGATGTTACAGACACTCCCTCCAAAGAAGAAATTCCTGATATAAGCACGGACAAATCCCTGAAAAAGAAATTAGCCCCTTTAGGCACATACATCTTATAATGAACTCCTGTATCCGTTACAGTTTTTACCGATAAAGTGTTTTCCCTCATATACCAGTATTCAAAGAACTCCTCCAATGTCGGGAACCAGAGGGAGTCAGTCCCGATGTCCCCGTAAAGCTCGTGTATCTTCCTTATCAATACGGCTTCCCAGTGTGAACTGCGGTGGGCTGAACCGATAAGCCAGTATATAGTGTTCCTGTCCGTTGCGGTATTGAATCCGGAGAGAATGTCCAACAAGTCCTGTGCGTACTGCGGATTGTCATTATCCGCAGTCATGTCATTCCCATAGGCGAACAGGCGTTCTACAGTCACGTCCTCTTTGCCCAATGAAAAGTCCGGTTTGAAAGGATACACCTTCCTGATGCTCGAATCTCCTGACTGGGCAGTGATCATCTGTACAGTGTCATTGCCACGGCAGAAACGGATATACTTATGATCCCCGTTCGGTTCGACCATCAGTTTGGGCACGCGTCCGACATATTCCCTGAACAACGCCACGGTATCCGACATGCACTTGTCAAACTCCTCCTGCGTGTTTACCGTATCAATGTCATAGCCAATCAGGTCATGGTAGGCGCACATGAACCCGAAATCGAAATAGAATTTGAATTCCTTCTCGGATGTCCATGGCCAGTGCATCCCTACATCTTGCCCGATATATTGGTCTTTCAGTTTATCTCCCCACGCTGACACGGTCGTAGCATACCGGTGTTTCACGCCCGCCCCGTCCGTGCATTGGGCAAAATGTTCCGGATAATAGCCGCCTGAAACATACCGGTCTAATTCGGGATTTCCCTGCATACCTAAATGGTAACTTAAAACACGTCCGTCTGCAAGGTTAAACTCCTTCGCAATCAGCCGTTTATTTATAGCAGAAAATATATACTGGTAGATGGAATAGCTATCGTCCGTGACATAGCTAAACACCATCTTCTTGTTATACTTCAAAGGTGGAATTTCCAATGAAACGGACTCCTTGTCTACTGTGTCCGGCAACTCGACGTCAAACTCAACCACGTCGCCGGAGAACTTGCAATATTGCAAATGAACTACTGCATTTATATTTCCTGTTTCTGACAGTGTACTTTTACAACGTATCTCAATACATGATTGCAGGCTCTCATTTATAAAACAACGAAGAATTTCGAAGTTAAACTGAAAAAAGTCTTTTGTAAGGCCAACCCCGGTGGAAGCTACAAATGATTCAACATTCATATAAGCTCCATAACCTAGTAATTCATCAGATACCACATAAACTTTCGTTTCTCCGGCAGTCTTTGGTAAGTTGGATAAAGATACTGATCTTTCATAAATATCCATCACTTCTCCATTCATATTATATTGACCGGCCAATTGTTCGGTACCGGAAATAACAAGAGGTTTTACCACTTTGTCGTTTAAATCCGAACTTAACTGATTATATAACGAACTCTGAATCTTCGATATTTCATCCGGAAACCGCTTATCCATATTAGCTACTGCAGCATCTGCCCGTGCTGCGCCATCCAGTGCCGGTTGTTTCAGAGATTGAAGCCATTCTTCTTCGCTTCCGGAAAAGCCATTATCAACAGCCTGCTGATACGCGCCTTTTCCTTGAGACGAAAGTTCATACCAATATATCCCGTCATCTGTTGGGACTACACCTGTTGAATCTTGTAAAGCTAAATATTTGGCATTTTTATAACGCCAAATATCGTTATATTCAACTTCTGTCTTATCGTTCCAGTCTCCTTTTGGAGCGATGGATATCTTGCCTAAATCTATATCATTAGCCATTTTGCTGCAATATTAGATGTCCATTAGTAACTTTGAATTGATTCTCATAATTATTTGTTGGTACACTTAAAATCAAGTGTCCGGTATGTACATTGATACCCATTGTTGGATAAACAATCACACCGTCTTTACCCTTCATTTTATCCATTCCGATCGTTTCCCAAACGATTCCGCCTTTCTGCTTTACAAGTACTACGTCTTTTGTATCAATAGCATCTGCTGTATCAGATACATTGTCCAATCCGCCTAAAGTGCCAGTTATCCCGTCGTTTACAGGTAACTCTAGTAATGCAGTAGATAATAAGTCTTCATCTCCAAGTTCTGTGATAGAATCCTCACCTAACTCTGATAATGAATCGGATATTTGAGATTGTAATTCTAATAATGTTTTATCAGAGCGTACAACCAAACCGTTGTTGGCTTGTATTAGCTCCTCTGCGACTAACCCTTTCAAGAACGTTATGATTCCTGCAGCCCGATCATTCTCTGTTTTGCTTAGTTTCTTTTCCAGCTCCTGCGCTATCAAATCGAACAATTCATCGACTGTCGTGAACTTACCTTCCAACTCCTGAAAGTTTACTCCAATCTTAGCAAAATTTCTTTGCAATTTGAGCCGTACATCACGTCCGGTATCATTCGCTCCGTTCCACGGGACTATATTTTCATAATTATTATCCATCACGCACTATGTAAGTTCTAATTCATTTCCATCAAATTCTAACAATAGAATTTGCCAGCACATTCCATATTCAAGAGTATCTGTATCTATAAAATTCAGCATATAGTCAGCAAAGCGATTTGTTTCTAAAGTGCTTTGTTTACGAAGTCGGGCATGCTCAACCTTGACTATACCCTGGCTTTTATTACGTTCATAACTATAACTCATAAAAGCAAATGAGAAAACTTCTCCCCGTTCGCTTTTCTCTTTCATTCGACGAATTGCTTCATATATTTCCATACTACAAAAGTACCTTCCAGATAAGCCTTAAAAAAGGACAATAAAAACCCCAAGTCCTCACGGATTTTGGGGCTAGTTTCATTTAGTTTTAACTTTAAACTTGTGACAGGAAAGCGTCTCCCGACGCAAATACTCCTCTATAACAAACACATTGCAAATATACTCTCCTTTCTTGCCTTAAAAAAGGACACTAACCACGACTCACATTCCTTTCCATTCTCTCTAATTTTTTAATTCCATCACGAATAGCTCGCGAATCAACAATTAAATCTTTCTCAAGAATAGATTGAAGCAAATCATTGTTCGTATTCAAAAGAACGAATAGTTTACGCAACGTCTCTTCGTCCATGATATGACCGCTAACAGTATATCGGGAAGAAGAAGATACTGAATCATCAGAATAACCACCACTATATTTACCACTTTTAGTACGTACCTGCTCTAAAATTTGTGTAGTGTTCAACATTCGGATTGTTCCATTCTTTTGCGCAACATTGAAAACATCAAGAAATTGGCGCACATGAGGATTCTCTACTCCCTCATGATTGGTCACGAATTCATTTTTATGAACGGGAATAACTCCGGCAACATCATCCGGATTTCCTGTTTTAGTATATCCTTCAACATATTCATCAGAATAACCACCGGACTTCAAGCCCTTCGCTTCATCCCGTTGCTGTTTGGCTACAGCTATCTGTGCCGCACCACTAGCTACAGCTGCCGCAGCTGCAATGGCACCAAGAGCCGGACCAACAATAGGAATACCGGCCATTGCCTTATATGCTTCCATTGCAGCAACAGCAGTACTTGCAGTAATTTGTAAAACCGATACGGCAAATTGTTTGTCTGCATATTTCCTCTTTACCTGATTTAGGGCCTCTTCTTTCTCTTCTTCTAACTTAGTTGTATCCTTCCCGGCTTTCTTGGCGGCTTTTATTTCCTTGTCATATTTATGAGTTATTTTGTTCATTTCTGCATCTTGGAATCCCTGAACAGCAGAAGAAGCACTACTCATTATACTACTCACAGCATTAAAATACTGTTCACTTCCTTCTATCTTTTTCTGAATATATTCATTATTGATTTTATTTTTTGCTATTTCGTATTCTTCCTCTGAAAGCAGCCCTTTTTTATGTTCCTCCTCTAGAGCTTTCAGTTTTAAATCTCTGATATCCTCGGCAGCGTCCAACTCATATTTTTGTATAACAATAGCCCTATCCTTTGCTCCTTTTTCCTCAATTTTTCTCTTCGATTCTTCATATACAGCCGTAAGAAGAGTAATATCCAACCCATTCTTTCGAGCTAGTTCTAGTTGAGATTGATAAAAGGTTTCCAACGCTGCCAATTGTTGATCTGCAGAAGCCAAACCGTTCATCTTATTGAACTGGCTACTGAAGTTCTGAATTTGATTAGCACTATCACGAATGATCTTAATACGCTTATCACTAATTTGTTGTTCAAGATTGAGAATGTTATCCCCTGCCTCCTTTAAGGCTTTGGCTTTGACCTCTCCATTTTGGAACTCAAGTTCAGCAACATCGTTTTTATAATCTTTTGCAATTTCGAGTCTGGAATATAAAGAGGTAATCTCAATAGCTAAAAGGCGATTTTTATAATCTTTTTCTGTCAGCTCACCACTATCATTGAGTTTAGACTGTTCAAGCAGAAGATTTTTCTCTCCGGCATTAACAGTATTCAGCCTCCTGTCCCGATATTCTTTAATTAAGTTGAGACGAGTTTCTTCTGACTTTTTTAGAGTATTGTA
This sequence comes from Bacteroides sp. 3_1_23, assembly GCF_000162555.1. NCBI lineage: Bacteria > Pseudomonadati > Bacteroidota > Bacteroidia > Bacteroidales > Bacteroidaceae > Bacteroides > Bacteroides sp. 3_1_23. Next base: position 1,531,605 of record NZ_GG774949.1, read on the forward strand.
AATTGCGCTTTGTGCCTCACTTTCCAATTTACCCAATTCAGCCAGATGTTTCTTATCTTTTTCACTTGACTGATACTTTTTGATGATCGCCAACCTTTCAACCTGAAATTCCAGTTCTTTTTGAAGAGCATCCAACTGATATTCATTCTCCGTTCTGGCTAACGCATCAGAACTCTTTTGTAGCAATAATAATTCTTCTTTGTATGCGTTTTCTGCATTTTGCAAACGAGTAGTCCAAGGCTTTTTGTCTTCGTCATCCGGTGGAGGTGGAACTCCTTTTGTATTCTTTTCTACCTCTATTTTTATCAATTTCTTACGAGATTCTTCCATGTGCGCATTTAGTAGAGCCACCTCGTTATCAATAGCTCTCACTTGATTAACACCTTTATTTATATATCTATCCAAAACATTGTCAGCCCATGAATCTGTCATTAAACCTAGAGACTGCTTAAATCCATTCAACATATTAGCAGCGCCAGCCTCAATATCCTCTAAAAAACCATTATCTGGACCATTTTTTAATATATCATTTTTTTGGTCATTCAATTCAGATACTTTCTGCTGAGTTTGTTTTATCTCCTCTAATATAAGTAAACTATCAATATAGGCATTTACAGCAGCAGTAGCTTGCTCCGTATTTATTTTCTCAAGAGTAAGACTACCCAAATATTCAGGAGATAGTTCATTTAATCTTTTTATAGCAGCCTCCCTCTCCTCTTTACTTCTTTTCTCATCCCTAGCTATATTTAAGAAATCCTTAACTGATGCAGCTTCTTGATTTACAATAGAAACAGATCGTCTACGAATATCTTGAAGATTTCTTTCCAAACGTTCACTCTCACTTAACTGTTTATTAGTATCAATAAGTAAACCTATGAGGGATGCACCTATTGTTAGGAGTAATCCCCATGGGTGTGCCTTTGCAACACTATATAAAGTTTTTAGCCCCGTGACAATTTTACCAGTCCAAAGTACTTTAGCTTTATCTGCAATAACTGAAGCATTGACAGCAATAGTATATCCTGCAATGGAAGTTGTTGCAAATATAATGGCATTTTTATATTCACTAAATATGGATACTATTTTAACTAATCCTTTAACTGTAAGACTACCGGTACTCACCATGTATTTCATAACTGGAAGTAACCGTTCTCCAAGTTCGATCCGGATTTCCTTAAAATGTTTCTTAGCTTTATCCAGCTCTGCCTGAACCGTCGTATTTTGTACATTATACTCATTCGTAATACTGGTACCATCAATGAAAGCCTGATTAGCAGTCTCCTGTTCTTTACGGACTTTCTCAATATTGCTAGCTAATGCGCTGATAACTCCTGCCGCTTCAGCACCACTCAACTTCATTTCCTTTAAAACAGGTGCCATTTTATCCATGCCACCTAATTTCCCCAAACTAGCAAGGAACTGAAGAACAGCTTCATTAGCATCCGTCTCCATCAGCGTAGTAAATTGCTTAACGTCCATTTGGGCTATCTTGGCATACTTTGCAGGCTCCTGATATAATTTTAAGATCAATCCTTGTAAAGCGGTACTAGCCATTTCGCTACGAAGCATATTTTGATCGAGTGCCGAAGCAAAGCCCATGACATCAGTAATTGAAAGTTTTGCCTGTTTTGCAACTCCTCCCATGCGCGCACTGAATTCCACCAAATAAGGTTCAGCAGCACTAGAATTTTGTGCAACTTCGTTCACCGCACTACCGATAGCTAACATATTTTCTTTCATTGAACGTTCGCTATCACCAAACATATCTGCCAACTTACCAATATTCTTGATAGCATCCTGTCCCAGGTCCTCCCCAAGTGCAACATCAATCATATTAGCAGCTTCTACAAACTCCAAAACATCGTTTTTCGCTGTAATCCCAAGCCGTCCGGCATCTCCAGCAAGTTCATTTAAACGTTCACGCGCGGTACGGGTATCCATCTTCTTAAACTCTTCATTTAAACCGGATACCTGTTCACTCGTCATACCAGTATATTTGCGTACCTGGCTTTCCGCTTCCTGCATCTGTGCAAACTCATCCACACATTTACGGGCGGTTAAGGTTATTCCGGTCAATGAAGCAATTACACTCGCACCGATAGCTGCATATTTATTAAATCCATCAGTCAATTTTGATAAAGAGAACTTAGTAGAATCCGCTGTGCCTTTTAGCTCTTTCATTCTTTGGTTAACTGCGTCCAGTTGTGCTTTATACTGAGTGTATAGTGGACTATCACCCGGCAAATTCCGTAGAATGGCATTCAGTTCTTTTTGCCTGTTTTGGAGTTCCTTCACACTCAAACTTCCGATACCTATCTTTTCAAAGAGTTTATCATACTCGGTCTGTAGTGCTTTAACGACTTCCTTTTGTGCTTTATACTCTGCACTATTCTCTCCAAATTTCTTTTTCAGAGAATTCAAAGTTTTATTGGCTGAACGCATTTGCTCTTCCAGCTCAATCATTTTTTGCCTTGCACTATCCTGTTGAATAACAATTTCCAGTTGTACTCTGTCTATCTTTAAACTCATAGTTTCCCAACTAATTAATTAATACACAAAAGTACCCTCCAAAGAAGCCTTAAAAAAGGACACAAAAAAGGCCCGCACTTGTATTTGCGAGCCTTATATTCTAGCCATCCAACCATCGTCCACTGTCCAGCCATGTACCGCCATCTCTCCATTTCCCATCTGTCAGAATCCACCGTTTTTCTGCTTCTACATCACTAATCCGGATCGGATAGAATGTGCCTTGCCATGCTCCAGACCTTCCATCAGCATTGATAACATCCTCTATCTCTTTACAGACATAACGTTTGTTCCGGATTTCAAATATATTCCGCGTATCATAAACGTTAACATCATAACTCTTTATCTTGATGCCGTGCTTATAATCAATATCGTACATACGTGAATAGAGCATTTTATCTAAATATGCTAAGCGCAAATTACCTGTATATGGGGTGTCCTCACAGTTAAAAGAATGAGGGTAATCAATCGTGAAAACTTTAGGGTTAAAATCCTTATCATCTTTGCGCTTTACATAAAGAGTCATCGGTGACATTCCTTTGTAGTATGATACATAAATCTTTTGTTGATTCTTCTCTTTTTCCGTAGGGATGTTTTCTCCGCTTTGTATTAACTCATAAATGCCATTACTTTCATCACTGGTACCAATCTTGCTTCCAGATATTTTTGGAACTGTTACAAGTGATCGTTCAGAGTCGGGCATAAATACCGGCTCCATACCACTCTCATAAGTGATCCGTTCTATACCATAGTTCGTCATATCGGAAGGCATAATGTTTAATTTGATTTCATTTTCACTCTGCTCCCGAAGAACATCACCAAACATATTTACTTCATCTGTGTGCCATCCCCTATTCGAATCATCAGGCACCGTAATGTAGTACCGGCAACTATCATGCGTATAAAACAGATAGTTTTTAACAGCCTGGTATCCGGATGAGCTAATACTTTCTACAAATTGAGTGAATTCCAGTACTGTATCAAAATCCTTTCGGGTCGCAGAAGAAAGAATATTTTTATCTATGTGCTGTGGCTTGTAATATTCACTGTCTGTCGATTCTATCAACACATTACTTTGAGAAGGGTCTTTGTCGTTCTCCCCCTCTTCTGTTTCGTATTCATCTACAACTTGCTGAACATGGCAAACCTGTGCATTTTTAAAATATTCTGCCCTGAACAGTATAGAAACTTCCTTCTTTCTATTATTGACAAGAAAACACAAATTAAAAAAACTCTCAAATTCCGTGATGAGTTCATTTATAGTCCATCCGGGAAACATTTTTGCATATTGGTTGGGATGCCCATTTTGTGGCAAATAGAGCAAATTCCACTCCGAATCTTCCAGCTGATTAGTCAAAACTGTATATCCAAGCGCTTTCATTAACTTTCTAATATAAGCGCAAAGATACGGTTGCAGATAAATATCCACTCCTGTTTCTCTCAAATAGTTGGCAGATATAGTTGGCTTTGAAGTAGTAACAACAGTTACAGCTACCCTCCATCCATTAATCACACCCTTGTCTGTCATTACAGGAGGTATGCAATAATCCACGTCCGGATATATGCGTTTTACCAAGTTATTGATAATGCCTGTTGGTATTTCATCTTCTCCCATATCCAACGATGATACAAGCAAATCGTTTCCAATGAAAGAATTCAATTCGGAGTTTCCCGAAGCTATTTGTATAGATACTGTTGAATCTGTCCATCCCGTTATAATTTCCGTACCATTGCAATACACCCGGTTATCAGCAACCAATACAGCCTGTCTCTTGGTCTTTAGTTCGGAGATAGAATTCAATCTGTTCAGATGTGCATATAAGTCTGCATTAATTGAATTACTAAGCTGAAGAGTAATATCATACGTATACTCCCCATTTTTTGTAAAAAACGGATTCTCACGTTTTACAGAAGTGCTAAAGTCGGCAGGAAGTACCACCGAAGTCCCATCAATATATAATTCAGTCATAGTCTGCTATCGTTAATCCCAAACTCAATCCATTGAATCCTCCAAACATAGAATATTCCCATTCCGTCCGCATTTTACTTCCTACAGAAAGATAATTGCAGTACTCATCTTGCCGAATTATTTCTTTCAATACACACATAATTCGCTGCAACTTGGCATAATGGAGTAATTCTTCCTCATCAGTCTTACTACCGGAAGCAATCTTTTCACAAATAAAGAAGATTACCTGATTATCCTCCTGCCAGTTATCTTTGTTTTTAGAATCTCCTTCCGCATCCGGATAATTAGCACACAGAAACACGCCTGTTTTATCTTTGAGTTTCTTGACCATGTGTTCCTCTTTAACTGCCAGGAAACAACAATCAATCTTATCTTCGCTCTTCCGATTAACTTTAACCTGAAGTTCCACCATTAGTTCTCTGAACCGGATGATATCTATCATAATTAAATTAAGTTATTATGTTCAACATCTGCCATTTTAAATGTAAATTCTATAGCTTTCAGTATGCTACGGTTAAAGCTACGTTCATAATTCTGTTTTGTCACAATAATAGGGAACCAACTATCTTCATACCAGATATCAACTTCTTGTGCATTTAGCAAATTATGCCATAACTTATAATCACTTTGCAAGAAAATAACCCCACTGCTAACGGTGTATTCATCTTTTGGCTTTACTCCAAATTTACGATCCACACCAAACATCTTTGCCGTATCACTTTCGTCATTGCCCTTCATAGTCATACTACCTACAGTAGTCATCGTTTCCGGCATATCATATACATTCTTATATCGGAAACGTTGAACCTCTTCATATCTCGTCTGATCTACTAAAAACTTAAAAACGTCACTTCCTTTCACCAATTCATAACTACGGATCATTTCATTTATATCTGGAAGAATATTCCCAACCCTTTCCATACTTACATCCAAAGTTACAGGCATTTTTTCCCCTTTATGTACATATAGTTGTTCCGGATAAACCGCTCCGGATAAAGTACGGACATTCAATAACACTTTATCACCATCTGTAAATACGCTACTTGCATACTCCATTGCACCATTACGTGTCACTTTCTCCCGAACCTCACTCAACCATCCCGGAGCCGATGCCTCTTTTTTTGTCTGCAGCCGGCTAAACATCACATAACTTTGTGAATCTTGTAGTCCATTGATAAAGAAAGTAAAGGTACCAGCAGCATTTGTCTGCCAACTTGCTTCTCCAGCACACCATACTCCCCATAAAGCCAACTCACAGAATTTGCCCAGTTTTCGCACTCTTACCTGATAGTTGGCATCCGGAACATATTCCTCTTCCAAAACCGTTTTACCTCCATACTGCACAGAGAAAGTTATGGTAGAATCCGTATCTATAATATAATCCTGCATCGTAGCACAGAACTCTTCTGCTCTAGGTCTTTGAATCACATTCATAATCTCATGTATTTGTTATCTTTATCATTCTCTGGTAACAGATTATAGGTGACCGCTCCACCGTCTCTTGCCTTCTTCATCTCATCAATCCAAACCATAGCATCATCATTCATCCATTCGGATAATAACTTGATATCCTCAATAGATGCAGGATCGCTCTCCATTGCACCACTTGCAGACACATATCCCCTGATTACTCCTGCTGGAATAATTTTCAGTTGCATACGTCTTAGGGCAATACTCATTCCCAATAATGTAACAGCTTTGCAAGCTGCAAAATGCGCTTCATTATCTTCATTCATAGTCAAAAGCGTATCCCATCCGTTTCCATACGCCTTCTTCACATGAAGTAATTGTGCCTCCTTGATGAATGGCAACAATAACATAAAAGTACGCTCGCTCTTGTCAATAGGAAAATAGGTGTCAAAATCCGCTCCACTGCGTATCAGTAATAGCTGAGACATTTTATAAGCCCGACTCTCTTTCCATTCCTTAATTTCGGAAGTATTGAGATAACGTATCAAAGCGTCTACCGCTTTATAATAATCTTCCATATGCCGGACATCATCCCTATCTAATTGCCATTCCCAAGGGAGCTTTTCACTGTTATCTGTAGCGATTTTGAATTTACGCCCATCATCTTCATGACTTAGATCATTTTTTTGGTACATACGTAATGTAGCCAACAAAGCGATAGGCCGTTGTACTTTCTTTATAAGGTCTTGATCTGCATCCTCTTTTGTCTCTTTATACCAGCCTTCCACTTTTTTGTATAGTTCAACACCAATCAATGCGGAAATTTCCTCTGTTGCCAACTCAATATCAGTTATGATTTTATTGAAATCATTATTTGCATAATAATTCCCAGTCAGTTCCCGTAGTTCCCTACTACCATTATCATCCTTATTGAATATCATACTATATCATTTATTTGTTACGCTTTAATAAAGCATCTGCTTTGTATTTATCATCCAGCAACTTCATCATTACGCGGAGTAATAATGTATCATCCGCTTTTTCTATATTTCCAAAAATTCCGGATTCTGCTACGGAAAACAGAATTCCACTCATTCCCAGACTTTGCTCCTTGGGCGTGTTCGCGTCCTGTGTTTCTTTGGTAAAGATGGATTCGAATGAAATCTCTATTCCATCAATAATAAATGTGCCTGTAAGCAAATAGTGACAGAAGAAAGCAAACCATGCATATACTCCCCACTGAACCTGCTTCGGCATCATCCTAATCCTGTTTGAATAGAAATTTATTCGCTCCTGCTTAAATTCTTCCCTGTATTTACCGTCAAAATCAGACTTTCCTATTTTTGCTCCTGGACAACGATAAAGAATACCGCATAAGGCTTGCAATAAAGAAGGGTCTTGTGTATCATTGTAGCCATTCATCATCATAACCGCATTACGGAATTCCCCAAATGTCAAATCACTGCCATGAGAAAGCGGACCTTTATATTGCTTCCATTCAGGTAACAGATTCTTTGTGCTTGAAAAGATAAGTTCAACCTCTTTCCCTTCTTTACTTTCACTCCACATCCATCCCAGCGTCAACGCCAATTCATCAATCAAAATATAATAATCAATGCTACTCTTTCTCCGGATGCCACGATTGGAAAGAACAAAACGGCACCACTCTCGTTTCACGTCCATTAAAGTTATTTTAGGGCGTTCAATTAATTTCTGACGCAAGCGGAGCAAGTATAACCACTCTGCAGGAAGAACTTCCTCCCAACAATCCGGAAAATCTATCTGTTTGTTATTCATAATTACACCTGATTTGTTGCCCGTTTATCTGACGTTACATTATCCTCTTTATTGATAACCTTGCGATACATACCAACAAAAAGACCTTTCTTATGTGGAAAGTTTATTCGGATTGCATCATTCAGAGCCTCCAACGCTATTTCCTCCGGGATTTGTGTATCAGCCCCATAGAAAATCTTTAATGCGTATAGCATTTGGCTGCCACTGTCACCTTTGCCGTCGATGATGATGTTGGATAACGCAGGATTCAATCCAAAGCCGCTTGTAGTAGAGCTATCAGCTATCCTTGATATTTCCGCCTGTGCTGCGATGTATTTATCTACGTTCATTTCGATTGGCTCGATTTTCCATGATTGCAGGTTTCCGTCCTGATCCACAAAGTCCACACAAGTGAAGAATTTACCTGCATTCTTTTTACCGGCCATGACATCTGCAATCCTCTTGGTAAGTTCATCTCGCAAACGGTCTATTTCTTCGTATATCTGTGCTTCTCTCCATTCTTCGTGCATGGCACGTATCATTTCTTCTTTCTGCCTCCAATACTCTTCCGGCTCATGAACAATGTATGCAGATGCAATCATATTCTCATTTAGATATTGGATTATTTCCGGAAGGGTATTAGCATCCAATAGCCAGGGAATCGAACCATGAAAACTGGAAATTGCATACATATTGCGCCCGAAACTACGCATACTATGATATTTCACAGCGGTTTCCGTAGCTGAAGGATTCCATTTATCGAAGATGCTATACAACATCATCCTCTTACTGGTATAACTGTCAAAGTCCCCAATAAGAAACTGTTTCACATCTTCCAATCTCCGGCTGTCATTCTCCGGCCATACCATCCGGCAATCTGTACTGTGAAGGGCTTCCAAACGGGTTATCCACGGTTTACCGATCCGGATTGATTTGGCTGCATAGTATTTCACAAATACTCCTTTCATGTGATTGTACTCTACAAAAGCATTACGAATATAACTCCGATAATCCCATGTATCAAGCCATTCCTGTATCTCATTATCTATCAACCACTCTTGCACACGTTCATTGTTGACTACATTCACCCGATAAAGCATCGGACCTTGACCATACATCAAACCTGTTTTGCGATCCAAAATGCCCGGTCCCAGATTATTCTTTTCAAGAATGTCACGTACTGTCTTCGGAAGATTATTATCAATTCCCCAGGGAACAACGCGAACTCCGGCTATTGTCACCGGATCACCATCCCAGTTGGAGGAAGAACCATTAAAAAAACTACTTAGTTCATTGTTACCTAAACTCATATTGATGGCATAGGTACCTACTCCAGCATCAACAAACCGGAAGCCTCCAATTTTCTCCTTTATTTCAGCCATTATAATTCAATTTTCTATTTTCCAATATCCCTTTTAAGCGGGCAATTTCCGCATCACTCAAGCCATACATAACTCTCGAAATCAATCGGTTCAGCCCTCCATACATATTTTTTGCATACCATCTCGTATTTTTCTTCACCGGATTCCGGTTTGCTTTCATTCCCCAAACCGTCCGGTTTGTATCAACTTGATGCCGATTCTTCTTATTTCCCGCAATTTCAAAAGCACGACCATAAGAAAAGAAACTAACCTTTAATCCCGGATTCTCTCCGTCATGGAAAGTTTTATAATCTATGCTATCATGCAAAGCATCCGTCTGCATGAGCTCTCTTGTCTCTATAGCTTCAGTAAGTATATCACAAAGCCATTCTCCGTGCTGTGACAGTTCCTCCTCAATAAAAAGGGTCTTTAATTCCTTGCTTTCGTTACTTTCCATTATTACACTAACTATATTGCAAAATTACATACGAGAAAGACCTTAAAAAAGGACACAAAAAAGCCCCGACTGCACTCACAATCGGGGCTTTTTTATTATTTCAAACCTTAGATTTGCTCAAATCTTATTTTATCATTTAGCAGGAATCAAATTTCTTTCTATATATACTTCCTCATTTAAATCTCCATTTTTCAGAGATTTACCATCTTTGCTACTATATTTCAGTTTTTTATCTCCATATTTAATCACATCAGGCGTCATGCCTGTCTCTGATTTAATTTCATCAATGACTAAAAATAATTCGCGTAGGTCTTTTAGACCTGAAAGGAAATAATGTATCTCACTGTCTTTCATCTGAATCTCTTTTCTCGTTTACAACTATTCTTTGGTCATTCAAAGCTAAATCCAATTGATTACGAAGTTCTATTAGTTCTTCCCTAGCACAAGTGCATATATATTTAGAATATAAAGCAATAGTATATTCTTCCATGCACTTTATACCACCTGAATAACTACAGCTTTTTATAATTTTAAATATCGGATTACTCATAGTTTAACTCCTTTCTCTCCATTAGATTGGAGTGCATTTTGCAAACAAGCTATTAATTCAACAACCTCTTCACCTGTCAATTCACACAATTCATAGCTACCTAGATAACTGATATTATAGTTATATTCTCCAGATTCAGTATCAGTATGTTTACGTTCACTTGTCACGAAGATGTTTTTATTAGTTATAGATTTATCCCGTTTCATAATGTACCTCCTTTCATCATTGAGGCATTGATACGTATATTCACACGGCTATTACCCACGATGAAATTCATTTCACCGTTTTCGTCTTTACTCGTCCAGACTTTATCATGTCCGGAAGTAATCAAATCACTAATTTTGTTGAAAAATTCTTGGACTTTCTTTGCCTCTACGCATTTGGTGAGGACTTTTTTTTCTTTTTTCATATCACTGTATTGTTTGACATTTCGGCAATTATAGAACACAAGAACGGCCGCCATTTCCCGTGTCGTCAAACAATACAGTGATAATCGCCGAGGCAATAACAATGTTTGGGAAAGGCAGCCGCCTATTTCGTATGTATCATTTTCCAAAGACTAGGAAAACGTTGTATAAGGACATAAAAAAGGCCCACCAAATATCATGAGCATTATACGATGCACATCGACGATTAAAAAAAATCGTATTGTTTGACTCTGCAAATATGAGGATAAAATTTGAAAGTGCAAAAGAAAAGTGGCATTTTTAAATGTAATCAATATTTAGTTTATTCAATTCTTCTAGGAAGAAGCATGTTGAAGCTTTATTGACTACAAATTGCCTTCTATTATCAAATAACAGAAATTTATCAGAACTACCCTCTAACGATGTTATTAGTAATGGCGTATGTCTTAATACATCTATATTCACATTTTTGCAGTCCATTTGCATGGAGTTTATCAATACTATCCTATCTTTGTGTTTTTCTATGGCTTCGTGGCAAATTACATATTCACCACCTTCCATATTGTTTATAACTCTATATCCATTTAAATATTCTTGAATCATATAAATATTACCTTCATCATGAGAACGACCAATAACCAATCTTCCTCGACGGGCATCAACAACTTTTCCTTCTTTACAAAGTTGTTCAAATTCTTTTTTCGAAATAAACATCGTAAATTCGACGAATTAAATACTGCACTAAAAAATGAAGAAAATGAAATCCCGTCTTTAATACATGGTGGATATACACACTCATCACCTGTGCAAAAAAAAATAGAGCCTGCATTTCACAGCGGGCATGCTGCTACTCTACAAGCTCTATTAATCGCGATTATAAAAATATTCTAAATATAATGTAACCCGTATGCCCCCGTTTCACATCATATAATCATGCAGTTATACTGTACAAATATGCGGATAATATCTGAAAGTGCAAAAGAAAAATATTATTTTTGTGGAAAACATCAAGCTATATGTTCGAAATAGAGTTAGCTACTTATCACAAGAATTTAGAACGCCTTCGCGAAGAAAATCCTTTGGGTGGTTATGTCGTAATCAAAGAAGATGAGATTTTAGACGTATGGATAAACGATCTTGATGCTCTCAAAGAGGGCGTTAAAGCGTTTGGACGCATTCAATTTATGATTAAAGACATCAATGAGAAGCCTATAAACATTAGCGCATTTGGTAGTGCCAGTAGTAAAATGAATCTATGAAAAGCTAATATCTTTAATTTATGATAATATGATAAGTCCGGCTATTTACTAATAAAAAAATAAAGCGGAGAAAAACTCCGCTTTAACTTATCATTTCTTATGCTTTTTATCATACTCCTCTTTCGTAATGAGCCCTTCTTTCAATTGTTCATCAGAAGTGACCTTTTTCGATAATAACCAATGGTATGTATTTTGATTACTAGCTGTTACAACATAAGCTTGTTCAAACTCCCATCCGCGCTTTCCCATATAGTTCATAGCATCTACCATAGAGTTAAACTCTAATTTTTCACCCTCATCATCAACTAAATATTGCTTGGCATCACCAGACCAATATTTAGTTTTTTGCCCGAAATCGACAGTTACAATAACTTTAGTACTCATAAACTTACCCATACCGAGTAATTCACAAAACACTTTGTATGACTCTTGAGCCATTACATTGACGCTGACAAACATCAGCATTAGAAAAATAATCTTCTTCATTTCATTAAATATTTAGTAAAAATGTGTGTGCGTGCTATACAAAAAAACACCTCCTCATATTGTGCATTGACTGGAATCATCCAAGACCCAATATATAGATTACACAATATGAGGAGGTGAATCATTTGTTTGTGCTCAACACACAAATATCAGTATAATATTTAATAATACCAAAATATAATAACAAAATATGCGCTTTAAAGAATAAAAAAGGGCTTCCAACCCGTGGAAGCCCTTTTACTTGTCAAAGTTTTGCCTCATGCCAATGAAGCAAAATATCTTAAATAGCCCTTATAATGTATCTTTAACCTCATCATTATCTTCTTTTCCATCTTTCGAGTTATCATTCTCTTTCTTTTTAGGAGCTCCGTAATCTTCTTCAGGACTAGTTAGTAGATCAATCTCTTTATCAAACAATTTAAAGATTCTTTTAGTAACCATTAAAATATTCATAACTAAGTGAGCAACTCCTCCATAAAAAAGTATTCCTATAGGAAAAAGATAAATGAAATGAACTGTTATCTTAAATAAAAATATAGTATTACATATTGGTGACTCAAAAAATGTTTGGTAAACAACACAGTCATCTCCAATCGTTAAGTTCATTAGTAATGACAATACTAACAAAAAAAGAGATACTGGAATTAAATAGCAGATGTTATAAAATGTTTCTTTAATTAGAGGTATTCTTTCTTTATTATGACGAGTTTTGATTTTATTCATTACGAATGAAATCATTGTTGCTAACAAACTTATAAATATTGGAATAAAGATAGACAAAAATAAAGTAAGGATGCCTAATATGGCCTTTGTATCGTTATAGAATAAGAGACTACACAGAATCCCCAACAACAGTGGTAATCCTATAAATACCCATTTATTATTAGGATCAGCTTTCAGAATTTCTTTTTCTTTCTGAAGGATCTCTCTAATATTTATAAATGTAAATGTCTTTTTCATCTATTCAAATACTTTGAAATCAGGATTATCTTCTATAAACTTTTTTGTTGCTTTTTTTATTGATTCATAATCTGAGAAGCCTTTAGTATTTCCATTGACATCTAAGTCATAGTACGGATGAATGATGTTTTTCTCCTCGTCATTCAAATACAAAGTTCTTGTCTTTCCTCCTCCAATTGTGGATGACACCTTTTGAGTTGAGTCTTCAAATATAGCGTTTAATTCCGGAGAATCAAATAAATATTTTCCAGAATTAACCATTTCACGAATTTTTTTCTCTTTTACTTCACTCATATTCTTCTTGAATTTCATAGTTAATTCAAGAGTGAAGTCTTCAGAGTCTAAACCGCCAAAGTAGCGTTCAGAAGCATCTGTTGGTATAGAGTTAGCGGACAGAGATAACGAATTATATTTTCCTTCACGAAGTTTCTTTAAATATGCCCCTAACACAACACTACCTCTATCAATTATATAAAGATCTCCTGCTCCGAAATGAAAGTTAAGAAATGATATTAAAATACTTCTTATCAAAGGAAATATGCCATTGTTATCTATTCTTTCTAATATGACTAAAGCTTTATCTCCCTTTCTTGGAATCTGAATATAATAGAAAAAAGGTTTCAAGATGGCTTTACTTTTACCTAAGAAAATCTTTTTAGTCTCATCTTTAGGATCGTCCTTGTCTACAGCTTCATATTCTTTACCATAATAGCCAGTTTCTATTATCCCACAAATATAACGTTTTAGATCACTATGATCATGACCTTCTGGCGGAACTCTTACAGTCATCTTTTCAGCAGGGAGATCCCCTGTTACATTTTTATCAATATATTTAATGAATCCGGTTTCACTATCAGATAATAATTTATAAATATCAGGAGAATCAGCAAATGACCAAGGTTCTTTCTCTCTTTTTTTTCTAATTGTAATTGTATAAGCTTCAATAGTAGTTTTCATAATCATTAGAAATGGCGAATCCCTTATCAAGATGCGCCCAAAGGTCTAGTATTAACCTTAATCCGATTTTACGGATTACATCTTGAAAAGGGATCCATGTGTTTGTCATTAATGACGTTTTTATACTAAATTCTTGGGGCGACACAAAAGTGCTGAAAAAAACTTATATATCAAAGAAAAAGCAGAGTTTTTTACTTTGCTTTTTATAATATTATGTGACAATAAGAGTTCACTCCTGATTTTCAAATAGATTTGCCATGTTCGAAGATTGTTATATACTCTATAGAATATAGCTATTTTGTTACAACTAATCTTTTCCAAACCAAAATAATACTCACAAATAGCTCAACAATCCAAGCTAAAATTGCACCCGCTAATAAAGATGCATAATTTTGAAATCGACTTATTTTATTAGCTTTTTCTATATCTTGTAAATAAATATAAACCCCTTGATTCTCTATAATCTCTTCCAGTTTTTTTCGCCCTTTGTAGCTTATACATCTTGAATTTTTCGATGATGGTTCCGGGAAAATATCCAATACAAGAGTTTTTCCTTGATTTAAAATTATAGAAATCTGAAAATCGTCAGAATAGCCATAAAAATCATTTTTCTCATAATCTGGCATAAATAATTGATATAAAGTATATGGATTATCATTAGGAGAGTACATATCTTCACCCCCAAATTTAAAATGCTGGAAATTAAAATCAGAACATAACCCTTTGTTTTTATAATAATACCTTTCAATTCTATTAGTAATTACCTTTTTATTATCTTTTACATTGGACTGATACAAATAATTGCTTTGGCATTCATTTTTTGTGTCTTCATAAAACTTATTATATGACTCATCCAGTTTTACATTACTTATATTTGAAATAGTTAAATTTGTGAATCCATATATCATAATAGAATCAATATCTGTACTATTTTTACGACAAAAATAGTTGCAATTAAGCGAACTTTTAGGAAATAATTTATCATTCAGAGAGTTCCTTTCATTAAATATTAGCGAATCATTTCTTTCTTTGAAATCTAAAAAATTATTCATCAACTCATAATATAATATTGCACTTTTCTCACGCAAATCACAATGGATATACATTTTATTAAATAATAAAGATTGCGTTTTATTATATACTATACTAGTCTCACGAAACTCCGGATATTGCTTATTGAAAGCATAGAATAATAAAACAATCATCAAAATAAACAATATCAAAATTAGCCATAATCTAACCTTTACCGTCGTTAAAAAAAAGGGTAATTTAGACTTTGCTAGCCAAAAAACTAATTTTTTCTTGTTCCAATGCATATTTATTTTGTACCACATAGTTCTACATATTTATTAAATAACAAATATATGATTTTATTTATAGCAGACCTTTTAAAATGGAAAAAATTTGCATTTAAGAACCTTAGTTTTATCATGATATTATTTTATACATTGATTTACTTCAATTTTGATTTAAGTATCCTTATCATTCGAATTATTTCAATAACGTGTGTTACCTAGTCTATTGATATATAATAGGTTATAGATATAATGGATATAGATATACATTATATATGATTATATTTTAGTTATCTTCCAAAATACCTTTTTTTGATTTTGCAGTTAAATACGGTTGTTTTTCTTCCAAATTGGGGAGATATTTACATCAGAAAAAACATTTCCAATCATTAATTAACTGATTTTCAACCATAAAACTATTTGCGGTTTCTAAAAAACCGCAAATGAAACGAAGTTCTGCCCGACACGCGCCGCCCCCTTTTTGCGGTCGCACCCCCCTTTTGGGGCGGGAAATGTGACAAAATCTTTACAATCCCACCATTATCGCATTTTCCTCAAAGAAAATGCCACCTATCTGCCTGCCCTGGCAGGTGTGCATGAAAAAGCCTCGCTATCTTTACAGACTGCGAGGCTACCACTCGAATAAAAAACGAACTACATCCTAGACGCAACAGACAGATTGCGTCCCGTCTTCCATATCCGTATCCATTCCTTACGTAACATAAGATATTTCAGTGCATCCGTAAGATTAGTCGATTCTTTAGGCAATCGGTTTGTAGGCAACTTATCGCCTGTCTTTAATTTGACTATCTCTGAACCACCATCAGAACGAGTAACAGACTTTGTTCCTGTTATTTCCATCTCACTTTTGAGGTTGGAACAATTATATTGGTCAAATTGAATAGTAAATAATCCCCGTTCTAAGTTACCGCTCAATAAATCCATGAAAAAGCGGTATTCTAAATTACTGCCTATGTTACCTTGTCCGAGGCTCATCAACTGCACTTGCCATCCTGTTCTTGTACCATCAGCATAAAATTCTATATTCTTCTTTATTTGAGTAGCCATATCCGCCTTGACTTTATGATAATTATTCATCGAACGATCATAATAGAGTTTCAATATCTTCCGTCTATGCGGTTTAAAATATTCCAAGAAATTATCAGCCAGTTCTCTGGCTGTATTAGGTGGCAATGTATAGAGTTCTTTTAATACCTTGTACTTTTTCTTATCCTGTTGTCCCAGCACCATAGACAGCATATTACCAGAATCCATACCGGCCTCTAACGGACGATTCATATCCAAATGCCTAAGCACCGTGCAATCTTCCTTCCAGCCCAACGGTTTCGTTTCAATAATTTCATTGATAAATCCATCAGCATAAAAATGCCGGATAGCCAAATTACAGTAAAACATTTGCCCGGCTTCCAATTTGGGGATAATCGAAAGAATATTGCACAGAATTCCTTCAAGTCCCTCGGAAAATTCATCACTAAACCAATCCAGCCCTAAAACGTCTGCATTGACATAAGAGGATGAAATGAAGAAAAACGATGTACGTGAACGTGTCTTGATCCATCGTTCTTCCCACCGCTTCATATTGCGTCCTGCGAGTTCCAGCGCCCGTTGCAGTTTATTAAGACTTGGAGCTAATGATTTATCAAAGCGATATTTCTTCAACACTTCATTATATTCCTGTAAGGTAGCTACATACGTCTTTTTCGTCTCGTTATAAACAAATCCCGCCTGAAGCATTAACAGAATCTTATCTTTATCGTTCTGTTTAGCCAGTTTCAGAATCCAGTCATATTCGCCAATATGGTTAGGATTAGGCATATCGGTAGTAAGGGTACGACTACGGTACCAAACATTCATTCCATACTTCACCCTGAAACCTCGTACAGCTTTCAACAGATTCGTAAATTTCTCCTCCGGGAAATACTTGACTTCATCACCGAACACTCCAACATACGAACGTCCTGCACCGATAGACGGTCTGTCTAAAGAGATGAATGTGAAATTAAATCCGGTATAGAAGACCATAGTGTTACGCCAGTCCGTACATACATTGTACATTCTTTCCTGCCATTCTTTAGGCGGCTCCTGGTTAATCACATAGTGAATGCCTATTTCCCACCCTAACAGGGAAAGTCCATCTATAAGCGAAGGAATGACATTCTTATGCAAATCTGAATACGTATCAGCTACCCATGCGAACGGCGCTCCCTGACAATCTTGTGCAACTTCTTGTACTCGTTCTGATAATACTTGCACTGTTTTAGCACTGGCGCGTCCGGCAATCCAATAAAGTGCCCAAGGCATCATTATTGATATGAGTTGGGCCATCCAATTTGCGTATCGCTGTTCTACTTCATCAGTCGATGTCTTTAGTTTTTGTTTCCTGGTCATCGAGCATTTCAATTATGTCCACATCAATCACTTGCGCATCCCTCTTTAAACGAACTTTCTCCCGCTCCGGAATATCAGGAATAGAATCAATCTGTTCAGCAAGCAATTGCCTGTTAACCTGTGGCATTCCTACAGCCTGCGTATCAAGCATATAAATTTTTATGGGCTTTTCGTTTACTTCCTTCCGTTTCTGCGGATCAGGCTTATCCAATTGTTTGATTTTAGCAGCCTGTATCATCAAGTTTCCATATACTTCCATATCCTTAGAAGAATGTGCATTCATTAATACAACCTGTGCCGCTTTCTGCAGATTATCATACATCATATTTCGGTGAGCGTTATTTTCTACCGAATCATTCGCAAAAAACAGGTTTATAGCCTCATTATACATTTCCCTGGCCCTAGCCCTCTTTACCTGAAAAGGGTCATGCATAAGGAAAGATATTGCATTATCCTTACCATACTTCCGCTGTATGCCAATCAGGGCGTACAGCGCATTATAATAATCCATCTCATCATCCGTTAGTTCCATTGTACAACCGGATGCCAAGTAATCCTGTAACCTGTCAAAATAAGAAGTTTCAAACATTCTCTATATCTCCGAAAAAAACTTGGTTAATCGCATTCTTAAAACCGACTTCACGACGTAGTTTATCAAGCCGCTGTGCCTGAGTTACATTGTCACCAACTTCAGCACTGGCCGTCATTGATAATCCTTCCTTAGCCTGTTGTATCAACTGTCCGCGTTCATAATGGTATTTCAGTGGAGAACCTACCAAATTGAAGTACCACTCAAAATCATTCAAAGGAATATTATAAAACATCGCTATTTGCTTAGGAGTATATCCTATAGCTGCCAGCTTTTCATATTCATCAAAGTTAATCCTGTCATACCATACCGGATTTTCTCTCCACTTAACCAATTCGTCCGCAACGAAACTCATAGACTTCCTTACTTTTTAAAAATACATATTGTTCTTCCATCGCATTCTCGCCATAGTTTCCACTTCCTTCCACAACAAAAAAGCCTTTAGGTGTATCCAAACAAGTAATCTTCTTATGACTCCACGCAAAAGACAATTCAATAACTCCATCTTGATGGAGTGCCATCAACCTTTCAAAAATCTTAGGCATACGAAACTTTATTGTTTCGGAAATATGCAAATGAATACTTCCAATGGCCCCTTTGTCCTTCCATCGGAGCAATGCATTTATTATGCGTTCATTGGTTGAATAAGTTGCTATATACAGGTGTTCCAAATATCCGGTATGTTTGAGCAAGTAAACAATAAAAGTAAATGCTGTAAAACTCTTCCGTGTCTCAATGAAAAAGACTTCATTCTCTTTTGGAAGCCTGCCACACAGTTCCTTGAGATTATTCAATTTATATGTGTGGAGCATTTCAAACCGCTTCGAATACATCTTTGATTCGCGCAATTCTTCACGCAGTTCGTTCAAGTCAAAATAATAACTCATTCAAGTAGACGGTTCACCTCCTCCAGTTCAACCCTGTAACCAACCAATCTCTCCTGGCGTTCAATATCCAAATGCGGCTTATCTCCTTTATTCAATTCATTTGTAACCCGCCAAATATTGTTTTCGATCTGTCTTTGGCGCTTTACAAGTTCTTTTATCGGTAGTCCCAGTAGTTCTTTTCTCCTTTTAAACTCATTAAAAATCGGATGCTTACCTAACAGCACCTTGTTCTGTTGATAATAATTTAATTCTTCCCATATCATCCGATTTTCAATATAATTATCTATCAATTGCTTACTGACAGAAGCACATTGGTTCAAGTCGGTGCAATCACGAAGTTGAGCATGCAGCTCTATGTATGTATGGTATCGTGAGAATTTTCGAGAAGCAAGAGCCTCCAATTCCACCGGACATGATTTATTCTTTAGAAAAGAGAACTCCTCACGAAAAGATTTGGGTTTGCGACTGAATGTGATCTCCGTTTCTTTCCAATTTGTTGTAAAGTCCTGATTAACTCCGTATTTCTTGCAAAGAAATGCAACCATCATTCTTTTGTTTCCTGAAGGATTAGAACGAACAAGACGCAATGTCAATGAGGATACGCCCGATTGTTCCATCAGGCGTATTCCTTCTTGAGCATTTGCCCCATTCTTCAACCAGGCTATTACGATTTCCTTCACTCTTCAAAATCGGATTTATCGGGAAACATGTCAAGCAAATATTTCATCAGGAAATCTGAATATCCACTTTCTGAATTGTTCAGAAACATTTTCTTTGATACCAGTTCCTCAAACTTCTTAGAATCCGGCTGTTTGGATATGATGGATAATGCAATATTATCACTTTGCCAGTTCAGTTCGATAGAGGAAATTTGTTCGGTACTCCAAAGAGTATTAAAATAGACAGATGAAATCAGATAGCCACCTGCATTCAGTTCCGGGAACCTTTCAAACATATCCACAAGTTTCTGCTTTTCGTAAACAACAGGGGTATGTGTACCAAAGTCTAATTTAGGAAAATTTGACAGTAGATCAACTGTACGAAGCATATTCTCCTTATAAATCCCTTTATAAAGTTCCGGTCGTAAGAACCCTTTGTTTTTAGGAACCTCAAAGTGCGCCAACATCACCGGAGCAACTAGATAAATATCATCATTAGACCAGATGAATTTTTCAGTAACCTCATCAGCAGCTATGGCCAATTTCAATTTTTCCACCACATCAACCTGTGGATTATCAGACACACAGTCATGCTCAATGACCGTAACTTCATCACTCATCCATTCTTCCCGGTCACCAATAACCACAATGTTAACGCCAAAACGCAAGAATTTATGTAAAGAACGTAATGCCATTCTTAGCTCGTCTCCTTGTGCTTTCTCTTTGACATAAGGGATTGCGACTGTTACATGATCCGTAGCGATGAAATTCTCTTTAGAGGCCGGCTCCTCGTTTGATTTGTCCTCAACTTTAAGTGTGGGGTTTTCATCAGAAGTCTGTTCTACTTCCAACTTAACTTCTACTTTTTCTTCTTTTTCCTTTTTCGTTCTCATGTTCTTGATTTTTTTGATACACAAAAGTATCATTATCCCAATACAGGCAAAAGGACACAAAAAGAGGTGCCATATCCCGTAGAATATGCACCTCTTTCCAATACAACCAATAAACTTAATTATAGACCACCTTTAGATGAACCTGATGTGACACTCAATCCCAATACTGCGTTGATTTCATCATCGTCAGTAGCCGGAATAAGACTTTTGGCAATATGTCCAATTGTAGCCCCACGTAAAGAACTTGCCAAGTTAATGGTGTTTTTATCACCCTCTTTGTTATCCTGTGAATCTGCTTTTGTGAGTTTCAGGGGAGTACAGGGAGTACCCGCCACCTTTGCATCTTCACCAGAGCATCCGAAGACAATAGCTCCTAAATCCTCATTAATATTGTTGTTCACAAATTCGTCATGTTCAACTTCCGTTCCCGGATGCTCATAATCTACGTGATGAATAAAACCACGTGCATCGTCTTCTCCTTCACTCGTATGATAGATATTGATAGAGGAATCCGTTGCATAAACTGCAATAGGTTTCTTACCTTCCATCAGAGCAAATTCCTTGATGCGCACTCCTTTTTCATCACGTGTGTACGTCTTTACATCCTTCCAACGAAAATAGACAATATACGCTTTCTTTCCTTTCGGACGTCCTGCATTCGATGACTTCTTTGGAACCGAAGCAAACTGATATACTAATTCTGCCATAATTTTACCTCCTTTCATTGATTAAAGTCCACCAGCTTCAGATGCGGACGCTCCTGATTCTGTAGGCGGAATATATGCGAAAATAGCTTCTGCAATCCAAAAGCCGGTAGCTTCCCACCATTCCGCAAAGATTTTCACTTTATAGTTCTCTCCCTGCATCCAAATTTTTGTAGCCTGTGGGTCTTTACTACGTAGATGCTTGAAGTTCTCTTTGGGAGTAATAAAGAATACTCCGGTACCGCGCATACCTTCAAGTGGAGCAAATGTGAATTTTGAAAAATCAACTTTCACTTTTTCTCCATCTTCATTCTTCAACCAGGGGTATTTCTTCCGGTATGCTTTTCCGTAACGTGTTACAATATCCGGGTCGGCATGAATAAACATCTGTTTATTCTTGTACAAAGGTTTAACCTCTTCAACTGCCTTGTCGATCTGATCCACCAACTGTTCATCTGATAGTTTCACACCATTAAGCAGCCAAGTAATAGCCTTATTTCCGGCTTCCTTCAATGCTTTAAGCTGAGTTACATAGCCATCCATAACTTCGTTAGCATCCGTAGCGTTGTCACCGTCTTTCTCTGCTGTAGATTCAACGAACTTACCCGTAGCCAAAGCAACTTCCCGTTCTTCATCCAGCTTAGGGAATACAAGTTGATTCAGGATATACTTAACAACCGGCATATCTTCCGGCTTCAAGTTTTCATCATACAGATATCCAATAATATCCTCCATCACATCGGATGGTACGATGGCAACATTAATTTTACACTTGAAGTTCTTAATGGTAAGCGGAGTGAACTTTGATTTTCCTTTGGGTGTCCAGTGCGGTGTGAACTGTTGCAAAACAGAATCAATGGCCGCCTGTTGTGCACGGACCTCCACTTTGTCAGTTGCGATAGTTGACATATACTGTGTAGATTCGGTTTTACCCATCAAACTACGAAGTATTTCCAGGCGCTCACTATTTACATACTTACCAAACTCATTCTGCAATTCAGTAGTTTCGATAGTTGTATTGCCTGAATAAGAAGCACCCGGTTTACCATAATAAATAGCATCCACATATTTATTATGCGCCAAGCTCATATCAGCTTTAAATCCCTTTCCCATATTCTCCGCATTTGCTCCTGTTACAACCTTACCCGCATCGGCTGTTTCTTCTTTTTCCAATTTAGCAATCTTGGCTTCAGCTTTGGCCTTCTCCTCTTCCAATTTAGAAATGCGCTCACGGGCTTTTTCCAGCTCTTTCGCATTTTTTTCCTTGTCAGCTTCCATTTCGACAAGAAGCCCCTCTGTCACTGCGCTCTCTGCAGTTTTTCCTTCCTTTTCGAATTCGGAAAGATCTTTTTTGAACTCTTCCACGAACTTCTTTCCGTATTTCTCTTCCAGTTTCGTCTCTTGTTCCTTGCTCATAGAAGACTTTCCATCTTTGTCTTTAGCAAAAGCAGAGATTCCCAGATACCCAAATACGGCAGCAACTACTTTTTCAAACATAATTATGCACTTTTTGAATTAATATATTCATTTACATACGCATCTCTGCGCAACTCTCTCACTCTTCCCAGGGCAAAATCCCTAGTACCGACTGAATCAATCAAGCCATTTTCTTTGGCATCGTTCGCATAGAACATACGCCCGGCAATGATCCCTTCTGTTTCGAGGTTAAGTTTACTACCTCTTTTATTTTTAACTGCCTCTTGGAACCCTCTTGCAAGTGGGTCAAGTTCTTCTGTTTTGATTGCATCATATTTTCCCTCCTTCGCCGCTTCAAACGGGCCATTTTTATAAGATGATAAATTACTATAGATGGTATGCACCTTAACTCCAACGTTCTCATAATATTTGGCATAGTCAGGAAAGCTCATCATCACACCGATAGAGCCAAATTCAGAAGAGATTGTATTAGATGCAATAATTTCGTCGCAGTAACAGGCCACATAATAGGCTGCAGATGCACACAGATCGCAATATGCAACCACGCATTTCTTTTTCTTCTGTGCATATTGAATCGCATCAACAAGCGGAGCGATAGCATCAACGCTACCGCCACCGGAATCTATGTCAAGCAAAATACCAGAAATTTTGGGAGAATCCGCTGCCTGATTTACCATCTCTGCCACTTCAGTAGTTCCATAGCTACAGTATGAACCATATTTCAACATAGAACCTTGAAGCCCTATGATAGCCACACTGTCCTGTGGTGCATCTGAAAAATCATGTCCTGTTTTCATCTCTGTTTCAGACATTGCACACACAACTATAGGGGATTTATCCGACAGCTTGGTTATATCCTCATTCTCGACTCCTCTTTCCAAAAGAAGATTAACCAGGATTTGGTTAGCTTCCACATCCCGGAACGAGATAAACCATTTACCTCTCAGAACAGCACTATATAAAGAAGAAAAAGCCATGTAATTTTATACTTTATTTGTTTGATACAAAATTACAATGACTTAGCACCTATTAAAAGGACTTTAGGAACTTTGAAAACTCGGCACTAGAACGTTTTAATGATAGAGTGATGGCTACAGGGGAACCGCTTCTCTCAATAGAGAGCTGTACCGGGTTTTTATCTGTTCCAACCACTTTCCTCTCACCATTAGAGTAATCAATACGAAGTAGCCCATATCCACTACATTGTTCCCTAATAAGTGCTTCATGCGCTTCACTTGAATCTGTACAAGTAGCGCTTAATTCTTGTTGTATCAATTCTCCCGATGCAGACCTCGTTTCTTTCAGTTCACATTTGGATATATTAAAATCTATCCAATTGCCGGAAACGGAGATGGAACTAACACCCAAACAATCATCAATATCCGCATCGTCTATTGAAAGATAGAACATTGCGCTGATTTGTGCTCTTTTATCATCTAAATTCATAGCTTATATATCTAATAATGAATAATTTGCTTAAAAGTATAAGTATAAAAAAGATAAAAAACACCTTTTTACTTATAGATTAATCGTAAAAAAAGCACAATCACCTAAAAAAGAGACAGTTGTATTTCCTTATTTACCTCTTTTATCATCTTTTTCCGATTTCGATAGTCATACTTCTTTACCGCATCATAGTTTATAGCGTTATTTTTAATGTTATATGCCATTAAAAACGCTTTTATAATCTTATCCTGCTTGAATCCCTTCTCATACCCCGCAACGAAATATTCGCGAATACGAAGACGGAAAGATGCTTCAATGTAATCCTGCAACATCCTTTGTTTCCATTCTGGAATATACAGAAAGTTTTCATTTAAAATGAAATGATTCCATTCCTGTGTTGGCAAATATAATGTAATTGGATTCTCTTTCAAAGGAAGACGTGGCGGGCGGTCTTTTATTGTCACCATTGATTGAATCATTTTTCCGAGATCATTAGTGGTTGCCACCATTACCCCACCTTCTTTTCTACACCCAAACTCATGATATAAGTAATCATGTAAATAAGGTGCCAGTTCTATTGTTACACTTGTTTTTTCCATATTACTTGTTTTTTTAAATAATTTCCCATACTAGCTTACAACCTACAACTAACAATCAAAGCATTGTATATAAGCACATTACATATAGCCTACCGGTTGTAACCACTTATATGGTTGTAAGTGGTTGTAAGTAGGTTGTAAGTGAATATCAAACTACACACTTACAACCTTTTCACATCTGATTATCAACATATTAAAACGCATATATTATAAAGGTTGTAAGGTTGTAACCACATTTTCAATTATTTTTCTCTTAAATAGTTTTTTATATATTAGACCTTATGATCTAATATACATATATACAAATATCTGATTAATAGAGTTGTACTACCTTATATCCATAACGCGTACCCATTCCCGGCAATTTCTTACCTATACGTTCATATCCTAACTGGCGCAATGCTTGCCCGATAGTAATATCGTCAATGCGGGTCATTGAGCTAGTTATCTTTCGTGCAGCTTTCAGTTCCCGAACGATATCCATCGGCATGCGGAACAAAGACTCTTCATCTTCTTCCGGCTTCCGGTACCATTCCTTCACCAATTTATATGCGGTGGATTCAATCACATACTTTGCGTTATATTCTTGGAAATCATCATAATCTTTTCGATTAAAGGTATAATCAAAAGTTCCATTATACAAGGTCATAGCTTCCGCCCAAAGTTGATCGACATCCACGGCTTCTCTGTAATCCCCGATCTCGTCAATTTCAATAGCAGCTATTCTACGGAGAAGACCGGAATCCGAGTTAAATAGAAACCCTCCCATCTCCTGTGTCTTATTACTCGTGAAAGCACAGGAAGCAATACGTTGCATCTTTGTGGTGAAACTTTCTCCTGGCAACTTGATATCCACCATGAGCCGGCTCATATTATTTTTAAAACTGTTCTCTGTTGACTTAGTTATTCCAACAAACTCATCAAAGTTGATAATAAACCGGGAAACAAAGCACTCTGTCATTCTGAATATACGTTCGTCTTTATCCGAAACAACGTAATACTCTTCCAAACATCGTGGTACCAGAAATTCAATCAGTGTCGTCTTGCCTATTCCGCCTTGAGCATTAACAAATCCAATTGCTACATCATTCTGCCTCTTACCATATACTTGTGCAACTACAGCTACCAACCACTTTTTTATTAGGTATTTCATCCGGTTTTGATAAAATTCCGTATCATCTTTATCTTTAAAGTCGTGTGCCCGGAGAAAGCTGCAATACAAATCTATTTGGCTGACACCGTTCCATTTGTTTTGTAAACCATCAAAATACTCTGTAACCGGATTATATGCTGTCATCTGATTAGGAGAAGTCAATATAGCCTTTAATAACGACTTGCTACAGGCCAAACCATCATCAATCATATGCATATAGATATCATTTTCTGTGATTGATG
This sequence comes from Bacteroides sp. 3_1_23, assembly GCF_000162555.1. Classification (NCBI taxonomy): domain Bacteria; kingdom Pseudomonadati; phylum Bacteroidota; class Bacteroidia; order Bacteroidales; family Bacteroidaceae; genus Bacteroides; species Bacteroides sp. 3_1_23. The sequence goes on from NZ_GG774949.1 coordinate 1,558,036, forward strand.
TAGTGTATTCACGTTCCTTACTCTCAATATACGATTTTGAGTGGTCGAATATATTAATCTTAATTTCATAGTTCATATCCAACCACTCCTTTACCGCTTGTACTTTTCCAGCAGCTTTGGCAGCCGAAGAAGTTTTTGCCAATTCTCTCTTAGCCATTATTTCCCCATCTTAATCGGCGGTTTTCTCCTGGGAGTTCCACCACATTAAACATTTCGTCCATTCTCGTTCGGATGAAATTACCATACCTTTGCGCAGTAACCTTTCCTTTTACATCTCTTGCAGCTTCAAGTGTATCAAGAGTAAAGTTCGAAGTAGCATAAGTCCTACCGCCATATTCATACCTGATAGCAAACAGGTCTATAACCGGCTTGACTACATTTCCATAGTCTTTCATCTCCAAATTTTCACGTCCCAACTCATCAATAAACAAAGGTCTTTCTCTTAGGCCAGTAATTCCACCTTCAGATTGAAGTAATTCTATCAGTTGCTTTGCATGAATAGTTTCAGTTATCTTACGAGTGAGATAATCCTGTACAGACAAATAGGAGTACATCAATAAGGATTTGCCGCATCCGACTTTTCCCATCAAATATATGCCTTTATGTACATTCCACTTGCAATTCCCCACATCTCCGGTCAGATAATAATATAACTGACGAATTATGTCCTTATTGTACTGGTCAACAATGAATGTTGACTTAATACCTCTTTGCATCATTATAGCTTCTGCCTTTGCTTTCAATAGCGTCCAAAACTCGATGTCAGAAATATGAGAATAATGAAAAGCCCATAGCTCCCGATCCAGTTCTTGCTGCTTTTGTTTGCAGGTATTAATGAAGTCACTAAAAGTCGCTGTCATGGGTTATTTCTTTAGGTGGGTTAGTATAGCTATTATCAGTCACTTTAAAAAACTTAGGATAACTACCAGCCATAGCGAAGTTCAAATATCTAATTGCTATATCCGGGCTTCCTTCACTTATTTCATCAAGATAGTCCAAAACCTTCTGTTCTTCTCTGCTTTTATAGGTCTTACCAAACGTTTCAAGACGGTATTCTTTCCAATATTGCCAAGTCTGCAGAAACTCTTCTTCTTCGAATGGTAGTTTGATTTCAATCGGCTCTATGGGATTCTGCATTAATTCGTCAAACTTCATTGCCTGCTCCTTCAGTTTATCCCATTCTTTGATAAACTTTGCTATTTTTTGTTGTGCAATAGCAGGAATACCGCCATCAATATAAGCATTAAACTCATTAGTGGCACATTCAAACTGTTTCCATAATATATTCCAAACTTTCTGCATATCTTCAGCTATTTAAGTCATTCTAAAAAAGACCGGGGATTTCACCCGGTCCCAATGAACAAACCCAAACTGGGGCTGATACCCAACAGCTCTCCTTAAAGCTGGCATATTAAAGTTAGTTATTCATAATTGACTCCTGACGGAGCATTTTTTACACAAATACTTGAAGGTTTATAAAGAACTTGCAAGTTCATTCAGTTTTAGCCATTTTCTTCAATATCTTTCTGAATTTCATTATATTCCTTAATGGCTTCGTTTAGAGCTTTAATAGGCGTCATCCCTTTATAGGCATTCCACAAAGCAGAGGTTATAATTTCGATTTCTGCATTTCTTTCTTTGATTGCATTCAGCACCCCTTCTATTACATATTGTTCCAACATTATTATTTAGTATTATTCAGCCAATCCAAAGCATTTTGCAAGTTTTCGGTATAATCTGCATTATATACATATGAAACTTCATCACCTCTTACATATTCACGGTCATTGTCAGTTTCTCCTAATATAAACTCCATATTTGAGGTTCCTAATCGATGTACACCTATACAATAGGTTGTTCCTACACGTTTCTTGCTCTTTTTAATTGCTAAAAGAAAAATTCTTTGTTCCATATCTATCCCTTTATTAATCAATTATTTCAAATGTAACTTTCACTTTTCTAATTAAAACGGAAGGTCATCACCCAGCGCCGGACGACAATCTCTAACCGTAAACTTGTTTACTTCAAAAGACTTGATAGAGCAAAGAACATAAGCCTTTCTATTCGAAGATTCAGCTAATCGTTTAGCCTCTGTCTCTGCACTTGTCAAATCGCTGTGTTTATACGCCGGGGTATGTTCACCCTCTACATATACCATAAAGAAAAAATCTTCTTTCTCATTCATATTTATTTGGTTTTACGTTAATTGCTTTACCTTAACCTCTTTGAGAACATAAAGAGGACTTTCTTTACTACATTCAGCCAGTATTTCTTGTATCAATCTTCCGTGTGACCTCTCCAAAGAAATAGGCGAGAATGTTCCATCAGAATTTTTCTGAAATAACAGGATTGCGCCATCTTTCAGATTTTCAAATGCAGTGTTCAGGGGTGAAACATCTATCTTACTCATATCTATTCTGATTTGAATTATTTTTCTTCTGATAATTTCTTTCCGCAAAACGGGCAAAAAGGATAAGCAATAGATATAGTACTCTCCGTTTTATTAAATGTACCATCCTTTTTCTTTTTCCGGTAAGTTGCTTCTATTACTGGCTTCTTTTCAAAAGACGGCATGGCGTACATATAATTTAAAGATGCTTCCGGGTCATCGGTCTTTTCTTTCAAATTCGCTTCTACTTTATCAAAACAGTCACACATATTCCATTACGTTTGCCTATACAGCATTAGGTTCAAGTTTATTCTTGTTAAATTCTATATTTGTCGAATAACTTTTTAAGTTCTTCCTCAAATTCAGCCTCTTGTTCTCTGGATATATAAATCAGAGTTTTGTCATTAACCTTGATTTTTGCTTCATATTCGTCTATTTCTTCCAAAACGAATTCAACACCAATGTTTTCATAAATTGTTCTTGCCATTTTTACTCCTTTCTGATTTGAATTAATAAAAAGTCTCAATGCCTCTTTCAAGTAACAACTCCATTACTGGTGGCGTTACTGCATTTCCGAGCTGTTTGACCTTATCTTTTCCAGTTCCACATATGACATAATCCGATTCGAAAGCCATAGCTGCCTGAACTTCGTGAGGAAATAGCATTCTATAAGTACACTCGTTTATATCAATGTTTTTAGGAGTAGACAAAACAAGTGCTACGCGGTCTTTTGTTGGAATAGTTCCAACTGGATCGAATATTCCGGATGCTTGATTATTTCCATAATAATAAGAAAGAAATGCATTCACAGCTTCGGTGGATGCTATTCCGTGCGTAATCATGGATGTTTGGGTACTTAATGCCTGGTTGATATCCCTGGCATTCGATTGGCCTCGATTTTCAACGATAAACGGAACTCTTAAAAGTGCATGAGAATCCACAGTAGTCATTGTTCCAAGAACTTGATCGATGGGTATTGGTGCATTCTTCGGATTGAAATTACCGCCGTAGTTCTTTATTATCATTGGGATACCGACGAAACCGTGATGGTTATCTCCGGAAAGTACCGTCGAAACGTGTTCATTTAACGGTCGGCACTTACCATTTTTATTATGTTCATCAATCAACATAGGCACTCCGACAACACCATAATTATGTTGCGTAGTCATTGTATACTCAGGTGATGTTATCGGCACTATATCACCACCGTATGAACCTTTGGTGACTAGTGCTGCAACTTGTCTGGTGGTCTGGGTGTAGATGGGATCAGATATGCCAGATGCACGGTTTAGTACGCTGGAATTATCTGTATAAATAACAAAACTTGAATCAGAACATTTATTTAATCCCCATTCGATACGCTTCATTGTGTTGTCAGCTAGTGGCTTCTTTCTATCTCCAATTCTCTCTCCGGGCTTCGACCAGTCAATAACATTGAATGCCGAATAATAATATGGTTCAACTTCATTTGTACAGCGTGGACAACGATAGATATATTGTTGTCGGTATTTCCCAAACTTCTTTTTGGAATTCTTCCAGCTCTGTATAGATTCAACTTCTTTCCCACAAGATTTACAATAAGCTTTAGGGCAGAAATTCAAATCCGGAGCCATGTTTCCTTTCCTCCAAAATATAACATACATTCTATCTCTGCTTTGAGGAGTAGGCAATGCATGCATTGAATTTAGATAAACACATTTATGCTCATACCCTAAATTGTGCATTGCGTGCAACCAAGCATCCCACATTACCCATTGCCGTGCTTCAACTACATTCTCAACTATGATAAGGTTATATTTATGATATTCTGCAAAACGAGGAACATCCCACATTGTTGCCCGTGATCGTTCCGCTGCCGGGTCAATTGTTAGATCACCAAATAATGTATTAGTTTGCTGATACTTCCTTTTCACACCTTTTGCAAGAGAATGATTTGTACATTCAGGAGAAGTTATTAATATATCGGTACTTTGATAACGTCGTGGGTCAACAGCTTGTATATCGGCACAATCATGGTCAGCTTCCGGAAAGTTAGTATTGTGGGTTTCTACGGCCAGCTTCCAATGATTCATTGCCAACTTTACTTCTAAGCCGCCACCCATTTTTCGGGATAACTTGCGTGCGCCTTGCGATGATCCGCCGGCACCACAGAATTGATCTGTAACGGTTAAGTAACTATTCTTTATGCTCATTTCTAAGTTGCTTGATTTATTTAAATAATCTTTCTTGTAAATCGTATCCGAACTTCTTTATTTCTCGTTCTCGTAGAAGGCTTCGCTCTTCTTCCATTCCTGGTAAAACAACGACTTTTACTTCATCATTGATTTGGTATCCGTTTTTCCTAAGCCGATACCGGAGATTGTTTAACTTCCTCTGTCTTTTCTTTTCCATCAAAATCCAATTTTTGTTCTCCTTCCCATTTTAATAGGATATAGTAAAAATCAGCTTGCATTACATCAGGCACTTTATTCATGTACATTCGCTTCATCATATTTACGAATGCTCCCGGTTCATACCCCGTATCAAGGAAACTTATAAATTCATTCACCCGATAAAGCTTCATTATACGCATGCCTTTAATCGTTGCAGTTCCAATGTATTGTCCTTTCAACTCAATACGATACGTTTTGTTAATCTGATACTTGGCAGTAGCAAGACGAAAAGTCGTGAAGCATTTACATTTTAATTTTCCGTTCCAACCATCTGAGAATCTAATCACATCCATCTTTATTCTCCTTTCCCCTGATGAATGTTATTTGTTGGCATAGCCTGCTCTACAAATTGGAATAAAAACTGTGGAATATCCTCAATAATCTGAGTTAAACTATTCTCTTCAATTAGCTTGATAGTTACTGTACTCATAGATTCATCTATTGATGATACATTTTTCACCTCTACATAAGAGAGATTATTTAGTGCATCAATAAAAGGAAGATACCTCATTACATCAAAAGCAGCTACGCAATTCAATACATTATTAGAGGTAGGCTTCGGAATCCAAAATACATCTTCGTTATTCCGGTTCTGAAGAGTTACAAAAGGTTTGTTCTTTGCATCCATAATAATAAGTTTATTAGTTAGTAAATCGTCGTTCGAAGCCGGGAATCGAACCCGGAAAATGCTAAATTATTGTAGATTATTAGCATGCCAGTAAGAAATCATCTCTCCTACGTTCCTTGCTCCGATTTTAGCTTTGATATTTTCACGATGTCGGTTAACAGTCAAAATAGATATTGATAATTCAGAAGCTATATCTTCTGCTGTCAGATGGTTAGCTATTAATCGAAAGACTTCTATTTCTCTTTCAGAAAGTTTAGTAGAAAGCTTAGGTTTACAGATAACACCTTCAAAGATGCATTCTCCTCTTAATGGACATTTAACCTCTTCAAATTGAAGTCTGCCCAAGTAATCAATATCATATTTGTTTTGGTCATATTCTCCGAAATTACAACGAGCAAACCGATGCGCTACCTTATACTCATAAAATGATTTGTTTCTATTACTTTTTGAATATAATTCCATCAAGGCCGCATGAGCATTAGGATATCTGTCGCGAATGATGGCAAGCAACCAAGCTACTATCTCATAATCAGTTTCTTCAAAAAGACGAGCGGCTTTACCTTCTTCTTTCAACATAACATCCCCTTCAGGAGTATTATAAAATTCTATATTAACAAACTGTTTCATACCTTATCATTAATAGATTCGTTTAAAAGACGTCTAAGTAAATTTACCTCAAGAGGTTTAAATGAATTTCCTGACATTTTATTGTAAAAAGATGGTAGAGATACACCACTTTGGCGAAGAAATTCATCTCGTAGCTCTATCTTCTTCTCTCGTGATAAGAGATCATAATGGTTTTTAAATACCATTTTGGGCTGTTTTTCTCCCTTTCTCATAGTTGTTATCATTTTTATTATTAAATTTATAACGCAAAGGTATTATTTTAAAACCACAAGGTATAACAAATCGTCCATTATTTTATAATGGTATTATTATTTATACTTTTTCTAAACAAGAAATTTATGCTTAAAGGACATATAATAAACGAATTAATAGATGAAAGGCGAGTAAAAAAGGTCGATTTATACACCTATGCTGGTATTACAAAGTCTACGTTAGATAATATTATCAAAGGTATTAATGATCCCAAATGTACAACTATTGAAAAAATTGCAGATTTTTTCAAGATGCCTATTGACTTTTTCTTCAATAGAGAAATAGATATATCCAATTTAAACATCGGACATCAAGTAAAAGGCAACGGTAACAATGTTTCTGGTGATATAACCCTAAGTGAATATCAAAAAGAAATAGCTCATTTAAAAGAGCTTTTGGCTGAAAAAGAAAGAACAATTCAAATTCTAATGAATAAATAAGAAAAACGATGATTGTCAAAGCATTAAAAGAAGAAATTAAAAAAGTTCAAGAAACTGAAACTTGTTTTATCATCACCCCCATTGGAGATGACACTAGTATAATACGTAGAAAAACAGATGGCCTGATAAATAATGTAATAAGACCCGTATGTGAGAAATTAAATTTCAAGGCAATTCCTGCACACGAAATAGACAAGAGTGGTTCAATTACTAATCAAGTAATTAAATTAATACTTGACTCTAAATTAGTAATAGCAAATTTAACAGGACTTAACCCTAATGTTATGTATGAACTTGCTATAAGACACGCTGTGGGACTTCCTATTTTATGTTTAGCAGAAAAATCTACGGAATTACCTTTTGACATAACTACAGAACGTACTATATTTTACTGTGATGACATGTTTGGAGCAATAGAATTAAAGTCTGAACTGGAAAAAAAGATTAAAGCTACTTTGAATGATACAGAGATTGATAATCCTATTTATAGAGTTGCGAAAGAAAAATCTATTATAAAAAATATAGAACGCCTCGAAGATAAAGAGGAAAAGAATTCATTACTATATATTATTAACAAACTTGATAATATTGAGAAAAGAATCCCCGTATTAAAAACAGACCTATCTATCCCAAAGAGAATAGTAGATATAAAACTTATATTTGATAAATCTATAAAATCCCAATATGAGGATATAGAAACGAAAATTTATGAAATAATACCTACTTGTCTTGTGGCGAGACAAACTATTGATAAAGAAAATGAGATATTCATATATAATTTAGCTCCATTAGATGATATAGAGAATGTAATTTCTAATTTAAAAAATAGACTAGAGTATACATTGAATCTGACTATTATTGAATATGAAATCTTTAGAATGCACCTTCAATAATAAAATATAGACATTAATAGACGATTATCAACCGATTGACAATTATAGACTAAAAATATCAGCATAGGAAGGGTATAGAACATATGGAGTGACTTTCCCGCTACCCCGACGAAGAAAATCAAGTCAAGATTCACAAAATAAAGCCAGTACAATTAGTATTGGCTTTTTTATTATATATAGGATAAGTGTAATTATCCCCGTTTGGGGGCAAATAAAAAGGGCAATTCTTTGAACTATCTTTGAACAGGTTTCTAGCATTATCCTCATTTTCTTATTTAATTTAGAGTAAAAATCTATTTTGTTAACTTTACTACCCTTTTATTTTGGCGTTATCAATGTTTTGCGTTAACTTTATAGCGGAAATACAAACATTGTTTATAGAGAAAACGATAACAAACAAAATACTTAAACACATGAAGAAAACTCTGCTGATGCTCGTTGTTATTTTCATTTCACTATATTCGCATTCACAAAGTCCCTTTCTGAATTTTTAGAATTCCAGAAGAATCAAATAAGCGTATCATTGGATATTCTTCAAGTAATAAAATAAATGTTTTTTTGAATATAAAATATCAATCTTGTAATACTCTAATACAGTATTACAAACAGGATTCTAATAAATTGATTGTGTAACAAAAATAACGATATGATGAAAAAGTTTTTTTATTTGAGTGCGATACTAGCCATAGTTTTGGTTTCATGTAATTCAGAAAAGGAGTATATAGCAAAACTCTCTAATACCGCTTCTATGATTGAGAAAGAAGCTGATTTAAGTGAAGCAATAGCTCTTCATTATTGTGATACTTGGAGAAAAGTAATTTACGATCATGAATACAATGGAGAATATTGCACTGATTTCAATGAAGCCTTAGCGAAGCATCAAGAGTTTATTATCACAACAGATACCTATAAGAGACTAAAACAAAAGAAAGATTCAATCGAGGCTATAATGCCACAACTAAATGATTATCCTTCAAGTTGTAAAGATGCTTATAATGAGTTAGTATCAATATATGCAGATGCAGATGAATTATTCAGATTCGCAGATGAGCCTAGGGGTTCTTTATCTACATACTCAACAAAAACGACAGACCTTTATCAAAAGATAGAAAAGTCACTGAAAGAATTTAAAATAAAGCATATACAAAACAAATAATTTAAAAGAGTAGTATAGTTATTGTAGCAGCTTATTGAATTTAAGACTATCAAAAGACAAAATAATAATTTCACTTCAAGAGCAACTTCAGAAAGTACTGCTAGAAAATAGTGTTCAAAAGCTAGAAATTACTCTTTTGAATTATGAGTTAGAAAGGAATAGAACGAAGATCTCAAAATAGCGTTTTTGAACTAGCTTTGAAATAGTGACGGTATATGACAGCGATACCGTCACTATCGCAAGCATATACCGTCACTATCTTTACCGGATAGCGTCACCCTTTTACATGTTCAAATAATAATCCCGGGTTAGCGTCATATATTCCTCACTATATTGATGACGAGCCAGTTCTGTCAATAGTTCTTCTACAATGCACTCTTGATTGGAAAAAGAAAAAGTAATCAAAACACGTTTCGGAATACCGCCGGGTTTAGTGATTACATTCAGTTGACGGACTGCATATAATTTCTTTATAGAAGCTATCTTTTTTACCCGTTCAGCTACATCTGCCGGAATCACCACTGTAAAAAATCCGTTTTCTGTCAATAATCCGCTTACTCCTTCCAACAAATCGTCATAAGTCAATGAATCATTGTGTCGGGCAGCAGCCCTCTGCCGATCCGGACACTCCAGCGAATCGATAAAATAAGGAGGATTAGAAACAATTACGTCGAATTTATCCGAAGACCTGTATTTCCTAAAATCAGCCTGCACCACCTCTACCCGCTCCTTCCAGGGCGAACGAATAACATTTTCCCTGGCTTGCCCGACAGCCGCTTCATCTATTTCCAACGCTACAATATTTGTATCCGGCAAACTGCGTTGCGCCAACATTAAAGCTACCAACCCTGTTCCCGTCCCAATATCCAAAATCCGGTGCGCACTTTCAACGGAAGTCCAAGCTCCCAGAAGCACCCCATCCGTACCGACTTTCATGGCACATTTATCATGCCATACCGTAAATTGCTTAAATTGAAAATAAGGATTCGACATTTTATCCGTTTATCTTAAAGCCGTTTTATACTATTATTTTATTGCAAATCGCCAAAAATAAATAATAATTATGGAATACTCCCTTTACAAGCCGATATTTTGGCATTGTTTTTGTGTTTTTATTCTGCGCAGTGCTTTATTATTAGAGAGAATCAATTAACTTTGCAAACGATTTATGCATATCAATATGACATAAACTAAATTAAAACGAAAAAATGAAAGAAAGATATTTATTGGAAGATGGAGGCGATAACAACTTCTCGCTAATCACAGACTATGATGGGAACGATGAACAAGCATTTGATGTAAATGTGAAATCTGGTGAAATTCTTCCGGTACTCCCCTTACGTAATATGGTATTGTTTCCTGGAGTATTCCTGCCGATCACGGTAGGCCGTAAGTCTTCTCTGAAACTCGTACGAGATGCTGACAAGAAACATAAAGATATTGCAGTAGTATGCCAGAGATCGGCACATACAGAAGATCCGAAACTGGAAGATTTACACAATATCGGTACCATAGGACGAATTGTGCGGATATTGGAAATGCCGGATCAGACAACAACAGTCATTCTTCAGGGAATGAAACGTTTAAGTCTGACTAGCATCATCGAAACTCATCCGTACCTGAAAGGTGAAATAGAACTTTTGGAGGAAGATGTCCCCGGCAAAGATGATAAAGAGTTTCAAGCCCTGGTGGAAACTTGCAAGGACTTGACAATGAGATACATCAAATCATCAGATGTGATGCATCAGGATTCGTCGTTTGCTATTAAAAATATCAACAACTCAATGTTCCTGGTCAATTTCATCTGCTCAAACCTGCCGTTCAAGAAAGATGAGAAGATGGACTTGTTGAGCATCAACTCATTGCGTGAACGCACTTATCACTTACTGGAAATTCTGAACCGCGAAGTGCAACTGGCAGAAATCAAGGCATCCATCCAAATGCGTGCCCGCGAAGATATCGACCAGCAGCAACGCGAATACTTCCTGCAACAGCAGATCAAAACCATCCAGGATGAACTGGGTGGTGGCGGTCAGGAGCAGGAAATAGAGGAAATGCGCCAGAAGGCAGAAAGAATGCGCTGGAATTTAGAAGTCAGAGACACGTTCATGAAAGAACTTGCCAAACTGGAACGCACTCATCCGCAATCTCCGGATTACAGCGTACAGCTCAACTATCTGCAAACGATGCTCAATCTCCCATGGGGTACTTATACAACTGACAATCTGAACCTTAAAAACGCAGAAAAGACGTTGAACAAAGACCATTACGGACTGGAGAAAGTAAAAGAGCGTATTTTGGAACACTTAGCCGTATTAAAGCTGAAAGGTGATATGAAATCACCGATTATCTGCTTGTATGGCCCTCCGGGAGTAGGTAAAACATCTCTTGGAAAATCCATCGCATCTGCGCTCAAACGGAAATATGTACGTATGTCTTTAGGTGGTGTGCATGACGAAGCAGAGATTCGCGGTCACCGTAAGACTTATATCGGTGCTATGCCCGGACGAATTATCAAGAGCTTAATAAAAGCCGGTGCGTCCAATCCTGTCTTCATCCTGGATGAAATAGACAAAGTCAGCGCCGACCGTCAGGGAGACCCTTCTTCTGCATTGCTGGAAGTGCTCGACCCGGAACAGAACACATCTTTCCATGATAACTTCCTGGATGTAGACTATGATCTCTCCAAGGTATTGTTTATTGCAACAGCCAATAACCTGAATACAATCCCCGGTCCATTGCTCGACCGTATGGAATTGATTGAAGTAAGCGGATACATCACAGAAGAAAAAGTAGAGATTGCCCGCAAGCATCTGCTGCCCAAAGAGCTGGAAGCCAACGGACTCAAAAAGACAGATATTAAACTTCCCAAAGATACACTGGAAGCCATAATCGAGTCATATACCCGTGAAAGCGGTGTTCGTGAGCTGGAAAAGAAGATCGGTAAGATTCTTCGCAAATCGGCCCGCCAATATGCTACGGACGGTTATTTTGCCAAGGCGGAAATCAAACCGACAGATTTGTATGATTTCCTTGGAGCACCGGAATATACACGCGACAAGTATCAGGGAAATGATTACGCAGGTGTAGTCACCGGATTGGCATGGACAGCTGTCGGGGGCGAAATCTTATTTGTAGAAACCAGTTTGAGCCGTGGCAAGGGCGGACGTCTCACACTGACAGGTAACCTGGGAGATGTGATGAAAGAATCTGCCATGCTGGCACTTGAATATATCAAGGCGCACGCTTCTGTTCTTAGTCTGGATGAAGAGATTTTTGACAACTGGAATATCCATATCCACGTTCCTGAAGGGGCTATTCCGAAAGATGGTCCGTCAGCAGGTATCACGATGGCCACTTCACTGGCTTCTGCCCTGACTCAAAGAAAAGTGAAAGCCAACATTGCCATGACGGGAGAAATCACTCTTCGCGGCAAAGTGCTTCCTGTGGGTGGCATCAAGGAGAAGATATTGGCAGCCAAACGTGCCGGAATCAAGGAAATCATCATGAGTGCCGAGAACAAAAAGAACATAGATGAAATTCAATATATTTATTTGAAAGGACTGACTTTCCACTATGTAAACGATATAAAAGAGGTATTCGCTATTGCATTGACTAACGAGAAAGTAGCGGATCCTATTGATTTATCTGTTAAGAAACCCAGCCAGGAATGACATTTGAGTTACAATATACAGACACTAAAAGTAATGCCCGTACCGGTCTGATAACAACAGACCACGGGCAGATACAAACACCTATCTTCATGCCGGTGGGCACACTGGGCACTGTGAAGGGAGTACATCTGACCGAATTGAAAGAAGATATCCAGGCACAGATTATTCTGGGTAATACCTATCACCTCTATTTGCGTCCGGGACTGGATGTGATCGAGAAAGCAGGCGGGCTGCACCGTTTCAACGGTTTCGACCGCCCCATGCTGACTGACAGCGGTGGTTTTCAGGTATTTTCATTAGCCGGAATCAGAAAGCTGCGTGAAGAAGGAGCCGAATTTCGTTCGCATATCGACGGAAGCAAGCACATCTTCACTCCGGAGAAGGTGATGGACATAGAACGTACCATCGGTGCGGATATTATGATGGCTTTTGACGAATGTCCTCCGGGCGACTCGGATTACGAGTATGCCAAAAAGTCATTAGGATTAACCCACAGATGGCTCGACCGTTGTATACAACGTTTTAACGAGACAGAACCTAAATACGGTTATAATCAGTCTCTCTTCCCCATCGTGCAGGGATGTGTTTATCCCGACCTGCGCAAGCAATCTGCAGAGTTTGTAGCGTCCAAAGGTGCTGACGGGAATGCCATCGGTGGTTTGGCGGTAGGCGAACCGGTAGACAAGATGTACGAAATGATCGAGATTGTCAATGAAATACTCCCCAAAGACAAACCCCGTTACCTTATGGGTGTCGGAACTCCTGTCAACATTCTTGAAGGAATAGAACGCGGCGTGGATATGTTCGACTGCGTTATGCCTACAAGAAACGGACGAAATGGCATGTTGTTCACCAAAGATGGCATTATCAATATGCGGAACAAGAAATGGGAAACGGACTTCTCTCCTATCGAAGCCGACGGAGCCTCTTGCGTGGATACATTATACAGCAAGGCTTATTTGCGCCATCTTTTCCATGCGCAAGAGCTACTGGCTATGCAAATTGCCTCCATACATAATCTGGCATTCTATCTGTGGCTGGCAGGGGAAGCAAGAAAGCACATTATCGCTGGAGATTTCTCGACTTGGAAGCCGATGATGGTCAAAAGAGTATCAACTAGATTATAAGAAATGAAAAGCAATCGATTTATAAAACGGCTGGACTGGTATATCATCAAGAAGTTCTTGGGGACATACGTATTTGCTATTGCACTAATCATTTCTATTGCAGTGGTATTTGACTTCAACGAAAAGATGGACAAACTAATGGAGCATGAAGCTCCATGGGATAAAATAATCTTTGAATACTACATGAACTTTATCCCCTATTTCTCCAATCTGTTCAGTCCGTTGTTCGTATTCATTGCTGTTATTTTCTTTACCTCCAAACTGGCAGAAAACTCCGAAATTATTGCGATGTTCTCCACCGGTATGAGCTTTAAGAGGATGATGCGCCCTTACATGATTTCTGCCGCTATCATCGCCCTCGTCACTTTCACACTAAGTTCGTATGTGATTCCGAAAGGAAGTGTTACGCGTCTGAATTTTGAAGACCGGTATATCAAACCAAAGAAACAAAACTCGGTAAGCAATGTGCAGCTGGAAGTGGATAGCGGAGTGATTGCATATATCGACAACTATAACAACGCAATGAAAACCGGTAACCGCTTTTCATTGGACAAATTTGTGGATAAAAAGCTGGTTTCACATTTGACTGCACGACGGATTACCTACGATACCACCACCGTTCATAAATGGACGATCCACGATTATATGGTACGCGAACTGGATGGTTTAAAGGAAAAGATCACTAAGGGAGACCGGATAGACTCTATCATCAACATGGAACCTTCCGACTTTCTTATCATGAAAAACCAGCAGGAAATGCTGACCAGTCCCGAATTAAGCGATTATATCGTCAAACAGAAACGAAGAGGATTTGCCAACATCAAGGAGTTTGAGATTGAATATCACAAACGAATCGCTATGTCGTTCGCCTCTTTCATCCTTACCATCATCGGTGTATCGCTTTCGTCCCGAAAAACGAAAGGCGGTATGGGGCTTCATCTGGGTATCGGATTAGGATTAAGTTTCTCTTATATCCTGTTCCAGACGATTACTTCCACCTTTGCCGTGAACGGAAATGTGCCACCTGCCGTTGCAGTCTGGATTCCTAATATCCTTTATGCGGGTATCGCATTCTTCTTGTACCAGAAGGCACCTAAATAAAAGGTAGGCAAGCCTTCTGCAGTCTTCACGGATTCTATCCATAGATTGCCCCAAGGTTTTGGATGCACCGGATAAACGAAGAGTATAAAAGTAGAAGTTCCGCCTACACTTGCATTAGCAAGAGTAGGCGGAACTTTTTTGTTGTATCCATTTCCTCTTTTGTCTATTCTCCATTGTTTTCACCTGACGGTGATTTGGAAAATCCCTCTTTCTCCTTACATTCTTAAAATCGTTAACCGACTTCTTTTACATAAGCAGAAAGATCTGCAGCAGAGATGTTTTTGGCTATAATTACACCATTTCCATCCAATAAATAGTTAGTAAATCCCCGGTTTAAACGGTACTTCTTAAATAAACCGGAATCCTCGCCTTCTGTTTCCACGAAACAAGTGGGCGTAACTATTTGATCCTTACGAACGGTTTCCTTAAATATTGACTGATATTCGTCAAATGAAATAGAAACCATTTCCACATTATGAGAAGAACGAAGCGCATTGCTCAAACTTACATTTTGCATCCGGGACTGCGCGTCATAACTTGCCCAAAAACTTAGCAACACATATTTACCTTTCAAATTTCCCAATTTAAAGGCGGGTTGCCCGTTTGACGTAGATTCGATTTTAAAATCAGGGGCTACGTCACCCTCACTCAAACCTCCGGTAGGTTTGTCTTTCTCAACGAAAGCGGTCAAGGAACAAATCAGTAATACAACAAAAATCCATTTTACATGCTTCATGTAATTCGGTTTTAGTTAATACTATCCGGGACTGTCCTTAAACAGTGGTTTCTTCCCGAAACATTGTCTTTTCAGGCATCAGGCGAAGAGGAATCCGCTGATTATCAGAGCCTTTATTTTTGAAACCGGGTGCAAAGGTAAGTAAATATTAAATTAACTTCCAAGCAAATAAGCAAAAATATCACTTTTTGGGTATAACTTTTTATGTTATTTAGCATAAAAACGAACTTTTTTCTCTACTTTTGCAGAGTTAAAGTCTATTTTTTTATGCAACCATCAAATACTGAATTGATTCTGATTCGAGTTACCGGCGAAGATCGCCCGGGACTGACTGCTTCCGTGACCGAAATCCTTGCCAAATATGATGCCACGATTCTTGATATCGGCCAGGCAGATATTCATAATACATTATCGCTGGGTATCCTGTTCAAGAGTGAAGAAAGACATTCCGGATTCATTATGAAGGAACTGTTGTTCAAGGCTTCTTCTCTGGGAGTAACCATCCGGTTTGAACCTATCACCACCGAGCAATATGAAAACTGGGTAGGTATGCAAGGGAAAAACCGTTATATCCTGACGGTTCTGGGACGCAAGCTTTCCGCCCGACAGATTTCTGCCGCTACAAGCATATTAGCCGAGCAGGGCATGAATATTGATGCTATCAAACGTCTGACAGGTCGTATCCCGTTGGATGAATGTCAGGCAGATACACGTACCAGGGCTTGCATCGAATTTTCAGTGAGAGGTACTCCGAAAGATCGCATTGCGATGCAGGAGAAGCTGATGAAGTTGGCCAGCGAACTGGAAATGGATTTTTCTTTCCAACAGGATAATATGTACCGTCGTATGCGCCGTCTGATCTGTTTTGATATGGACTCTACATTAATCGAAACAGAGGTGATTGACGAACTGGCTATCCGTGCCGGTGTAGGCGACGAAGTAAAGGCCATCACAGAAAGCGCCATGCGTGGAGAAATAGACTTTACAGAGAGCTTTACCCGCCGTGTAGCACTATTGAAAGGGCTGGACGAATCGGTCATGCAGGAAATAGCCGAGAGCCTGCCTATCACGGAGGGCGTAGAACGGCTGATGTATGTATTGAAGAAGTACGGTTACAAAATCGCCATCCTTTCGGGAGGATTCACTTATTTCGGCCAATACCTGCAAAAGAAATACGGTATAGATTACGTCTATGCCAACGAACTGGAAATCATCGACGGCAAACTGACCGGACGTTACCTGGGAGATGTAGTAGACGGAAAACGGAAAGCCGAACTGCTCCGCCTCATTGCACAAGTGGAAAAGGTGGATATTGCACAGACCATCGCCGTAGGAGACGGAGCTAACGACCTCCCTATGCTAGGGGTTGCCGGACTGGGAATTGCTTTCCACGCAAAGCCTAAAGTGGTGGCAAATGCCAAGCAATCGATCAACACCATCGGGCTGGATGGAGTGCTCTATTTCCTCGGATTCAAAGATTCTTACTTGAATATGTAATTAGACCAAAAAATAGATTATCTTTGCTGACAAATTAAATAAAAGAATGAAGTTTTCCGAACTACAATTAAATGCAAATGTGCTTGAGGCGCTTGATGCCATGCGATTTGACGAATGTACGCCTATACAGGAGCAGGCAATTCCAATCATACTTGAGGGTAAAGATTTGATCGCAGTAGCACAGACAGGAACAGGTAAAACGGCCGCGTTTCTACTGCCTGTATTGAATAAATTATCTGAAGGTAAACATCCGGAAGATGCGATTAATTGTGTCATCATGTCTCCTACCCGGGAATTGGCCCAACAGATCGACCAGCAAATGGAAGGGTTTTCCTATTTCATGCCGGTATCGAGTGTTGCCGTATACGGTGGAAATGATGGAATATTGTTCGAACAACAGAAAAAAGGACTCACTTTAGGAGCTGATGTTGTTATTGCTACTCCCGGACGTCTGATCGCCCATTTAAGCCTTGGATATGTAGATCTTTCCAAGGTTTCTTATTTTATTCTGGATGAAGCGGACCGGATGCTCGACATGGGATTCTATGAAGATATCATGCAAATTGCGAAATATCTGCCGAAGGAACGACAGACAATCATGTTTTCTGCAACAATGCCTGCAAAGATTCAGCAATTGGCAAACACAATCTTAAATAATCCGTCAGAGATAAAGCTCGCAGTTTCCAAACCTGCAGAAAAGATTATTCAGGCAGCATACGTTTGCTACGAAAATCAAAAGCTGGGAATCATACGCAGTCTTTTTATGGATGAAGTTCCGGAACGTGTGATTGTCTTTGCATCTTCTAAAATCAAGGTCAAGGAAGTAGCCAAGGCTTTGAAATCCATGAAACTGAACGTAGGGGAAATGCATTCGGATCTGGAACAGGCTCAACGGGAAACTGTTATGCATGAGTTTAAAGCCGGACGAATCAATATATTGGTAGCTACGGACATCGTTGCACGTGGTATAGATATCGATGATATCCGCCTGGTTATCAACTTCGACGTGCCTCACGACAGCGAAGACTATGTACACCGTATCGGACGTACAGCACGTGCCAACAATGATGGTGTAGCACTTACGTTCATCAGCGAGAAAGAACAAAGTAACTTCAAAAGTATTGAGAACTTCCTGGAAAAAGAGATTTATAAAATTCCTATTCCCGAAGAATTGGGAGAAGCTCCGGAATACAAGCCACGTTCTTTTAGCAAGGGCAAGGGTGGCAACTACAAAAGAAAAGATTTCCGGGGAAAAAGGAATAATAATAACGGAGGAAAGAGAAATAACCGTCCGTCTCCCCCCAGACAAAATTAAAGCAAGGCTTTTTTAATCCGGCACTATACGATCTGAATGTATGGTGCTTTTTTATTTGGATGAAGTGATAGTCAAATCTCCTTTAAAACTTACTTCCATATTTACAATGCTATATATGGAAGTTTCCGGAATGGCCAGGACAGCTTGATAATGAAAACCGTTCCGGTCTACTTTCATAAACTTTGTATCTGACAGGATGGATTGCTCCAGAAAATCGACAGGAAGTACTTTGTCAAACATCTGTTTGGTAACATCGCTGGCAAACAGGCTCTTTTTACCTTCATACACACAAATGTGCATCACATTATCATAGTATACATTATCCATGCTAATCCCGTCTTCGGAATAAGTCGTCTTGATGACTCTCATTTTAGAAGGATTAATATATACGTATGCGCGATAACGAGTGCCATTATAGCTCACTACACTATCGCGTTTGGTTACTTCCGTATATGCCGGAATTACTAATTCCTGACGGACAAAATAGATTGAATCATTGGCATCTTCGGATTTATGCAACTTAATCACATCATCCGTTATGGAATGAAACCAGAATATATGTTCTGCCTGCTTATCAATCTTGTAATAAGTAGTATCATTTCCATAAGTATAAAGAGTATCCCGTATTATTTTAAATGCAATGGGAGTACTTTGTACATCTGCATAGTAGATAGTATCTCCTTCTACACGCATCAACGGGCTCTCCGTTTCATCGTCCAGCCAAATTCCCTGCAGTAGCCCTTTTGCACTAAGATCCTCTTTCTCTTGTTGAAGAGAATGGGGACTCTTATTGCCGCTACATGCCGCGAAAAAGATTGCCATTAACGATACAGCCACATTTTTCATCATCTATTTTAGTTTTTATATAAAGATACTCTTATTTTTTTATTTACCAATACAGTGATAAATAAATCCGAGTTCTTCCATCTCTTTTTTATCATATATATTACGTCCGTCCAACACAATCTGCCGGGACATCGTTTTCTTGATAACGGCCCATGAAGGCAGACGGAATTCTTTCCATTCGGTAACCAGCATCAACACATCAGCATCCAGTACGGCATCATACATATCGCAAGCATAATAGATAGTATCACCAATCCTGCGCTTACATTCTTGCACGGCAGCCGGATCGTATGCGCGTACTTTACAACCTGCTTTCAGCAATTTATCGATCAGGACTAATGCCGGAGCCTCACGCATATCATCCGTTTCCGGTTTAAATGCCAATCCCCACAAAGCAACAGTCTTACCCTGCAAATCACCATTAAACTGTTTCATTAACTTTTCGAACAAGACACTTTTTTGGTTCTCATTCACTTCTTCCACAGCCGTAAGTACCCGCATGGTATAACCATTCTGTTCTGCTGTTTTAATCAATGCCTTCACATCTTTGGGGAAGCAGGAACCACCATATCCGATACCCGGGTACAGAAACTTACGTCCGATACGAGTATCCGAACCGATCCCACTACGCACCATATTCACATCCGCACCAACAATCTCGCACAAGTTTGCAATATCATTCATAAAGCTTATACGGGTTGCCAGCATCGAATTTGCCGCATATTTAGTCATTTCCGCAGACGGAATATCCATGAAAATCACACGGAAATTATTCAATAAGAATGGTTTATATAGTTTGGACATCAATTTCTCCGCACGTGCCGACTCCACTCCCACTACCACGCGGTCCGGGCTCATAAAGTCACTGATAGCATTTCCTTCTTTAAGGAATTCCGGATTAGAAGCCACATCAAAATCAACCGTCACGCCTCTCTTATCCAGTTCTTCCTGAATAACCGCACGAACCTTACTGGCAGTGCCTACCGGAACGGTACTTTTGGTAACTACCAATTTATACTGTTTCATATTGCGACCAATGGTACGGGCCACCTCCAATACGTATTTCAAATCAGCGCTGCCATCTTCATCCGGAGGAGTTCCAACCGCACTGAATATAACTTCCACTTCATCCAGACAACTTTCCAATGAGGTAGTAAACTTCAATCGCTTTGCTTTCATATTACGGAGCACCATCTCTTCCAATCCATTCTCATAAATCGGCATATTCCCCTTTTGCAAAGATTCGATTTTCTCCTTATTCGTGTCTACGCACGTTACATTCACGCCAATTTCGGCAAAGCATGTACCTGATACCAGCCCCACATACCCTGTTCCCACGATTGCAATTTTCATACTTAATCTATTGTTTGTTTAGAAATTCATTCAAAATAAGCGGCATCTTTAAAGGCAGTTCCCTCTCTGTCTTTCGCCGATAATACCATTTGCGAATCTGCCAACGGCCAGTCGATCCCCAACGTTTCATCATTATACAAAATAGAAGCTTCTGCCTGCGGAGCATACTTGTTATCTACCTTATACGTAAAAACGGCTTCTTCGCTCAAGACTGCAAAGCCATGAGCAAAACCACGGGGAATGAAAAATTGTCTCTTGTTTTCCTCACTAAGCAACACGCAGACGTGCTTTCCAAACGTAGGCGATGATTTACGCAAATCAACGGCAACGTCCAGCACTTTTCCTTTAAGAACACGAACCAGTTTCGCCTGACTGTATTCTCCTTTCTGATAGTGCAATCCACGCAATACACCAAAAGATGATTTCGACTCGTTGTCCTGTATAAAATCTACGGGACCAATATTGGCATCAAACTCTTCTTTCTTATAGGCTTCCATAAAATAGCCCCGTTCATCGGAGAAAACTTTAGGCTCTATCAGCCATACTCCGTCTATTTCCGTCTGTATATAGTTCATTATTGATAGTGATAAATAAAACGATGCAAAAGTAGTGAATTTTTCGAAGTTTTCTGGGATATATTCAATTTATCTCTTAATTTTGCAGACATGATTGAATTGGCACAACATATAGAGACTTTACTACTGGAAAACGACTGCGTCATTGTTCCGGGATTTGGTGGTTTTGTAGCGCATTATTCGCCCGCAACCCGCGTAAAGGAAGAAAATATATTTTTACCTCCTACCCGTACAATCGGTTTTAATCCTCAATTAAAACTGAATGACGGCGTACTGGTGCAATCTTATATGTCAGCATACGACACAAGTTTTGCTGACGCCAGCCGTATAGTAGAAAAAGAAGTAAACGAATTTATCGGTCTCCTTCATGAGGAAGGGAAAGCCCATCTGGATAATATAGGCGAGATTCATTATAACATTTATGGCAACTACGAGTTCGTTCCTTATGATTATAAGATAACAACTCCTTCATTATATGGTCTCGACTCTTTTGAAATACATGAACTTTCGGCTCTGCAGCAGAAAGAAAAAGTATTGGTACCGACTTATCAGGAAAAGGAAAAGAAGACTTTTGAAATTAGTATCAACCGCGCGTATCTCCGCAATGCTGCAGCAATGATTGCTGCCATCGTACTGTTCTTTGCCTTTTCAACTCCGGTAGAGAATACTGACGTTCAAAAGAACAATTATGCACAGTTATTGCCCAGCGAGCTTTTTGAGCAAATAGAAAAGCAATCGGTTGCAGTAACTCCTGTTTATGTTAAGAACGATGCTGCGCAACAAGCAAAGAAGCTTTCTGCTTCTTCTGCTTCAACCAAAACTTCATCTGCTAAAAAGCATACAACGGATAAAGCCAAGACTTCCAAACCGATCGCAGTAAGAGAAGTGAAAGTGGTAAAACAGGAAACAGCGACTCCTGCTCCTGCGGTGAAATCTCAAGAAAGTGCAAATCATCCTTTTCATATCATTGTGGCAGGAGGAATCAGCCTGAAAGATGCAGAAGTTATTGCGAACCAATTAAAATCAAAAGGATTTGCAGATGCAAAAGCTCTGAACACTGATGGTAAAGTACGTGTCAGTATCAGTTCATTTAACAACCGTGATGAAGCAACCAAGCAATTACTTGAGCTAAGAAAAAACGAAACTTATAAGAATGCCTGGTTACTGGCTAAATAAAAATCCCTTTTAAAAAGCATGAAACGAGTTCTTTGTCCTAAATGTGAGAATTATCTTTATTTTGATGAAACCAAGTATAGTGAAGGCCAATCACTGGTATTTGAATGCGAACATTGTGGCAAGCAATTCAGTATCCGGTTAGGAAAAAGTAAAGTTAAGGCTCTTAGAAAGGAAGAAAACCTGGAAGAAGAAGCTGAATCTCATAAAGAAGAGTTCGGATATATCACTGTAATCGAAAATGTATTTGGTTTTAAACAGTTACTTCCCTTGCAGGAAGGTGACAATGTCATAGGCCGCCGTTGCGTAGGAACAAACATTAATACTCCCATTGAAAGCGGTGATATGAGCATGGATCGACGCCATTGCATCATTAATATAAAGCGTAATAAGCAAGGAAAGCTAGTCTACACATTACGAGATGCTCCTAGTCTCACAGGTACTTTCCTTATGAATGAAATTCTGGGAGATAAAGACCGTGTACGCATTGAAGATGGCGCTATTGTAACAATTGGAGCTACTACATTTATTTTGCATACGGCTGAACAAGAATAATAAATAATCTGATAATAAAAAATAGCGCCACTGTTCTCTGAACAAGTGGCGCTATTTTTTTATTTAGTCTTCTAATTACAGAATACCTTTAACGGTCTCAAGCATTCCTTTTTCCTGGATAGAATCCAAATCAGCTTTTACGGCTTCTGTCAATCCCGGAATCTTATTCAAATCTTCTCCCCAGATAAAATCTGCAGCCAGAACACCTTCGGCAACTTTCTTTGTGCAACCTGTTGCCCAAAGTTCTTTCAGCAGGTTCATGATTTCAGGAGCATCATTCGGAACAATTTCAGCACCATCAGCACGTACACCACCTTTATAATAAGTAATGATAGCAGCTAATCCAAGCACCAGTCCTTTAGGAAGTTCACCTTTACGTTCCAGATAAGTCTTCAATCCCGGCAAATCACGAGTTTCGTATTTAGGGAAAGAATTCAGCATGATACTGGTTACTGCATGATCCACGAACGGATTGTTGAAGCGTTCCAATACATCATTTGCAAATTTCTCCAACTCATCCTTCGGCAAGTTCAAAGTTTCCATCAGTTCGTCAAACATTACCTTGTGGATATATTTACCAATCACTTCGTGCTGGCAAGCATCACGCACAATATTCACTCCCGAGAGATAAGCAACCGGAGAAAGAACTGTATGCGGGCCATTCAACAAAGTAACCTTACGTTCGTGATAAGGAGCTTCTGACGGTACAAACAATACATTCAAGCCTGCCTTGTCAGCCGGGAACTCTTTTGCAACTTCCTGCGGAGCTTCAATAACCCACAAATGGAAAACTTCAGCCTGAACAACCAGATTATCATCATATTGCAGTTTTTCTTTGATAGCAGCAATATCCTTGCGCGGGAATCCCGGAACAATACGGTCTACCAATGTTGCATATACACCACAAGCTTCTTCAAACCAAGTTTTAAACTCATTCCCCAGGTTCCACAATTCAATATATTGATAAATTGTTTCTTTCAACTTATGACCATTCAGGAAAATAAGCTCACAAGGGAAAATAATCAAACCTTTTGTCTTATCACCATTGAATGTTTTAAAACGATGATAGAGTAATTGAGTCAGCTTACCCGGATAAGATGAAGCAGGAGCATCCTCAAGTTTACAAGCCGGATCAAAAGCAATACCAGCCTCTGTAGTGTTTGAAATAACAAAACGCATTTCAGGTTGCTCTGCCAACTTCATAAACTCGTCATTTTGAGTATATGGGTTTAAAGCGCGGCTGATTACATCAATCATTGTCAAGCTGTTAACAGCCTCTCCTTTATCCAATCCTTGAAGGTTTACATGATAAAGATCATCCTGTGCATTCAGCATATCGACCATACCTTTATCAATCGGTTGAACCACTACTACACTGCTGTTGAAATCAGCTTTCTGGTTCATGTTATAAATAATCCAATCTACAAATGCACGCAAAAAGTTACCTTCGCCAAATTGGATAATACGCTCCGGACGTTGTGTTTTAGGAGCAGTTTCTTTGTTTAATGCTTTCATGTTAGTTGTAATTTATAAAGTTGATATTATACAAATTCAAAATAAAAATCAATGTTTTCCTTTATCAGGATATCAATAGGCATGTATTTTACAGGTTCAACAGACTTCTTAAACACGACATGGTCGCACAACGCCTTCACCCCACAATATCCTTGCAAACCCGGACGTTGCCCGATTAAATAATGCACATCACCGGATTTTAATAAATCTACGTTTGCTTTCAGAAGGTCATATCCTATCAGTCCTTTCATGCTACGTCCCGCATGACGAAGATACTCTCCCAACTGATACACTCTGGAATTAAATACAACTCCCAGTAAAGCCTTCGGATGCGCCTGAAAAAACTCATCCAATGTCTGTTGGTTACTTTCCTGATCGGATTTATTAAGTACTACCTCATGGATTACCAAGTTATTATATTCTTCGGCAATGTAACTCATAAAACCATCCAAACGGCGTTGCATCTGTATTTCAGCCGGATTATCTTTATTGTTACTTAAAAACAAAACCAACTCCTGGCCTTCTCCTGCCGAATAATTGCGCATCAATATTTTCGCTGCGATATATCCGCTCTTATATGAATCCTGCCCGATATACGTCAACGCTTTCGCTTCTTCCATATTGAAATCGACAAAAGCATAAGCAATCTTATTTTCCTGTAAATAGGCTGTCAGCGCCAGTGTCTCTTCCCGAAAATTCGGAGAAATCAATACCGCATCCACATTCTTTTCTTTTATAGAAAGGCAGGCTTCCTGATAACTCTTCTCATCCCCATGGTGATAGCACAAATAATCTATACTCACATTAAAAGGACGTAATTCTTGCCGGGCACGCTCAATCCCCCCTACTACCGAATGCCAATAATCATGCTCTATATAATAAGGTATCAAACAGAGGAAAGAATATTTCTTTTTAGCGGCCAAACCGATAGCAAACACATTGGGCTGATAATGAATCTCATCCAACACCTTTTGTACTTTGGCTTTGCTTTTGGGAGACACGTCACCGCGATTGTGCAACACCCTGTCAACCGTTCCGGCGGAAACACCGGCCATACGGGCAATGTCTTTAATGGTATAGTTCTGGTCCTCCATAGTGCTAAAACTTAAATATTATAAATAATCGCTGCAAATATACGAATTATTTTGTTACTCCAAGTAAATTTTCTATTTTTGTGTTCGATAACGGTTAATAAAACTAAAACAAGATTTACGCCTATTAGCTTTAAAATCAATACTATATAGGTATAAATATAGAAAGTAATAATTTTATATACTTAAAACACAGTAATAATGAAGAACTTCATGGACGAAAACTTCTTGCTGCAAACAGAAACTGCGCAAAAGTTGTATCACGAGCATGCGGCTAAAATGCCGATCATCGACTATCACTGTCACCTTATCCCTCAAATGGTAGCTGACGACTACAAGTTTAAATCACTGACTGAAATCTGGTTGGGCGGTGACCACTACAAATGGCGTGCAATGCGTACAAACGGTGTAGACGAACGTTTCTGTACGGGAAAAGATACCACAGACTGGGAAAAATTTGAAAAATGGGCGGAAACAGTACCTTACACTTTCCGCAACCCATTGTACCACTGGACTCACCTTGAACTGAAAACGGCATTTGGTATCAATAAAATATTGAATCCACAAACCGCACGTGAAATTTACGATGAATGTAATGAGAAACTGTCTCAACCCGAATATTCAGCTCGTGGAATGATGCGTCGTTATCATGTAGAAGCCGTTTGCACAACGGATGATCCTATCGATTCATTGGAATATCATATCAAAACACGCGAAAGCGGATTTGAAATCAAGATGTTACCAACATGGCGTCCTGATAAGGCTATGGCTGTAGAAGTCCCTGCAGATTTCCGCAGTTATGTAGAAAAACTGGCAGAGGTAAGTGGTGTTATCATCTCCAACTTTGATGATATGATCGCTGCTTTGCGCAAACGTCATGACTTCTTCGCAGAACAAGGCTGCCGTCTGTCTGACCATGGTATTGAAGAATTCTACGCAGAAGATTATACAGATGCTGAAATCAAAGCTATTTTTAATAAAGTATATGGTGGCGCAGAATTGACCAAGGAAGAAATTCTGAAATTCAAATCGGCAATGCTTGTGATCTTCGGTGAAATGGACTGGGAAAAAGGATGGACTCAACAATTCCATTACGGCGCTATTCGTAACAATAACACGAAGATGTTTAAATTACTGGGTGCTGATACAGGTTTCGATTCTATCGGTGAATTTACAACCGCCAAAGCAATGGCTAAATTCCTTGATCGCCTGAACACTAATGGCAAATTGACTAAAACAATCCTCTACAACTTGAACCCATGCGCCAACGAAGTGATTGCAACAATGCTGGGTAACTTCCAGGATGGTTCTATCCCGGGAAAAATCCAATTTGGTTCCGGATGGTGGTTCCTCGATCAAAAGGATGGTATGGAAAAACAAATGAATGCTTTGTCAGTACTTGGTCTTTTGAGCCGCTTCGTAGGTATGTTGACCGACTCTCGTTCATTCCTATCCTACCCGCGTCATGAATATTTCCGCCGTACATTGTGTAATCTGGTAGGACGTGACGTAGAAAACGGAGAAATTCCGGTATCTGAAATGGAGCGTGTAAACCAAATGATTGAAGATATCAGCTACAACAATGCCAAGAACTTCTTCAAGTTCTAATAGATAGTAGTTACACTATAAAAAAATACCGCTACCAAAGTCGAATATAGCTTTGAGTAGCGGTATTTTTTATTCCTATAGCTGAACTGTAACAACAAAGACTCTTAACAAAAAAGGAGAACCTTTTAAGTTCTCCTTTTAATAATCTTTGTACACCCTCAGGGGGTAAAATTGATGTTGATAGTCAGATAATTATACATTTGGTATCATTTTAGTATCACATCCCAATATTTCAATTCATCTACATTACCAACCATAGGTTAATAAATGTAGGATAGACTCACTTGTTTTATGTTTCAAAGATACAAAAGTTTTTAGACTATATAGATTTAATTAGAGATTTTATTTTCGCTCTTCTAAGTATTTTCATCGGTCATACTA
The DNA here is from genome assembly GCF_000162555.1 of Bacteroides sp. 3_1_23. Lineage (NCBI taxonomy): Bacteria > Pseudomonadati > Bacteroidota > Bacteroidia > Bacteroidales > Bacteroidaceae > Bacteroides > Bacteroides sp. 3_1_23. Next base: position 1,585,400 of record NZ_GG774949.1, read on the forward strand.
TTTTGAATAACATCTGATATTTGTTGGAGGGAGTCAACAGATAACTGAAAAAGGTCTACTGACTTTATCTCGGTTATAAGTTGTTTCTTTCTTATCATTTCAAAATATTGCTTTTCCAAACTTTCAGTAAGTACTGAAATGTAACTACTACCCCATGTATCTGCCGGTATCTGACGACCATTTTGCTTTCTAAACTTTTCGGTTCCACAAATGATAGTAGTTGAGGTAACACGGTCTACTTTGAGTATTTTTGAATAATAACGAGAAGTATAATACACTTTATCTCCCGCTTCTATCTCATCCAGTGATTTTTTCATTTTCTGTTTTCTTATTATAAATGATTCGTAATGTTTACAAGGTTTCTTTCTGGCTGTAATTCGTCTTTTTAAGACTTTACAATACATATAGAAATTCGTACTTTACACTCGCTACAATGCCTATCATCATCTTCTTTCATGTCTTTTATTTCAGATATTCTTTATTAAAAAGATGATTTTTAATGAGCCATTCTATCATAGACACACAGCATTCAATTGGAGTATCCTCGATATGTGTTCCAACCAAACAATCTGCTGTATATCTCCGAATTGACAGATTATACCCCAAAGCATGTTTTATCAGTTCTGGATGATGTGCTTCAAATCCTGGTTTAGGATCTGGAACTTCATTAGGCAGCATTTCCAACAGTCTCGATAAGCTCCATGCTGGAATATCCCTACCCCATATTTCATCAAACGCTTCTTCTCCGGTCATAGACGTTCCATTCGGATACTTATGAAAAGGCAATTCTAACTTTGCTATTCTTTGAGGTGTCCAAAATTTGCCTCTCAATGTTGGTGGAGTTGTTTTTAATTCCCATTCCAATGCAGGTACTTTACTTTTGGTATAATGATATACCATATCAGCCGTTTCAGGTTTTACTCCTAAAGCTATCAATCGTTCTGATTGTTCTTTATTTGTAGATATTGGTGATGTAAATTTTTTCATTTTGTTCTATAATTATCTAATTAAAACCTCAATCCAATCCCCAACAAGCATAACGCTTATAATGGGAAATGTGGATTGAGGCTTGGACATAATAAAAGTTGTTGTTTTATGAATATACACTTAGTTGATTAAAAGGACCAAGTTACTGAACGATTTCCCAGTCTTCAGCAAACACATCGCTGATTGACGGAACCCAACTGTCAGCATGTCCGGTATTCTCGTTGTAAATAAGGCACTGGCTTGTATAGTCAATGAAACCCTTGCCTTTTAAAATAAGGTCTTTTGCCGATTGAGGAAGTGACTGCATCTTCGGAACAATATCGCTTTCGATGTGTGCCGGGACTTGCTTGATGACCCACAGCCCCTTTCCATTCCAACCTTTTCTACGAATAGCAAGACCAAATTTCAACGCTTCGATTGCAACTCCGAAAGACATCCTATTAAACGGAGCGTTAGGAGCACCGTCAAGACATCCAATACGACATTCAAGTGTTTTCACGTAATTACCCATCACTACTTGCTGTAAGCGTAACAAGAATTTTTGGTAGTTGTCTGTTACCACTTCATCCATCTTTCCAGAATCAATGAAAACAACAAGTTTATCCAACCTGTCATACAAGTCTTTCATTTCAATATGCAAACGATCAAGAAAGGTGTCTGCACACTTATACGATTTCTCAAACGGTTTGGCAGGCGACCAACTTTCGTAACCATCTTCGTATTTAACACGATAACCTTGCTCGGTTTCTTCATGTTTTTCAATATCCTTACCATAGGGATTTCTACCTGTTTCTTGAACGAAGTCGCCCAATGTCATAGGCTCGGCTTCAATCTGTTTTGTTCCAATATACTTTTTCATAATTGAATTATTATATTAACTGTAATACTTTGACAAACCGTTTTATTATTCAACATTTTTATTTTTACGCGGTCAATACCTACATCTGTGATTTGTACGCATGACTCTTGCTCAAATTCAGCAACTTTAGCTGCAATATCTCTTTCAAGAATAGCTTTCATTTTCCTGATTTCTTCTATTGATTTACTCATTGATTAACTTCATTTAAGTTTAACTTTCTAAGAGTTGTCAGTTGTCCAGGATTACTTGCACAGATTCTATTTCCTTTCATCATTAGTTGATCTTCAATTACTCTTAATAGTATTTGCGAAAAAATACTATTTGTGATGTTATGAACGAAAACAAAAATGTTAAGGCTATACAGTAATTAGGAAGCCCAAGCCAACTAACAAATTCGGTGAGTGCACAAGATATTGCCCATATACATAGAGCAATGATAGTTCCTTTTAATTCAATATAGAGTTTATCCATAATTATTTTACTTAAACACATTTAGAAATGCCTTAATTGTCTGGCGCATATCATACACGCACTGTGGAACAATGTCCTTTTCTGGAAGGCTATCAGCAAGTATCATATCACGCACCATAGTTGCTGACACGCCATCTTCACAAGTGTTTCTGGCAAGTAAAGATAGAGACACGTTATTCCTTAAAAGGAATCCTGGAAACCAAGATGTGATGGTCTCAAATCCATCAGAGTAATAGATTGTGAAATCAGATTGGTTGATGTTGCTAACAATAAACGAATAAAGATAAAAACCCCAATCATGGCTGTTGTCAGATTCATCAGAAAGGTCAGCAAGCTCAACAATCTTCGTTTTTTCGTGAAGAGAATGGTCTTTAATCGCCTTTTCAACAAGTTGTTTTCGGATAGTCCAAGGTATCGGATTCCGTTTTGAGAGTTTATCTATTGAGCCAATAATAACTAAAACTTGCTCATTCTCGTCACAAGCCTTCTTTATCAGCTGTAGGTGTCCATTGTGTATAGGCTGGAACCGAGCCAATATTACTCCAGTTTTCATAATTACTATTTTTATCGAAAATAATTAGTTACTACTTCCATTTCCGGACACTTTAAGTTGATTGTTCACAACTCTATTAGGATAATTTGTTGAGGAAGTAGGGAGAGTCGAAGACCCAGCCACTTTATAGCAGGACATTAACAGTGTGTTACTTTCATTTACCCATACTTCCTTTACAAATGACAGCCTTTTGAGCAAAATATTTACCTTTGCAAGCAATATGACTAAACCTACGGGTAAATCGAATCATTTTAGCCAAGAGCGAAGAGACAATATAGTTGCAATCTGTGTTGTCCTTCAGACAGTTATAGCTGTCATATCTCTTTTGATTCAACTTTGCGAATAGCCGCTGTCATTTTGATTTCACAACCATATTAGCCCTATGGTTGTCATCTTTGGGGAGTAATTTCAACTCCCCATTTTTTATGAGGCCCATGCAGGAATCGAACCTGCGATCATGGTTTTGCAGACCATTGCCTTACCACTTGGCTAATGAACCAGATAGCTGGAAGTTTCACAACTTCACAGCTTCGCGGAAAGAAAAATAAGCTAATCCAATAACAATCTTTTTAACCTTAAATGCGCTCTTAGATGGATTTGAACCACCGACCTGATGATTAACAGTCATCTGCTCTACCACTAAGCTATAAGAGCAAATGATGTCTTTATCTCCCTAACCGACCCATCCCCTTTCGGCGATGGTGGAGGAATCGAACACTCCCATAAAGACATCTAACATACCGATTCTACCAACAGCTCGGTATCACACTCCCGGACCAACGATTCCGGACAGGGCTTAGTTTACTTGTATATTGACTTGTCTCAACATAACCTGCATGTTCGTTCCCTTGTACTTCGGGCTTGTTGTACTCGGTAATGGAGTCGAACCATTCTTTTCTGCTCGAAAGGCAGATGTCCTTTCCGATAGACGAACCGAGCAAACAGCCGGATTTTTCACCGGCTTTTGGCCAAAAAGTTTTAACTTTGCAGCCATAATGGAAATTTATTTGCTGTTGCTTGTCCTCCTTGTACGGGAAATTCGCGCCCTCGTAAAGGAAATCAAAAGACGATAAGCCGTCCGTAGGACGTAAAAACAACAATTGAGCTTTCTTGCCATTTGGAATGTGAAATACGATCGGTTCACAGGCATTCAAGCATTTTACATAATTTCCATCCAGAGGAATAAAGGGGTGCAAAACATTTTTCCAAGATGTTTCTTAACAACCCATGCAGCCATCCCAGCGAAACCAAAGTTGGAAACTACATGGATCGCACCCCTCCTCTTTCCAATTTATTTATGAGTTTTAATTCGTCATCTTCAGAAATTCTGGAATTACCCCATACAGCGGTGTTTTTCCGTCCCATTTATCAATAAACTGTTTATATAGAATTTCTTTAGTTAACCCTTTCGATGTGATAAGAGCCTGTTCGGTTTTTAATCTTTCCAGTTCGTTTTGCTTTTTCTGCTCTTCGATTTTCTGATCAATAACGGAAATATTAGTGTTAACCTCGTTTCTATTATCAATCTTTTCCCGGACTCGATCACTAAATTCTAATTGGGCTGAAAATGACTTCAGGTCCAATCCTCTATCTTTAAATTCCGCCCTAACAATATCCTCCAGCTTCTTCTCAAAAGCTAAAGAACCCCCATCAGCCATAAGTGTATCTGTTTTATATTTCCGGCTTTCTTCTTTAATAAGGTCGTAAATACGTGGTTCCAGAATATTATCTTCCAAAGATCTCATAAATCCATCTCCGTTTCCGATATGTTTATTATCAAAAACAACGTCAATTGCCTTGTCTTTGATAACTCTATATGAGTATAACGGAGTAGCATTGAACTCTGTATTGTCAGCAGCTTTTAGGGTAACTGATTTCTGAAATCCTCCACGCTGTTCAAACAATGGCACCTGAAACAACTCTGTTCCCCATTCCCATGTGGAAACTTTTCCGGATACAATCTTAAAATCTTCTTTACCTTCCTTACCATAATTCTCCATAAGGACACCGGCATAGTTAGGAGCAACACGCTCACAAGATGAAAAAATCACTGTTGCCATAAGAGCAACCAACATAAACTTAATCTTCGTTTTCATGTTTTTTGATAATTAATTTAATGATGTTAATAACTGGATAGCAAACCCCAAAACATATAGCAATTCCCAACCAAGCGTCAACATGATTGAATACTCTATTGCCTATGAATAAGACCGCTATCATAAAAAAGAATTGTTCTATATACTTTTTCATCGCATATTAAGTTTGGTATATTTCAAAGAACTCTTGTTGACTTATGTCATTGTGCCGCAAACAGGAGTCGAACCTGCACCGTCCTTTCGGACGAATGGATTTTAAGTCCATCGTGTCTACCAATTCCACCATTGCGGCATCATCTTATCAAGACTTAAAGAACAAAGAAAAAATCCGGATAAAGAATGAGTTTCGGGTTTTCATCTTCTCCAACTCTTTATTGTCTTTTCTCAATTTCTTAATGTCTGCCTTATTGGAAGACACGTGTGTTTTAGCTCTCATATTCAACTCCACTAAGGACTGAACCAATTGTCTCAAATTGGCAATAATATTTGCCCTTTCAGATATGATTTGCTCTTTCATATTATAATTAATTTAATTAGGAGATTCTACTGTTTGTAAGTTCAAAATACATAACTTTGTATTTGCAATGGTAACTAAAAGCAAGGAGCACTGCCTTGTGAATATTGAAGCAAAGAGAACTAAGACAAACATTAAATCCAATCAAGTTGAGGTAAAACACACCGAAACTTACTTTAATGTCAGATTGCTCAATTTATCCTGCATCCTAAAAGGAATAGAGCGTTTAATGTCTTTGTTTAACTTGTAATCAACAGCAGTGTCCTATACTTTCAATTGATTATTTTGCATCTAACTCTGTGTCGTGGTTGGCGGCACAGTTTTTCTTTGTCGTAAAATAACGCACCCAACAAGCTAAGATTGATAAGAAATCAGCCATGCTTGATAAGATAGTGCAAAAACTCAATAACAGCCCCATTAATATTAGTACACAAGTTATCTCACTTCCACTAACATATATACTCAAAGTTGTCCAAGTATAATCAATACCACAGCTTTGATATACTTCCGTAATGGCCATTACGAAGAAATATATACAAAAGAGAAATTGGAATAAGAGCCATAAAGTTTTAACTTTCTTATTACCAATGCGAAATTTAATCTTCATATTGTATTTATTTTCATTTGTTTCCAAAATCAGCAGGGGTCTCACCCCATTCTTTGTTGTTCCAGTGTCGGACTTCAATCGTATCAACATCCCATGCAAGAGTTTTAAGAAATATCTCGGCTTTCTGAAGTTCTTTGCATTTCTTCTTGGATGCTGTTTTTTTGTTTTGAAACCAAGCTATAGCTGTTATACTATCTGTATAGATAATTCTGGGAGAATAATCATTTTCTATGATATATTTTGCTGCTTCAACAACACCTAAGAACTCACCAATATTCACCGTTTTATTACCCAGGTTTTGATAAAAGATCCGCTTACCGGTCCGTAAATCTATCCCCTGAAACTCTGTTATTTTATTTTTCGTGGAATGAGCTGCGTCTGTAGCTATTCCCTCTACTGGAATTTCTATCATATTCTACCAATATTGAGCGGGTGTGGGAATAAGAGCCACAGCACCATTTATCATTACCGGTTTTATTTCTACTGTCGAATTAACCCAAAATTTACAAGGCCACTCTCCTTCTACTTTAGCAAGATTAACAGTGCTATAATACGAAGCACGTCCTTGTGCTTTTATACAAGCCTTTTTTCTTTTTCTCGGAAGCTTAGGTTTTCTACTTTTTGAGAACTTTTTTTGCTGCGACATAATGACCATCGTTCTGGAATGCGGTTAATACAATGTTTGCTGACTTACAGAAATCATCAATTACCAGCAATAGATTTTTGATGTCTTTACGTTTTGACAGTTCCTCTACAACCCCATCAATAGTACGAACAGAATCTTTGACCCCATCCAGCGGATCGTATTTGATTGTCTTGTTTCCGAACTTTACTTCCACTAAATACACAGCGTTCTTTACAACTGTAGAAGTAATCTTTGCATCAAAAGCATGTGGTTCCGCTGCTACAACGATGTATCCAGCCTTTTCATTTTTCATAGGAACCATTTGTACATCATAAAGCACATTCGGCTCAATAATTGGCTCTAGCTCATGTGTTACAATACATACTTTTTTAGGACCCTTTGCGTCTTCTCTAACGCCCTTAATGTAACCGGTTTTAGTATTGATAGAAACAAATCCTACCCATGACTCTGTACGGTCTGACTTAATAAATTTCAATTTTGTTTTTATCTTATCCATATTCCTATGATTTTTGTTTACATATAAAAGCCTCACCAACTATTTTGTTAAGATGGTGAGGCAAAGGTACGACTTTGTTTTAAATTATGACATCAATTTATTAATTATTTTATATTTAATCAGCTGTCACACAATAAATTAGCTATATATAAAACCAAATATAATACTTAATATAATTGACTATATTACAGATATTTACAAAAATCACTATTAGTATATCGAAAATGTCAATAATCAGCTTCAATATCATCCAAAATTTGTTTCACTTTTGGTATTGCGAATACCCCATTTTCATCTCGATATTCTATAGTCTTAACCGAGATACCAATCTGTACAAGGAACAACAAGGTGTTTTCAAGTTCATAATCCGGGAAACTACAGAATTTCACGCCCTCTTGCAGATGTACTGGGAGATTCAGCACTGCCCCCAGTTGAATAGCATCATCTTCATAAGCCTCAAAACGAGATTGAATATGAAATAATACTAAACCATGTGCGTACTCACTCTTATAGAACTTATACGCTTCAATGTACAGATTGTCCATAATTTATAATTTTATTTGTTTAGAAATACACTTATCACATATACCATCGTTACGCATGTATTTGACTTTCGATAACTGGAGCCCACATTGCCTACAATAATATACGCGCTTGGGTTTAACTTTTATCGCATATAAAATTTTACGTTTATTGACATCATATATACCAGAAAGTTTTTCAAGTATCTGGTTATGTGTGAATTTGTTTGTTTTCATCAATTTCCAATAATCATGTCGGATTAACTTATCTCTTGCTTCTTTCTGATTCAACAAACCATTGTCTCTCAATGCAATAATATAAGGATATGGAATATTGGTTATATCCGAAATCTTTTGAGCATACAAGTCATAAATCTGTGCATCACTCATTTCTTTATCACTATTTTAGTTTGAAGGATTATAGATTTGGAGTCTTCAATATCACGTATAAGATTAAATGAATCTTCCAATAAGGCCAACATAACACGATTACTTTCTTCATGTGTCATATTTTCCCAGTCAATTTCTAATTGTTTAGCTATTTCTTTCGCTAACTCATAAAACTTATTTGTCTTTGGAATATCCGTGACATCATATATTTCGTTTTGCTTTTGACCGAACAATAAACGGCTTAACTCATAATAACGAAAAAACGCCTCCAAAGTCTTCTTCTTATCTGGAGGCGCAATAGATAATTTGTTTTTTGTCATATTTATAAATGATTATATACGATTATCAACGATTTGTGTAATTTTGTAACCAACATGGTAAGATTAGTCATGTTGGTTGCCCTTTTAGTAGCAAACCTCACCGATGCGCCTGGAATATCATGGATCAATTATGCTATTCTGGTTTATGATATTATTTCAGCCGCCATCGCAAGGTTTGCAGGACTAACCAAAAGGAGTCAGAAAGACTCTGCAAATTGATGAATTTTATCTGTATGGCTGGAGAATATATCTCCGGCCTTTTTTAAGTAATAGTTGAAACTGGATAGGATTAGTTTAGAAAACCAAGTACATTATTGGAAAATTAATTGGCTACAATTGTATTCAATTATCAATAAATAGCAGTATCTTTGCTGAAACGATTAATAAATATTTATCATTATGAATATAGAAATTGGAGACAGCGTAAAAATTGTCAATGCCATTGATCCCATAAAGATGGTTGTTATAGATAAAATAGACAATGATCATTTAACCGCAGTGTACTGGAGTCATACCCAAGGAGCATATCTTACAATAACAGGAAATATAAATGCTTTCGTAAAAATTGACTAACAAGCCCATTGCTTTTTATAATAAAATATAGGAACACAAAAAAAACGTATCTCAACAACAATATACGAAGAATCGGTGTCCCTATATTTTTTTGCTTCAATAATAGCTTTCATATAACAAAATTTTAGTTTATAACAATATCATATTAAATAGAGACGATACCAGATACCAAAGTGCTGATATTGACAACTACAGGTTTATACATGTCTGAATGAAAAAATTCTATGAGAATATCGTCAATAGTTTCTCTTATTGTAGATTTGAGAGATTCTCTTACTTTGTCATCTTCTATTCCATTCCCTTTAATAACAATCGTTTCTGCTAATTTCTCTATATTGAGAATAAGCATTTGAGACGAATCGTTTTCATCTTTTATTATTGCTACACTTTGATATTCCATATTCTTAAAATCATTTTCTATAGAATAGGAAAGATGAAAAAAGAATGGTTGTTATTTTTAGTTATACACCAGAATGACAAAATGAAAATCTTTCTTAGTATATTACACAAAGGACTTTGGAAGAATTGCCCATTTTAGAGGTATAACTTGGCAACCATGCCATTTATAATGTTTTACTATGAATTTCGTTCAAGTAACTCCTGAAAGGGAAAAGTAAAATAATTTTCTAATCAACGATATTTATTATCGAAGTTGTTGACAGTTCGTTGAGAAACATGCAAGATTCTTGAATTTATGGTAGATAATTAAGAGTATAAGCCTCATATCTAACATAAGTTATATGAGGCTTTACATACACCATTCCTTATTGTATTTAAATATCGTCTAAATCATTTTGGATTTTGGCTTCTACATTTTGAGAATCACGATAGCGAATCACTACCATACCTTCATAAACACCGGAAGACTTTTCAATTGAAAGTTGTATATCTCCACCTGTTACTTCCCATGTGCTACCATAGACAACCGTTCCCTGGTGCACTTCCGCCATTAGAGCTGTGTTGGAATCTGAAAGAGCTGGATTGTTTTCTTTTGAAAATGTCGGTTCCCCATATTTGCGAGTATATAAATCCTTATAATAGTCATAGGTATTAACAAGAGTATTCCATTCACTACTTGCATCAAATAAAACGATTACAGCAAAAACATTTTTTCCATCGTCTGTCGCAGTTACACCTACCGTTGCTTTGCGCCCCGTAAAGTCTCCAGAGAATAGAGTTAAATTCTTTTCACGACCAACTGAAGTAAATCCTTTAGCTTTTAGTTTCTGACAGAACTCTGTCATGCTTCCTTCTATTGGGATACCTTTGAATGAAAGATGATCCTGTGCCATAACGTTAATGGTAGCAAATAACACTGTTAAAGTCAAAATAATCTTTTTCATACTTGTTATATTTTAATTGGTTATATCGTGGTCAACAACTCAAAATCTTCAATAGATATTTTGTCTATTGAGACAAGCCATTCAAGATAAGAAATATCATCTTTAATGTCACGAAACTTTTGTCCTTTATATTTTCCAAAATCAATTACCTTGTCTGCAATAGATACATCTTCCTGTTTTTCGACATCTGGATATAATTGTTTAAGCTCCTCAAAATCAACTTTGAAAAACCTGTCTATTTTTTCTAGCCAATGAAGATATTGATAATCTATCTTATAAATGTCGCCATAAGTTTTACCCTTATATTTACCAAACATAAGTATCTCATCCGCTTTATGAATGGGAAATATTTCATCAAGCGATACACCAGGAACATCAATCAAAACCCATTCTCCACATCCAGCGCAAGGGATTTCTTCGTCTTTGATATTTGGATAACATTCTTGCCTATATGTATCATCAGGCTTACCATTTACAAAACACTTGCCATAAGCCTTACCATATTTGCCACGCGGCTTTACAGTTTCGACTAAGAAGGTTCTATCTTGATTTGGGTCAATACGTCTTTCCTCGCTGGATGAACGTGCTAATCCTAACTCACATCGTTTAACCAAGAATGGAGTTCGTTTCCCTATATTGTAATAAATACTAAAAATATTATCGTGTGGATACATAGCTTATTTTATTATGAATACTAAAATGACAAGTTACAATTCAGAGTAATTTTTTATTTGTTATGGCTCGCACAAATTCTGCGACATCTTCTTTTATTAATTTATTTATATACTCATGCCCTAAATCTGTGAACTCATAATATTTTTCTCTTCCATAAAAGCCATCTCCAATATATCCTCCATCTCTATATGCTTCTTTTACATATTGGGGATGACTATTTTTATAATAGTCTGCATTATAAATTTCCTTACTATCCAATGTATATTCATAGTCTTTAACAGCAATATTTTTCCATTCAGTAAAATTCTGACTTTCACCTATCGTATGGTAAAGAAAAGCAATTAACGCTGCGATTTCTGCTAATGACTTACGTATTGCCAAACGTTTATCCGGATCAAACACAACCCACTGACTATCATCTATTGTAAACATCAGAAATTTTACTTTCCGCGTTTGATAGAATATATTCTTAGATATATTGTACGATAATCTTAAATGAGAAATCGCATCTAATATTTTTGCATTATAATTTAATCCACCTTGAAGTGACCTAATACATTGTTTGGCAGATTCAAAAGACGATTTCGATATATTGTCATATATCCCATACATTGTAAGATATATTGCTTCTATTTGATTTTGCAGTTCTATTTTATTAATCAATGAGCTGCAATACTTCATAAAAACACTAGTAAATACACTGACTGACATAATTAACTGGATTGTTCGATATACAAAATCATTTTCAATTTGTCTGGTAAAGGTAATAATTTATTTTTTAGTTACAAATTTGTTGCAGCATTTATCTTAAACATTCCAATAAAATTAGTTTATAATGGTATGAAATAGATATATTTTAATTATTATCTACTATACTCATTTCTTGTTTTCATAAATAATGATTATTTTTGTATTAAATAATCGTTATTATGAGAAACTCAAAATCAAAAAATAAAAAAGGGCAAAATAGTAAACAGAAACACTATTCAAATTATACTACTATACAACGCGAAATGTTGGAATTAGCTGATTGTTTTGAAAGATCTCGTATTGCAAGGGAAAAGGCTGCTCTTAAACAACCCAAAGATCCAAAAATAATTTTACGTCATAAAAATATAAAAGAAATCCGTTTATTAATCCATGCAAAAAGAGGATTTCGCACAAATGACCAATTTATATGCTCTATATGTGACAAGGTACATAAAAATGGATGGATATATAACTTAGATGAGCGTTATATATACCTCTGCAACTCCTGCAAAGAACAAGCAAAACCTCGCAAAATTATTAATAAATTAGTTCTTTACAGTGCGTTTGAAAGTGGGAAAAAACGGTAATATCATAACCATGTCAGAAAAAGAAACTATTTTGTTCTACGTTTTGCGAAAGCTATACCAAAAGCATAAATAACGACACCAATTACCCCAATAGCTAAGAAAAACTTATATAGCAATTCATAATGTTCGTCATACATATACAAAAGAAAAAAAGTAAATACAGACACTAATAACATACATGTACTATATCTTTTCCACGAAATACGTTGACTTTTTTCTTTTTTTAAAGGCAACCCACATATAACAGCAATGCAAGGCGTTACTATAATCCAAATAATAACACAAATAAACGCAACCATAGCAATTATTGTTTTTCGATATTAATTGTATATCCCAAGACATCTACTGTTTTAAGTAATGTGTCTATACTAATAGTAGTTGTTTTTCTTTCAATATTCGCAATTGTAAGGTGAGAATACCCTGCTTTTTCGGCCAAAGCTCTCTGTGAAATCGCTTTTTCTTTACGAATTAATGCTAATATACTTCCTAATTCTTGTGCATCATTTGTACGATATGAATGTTGGCCGTTCTCAATTACAAGAATATGCTGTAGTGCTTTAATATACGACATCATATTCCCCATTTCAAAATTGCTACTTCCTTTTTCTAAACGATATATAGCAGTAGGCATAACCCCCATTTGAAAACAAATATCTTTCATTTTAATGGTAGATTGCTTTCGTATATCTACAATTATTTGGCAAAATTCTTGTCTATTCATATTCTTATAATTAATACCACAACAAAAATAAGCAATGCATTTGATATACACAAATAATACTTATTTTTTTCTTATTATTTTCTCTTCCACAAACCCAACGACCTCATCTATCTTGTTTATACAGTCCTCCATCAAGCCGATATAGTCCTGCATCTTTTCTCCTCTGGAAGACATTTGTAAGCCATCTGGGAGAGAATCGTAAGAGTCTTGTTCTTCATTTAAGATGTCCTCCAGTTCTCCCTTCGCTTCTTCCAGGGAACTAATAACATCGTTGAATCTACCTTTCCTTTCTTTGTTCATTTATTTAAATACGATTATATTCGATTATACACATTATTATTAAATTTGTAGCCAACTATGATAATGAATATCATGTTGGCTACTATTATTTGAAATAAATATTTTTATCATGTACAAAACACCTAATAAATATTACGAAGACAACCACAAAGAAAACAGTAAACTGTCTTTTAAAGCTTTTCAGAAAAGATCAGAATTTTGGCAGGGTGTACTCGTAACCAGCGCAAGCCTATACGGGATATTAGTTTCCCTCCATGATAATTTTCAAGAACCGCTATGTACCCGCGTGGTATTTCTTTGTCTGATAGTCGTGTTGACCATTGGTGTGAGTACAGCTGGCGTAACTCTATACAACTACGCAATTCTTCTTGAACGTCATAGGCAAGAGGTCGAGAAGGAATTATTATCTGCATTGAATAAAGATGCTCTGGTGTCGGAGGTACATACCGGTTTATCAAAGAAGGAGGAGTTCGTAGAATGGTTGGCTCTGTTTGCATTGCTAAGTACACCTTTTCTATTACTCGCATACACCATCCTAAAAATGTACGTGAATTAACCTTGTCCCTGTCTTTCCATAAAGGCATCCTCCAGTAATATTCTTCCGGGAACTTGCAGAATGGATGATAGCATGGATCATCCATAAGAGTAAACGGCATTCTTCTCATAGCAAATATTCTTTGCTAAAATACCCCTTTGAGATAAGCCACTTAATCATAGACACACAACTATCAAAAGGGCTGTTCTCGATAGGAGTACCAGCAAAACAATCTACGGTATATCTACATACGGAGAAGTTATATCCAGCCTCATACTTAATCAGTTCTGGATGGTGAAGAACATTTGGTCGGTCGCAAGGAATCTCATAAGGAAGCAGTTCAAGTAACCGGACCAAGCTCCATGCTGGAATGTCATTGTTGTCTATGTCTTCCAGTGATGGCGGACATAATTGTAGTTTCCATTCCAACGAATCAGTTTTTGATTTTGTACGGCGATATACCAAATCTGCTGTTTCAGGTTTTACACCTAACTCTATTAATTGTTGCGACTGCTCTATGCTTGTTGCAACTTGTGTTATAAACTGTGCCATATCGTTATTATTTTTTCATTAGTTCTTCTTCAAATTCGGCAATGATACAGTCTGCATCACCACCATGTACCCAATTCTCTAAAACAGAAGCCAGAATTTCTATAGCTCTTTTCTTGGCATCTTCTTCACCTTGTTTGTAGGCATCCATACCTATTCGATCTATGTCTCCTAAAAAATCATAACTCATACTTTCTCCTTCTTTACTAATTCAACTTCTGTCGACTCTTCATCTTCCCATTTTACTTCGGGAAATCGGGAAGGATCAAGCTTTATCCAATTACGGAAATAATCTTCCGATAGCCAAGTATTCAATCCATCATCCTTTACGGGTCGTGTTAGAAAAAGGTACAAATCACCGTCTTTGTCTCTTGCTACATACATAATCAGTAGATTTTAGTTGTTCTTTCAATTCTTCAATCATCCGTTCAAGGCGATTGTATTCATCTCTCCCAGCTTTATAAGACTGGTCAATACAATCACGACAGAATTCCAGACGTTTAATTTGTTGTTCCAATGTTTCGTTCATATCTCTTATTATTATATTTTATACTAGAGGACAATCACTGGGAATATCAACTTCATCACTTTCGTAGGGTCGAAGCGCAGCGGCTACTGTCCTTTTTAATTTTTCACAAAAGAGTTTTACGTCATCGTCACAAAACCAATCATACGGATCTGGGTCCGGAAGAATTATACAATGCGGACATTGTACACACTTCTTTATTTCATTAATTTTTGTTTTACCCATATTGTATATCAACTTTAATTAAACCAATGTTTTCAATATTCCAATCGCTTTTGCTATACTCAAAACTTCCTTCTTTGTTTTTACAGAAGCTGGAATAATTGTCCCATTTGCAGATTTAGAATAGGTCTTGCCACGACATAATTCATAATCGTAACCCATTACTTGCTTCTTACGAGAGAAACCTATACATCCATATTGCAGCGTCCATTCAGAACCACCTCCAAACGGCATATAGTTACCTTTATCATCATACCACGAATTTTGATGACGTCTTGCATGAAAATAACGAGTACCAGGTTGATTATACAACAACACCTCGTATGCACTATTGATTGAACGATTATGTAAATTCAATCGTTCGCAATTCAATCGTTGTTGGGTTTCAATCGGTAAATCACAGAACTTCATAATCATGTGTATTACGCATAGCTTTCGCTTTGCCAGTTCATGTTTTTGTTATTCGTCAATAGCCTCTCTCAGCCTTCTCGTCAATGAGCTTTCAGTAGTTACTTTTACCCCATCCAATCCAGTAGAATTACTAAGGGTATTATAACACTCTCTAAGCAATCCTTTGGAATACAGTTTCCCACACGTATAGCCCTCTGCTCTTGCAAGCTCCAGCAATTTATCCAAGTCTTCCATTTCCCAATCCTCGTTATCAAGGATTTTTTCATATAGCTTTTCTATCTCGTCCATAATTTAGTTTATATTTATCATATATTAATTGTTAAGAATTTATCAATTCACTATTCTCATACACATTTCCTAGAACTTTGATCTCTTTTTTAAGTCCTATAAATGGAACTGTTGCAGAATTATCTTTAACTTCAAGTGGTTTCAATCCAAACATTGCTTCTGTTTCGTCATAAACAACAACACATTTGATAATTTTTCCGGAAGCACCCCCTGTAAACATAGGGAAATCTAAAGCGATTAAATCCCCTTCCCAAATCTCTTTATCATCACAGTCCGTTTTTCCTGTAAAAACCATTGGTATATACCGTTCAGGACGAGGTGTAGTATCTATATCTGAAAACCCAGGCATTTGAGGGACATTTAAATAATGTCCAAATGCAGAAACACAAGACACTTTTGTATATAACATAAGTTGTTGTTCGGTACTCCAAAAACGAATTTTTCTTAAGTTCATATATATTTTTTTTATTAGTTAATTTTCACCCAAATATGAGAACCGGGTAAATCTGACTTAGCTGACATAACATGAAATGCTAATACTTTTTTCACATCTACGCGGTTCCCTTTGATTGTTCTTTTAACTTTTTCAGCACTCACAAAATAAGTGTATTCACGTTCACCATTTAGATGTTTTTTAAGAGCTTCTTTTGCGTCAGATTCTTCTTTAAAAACATCATAAGAATATGCGTTATAGGTCCGTTCTCCATCCAATTTAAATTGTAGCTGATAAAAGACTTCATTTGTCTCTTCATCAAAAGATTTTCCTATTCTTATCTTCATTTCTATCTTGTTATACGCCAAATCACTTTGATATTAACTTGTTGTATTCAACATTGGTTATCTCCTCGCAATCTTTAGGTAATTTACATTTCCAATCACTTTCCACAATGAAAACATAAATATCAGGAATAGTAAAATCAAATCCAGCATGATTAAAAACACCTTCGTTCCCTATAATTGAGTCCAATTCGTCACGTCTTATTGTATTCTTATTTATGTCGGTGAAGTCCTGCAATATCTCCTTATTTTTGCAACGAGCACGCGGATAATAGCCATTATGCACATCTTTCATCCTTTTCCAATTAGCCATGTCCGGTTCTTCTGTAAATTCAACGATATCCAAACTTCTGTAATAAAATGAAGAAGTCCATGTCTTACCAAATCCGTATTTTTCACGGAGAACTGCTACCTGCTTGTCAAACTCATCAGCCTTATCTAATAAAGCCTTAATCTTTAATCCTGTTTTAGAGTCTCTAATTGTTTTATAATATCTTTCCATAATGTTTCTTTCTTTGTTATTAGTCAATCAATTCATTAAATACCTTCACATAGTGCTCTAAATCTCTTGAAACACCAATGTCTTCATATTTCGACTTTTGTATAATTACTAAAGTCACAATAAAGATACTTCCACCAATCGCCATAACGATATTTATCATTCAAATACCTACAACGAGTATTCCAAGTGTTTTTCTGCCAGACTTCATACAACACACCCTTATGGATGAAAGCATCACCTTCTTTCAGAGTTGAAATCTTGACCGTTTTCTTCATTCCTGTTCTTATTTGAGTGTTGGTTTTTCGATTGTAATATTAGGCGGAAGAGAGTTGACCTTATTAGCAATTCTACAATTCCATTCTTGTTCTACATTTGATATAGCTTCCATTATCTTACCGAAAAGGCGAACTGGAATATCATCGCAACAAGGGTCTATAAAAGACACACACCCTTTTTCGTCTATTTTATACCGTATTAAAAGCTGCTTACGGTCATCTACTTTTTTCTTCTTACTCATAACTATATGTTTATAAGTTATTTAAAAATTCCGAACAACCACTTTTTTAGATCTTTTCCTTTTTCTCTTTTCTCTGTAAATGGAGCTTGACCTTTTCTGGATCAAACTCATAGTTTTCGCATTGACGGCAATTTCTCATAACGAGAAGTAGCGGGAATAATAACCCGTGCTTACAACCCCTTCCGTATTCGTCTGATGCAGATTTACAAGTATCACATCTGTAGATGTCTTGTACGCAAGTTACCTTCATATTAAGATAAGAACATATAACCCTTTTTGATAGCAAAAGCTTCTTCTTTACTATCAAACATTAAAGTTGTTTCACACTCACTTCCATAGCATAAAGCTCTCACTTTCAGCCACCAATGATAATTTCCACTACCATAATCATCATAATATGGCTCACCGATAATCTCGGTTACATAATGTTCAAGTACATTCATTTATCCTCCTTGTTTTTTGTTTTGACTTCCTCTAATTTGCAACAATTATGTTTATCATCTTGCTTCCAACATGGAAGCCCTGAACCTGAATATAAGTCGCAATAGTCACAACCGTCCCAATTTGGGCGTGCTCTACATACATTGATAATATTTTCCCTTTGTTTGTGAGAAAGAAAATAGCTTCTTAATCTTTCCACATTATTAACATTAGTTGCCATGTTCTCAAAATTTATCATTTATAGACTCTCTTATCTTCTTGTCGGTGCCGGTTTAGTTTTAAACATATACAAATCTTTACCATCATTATCAAGAAGATAATAATCCGGTTTTACTAATATAATCCAGTAATCTATAGGCAGCAAACGTTCGTCTCCAAAAGAAGGAGATGCGTATTGACAAGTTGGAACATAATGAGCTTGAAACAAAACCTTATCATTGTTATATGTTGACACGATTCTTGTTATATCTGTGTCTGAAAAGTGTTCCAAGACCCCATGTGTTACCACTACTGTAGATGATTCAAAAAACTTAGGTTCACAAATATTCTCTTTAACATAAAACAATGGGACTTTTCCTAAGTAATTATCCGTAGATATTGAGAGTGTGTTCTTGTAACATAGCTCCAACATAGGAATATTGATGTCCGAGAAGATAACTTTTGAAATTTTCTTTGTATCAGAAACACCTGTCAATCCAAAAGAATTAAACAACCTCTCTCCTATTTGCGAAATAGCAAGGCTTACAGTACCTATTCCACATCCTTCCTCTTTTAAGATAAGGGGAGCTTTCAGGTCGTAGGATATTTGTTGTATATTGATAATTATTTCTTCTATAAAACGGTTGTATTTTTTACAAAACACATTCACATAACTGTCGTTACAGACACGACTTTGATAGAAATTATCCCAGGTATTCACAGATTCTGTAATATTATCTTTGCTCATATCTCCTTTTGATTTTCAAATTACTTCTCATCAACATACACCTCTTTCTTGTTGTCAGGCCAAGATTTACGAATCAGGGAAGTGATCTTCTTTCTTTGAAGTCTCTCGATAGCTTTTCTTTTGGCTTCGGCTTTATTATTAGCCGAAACCACTATTTCAAAAGCATCCAGGTCAATCGTCACTCGGTATTTTTTCATATCATTTTTTCTATACTTTTTCCAGATCACTGCTTGCTGCAATTCCCTTTAAAACAGCTCCTCCAACTTCAACGCGATAAAAGTAAGAAGGCTGAATATTGTTATCTGAATCTTCAGAAAATGACGGATACACTTTCTTTATTCGACCAATTTTACCAACCATTGCCGGTTGCAAATCATTAGAGACAATTTTCACATTATCCCCAACATTAAATTTTAAATTTTCCATATTATTGTTGTTAAATTACGCAACCTTACGTTGCGTTGTTACTAATATTTTACATAATGCCTCACAAAGAACTCGTGCCATATTAACTTCTACGGCGTTTCCTATATACTTTTTCTGTTCTGCTTTTGTTCCTATTAGCATATAATCTTCTGGGAATCCCATAATACGTTTCAACTCTGGAATCGTTAGCATTCTCATTTTTATGTCGGAAATTCCATACATGGCCATGAATTCCTTTATTTTCTTCATTACATCACTATCTGTGTCATATATCTCATATACCAATCCTTCTGGAAACATCTTAATAAAGCCAGGTAGCTCTCCCTCTCCAGATGCTTCAATCAAATATGGCGGCATCTTATCCATTCTAGCGATTAACGTAAAACAAGGTTTATCTACAGATCCGCCAGCAGAATTAAATTGAGGATTCATCAAGTAATGCCATTTACGGTTTGCGGTAATTACTGGTGCCGGTTGATTTATACTTGTGCCAACATTCTTAAAATTTGTATCTAAAATCCAAGGTTTACAGCTTACAAGGCTATATTTGGGATTAACAGTAATACAGCCTAGTGGTTTATCCAGTGAAGAAGGCTTACTGTTTCCGTATTGTTGGTCAATAAACACAGAAGAAATTAATGAAAATCGGTCTTTTGTTGTTACGGTTGGTGCTGGTTCATCTACAGATTTACAAAATCCATTTCCATAATGAACAGAAATAAATGCTTTTCCGGTTAGAATATTTAAACGGTTTATGCAAGCAACACCAAGTCGATTTTGAGTAGATATTACTGGACATGGATCCTCAACTCCCGGAGCATTGTACTTTCCAGCTTTACTCATTGAGTTATACTTAACCATGAAGGCATCTTTTCCACCTGCTACAAACTTAATAAGTCCTGCATAAATTCTTAATAAAGAAGAATCTACTAAAGGTGTTTTCCGACCAAAAATACTTTTTCCTTCATCATCAAAGTCTAACACTTCTCGTACTGCCTTCCAGTTCTTTAATTTTGGGTCTGGCTTTTTAGAATGGGTTTGCTCCGGAAAAACAATAGGTAAACTCCCTTTCGCAAATATTCCGAAAAATCTCTTTCTAGAAGTGTAAGCTCCATAGTCTGCTGAATTTAATATTTTATGTTCAAATTTGTAGCCATAAGACCTTACGTTATCCAGCCATCTCAAATAAGATTTACCTTTATCACGACTAATGGGTTTACCGTACTCATCCAAATCTCCCCATGACATAAACTCTTCTACATTCTCAATTTGAATATAGTCTGGGTTAATAGCCTCAATATACCGAAACAAGTGCTCTGCAAGTGTTCTACTATCTGCATCTCGTGGTTGACCACCTTTAGCTTTCGAGAAATTAGTACATTCCAACGAAGCCCATAAAACTATCAATGCTTCAGGGTATTCAGCTCTGCATTTTTGTAGATGGGAAACTAAAGGAGATAAATTTAGTGTACGAATATCTTCTGTAAAATGAAGAGCGTCCGGATGATTAGCAGCATGACTTGCAATCGCATTTTTATCATGATTTACACATGCTATTACCTTAGCACATTGTTCATTCTCTAAACGGGCTTTTTCTACCCCTGTGCTGGTTCCACCGGCACCACAAAATAAATCTATATAAAGTAATTTCATTGTTTTTCCAAGTATTCTACAATATCTTCATCAGGCATATTAAAGGTATCTTCATCCAGATAGAAATAAATCTGTTCATCTACAAATTCTGCTTCTCGTGTACTCCAATTACCCATATCATCTAATAATTGTCGCGCTAACCGTTCTACAGATACAGTCACCTTTTCTTCATCAGGAGTATTTTCAAAGATTACTACCGTTTTTATTGGATAATCAGCACCATTCCAATCAATATAATCTGGATTTTGGCAAAACATCCCACGAATAATCGACCATATTTTTTCTGACTGAAAATCAGAATTTTGTATATGCCAGTAACATTCCCAGTATGTAAATCCGGCACTGCGTAGCATTTCCTGAATAACCATATCAGAGGCACCATTACTTATTGCATCTTGAAGTGCGCACCAGTACCCTTGATTGAAGTCAGTCAATTTTGGAGTTAATTCGTCGGCCTTTACTTTTACACTCCCTTTTTTATCAGAAAAAATTAGAGAAACTAATGTGTCATTTTCAACAGGATAAGAAACCGAGGTGCATATTTGCATAACTTTCTGCTCGTCACTATTTTCAGGGTGCCATATTACTTCAGCACCAATATTTATAAAATAGTATTTATTCATGTTCAATTTTATATATTAGGACATATTTAGCGAATCTAACAATTGTTTTAAAGGTTGTTTGTCATCTTCACTCTTAGCTGTTAATAGTTTCACTTCTCCGTCAGCTAATTGATAAAATTCATCTTTTTCAGCATAGTTCATAGCTTTTATATACAATTCAAAAGCATCTTCAATAGACATGCCATCTGCCGAAATATTAGCTAACAATTCTCCCATACACACTTCGCTTTGTGCATATTGTCTTATAATCTTTTTAAATGTTTCCATGTGTCAAAAATATTCTGCCACCCATACCATATCAAATATGGGTGGCGATAATATTAAATAGTCAAGGTCTTAGTCAATTCGCCTTTATAACCACGTTCACGTAACATGTTTATAAGAGCTTCGTCACTATGCAGACAATCGTTACTTTTTGCCTCGCCTGTCAACAGGCTCGGCGAAGGCTGAAATGCTGCAACCGCTCTCACCATGTTACTGCTGTACTTGTTGTAGGTGCCGAAGCCGCCATTACTAAAGACCACGTACCAGCTGTTGCCCTGACTGTTCTCACTGCTACTCCAAACCCAGGTTTCATCAGAATCTTCTGTAGGAAGTAAACATTCATCGGGACATCCAATTTCTTTCATTGCTTTGTTTATCTCATCATGATATGCGCAAAGCACTCCTAGCTCCATCAAACAAGGCAAATACCACTGGAGGCCACCTTTTTGATAGTTCCAGCAGCGTTTGGCGGCAGTCATTCCATCAATATCAGTTTGTGCTTCTACAATACGTTTGGTTAGATCAAATCCGGAGAAAGTTTGCATAGCAACGGATTCATTCTGCTCTTCCGTTAAGATCCTATCAGTATTTCCCCATTGTTCTTGCCAAGTGTCAAACGCCAAAATACGGCTCATAAATTCTGTTGTTACGATAATGCCAATAGCATTAGTATAATTCATACCTCTTGCTCTGAAATCTGCGATTTCATACTGTTTCTTGTCGGCTCCTAAAACCGAAATAGAATACTTTTCCATACTTGTAAATTATTATTAATATTGATTTTAGAACCACACCAATAGCCTTGGAGTCTTCCAATAAAAATTGAATACTGGGAATATCTCTTTAAGTGTGGTGGTTATTTTTCCTGTAATATTTTTCACATGTCTAATTCGCAAATGATTAGCTGTTACGATATAGTCTATTCCTGGGTGTAAACCTATTTGCGAAAGAAGCGATTTCAAGAATATTTTTATATGTTGCTTTGCATCAGTAATTGAACGATAGCCAAAATCAATGTTAGCTACATACTTGATACGCTTGCGTTTCATTTATTTTTCAACTTGTTATTAAACTTGATCTTTCCATTTTTATATAAATCAATTTTCTTTTTTCGATACTTCCGTTTTAACTCTGTCCAATATTCTGTTGGATATTGTTTAGAGTGCTTGCGAACAGGAGGAGATAGTATAGATTGTATAAGCCGCTTACTAACATTGAACATAGCGGCCAGTCTTCTTTGGCTATATCCTTCACGGGCCAAAATCTGAATAGCCTGGCGTTGTTCTGGTGACAACTTAGCGCGACCATCAAATTTGGTTCCTGCCAACTTGATATTCTCAATTCTCAATGGCATATTTGTTACTGTTTTAATGTGAATAGATTTTATAGTTTTATATGGTGTGAATAGTTGTCCACTTTAACCATTGTTTAACACAAAAGGCTGCTCTATTTTGTTAGAACAGCCTTTGCTTTACAGACATCACTTTAACTATGGTCGATTGTACCTTAGTCCGTCTGTATGAATAAACCATTTCTTCAAACTTCCGTCCGACTTCTGAACTTTCTCAATATCCACTGTTAACCAATGAATAGCTCCCTCACCGAACTTGATTTCCCTTTTGGTTGGGTGTCTCCAATAATCAATCGTCTTTTTATGTCCCATATTAATCATCGTTTATTGCCACTGATTTCACCTTGTCCGTAACAGGCATGTATTCCATGACAATTTATGACCTACAAACACAAATATATTCCTCAGCAATCTTATATTCTTCATACCGTCCATCCCAAGAATTAAGTACCGAGCACCAACCATCCTCACTTATGATTGAATCCAACCAATCACTCAACGAATCAGTAGTTCTTTGAGCCGCCACAGCTTCACGCCATAAATACGCGTATTCATCATCATTATGTACTCTATCACTAGCTATATTGGTCAGTTCATCTTCCGTGCCAATATAATAATCAATACCATTTGCACAGTATAGTTGTTCACCATAGGAACATTCTTCAAATGTATCATTCAAATCACCGAATGTACATCCCAAATGTACTCCCAAAGCTACGAAGCGTTTTGCTTCATCTTCGTCACATTCACGTAAATCCATTACTTGCTGGATAATTTCTTCTGTGGCAACAAACCCTTTTTCACCCATGTCAAAAACTGCTTCCAGTTCTTCTGTTAACGCAGTTTCTTCTTCTTCAACAAGGTCACAAATATTATTTATGATCTCTTCAATATTATCTGGAAGCGGACTGTATAACCAACCATTACCATATTTATATCCATTATCTACATATAAGCCTTTTATAGCAAGAAAGAAACATTTCACGTTGTAGTCTGAAGATGTATGGAAGTATTGGTTTGACAATCCAAGGATATATTGAATGGGATTATTCCTCATTTTCTCATAAAGCACATTTCTCACCTGTATTATAGCCGCGTCACTAATGTTAAAATTCTTAACAAGAATCTGAAAAGAAATATCATCAAACTGTTCACGGTAATGCTCATTATATGTTTTAAACAACTCCACAAAGTAATTGTAGTCGTTAACATATTGCTCGCCGTTTAAATATTCATCTTGACGAATCGTACCGCCAGACATACCACCTAGATGATATTTGTTCCAAAATTCCAGAAGTTTCTTTTGTCCTTCTGTACGGGGAATTATATGATCGTAGCATTGCCCGACACCCATACCTCCAGCCCCACATACCGAAACACTGAAACTTTGTTTAAATTTTTGCAATGTTTCACGGTTTATACGAGTAGATTCTTCCTTATAAACCTCAAAATCTACAGTCCAACTGTTTTTATTTTCGTCCCGAAATTGGACGGAACGTTTGAATATTATATCGTTTCTCATAATCAATCTTTCTAATTTTATTTTCATAAACCAGAGGAAATGCACCTAAACTGGTTTATGAAAACTGCCCTGATTAAGTTATTTACGCCATTCCTTCATTTTAGCAACCACATCAATGTTGTTGTCATCCAGCATTTTCTTCAACATACCAATCAAACGCCAACCTTCTCTATTCTCGTACAACTTTGCCTTCTTATTCAAAAAGGCAAGGGATGCGTTTTTACTTAATGTTTTTCCATTGTCGTCAATGATAACACAATTATGAAAACGAATCATGTTCTGCATCGTAAAGAACGCTCCAGATCCTTTGTAAGCATCTAGCCATGCTGCATTTTGAGGAATATCCCAATGCATTTTGATACGCCTTTTATTGAACTCCTGCACCGAATGCCAAAGTTCATAAGTGTTTTCGGCATGTTGTATTTTATGTACTGCAAATAACAATGGCTTAATTATTTTTCTATCAAAATCATCTACGAATATGTTTTGACCATTGATACGTTTATATGGTAGCCCTTTACACTTTCTTAATTTCAACTCTTCAAATCTCTTTTTGAGTTTCTCGATATAGTCTTTTGCCATATCTAATACCACTCTTTTATTAAACCATCGATTTCGATCTCTGAAATTATCAACATCAGCATTCTGCATCATTTTGTGCTGGGCGTACAACTCGTTATTTAGCATCTTCCACTGATATTCATATCCCATACTACGAATCACCTCTGAAACTCCAATCGGTTTATAAGCACCGTGGGTATGGGTGGCTATATAAATTATGCGGAACATCTGTGCCATTACCCAACGTCTGAATAATTGGCGATTAGGAATTGTGCCTTGAATCACAATAGCTTGGAAAATTGGATCATCTTCTTTCAAGATATTAATGACACCATCTCTTTTTGAAGCTATAAACTCCAAACCATCTGCACTTTGCATTGCAAAAAGCTCACTAACATCAACACCAGCTTTCTTTAAAGCTTCAATACGCTCCTTAGCTTTGGTTTGATTAGCTGTAAGCGTAAACTCGGTACCACACTCAGGACATTCAAATTTTAATTGTTTCATAACTTATTAATAATTTAATTTTTAGTCTGATTATTTATTTCTCTACTGTAATCCAGTTTTTGAGAATTACTAAATCTCTGTCTTTGTTGCTTTGCCAAAACCATTTACCCATTTTATTAGCGTCCCAACCTATACCCAATATTATTTGACAGAGAATGTATAATTCCAATTCGACTTGTGCTATATCTCGACCAACTCCAAACAACATGTCTTCATCCTCTAAATCTTTATCAGACAAAGCCTTAAAGTATTTTCGGCTTTTACATTCACTCATTGTTGATGGGATAGAATGTTTATATCGAGTATATAAATGCTCTACATTAGACAGAAACTCATCAAGAGAAGCGCATAATTCCACACCTAAGTCTCCCTCATACTGCGAATTCTGTATAATATATTGGCCATTAAGTTTGAAACTTCGTGTTTTAAAATCTACTTTAAACTTGGTTCCGTTCTCTACAGCCTGTATTGATTCTTGATAAATATTTTTCATAATGTTTACTTTTGATTTTATACTCAAACCTTTGACACATTTCTTTAAAAGTCTGATACTAACATCCAGAATACGCCGGAATATAGGTTTATAAAACCGTAGATGCCGGCGTAATTGTCGGATAGTTGTTAAACGCAAGGTTCTTGTATAAATGAAAGTTGTGTTACTTATAAAACAGCCCCCATTTAGCGTGACACATGTCTATATGCTTATGATATATACTGTATCAAGTAAGATACCCGCGTAATCCTAGGTCATACATAGGATGACTGTCATCACGCGGACATCATATCTTGTCCAGTATGTTAAATTACTAAATCCCAGACTGTAAACTTTGTGTTAAGTAATAAGTTGTAATTCTCAAAATATTGGCACATTTCTATACTTATTCGATTTAGAGCTGGTGTGATCAGGAACGGACCAGGACAATTAGTACTCGGTCCTTCCTGATATAACCAGCTATATAAATGATATTTCTTGAATTACATATCTGTGCTAAATAGTTATCCTCATAATACTGA
This sequence comes from Bacteroides sp. 3_1_23, assembly GCF_000162555.1. NCBI lineage: Bacteria > Pseudomonadati > Bacteroidota > Bacteroidia > Bacteroidales > Bacteroidaceae > Bacteroides > Bacteroides sp. 3_1_23. Next base: position 1,612,444 of record NZ_GG774949.1, read on the forward strand.
TACATTACTTTACCCAATAGATGTATTCCGGTTGGATATTCCTGGAGCAGATGAGTTATCGACTCATAGATCCAGGAAGCTGCTCACCGGAACAGTAAACAAATGTATTCCTTGGATAACTTCGAATGTATTTCGCTTATTTTACAAGTCCTCAAATGAATGGCACATCACTTTACTCTCATGATAATTATAAATATGACCTGATCGAGAACCTGAGGTGAGAGGCTATGCAGCCTTGTAACCTCCGGTGAACGATCAATAGTTCATACTTTAGAATATGAAATTTTCTTCTTGAACTCGCCTGCTGTGCTGCTTTATAAACCCTCATAACAATCGACACATTTATTTATCTTCATTGATATAATCCAGATGATTATATGGTACCCGGAGTAGATACTGAAGGATGTAATCCTTCAAGGATAGAATCGGGGTACCTAATATATAATCTGGATATTAAACACTTGTTCCTTGGATTTATTTACTGTGTGTTCAGATTGTAGTTACAATATTGCCACTAAAGTATTGTACGCTGTTCTTCTGGTCAAAATAGCATTCTGCATACAACCTATTGTCAAATAACCTTCAATTTCTTTACTTTTAGATTTATTTCGATTAGCCTTTACGTTCCGACCAATGCCTCTAACAACACAACCATCCGGCTTATCCTTAACATAGCCAAGACCACCAACTTTATGTTTCCCAGTTTCAACGGCTCTAAGGCAATCCATTACGAATTTATTCAATTCATTAATATCAACCCGAACATTACATACTGGAAGGGTCTGAGTCGCCCAACTATATTCTCCATTGCCTTTATATAAATATCGGTTAACCGAATCCACAGCCTTCTTCAACGTAATACCACGTTTTCTGATGGTTCTTGATTCTATTTCTTTCTGGAAGGTTTTAAGACGATTGGGAGAGAAAGAAATCATACTTCCCTTAATGCTGAAACCTAGAAATTTGAACCACTTGTCCATAGTCAGGTACTCTACTTTCTTGGGATTCAAATTCATTGATTTTTCGGCCAATCTCTTTTGTAAAATGGTCATAGCCTTTTCATAGTCCGGACCAACGAACAGCATATCATCCGAATACCTTACGTAAAACCCATTCAATTGGGACAGTTCATCATCCAGGCTATATAGCAACACGTTGGCTAACCAGCTTGCTACTGCGCATCCTTGTTTAAGTGATTGATATTTCTCATGCAGTTCGTTGTTCTCATCGAAATACAATCCGCAATGATAGTATTTTCTTAATACATCAATTAACACAGAATGACCATACTTAGCTTCCACCTTATCAAAGGCTGCGTCAATAAACTGAATGGGAACACTGTCAAAATATTTACTTAAATCAGACTTCCAGCCCACAAAGCCATCGCTTTTCATGTCAACTATTGTGTGACTTACTTCCAGAACCACTTTACCACAACCAATACCAACCTGATAAGATTTACAAGCAGGATGAATCATCTCTGGCATTAAATCAAATAGCAAATCATTCGCGATGCTTAGGATTATACGGTCAATAGGTTCGTTGACATATACAGTACGAAACTCTCCGTTATCTTTCGGGATTTGTGCAATATGTGGTGGTGTTATTTGATATTTACCATTCAACATAGCTTCTGCCATGCGAATTCTGGTTGGTTCTTCTGTCAGTTTGATAAGTTCGCTCTTCCGAATATCCTTCAGAACGCCTTTCTCAATTGCTTTTGTCCATCTATTAATGTCGAAGAACATTGTAAGAATCTTATCTTTCATTTTATATCTCCTTTCTTTTTGAGTTGTTCCTTATATCTCCTGTGCTCACGAATTGTTGCTGCCCATTCTGCTTTTGTAGGTTTGTATCGCCCTTCTGCTTTACGTTGTTTTAAACTCTCTTTATTTTTCAAATATTTGTCTGGGCAACAAATAAATTGAATAAGACGCTTGCTCACTCCAAATATTTTAGCAAGTTTAGAGTAACTGATTAATTGCTTTTCTCTCAACCATTTTATATATTCTTTTTGGTCTGGAGTGAGCTTTATTCGTCTATCATATTGGGTTCCAGCGATACGAATCTTTTCTGATTTATACGGCATCGTTTTTAGGATACATTAAATCATCGTGTAAATTGTTAGGACATCGTTCATCAAACCAATGCCAAACATCAATCTTTGAGGTTCCGGTCGGGAAGTTGAGAAAGTCTTCTTCAATCTCATCATCGTTATTGATCGGGATGTCTCCAAACATTTCCCATAATTCTGAAAGGGTGCATAATTCTACATGCTCTTCACAAATATTACACCAGCAATCTTCTTCCTCAACTGAATCATTATAGCTGATTTCATCTGTATTTGGATTTACCCATGCTCTTTCTTCAACATTATTACTTCCACATTTGGAGCAATACAATGTGTCTAATGACCTTATCCCCTTCTTTTTAAACACTATGTCAAACTGTTTGAGATTTGAAAGTTCGATGAGAACCATTTCTGTAATAAAGGCTCTCATCTTATTAATCTGTTCATCTGATGATATTCCCCATATATTAGCCGCAGCTTGTACTGCATTTTGCATGGAAAAACAGATTTGAGTCCAATCATCATACTCTTTTTTATCTTCGAGAATTTCATGAATTAGCTTTTGGGCTTTCTCAATGTACTCTTGGTTGAATGATTTTGATGTTTTCATATAACTTCACAATTAGTTTAATTTATTATACCATTCTGTTTCAGCAGCATTTGCTTCACGATACAGCATATATACACCACCAATAGTTGAGTTGTAAATAAGAGTGTATCCATCCTTTTGATGTACTGAATCAGTGCCATTATTCACCCACCTTGGTTCTTCGCTGCAAATATCATCGTCAGTCCATTCATCGCTATCCCATTGCTTCAGATAATCAATAACAGCTTTTCCATTCGCATCGGTAAAAACAGTCCCATACCCTTTACCATCGTACAGTTTATCACATTCGTCCAGCATGTCTCCGTACTGGACATCAATGACAATTCTATAAAGCTTTTGATTTCCCATTGAACTTAAATGCGGCATAACTATCTTTTCTTATTACGTTTACGATCTCTTCTTATTTGTTTCTTATTGCGTCCATTTTTAGTGGACGAACCTTTATATGTAGGAGGAACCCGTCTCCACGGAGTCGATTTCTCTTCATAGTCTTCTATTCTTTCAAAATAGACCGTAGGTGGATTTTCAAATAATATCATATTCATTTTTATTCTTTATTGAAGTAAAATCGTTCTATCAAATCTCTGTTCATCAATCAATTTAGGAACACCCGAAGTTAAATCCCAAAGCCGGTATTCCTCAAACATTCGAGTTTCCGGATTTATCTTTAGTGTCAATTTCCCAATACTTATAGTTGTTTCCTTTTTAGGGAAAAATACATCAGCGCCTCGGATAGTAAGCCCCCAACAGGTTATAGCTTTTGTTTTCGGTTCAAACATTTTATCTCCTTTCTTATTTATATTATCTTTATTATTACTTTTGCAGAAAAAATATCATGAAAAACATTAATTTTATATCAACTATTCTCGGGCTTGTATTTCCTGTCATTGGAATCTTATTAACTGTTTTATATAAAAGTGATAATAGGATAACGGTACTTTTTTTTATTTTATTTTTACTTTACGAAATACCTATACTGATTAAAAGATTTCTATTCTATAAGAAAGAGAGAGTAAACCCCAATTTGAAAAATCTTATTAGAACTGAGTATTCAATGAGTATTTTTTCTTTTTGGGTTTATTCGATTTTAGGATTACTAATTGTCGCCTTTGCAATTATCTATCTATTGCATGTTTCTCTTGAAATACACTACCCTGGCTTTATACAAAGGATGGTTAATTCGTTAGAAAATTATTAATAATATTCAACTTGTACGGATTTGAGGGTTAATACTTCTTTCCGTGCATCTTTTCACGGAGTTCGTTATACTTCATTTTCTGCTCGATGTGCCAAAGCAGGTCTATATCTAAGTGCTTGGCAAGCCCGAAGATTGATAGTATCATATCATTCACGGCTGTAGGAAAATCAAATATTCCGTCATATCTAACAGGAAGTGTAGAGATGGAATAGATTGATTCGGTGAAAGTTTCGTCTTTACAGGCTTCTGCCATATCTTCAATACAGTCATCAATATCTCCGTTGGCAAGTTCAAGGTTTATTCCTCGAAGTCCTGCAAGATCAAGCAAGCGGATAACAGCATCAGCTAATTCTTCTTCGATTGAACCTTTAATGGTTTCGTTATATGCAACTTCGTAACCGCGCTCTTTGGGAATATCTGGGTCTAACCCTTGACAAATGCGACTGTTAGCAATCTTCTTATTATACCAATCAACATTGGCTCGTTTACCTTTTCTATCAGCTTCCACAGCTTCCATGAGTTCGGATATTATAAAGCAAAGAAGATGTTCATTACTCAACTCCTGATTGTGAAACCCATGTTCGCAAGCGATTTTATATGCTTTATCCCGTAATTCGTTTAAATTCATTTTATTCATATCTATTCTGTTTTATACTATTAATATTATCCTTTTTTCTATACGAAGTAAGTTGTGATTTGTGTCAGGGGCAAGCCATACAAGATACCATTCCCCTTTTATAAATCCTTTCCACATTTTACCTTCGTATCTTCCTGTAGGTATTGAAGTCGAATATTCTTTCAACCCCTTAAACGTTTGTTCGCTCATAAGTGCATGGGTATCGTCCAATTCAATAAATCTTCTGTGAGGTTGTTGCCAATGTTTCCCTAATGGATCAGTAATTGGCGGTATTATCTGTTCTCCGTTCATTTCTTGACCACTTAAAATTACCAAACCCTGATGTCATAGTCTCTAAAATAATATTCCAGTTCTTTTATCCCTTCCAAACTGTGCAGTCCACCCTCGCCAACTACTTCAATATCAACAGATATTTCATAGTCTGTTTTAATATTTACCTTAGAACTATTGAAAGTTTTTTTCACGCATTCTAAAATGCTTGAAGAATCTGTACCATTTTTTACTATATTGAGTACCATTGTTTTTTGAATTTTAATTATGCAACATCATCTAACGGTCCACTATAAACTCTTCCATCCATATAATACAACCTGTCATCATACTGGTTGTTATGTAATTCCTCCCGGATTGCATTTTCATCATTGGCCCAATACTCATATTCTTCATGCCAGCATTTGAAAAAACTGTCGTAGCATTGTTCTATTAAGTCTGTGAGCGAAAAGTTGTCCGGATAACTGCACCAAGTTTTATAATATTTAATGATAGGTTCAAGCAAGTAATAATCGTAACACATACCAGTTAGTGGACAATCCTCTAAAGATTTAATAACCCTACTTCGTCTATGCTTATAAGTGTGTTTCCCGTCTATACACTCACCTGAAGTTGAATAATATTGGCCATGCGTAATGTATGGCATAATATTATTATTGATATATCGGAACAGTAACTTCCCACACAAATCCTCTGCGTAAATGTCATTATCACAATTAACTGGACATTCAAAAATTGGGTTATAACTACATTTAAAATTAAAATCGTATCCGCTATAGTTAACACTCCAACTATATGATTGGGTGTTTGTCAATTTCTCGAAAGCTCTTAGAGACGTTACATAATCCGAACCATAACCCTCCATGCACTGCTCCATTATATTCCAGCGTTCACGCTCAATAATTTCCTTTTGTACCTCATCCGACAATTCATCAAAAGTGTACAGTTGCAATGTTATTGTTTTCATTGATTTAAGATTGTTGGTTTTCAAACTCCATATAAAGGAACTCTGATATATTTGACTGGAAATTATAGGATATTCCCCATGTTCCAAAAGTTTCAAAGAACCAGTCAACAAGAAAGTCCCGGTCCTCGTTAGCTTGTTCGCTGTCTTCACCGGCATCTAATCTAGCGATCATAGCATTTACAAGAGGCGTATCGTATGTAACCTCTCCATAAATATGATAAGGGTAGTCATAATCAATGTTATTGAAATTACCACAAATCCTGTGGTCTGGATTATGCAAGTATTTCTTCATATCAGAATTAAATTGCCAAGCCATTACATTGCTGTAATCTTCCAGATATTCATCCGAAAAGTTCTCCATGATAAAATCTTTATTTTCATCATCAACCATGCTTTCACGTGCATCTTTGAGAATTTGACAAAGGCGTGTCGCCATATTATCAATATTTATATACTTCTTTTCTTCCATTTTACTACTTTATTTGAAGTTGAAGATTATCATTACCATAAGAATACATCATTACAGAAGCTCCACAAGGAGCATTTTTACCAGCATGGAAACATCTCACACCTATTTCACGAAGTTTCTGAAAAGCATCAAATGATTGATTTTCGTTTGGAAAATGCAAATCAATAGAACTACCAATATCTACATGCTGTACCTGCAAGGATACTTTGTTTTTGTGATTTAAGACTATTACATCCATATTATTCATCGTTTTCTTGTTCACGTCTATATTGTCTGTATCTATCGTATGCTTTAAATGTCTCTGCTATAGTTTCAGAGAGATCATCAAATTTTAGAGGAGTAATTTTTGCAAAATATGCAATCCCTTTAGTTGTATAACAACAATTTGTTACAAGTCTATCTGGAGTGCCAAACAAACCACGAACTTTAAATCGGTCATCTGATCTTACTTGGAAATGTTCTGACAACACCTTCAATGTTTCATTACCAGCTTTGACTGCTTCTTCCAAAGTATCAAATATACCTATGGCAATTGTTTTACTACAAGAAGTAGCTGGGCAGCTACCTATCGGTCTGTCATGATAACGAAATTCTATTTCTAACAATTCCTTTTGCATATTTCCTTTTGTTTTTATTATCGAATAGTTTTTTGATGGTGTCCATAGTTGTCCACTTTTTGAATATTAACTCGCTTTAACTTTAAAGGAAAAGGCGCAACCAGAACAATAACATTCTGATCGCGCCACCCTTCAAACAAAAACATGTCGAACAACACACATGGAAACAACAAATATATGTAGTGTTCCGGGAATCGAACCCGGATTTCTACCATAACACTTTACTCGTGCTTACGATACTCTTTCACTTGTTCAATATCATCCATATTGTTCCACCAATTTGAAAAGTCATAGTAAACAAGATCTTCATCGAATTCTTCTTCCCTATCTTCATCTGTAGAAATATAGTCTTCTCTGTCAAGGCTGGCTATATTAATCATATCTTCGGTGTCTGTGATACCATCAAACCAATCTTGCGCTTCTTTCACATCATCTTCGTTAACGCCTGCATCAAAATGTTCTCCATCCTTGTATCCAAGCCAGTCTGCAATTGTATCAAAGTCAAACCAAAAGAAATTATTTATGTCATCATCGGTCCAACCACTTTCAGGAGCAGCACTCTCCATTATGGATTCAATTTTATCCAGTTGTTCATCGGTACAGTTCTTTGCCCGATCCTCACCCCACTCCAAAATTTGAAATCTCGAAGTGAAATTTCTGATATAACTTTCATAGTTCGTTTGCTTTTAAAAGTTCCTTAGCAACTCTTCCTACCCGCAGCAAGTATTCATTCCAGACTCTCCCATCAGAGATTCTGTTCTGAACAACAGCACTATAACCGCATTTAATATTCAATTCTCTCACATCATAAGGGGAAACAAGCATACCTCCATGTTGTGCCAAGTTATAATCCGGTTCTTTAGGAAATGATTTTATATACCTCTTAATAATTTGAATACTCTCTTGCTTATCCTTTCCTTTGGATAACAATAGTTTCTCAATACTATTCATAACAGCATTGAGATTAGGATTTACTGAATACTTCATATTACAACAGTTTTATGTATGAATACTCCAACGTCTTTCAGTCGCATTTGGGGACATAATTATCCCGCCGCAAATTTTGCGTTTGCCATTTACCACCTCAGAGAATCCAAAGCTATTTTTCGCAAAATCACCATATATTTCAATATGTTGGTTAACGGCAAATCTCACCCATTTTTGTAGACTTTTCAAGCAATCTTCAAAACTTGAATCTTGCAATTCCGAAGCAATATTCTTGACCTCTTTTACACGCTCTGATATTTCTGGGGACATTTTAAATTCCAATGGTTTGTTTATGGCTGCATACTCTTCAGGGTATTGAATGGAAAGTTGATGTATCCGGCTTCCCCAAATATTATTGAATATTGAAATAACCTTATCCTTGGATACTTTCTGAAGTTGTGCTCCATCCCAATAAAAATACTTATTATAGTCCAAATCGTCCCAATAAACAATACTTGCGATAATAGCATGAGAATTTTTCATAATTGCAAACCGGTTACTTTCTGACGAAAAAAGACTTTCTACACTGGGGCCAATAAAACACAGATGTGTTCCGTGTGTGCGCACTAACCAAAAAAATGGCTCATTAGTCTTTTCAAGAGTTTTCAAATCATACTTCTCGAAATCAGAGATGCACAATTTAGTATCGTATAACTCTTTGCGCATTTGTTCGATAATTTCTGGTATCATACTTCTTTATTTTAATTTTCACTTTTTATCAATCTTCCAGTATAACCACGGTATTCAAGCAATGTCACAATAAGATGATCTGGCACATCTCTCAAACGTCTGTAATTTTCTGTTAACACTTCAAGCAGATATTCTTCATCTTGTCCCTGCAAAAGATTAGTCAACTCCCAGCCATAACTTGTGTACATACCTATATATTTACTACTTTGGAATAACGTAATTCTCCAGTGTATCCACGTCTACGCAATTCAGCAAACAACATGTTGTCATCAAAGTCAGACATTTTCAGAGTAGCTTTTACTCCTTGTTGAGTTATGCCGCCACTAGATTTGCGTCTTCTTTCCTTGTCACACTTCTTACAATAGTTTGCCAACCCATCTTTGGTTGCTTTATTCTTAGAAAAATTTGATCTGGGCAAACTCTGACCACATTCTTTACACACTTTTGTTTCCCTTATTATCTTGATATTAATTGTTCTCTTCGGGATGGAGTTTCAAATACTCGGTAAGTTCACAGTCATATATTTGTTCCTGAACAATTTCAGAAACAAGGGAATCTCCTTTAGTCTCCCAGAATTTCACCAACAAATCAATATTGGCGCATTCTGGGTGCTCTGTAATTATGCGCTCTCGGATTTCTTTTGGGATGCTATCAACTACATCGCACACATAATTCAAGCGGCAGGCTTTTAATGTTAGTATAACAATAACACATCCCACGATTACTTTGAATATCTTTTTCATTTGATACGTTTTTTACCGCTGTACATTTCCAGTGCACGCTCTACGAGTAAGTTCTGATTCCTGTCATCCAAATTGGCAAAAAATTCTTCTACCGCTCCATAATGACCATTTTGACTATTATATTCACGCCACTTGTTCCATAAATGTCTCCATCCACATTCGGCTTTTTCAAAAGCAACAGCACATTCGTGCTCATCCCAGCAATTCCACATATAGTAGAAGAAACTGGCTATATCATTCTTTTTTGCCATTATCTTTCACATCAATCATTATAAACTTGAAATATTTCCAACTCTCCAATACAATACTATATTGCTTCTCATCCTCCAGTTGGTACATGGTACCATCTTTCAATGTTAGGAAGTAAGTGTTTCCATCTATCCTCACAGTCTTCTCCACGCGCTGTATGTTTCCTGTAAATACCCGTATAGTTTTGGCATTTATCGCAATACAGGAAAACAACAGGCATATAACTACCAAGATTTTATAAAATTTACTACCAATTGCAGTAGCTACTTTGATATACTTTTTCCGCTTATATACCACAACATACTTCTTCATAGATTTACGCTTTAAATAAATCATACACAGTTTTCCGCTTCACGGTAACATTTTGAGATTTAGGCAAATAGAATGTCATACTTGCACAAGAGGTAGAAATAACTTTTACGCTCGTTCTTTGGATTCTTGCTCGTTTCATGCTTTATATTTTAAAGGTTTACAATCAGACACAAAAATGGCACGCACTCAAAAGTACATGCCACAATTAAAGTGGGTAACAAAGACTCGCACTTCTTGCACGCTACGCTTCCACGTTCGTTTTACCCATAGAAATAGCACGCCTGTATTCACCTCCAGACGTGCTATATATGTTATGACTTACCAGTTTTTATTTATGCAGCCATTCGCGCATCATATTCCGCACGCTTTTGAGCATTTCCCAGAACTTCCCATGCTGCATTTACCTCTTGCATCTTTTCATTGGAACCACCGGCATCAGGATGAGCAGATTTAGCAGCTTGTTTGTATGCAGCTTTAATTTCCGCTTCCGTAGCATCATGCTTCACACCCAAGATTTCATAATAGTCAGCAGCTTTTGCAGCTACTTCTTCAAAGTTCAAACGGAATTTCAGAGCATCGAAAGACGCTTTTGTAGCAGCATGGATTTTCTTCTTAAAATCACGCGCTGCACAATCCAGGTCTTTCTTTGTAGGCACCAAACCAATACGGCTCCATACACTTCCCTCAACATCCCACTTCTTTGACACTTTGCAATCACTTGTACGCACTATGATTTCAGCCGGTGTACCGCTACGCAATTTGGATGCAATACCACCATTATCTTCACGCAGCCCAGCTTCCACCGCTTTCACAGTCCAGAACGTAGCTACCACATTCTTCCACACGCGGAAAATCTCGTCCTGTGTCTTATCCTTTGGCGTGTATTCATCACCGGCAAAATTCAGTCCTGAATAATGCGTTTCTCCGTCACGGTTTACACTCTTATACACCAAAGTTACGCCTACCAACTCATTTGCGTTTAAGTTCTCAAATTGTACACTGTTATACCTACTAATTGTTCCCATGATTACTGTTTTTTAGGAATTTTCTGCAATAGCGCATTGTAGGCAATCGGGGAATCGAACCCCGACCTACCAAAATAGGAACGCACCACCGAAAACGTTTACACGCTTTCGATTGCGTTAAAGCCCAATCAGAGCATACTGGACATTCACCTATCCAGCACACTCTATGTACAACTTTTTGCCCGTCACTAACAGCGCAACGGAGCCGTGCGCCCTGTGTATGAGTGCTCACCAACTGCAACCAAACCGATTGAATTGCAGCTTTTTACATACGCTTTCGCCTATGTGGTAGGTAATTTCCATCGTTACTGTTAAAGCACACTTTTGGCATACACTTCTTCACTGTTAGGGCTGCGTTGCGTTGGTGATTACGGTGGTGCAACTTGGGCACACTTTCGACAGAGTCAGTTTTACGTTTTCACGCACTTTTGGCTCACCTTTTCTCAGTTCGCATTAGGGGCAGATTTTCACACCTTTGCGCAGACATCCGTTTTTCGGTATGCAAGTGTGACAGGCACACTTATGGCACTAAGCCCACGCTTTTCCCTTTTTCCTCACGTCCACACTAGCGAGGGTATAATTTATGCACATTCTAGGCATACTACGCGCTTGTTACGTACAACTTGCTAAACTCATAACGCTATCACAGCGGTTGCGTAGTTTTAACGTATGGACACACCTGGGGCTAACGACGGTTTGCATAACCCTCTTTAATAACTGAGCATTACAGTCAGGTGCATTCTTTCCCCGTTCACAAAACATCCCGTTTTATGTCTGGGCGTGCGCTTTTGCTTTCGCTTTCGCACTCCTTTTGCTTTTCTGTATTACTTTCTTTTGTCCGTTTCTTACTTCTTGTTTTTACGGTTATTAATTACGTTTATCATCTCGTATCTGTTTGCGGTTTTCGCTTTTTGTAGGTTTACAGATAAAACCAAAACGGAAAGTAAACACTTTATCAAGTAGCCGTTATCTTAACTTGACGTTGCAAAGATATGGCAATATTTTGATATACACAAATAAATAATCAATTAATTTCATTTTAAGACTAAAATAATTTATAAACAATTGATTTTCAGCAATATATAAATATACAATAAAGAATTCCGTCTATAAACAATTGATAATCAATGAAATAAGCACAACAACACACGCGCGTGTACGCGGGGTTACTTATTAGGGCAAATCGTGACACACATACACACATACGCACACATATACGCGCGGGATGTTGTTACCTGGATGCAAAAAAGGAACGGGAACAAATCACATACACAAAAGGGTAAATTTGTAATAATTTCAAAAGAGTATCAAAAACAAAAGAATAGGCAAAACAAAGGGCAAAAGTACATTTGTTTCACTTTTGTATATTAGTGAAACAATATAAACAATTGATTTACAAGAATATACCAACTAAAAACATAAAAAAAAGAAGGCAGAGCCGGTTAACTTTGGAGCGAATACCGTATATATAATCCGACCTGATTTTTCAATCTCGTTTTTTCAAAAGTCGATCATAGTATGAAAAGCCAATTCTCTTCCAGACCATATTATTCAATACAATAAAATTATCTCCAATTTCTAACATTAATTTTATAATATATCGAATCTGGAAGTAGAGATTTTGTAATTATCCCAGCATCAATTTATTAACTTTATTTTTCTAGTACAGAGAAATAATTATTCTCCAATATATTCAAATTGACAATGATATAAAAATTCAATATATAAGTTTTCTAATTTTTTCTAGCCACCTATTTTTTCAGTCTCGTTTTATGGTAATTAAGCTAAATTTTTATATCCAAATTGACGTTTATCAAAAAATCATATTACATTTGCCTAACAATTGATTATTTTATCCAAATATGAAAACTAAAAAACAAGTAGAGCATTTTCTAAGAAAAAGAAAATATAAGTCTGAAATTGATTTTAAAGGAATCAGTTCTTATTGCAAAACAGAATATAATATTAAGCTGCATGTACCTTCCAGTTATTCAGACGATCCTGAATCTCTCGATTACGCTACATTTGCTAACTGGTTTGACAAAGGATTTGGAGCTGGAGATGCAGTAAAATGGAATGATTCTATAGGCTTGGTACAAGAAGGGAATGTGAATACAGTTTTAATATGCCTTAGAATTGACGGAAATACGCCTAATTTCGACAAAATAACAATCCCTGTAGACATTATAACCCCAGCCGGAGAAAATGCTTTAAATCGCCTCTATTTAGTTTTAGATGAAAATGGTCAAGAATTTGGCAACCCATTTTTCGTAATTTCTACTAAGTATATTCCCAAATCATGTGATTTAGTATGTTTCCATAACCATAAAACTGGTCAAGAAGGATATGGAGTCGTAAGACTTACAGATAAATCCTCTGGAGACATTGTTATGTATTGCTATGTTATCAAAGGGGAACCGGTTAAATACAGCATGAACGAGTATCTAGGAAAAATAGATGATTTCTCATTCACAACTTTCAAGCCAGCGGACTATCAAAGAAAGGCTCTGGATATAGAATTAGCTAAGGTCGGTAAGACATGGAATCATTTTCTAAAACGAATTGAGCCTTTGAACATGAAAGTAGCTACAGGAGAACGCTACTGGTATATTACAGATAAAATGCAAGTTACTTCTGATGTGGAAAAGGGAAATGTAACAAGTAATAAACGTTATCTGGCAGGTAATTATTTCCGGAAAGAGAAAGATGCGATTAGAATACTGTCTGAAGAAATAGAAATTAGAAGAAACTTCTTAGCCGAACCCGAAATAAGATAATCAAGCCCGGCTAAGGAAAAGGATTCTGGAAGGTGGCAAAAGACTTCATGGTTGTTCTGCCATCTTTTTGTTATAAAGATCTTCCACATCACTTGCCTGATTTACCTGCACGTTATAGTTTATAATCTTATCGACTGATAACTGTTGAGGATGAAGTTTAACTGTATTTTTTTGAGGAAGTTCTTTCCACAGGATTCTTAAATCTTCCACAGGTACCTTCGATTCGTTCGAGAAACGTTTAAGCAAATCTTCATAAGCTGCTTTTGTCACTTCCGATGGACGAGGTTGCTGATTACTCTCCCGTTCTTTCACGAACTCAATCATAAGCCATATTGCATATTCGGCATCTGTTAACATGTTCGTATCTTTTTCAGCGATTTGCCGAATAGATTCAAGAAATATTAATCTGGAGGTTCGGTCCCCTACTCCTTTCCGTTTAATTTTTCTGGAAGATGAAGGAGATTGATTGATGTTTTTAATTTTACTGGGAGTCACATAACATACAGGCTCTCCATTCTGCATCTCAACATCGAATCCAAAAATATTCTTCATGTCTTGTTCCGAAAGAGAGAAATCCGGATTGATAGTTTTTAAATCATTCCAAGCACGGTAAAGAATATCTTTGAAATATTCAGCTGGGATGTAATTACCTGGAGAGTCTTCATCATATTGCAAATATCCCCAAACTTCTCTTATTGCCATATCAAAATCATTATCGGCAAAATCTGGAAGGTTAATGATAGTTTCAAAATCAGAAGAAGAAAGATCTGGAAAGGATAAGTCACGAGAATTGAACCATTCCAAAATCTTCATATCAGTTTCTTTATTAAACTCACTTCGTTCGTTATGATTCTCTTTATTCTCTATATTATCTATATATATCTTATTCTGTTGTTCAATATGAGCGGACCCTCGTTCAATATGAACACACCCCTGCTCATATTGAGCGCACCCTCGTTCATATTGAGCGGACCCCTGTTCATATTGAACGAGGTTAGATTGCTCTTTGACTATATTTTCTGATAGTTTTTCTATGTCTTCACCTTTTTCTTCGTCTATTTGCGAGGGTGTGTTCATATTGAGCGAGGGTGTGTTCATATTGAGCGAGGGTGTGTTCATATTGAGCGAGGGTGTGTTCATATTGAGCGAGGGTGTGTTCATATTGAGCGAGGGTGTGTTCATATTGAGCGAGGGTGTGTTCATATTGAGCGAAGTGTGTGGATATTGACGAACTACATCGTTCAATATGGTCAATGGAATCGCTGAAATTGGACGTACCTCGCTATTTAAGCACAAGCCTCGCAAATATACCCATCCTTTATCTGATATTTGAGAACTTACTTTATGTATTGCTCGTATCTCGCTCCAATTTACATAGAATGTGCAAAGTGCCCCTTTATTTTGAGAACAGCTGATAAGATTAAGTTGCTTCAAGGTATCTATTGCCCGGCGTACTGAACTAATAGAAGTTCCCATGACGTCAGCTAGTTCTTTGTTGGATATGGCGCATGTTGTCTTATCCCCATCTGTATAGCCTCTTCGTAACAGATGAAATAAAATCATAAAGCCATCACTGGATGTTAACGTTGCCATTGCGTATGGAATGCACTTCCAGTGGTTATCGAATTTGTCGGAAAACGTACTCATTTGCTTATATCATCTTTTATATAAAAACTAACAATCTGCCCTTTAACCATCTGTTTGGTAAGACGGAAACCTATTTGTTTTGCAAATCGTCCTATGCGTTGATTATTGGGTGCATACGGAAATCTTTCAGCATAACATGCTCTCATATCTTCTACAGAAACTCTGTTTTTATTTTCTATATCCATACTTTTATTAAATTAGTTCGTTATACATCAATTTATTATTTCTCTTCGTTTTGACTTGGCATATTATTTTGTTGGCACAAGTTAAGTTGATTTTGGCCCATCAATTCATCGCATGTCCGTTTAAAAGGACAATCTTTACAGGCTGTATTCTGTGCAACCACAATGGTTATAGCCGCGATTGAGACAAGCGACAATACAATTAAAAGAATAACAATCATTTTATTTCAAGTTTTTTGTCATTAATATAAAGTCATATTTTAATGGATCCTCTGCATCCCATTGGCGGTAAACATGAGTGAGTTCCATAACAGCCTTCCAGCTTTCTTTAGGATAAGATATAAGCCCCATACGTTGTGCTTGCTGTGCAACATGGGTATCCATAATAGCGTATAGTTTTTTAGGTTTGATTAAGTCAGTCTGCCATACTCCTAAATCTATTTCATCTTTACGAACCATCCAACGCAACAGCATATTAATACGTTTACAAGCAGAGTTACGATATGGACTTCCAAGACGGGCTGGTTCACACCAATTACATAACGTGAGTAATAAATCATCAAGTGAAATGGGATGTTTTTTTAAATATTCCTGAATAGAATCGTGTTTACTGTAGAAGTATCTTAATTGATGACACACCTCTTTAAATATTTTTCCTGTAAGAGTACGGTAAATATTACATTCGTCCGGAATATCATAAAAATCACCAAATTTAATATACTTACCTGGCTCCCATCCACATACGTCCATCAACTTCTCTGCACAATATATTATATGACTATATTGTCCCCATGAAACCATAGCCGTCCATATTGCACAAACCTCAATATCCGCTGTAGTTCTCCCAGAAAGATTCCGTAGCCGGTGTACTATTTGAATAGGATCATTTGAGATAAACGCTTTATGGTCAAACTGATTCCACATTCGTTCCATCTCATTTTTTAATGTATATATCATTATTATCTGCTTTTAAATTGTTACGATAAAAAGTTATCATATCAGCTATAATATTAGTTGCTACTTTGGCTTGTTGTGCCATTTCATAATTTTCCGCTTTTACTAAGTTTTCATTCCAGCACCATATATCATATCTGATTTTCCATAAAACCATTTCATTGGCATCATTCGTAAATTGAGAGTGAGATAACATTAGCTTCTGAAGATAATATATCTCTTGAAGAGTTTTGTATTGCTTAGATAGTTTACGAAGTGCATAAATGGCAATGGCAAACAATATTAAGCATAGTATAAAAATTGCATATATCATATTTTTAATTCGTTTATATTTATAAATGAAGGACAGTTTTCATCGCCAATAGTATGATTGGCCGGAATCTTATTGAAAGGTCCATCTCGTTCGCAAGATAAATTATATCTAAGACAATTATAGCGATCCCAACATCCTTTAGCCTGACACTTATGAGGGTCGTTAGATAATTTGGTATAAGTTATCAATGATAGGAAATTGGCAGTATCTGGTAATTGCTTTCTAAAATGTTCAGGGATTTCACCTTGATGCCATATATTATTGGATTTGATTAGTGTTCCATCAAATCGCCGAATATAAAATTCTTTACCTTCAGAACCTTTAATAACGTTATTGGGTCGTTTTACAAATGGATATACAATATAATAATGAGAACCAATAACTTCATTACCTATATCCGGATGAGCTATTTTATCCATCCAGAAAGCACATTTAGAACAGACATTTCGTTTACTCATAATACGCAAAATATCTCCCGGAGGATTACATTCATCCAGGTTCTCCAGCGTATTACATAATTCACAAGTAATGATGATAGGTGGGGATACAGACAGTCCCCTCTTTTGTTGTATAAACATGGTCAATTTTATTTATCCAATTATGGAGTAAAGATAGGGGCACATGTCGTGCAAATCAAAATGTAAAATGTAGCGAAGAAGTTAGAGACGGATAGAATCGAATATAGAATTTATTTCATCTTCTCTAATGCAGATGTATATTTTAGTTATTTCAATGTTAGAGTGATTGAATATCCTGTTCAATAGTAACAGTGCTTCTGACTTGTTTTCGCTTGTATCATAAACATATCGTCCAAATGTTTTTCTAAAAGTGTGTGTAGAAAAATTTTCTATATCCAATTTATATTTAGCTTTCCATTCTTTCATTATCCGATTAAGATATTGGGAAGAGACAGATACTCCTGTAAATTTGCTTTTAAATATTAATTCATTCGGATTAGGGCGTTTAAGCAATATATAAAGTTCCTCTATTCTCGTTTGAATACTTAAATTAAATGGGATTTTTCGTACTTTTCCAGTTTTCTTCTCAATTTTGGTCAATGAACCTTTATGGAGAATATCAGCCCATGCTAAAGACAATACATCTGATACTCGTAGTGCAGTGCAGAATGCCAGTCGAGCATATAGTTCCCATAAATATTGCCGATCCTTATGAAGAAGGCGTAATAACTTCTTATATTCTTCCATAGGAAGATAATCACTTTTAGTTAACTGATTTTTCTTTGCCATAATTATATCAATTCATTTACTTAATGCAAAAGTATGATATTACATCCAATTATACAAATTTAGAAGCGATTAATATCAATTTAAATCAATATTAATCGCTAATACATTGTAATGCAATAATTTAATTATTAAAAAAATCACAGAATTCTTCAATTGATAAAATTGGTATCCCCAATAATTTGGCCTTGGATATTTTTGATGAGTTGGCAGACTTGTCTTTCACCACCAAATGTGTTGTTTTTTTAGACACCCCACTAACAATTTTTCCTCCTTCGTTGGTGATTACTTCTTCAAGATTACTATCTCGAAATCCTGATACACAGATGGACAAACCTTTACATTTACCTTCCAGCACAACGGTCTTTGGGGACAATTTGTAAGGTATTTTAGTTTCCTCTAAAAAGGCCATAAATGGAAAATACCCTAACAATAAGTTTTGTACAGTTATAGGACAATTCTTAAAGTCTTCGCTTTGAACATCCGGTTCGTGATTGATATACCACCCTTGACAGAACGAGCATAAATCCTCATCATCCATTTCATCCAATATTTTTTGGGCCTTTATTTTTCCTATTCCTTTAAAGCAATCGCTGGCTTGCATTAAAGTCGCCAAATCAACTCCTTGCATGATTTTTCTGTTATTCTCCAATATTATCTTTGAAATACTGTCTCCGAATCCTTCGATTTTTATCAGATCGTTAAAAGTAATGTTAAGAATCGCCGGTATAGAGGTAAAGCCTGCATTGAATATTTTGGATAATGTTTCTTCTCCCATATTTTCAGCCCCACATGTCAAATAGAAAAATATAATTTTAGCTAATTGAACACCTGGACAACTAAGATTAGTGCAACACAGTTCTATGTGATTCTCATTCCACATAGTCGGTGAACCACAATGAGGACACTCTGACATTTCATCCCATAATTTTTCTTGTTCTTCTTGTGTTGCTGGGGTAAGAGTTGACAGAATCTTAGGAATTACCCCTCCAGAACGGGTAACTAATATTTCAGCCCCCTTTGCTATTTCGTGATCATTAATCCAGCCAGCATTATATCCAGTAGGATTTTCCATGTTGCAATCTCCAGTATCAACCATTTCAATATTAACCACAGGTTTAAGGGCACCCGACTTACTGACTTTCCATACAATATCCTTAACTGTTGTCTCAAAAGATTCTGTAAAATCTGGATGTTTGTAGGCAATAGCATATAATGGATTTCCAGATGTTTGATGTCTGCCAATAACTTCCCATAAGCGCAAATCATCAATATAAATCACAATACCGTCAATTGGATATACCTTACTCCACTCTTTGAATAAATTCATCAGTAGCTCTTCGTTCAGTTCATCTATAAAAGCAAAATGGTAAAGATGCTCTTGTTGATAGATATTACAAATAGTTTCTATCAGACTATGGAAGTTGTTATAATCATGTAGGGAACTCTCATCCACCCCATATCTGAAGAAAGAAGCGTGTTCAAGATAATCACATGGTTCATCTCTATTTAAAAGACCGGCAGCTGTGTTACGCGGTGATTTAAAAATATCTCCTGTGAATTTAGAACGTTTCCCATGAAAATGCTGCTCCCAATCACTTCTATTGATAACAAATTCTCCAAAAGTATAATGAAAACAGCTGGCAGGGTTATAACATTGAATGGATGCTCGATAATGGCTAGTACAATCTTGCCCTTCATTTTCTATCCCTCCACGAGAATATGTCTCACCAGTTAATTCATTATATAGTAGAGAAAGACCATCCAGCTTAGGCATACATATTACACCTGCATTTCCTTTCAAGCCTAAAGACATATACCATTTTTTAAGTTCTGATATATCCTTTACTTTATTTAAAGATTTCATTGGGATTGGCAAAGCCCGTTTTCGGGTTTCAGGTACAAAAGCGGGTTCGGTATGTTTGAACCATTCATTGTCTGGATCAAGTGTTTTTAATAGTTCTATTTCTGCATCATACTCCGCATCTGAAATTTCTGGCGTACCCATACGATACATATTATTGTGTCGCTTAATCATATCAAGCAACACATCTTTTGTTTCAACTGTAAAATTAAGCTCCATATCCTATAATATTTATAAATTAAATAATGGGGCACATAAAACGTACCCCATATTTCTTATTTTATTCCTGAATGCCCAAATCCTTGTTCACCGCGTTCTGTGACCTCTAAATCTTCGATTGAAGAAACAGGCTCCCATTCTGCTTGTTCATATTTAGAGATAATCATTTGAGCAATCCGTTCCCCGTCATTAACAGTAAACGGCTCTGTTCCATGATTAATAAGAATTACACCTACATCACCTCGATAGTCGGCATCCACGCATCCTGGAGAATTAAGACAAGTGATTCCTTTTTTAAGGGCCAGTCCACTTCTAGGCTGAATTCTTGCTTCAAAACCTTCTGGAAGTTGTATATGTAATCCTGTTGGAACCAATACACGTTCTCTAGGATTAATAGTAATTGGAGCATCAATATTTGCTCTTAGGTCCAGTCCTGCTGATTGCTTAGTTGCGTATTGAGGCAACGGATGTTTTGATGTACTATAAACTTTTACTTTCATACGTTCTATTGTTTTTATTATATTTCCATTTTTTACGGTTCATCGCCATCGTGGGATATGTCTGACGTTCGATACCACATAATTTGTCATATTCCTCTAACTTCAATGAACCTATATCTGATAATTCTATTTCAACATCACTGCCTATATATCTAAAATAATACATACCATTGGAAATCAATGTACCGACACAAGCCTTAGAAATATTTCCAGGCTTTAAACCGCTGATTTTAGCTGCCTCATTTACTGAAGCAGCCATAAGAGCCAATGTTTTTCTGCGATTAAATATTAAGACAGCTTTGGGTTTACGAAAAATCTTCTCTGCCATCCCAAATTTGTTTGAGCAATTCTGGAGGAAGCCTTTTCTTTACCAACGAAATTAAATGTGTATCTGACACAACAACTCCAGTAACAAACATTTCGTCTATTATTTCATTGATATATGCGCAGAATTGCGGATCAACATAAGATAAAAACGGATAGCATAAACATCCGTCAATCAATTGATGCCCCTCCGTGTTGATTGATACCAGTTTCTCTAAAGGCAACTTGTAAGTTTCTGCAATAGCCTTGATTTGGAAATCAAACTTATGAAAGAAGTCTTCTATGCTTAATTTATTGTCGGGGTCTTTAGATTGGAGATAATATGTAGCATCAAAAATTCTGCTACCATCAAAATGAGTTCCAAAAAGGAGATTAGGAAATTCCGGGAGTGAGACTTCTGTACATTTGATATTGATAATTTTCCCGGTTCCCTTAGGAGAAGTCATTATACCCTAATGTTGTTTTGATGAGTTTCAGGTGTAACCATGACCGATTGTGCTTTGTCATATTTGACATTGCGAATAGTATATTCACGTGTTTCCCCAGCCCGTTTTAAGTAAGTGCGAATATTTTCTATCGCTTCAGATGAAGAATAAGCCGGTACATAAATTGTACTGTTGGAACTTTTGGTTTTACCAGTCTTTTCGTCCACATCATAATAAACAAGAGATACTTGATACAACCCAACTTCTGTATCTTCACTTTCTTCAAAAAAATAGGATATTAATCCACAAATTAGTTCAGTATCAGTAGCAAATGTATCGTTATAAGCAACTTCTGAAATTTTGGTGCGGACAATTTCTACATCCACATCACCAAACTCATCTTTTCCTTCAGCCAACTTATATGCGATTTGTTCTGCTTCGGTATAGCATGTAGCCATTACCAGATCTTCTGATTTGATGGGAACAATAGCACCTAGATCATTTGTGCCCTTGTATGCCATCTTAATGCGAAAATAATTAAAATCTTTACTCATTTTAATGACGTATTATTTGTTAAACATTAAATTATCGACGCAAAGATATTTTATTTTATCATATTGACAATATAAAATCATATATTTAACACATATTTTATAGCTATATATCTATAATACTGATATTTATAAATTTCAAATTATAATACATACACTCCTACCCTATCATATATATAGAAACCAACTTTAGACTCGCTATCTATTCTTTCAAAAACTCTTAATATGAATGTAATTAGTGCAGAAACAACATTTCACGGCACTCCTTTAGAAAGCATATTTAAAACTAGCAAAAAAACTATTCAAGAATATGTTAGGGAGATTGACCGTCATTGTAGATACAAATCCATTCAATCCCAAGTAACACGCGGGGTTGTTTTAGATGATCGTGGTCCACTGATAGATTTATACGAAGCATGTGTAGAGCAGGATGCTCATTTACGTGCAGTATTAGAAACTGTAGAATCACAGATTATAGGCGAACGATACATGTTGGCAAGACAAAATGAACGAGGAAAATATATTAAGGATGTAGAAGAAACCAAAAAGATACAAGGTTCTCAATTCACTAAAATCATAAAAGGTATTGTTGAAGCCAAATGGTACGGTTACACCTTATTAGAAATAATGCCTGATATTAATCCTTTAACAGGAAAGCTAGCTGAAGTAAATATTATTGAGCGAAGAAATGTGTTGGCAAGTCAATTACGAGTTGTGCAAAGACAAGGGCAGTGGAATCCTGGATGGGATATTGCTTCATCGCAATACTCCAAGAATTATATACTTATTGATAATGGTGATTTGGGGCTATTCTCTGCAACTACTCCAACTATCCTTGCAAAAAAATTCACTCTTGCTAATTATGTTAATTTTAGTCATACTTATGGCCAGCCTATCATACATGGTAAGACTGAATCAGAAAGCATTCAAGATCGACAACGATTAGCACAAAACATTGCAAATGCGGCTCAGAATAAAATAATAGTTACAGGATTGAACGATGATATTGACATTAAGACATTTACAATGTCAAATTCCGAACACATATATACTAGTTTAATAAATTTTGCCAATACAGAAGTTTCTAATCTGATAGTTGGCTCTGAATCTATGGCTGGAGCAACCCAATCTTATGTTGGATCAACAAATGCTCACCAAGACATTTTTCGGGAGCGCATAGAGATGTATCGCGGTTTCATTGAAAATGTAATGAATGAAGAGATCGTTCCTAGATTAGTATCTATGGGATATATCAAGCCGGGATTAGAATTCAAATATGCCAACCGTGTAGAAATGAGTAATAAAGACAAGATTAGCTTATATTCTTTTATTACAGATAAGTATGAAGTATCAGCAGATGAAATCGAAAAAGAATTTGGTATTGTCGTAGGGAAACAATTTAACGCTATATCGGAAATGGCAAGTAATAGCGGGAGTATAAATGGAAGTTCCAATGATAGACGCATTATGTCCGATGAAGAATATTACAAAAGATATGGGCATAGGCGTGGTGAACGAAAGAATTCAAGCAACGTTGAAAATTTTCTAATGGAAGGAGAATAAAAGATAGCACTTCTCCTTCCGTCCTTGCAGAATCTAAATCAAACAAAGATGAAGAGAATGCTGAATACCTTGCTATCTATGCTGTTTTCCAGAAGTTTTTACAGGACTATGGCAATATAGAGGATCGTTGGGATTTATTAGAAGAAATGATGACGTTACGTGCGGAATTTGCATTTAATCATGCAATCAAAGGTTTTGGTATGGACTTTGAAAAAGCACTGGAATTACTTCGTAATCACAATGATGGATTAACCAAATTAGAAAAAGAGCAACGTAATATATTAGTAGCTGCATTAGATAATCTTGTTGATTTTGCAGTAGCTGAAGAATTTCAGATGTTGGAGAACCTTCCAGACAATTTTAATATTGACAATGAAGCAGATCTGACAGAAACTGAAAATGTTTTTCACAGATACAATAGCATATACGCGAATATTGAAAACGAAGATATTGAATATGCGATGGGAATTGCTGCTGGTTGGATTTTGTATAGTAATAATACAGTGTTAACATATATGACACAGGGAGATAATAGGGTTCGCCCTTGGCATCTTGCATTAGAAGGGACTAGCTACCGCAAAGCATCTTTCCCAGCATGGTTAATCCCCCCAATTGAACATGGATGCCGTTGCTTTCTAGTGGAAGAAAGTGCTGACGTTCTCAACCAATCCAAATTATCACAGGTGATGGGACAAATTGTTGAGATGCCCGATTTTGTTAATCCAGTATTTAAAGAAAGTGTAGCAAAAGGTGGGCGAATATTTAGTGATGCACATTCATACTTTATTATTCCTAAAAAGCATAAAAAGAGGCTGCGCACCATTGCTAATAAAATTAAGGACAAATGGCTGGAAAAGTAATAACTCCAAGACAATTAGCTCAACAATGGTTGAGGTTGCCTAATAAATTTGAAGTTAATGTATTCAATTTTGAAACATTGGTAGGTAATGCCGCAAAAAAAATATTTAGAGACTCTTTTTATCTCCGGCGGTTCAATTCAGCCGGAACTTTTTCTTGGCAATCCAGACGTGATCATAAGCCACACCCTATATTGGAAGAAACAGGAGCATTAAAACATTCAATAGTATGGGAACGCTTTCATTCTAATAAGAATCGTGGTGTTAAATTATTCACAGATCCAGACATGTTCAAATTTAGTAATAGGCAATATGGAAGAAACTTTTGTTATGCAGCAATACATAATGAAGGAGGGAAAATTGCCAAACCCGGTTCTCCAGCATCCTATATTAGACAAAGGCAATTTATAGGATATTCTACAACCGTAGTTGATAAAATTTCATCTTACAGTATTCGTATTTTTGATGGCTTTCCAAAATGATAGTAGATAAGTATAAAACAGATTTACCAGACAGTTTAAAAGACACACTTGCAAAAGACACCTCTCCCCTTCCCGATGATGACGATACTACTTTGGAGGAAGTAGACAACAACCCTTTAGAGGATGTGTATTTAGCTGTAAAACGTGTATTAGAGTCCTTACATACAGACCCTAACGATAATAATTCGCCTAAACTATTCCAAACTGTAAAAATAGATAACGGACAGTTTGAACGTATTGTTCGTACTCGTGGTAATACAGAATATGCTATACCTTTTCCTGCGGCATTTATTCGGTTTGTAAATGTACGTTATTTAGTTGCCCAACAAAGAATTGGAGAAGGGCGTGCCACTATGCGTATCAGATTTGTGCTTAATGATTTAAACAATAGTGACGATATTGTTGAGACACATGGATTTCGCGTTTTTCAACAGATCAATGATGCAATTCAAGATGCGAAAGATTACGAAGAAGCATTAAATGAACGTTGCAATCTTACCTATTTTGATATGCCGGAATCTTTAGATCATGGGCTACAGCCATACTGGATTGACTACGAGATATGGTTTAGAACATCATCCTCTTTCCAGTATCGCAAATGGGTAGACAGGTATTTAGTTATGCCACCATTCACGAACCATTCTGATGCACCAGAACATGATTCAGAAGCACATGGTAATCACAAGGAACCTAAAATCGAAGATGTGGCTAAGTATGAACCTTCTGTAGAAATGCCTTCAACTGATCCTCCAACCGGTCAAGTCGAATAACAAACTTACAACCATTAAAGAAGCTGATACCTATTCTTGTGAAAAAGCTCAAATGAAAGTAGATGAATTAAAATATGTAGTTGGAGAAGCGCAAGAAGCAAAACCGGTATATATGCGCTTCTATGGCAAAATTGATGAAGAGAGCACACGTAATTTTAATGATGAATTTTTATGGATACAAGATTACGTTAAACCCTCGAAAATTGTAATCAGCATTAATAGTGAAGGTGGAAGCGTTCTGTACGGAATGGGAACATTCTCCATTATACAGCAATGTCCCATTGAAGTTGAAACAATTGTGGAAGGATTGGCAGCATCAATGGCTTCAGTACTGTGGGCGGCAGGAACTCGTTCTTACATGCGTGACTATTCTATTTTAATGATCCACAACCCCTTCATACGTGACGAAAAGTCATGCAACCCAGACAATGAACAAATTGTAAATGCTTTTCAGAAACAGATTGAAACCATATATCATAAAAGATTTGGTCTGACGAAAGCTAAGGTTCGAGAAATCATGGATGGAAAAGAAGGTTGTGATGGAACTTACTTTGATGCAAAATCTGCCGTAAACGCCGGTATATTATCAGCAGAATGTGTTTTAAAAACCTCTAAACAGGTTTGTAATAAAGTAAAAGATCAAATTGAAGGAGTAGTGGAAGCGAACGCCCTTCAAAAAATCATGGCTTCTATCAATACAGAACTGGGCAATTTTAAACCACTTGATGATTCCAGTTCTATTCCTAATCAAAATCAAATAGAAAATTCAAATTCACAAAAAACAATGGACAAAGAACAAGAATTTGCATTTGGTTCTGTATGCGCCCAGCTTGGTTTGGAGAAAACCTCTGAAGTTTCAGCTGTTATTACCCGAATTGACGCATTGAAAAATGCGGAAAACAAGGCAGCAGAAATTCAGGCTTCATACAATGCTTTGAAAATTCAGAAAGAAGGATTGGATGCGCAACTTACCAATGTTCAAAACGAATTGACAACTGTCAAGAACGAATTGAAAAGTTACAAAGATGCTGAAGAAGCAAAACGTAAAGAAACTATCGAACAGTTCGTTGACAATGCAATTGCTGAAGGTAAAATCAATTCTGATGCAAAAACTAAATGGGTGGAAATGGCTCAAAACGATTTTGAGATGGTACAGGCAACGCTGAATTCCATTCCAAAACGTGATAAAATTTCTGCTAAAATTGCAAATGACCCTGCCAACATTGAAAATGCAGAAAATCAGATGACCGAGGCAGAAAAGAAAATGGCTAAGGCTGTTGAAGCTGTCGTAGGAACAGATTTCCAATTTAAAACACTTGACTAAAAACAAAATAACATAAACAACATGGCAAGTTCAGTAAATTTTGCGCAAAACACATATTCTGGTGAGGTCCTTAATGACCTCCTGACATATACCGCGCAAGGGAATGATACATACAAAGAAGGTTTGATTCATATCAAATCTGGAATCCAGTTCAAATACACCATCCCCACTATCCAATTGGGAAAAGTAATTCAAGATAACGTCCCCACTCCAAACTCAACTCATGGCGCAGGAGCAGGAACTACTGGTGGATTGAACCAATACACATTAACAGAACGTTACCTGGAACCGCAAGAATTCATGGTGTACCTTGAATTTAACCCCCGTGACTATGAAAAGTATTACAAATTTGCCCAGCCGGAAGGTAATTTGGTATTCCGTGACTTAGACCCAAAAGTACAAGCTAAAATGCTACGCCTCTTGATGGATCGAAAGAATGAGTATATCGGTGAGTCTATTTGGTGCTCCGCAAAAGGTGGTTCAGCTGCCGCAAAAATTACCACTCCTGAAGGTTGCACAACGATTGGAGGTGAAAATGCCGGTGGCCCAATGAAATACTTTGACGGTGCAATCAAACGTATTCTGGCAAATACTGCAACAAATGCAACAGAGGTAGAGAAAGCTGGTGGACAAGTCATTATTGCCGGTACTACAGAATTGAGCACAGGTGCCAATGTAGAAGCCGCTCTCAATGCTATGTGGAAGAAATGCCCGAAACAAATCCGTAAAAAAGCAGGATTGGTATTTGTATGTGGCTGGGATATTTGGGATTTATATGATCAATATCTAAGCGACAAAACAGTGAAATACTCCGACAATACTAAGGTTAACGAGTATCGTTTTAAAGGTAAGCGTATTGTACCTATTGTCGGCATTCCAGAACATACTATCGTACTCGGAGAATTTACTACCGGCATGGAATCTAACCTGTGGATGGGGGTTGACTATGCAAATGACGCTGAAGTAGTAAAGGTTGAACGGCTACAAGCTAACAGCGAATTGTATTTCTTCCAGATGCGAATGAAAATGGATGTAAACATCGTTCGTCCGGCAGAAATCGTAGCATGGACCGCTTACAAAAATGCAGAATAACAAATTGAATTAAATATCTCATCATAGTTTATCACAAGGGAGTGGAGTCGGTACTCCATTCCCTTTTTTAATTTAAGTTATGGCTAGAAAAAAGAATACAGAAGCTCCGGTTACAGAAGAGGTTAAAACACAAGATCCTACAGTTACTTCAGAAACACCGGTTATTTCAAATGAAGAATCTGAAAAACAAGAGCAAGACACTGTTGAAACTCCAGATACCTCCTCTATCAAAGAGTCTTCTCAAAAACCTGAAAAAAAAGACAAAACAAAAGAAAAAGATGAAATACCAGAATTCGTAAAAGAACTGTTACAAAAATATCCTGGCTATCCGGCATTGTATATTGATTCCAAAGGTGGTGTATTCACCGCAGATGCACAACCTAATTGGGTGAAGGATGCTATTCTTTATCAAAATCCGTATTACAAACAATAAAATTTACAAATATGGCATTAGGTGGCGTTTTTATGAGTGATACCGATGGAAACATTGGAACAAGCTCTACAACCTCAACTGAAAAAGTCACAGGTTTGCTGTTTGATATTTCCAAACAAGCTAAATTCTTCGAAGAAGGTGCTGGTTTGGCCGTAAAAGACAAATTACAAGGTAATGTTATTGAAATCAATTCTATGGATGATTTGAAAGAACTTGGCATTACCGCATACTCCGGTGACACTGAAAAGGATTTACTGTTTGGAATTCCTTATTATCATATCAATCATTTCTTTGGAATACAAGGAAGCACAGGACGTTTGTTTATCATGTTTGCAGACTGTGGTGTAGATTGGAATGCTATAGAACAAATGCAACGCGCAGCACATGGTATGATTAACCAACTCGGTGTTTGGACTGAACAATCGTTGTGGAAACAAACAGATCCGGAAGCAGAAACATATAGCATTGACCTAGTTACAGATCTGCAATCCAAAGCAGCGTCTTTAGCTGATGAAAATGCTCCTTTATCAATTTTGTTATGTGCAAATTCCGCAGTAATCGCAACAGATGAAGAATCTGTGAAGAAAGTAGAACTTGGCAAAATACCAACATGTGTTATTAATGCTCGGTTTGTCAGTGTATTACTTGGTCAGGGACTAGACGCTGATGTATCAGCGATGCAGCTTGCTAATCAAAATCTCACTCCTATAGGAAATATTGGAGCTGCACTCGGATGTATCGCTTCGGCAAGCGTACAAGAATCATTCGCATGGGTAAATAAGTTCAATTTGATTGGTTATTTCCCAGATATTGAAATGGGATTCGGAGATGTCACTTTGAATAGCGAAAGTAAGTTGACAAGTACATTAAAGTACTCATCTTTGAATAAAATCCAATTGGATGATCTGGACGATAAGGGATATATCTTCTTGTGCAAATATTCTGGTTTGGAAAGTGGAGTTTTTTTCTCTAAAGACCAAACATGTTCAAACGGAGATTACCGAACAGTTGCTAGAAACCGTACAATTCATAAGTCAAGACGTGCTGTACGCAACGCATTATTGCCTTATGTCAATTCTCCGTTGAAAGTAGATCCCAGCACTGGATATCTATCTTCTGCCAAGATTACGATGTTTCAAAACATTGTCTCTGACATCCTCACAACTATGCAGAATAATGAAGAAATTTCAGGTTTTTCTGTAACAATTGATAAGAATCAAAATGTATTAAAGAATGATACACTGATCATTAAATATTCACTTGTTCCGGTGGGTGTAGCGTCCCGTATTGAAGTAGTCGAGGGCTTGGCATTAACCAATAAATAATTAACAAGATGGCAATAATTAACAATGTAGCATACAGCTGGTCTATGATCCGCATTTCCATACCAGCATTGGATATTTCAGAAGATTCTACTATTATGCAAGGAGTTTCTGAAATCAAGTGGAACAAGACTCGTAAAGTTGAAAATAACTACGGTATTGGAGGAAATGCTATCAATCGTGGCTTTGGCAATAAAACCTGTACAGCCTCTATTACAATGGATTACAATACCGTTTCCCAACTCCGGGCATTGGCTGGTTCTTTAATGGATCTGGGAGAATTTGACTTGATCATCTCATTTACTAATGCTTATGCCGGTGAAGACTGGACCGCCGAAACTGTAACGCTAAAGGGATGCCTCTTTAACGAAGACGGAATGGAAAGTAAACAAGATGATACAAACATTACAAAAGAATTCAATTTGAATCCTTTCGATATTATCACAGGAGAAGGAACTAGTTCTTGGCTATAACTCTGATATATCATGCAATAAAGGCGAGTAAAAACTCGCCTTTTCTTATGTAAAAAAGGGAAGACCATTTTTTCAACAGTTTCCCTTTTACATCCCTACATAGAGTACACTCGAAATTAATCTCATGTACTACTATTTTCATGCAAAAATAATAACATAAAATGAAAAATAGAAGTCTAACCAATAAAAATATACAATCATTCAATATTTAACATTTTAAATGCAATACCAATAAACCAACAATTTCCAGAACTCCTATTCTTGGATAAACATCAATAATCATAATTATAATGGAAAATGTAAACGAAGACCTTTTCTTGCCTGAAGATATTCAGACCGAGATTGAAAAGAAAGTAAAAGAGCTGAAAGATTCAGATCCCAAACTAAAACGTGTATTCCCGATTTTTGTGGAAGGAGATGAAGACGAAGGCGAAAAGCCATATTATATCGGTTATTTTAAACAGCCGCCTTTCCCGACATTCAGTAAATATTTGTCCCTCTCCCAAAAGGACCAAGCCGGTGCCATGCGAGAATTGGCAAAAGATTGTTTTGTCGATGGCGACAAAGAACTGATTAAAGATGATTCCTTGTTCATCTATGGCTTAATGCCACACCTGGCTCAAATCATCGAGTTGCGCAAAGGAAAACTCGTAAATTTATCAAAAGCTGGGAAGTAAAAGACGATCAACTTATTCGTCATAGACTGATATTTATCCGTCATTATTTTCCCAGCGTAAACCTTGATGAGTTAAACGATGAAGAATTTGCAATGCTTTCTGAAGATGCCGTATGGCTCCACAGCAAAATGCTCATAACTCAACAAGCAAGTGCACTTGGAATGCTTGCGTAAAGTGTCTTATTACTCGTTTTTTCTACGTAGCCCTTTATCCTCTGTCGGATAAGGGGCTTTTTCAATCTTTCAGGGTACCAAACCGCTATTCTTTAGAAAATCAAAATACAAAAAGATGGCAGAAAATTATATTGTTAATTATCAGATAAACGTTAACTCTAATCCAGCTTTAGAGTCTATACGTAAATTTCAGCAGGCCACAGCTGAAATGGAAGCATTAACAAAGCGATTTGATATTGTTGCAAAAAGCATCGGTAAGGTTAATTCAGCATTGGCTTCTATTAAGACCAAACCTATAAACATACAAATCAATACAAGTGCAGCCGAAGCAGGTTTAGATCGCATCTTAACTAAACTCAATAATATAAAATCACAGGCAAAGACTGCATTAGGTAAACCTTTATATTCAACTTCGGATATAAAGAAATTGGATCAAGCTATTAGTTCTATAAATGGTAAAACGATTGAGCCAAAGGCTAATACAGAAAGAGCAATAAGTAGTCTTGATAAGTTAATACAGAAAATAGAACAGATTAAGTCGAATAGTAAAATAACCATTACAGCCAGTGCCGCTGGCGCATCTAAGGGGGTATCTGGTAGCACAACTAGAAATACGACTTCCACTTCAACACGACAGACTGGAGCAGGACGAAGTACTTATCTGTATCCATCTACTCGGCAAGTATTAGGTCCAACATACGCCAACACAGGTACAAATGTTGCAGGCGAAATGATTAAGGGGATGGGAATTGCCTATGGGCTTAGCTCTTTAATGTCTGGAGTAACTTCTGTATTTAGAGATGCTTCTACCTATGATAATATAGCTAAAACGACAAAGAATATCCTCCAGACTCACGATAAAGGTGTAGGGTTTGAAGGTCGGTTTAATGAAATGAACCAGCTCATGCGCCAAGTCGGTGTTGAGACTAAATATACAGCCCCACAAGTTGCATCAGCTGGAAAATTCTTAGCTATGGCAGGATTTAATGTCGATCAAATAAAACATGCCATCCGGCCTATATCTGATATTGCACTAGTAGGTGATACAGATTTGGGAGAAACAGCGGATGTTGTAACCAACATTATGACCGCCTATGAAATCCCTGCAAAACAGATGGATAACACAGCTGACATTCTTACGATGACGTTCACAAAAACGAATACAACATTGTTAGAATTAGCTGAATCATTTAAATATGCCGGTACTGTCGCCCATCAATCAGGGCTAGATTTTGAAACTGCTTCGGCAGCTTTTGGTGTATTAGGCGATGCCGGTATCAAAGGTTCTCACGCAGGTACTACGTTACGTATGATGCTATTAAATATGATGAACCCTACTAAAAGAGGTCAAGAAGCATGGGACATATTAGGCATCAACACAAAAGATAAAAACGGAAATCTTCGGAATCTCTCTGACATTTTAAGTGATTTACATGAAAAACAGCAAACCATGAGTGCTGGTGATTTCTCAACACTAATCAACAAGATGTTTCGGGTAACAGCGGCTCCAGGTGCACTAGCATTAATAAATAATGTAGCAAAAATGCAAGAAGTAACCGGACTCAATAAAAAGTCAATGGGGCTTGCATCCGACCTTGCCGACGAAAAGAAAAACACCATACAAGGTCTTTGGTATCAGATGACCTCGGCATTTACAGAAACAGGAATGCAAGGGTTTGAACAAATGCAAGGAGTAATCCGAGACTTCCTACAACGCATGATTGAGTTAATGAAATCCACAGAATTTGCAACTGCATTGAGAAATGCAATGGACATTTTCATTAAAGTATTAGATGTTATCGTTGATGTATTTAAAAAGATCATGTCTATTTGGAATTTCCTACCCAATTGGCTAAAAAATGGAATTGTATGGTTTGTAAAAGTTCAAATGGAATTAGGGATTATTGCTGGCATTGGACAAAGTATACTAAGTACGGCATTAATGATTCGCGGAGTATTTATGGGGGATTGGCTATCTAAATTCTTTTTAAAGCCGCTATTTACTGCACTTACCTATATGGTACGTGTATATAATATAGAAAAAAGCCGCCATAATTTAAGTAAAGGACAGGCTATTTTCAATGCGTTAGGTGGAGGTTTACTACATGGTGGAAGTAAAATTAAACAATGGTTTGTTGGAGGAAGTACAGTCGGTAATGTTGTAGCAAATAGTAGTAATAAGACTATAAATACCCTCACGGAAATAGGCAATACAACATTATGGGGAGCAATAAAAGGGCTTGCACGTTTTTTCTTAACTAATCCAATTGGTTGGGGAATAATGGCAGCAGGAGCTATCACTTATATAGGTTATAAAATTTATGATGCATATAAAATAACAGAAGCTGCTCGCCAAGCCAATGAAGCATGGGCACAAAGCTATCGTAATTTAAATATTGATAAGTTGAATCTATCCGATCCAGATGCCTTAATGATTGGAAATATGCGTATTTTCAATAATGAATTGTTAACCCAAAACGAGCGTATCGCCCAGTCTACCGAATTATGGCATCGTTACTGGATAGAAAAGAATGGTCCAAAACAAAGTGTAGACGACCAAACCAAATTTTTTGACACAGCCGCAGGTAGAGACCCGGAATTACTAAAACGATTAGAAGCCGCAGACCAATGGACAGGTGTAGATAAAGCCTTCCAGTCATTGTCCAGCGCACTGGGAATGAAACAGACTGTCAAAAAGGGTTTGAACGGAGAAAATTATTATGCGTATGAGTTACATGGCCGTACTTTAAGTGGAACGAATACAAATGTTTTTGCAAGAAACGGAGATATAAGCGAACAAGTAGCTGTCCAAATGATGTTGGCTCAATTAGCAGACCATAATTCTAAAGAGAATATGGCTTTGAGCAAATATCTTTTGCACAATGCCACTTCTGCTCGTAGTTCGGAAGATTTATCGAATATACTAAAGAATGCAGCAGATAGGTTTATACCTAAGATGGGTAGTTGGGATTCTCGATGGGACTGGATTAGCACAGAAACATTCCATGATAAGATGACCGAAGGTGATGTACACCGCTCACAAGCATATATACGTCATCTAGCTCAAATTATGCATGGAACAATAAGTGCATGGGATGATTACGCTTCAATTCTTAAAGATTTTGAGTCTGGAGAAACAATAGACCCAACAAGAACCCAGAAAGTATTACAAGGGTTATTTGGGCCGTTGTTTGATCCAACTAAAGGGTTATTTGGAACAGAAGGATGGTCAAAGCATGTACAAGATATTGTTAACAATCCGGGGAAATATAAACTAGAAAGTCAACAAGAAGCAATAGATTATATTACTGAAACCTTTGATAAGTTAGTTTCTTGGTATAACGATTTGTATTCCGGACATAAATCTTTGTTTGCTCCGTTCATAAATAGAACACCAATTCAAAATCTTCTTTCTGAAGGAGATGTTCTTCCTACGGGCGGTTTTTATGGCCCACAGAAAGAAGGTGATAAAGCGATTTTTGACGGGGCACAGTATATAGCTAAAACAATAGCTCCATACGCTACTCCACAGTGGGTAGATAAAAGTGGGAAAATATATACCCCTAAAAATGCTAAAGATACATTTAAGTGGGACCCTACGGCTGGTAACAAAGAGCAAGATTTAGCCTCCAGCCTTCATAACGGAGCCGACCAGTCTCAATATAGGAGTCATAATAATTATAATGCAGCTCCTAAACAATTAATAGTACGAATAGAAAATCTAATGCGCGTGGATCATCAAACAATTGATATGACAGATGATAGACAAGTTGCGGCAATAACAAACGTAAAACAAGAATTAGCAACCGCCTTGTTAGATGTAGTTCAAGATTTTAATGCAAATATGATGTAATATGAGTTTTATAAGCTCTACATTTTCTAATTTAACGATTAATGTTGGTAAAGGGCTGGCAAACACCGGTGTGAATGCCGCCTTTTATGCAGCTAATTATAGAAAAAGAGATGGACAATTGAAATTTATATCCAATAGAGGATATAGTAATGTATTTGTTTATGCAGCCAAAAGAACGATGATGCAAATGACTTTTGCTACCATCAACGATCTTTATCCCAAATATATACGCCAGTTGGACAGAAAGAATGCCACCGCAGCCTATCAGAAGAACCAAGGTCAAGAGCTTCAGAAAATCATAACGAACGGTCAGAAGGCAGATGAAGATACCTTTAATAAACAAGGGGTTGTATTAAAGTATCAGGGCAAACCTGCCAATGAAGGTTTACTTCTTTGGATTAAAAATGAAAGCGGCCAGGTTCAAACGGTTCAATTCAATACTTATTGGGATAAAATAAAAGGATTAAGTAATGAAGCTGCTGCCAGTTCATCACTTAACACTGCTACGGAAGTAAAGGTGCCAGGCGATCCTGTTTTCTTAGACTTAGGTGCTATAGTGCAAGTACAAAGCTCTAACAATCTTGTATTAACCAAGGTACAAGGAAGAGATTATTCACGTAAAGAATTGATTTCAGGAGGCGATATAAATTTTACTGTAACAGGAAAGATTGTTAGCAATTATCCAGATGTATATCCGTATGCAGAAGTTTCCAAATTTATAACATTGATGCAACATAAAGGAGTTATCCAGGTATTTAATCTCATGTTTCAACAGTTCAATGTGACACAAATTCTGATAAAAGACTTCAATATGGGGCAAAATGAAGGCTTTAAGAATGTTCAACCATATAGTTTTACATGTGTTGCCGTTGAACCGGATGACGCGGTTAATGTAGTGCAAGATACCATAAATGGAACAAACCTTGAAATCTCTCAAATGAAAAAACAAGGTTGGGCCAAAGTTCTTCTTGATAAGGTTAAAGCATCTGCTGCTAATCAAGCCGCTCAAATGATTGAATCATTAACTTCTAACACCATTTAAGTATGAAACTTCCAGAAGCAATAATTATAGATGGTAAAGAATGCCTTGATATATTGTGCTGTAAAATCCTAATATGGGAAGCTAATAGTGACGTTATAGAGATTAACGATCCAGATGAAAATAAATGCCTTGTTATCCGGGAATGTGAAAGCATCGAGATAAATGATACTTATAAGAAGCTTATTAATTCAGCTTCCGTCAGATTCCCAAGAGGAACCGTAATTAAACGCACTATAACTTCCGAGAACATAGAAAAAGAAGGTGCAACTACTGTTTATACAGAGCGTTTAATAGACGGTACAGTTGTAGAAAAGCGAAAAGGATATTCTACAGCCCAGCCGACTGATTTTAAGGTAGGACAACGTATCCGGATATATTTAGGCTATTATAAAGATAGAGGAAAGGTCTTCAAAAATGCGACCGAGAGACTTCAGGCAATGGAGAAAGAGGCATTTGTCAAGAACGTTCCCGATTTTGACGGTTATATCGTAAAATGCAGTGTAAGCACACCTATTGAAATCAAATGTGAGAATCTGGCAAGTGGGCTAAAACGAAAAAATGTCGTTAAATTAGGCCCAATGACTGTTACAGTAAACGATTTGTTGAAAGAGGGAGGAAAATACGATTTATTAAAAGGAACAGGGTTAAAATTGCATCCCAAAACAGCAGAAAGGGACATTAATATTGGAAAGATTCAGTTAACGGAAGATTTGACAGTTGCGGATGTATTAACAGAATGGAATAAATACGGGCTATATAGTTTTATTAGGAAAGATACAGATGGAACTCCTTATGTTATGGTAGGGCATACTTATTTATCAGGAAATGTCGCCAGCTCTATTTTAAATACAGATGGAAGTTCTGATACTCCTCAAATACAGTTTGATTATCATGTAGCCCAAGACAATTTAACTTTGATGAATTGTGATCCCCGATATTTAGCGGTCTCCGCTGAAGGATTCAAGTTTGAGGGTAACAAACAAATCAAGTATAATGTAACAGTTCGTTTAAATCCAGAATGGACCGGACAAAATGATACAGAACATAAGAAATTCCAAATTCTGAATGAAACAAAACTTAGCAAGAAATCCCTAAAACTTGGAGCTATCCCCAAATCAAAGACTAAGGATAGAGTAAACCTAAGTGCGTACAACGTAATCCCTTATGTATCATCCAAAATTGGCATTAGCGAGGACGAATTAATAAAAGAAGCCGAGGCATTCTTTGAAGGATATAATAGAAATGGCGTTGAGGGTAGTATTACTATCTTCGGAGATTTACACAGAACTAATTTAGGCATGAGGCATTTGGAATCTGGAATGAAAGTCGTTTTACTTGATAAACGCGAACCTGAAAAACAAGGTTGGTATCTTATTGAAGAAATCAACACAAAATTTGGTGTTAACGGTTTTAGGCAGACTTTAAAACTCCCCTACTGTATTGCCAAACCAGAAAAAGAATAAAACTATGGCAGATAAAATTACAAGCGATTTAAGCGCAAACAGTGCTATTTATGATGCTATACGACAAATTGCATTTCATAAATTGGTAAACCCACGAAACAACGTTATAAAAAACACAGCCAAAATATCTGGTTTTGTTGTTAAAATACATACAGATGGAGAACTGTGCGGAACTGTTGATGTACAGGAATATACTCATACACTTACAGACAAACAGGCTATTGATGACGGGCTTCCAGTTGGTTTACATGAAGGCGTATATCTTTCAGCCATTCAAAATAATGAAAATGGTTTAGTGGTTATCCCCTATCTTTATTCGGATGTCGTAATAACAACAGACCCTGAAACATTACGCGAATATGTTATTCAATACTCTCATGCAGACACAATACAAGTAGACGCGCATAACAAAGTAATTATTGGAGCAACAGAAACAAAAGAATGGGAAGATTCAGAGGATGCTCCAGATGTAGATGAATTGGAAAAGACAGGTGTTCATGCTCACACGACTTACACCCCTGTTTCGATATTGTCGGAAGTTGCTAAAGGAGAAGGAGAAAGTGATAAAAGTATATTCAAAATAACCACTGACGATATTTTATCCCAACATGATAAAAGTCAAATACTTCTTGATGCCCAACAAATTTTGGCAAAATATAATGCAAAAGAAATTATAATCAAAGAAGATGGAGTGTATTTGGGTAGCGGCAGTGCCAATGAACCGGCAGTACTTGGAAATCAATTAGCAACTTTATTGGTTGACTGGCTAGGAGCATTATCTCAAATGATGACTCCAACTATGATGGGACCTCAACCCCCAGCTAATTTGGCAAAGTTTATATCTCTTCAAGCAAAAGTTAACTCCTATAAAGCATCTATATCAGGATTTTTATCAAAAACCGTAAAAGTGGCAGAATAATGGCAAAGTTAAATGAAGGTATATCACAAATTAAGAAAGGTAGTGCATTGGAAACAATGTACAACCGACTCTTAACAGGGATGGAACAAGCTTCACATGAAACCCTTCCAGATTTTACAGGTTCGGATTATGTGGATGGTTATGTTGTGAATGAAGAAAAAATTAATCTTGAAATACATGAATATGAGAATATAACTAGGAAGAACTCTGCATATCTATTAGCAAATACTATTATAAGTAGTTTAAGCAGTGAAGAAGGTGGCGGAAGTGGCACCGGTGGGTTTGTTTCCATAAATGGTGACTCTATGGCCGGTTTATTAAAGGCATTGTATGGTTTTACTGCCGGAGACAATGGAATAAAAATATTAGATGTTTACCAAACATCCGAAAGTAACTCACAAGAGCGAAAAAATATAGTTTCTATTAATGGTGAATTACATCTCCCCACACATGGATTATACATTAACGGTTGTAATGTTATAAGTTATGATAATGATATAATCGCATTAAACGGCGATGTTATTTGTAGTGGATATATTAGACTTGGAGATTTAGAAATATCCAAGGATGGCATAAGCTATCAAGGAAACGAGTTTTATCATTCTGGGAATTCAAATAAAGAAGATGTAAGCTGGACCATGAAAGATGGAACGGTTGCCGGAAACTTGTCTGTAAAAGGTACAAGCACATTCCAATCCGGCATTACCGCTTTGTATGGTGTAGATTTGGGATTTGATAATACAAGTGTATTAGCTATTTCGGCCAAACGGTTAGCTCAATTAACAGGGGATTTGAATATTATAACAGGGGGCATACAATTTGATGGTGATTACATTATTCATACCAAGAATAATAATGTTATCTCATTTTCTGCGTCTAACAAAATATTAAATCTAGGAGACGATAATACCAAACAAATTAACCTGCAAACCAGTATTTATGATGATGATGGTGAATATGAAATGATTTCCAAATATGGTTCTGCATATTTCCCTGAATCATTTAAGGCAGGGCACAATTTAGGGAATATATTGATTGAAACATACAAAAAATCGTCTGAAGATTCTGGCGTAATATTCAGGCGTTATATTAGATTAAAATCAGAAGATGGACCAGGCTTTTATAGTGATGATGATAGCGTATTTTTTGAAGCTCCATTTAAATATAATAAAGTAGCTGATGACGATACAGTACAAATCTCTGAAATAATAAAATCATCATTTGGCTATGTAGAATCGTTAAGTTTATATGCCCCATTAAATCGAAAATCATCCAGCTTAATGTTTTCTACAGATGCTGATTTTTTTGTTTTTGACAAACCAATTGAAGGAAAAAAATCAATTGGAATAGCAGATTCTAAAACCCGTCTCCTCCCCAACGAGCTATTCTTTGATGATTCAATCTATTGGTTGGCATTAGATAATGGAGTTAAGCACTATGGTAATGCCTATTTTGTCAACGACATAGGTTCTGTCACTTTTTCCAGTGGTTTTGCCGGAAGTGGCTGGGGTATCATTCAAAACAAATTGACCGGCAACATCAGTGCAACATTTGATGATCTGACAATTCGTAAAAAAATGAGAATATATGAATTGGAAGTGCAGAAACAATCAGTGACTAACGGGTCTTGGTGGGTCAGCGATGCCTGTTCCGGAGACTTAGTAGAAGAAATATCATAATGTCTATATATAAATACAAGAAATATAAAATTTCTCTCCAGTCCGATTCTAAAAAGACACAAGGATTACGGACTGGGGATATAGTTAGAAGACAATATTTTGATGGAAAGAATCTTATTTATTCGTTAATGTGTGTATTGGATTATGGAATAGATAAGACTGTAGATTCTAGTACAAATGATATTGTTGAAAAACAGTATTTCATCGGAGCACTGTTAGAAGGAGATGTGCCCAAAACAGAAGAAATCTTAGACTTTGCCAGAATTACCAATCTGTTTGATATAAATAGATCTGGAGCCATATATTTAACTGGGTCTGACGATAATGCCCCATATATGGATGTGATTGACGGTATTGGACGTAATGAGAGTTTATGTTGGCCTTCAAATATTGCACCTCCTGATTATGAAGATTCCGAATCACAATATATAGTGCGAGGAACAGAAGCAGTAACCACTGATTACATATTATCAGAAGCGGACAATAATCGCATTTGTCATTTTAAAAGAAATGACGCTATATATTACGGTTTCATTGGTCTGCAACAAGATTTCTACAAATATGTTCAAAACCCCAACCGCGTTCTTATCTCATATAAGGTCAAAGCCAATAAAGCTGTCAATTGCAAAGT
Source organism: Bacteroides sp. 3_1_23 (assembly GCF_000162555.1). NCBI lineage: Bacteria > Pseudomonadati > Bacteroidota > Bacteroidia > Bacteroidales > Bacteroidaceae > Bacteroides > Bacteroides sp. 3_1_23. The sequence continues at coordinate 1,653,042 of NZ_GG774949.1, forward strand.
TTCATTAGAATACCAAGATGGAACAAGAACAGATGGAGAAGAAACCACTTCTATTACAACAGATTGGCAATATAAGTTGCACACAATAACTGTTGATTATTCTGGACGTTATTTGCGAACAGTAAAACTGGATTTAAGTGAGATGTCTCCTTCAGATGAAGTTTGGGTGTCGGATTTCAATATCATCTTACTGTCTAGTGTTGCTAACTTCGGCGATGCCAGTAAAATACGTGTCGGCAAATTGAATGGAATAACAGATCCGGTATTTGGTCAATTAGAAGGATATGGAGGTTACTTACAGAAACTTTTTGCTTCAAAATCTGCTCATATTTCTGGAACATTAACTGCTGGTGATGAGAATGGTTTTGCTGCAACCTTTTATGCCGGAAAAATCCATAGGAATGTATTCGTTAATTCTTTAGATGTTAATTTTACATCTGCGATTACTATTGACACTCAAATAGAAAATCCTACTGGAATCGGCAATGTATATAGTGCCTCTAAAATCATAAGCATGATAGCCCAATCTGAAGAGTGGTTTGCGCAACATGTCGGGAAAAAATATACATTCTCTTTTTGGATATATGCTGGGCAGGCATGTCAATTATCTATTTTACAAAATGATAAAGCAATAGGAACCGTTCAAATACCTATTGCTGACACGAATATATGGTCTCGTAAAAAGGTAACATTTGAATTACAAGCTCCGAAACAGGCAGAAGAAGCATTGGTTCTATCCATTGTCCCAACTTTTGATACCTTTGATAATGCAGGAGAATCAATATTTTATTTTTCTTCACCACAATTAGAGGCAGGAGAACTAGTCACACAATACCAACCTACTGACACTATACTTAATTACACAGAGGATTATGGAGCTTGGTTTAATCGTGGTGGCATTGGTGGGACCATCCAGAACCCATTGCTTCAATTAAATTTTGACGGAGAAGGTAGTATTGGTACTCGTAGTAATTCAGTATTAATCAAAACAGATGGTTCTGGACATTTTGCCAATAAAAATATTAAATGGAATAAAAATGGCGATGTAACATTTGGCAAAAATGTGACAATGACTTGGGATAACCTTGACCAGTCTGTAAAAGATGAATTAGTCAGTAAGTCTATTCGTATTGTTGGAACTGATACCTTTACTCTTTTAGGAGACTTAACAGGAGCCGACCCTGTTACTAATCCGGCAGACATTACCTTAACGCTGGAAGAAGAGAACCTACAGTCTACTTCCAGTCAACGACAATGGTATTATTTACAAGGATATGATTATATACCGTTTGAAGGAGAAAATGGAAAGACATTAACAATATGGCCTTTTGAACCTTATTGGGATAATGGTAACTCGTTAACAGTTCGTTGTATCGTGAAATTTAGTGATGAAGAGTATTCCGCTACATTCACAATACGGAAACAATATATAGTGGGCTATTCACTTGAAATTACTTCCAGTCAAGGAGTATCATATAAAAACAATAGTTGTCAAACTGTTTTAACCGCTAACGTCTATTATCAAGGTAAACTAGTTGATCCGGATTATGTAGCTAAAAACTACATATTCAAGTGGACTAGGTATCATCTTCCCGATATGGAAAATGAAGTGATTGATTGGTGGAAAGAACAAAGAGATAATGAAGGCAATATAGTACAACAAGAAATTGATAGATCAAAACCAAGTATCACATTAAATTATGGAATATCAGGACAAGACTGTTTTATGTGTGAACTTCTAAACGGTAACATGTTCCCGTATGAATTCCCTTTAATATTTTAAGTATGGCGGCAGAACAAGAGCAATCCCCTAACCTGCTTGATTTTAATAATAAGCAAGAAAACAATGGAACTAATAACCGTGGACGTTTAACAGCTCACGAATTTAATCAATTGATAAATGCCGTAAACAATAACTCAAATGACACCTTTTCCTTCAAAAAACAAGTAGGTAATCTTTCATTTGATGTAATTGAAAATGAAGAGGCTTTTGAACAAATCGAATCCAAAGATGAAAACACCGTGTATTTCATACTTGAAGAATGATACAGATAAATGGTAAAGATGTCAGTCAAATAAGAGTTGGTAACAAAATAATTACCGCAGTTTACATAGGGACAAAATTAGTTTGGCAATCTATACGTTCCTGCTTTGGATCTGGTTTCTGGATTAACTCATCTCCTTGGAAAAATGATGAAGGCTGGAAAAACTAACAAATTTTTAAATTACGCTTTACAAAAAAATAATTAATTATGGCTAAGAAATTCAGAACTGACGAAATTCCTGCTGGTAAATTTACAGAGGACTGGGGTGGCAATAAAAACAATACCATCCCCGCAGCACCTGACGAAACGAACCTTCTCCCCTACTCTGGGGAGGCTGTCCAAAAGTTTATAAAGAGCTATTTGCAAGACCATGAAAACAATAAAATTGGTCACATTCCTCCTATGACAAAAGATCCGGACGGTTTTTATCATATTCGAGCATTTGCTAATAAAAACACATATAATGAATGGCTTGCTGACCCTGATGAGAATCAAGCACTAAAATTGCTTGATGTTACTATTCCTATTAGTGACGAACAGGGTGTAATGAATATTGTAGAATTAACCACGGCCAGCAATCAAACAAATTATGTAAGCATTGATGGTAGTGTAGTTCTAAAAATGCGTTTTACTTCTCAAACATACAATCCTGTTACTGGGAAATACGCAAATACCTATGAAGATGGTACTATGACTATCCAAAGGCGTGCCTCCGCTTCCGATTCTTGGCGTACAATTGGTACAATGGCAATCAAGAGTGTAGAAGCCGAAAGCGACACTTATACGGATGTAGATATTAGTGGATTACTTAACAGTGGAACCTGTCAATTACGTATCATTGTAACTGGAGACCAAACACAAAGTACCACAACTTATGTAGTGTTCCAAAGTGTTACAAAAACAGAATTGAAACTTACGTTCCGAAACGAATGGCAGCAACCTATTACTGGTGCCACTATGTCTCTATTATATACATATACTGGTGCCGTAGCTAAAACATTAAATTTAAAAATTAGTGGTGAAGGTGGTGTACGTTCTGTCCAATACGCTGTTGGCAAAGTTGAGTACACGGAAACCCCAAATCAGTTTGATGTAACCGACACTGAAGGGGATTCTGTTAAAGTTATGTCTCATGGAGTACATGAAATTGAGGCCTGGTTATCTGTAGATGGCACAGATGTGGAAAGTGAACACATTGTTTCACAGGTAATGATAGTTTCAGACCCTGATAATAAGACTCCATATATCATATTAAACCAGATAGTCAAGTCTCTTGTAAACTGGACATCCGTTCAATTTTTCCAATGGGCAATATATAACCCAGGTTCAGATGTATTACCTGTTACTTTTAAATTAACAGACATTCAAGAGGTTGAGAATTATCTGTCTTACACTGAACAGCAAGCTCAAAATGGTGTGGTTTACACATTTGGCAATATGATAGAAATCGAAAGCAAAGAAACGAATTTCAGTGCTTATATGTTATTTAGCACTGGAGAAAAATACTTGCGTGATCGTATTAGTTTTAATATCGATAACTCACAAAATTTTGCCCCGACTGATGGTGCTGATTTAATTATCAATCCAAAACTACGTAGTAATACTGAAACCCACCCAGATACTATTATTAATACCGTTTCAGGCGAGAATGTTCCTGCGACCTTTGAAAATTTTGGTTTTATTAGTGATGGTTGGGTTGAAGACGATAATGGGATCAAATGTTTGCGTGTTCCTAGTGGAAGAAATATAGCAATTGATTATGAGACGTTCTCCGACTTTATCCAAGCTCAAAAAACAGGTTCTCTTACATTTGAAATAGACTATGCTATTCGCAATGTAACCAACGAAGACGAACCGGTATTACGCATGTGTTCTTACACAAAAGATAATAATCCGCTAGGTTGGGAAATGAAACCTATTGATGCCTGTTTTATGACCCAATCCAAAGTAACCCGTAAAAATCAAGACGTTGGCTACAACGAAGGGGTACGCACTAAAATCGCAGTCAATCTACTATACAATTTGTCCAGCACTGGACAAAACTATTGCCGTATTTTCATAAACGGGATTATTAACCGTGAAATCAATTATGCGACAGACGATACTTTCGTACAATATGTAGACGGAAAGCAAACATCACAAGGTATCCGTATTGGTAGTTCTGGAGCCGACATTGACATTTACAGCATTAAGGTATATAAGAAAGCACTCACAGCTAATGATGTGCGTCAAAACTATATGGCATCCTTAGATAATAGTGAAGAAAAAATAGCATTTCGCGATTCTAATAGTATTCTTAATGGTAATACTATCAGCTACGATCTTGCTTATGAAAAATACAACGTTATCCTTTGGAAAGGGAAATATGCCACTTATGGAAATACCAAAAAGGATAAATTCAATGGTATCTTAATTATCCATATTCCTGGAAAACCAGAGAATAGTGGTACGCTGTATGACATGAATGAGAAAGGACAAGGAACATCGTCTATGTTGTATTTTTGGTGGAATGGACAATGGGGCTTCAATGAAAATGGATATTGGGTTGATGAGAATGGAGTAAATCGTGGTAAATGTTATCAGTTAACCAACGATGTACCTGGAGCACTCAAATTGGTAGGGAAAGTAAATTTTGCAAGTTCAGCACAAAGTCATAAAATAGGTTCTACAGCTCTATTTAATGATTTATTTAAAGCTGTATGTGGAGGTAATTCCATTACTAATACAGAAGGTTTTGAAAATTGTCGTGTAGCTGTACTTCAAAAACCGTTTTTGTTCTTTGTACAAGAAGATGAGAATTCCGAACCACAATTTAAATCTTTTATGACTTTTGGACCAGGTAAGGGAGACAAACCGACATTCGGATACGACAAAACAAAATTTCCAGATTATGTATGCCTAGAAGGAGCTGATAATGACCGTGCTTTGGTGATGTGCCGCGTACCTTGGATTGATGAAGATGTCACTTTAGAAGGTGAAGAAGATTGGATGTATAACGGCGAAAAGCAAATGAGTCTGGTCTTTGGGGATACCAATAAGATCGCCCCTATCAAAAGTGGATTTAACTTTGTCTTTAAGCATTATGACAATATAGATTATTTCAACGGTACCATCGAAGATTTAAATGCAGCAGAAAATCTTGATACCTCCAAACATTATTGGCTGACTAAATCGGGGCGTAACAATGAACAGTTTGATTTATTCAGGTATGATTTCATTACTTCTACTTGGGTGGGTGCAGGCACTGAAAAGATTGAAAGTGGAAGATATTCGACTGTAAATATCAACGAACAATGCGGGAATATTGCCAGCGGTACAGATTGGGATGCAATTAACTCATCGTTCAAAACGGCTAGAATAGCATTGTTCAAGGCTGATGCAGGAAAATATTTTAATCTTACAGAAACTCATTTTGCTATGAATTTTTGTAAGTTAATTGCAGCCAGTGATAACAGAGGAAAGAATATATATTTTTATGTTGACCCAAAAACTCATTTAATTGGTTGGCATCAAGATGATTTGGACACAATATTTCCTGTAAATAATGTAGGACAAAGAGAAAAACCTTACTATGTAGAAGAACATGATAAAAACAATGATGGAGGCTTTTATTGGAATAGCGAAGGGAATGCACTATTTAACCAAATGGAAAACGCTTTTCCAGATGAATTACGTACCAATATGCGCTCTATATTACAAGCAATGCTTAAATTAAGTGATGATGGAACTTTAATGGGCTGTATGGAAAAATATTATTTTTACGTACAACGTTATTTCCCAGCCGTTGCTTACAATGAAGTGGCCCGTCTTGTATATGAACGTGCCAGAACCGCCTATGTGAGTTCAGACCCGGAAAATAAATACACAAATGGTACAGATCCCATAACACAAAGTTTAGGAGATGGATTACAAGCAGAAATGCAATGGGTTGCACGCAGACTTACCTACATATCTTCTTATGCAGCCTTTGGAGACTTTGGAAGGCGTGACGGTGAAGGATCAGCAGGCTCATTAAACTTCCGGTCTATAATAAAAACAGATGGTACACGTCCACAATTTAAATTTTCTATTGTACCACATATTTGGATGTACCCCTCATTTGCCATAGGTTCTACACTATCTTATGGGGTTGGTAACGCACTGTCTCCACGTATTAAAGCCGGAGAAACATACGATGTCAATGTTGGAACTTCAGATGGCAATACTAATATTTTCTTAAATGGTATTGATTATATGCGTTCCATTGGTGACTTTACAGACAAAAGTTTAGGGGAAACATTTAATTTAAGCGGTGCTCGCCTAACAGCCTTTCATGTGGATGGAAAAGATGTTGTTGAATTCCGTCCTACCGGTATGACTATTACTGCCCCTTTGTTGCAAGAACTAGTATTAAAACGTGTCGCTAGTTTAGTAGGTGGGTTAGATTTATCTATTTTGCTTAAACTTAGAATGCTGAATTTAGTAGGAACAATGTTGTCTTCTGTTGTTCTTCCAGCTACCGAATATTTAGAAGAGGTTCATCTTCCTGGGACTTTAACATCTTTGTCTTTAGATCAACAGCCTAATTTGAAAACCATCACATTGGAAGGAGCTGACCGAATGCAAAGTTTATCAATTGGCGCAGGGATTGCAGATTCGCGTACCATATTTAATTTATGCTTTACAGGCAATGCACCGCTGAATTATTTAAAGTTAGCAAGTATAAACTGGACCGAGGTTTCTCTTTATATGATTAACTATTTGGCTTCTATTACAGACAGTAGTGTATCTGGAAAAATAGCAGTAATAAACAATACTACCAACCGACCTAATTTTAACAATAAAATTGATTGGTTGTATCATTGGGGAAATGTAGATGATGAGAACAACAATCTTCATATTACTTACTACTCAACTCCTATTGCAGCTATAGAAATCAAAGGAAGCCAATACATTTATTCTACAGGTGAACACACTTTTTACTGTAAGCCGAATACCGCTAATGGGAATGATGTGGTTAGCATTCGTTGGTCATTGGATACCAATTTGTATGCAAAAATAGTCAATACGTCAAAAGATTATTGCGTTATCAATGTATCTCAATTAGGAGATGAAGATACATTGGCTCCACATACAACTTTAAGATGTTATCTAACAAAAACAAATGGTGAAGTGTTTGAAGCATCATGGGATATTGGTTTATACCCCAGACGTGCTCATCTCGGAGATTATGTATTTTATGATGGAACTTATGGTCCTACAACTGCTGGAAAAACCGTAGTTGGAATTTGTTTTTACATAAATCCAGCAGATGCCAATGATAGACGTATGGTAGCATTATCAAATCTTGAAAATTCAGGTATAGTATGGGGGCTTTATCCTCAAAATACAGGACAAACGGAAGAGTGGAATGAACAATATGCAATTTATCCTATTGAATTACAAGATGATGTTAATTATAGTGTATATGATATAGGTTCAATTGCTAACATTACACAGACTGGCTTACAACCTACAGAATATGACGACCAAGGTAATACCTCTCCTAACTACATAAGGTATGATAATTATGTAGATGAAAATACAATTGACGGATTTGTAAATTCAGATGTTAAAACAGTTGCTGTTGGAGATGGTATCGCTGCTCCAGGTACAATTAATACAGGAAAAGAGGAATTGGCTGCGGATTTAGCTATTTTATCAGGTGCCTATAAAAGAGGTGACGAAGTTCCTGTCGGTTTAGCAAAAACTTTAAAAATTATTCAACATAGAAATAAAATCTTAGAAGATTCAGGAGTTAATTTGCCGATACCTGAAGCGACTGACTTATATACTGAACAAGCAATGTTGACCCAGTATATAAATAACATAATTGCTAACAATGAGAATCTTAGTAAATATCAACAATTTTATTATCCTGCTGTCAGCAAATGCTATGCTTATCAGCCTACAGTGAAAGCAGGCGAAGAATTAGCAGATAAATTTAAATATCATAATTGGTACCTACCATCTGTTGGTGAACTTATGCGTATGTATTGGCACGCTAGGCAAGGAGTGAATTATGACGATGATAAAATAGGTGCAATTTTTCAAAAAGCAATAGATGCCGGTATTTTGAACGATTTTTCTAATTCTTGGTACTGGAGTAGCAGTGAGAACAGTCAGGGCAACAGCTGGGGCGTGTACTTTAGTAATGGCTACTTCGGCAACTACGGCAAGTGCCACAGTTACATGGTGAGAGCGGTTGCAGCATTTTAGTATAGTGGAGCGTCTTTTGACGCTCCACAAAAATAAATATGCCATAATTGTAAACCTCTACAGAAAAAATAAAGTATTCGTAAATAAACTATATGTAATAAGACACATTGTGAATAAAATCTTTTAATTATGGCAAGAACAATTCGTAATGCAGGAAGTGCACCTATTTACAGAGAAACAGAAAATTTAATGTTACTCTGTATAGAAATGGTAGAACGAACCCCTAATAGTGTAGGAATTCGTCAATTAAGCAAACGTCTCATAGACACTCTGCTTGATGGATTAACAGTGATAGGATTGGCTTTAAATGAAGAAGATCCTGATTCCAAACTTGAACTTATTAATTCATTTTATTTGCAAATGCGTACAGTGAAAACTTGCATTGACACCTTAAAAGAGTGGTCAAATCGGAGTCCTCATACACGCATAATTAGCAACAAGCAAATGCCACATTTTGCTGAATCTTTAAAGGAAATTTCAAAGCATATTAAAAGCTGGAGAAGCAAAGTGTTGGAGCAGCAGACCTGTTGAACGGTTACGACTATGATAACAGGGACATCTTTATTGAAAAATGGGCGTGTCACTGGGCCTTTACCAAGCGTTAAAGACCTAGTTAAGAACAAGATAGTACACGCAATAACCGCAAGCCGGTACTGGAGTAGCAGTGAGAACAGTCAGAACAACAGCTGGAACGTGAACTTTAGTAATGGCAACTTCAACAACAACAACAAGTACAACAGTAACATGGTGAGAGCGGTTGCAGCACTTAACGATAAATATGTTGAGGGATGGTTTGATGCGTTAGATGATTGCTGTGCCCAAAAAAAGACAAGTTCACAATGTGTTATGTATAGACTTATTTGGCATGAAGATCTATTAGATTTAGCGAGAGAAGTTTATGAACGAACATATAGACCAACAACAAGTACTTGTTTTATAGTTACCCGTCCTAAATTACGGGAAGTGTTTGCTGCAAATTTCCGTGACCGTATTGTACAACATTGGTTGTGCCTACGCTTAGAGCCACTGTTTGAGGCACGTTTTGTTGAACACGGAAATGTATCATTTAACTGTCGAAAGGGTTTTGGAACATTTGCATGTATTGATCAGTTGACAAAAAATACAATTGAAGTCTCTGATAATTATTCGCACGAGGCTTGGTATGCTCAATTTGATATTAAAGGATTTTTTATGTCAATTGATTGCGAACGATTATTAGAACACTTATTACCATTTATCAAAGAAAAATGGAATTATTGGAAAGGGACCATATATGAACAAGATTTAGATTTAGTGCTATGGCTTACAGAAATAATTGTACGACATCGACCACAAGATGATTGTATACGTCAAGGAAATTTAAAATTATGGAGAATACTGCCTAAAAACAAAAGCCTGTTTTACAATGAATGGATGAAAGGCGAACCAATAGGAAACCTAACTAGTCAATTATTTGCCAATTTTTACATGTCATTTTTTGATGAATGGGCTATTAAAGCAGCAGAAGAAAGAGGAGCCAAATATGTACGTTTTGTAGATGATTTTAGCTTTGTGTGCAAAACTAAGGAAGATGCAATTTATTTCAAAAGAGCTTCTAGGAATCAACTACGATATATTTTAAATATTCAAATGCACCCTAATAAAATCTATATTCAAGAAGTTAAAAAAGGAATAAAAATGGTAGGAGGAGTAATTAAGCCGGGTAGAGCTTACTTATCGAATAGAACTGTTGGAAACTTTATTAATGCTGTAAGTTATTTAGAAGAAGCATGTAAAAACTGTGACAAGGAAGCTATATATGCCAATGTGAGATCTATAAACTCTTATTTAGGTTTCTTAATTCATTATCAGTCATACGGAATCAGGCGCAAAGCATTTTCAGAACTACATTATTTTTGGAAGGCTTGCTATATTCAAGGAAAATTTCAAGTTGTAAAAATAAAAAACACAGTACAATGTTTATAACTTATAATCAAGGTAATGAGCAACCTCAACGCATACGACACAATATAAAATTAGGGTTGCGTCAATACACAATTGCATTTGATGTTCATATAGTAAAAGAAGGTGAAAACGAACAATACAAATGGTGTGAGATAACCCTTCCAGTTGGAACACCCACATATAGCCAATTGGTTTCAGCTATTATTCATGGACGTTACTCCGATGATGCAATGCAAGCCATTATTAATAATTACCTCCTAGAAGATGAAGATAGTGAGCATCAAAAAGAATGGAATGACATGCAAATGTGGAGAGTGGAAGCAAAGCGTATGGCCAAGGAAATATTAGAAGAGATTAAGAAATAGTTTATCTCTTCTCGCATCAACAAATACTTTGTTCAAGGGCTATTCTTTTGAAAAAGTAATTTATGGGAACAGTAGCAAAATCTTCTATCACACTTGTATCTATTAGCGATGCTTATTCGTTGTCGCTAACCCCAAACTCGTGTGTGATTAAAGCAGATTTCGATGGTTCTAACCCTAAGTTAGAACATGCTTATACTATTATTTCGGCATATTGTGGAGATGAGAAAACCCCAATAGAAATTGATTCCAGCACTATTGTAAAAAGTAACGACAATATAGAATATCAACTAATAAAAGTTGATAGTTATAGATACCGGCTATCCATTATATCACTCCCTATTGATATATTACAAGGATATATTGAAATTCCAGTTCTTTCTGGAGTAAGTGCAGGGTTAACTGGGCGTTTCACATTTTCTATTGTACGCGAAAGTACCATGCTGGATTGGATTCAAGATTGGGAAAGCAATAAAACAACTATTGGCTCTTCTTATGTGATTACCCCCAAGCTATTTGTTGGTAAAAAAATAATTGGCAGTTACGACAGTCTTGAAGATGTTCCAGGATTAACGGGGGTATATATTGGTCCTTCAGAAAATAACGGAGCCGGTATATATGGATATAAAGATAACAAAGAAATTTTTCATATAGACCAAACTGGAGGTAAAATAGGCGGTTGGGATATTACATCTGGTGGTATTCAATGTGAAGATGGCACATTATCTATAAAATCAGAAGGAACCATTTCTGCTCAAAGTGAAGGTATCATTCATTGGCTATTAAATAAAGATGGTTCAGCCTCTTTTGCCAATGGTAATGTTACAATGGATGTTGAGGGAAACGCCTTATTTAAAGGAACAATAGAAACATCTGGTGGCAGTATTGCAGGATGGACTATAGGAGTCGATAGTATTTACAATGGAAGTATAGGGATCAATTCATTAAAAAAATTCATAGCCATCGCCAATGTTACTTCCGTCCAAGATACTGGCGATCAATTAGACTGGGTAAAAGAATACGGTGGTGTTGCAATGTACTATATCAGCAATGCCGATTATGGTTTGATAGGATATAAAAATAACGAAAAAGTATTTTCTGCCGGTTCTAAAAATTTTATAGCTGGATGGCAATTTGATAAATCTGCTATTTGGTTAGGTACTAAAAATAATAATGTTGGACAATATACATCAACTTCCGGAAGTATAACGATTGGCACCAATGGGTTTCGCGGATATTCATGGTTTATTAATGCAGATGGTTCAGCCTCTTTTGCCAATGGAAATTTTTTTTGGGATACAAAAGGAAACGTTACTCTCAATGGAAAAATCATTGCGACTAGTGGTACTATTGGAGATATAGAAATATATGAAGATCATATTGGAACAACTTCAACTCCTAATTCTTCGGGTTCTGGGCAATGGGCAGGATTATCTATTTATAAAGATTTTTTCAAAGTTGGCGGTTCTAAAGGGTATGTGATGTTTGGTAATGATGTAATTCCTGCTTCAACAGGTGGAGCATTTACAGCAGTTGGGCGCATTGTCAACCAAGCTCCAAATACATCTGGTGGTTATGGATATGACCAAGCTAACTATGGGCTTTTTATTGAAGTGACAGGAGGAACTAAAAATTATGGAATCAGTTCAAATGCAGCTTTAAAAGCCCCGTCCTTCATTAATACTAAAGCGGCATTATTAACATTTGATTCTGGTAATTATACTATAGATTTTTCACAATTTAATGTGATATTGATGTATTTTAATGATCCCAATTACGATGTTGTTGAAGTGACCTTACCAAATGAAAGTAGCGTAGCTCGGCAGTTTGGTGTAAATAATTTGCCTACAGATTTTGCCACAGTAATAACTTTTAGAGTAAGATCCTATTCAAAAGACATTATATTAAAAAACATTTATGATCATAATGAAAATATGATTGATTATCGAATGGTCAAAGGGGATTCTATTATTGTATTAATTAGCAAAATTGACGGGTTTAGGTATCAAATATTAAATCATTCACACTAATGAGAAAAGACATACAGATAAATACAACGACAGGTGATATAGTGTTCAAAAACCGAAATACATTAAATAAACAATTGTTTAAATGGCTTTCAGAGAGCGATTTATTTATTACCGCACAAATATCGTTACCTTCCAATTTTGATGTAAATCAGCTTTATACAATTGGAGTTAATATTGAGATTCCTTATACTCCAATATATAAACCTATTAAAATACGTATTATTAGAGATTTCGGTGGTGGAAATGTACGCGTTGTGATTAATCCGACCAATAATTCAGAATGGTTTGAGGTATATACAAAATTGTTCGGGGCACAAGATAAGGTTTTATATGCTTCACAACTAATCATGGTTAACCAAGATAATTACTTGTTGCAACTTAATGAAGGCAACGCGTATTTGTGGTCCGGCATTATGTCAGATATGGTAAATATAAATGCAAATATTCAAAATAGAAATTTACTATTACAATGCATTCCATCAAATAATTATAGATACCCAACTTCAGGTGTGGGCTTAATTAAATATCTTCATGCCAACCTTAGTCATTCAGGATTAGCAGAAAAGTTACAAACTGAATTCAAAGATGATAAAGTGGAGATTATTAATGCCGCTTTTAATTCCTATTCAGGAGATCTGGAATTAGACTTAGATTTTTCAGAAGCAGATGCAGGTGTATAAAGTAAAAAGAAATCAGAACATATTTGATGTTGCAGTAAGCACACATGGTTCTATAGAAGGTATATTCGATTTGTTAATCAACAATCCTGATTTATCCTTTCACTCACAATTAAAAGAAGGTGAAGAAATATATTGGGATGAAGAATTTATTATATATGACAGTATTGTAAATACGTTACAAGCAGAACATATCGTACCGGCAAATGGAGAGAGACATGTATATTATAAAAACACAACAGCTCCCTTACGATGCGTCATGTACATATCTCCAGAAGAAGCATCTATTGCATTACAAATGGCAGGAGACGGAAGTCTTATTGTTGATTGGGGAGACAACAGTGATTTGGAAACTATAACGCTATCCCCCACTCTACAAAAATATGTGCATTTTTTCGATAATTATACCGATGAAAGGTCAATTAAATTGTATGGTGATTTCAATTTAAAAACCTGGGATTTGTCTTCTATTAATGGCTTAATGATGCCAACTATGCCGCTGGTGGTAGACGAGATAATTTCGGAGAAGAACAATCTCTCTCTACAAGGACTATTTTTATGTAAAGGTACATATTTAGTGAAACTGGCTAACATGAGTTTATCCAGTCTTGCCCCCATTCAGGATATGAATTTATCTAATTTGGAGTTAAGAAATATCAATTATACAAAAGACACAGTTATCAATGACTACTTAATCTATATTGCAAAGCATAATAATCAACGAAGGGATTGTAAAGTTATATTAGATATACAACCCTCTGGAACATATAAGGAGCCGCTTAAAGATAGTAATGGCAATTATGTTATTACAACTGGTATGGAAGCGATATATGTGATTACCCATGAAACTGCATGGAATGAAGCGGGTTCATGGAGCTTTGATATAAATGGAACGATTTATCAATATGAAAATTCAGACATAGCATGAGCCGTACATTAACAGAAATATACAATGAAGCCGTGGAGACCAGAAACAAATACCTGGAACTTACAGAGCTAACAAATGACTCAAAGATGTCAATAATCAATGCTTTCACATGGGTAACAGCCGCTGCAATCTACTCATTTGAGACATTGTTAGACGTTTTTACCACAGATATTGCTAAAACCTTTACCCAACGAATTAATGGGACTTCAGCATATTACGCAAATGCTATGTTGAAATGGCAATATGGAGATGATCTAATTATCAATGATGAAGGCACAGCATTTCATTATGCAACTGAAGATACAACAAAAAGATTGATTACACATGTATCTTATCAAGAGTATTATAATGAAGAATTCAAAGATAATATTTTGATATTAAAAGTTGCTTCTGGAGAAGGTCGTTCTTTGTCCCAATTGTCTGATGAGGAATTAATTGCAGCACGTGCATATCTTAATCAGATTAAATTTGCAGGTGTTAAGTGTAATGTAGTTAGTCGTAGAGGTGATGTGCTTGTTCCCAGAGTTACCGTGTATTATGATGGAGCTATTACGAAAGAGGAACTTTACGATAATATTGATACGGCACTTATTGACTTTATTGTAAATATGAAGTTTGATTCTCTTATCTACTCACAAAAAATTATAGATGCCATTCAAAAAGTAGAGCATGTTACAGATGTTCATATTGATCAAGAAGCTAGTGTAGAACAAGGAATATTTATCGCTCAATATAACGACAATAATGAACTCGGACCATTAACAAAAATTGAACGGAAGTGCTATTTGGCTAGCGGTTATGCAAAACAAAGTACACAACAAGATGCAGAAAGTGAACTTCCAACTTTTCGTGAAGCAATCGTTATAAAACTAGAAACAGAATGAGAAGTTATCGTATTAATACTGACCGTATGGTAAATCAGTTAGTTCCTCATTATCTTGGAGGACGAAAACTGATATTATTTCTTCAGGCCATTTTACAACCGTTAAACTCTTTGAATGTAAAATGGAAAGAATGGGCTGACGAAAAACGAATAGAAGCAGCAATGACCTCCCAGGTTATTATGATGGAATATTTTTTAAATCATAAATTTAGGAAGTATTTTTTAGACACCTCTGAACATATTGTCATTTCAGATGGTGCTATAAATGGAGTACCAATATATTGGGAAGATGCTAATAAAAATATATGCGAACTTCCTTTGTATAACGAAGGCGAAACCGAAGTTAGCGGACACCCAACCACTCCATTGCGTTGGAAAGATGAAAAGATGCCAACAAGTGATGTAAGTTTTGTAGTAAGTTGTCCTGCAATTAATACCAAGACAATCTCACAAGAGGAACTTACAGCTATGATTACTTATTATGTAGATCGTTATCGTATTGCAGGAAAAAAATTTAAAGTTACATACGCTTAAATGAAAGAGTTTACTTCACAAACAGGTGGGCGTTACACCTACATTGATGATATTATGAATTTACAGAATCTTGCATTAGCTTTTACAAGTATATTTGATGAGTGTGATAACTTTATTATCAGCGGATGTCAAGTATCAGGTACAAGTATTAGTGCAGGGTATGTCTATATCAATGGTAAAATACGTTATTGCACAGGAACATCTGGAGTCTCTAAATGGCCTATGTATTTGTATGAGAACAACTCGGTTGAACGTGTGTCTTATGCTGATTCCGGAGATAAAATTGGACGAAATATATACGGATGTGCTGTATCATCCAGTGTACCAATAGCCAATGATGTACTAACTGAAGCACCACCCCAATTTATCAGTATTACATCAGATGGTACAGCACTTCGACTTAAAGAAGCGTTATTTGGTAAATATGCTTTAATGATAGATTCCCCTAATTCAGTTCAGACTGTACAGAAGGATATTGTTATTGATGGAACAGTAACGGCAAATAAAGACCTTACAGCCCAAAAGGGGATTAATTTAACATCAGGAACAGCTAAAGCTAGCATCACCTATAATGCCTCTGGAGCATTAAGTATTCAATCCCAATTAAATGGAAAGCCTGTTTACAAAGTAACTATAACAGAGGACGGAGCTATTCAATTTTATATTGGAGATACTTTATTGGCTTCGCTTGACTCCAATGGTATGACGCTAAAAGTCACAATGTCTTTAAATTCTATTAAGGCAGGAAATATTGTTGTAGCTAGTAATCATATATATAATACAGGCGTTGCAGCTGATACCGGTAGTATAAATATCAATATGTTAGGGTACAATGAAGGAGACTCCTATTATCGGGACACCAAAATTGGTGATGGAAAAAATACTGTTATACTAGAAATCATAGGAAAATCTAAAGCTAGTATTTTTTATGGACCAGTAAAAATATCCCATGCGGATTCTTCGCTCCTAAGTTTAAAGAATGCCTCTCTTCCTAAGACAGACAATCAATTGATAACCTGTTTAAATTGGGAAGACAAAAATTCAGAACAAATCGGTTATATGGGGTATTCCAATATCTCTAATAAAGATTTATATATCAAAAATAACATTGGAAACTTGGTTCTCAACAATGATGTATATGTAACAGGAAAACTATTCGTTGGTGGAATTGATGTTATAGCTAGAACTATAGAATATCCCAAAGATAGTGGATGGATTGCAATCAATGTTCAGAACTGTGGTATTACAACAAAACTGTATGTCCGTCAAGTTGGAAAAATAGTGTCCATTCAAGGAGAATTACATACCCATCACAGTGGTACCATATTTACATTACCAAACACCATTGATCCTCCTAAATATAAAATAGGTTATTCCCATAATAAAGGACGTGGAAATTGGCATTGTACAATACAAGGCGGACAACGTAATTGTGTAGTTGATTATTGTAATAATGGATGTTCAGAATACATCGGATTTTTAATGACATATATTATTTAAATTATGAAGATTATTAATGTTAGCGTTGATATTGAGAGTCAACGTTTAAGTTCTCGGTCAACATCGTCTCAAAAAAATGAACATAATGAAAACGTTTCCAAACAGCAGAAAGAAACCAAAACGCCGCAAAAAAAAGCCCGGAAGACCAAAGGGACACAGCCTGAAAAACTTCGACCAGACACGGATCGGGTTTCTGATGAAACATGAAGTTCCTATAGAATATAAACTATTAATGGAAGTATCCGGCTTCCTAAAAATTCATGCACCATCTCCAGAACTGATTGAAGCAATAAGCTATGCCTCAGATGACATATTCTTCAAAAAGGCTAAGTTCTGGAGATGTTTAATGGATTATAAAAAGTATGGTTTAAGACCTCCATATAGTATTCATACAAACGCAAATAAGGAATTATATTATATACATCTAAGATTTAAAAAGTATCTAATTTGATAATTTGAATAACTCAATTTAGATACTTTTTTATATATATAATCTTGTAAATAAGAAAATAATTAGTAATTTCGCATCACAATTGATACACACGATCTTTTATATTGACTTTTAACACAGTAAATTCATGCACAAGGTATCGCGCTTTTTCAAGCCTTTACCATGTCCTACCCCAGCTCCTAAAAAACTGTACCTATTAAAATGCGAAGCAACTGGATTATATAAAATTGGAGCAACAAGCGAGGATGTAAAAAATCGTATTAGTAAGCTGTATTATAATAGCCACACTGATCAACGAACAATTAAAATTATAAAAGTTTGGGAGAAGTGTGGCTATTGTGAGTATTATATACTCAACAGTTTTGCTAAGTTAAAGGTTTCTCATCCTTTCTACAAAAACGGACATACAGAATGGTTTAAATTCACAAGTGATGAATCTAGCCTAATACGGACTGTAGAATCTATTATTTCAAGTTTAACATAGAGGAAAATATGATTAAAGTAACTAGACTAAATGCGGTTACTTCTTGGAGCCGTGCTTTAAATGCAGCACGCAGAACCGTAGGAAAGTCAGCATTAAAAAAAGAACCTTCAGACTCATGGAAAGCAAAAATGTTATTGGCAGAACATTCTCCCATTCGTTTGGTAGAATATGAATGGACATGGGAACAAATACCTCAATGGGTAACAGTGCATTTCGTTCGTCATCATATAGGATGTGAAAAGTTTGTCCATACTCAACGACCGGACCGTACCGGTTCACAAATTCCTAGAGGAGAACATTTGCAAGGAGAACTGAATGAAATGGATATGACTGCAAATGCACAAGAAATAATGGCTATTTCACGAGTACGTTTATGTAATTGTGCTTCAAAAGAAACTAGAGAAGCATGGACAACAATGTTGCAAGAACTGAAAAAGATAGATCCAGTCCTTGTTAGTAAGTGTGTGCCAACATGTGTTTATCGAGGTTTTTGTCCAGAACTTAAATGTTGCGGATATGCCAATACTCATCAATTCCATGAAGCTGTTGAAAAATATAGAAAGACTGAATAATTATGAAAGTGCAAAAAAGAACAGGTCAAATTGTAGATTTTGACCTAGAAAAAATAGGAAATGCGATAAAAAAAGCCTTTGATAGCAAACAAGTTGAATACGATCCAGCAATTGTAGAATCGGTTGATAAATCAATTAGCCTTACCTACACTAATGTTCCCGTATCTGTAGAAACCATCCAAGATTACGTAGAACGCGCATTAATGCAATTTGGATATTATGATATAGCCAAGACTTTTATTCTATATCGTGAACAACGTAAAAGTACGCGTTTTGTCAAAGAACGTATTGATTATATGAATCAATATAGTCAATCAACAGACAATGCAGCTTCTTCATCAGAAACCGATGGGAACGCTAATGTAACTATGAAAAATGTAGCTAACTTGGAAGGTGAAGTCTATAAAACTACTAATCGAATTATCCAACGCCAACGTATGAAAGATGAGCTGAACATCCTCTTTCCAAAAGTGGCAAAGCAATACGAAACAGATCTTGATAATCATATTATTTATACACATGATGAAGCATCTACGCCAGTATTAAAACAATATTGTATGGCAGTTAGTTTGTATCCATTACTAACAGAAGGTGTAGGCAATATTGATGGTGTTACTCCTTCAGAGCCTAACGATTTGCAGTCGTTTAGTGGACAAATAACCAACTTGATATTCTTACTTTCTTCCCAATGTAAAGGAGCGGTAGCCGTAGGTGAATATTTCATTGCATTAAATTATTATGTAGTTAAAGAGTTCGGAGATAAATGGTATGAAAAACTGGACTGCGAGGCTTCCTCACCACATTGCTTAATTAAAAGAACAGTACGTGATAATATCCTGAAAGCGTTCAAACAGTTTGTGTGGGGTGTTAACCAACCAGCCGGAAATCGTAGCTACCAAAGCCCATTTACAAATATTTCTTATTATGACCATACATATTTCACATCTCTCTTTGGAGAATTTTGTTATCCGGATGGAAGTAAGCCTGAATGGATAGCTATTGATACATTGCAACGTATGTTTATGAAATGGTTTAATCAAATACGTTTAAAGCAAGTATTAACCTTTCCGGTAGAAACTTTTGCGATGGTCCACAATGGCGATGATATAATCGACCTAAATTACAAACAACTTTGTGCCGAAATGTATGCGGAAGGACACTCGTTCTTTACTTATATTTCCGATAGTGCAGACAGCCTTGCATCATGCTGTAGGCTTAGAAATGAATTGGCAGAAAATACCTTTAGCCCCACTTCTGGCTTGACCGGTGTTATGACAGGTAGTTGTAATGTGATTACTTTGAATATCAACAGAATCGTTCAAGATTGGGCATTGACCCACACATTAAATGGCACACCTTTAATTAAGGGCAAGAAACTTACAGGCAATCCCTTACGTGTAACAGCAATTGAAAATGATTTAAAGAACTATGTAACTAGGATTTTGGAAAGAGTCTATAAGTATCATATTGCTTTCAAGACAATGTTATACGACCTCGAAGACAAGGGAATGTTTGCCGCTTCAAATGGCGGTTATATTCATATCAGTAAATTATATAGCACCATAGGCATCAATGGGTTGAATGAAGCCGCTAGATTCTTGGGAATGAAGGTAAGTAATAACCCGGAATATATTGAATTTCTTCAACTCATTTTGGGCACTATTAAAGAACAAAATAAACTGCATTCTATCCATGACAGGAAACGACCTTTCTTGTTTAATTCAGAAGTTGTGCCAGCAGAAGGACTGGGAGGAAAGAATTATAAATGGGATAAAGAAGATGGATATGTTGTTCCAGAGGATGAGAATTTATATAACTCATATTTTTACAATGCCCATGATGACACTTCTATACTAGACAAATTTATATTACATGGGCACCAAACCTATCAGTACACTGATGGAGGCTCGGCAGCTCACATTAATTTGGAAGATCATTTATCAAAAGAGCAGTATCTGAAATTAATTGATTTTGCCATAGCCAATGGAACCAATTACTTTACCTTTAATATACCAAACAGTAAATGTGAAGATTGTGGCAAAATCATAAAAAGACCCATTGATACTTGCCCTTGTTGTGGTAGCCATAATATTACTCAATATACACGAGTTATCGGATATTTACGCCCAACTAAAGCATTTGGAAGTGATCGACAACAAGAGGCTAGAAACCGTATATATAGTGATGGTAAATCCCAGGTATGAAATATGTAGATACAAAAATAGTGTTTCAAGAATTGCCTAATGAAATTACTTTGGCAATAAATATAAGTGGTTGCCCATGCGCCTGCATCGGGTGCCACTCTTCTTATCTGTCACAGGATATAGGAGAATCATTAACAAAAGAAGCACTTCAACAATTGATACGCAAAAATAAAGGAATAACAGCTATATTATTTATGGGCGGTGATGCAAATCCGGCATATATAAATAAATTAGCCGAATACCTTTATCATAACTATCTTAATTTAAAAATTGGCTGGTATTCTGGACGAGATAAATTATCCGAAGAGATCAAACTTGATTTCTTTCATTATATTAAATTAGGCCCGTATATATCCAGCAAGGGACCTCTTAATAATCCGAACACTAACCAAAGATTATATCAAGTTGTTAAAAGGGAGAATGATATTAACCTATTTGATATTACTTCCTATTTTACAAATAATCAATATAATAATTAAATATATATTATATATCTGTAATACAGTAATATATATTTTTATTCAAAAAAATATTTTTGGTTTTATTTTGATAGTTAAATTGATACAATTATCTTTGCAGTGTTCTTTGAAAAATGACAGTATGTTGCATGGTCAAGCACGTCTTATTGTGCAAGACAATAAGGCAGCAAAACAAGAGATCGAATTGGCTATTGGAAATTTGAAAGATGGTGATTACACCATTCTTATTATGGACGATACCAAAAACAAATCTCTACCACAATTGAAGTATCTATTTGGCGTAGTACTGAAGACAATTTCAGAACAATTGCCTACACACCCGCCAGTAGATGCCCTATACAGATATTTTGAGGAAATTTATGCTCCGATTCATGTCTGTGATCTTCCCGGAGGTGAAAAGTATGAATACTTTAACCTCAAAAATGAAAAAGCAAGTGAGATGAATGAAGTTATTGAGAGAATCATTCATCATGTAAACACTGAATGGGGTATTAAGGTTATGTTGAAAGATAAAACCAAAATGCCAGAAGCAAAAGAACTTTGGGCTGGAGCTTATACCGAACAGTGGAATCTTCCCCTCTCTAAATTAAACAAATAATTTTCATTTTATGGAAGAGATGATTAAAAATCCGTATGCCCTCTTTGCGGAGAATCAAGAAACTTATGAAGAGGCGGTAAAAAAAAGTACCGATGAGAGCCAATCATTTCAACGTACCAAACATTTCCGTATGGATTCCGCAGGAACTTATACTGTGCGTATCCTTCCCTTGGCACCAGCCGAGCAACCAGACGGTTCTTACAAATTAGAACGTAAGGGGTACGAATATCCGGTCAAAACACAGGTGTTGAAACTGGACAACCCACGTCCAACAGGAAAAAAAGACAAACAGTTCTTTGTAAATATCTGTCATTCCAGCTATGCCGGATTATCTGTAGACCTAATTGACACTTATCTTCAAGTTGCTGAAAATAAGTATGGCAGTGATGAAAAATTGATGAAAAAGATTAAAGGTTCAGGCTTTGATGGTGGTCTAAAATGGAACTCTCAACGTGCCATGTATATTTTAGATTTGGACAACCGTGAAGAAGGTATTCATTTACTTATCCTGTCTTATTCACAATACAAAGATTTGGAGGATCGCAAACTGGCTATATGGAAGAAGCTTCTGGAAAAGAATCCTAAATGTTTGTGCCCTATCTCTTCTTTGGAAGATGCTTTCCCGGTAGAAATTACTCGTAAAGAGGAAAACAAGAAAACCACTTACACATTCAACATTGATACAATTTCCGGTGCCGAACCTCTATCTGAAGAGGAAGTCAGTTCGTTGTTGGAAACACAGCGTATCCCGGCAGCTATTTATCGTTACTCACGTTTCCACATGGAGGCTACCATTGAGTTCTTGAAGCAATACGATGCTAAAATGGAAATGGATGTGATGAGCAGCAAAGAGATCACAGAAGCTATTGAAAAGATTAAAATGGAGCTTCACCCTGATGATAAATCCCATTTCTCTTTTGACAAAAAAGAACGTAACAGCGGTGATAATGAGGAACCATCAGACAACGAACTGGATTCATTGTGGAACCTCTGGGAAAAACTAAATGAACGCGGTATTGGTGATAAGAGCGAAGAAGGGCAAGACTTACGTGATGCAATTCGCGAATATATTGATGCCAATGAGCTAAATGTCCGTGTCACTCGTGGAAAAACAAATGAAGATTTGCTGAATGACATTGAAGACGCGTTGGAAGTTGCTAAAGATGGCAGCAACAACGAAGATGACAATACACAAAACGACACCAAACCGGAAGACACGCCTTTAGAGCCAGAACCGGAAGAGGAACCAGAACCAACCCCCACTCCTACTCATACTGTTCGTAGACGTGGTGAACATAATGACGACACCAATGAACCGGCTGCAAACCCAGTCCGTGAACGCAGAGCCGCACGTCCTGAACGTAGAAGAAGATAATTCATTTTTGTATTAGCATTATAGGGACATATCTAACTAATATTAATATGTCCCTATTTAAATTGAATCACAATGAGCAAGAAAATACCAAGTGCCTTATTGTTGAATGATATACATGTATCAAAAGACAATATTCCAGAATTTCAAAAAAACTGGGACGAGGCTTTATATATATGCGATCAATATGGGATTGAAGATATGATAATTGGTGGAGATTTGTGGTTATCACGCTCTTCTCAAACACTTAGCACACTCATGGCTGTTCGCCAAGCTATCATAAAAGCCACTAAAGCCGGAATAACCATTACCGTTGCCGAAGGAAATCATTGTAAAGTTGACCAGGAATCAGTTCTAGGGTATAGTCATTTGTTTAGTGAATACCCCCACGTCTATGTTGTTGATGACTATTCGATTATTAATATTAGCAACGATGTAGAACTATATATAATGAGCTATTTTCCAGAAAACGGAAGTTTCGTAGAACGGCTGAAAAAAATGGTAAAGGCGGAATTGAACGCGTCTGTACATAATATCCTATATATTCACGAAGGAATAAACGGGGCACTTAGCACGCCTAATGAAAAAGAACTGCCCACGAACATTTTCAGTGATTTTGATACAGTTCTTGTAGGACATTATCACAATCGTTGTATTATCAAAGGTACCAACATTGAATACATAGGTTCTTCCAGGCAACATAATTTTGGCGAAGATGAAGAAAAGGGCTATACCATTATATATGATGATGGTAGCCATGAATTCATAAAGAACCAAGTCAATATTCGCTACAAAGTTTTGGACATAAAAGCTAGTCAAATCAATTCAAAACTAATTGATAAGCTGGATGATATGAAAGCGGATGGAAGATACAAGATTAAAACAAGAATCAGTTGTACAAGCCAAGAAGCTTCAAGTATTGATAAACAAAAACTTCTGGAAGCAG
Source organism: Bacteroides sp. 3_1_23 (assembly GCF_000162555.1). NCBI lineage: Bacteria > Pseudomonadati > Bacteroidota > Bacteroidia > Bacteroidales > Bacteroidaceae > Bacteroides > Bacteroides sp. 3_1_23. Next base: position 1,677,288 of record NZ_GG774949.1, read on the forward strand.
GGTCTTCAAAAGTGGAAATTGTTACTGAAGATGTGGAAATCACAGAAACAACAGCCCACTCTTTAGATAAAAAATTCGACAAATCCGGTATTAAGCAAGAATATACCAGTTTTTGTGCTAACAAAGGAATCATAAATATAGAAATGGGGTTACAATACCTTGATAAAATCAGTTAATATGTGGACATTAAGACAAGTTTACGCAAAAAACCTATGTGCTTTTAAGCAATTGGACTATACATTGTTGCAAAAACATACAACGCTGATTTTTGGCAACAATATGGATAATGATTCGCAAGGTTCAAATGGTTCCGGAAAATCTGCTATGCTAGAAGCAATCGCTATTGGGATAACCGGAGAGACACTTCGTAGAATAAAAATGGATGAGATAATCAATGATGCGGAGGATGAAGCGACTGTTTCCCTTTTGTTTCAAAACAATACTACAGGACAGTACTTATCTATTAAACGTGTTATCTCCCGTAAAACAGCACAGATAATCAAAGTTTCTATATATTATGATGAAATTGATTGTAACATAAAACATATAGAACAAGCCGGAGTTGCAGATTACAATAAATTTATACTTGAAACACTGGGGCTGACAAAAGATGATGTTTTCTCAAACTTCATTCTTTCTAAGCACAAATATTCGTCATTTCTCTCCAGTTCTGATCGCGAGAAAAAAGAAATCATTAATCGTTTCAGTAACGGTGTAATGGTAGATGAATCTATCGCTGCATTACAAGAGGATATGATACCGATTCAAGAATCATTAAAACAAGCAGAATTGAATGTAGCGAATCATACCGGACGTGTTGAAACATTACAAGAGCAAATCAACACAGCTATTACAGAATCAACAGAGCGTTCACAAAAGAAAGCTGAACGTATAGCAAACTGGAATGAAGCTATTGCTGGGAAAAGAGCTTATATCCGTGAGCAAAATGTTCTCATAAATAAAAGTGACGAGTTACTGGAACAATATGATAAAACAGATGAAGTATTGCAAAAACTGGAAAACAGTAAAAAGGATACTGGTGCATGTTTTGAAATTATTTCAGAACGTTTTACTTCATGCGCTTTGCCATTACCTAAGGATTTTGCAGCTATATCAATTAAAAATCAGAAAGAATTGGAGGTTGTTACAACAGAATATTCCAATGTACAACAACAGCTGATTCAGCATGAGAAAAAGATTGCAACAGCCAAATCCTCTTATGAGAAGCTGTTAAAACAACATGAGAAGTTTCAAGAAAACTTCAAAAAGAAATCCACCAAAATTGAGAATCAAATAAATGAATTATTGGATTCTATTAAAAAGTTGGATGCCGAGAATAGTAATCTTAGATCACAAAGGACTAAGTTGGAAGCAGATATAGCCAGCCTCCAAAAACAACTTGCCGGAGTTATCGTTTGTCCTAAATGCCAACATGAATTCACATTGGCTAATGATGTAGATATAAACGAGGTTAAACTAAGATTGCAAGACCGAAATGGAGAGACACAAGACATTCTCCAAAATATTGAGGCTAATGAAAAACGCATTTCAGATATTACAACAAAAGGACGCGAAGCTCGTAAAGAACAGGATGAATTGAATCGTAGTAAAATAGAATGGTCGAATAAGATTACCGAGACTTGTACAGCATTGGATGAATTATCACGTAATACGTCTTATTTAACCAATAAAATGCAAACTCTCCAGCATCAAATGAATACCCTTCAGAAATCCATTGATGATGCGCGTACTAATTTATTTGATGATTCTTATGCAATATTAGATGAAGCTATTAGAAAGCAAGAATACGAAGCAAAGCAGGCCGAGTTGAATATTAACAATGCTAATGGAGCTATTCAGTCATACGAAGAATCTATTCGTGACATCGAAAACTCTTCCGAAACTGACATGATAGAATCTCTCAAAGCCAACAAGAAAAAATATGAGAAAGAATTGGTATTAGCCATTTCTGAAAAAGAAACTATTGAACGAAAATTAAATTCATATAAAGAGCAAGAAGCAACCTTTATTGAATTTAAAACCCATCTGGCTAATACTAAAATTGATGCTCTTAGTCACATAACTAACGAGTTTCTGGAAGCCATTGGTAGTGACATTCGTATTGCATTTTCCGGTTTTACAGTCTTAAAAAGCGGAAAAATCAGAGATAAGATTTCCATTTCTCTTATTCGCGATGGTGTAGATTGTGGCTCTTTTGATAAATTTTCAGAAGGTGAAAAAGCAAGAGTTAATCTAGCTAATATTTTGGCAATGCACAAACTTACCAATGTAAATTGCGATGACGATAAAGGACTAGATCTCCTGATACTTGATGAAATATTAGAAGCCACTGACGAACAAGGGCTTTCCAACATTTTTGATGCCCTCAATCAATTACAGATTACATCTTTGGTAGTCAGTCATGGAAATATAGCTGAAGGCTACCCATACAAGACTGTAGTCAATAAACTTAATGGCGTTTCATACATAGAATGATTAACGAATCAAAAAACATTAAAAATGAGTCAATAAATCAAATTACACGTGATAATGTGCTTGCATTAGATATAGCAGAGCACTGTGGATATTACTCAACCCATGAATCAGGAACATGGAATTTTACCCAAAGAAAAGGCAAAAATGCGACCGAGCAACATAAAATGTTTTATGACACACTGGTTGAATTTATCCAAAAATACAACATCAAATTGATTATCGCCGAAGATGTATGCGTTTCAAAGCATTTCATTGCAGCGCGAAAACTATCCGAATTTAGAGGCATATTATATCTGATATGCGCCCAGCTTGGACTCCCGGAACCAAAATTCATAAACGTTAGCACAGTAAAAAAATGGGCTACCGGTGACGGAAAAGCTGACAAAAAGAAGATGATTGAATATTGCATCAAACGATGGAATATTACACCAGTCGATGACAACATGGCTGATGCAACCCACATCTTCAAATATTATGTAAGAATATACAAACTTTAGACAGAAAATGAGTTACGCAAGAAACATAAGGCGTAGGCAACAAAGAGAAGGCCAGCCCCATTTAATGATGCTAGGAAGCTTGCTAGGAGATTTTTACGAATTCCTTAGTAAACAACCCCAGCCAACAGACAACGAGGTAAGAAGTAATTTTATCTCTAGTAATAATAAGTGGAAGAAGTATTGTAAAGTCCACAAATTGATGAACTCGGATCACTTGTTTGTGCTCAATGTTCAAGAGGCGTGGAAGAGACATACTCAGCAGTTACCACAGAACCCATAATAATAAGTGATGAAGTAGCTGCACGGCGAAAAGCCCTATTTGATAAATACGTAACACCGTACAACCGAATGATATACAAGTTATGTATGCGCTATACTTTTAATCCTTCTGACATAGAAGACAATTACATAGAAGTGCTTACCAACATGTATAAATATATCGAGACATATAATCCAGAGCGTTCTGTACAAACATGGCTCCATATTGTAACCAAACGATGTGTTTTTGATTTGGATCAACGTAAAAAAAGGCATCAAGACATGTTGAGTGATGATAACGATGTGGAAACATTTTCTTCCAGTGAATCTATTGTAGATTTTGACGAAGTAAGCTCTAACGTAATGGGTATTGACAATTATCAAGAGTTATACAGCGATGATGTTTTAGCTGCATTAAAACAGTTGAAACCACAATACAGAAGCGCACTTTTGTATCAACAGGCAGGATATAAACTCAAAGAAATTGCCGAAATCGAATATCGGAACGGTGCCTTAGAATCTCGCAATATCGAAACTGTCAAAAGTCGATTATTCTTGGCGCGTCAACAACTTCAACAACTATTGACTCGTGATGGAAAAAGAAGAACGACTGACGAAACAGATTAAGACAGTATATACAGAAATAGCCAAGCGTTTGGTAGACCCCTCCTTCTCATTCCCAGAGGGAGGGCAAGCCAAACGCCAACTATCCAAATTTATTGTCAACTTTACTCAAATTTGTGGTGGAGAATTTAATACTTCACGACTTGTAGACTATTGTGTATTCCAGCTTCATAAAAACAGGAATGCCCAATATCAACGTACATTAGCTCCAAAAACATTTGGGACTACCGCTCTTCAAAAATATCTATCAATGTCTTCCAAATCCAAGCAATATCTGGAAGACCAATGGTTATCTGAAGCCAATCTAACCAGAGCCTATCTAAATTCACTAATCTGTAAAAAAGAGCATCCTCAGTCTAAGTATATTTATATGCCATCTGAGGAATGCACTAAGAAACGGAGTATCAACACAGATATTGGGTTTCTAATATGCTCTACATCCACATTGATGTGGAGTCCATTCTCTCCAGCATGTCAAATATGCACAAATGTCGAGAAATGCAAGCAAGAAACCGCGATAAAATATCCAGAGTTATACCGAATAAGACTCGAAGAATATGGCGAAAGAAGATAACGTATTAACAGAAGATTTCTTATTTGAATTATATTACGCTTGTTTTACATACGACTATGTATGTAGCTTAGTGTGTGAATATATGCAGAAATCGTACCTGCCTGGTAGAGATTTTCAAGCATTGCAGGGGTATCTGTGCAAATACTTCGCAGAACACAAATCATCCCCTACCCTTAATATTATCAGCCAGATAGTTTCTGTCAACAGAGAGGTTTCAGCACTTTTAGAAGATATAAAAGACTGCGCCGAAGGAGTTGAACCGGAAATTATATTGGAACAGTTTGAAAATTATCTAAGACAAGTAAAATTTCAAAAGACTTACAAAGAGATAGGTGAACTTTATGCAAAACAGGATCGTGACAAAGCAATGAAGTTGCTCCAATCATTTGCAGAATGGCAAAATGATTTCAGCTTGCGTCAAAACTCTTTTGTTGATGTAGTCGAAACCTTTGAATCCCGTTTTAGACGTAATAGAGAAAAACACAATCAAGAGTCAAGATTTAAACCAATCACCAGATTTTATATTGATGGTCTGGATGAAATGAACGGTGGACGAGATTTACGTACTCAATTAACATGCCTCTTAGCCCCTACTGGTGTTGGGAAAAGTCATGCCGCACGTTGGATTGGAAAATGCGCCTCTCAAATAGACGGATTAAACGTTCTTCATTTCCAGTTAGAAGGTTCTGAAGATGAAGTTGTGGATGCTTATGCCGCATCATTGGTTTCCTGTAATTCTTATCGTTATAGTACTGGTACACTAAAAGACCGGGAATTAGAACGAATGATACAAGAAATCAAAGCAATGTCTGGCACCCTAAAAGTCAAATCCTTTCCAAAGTTCGCTAATCAAGTGTCTACCATTGATATAAAAAATGGTATTGCTGAATACAAAAAAATCTATGGCATATCTCCAGACGTTGTTATCATAGATTCTATGGATTTGCTAACAGATTCCAGCGGACGTAGATGGTCAGAAAATGGAGAACGCCACAAACGAGTTGCTGTAGCTAATGATTTAAAGGACTTGGCAGGTGACGAAAATGTCTGGATGGTTGTGACTTATCAGGCAACTATAGAAAATAGAGAGTGGCTTAACGATGAACAAAATGTATTGACTGAATATAATTGTTCAGAAGCCAAAGGTTTGAGCAGACCAATGACTCATCTTATTACTCTTAATCAAAGCATCAATGAAATGCGCGAAAATGTCATGCGCCTAAATGTTGCAAAATCACGATTCTTCAAAAAAGGAGACCCATTTAAAATTGCTACAGATTATGATAACGAATGTTTTTATGACAGAGCAAGAACATTAAATATCAGCAAAGTTGCGTAATATGGAATTGAGTAAAGAAGAAAAAGAGTATATAATCCAAGAACTTTCTATTGAACTACATGCAAAACCGGATGGTAGCGGAAAGAACTTGATTGTCCCCCAGTGCCCCTATTGTGGGCATGAAGGGGGGAAATACGGTATATATATAGGTAAAGCAACCGAAAGGAAAAAGCCTTTTATGGCACACTGCTTTTCGTGTGGACGTTCAACCCAGACATTAGAGCAATTGCTAACAGATATAGGCCGTCAGGACTTAATTATAACAGATACTTTTGATCTTGATGGAGATAAAAAAATTAATGATTTCTCTTTTCTGGAAAACGATGACAGGGAAATAGATGACTCTCTGTGTGTTGTGGAAATGCCTGAATATTATAAGCGCACTCATTTTAATCGGTATTTAAGAAAACGTGGATTTATTGAAGAAGATTACGATTTCTTTCCTGTTGGCACTACACGTAACATGAACTTCAAGTTTGATGATTATGTAATATTTCCGATTATAGACAATGGAGATATTGTTGGGTATATTTCCCGGCATATTTGGGATAAAGCTGATATTGATGAATACAACCGTAAAGCAAGTCATAATGGAAAATTCCAAATTATGCGTTATAGGAATAGCACTGAAAACGATTTTGTTAAATTATTATACAACTATGATAGTATAATTGAAGACGAAACAGATACCGTAATTCTTGTAGAAGGAGTGTTTGATGTCATTGCACTTACGCGAAAATTAAACCTGTATAATAACCCATCTGTGGCTGTTGTTGCTACGTTCGGGAAGAAAATCTCTGATACACAAATTTATAAGTTACAGGCAAAAGGGGTTCATACAATAGTCATTGGATATGATGGAGACGCTACAGAAGCTATAAAAAAGACAGGTGATCAACTAAATGAATATTTTGATTGCTATGTTGCCGATATAGAAGATTCCAGCCAAGATTTCGACAGCATGGACTTTTGGGAGATATATGACACATTCGCTTTCGGACTGAAAACTTTAACCGAATATAAATTAAACAAAATTCAAATATGAATCCTGATTTATTAAATTGGCTAGATAATAATAAGATGTGTTTCAATATCATAGATGAAGATGTTATTGAAATCACGGGCTTTGGTAAAATGTACTATGAAGATACCAGTATGATTAAGTCCATCTTCCGTACTGATGCTGACAACAACATCAAGTTCAATACAATGGAAAACATCCAAACATTACAAGAAGAAGGCATTAATTATATAGTATTTCAATTTGGAGACAACTGGTATTATTACGATACAAGAAAAGATTTTGAATTTCAAATTTTAAAGTATGTAGGCGATAGGAAGCCATTAAACCATGCCCAAGAATTTGTAAACTTAGGCATACATACCCCTTTTGAATTGCTCAATGGAAGTTTCTCGCTAACAGATTGGATAAAAAAAGCCAAATACTTAGGGCAATCCGCATTAGGTATTTGCGATTACAATACAATGGCAGCAACCCTTATTCTTCAAAAAGAATGTGAAGCTGCTGGCATCCAATGGGTGTTTGGATATTCACTTACATTCACTGATGGTATCGAAAAGATAGATGCCAAAATATACTGTCAGTCACAAGAAGGACTTCAAAATTTGCTTAGAATTCAAAAATGTATTAATGTAGATTCTGAAAATAAAATCATTGATTTACAAGATCTTCTAAAACATGGAACCGGTAATATAATTGTATTTAGCAAATACGCGTCATTTTGGTTGAAAGAAATAGGAAATAATCTTGACCGTTTTTTCGATAGTTTTGACGATTGCTTTTATCAATTAGATTTATCGGAATTCAAAGCTGAACGTATTGATATTAAAGTACTAGATGCCACAAAATGTTACTTTGACTACATTTATGATACAGGCGATCTTCCTCCAGTATTAATTTGTGACTGCTATTATTTGGACAAAGATGATGCAAAAAACAAAATCATCCTTAACAAAATTGCTGAAGGGGCAGCACATGAACAAAGTGATGACCAATATTTTAAGGACTTGGACGAACACTGGACTACTATGTCTGGCTTGTTTGATGAACACAAATGGGACATAGAGGATATATTCAATTGGGCGTGTGAAAATACAGTCAAAATTGCTGAAGGGGCAAAAGCTAGATATGAAATTGAACGCAACTTTATGCCTCAATATGACATGGCTGACAATGAAAAATCAAAGTACGCCAACCGACATGAAATGTTTTTGGATTTGCTGGAAGATGGGTTCAACAAACTGGTCCCCAAAGGTAAAGAAGATATATATCGCAAACAATTAGATTATGAGGTTTATGTATTGGAATCAACCAACAACGTAGATTACATGCTCGTACAATATGATACTGTTAATTGGGCACGCAAAAATGGAATATTAGTGGGATGCGGACGTGGTTCTGCTGGAGGGTGTCTAGTTTTATACCTATTGGGAATAACACTTATAGATCCAATAAAATACGATTTGTTATTTGAACGCTTCCTTCTTCCAGAACGTGCAGGACTATACCCTTCAGATGTGACCATTATTGGAGATGACGTAGATTCCAATCAATATATCGAAGTTACATTAGAAAATCATAAAACTTATAAAATAGACAAAGACGCACAGTTACTTGTGAAACGTGCCGGAATGGATGATCCTATTGTAGTATATGCAGATGAACTGCAAACTGACGATGATATTCAATTTGATAATCGAGATCTTTTATTTACTCTAAACGAAATTTGATTATGATTCCAATTTTAAGAAAAGTGGGATGGGATTTAAATCCCAATGACAAGGTAGTTAATGCCATCCTCAAAAGATGTGAAGCCAATAATGGCGAGTGTCCATGCCACAATGACTCCAAAGACAAACGATGTCCGTGCAGCTCGTATAGAGAACATGATGTTTGTCATTGCAATTTATATGTAAAAATCGAAAAATAAAAAGGTATGGAAGATATGATTTTGACAGAAGAGATGCAAAAAATAATGAATCTCATTCAGGATGATGAGAATAATGTATTCGTAACAGGTAAAGCCGGTTCTGGAAAGACTACATTTCTAAAATATCTAATTGAAAAATCCGGGAAGAATTGCATTGTAGCTGCCCCAACAGGCATAGCAGCGATTAATGCAGGGGGCGTTACATTGCATAGTCTATTTGGCATTCCTTTTGGACCCATTACACCTTACGACCGACTGGAAAACAAATTTTCAGAATACAAAGTAGAACTATTGCTCAAAATGGAATTGCTGATTATTGATGAAATAAGCATGGTACGCCCAGATATTCTGGACACCATTGATCGCAAACTAAGGTGGGTTTACGAAAGCGATGAACCATTTGGCGGTGTACAAGTGATAATGTTTGGCGATCTTTTTCAATTGCCTCCAGTAACAAAGAAACAAGAAAGAGAAATATTGTCTGACTTTTATGATGGCTTTTTCTTTTTCAATGCCTTAGTTTTCAAACGCACAGGTTTCCACATTGTAGAGCTAACAAAAATATTCAGGCAAACAGAACCTGAATTTATTAATGTACTCAACAATATTCGTAATTACCAGGTAACATCCGATGAACTGGATTTATTAAGCGAATTGAAAGACCGCAAAATCAGTAGCAGTTATGATAACGAATACATCCATATTTGTACACACAAAGCTGATGTTGAGAAAATTAATGCCGACAAATTAGGGGAACAAGAGATACGAAACTATGATATAGTTATCAAGGATAAGTTCCCAGAATCATCTATACCATGTGATTTACATTTAAAACTTCGAGTTGGGGCAAGAGTTATGTCATTAGTTAACGACTCATTAAAGGGTTATTATAATGGTATGCTTGGAATTGTGACCGCATTAGAAGATAACGTAATTACAGTACGTATGGATAATGGCCGGACTATCAAATTTGAGCGTTATACATGGAGTAATACGCAATATACTTTAAAAGATAATGAGATTGTAAAAGAAGAAATTGGTTCATGTACTCAATTCCCATTAACATTGGCATGGGCCATTACCATTCATAAAAGCCAAGGACTTACATTCGATAAAATTATCATTCATGTATCACATACTTTTTGTCCTGGACAACTATATGTAGCCCTTAGCCGATGTAGAACGCTGGAAGGCATCGTTTCAGATGCTTTTATCACCAAACAAATGATTATTCCAGAATATGCTCTAATTGATTTTGAAAGGGCATACAAATCAGAAGGTAACTATTATGGTAAACGGTTAGATTAATTAAAAATGAAAGTCATATCAGTTAAATATAAAACATCTTCAACAGAGGTGAAAGCCATAGATTGTTTTGTGGACAGTGGTTATTTGCAAGGTCCTGGAGGTTCCCTTCCAGATGTGGATGTAGACTTCCAATCAGACCGTAGACAAGAGGTAAAAGAGTATATTGAACGCCGTTATAACCATGATGGTAAACAACGTGTGTTTTCTGCCGGAACCTTTACGACTTTAAAGTTGAAAGCAGTTCTTAAAGATGTAGCGCGTGTACATCGAGTACCGGTAAATATTGTAAATTATATCACAGCTATATTTGAAGATGACAATATGAGCTGGACAGACCTGTTTACAATGGCTGCTACTAATAAAAAGGTACATAGCTTCATAATGGAATACCCACAAGTAATTGAAGATATTCGTACTTTGATGGGGCAACCTCGTTCTTCATCAGTTCATGCCTCTGCCCTACTAGTAACCCCAGATTCAAAAGATGGAAAAGATTTGGAGTGCTTTGATTTTACCCCTATAAAGAAAATAGACGGTGTATTGATTTCCGAATTTGACGGTTATTCATTAGACGAACAGGGATTACTAAAAAATGATTGTCTTGGTATCAAGGAATTATCAAAACTACAAGCTGTCATCAATATATGTAATGATAAATATCATACCAATATTACTTTTCAAAATATCGTGCAAAGCGGACTAGATGATCCTAAAGTATATCAACTACTACAAAAGGGATATACCCAAAATATTTTCCAGTTTTCATCTAAAGGGATGACTAAGTTTCTGGTAAGTATGCAACCAGATAAAATTGAAGATTTAATCGCAGCCAATGCCTTATTTCGTCCAGCAACACTAGATTCCGGATCTACAGATAAATATGTAGACTGCAAATTGGGAGATGCAGATCCTGTATATCTATGGGGAACATACAATGCCATGAAGAATACTTATGGTGTGCTGTGTTACCAGGAACAGCTAGCACAAATTGCACGTGAAGTTGGAAAATTCAGTTTAGGTGAAGGTGTTAAATTGGTAAAACTTATATCCAAGAAAAAAGTAGATAAGATTCTTGCCTTACGAGACAAGTTTATGACCGGAGCTAATGAAAATGGTTGCCCAAAAGAAGATGCAGAAGCAATATGGCACATGTTTGAGGTAGCTGGTGGTTATCTTTTTAACAAAAGTCATGCAACCGCTTACGCTGTTACCGCCTATGCCGGAGCCTACCTCAAAGCCAATTACCCTACAGCTTTTTATACCATAGCTCTTCAATGGGCTAAAGATGATGAAATTCCTACATTAATGAGTGAGATGGAACTATGCAGTGAAGCAAAAATAGTTCCACCAGATATAAATGTAAGTGGCGGAACCTTTATTACAGACTATGAAACCAATAAAATTTTTTGGTCTCTTTCTCGTATTAAAATGTTGGGAGCTAAAGCTACAGAATGGATTATAAACGAACGAAATGTACGCGGAGAATTTAGTTCTATTGAAAACTTTATAGAACGAATATTCCGGTATAAATTAAAGCAGTACAAATATTGGGATGATCCAGACAACCCGAATGAAGTTACTAAATGCCCAGTTAATGCAAGACATGTCCGTCATTTAATATTATCCGGATGTTTTGACAAAGTAGAAAATGCCCAATCAGTCATAGAACGATATGCCATTTTAGAAAAAGCCGCAAAATGTTTAGGTTTTGAAATATCCGAAAAAGATATACCGGAAGATTTGAGAAACAAACATTATTTCTGGAGTCAACAGCAAATCGCAATTAGTGGCATTGGAGCTATCGACTATAAACGTATTTATGACAATTCAGAAGCAAAGCCCAAAATAAAAGGAAAAGCATCTTGGGCACTTTTAAAAAACATACAAGACCCCGATTATGATGGAAAACGCGTTGCTATTTGTGCTAACATTGTAGATATTGAGGAGAAAAAGTTTAAAGACAAGAAAACAGGTGAGAATCGAGTTTTCTGCAAACTTTTACTTCAACAAAACAATGATCTGGTAGAAATGGTCATCTGGAATGATGAATGGATGAATGTCCGGGCAACACTTTGTAAGGGTGGTTCTCTTAGCAGTGCAAAGAACAAAATGCTTATATGTTCCGCCCAAGTCAAGTACAGTGACTATACAGGTGGAAACAATCTTCAGTTATATAAATCTTCAATTATAGACATATTATGAAAATAAAAGCAAATATACCAATTATTATAACTATTGTCGGACCATCTGGAAGCGGTAAGACAACAATGGCAAACATCATGTCTGAAAACGGCATTCCAACAATAGTATCATATACAACACGTCCCATGAGGGAAGAAGAAACAAATGGAAAAGAACATTGGTTTGTAACTCCGGAAGACAAGCCCCAAATGTCTGAAATGATAGCTTATACACAATTCGGCGAACATGAATATTGGGCTACATTGCAACAGGCAAAGCAGAAGATATGTACATACGTAATTGATGAAAAAGGTCTGAAATATTTAAAAGAAAAATTTCCAAACTCATTTATTATATTTTCTGTATATATCGACAGAAGTATGGATGATCGTATAAATTGTGGAATCGACCAACAGCGATGTGAACGCGATTTGAATCGTATAGAGATACCTTTAAATGAATATGATTATGTTATTCATAATAATTATTCACTCGAAGAATTTAAACAAAAAGTTAAACAACTCACATTAAGTTTATTAAAATAATATGGCAACTCCTAATAACGAAAAGCCAATTATCGTGGCTTTTACCTTAGACTTTGAGACTGGCGGTTTGGACTGCCAAGATTGCGCATGTACCCAGATTGCAATCCATGCAGTACGTATAGATACTTTTGAAACAATTGACAGATATGTAAAATACATATCCCCATATAATAAACAGCCGGATAAAGGTGTGGCTAAACGTAAAGTATTGAAGAGTAAATTTGATAAAGACGATGAACAGCCCATGAAATATGAAGAAAAAGCTCTGACTTATTCCGCCATAACAATGGATATGTTAGAATCTCTTGGTATGGACATCAAGCAAGTTGCGGCAGAGGTTATTGATTTTATCCGCAAAAACATATTATCAAAAGGTCGCAACATAAAACCCTTCTTAATTGGTCAAAACATTGGATTTGATATAGGATTCATGCAACAGTTAATGGAATATGGAGGACAAATGAAAGAATTTGCCAAATTAATGAGAGGAGAAACAGATTTCTATGGGCACTTCCAGCCTTTATATATAGACACAATCGTTTTAGGACAATTGGCTTTATCTCATTTAGATGGCATGAGCAGTTATAAATTGGAAATCATGGCAGAAAAATTTGGTATCGAACTAGATGATGCCCATGATGCAGATGCTGATGTAACAGCAACGACCAATGTGGCTATGGTATGTTCCCAAAGGATGCGTAATGCTTCCGGCATAGATGATGGTAGTATGGTTATGACCAAAACAGAAAAATCACGTGTTCATTTCAAAATATAAAATATGGTAACAGAAGAAGAAAAGCAACAAGCGCAATCAATTGGACTGGAGCCAGAAGTAGTGTTCAACACTCTTTCAGACCGAAGAATCCTGGCTGTACAAACCGAAGATACCCATGAAACTATTATGGAAATTTCCGGATATGATTTACAAATAAATTTTAATCGGGATAAGTTACAGAATATTGCAGATATAGAAAGTATGCTAGATGGACTCAAGGACCTATTCAGACGGGTTGTTATGCAAGATTTATTAGAAAGTAACGTTGAAAAAACAAACTCATAAGACCTTTCCTAGCTATTCTTAGTAAACCAAGCCCAGTTGAACATATCGGCTGGGCTTTAATACAATTAAAGAATGGAACTAAAGAAACCAGAATCGTTGAATAAACAAGAAATTGATTTTTGCGAGTTATTCATTTTCGGCTGTGACCCTTATGCCGGAAATGCTCGCAAATGCTACGAAGATATATTCTATGATTCCAGTCATACCTCTTTAAGAAAGGCAAAACAATTAATGGCACGGGATGATGTACAAGAGTATATCAATCAGTTGCGAGCTATCGCTAATTATGAAACAGCCGACCTAAAAGCTCGTCTAACAGAAAAACTACTGCATATTATAGACGAAACTTCTACAGCAAAATATACAGATCGAAGAGGCACAGAGCTATCACCAGCTCCATTACGTTCTGTAGCTGTGCAAGCATCAAAAGCTTTAATGGAAATGTATCCAGTAAAGGTAGCACAAGAAAGTAAAGTTGAATTGAAAGGTAACGGTGACTCTGGTATTGTTTTCAATGTCATTGTTCCTCAATCTAATAATGATAATAATGTTGAATAAAAGAACAAATGGTAGGACGAAAAATTACAATCATTGCCTCCCCTCTATTGAAAGAATGGAAATTGAAAAAGTTAATTGGAAGGGATGGGGTTATTATTAAAAAGAATCAAAATCAAAAAACAAAAGGCGTATGGGTACGCTTAAATGAGCCATTTGCAAATGAACTAGAATGGTTTATCCCAATCCAATCAGTACAAATTACTTCACATTAATATGGAACAGTTGGATAAAGGCATCGGATGGCTTCAAAAATTGCTTAACCTACAAAAGAGATATGGCTTTTTCAGCATTATAAAAGGACTATTTCTGTTGTTTTTAAGCGGTTACATCATATTTTTCGCATTAAATCCAAAGTATCTTTTGGATCGCATGTCCGAAATAACAACTGCCCAACATGACCATCTAGTAAATACAAGGTTATCTGCGGATTCCAATATTCGCCATATTTTATCTAAAATGATATTTACCACTAATGCTGACCGGGCATGGTTAATAGAATTTCATAATGGAAGTAAAAATCTGACAACAGGATTGCCATTCCTTTTCGGTTCGATGCGAATTGAAGAAGTTAGGGATAGTATATCAAATGTTGACGAAGACTATGCGGATTTTAGCTTATCAAAATACAAACTTGTGGCAAAAGTATTGGACGATGGATATTTTTATGGTGGGTTGGATGATATTCAAAAAATAGACCAACGCTTGTATTACAAATTTCAAGCCAACGACATTAGCGAAATAGCCTTATTAACATTGTATGATGGAGAAAAGCCCGCTGGAATTATTGGTCTATCGTTTTGTAACGGTAAAAAGATGGACAAACAACTGGTTGGAAAACATATCAGAAGCAGTGGCATAAAAGTAGCCACATTACTATCACAAATAAATGATTAAGACTATGGAATTAAGATTAGAACGTCTATGGCCAAAAGAGGCTTATACAATTGGCAGACTATATATCAACAATGAGTTTTTCTGTAATACACTAGAAGACAAAATAGTTGATAAAAATAAAAATGGAATATTCGATAATGGAGAAAAAAAAGTTTATGGAGAGTCGGCAATTCCGTATGGTACTTATAAGATAATCTATAATTGGTCTCCAAAATTTGGTCGTAATCTCCCAAGATTATTAAACGTTCCTCATTTTGAAGGTATTCTCATACATAGTGGCAATACTGCCGCAGACAGTGCTGGTTGTATTTTAGTGGGAAAAAATTCAGCGGTAGGTCGATTATCTGAATCAAGATATACTTCTGATTGCCTTAACAGAAAGATTGAAGAGGCACAAAAAAAAGGGGAACCAATTACTATCAGTATTGTATGAAACCAATTACTATCATAAGTTGTATTCTTTGTATTCTGTTACTCGGTTCATGCGCTACTTCTAAAAATACGGAGCATCAACAACAGATAGATTACTCCAGTGAACTGCAACAACTTCGCAACTCACTGGATTCTCTTCACATGGATATTGACAAACAATCTAAAGTAACGGCAGACAAATTGAGTAATTTAAAGTTAGAAAATAAAACTGTGTATTTATCAATGCCAGACTCTACCGGGAAACAATATCCAATAAAGCAAAGCATAACTAATATAAACAAACAAGATACCGAGCATACAGAATCAGCTGAAACATTATCAATATCCATTTCACAAATATCATCCAAGCTAGACTCTCTATACCAAAGGGTTAATGAACTTAGCAAATCGTCAGGAAAGACTATAGAATTAAGTTGGTGGGATTTACATAAAGATAAGATTTATCTATCGGCAATAATTACAATGCTAATAACAATATTTCTTGTTAAAATCAAAAAATCATATCATTTATAACAACCACCTCTATAGCAAAAGACTATTCTTGATAAAACATTAAGAAGTTATGGATTTACATATTAAAGATAGATTGCTTATTCCTTCTATTTTTCCAGAACGGGGAAATTTTATGGATTTTAATTTGAAAAAGTCTATCGCCCGAAAAATTGCTATTTCAGAGCAAGACAGAAAGGACTATGAAATAGCCGAAAAAAAGGAAGAAAAGCGAATTGAATGGAACGTTCAAAAAGACGCAGAAACCCCATTAGTGGTAGAATTTTCTAAAGAAGAACTGGATTATATGCGTAGGTCTTGTGAAGCTATTGCAGAACAACAAATGCCAGATGAAATGTGGGCTGTAGTTGAACGCATCTATAACGAAGCACAAAATTGATTTCTTACTTCTTTACTCACAATCATATCTTCCATACGAATGGGAATCTGTCTTACTGTACGGATTCCCATTTATTGTTTTAAATTAACAATATGGCTGTAGGATTAAAAGCACCAAACATAAAAATTGATTTCAAGCCATCTCCCAAACAATATGAATTATGGAAATTACTTCAACCCGACTATTGCCCTCATTGTGGAGGGCATATATCACAAAAAATGGTCGGACATGATATTAAAGGAAACCCACAATATAAACCATATTGCACATCATGCGGCTCTGAGAATCTACCACAACTTATTTTAGGAGGCGGTGCAGCCGGAGGTGGAAAATCTTATTTAGGAAGCTGCTGGCTTGTTAGTAGCTGTATGAGATTTCCAGATATACGTGCCGTTGTAGCTCGTAAAACCTTAAAGAGCTTGAAAGGTTCTACTTGGAATACCATAAAGAAAGTATGTAAGGAATGGGGACTAAAAGAAGGGGTGAATTACAAAATAAACAATCTGGATGGGATATTGACATTTTGGAATGATTCAGTCATCATCATGCAAGAAATGGTTGACTTACCTTCAGATCCAAACTTTGAACGTTTCGGGTCTTCAGAATATACTATTGCATTCATAGATGAGGTATCAGAGATTTCAGAAAGAGCTATTGAGGTATTATTTTCTCGTCTTCGTTGGCGCACAGCAGAAACATTTAAAACTGCTAGAATGATGATGTCAACCAACCCTTGCATCAATTGGGTACGTTCGCGTTTTGTTCAAGACGATGAAGGAAATCCTGTATTATGCAAAGAAGGCGAAGCATACGTACCATTCTCTGTTTTTGATAATCCGGATATTCAGTTTGTACAGACCTATGTTGCAGCATTAAACAAAATTACAGATCGAGCAACACGAGAAAGGCTTTTATATGGAAACTGGGATTTTGTTGACTCAAATCTTATGGCTGCATATTGGAATTTTGATGGCGAAAAACATCTTATTGAACGGTTACGGGAAAAAGTTTATGATCCGATGAAACCAATCATATCAGGATGGGACTTTAATGTCGCTCCATATATGAGTGAGATGGAGTTGCAGATTAATTATGAGAAGAAAGAAATATATCTGCTGGAAGAAAATTTAGGTAAACCAGAGAACAAAGAAAACAATACCCCAAAATTATCTCAAAAAATAAGGGACAAACACCTCCAGAATCAGCATATAGGTGGAATAATTATAACAGGAGACCCAGCAGGATTAGCACGTAGCACGCAAACAGAAGAAGGTGTCAACAACTATACTATTATAGTGGACAATATGAAAAATAATGTGCTAAGGCCACGTATAAAATTGCTTCAGAAGCAGCCGCCACAAAGTACCAGGTTGGAGTTTGTCAATGCAATATTAAACGGGTTTGACGGTTGGAAATTCATGGCAGACCTACGGTGTCGTAAATTTACTGAAGATATGATATACCAGCAGAAGAACTCTGACGGCACCAAATCCAAGAAAAAAGTATTAAACCCCAAAACGGGTGGAAAAGAAGAAAAATACGGGCACTTATCGGACATCTTGGATTATGTATTGGTATTGTTTCTCTGCGACTCATGGAGACGGTTCCAAAATCAAAAGACAACAATTGAAACATATACAGCACCAGTCTATAACACTTTTGAATATTAATTATGTATAGAAGGTTTTTAAACAAAAACGATTATCTGGGTATCATTACGGAGGATGCTTTATCGCAGCTTACCCGTGGGAAAGATATTTGTTTTGTGCAGGCAGAACAAGCCGCTGAAGCATCTATTATGGATTACCTTACTGAAAATTACGAAATTGAACGCGAACTAAATCGAGGTAAATTCATCTTTGAATATGATCGAAGAATCAGTTATCCTATAGGATGTCATTTTTACCTTGACGGAGAAATATGCGAGGTAATTCAAGCTATCAATGGCTACAAAGCTCCTTGTCCTATATCTTATTGGCACGAAACAGAAGAGATACTTGACTTGGAAAAAATAGAACAATACAGCCAGATGAAAAACTATCGTCCCGGAGATGTGACAAAGTTCTTAGGAAGGACATATATATGTGACATCGCCAATGGCATAGACTTCAACGATATTCGTATTCCGGAAGTTAATGCCTGGGAAATGGTTGATACATACAAGTGGGACACCGTTCCATACAATGAATGGGAAGTTGTAGAATATGAAGGCAAATTCTTCACCTTGCTAACAATGGATAATTATGACTGTCTGGTCAATCCAATGGAATCTGACTGCTGGGGGATGATTGGAGAATATGATCCTTCACTCAATTCTTATGAATTGTCAGAACACGAATATGTAGAATATAAAGGAAAAATTTATTATCCTATAATCAACCCCAATGCTGATGTACCGGAACTGGAAAGGAATATCAAATACCATGACCCAAGAAACTATAACTTGAAACGCCACATGGTTCAACTGTCATTATACGAGTTGCACAAACTGATTTCTCCGAACAATATCAGCACTGTACGAATAGATGACTACGACCATTCTATGCAATGGTTAAAAGACGCTTCCAGGCTAAAATTAAATCCTCAAATTCCGAGAAAAATTGATAACAAGAAAGAGCCTCTTACAGACTGGCAGATGGCAACCTTTCAAACATCTTATGACCCATATCAAAACCCTTGGCATGTATGAAATGGTTTTAATATGATAGCATCATCTCAAAATTAAAAATTAACCTCAAAAATTACATGGATCTTCTAAAAAGAATTAGGCAGAAAATAGATGAATTCTGCTTTAACCACATGAGAATGGACGGTGCCCAGCATCTGATTGCCGGTATCTTGATTTATGATGTACTCAAATACCTTATACCTGTTTGGAGTGCCATACTAATCACTCTGATTATACTTGTCGCCAAAGAAGTTGTTTTAGACAAATGGGTAAAGAAAGGGGCGGCAGATTGGCATGACATAATCTGGGGAGTCATAGGGCTTCTGTTAGGAGTGCTGTAAATACTACTATTAAACTTAACGATACGGTGGGTAATAGTAATGTTATTCACCGTATTCTTGTTAATGCTGCTGTAGATACTAAACTTTGTGTTAAAAGTAGTGCTGATAAAGATGATTTTAATGATGCTGAAAGAAAAAGTAAAACTAATGTTGTATCTTTGTCTCGTAAAACAATTGATTTATGGCAGTTTATATCAAACCAATACCAACATTAACCGGCAAAGTCGCAGAAAAATTTGAAAAGATTGCCCGTGAGAATGAGAAAAAACGAGGGACCGTTGATTTTTCGCGTGAAGTAGAAATGACCAAAAGAATTTTGGAAAAATCAAACCTTCGTAAATTCAAATAGTGGGTACATTTATCGAAGATAATTGCGAATTTGTTGAATGGAGCAGACCTCTAATAGAGAACTGTTCTGACTTTTCATGCACTCACGATAAGGATATTGAAAATTTCTTCAAAAATGATTTTGAAAATTACAACAATCAATTACTTGGTAAATCATACGGTTTCGTAAAGGCTAACACTTCTTTAGAATTAGTTGCAGCATTTACCGTATCCAATTCAATGTTGCCCGTTTCGTCCTTACCTAAAAATATAAAAAACAAAATAAATCGCCCAATACCCAATATTAAACGCAACTC
This sequence comes from Bacteroides sp. 3_1_23, assembly GCF_000162555.1. NCBI lineage: Bacteria > Pseudomonadati > Bacteroidota > Bacteroidia > Bacteroidales > Bacteroidaceae > Bacteroides > Bacteroides sp. 3_1_23. The sequence continues at coordinate 1,697,547 of NZ_GG774949.1, forward strand.
TCAATATCCAGCTGTATTAGTTGGACAATTAGCTGTATTTGATTCCTTTGCTGGAAAACATATTGGTGATGAAATCTTGTCTTTTATAAAAGGTTGGTTTATTGATCCGTTAAATAAGACTGGATGCCGTTATATTATTGTTGATGCCGCCAATCATCAAAAAGTGATAGATTTTTATCAGCGTAATGGATTCAAATTTATATTTGAAAATATTGCAGATGAAATAGAATACATGAAACTAGACCTAGAACCAGAGTATAAACGTACTCGTTTAATGTACTTTGATTTGATTATCCTAAAATCATAATTTGTTTTCTTCTAACAAAGAAAAATACCCCGGTCACTTAGGGTGAATACCATGTGTCAAAACAGTAATCTGGGCTTTTACCTATTTTGGTAAGTCATAAATGACACACAGTGCAAAGTAACCGAGGCATATATTTTTATCTATTCGTCATATTAACGAAGTTCATCAAGTCTTGCTCCTTTATCAATACTCTACCGGCTGGCTTGGTGTACGGTATTCTTCCTTCAGCCAAATATCGTTGAGCTGTTCTGTAAGATATACGAAGAAAATCAGCTGCTTCTCTTACAGTGACAAGTTTCATCTTCATACAATATTATTAAGTCGTTCAAACTCTTTGTCTACTTCAGCCTGGTATATATGCGCATATAGCTGCGTGGTCTGGATATTCGTATGTCCAAGCATTTTGCTAATAACCTCAATCCTCACCCCATTGGCTAATGCAACAGTAGTGGCAAAGGTATGCCGGGCAACGTGACTCGTCAGCTTCTTCTTTATTTCACAGAACGCCCCCAGAATTTTTAAATATGAATTGTACTTCTGGTTAGATATAACAGGCAACTTAAACTCATACTTCTTTAATATATTCATAACTTTATCCATGAGTGATATATTATAAGGAGTTCCGGTTTTTATTCTCTCATCTCGTATTCTATACATTCCGTCTGTCATTATAGCATCTTTGAAGTTGAAAATTGCCAAATCCGCATACGCCAAACCAGTATAGCAACAAAACAGGAAAAGATCTCTCACACGATTCAGACACATATCATCAATCTGTTTAGTTTCGAGTTTAACCAGTTCTTCTTTCGTCAAAAACCTTCTTGCTACACGTTTACCGCGATCTAATTTGAAATTCTGATATGGATTCTCTGAAATCAAATGAGCCGCGTACGCTTCTCTTACAAATACTTTCAGTATCTTGTGATAATTATACACCGAAGACTGGCATTTGCATCGTTTTTTGGCGAATTCATCGTATGCTCTGATATTTTCATCACAAATATCAGTAAAATCTTTAATCCTGCCAAATTCTTTCAGTGCTTTTAGTACACACTTCTGCCTTTGCTTCGTTGAATCAGTAACTTGCCGTTCGTATATCCGTTTCTCCATAAAGGACAGAAATGAATTTGTGGTTCCAGATTCCGAATTGTTCAAATACCGTTCCAATCTTTCAAAGGTGAAAGGAATGTTTTGAGAAGAAAGCTGATAGACAAAATCATATATCCCAGACACCATATCATTCAACTTTTGGTTGAACACTAATGACTGGGGGTGATTTTTAACTTTCAGGTCTTTGCCCCACTGGTCGGAATAGAGTTTTATGCCAGTTCCGACATACTTGCGTTTCCGCTGATAAGTAACCTCCATTTGTACGGAGGATTGACGTTTTTTGGTGGCTACGTGCTTTCTATCAAAGACGAGCCGTACAGATACATTGTTCATACTTTTACTTTAAGTATGATTGATAAATGTAGATAAGGAGAAATTGGAAGATTTACGTCTGGTATCACACCGGGTATCACATTGGTATCACACCGGTATCACCCCTAGTATCGCATTGGTATCACAAATATGTCACTATTTACTATACCTTGTCATAGTTTGACGTAATTAGTACTATCTTTTGATACTCCTTTAGATGTCAATTTATATAACATCTATTCAATTAATCTGCTGTAAACCAACAAAATAAGGAGGCAAAAACCTCCTTTTTCCTAGTACACCCTCAGGGACTCGAACCCTGGACCCATTGATTAAGAGTCAATTGCTCTACCAGCTGAGCTAAGAGTGCAACATTTTATTTTATTGCAACGTTGAATTTGTACACCCTCAGGGATTCGAACCCTGGACCCACTGATTAAGAGTCAGTTGCTCTACCAACTGAGCTAAGAGTGCTTAATTCCTCGTTTGCGGTTGCAAAAGTAGGTCTTTTATTTTATTTGACCAAACAATCATGCAGCTTTTTTACTATCTTTTTTTCGTCTTTATTCGAACACATAAAGCTCGGAAGGCGTATTTCGCTTTAAAGCAAGTAGTTGCACATCTTTGCCTACAATAACACCTTTGTTCTTTAATTTCCATTCCACCGTTTTATAAGCCAGCTCCGGGTGATTATTGTCTTTACTTAAATGGCATAACCAGATATATCGCAAATGTTCAGTGATATTTTCCGCCAGAAACTCTGCAGTATCAGAGTTACTCATGTGTCCGGTTTTACTTGCAATCCGTTCTTTCAGATATTGAGGATAAGGCCCCATTTTGAGCATTTCCTCATCGTAGTTGGCTTCAAGTATCAAATAATGGGCTTTACTGATATAATGAGCAGCTGTAGGAGTAATCTCTCCAAGGTCGGTTAAGAAAGAAAAGACTTTGCCATCAATTTCAATGCAATACCCCACATTGTCCGTTCCATCGTGTGGCACTTCAAAAGATTCGATGTGAAAATCTTCCAGCGTCATAGGCTCTTGCTTTTCCAGATAACGAACTGACGAGCTAAGTTTCTCCGTCATACAATAGCTACGATTAATTCCAGCATGAATACGTGCGGTTGTATAAACAGGAATATTCATTTTTTCTCCCAGATTACCTACTGCTTTAATATGGTCAGCATGATCGTGCGTTATAAATACCGCACGAATACTATCCATCAAGATATTATAATCTTTCAGTGATTTTTTGATAGTACGTATGCCGATTCCGGCATCTATCAGTATTCCATAGGTTTCAGTGCCCAGATAATAACAGTTCCCGCTACTGCCACTCGCCAGGCTTATAAATTTTACTTTCATGTTTTATCCTCTTTATTAAAATGCAAAATGCCGTCAACTTTTACAGCAAAGTGACGGCAAATATACATAAAAAAGCAGAGAATTACCGAGAAGCCTCCTTCTTTTTGTCGATGGATTCGGTGATTTTTGCAAATAAGAGTAGCGCTACAGCGGCAATCAGGCCTATAGCAGCAAAGTAATACCATATATAATGGGCATTTCCACTAGCTGCCTCCCATGCTTCCCGCGTCTCGAACAAAGCCGGATCCGGACAATATTTAGTGAGCAGAATTCCCGCCAGACCAAAACCGAAAATGGAAGAAAGGAATGAATGCAAATGACTGAATCCTAAATACATTCCTTCTTCTCCTTTAGGAGCCTGTAAAGAGAAATATTCCAGATAACGCGGTGAAATGAAACATTCGGCAAGCGCCTGCACAACTATACCCGCAATCATCATCAGAGTAATATTGCTCATACCTGTAATAAGATCATTACCCAACAAATTTCCACATGCCATCAGTAATGCCGAAATAGGAATCAAAAACATTCCCACATTCATCGAAGTAATCGCACTGCGTTTGGCCATCAAACGGGTGATAAAACTAACGCAGCAAACCACCACAAACGGATTCACATTGGCAATCCAACCCGGTTTTGCCGTCTCGCCAGCCATACGAATCACATATTTAGGCATAGTGGCATAAAGCTGCTGCTGCACCATCCAGAAACCAGTAACAATCAAAATAAGAATCAATAAACGCCAGTTTGTGATGATTCGCATAAATCCCTGTCCAATCTCATGGAGACTTTTTCCTTCACCTGCCGTATGCGTCGATTTATAAAGAAGAATAACAGCAAGTAAAGCAACTATTGTCATCGCACCGGAGAAATAATTAATATAGATATACGCTTGTTCACCAATGACATTACGCAAAGGATCGATAATCGTTTTACCGGTGAAAGCACCCACATTTACCATCATATAAAATATGGAATAACCACGGGCACGGGTTGCTTCCGTTGTTTCTTTAGCCACAGAAGCGGAGATAATGGACTTAATGAAAGAACCTCCCACCATAAGTACAAACAAAACCGGCACGATGATCCACCGGGTATAGCTATCAGGCAAACCATTAAATTGAGTAGTGGCACCATAACTAACCAAACCGGCAGCTTCCAGTAAAGTGGGCAGTACACCCAACCCTAAATATCCGATGGATAATAAGGAAAATGCTATAATCATTGATTTCCGGAAACCGATCTTGTCAGCATAAGCACCGGAAAAAATAGGAAGCAGATACAATCCACCGGAAAAAAGCCCGGAAATCATACTTGCTTCGAAATCATTAAAACCTAAAATGGAAGATAGATAAATAGTGAGAACGATAAAAACGGCATAATATGCCATACGCTCAAACAGTTCGACTGTGTTGCTGACCCAAAATGCTCTCGTAAAGCCTTTAGCAGCACGCTGAGGGGAATTGTTCATATATTTATATTTTTATTAAAATGTTAATTTGAGACAAAGATACGTTTTTTTGGCTTACTGTCCGTATCTTTGTTCCAAATTAGGTAATTAAAAACTATGATTATAGCTGTTGATTTTGACGGAACGATTGTAGAACATCGTTATCCACGCATTGGTGAAGAGATTCCATTCGCTGTTGACACATTGAAGTTATTGCAACAAGAAAAGCATCGTTTAATACTGTGGAGTGTGCGTGAAGGAGCACTTCTGGACGAAGCTGTCGAATGGTGTAAAGCCAGAGGTTTAGAATTTTATGCCGTTAATAAGGATTATCCTGAAGAGCAGAAAGGCCATCAGGGATTCTCTCGAAAGTTGAAAGCCGACATGTTCATTGACGATCGAAATCTGGGTGGTTTACCAGACTGGGGAGTCATTTACGAAATGATTAAAGAGAAAAAGACGTTTGCAGATATCTATAGCCAAAACGGAGAAGAAGAAAAAACATCCCTGAAAAAGAAGAAAAGATGGCTGCCTTTTTAGGAAGCTGATAAATATCAAACTAATAAAATAGAAATGCACTCTAATCATGTCAGATAAGAGTGCATTTCTATATTCATAAATGATTTATCATTCAACATTGAATCGCAATTTGCTACGCTTCTTTATTTTCCCACTTTTCCCTAAACTCCCATAATTGCTCAATAGTGGGATGAAAAGTCGGATTCTCCCAGTTTCTGGAAATCATTGCAATCAAAGACTCCAAATACGATTTACCATCAATAATGGTAGTACATTTATTGACCTGATATCTTTCTGTTGGATAATTCTTTGTCTCAATCATCTTTTTTGCCCAGTTCAATAATTCCTGAACAGCTTCATTGTCATAAGTATGTTGTGCCATATCTTTAGAATTTTCCGCAAAGATACAAAGTTTATTTATTCATAAATAAAGTTGTTCGTTTCTTTTTACTATAAAGATTCCATTTTAAATTTATACCTTTACGTCCAATATACTCAATTAGGCTAACTAATAGAAACAATAATAATGAAGAAAATTTTCATTTTAGTATGTTCATGTGCTCTTTTGGCAGCATGCAACAATAGCGCGAAAACAAACAAGAGTGCCGGTGCAGACAGTACTTCAATCGAAGTAACCGATATCCATAATGCGGAAAATTCACTTGATTACGAAGGAACTTATAAAGGAGTTTTCCCCGCTGCCGATTGTCCGGGTATTGAAACAACCCTGACATTAAATCCGGACAAAACATTCAGCCTCCATTCCGTATATATCGATAGAGACAGCTCATTTGACGAAAAAGGTACATATACTTTAAAAGACAACCTATTGACTCTTAATGAAGAAGGCGGAGAACTTTCTTATTATAAAGTAGAAGAAAATCATTTACGCAAACTAACAATGGATAAACAAGAAATAACCGGAGAACTTGCAGACCATTATGTTTTAAATAAGAAATAAGGTCCAAACAAATTTTGCTATCAATAGAGAACAAATTCAATATTTTTTATGTTTATATAAATAGATATAAACTTAAAAATAGAACAACTTATGATTTATAGTTTTTTATTTCCCACAAAATCGAATACAATGAAAGTATCTTTGTTGCTATTGGCTGTCCGGATCATCTTCGGTATATTATTAATGAACCACGGTATCCAGAAATGGAGTAACTTCCAGGAGATGTCAGCAGTATTTCCTGATCCGCTTGGAATAGGAAGTCCCCTATCTCTCGGATTAGCAATTTTTGGCGAACTCGTATGTTCGATGGCATTTATCATCGGATTCCTGTATCGCTTGGCAATGATCCCGATGATTTTCACAATGATAGTAGCCTTCTTTGTTGTTCATGCTAATGACGTATTTGCGGTTAAAGAGCTAGCTTTCATCTATTTAGTTGTATTTATATTGATGTATATTGCCGGTCCCGGTAAATTTTCAATAGACCATATCATAGGAAACGAATTGTCACGGCGGAAGTCAAGAGTATACAAAAATTAGAAATAATAGCCCCGATTAATTAAAAAATATTATATTTGCATACACATAAGAGAGAAATTATCAATATTTTTTATTAATCAAAAACATTTTAACATGAAAAGAGGAAAACTGACTTTAGTCGCAGTAGTACTTAGTGCTAGCTTATTATTCAGTTCTTGTGTAGGATCATTTGGTTTATTCAACCGCCTGTCTTCCTGGAATCAATCAGTTGGAAACAAGTTTGTAAACGAACTCGTATTCCTTGCTTTCAACATTGTTCCGGTTTATGGTGTAGCTTACCTGGCTGATGCTTTAGTTATCAACTCAATCGAATTCTGGAGTGGCTCCAATCCGATGGCTAATGTAGGTGACGTAAAGAAAGTAAAAGGAGAAAACGGCAACTACATGGTGAAAACTCTTGAGAATGGATATTCCATTACTAAAGAGGGCGAAACTGCTTCAATGGACCTGATCTACAACAAAGAAGCCAACACATGGAATGTCGTTGCAAACGGTGAAAGCGCTGAATTAGTAAAAATGAACAATGATGGCACTGCTGATTTGTTCTTGCCAAATGGCGAAAAGATGAATGTAACGCTGGATGCTCAAGGCATGCTGGCAGCACGCCAGGCTACAATGAGCAATTTTATGTTTGCCGCCCGCTAAAAATAAAAACAAATACGAAGGAGATGAAACATCATATAGGAGTTTCATCTCCTTTTTCAATCTTATCTTCTTCTATCAAGAATCTTTTGTACTATGAATAAACTACATACGCTTATCTATTCTGTTCTAATCTTCACCTGTCTATCTTGTCAGCAACAAACTCCTCAAACTCAAATAGAACAGACAGCCATCGATTTCTGCGAAGCCTTTTATAATTTCAATTATCCGGTCGCCAAAGAATGGAGCACGCCTTCTTCTCAATCTTATCTTAGTTTCTTAGCATCTAATGTCGGGCAAACCCATCTGGAGCAACTTAAGACACGAGGCGCTGCAAAAGTTTCTGTTATTTCAAGTGAGATAGATGCTAATTTAGAAGAAGCGTCGGTTGTCTGCCAAATCAAAAATGCATTCGTCATTCATCCCATCGGAGGAAAAATGGAATACGTAAGTTCCCTGCAAGATACGCTCGAATTAGTAAGAGTAAATAATAAATGGCTGATTAGAAAGGATATCCCACAGCAAAATGGAAAGCAAAGTCACGACTGAATTTAGGATGAATGATGGGGAAATGCTCTTTCCTCGTTTCATAGGCAGGATTGACAGCTTTCATACCTCCGTCAAAACGCAAAATAAAGAAATCCAAATCCAGGCGGAGACCTAATCCGTAGGCCACTGCTATTTGCTTATAAAACCTATCAAACTTGAAAACCCCTCCCGGTTGATTGGCATAACTCCGGATGGTCCAGATATTACCAGCATCAATAAATACCGCCCCCTGAAACTTCCAGAATAACTTGCTTCGGTATTCAATACTGGCATCCAGTTTAATATCTCCGGATTGATCGAGCAAATTCCCATTTCCTGCAAAAGAGCCCGGTCCCAAATCGCGAACACTCCATCCGCGGACACTATTGGCTCCACCAGAGAAATATTGTTTCTCAAACGGAATAGTCTTCGCATTTCCATAAGGTACAGCTATTCCCACACCAGCATGAAACGCAAAAGAGTTACGATAATCGATTCTGATATTCTTAGCAAAATCAAACTCCCCTTTCAGATATTGAGCATAAGGAATTCCCAGAATAGCGTATTCACCATTACTGTTCTTCCGAATGTTTGCAGCCTTTGACAGAGCATACATTACATTTCCCGCCGATTCGAAATTAAAACGGATGGAGTATGAATTAGAAGCAATCGTATTATTGATAATCGATCCTCCCACGCTATTATAATTATAGCTATATCCCATATTTATAATCAGTCGATCCTGATAATTATACTGGAATATATGGTTCTGTCCTTTATTTATATAGTCTTCTTTAAACCTTTCAGAGATACGGGGCAAATAAAGGAAAGCAATATTTATCAAATCAATACGGTGTTGTATCTTCTGACGTTGTGTCCACTTGTAACTCCAGTTAGCAGAAGCCATCGTACGCAAGAACTCCGGTCGCAACTGATAATTATACTGTAAACCAAACTCTGTTGTAGCCCTGATTTTCCGTTTAAAATCAGAGGAAATGAATGGGAACAGGAAATTAGGAAAGTTGATACTCGTTTCCACTCCATACTCCGTATAGTTATTATTTGAATAGCCTGCCTGAAGCCCGGAAATAACCTCATACGCTCCACGGAATTTTATCATAAACGTTTCCGACCCGCGAAAGAGATTCCTATTCTGGAAAGAAACGGAAGCTGCCGCTCCCAAGTCACCGGCAGAATTGGTTCCCTCTACCTCAAAGGATACCGATTTATGCTTGCTCTTAGTCAACATCACGTAACAATCGAGCATTGTTGAATCTCCAACTTGAGTCTCGATAAAACGGATATTCGTATATTTCAATGCAGACAAACGCCCGAAACTGGAATAAGTTTGCTGCACATCACGCTCATTAAACAAATCGCCGGAAGCAAACCGGAGGTTATCCGTAAGCACTTTAGGACGTAAATAGAGCTTATCCTTATAGTAAATCGGATATCCCTTATAATGAACCGAATCATTGATGTCCACACTGCTCATTGCCGAGGACTGCAAAACATCATAATCCGTAATAAAATTAATCTTATTGATCCAATATTGCCGATGTGCTCTTGCCGAATCATTCGCATGAGCTTTATACATCTGCAAATGTTGAGTCAGATCTACATTATAAGTATTACGAACGGTGTCGGCAGTATATCCGATATAATCCTTATTAAATTTATAGTAACCATTCCGAAGTAACTTATTTGTGATACGTTGCCTGTCCGCATCCAATACATTCACATCAAAATACATTCCTTCCTTCAGCAAACTTCTGGCAGAATCCTGTTTGAGAAGCGCAGCTATTTTAGGATCATAAATATCATATTTGATAGATTGAACAACGTATGGCTTGCCTGCCGTTACGTCATAATAGACTTTGATCTTTTTCTTTTTTACTTTGGTCGAACGTTTCACTGTTGCCGCCATATATCCCATATTATGCACAGCCTTAGTGATCTCTTCTTCAGAGCGTTGTGCTTCGTCCTCGCTATATATTACGGGAGCATCCCCTATTCTTCTCAAGAACTTATTCCCCCATTTGGTCGAATCACGCCCCGATAGATTATATACATAAAGTTGGGTCTTTATCAGACTGAACCACTTGGCATTAGGATTTTGGCGAACATACATGCGCAAGGAAGAAGGCCGTATATTTTTTTGGTCCGTACGAATTTTAACTTCATCCAGCAGATAAGATCCATCCGGCACAAACTTAGTGGTAGTACACGAAGCAAGTGACAAGACAGCAGCAGAAGCAAGCAAACAAAGAAAATTTCTCCTCATACGGTTTTACATCGATAGCATGAAAAATGCGCCTACAAAGATAAATTATATTTTCCGACGGGGAAAATAATTTAAGAAAAAGACGAAGAAAGTAAGGGTAGATTGGAAATATCTTTATAGCTTTGCAAAAGAATATCAAATCTATGGCATCATTAAGTAAAAACAAAATAAAGTATATCCACTCGCTGGAACTGAAGAAAATACGTAAAGAAGAGCGGGTATTCCTGGCTGAAGGTCCTAAATTGGTAGGTGATTTACTCGGACATTTTCCCTGTCGTTTTTTAGCAGCCACTCCCTCCTGGTTTCAGGAGCATCCGGGTATTGACGCAAGTGAACTGGTAGAAGTTTCACAGGAAGATCTTTCACGAGCCAGTTTATTGAAAACTCCCCAACAGGTACTTGCTATTTTCGAACAACCACAATATACTTTGGATCCGGAGGCAGTTCGTTCATCACTTTGCCTTGCATTGGACGATGTACAAGATCCCGGAAATCTGGGTACCATTATCCGTTTGGCCGACTGGTTTGGCATCGAACATATTATCTGCTCGCAGAATACGGTAGATGTATATAACCCTAAGACCATACAAGCCACTATGGGTGGAATTGCCCGGGTGAAAGTACATTATACTTCCCTCCCCGATTTTATCCGGTCGCTCGGAGATACTCCTGTGTTCGGTACGTTCCTGGATGGAAAAAACATGTATGAACAACCATTGTCGGCCAATGGCTTGATCGTAATGGGAAATGAAGGGAATGGCATAGGGAAAGAGGTAGCCACATTAATCAACCGAAAATTATATATCCCCAATTACCCGGCAGGCCAAGAGACATCCGAGTCTCTGAATGTAGCCATTGCTACCGCAGTAATCTGTGCCGAGTTCCGTCGACAGGCTGCATGGAAGTAAAATCAAAAGGATAAAACAAATAAGGAAATAAAGCTTCCCCCTTCTTTTCTGCTTCCTGCAGATACTCATTAAAACATTGGGAAGATTGATTCGAAACACTGGAAAGATTGATTTGAAACACTGGAATGTTTTTTAAAATCATCCCAGTGTTTTTTATTTCTTCCACCTGACTTTCAGAAAGCAGCACAATCACTCCCGGCATCCATTCAACCGATTCAATCTCTTCGGTCAATGGGAACACACCTCGGACAACTCCTTCGTCAGTGATCTCCACTACCTGCTGCTTCATATATCCGACGGCAGGTATCAGCAAATAATGAGAAGCAAAACGTTTCATTACAATCAGTTGTTTGAACGTCTTTGTTGTTGCTTCCTGCGTTGATTCATCTGGCGTTCTTTTCTTTGCTCTATCCGTTCCTTTTGGATATGCTGTTCCACCTGAATCTGCTCCGGCTTCTTCTCACGATGAGTTCCCGTACGACGACGGTTCATCTCTTCCGGTGTCAGACGCTGAATGTCATCTTTATTCTTGTCTATGACCTTATGTAAAGAGTCGGCATTTTCTTTAGTAGCTATCTTCTTCAAAGAATCCGCTTTCAATGCTTCTATCTTATTCAAAGAATCGCGTACAGCAAATGCGAGCGTATCCGTACAATGATAACGAGTCATCATGAAACGGTCGGCCAATACTGCCCCGCCTTTTTCCTGGCTATCCATCGGATAATAAATGAAACCTTTTATTTCTTTCATCGAACCTAATGTGTCTGCAAACAAACGAATTTGTTGCACACCCGGTTCAGTCACCGTTTTCCAATGATTGATCGTATCTTTTTCATAAATCACCTGCATAGCCATAGTGACACCTCTTAAAGAGTCGGCAAGCATCGGCTCCAGGAAACGATACCGCACTTCCCATACCAGTGTATCCCGGTCTTTGTAGTTAGAGTCGGTCGGCAAAGTAAATACATATTGATTATCCATCATTTCACCGGTCAGACGTACCATACGCTGCCACGGCCAGACATCGATGCTATCACCTTGCTTGGTCATTTTCGGTTTCTTATCACGCTTGGCTATCAGGTCGCCAACAAGTTCCTGTTCGTCTTTCAAGCGTTTTTTCACCTTATCATAAATTTTCGATAAAATCTCTGTGTTACGGGTATACCAAACCATGGATGAGTCAAATGCAGCTTGTGTAGTCCCGTATTTCTTGAAAACGGCGTCGATATATAATGCTTTCTTATAGTTCTCACTATAAGGCAAATTATCTCCCATAGACTTTGCCACATGATAATCATACAGCAAATTCTCCATCTTCGATTCCGAGATTACATCACTGGGTCTTTTCACTTTACACCCGGCTACCGCAAACACGAACATGCAGATGAGACACAGATGAAACCGAAATTTATTTTTCATGATCCGTAGCTTCCTTTTTATCTTTATCCAGTGAATGATAAGACTCATTCAAATATTTACTATAAAAGAGTAACAAGGCAATGATACCGCAACTGATAGCGGCATCCGCAAAATTAAAGATCGGACTAAAGAATATAAAATGCTCTCCACCCACAAACGGCATCCATGTAGGCCAGTTTGTATCTATAATCGGAAAGTAAAACATATCCACCACTTTTCCGTAAAACCAGGTAGAATATCCACCACCTTCGGGCATGAAACTGGCAATCTGCGAATGAGTGCTTTCATTGAAAATAACTCCATAGAACACACTATCTATGATGTTTCCCAAAGCACCGGTCAGAATAAGAGCCACACAGACGATATAACCTGTTTTAAAACCTTTCTTTATGATTTTATAGAGATACCACCCTATCAATGCTACCGCAACAATGCGGAATATTGTCAGGAATAACTTACCGAAGATTTCCATACCGAAAGCCATCCCGTTGTTTTCGGTGAAATAGATATAAAACCAATCGGTCACACGTATACTTTCGTGCCAGTACATGTGAGTTTTAATCCAGACCTTGATGATCTGGTCAATAATCAATACGGAAAAGATAACGAGAAGGGCAATTCTCCCCTTCGTGAATAGTTTCTTCATGTGTTTATTATAAGTTAAACATAACGAGCTACAAGTGCCGTGCGTAAACTTTGCGCAGCTACTTGTAGCTCGTTACCTGTAGCCTACTTGCTATCTGTTATTTTTTACCACTGTTCTTTGCTTCAATGCTTAATGTAGCATGAGGAACAGCACGCAGACGCTCTGCCGGAATCAACTTTCCGGTTTCACGGCAAATGCCGTACGTTTTATTCTCAATACGTACCAAAGCAGCTTGTAATCCTTGGATAAACTTCAGCTGACGTTGTGCCAGTCGGGTCGTTTCTTCCTTGGAGAGCGTATTAGCTCCTTCTTCCAATACTTTATACGTAGGAGATGTATCGTCGGTATCATTACCGTCCAGTCCCATCAAACTTTTCTTCAACTGTTCATAGTCACGTTGTGCCAATTCCAGTTTCTCCATAATAATGGCACGGAATTCCTCGAGTTCCGCATCCGAATATCTAGTCTTTTCTGCCATAACTTTACAATTTTAAAAGGTTAATCAATATAGTATTAGTCTTTTATCACGTTCACAAACAATGAGAAATCGTCAAACTCCAACATTGTTCCGTCTTTCACTTCATCTACAAGTTCAAGAGATGTGCCTAAAACCTGGTTACAAATATAAGTATTATATTCATTTACCGCATCATCTGTTTGCGTATTTTTCGAGATTGTTATTTTTATTTTGTCTGTAATCTCGAAGCCGCTTGACTTACGTATATTCTGAATACGGTTCACCAGTTCACGGGCAATACCCTCGCGACGCAGTTCTTCGGTAATGGTCACTTCAAGCGCTACTGTCAGTTTGCCTTCATTGGCAACCAACCATCCCGGAATATCTTCACTAAAGATCTCGATATCCGATGCTTCAATAACAGCTTCCGCACCATCCAGATTTAATGTATACTTTCCGTTTTTCTCCAATTCACCGATGGCTTCCTGTGACATTTCTGCAACAGCAGCAGCTACTGCTTTCATTTGCTTGCCAAATTTCGGGCCTAGCTTTTTAAAGTCACATTTCACTTTTTTCACCAATACACCGGCTGCACCATCAACGAATCTGACTTCTTTTACGTTCACTTCATTCATAATCAGGTTCTTCACAGCTTCGATATGAGCTTTCTGCTCTTCATCTACCACCGGAACCATGATACATTGCAGCGGTTGGCGTACCTTGATATTCACCTTGCGGCGCAATGCCAACACCATAGATGTAACATCCTGTGCCATTTGCATGCGGGCTTCCAGTTCCTTGTCTATCATTTCTTCCTGATATTTCGGGAATTCGGCAAGATGGACAGAAACTACATTGTCGCGTCCTGTTGCTGTAATCAAGTCAGTATACAATCGGTCTGCATAGAACGGAGATACAGGAGCCATCAGTTTGGCAACTGTCTCGAGACAAGTGTACAATGTCTGATAAGCAGACAATTTATCCTGTGTAAATTCACCACCCCAGAAACGTTTACGATTCAGGCGAACATACCAGTTGGACAAATTATCATTCACAAAATCAGAAATCAAACGTCCTGCCTTTGTCGGTTCATATTCATTATAGCATGTATCTACCTCCTTTATTAATGTATTCAATACAGACAAGATCCAGCGGTCGATCTCCGGACGTTCTGCCATCGGTACATCCGCTTCTTTATACTCAAATCCGTCTACATTCGCATAAAGCGCAAAGAATGAATACGTATTATATAAGGTACCGAAGAATTTACGGCGAACCTCTTCCACTCCTTCAACGTCAAATTTCAGGTTATCCCATGGAGAAGAATTGGTAATCATGTACCAACGCAACGGGTCGGAACCATACTTTTCAATCGTAGTAAACGGATCGACAGCGTTATTCAAACGCTTGGACATCTTGTTACCGTTCTTATCGAGTACCAAACCGTTAGAGATAACAGCTTTGTAGGACACGCTGTCAAATACCATGGTAGCGATAGCATGCAAGGTAAAGAACCAACCACGAGTCTGGTCTACTCCTTCTGCGATAAAGTCAGCCGGATATACCTGACGGTTATCCAACAGTTCTTTATTTTCGAACGGATAATGGATCTGCGCGTATGGCATAGCACCCGAATCGAACCATACATCAATCAAGTCTGATTCACGCTTCATCGGTTTGCCGTCTTTCGATACCAATATGACGTCGTCTACATAAGGACGGTGAAGATCAATCTTATCATAATTTTCTTCCGAATATTGACCCGGCACGAAACCTTTATCCTTGTATGGATTGGATTTCATAAATCCGGCAGCTACCGATTTCTCGATTTCATTATAAAGTTCTTCTACAGATTCGATGCATATCTCATCCGTATTATCTTCTGTACGCCAAATAGGTAATGGAGTACCCCAATAACGAGAACGGCTAAGGTTCCAGTCATTCAGATTTTCCAGCCACTTGCCGAAACGGCCGGTTCCGGTAGATTCCGGTTTCCAGTTGATGGTTTTATTCAATTCCATCATTCGCTCCTTGCAAGCGGTAGAACGGATAAACCAGCTATCCAATGGATAATAAAGCACCGGTTTGTCTGTACGCCAGCAGTGCGGATAGTTGTGGACATGCTTTTCTATCTTGAAAGCCTTGTTGTCTGCTTTCATCATCATGGCAATGACAATATCCAAAGATTCGGCAGCTTGCGCAGCTTTCTCATCGTATTTGCCATCCACCATAAATTGAGGATCATAAGCATTTTTCACCCATGCACCCTGATATTCTTTGTATTTATCTACATCAACACATTCTTTTACGAAATTCTCATCCAGCTCATTCAACAGATAGAATTTACCAGTTAAATCCACCATCGGACGAGTTTCTCCTTTCTTATTAATCATGAACAATGACGGGATTCCTGCAGCACGTGCCACATTCGCATCATCCGCACCAAATGTAGGTGCAATGTGAACGATACCTGTACCGTCTTCTGTCGTTACATAATCACCCGGTATCACACGGAAAGCCTTATCACTAGGCTTCCAGTTGCCATCTTCGGATACCTCAACCGGTTTCACCCAAGGGATCAACTGCTCATATTCCATACCGACAAGATCAGTACCTTTATATTCGGCAATCACTTTAAACGGTACAAGTTTATCTCCGGCTTTGTAGTCCTCCAATTTCAGATCAGCAGCTTTTGCATTGAAGTGTACATTCAATAAAGCTTTTGCCAGAACAACCGTGATAGGTTCTCCGGTATAAGCGTTGTAAGACTGTACAGCCACATAGTCAATTTTGGGTCCCACACAAAGAGCCGTATTTGAGGGCAATGTCCATGGAGTAGTTGTCCAAGCGATAAAATAAGGAGTTCCCCATTCCGTCATTTCCGGTTTAGGATTCTTCATTTTAAATTGGGCAACGGCCGTTGTATCTTTTACATCCCGATAACAGCCCGGTTGATTCAACTCATGTGAGCTCAATCCTGTTCCTGCAGCCGGTGAATACGGCTGGATCGTATATCCTTTATACAACAATCCTTTTTTATGCAGTTGCTTCAATAGCCACCATAATGTCTCAATATAGCGATTATCATACGTGATATAAGGATGTTTCATATCCACCCAATATCCCATCCGATGAGTCAGGTCTTCCCACTCCTTGGTATATTTCATCACGTCTTTCCGACAAGCCGCATTGTAGTCGGCAACAGAGATTTTCTTACCAATATCTTCTTTTGTGATACCTAATGCCTTTTCTACACTTAGTTCCACAGGCAGTCCGTGCGTATCCCATCCGGCTTTACGCTTCACCTGATAACCCTTCATCGTTTTGTAGCGACAGAAAATGTCCTTAATGGTACGAGCCATTACATGGTGAATACCCGGCATACCATTAGCCGAGGGAGGTCCTTCGAAAAACACGAACGAAGGACAGCCATCACGTTCTGTCATACTCTTGGCGAAAACCTGGTTCTCGTCCCATTTCTTCAGCACATCTTTGTTCACCTGCGAAAGGTCAAACTGCGAATATTCAGTAAATCTCTTACCCATAGCTGTCTACGATTTTACTATTTACAATTTACAATTTGAGGGGTATCCCCATTTTTAAGGGTGCAAATTTACAAAAACATTTGTTTAGTTGAGCAAAAAGCTAGGACTTTTAATCGGATTCGTGTGAAGTTAACGATTATAAACCGCCTACAGCCTAAACAAAACAGGTATCTCCTTGTTTTAGTGGGAAACCTAAAAGCACTTTAACTTATGAATTACGGTATTAGCATTTTATTCAGAGCAATCCCTTTGGCGATGGCTATTTTTTGCTTCGGATACGGAGCGTTCATTTATGGTTATGGAGATGACGGGAGTCGTGTTGTGGCCGGTCCTGTTGTGTTTTCACTCGGTATGATATGCATTGCACTGTTTTGCACGGCTGCCACTATCATCCGGCAAATCATACATACTTATAATAAATCGGCCAAATACGTTTTGCCGATTATAGGCTATCTGGCAGCCATCATTACTATTATTGGAGGTATCTGCATTTTCAGTAATGCCACTTCCACCTCTGCATTTGTTGCAGGACACGTTATCACTGGCGTTGGATTTATTACCACTTGTGTAGCTACCGCCGCCACCTCTTCTACCCGATTCTCTTTAATTCCGGGAAATTCAAAAGCGACAAGTAATGAAGTTCCGGAAGGAGCTTTTTCTCTTAATCAGAGACGGGCATTGGTCATTGTTGCCATCATCGTTTCGCTGATCGCATGGATATGGGCATTTGTATTATTAGGCAACAGTCATTCTCATCCTGCTTATTTTGTCGCGGGGCATGTAATGGTCGGTCTGGCATGTATTTGTACCAGTTTGATTGCGCTGGTAGCTACCATAGCACGCCAGATACGTAATGATTATTCAGAAAAAGAACGGAATAAATGGCCGAAACTGGTTTTATTAATGGGATCTATCTCTTTTGTATGGGGATTATTCGTGATTTTGGCAGATTCCGGAAGTGCAAACGGTACCACCGGATATATTATGCTCGGGTTGGGGTTGGTATGTTACAGTATTTCCAGCAAAGTAATCCTGCTGGCTAAGATATGGAGGCAAGAATTCAAATTGGCCAACCGTATTCCTATGATTCCGGTATTAACGGCATTGGCTTGTCTGTTCCTGGCGGCTTTTGTATTCGAGCTTGCTACTACACATGCTGATTATTTTATTCCGGCACGTGTTTTGGTAGGTCTCGGAGCTATTTGCTTTACGCTGTTTTCTATCGTTAGTATATTGGAGAGTGGCACGTCTTCCAAATAGAAAAGTATTCTATCAAAAGGGCGTCACTATATGCCCCGGATAGTGACGCTATCCAAGGCATATAGTGACGCTATCCGGACAGCATAGCGTCACTCTTTTTATTTCTTGTATCTCACCTCATACAGGTCATTCCTGCGGTCTTTCAAGTTGCGTACACTACCATAAGTATGCAGTTCGTTCAGCAAATCCAGATCAACATCCGATACCAAAATCATTTCGGTGTTAGGAGTTGCCTCTGCCCTCTTTCCGTCTGTTGGAAAAGCAAAGTCGCATGGGGTAAACACACCCGATTGGGCATATTGAATATCCATATTGTGCACACGGGGAAGATTTCCGACACTTCCGGCAATGACTACAAAACATTCATTCTCGATGGCACGTGCCTGCGCACAAACACGAACACGGGAATAGGCATTCTGGGTATCTGTCAGGAAAGGAACAAATAATATCTGCATCCCCTGATCTGCCATCAGGCGGGAAAGTTCAGGAAACTCCACATCATAGCAAATCAAGACTCCAATCTTTGCACAGTCCGTGTCAAAAGTATTCAGAAGTTTACCACCATTAAGTCCCCAGCTTTTTATTTCATCGGGAGTGACGTGTAATTTTTCATACATTTCGTAGGTTCCATCCCGCCGACAAAGGAAACCTACATTATAAAGTAGCCCATCCTCTTTTACGTATGGCATACTTCCGGTTATAATGTTGATATTATAGCTAATAGCCAGATTCATAAACCGTTCCCGAATTTCATCCGTATATTTCGCCAATCCGCGAATGGCTTGCGATTCCCCCTTATCGTTATACTTCGACATCAAAGGAGCATTGAAATATTCCGGGAAAAGAACAAAATCACTTTTATAATCGGATACTGCGTCCACAAAGAATTCTACTTGTTCGAACAGGTCATCCAACGTTTTATAACTACGCATCTGCCATTGAACTAAGCCTACACGAACCGTAGTTTTGGGACTGATATATTCCTGTGTAGGTGGCTGATAATAGATATTATCCCACTGGAGCAAACAAGCATAATGTTTTGATTCTTCATCATTTGGCAGATAATTAGTCATTACCTTACGAACGTGAAAATCATTCGACAACTGGAAAGTAAGTACCGGATCATAAATCTCGCGTTGACGTACCCGTTCTATATATTCTTTCGGACGCATTTTGTCAGCATATTTATGATAATTCGGGATACGTCCGCCAAACATGATCGCTTTCAGATTCAATGTTTCGCAAAGCTCCTTACGATATTCATACATACGACGTGCGAGACGCAAACCACGATAGCCCGGGTGGATGAATACTTCAATGCCATACAGGATATTTCCTTTGGGATTATGTGTATTGAATGTTTCCTTACCCGTAACCTGTGCATACGTATGGTCGTTCTTTACTTTATCATAATCAACAATAATAGAAAGAGCACAACCAACTATTTTATCGTCAACGACTGTGACGATCTGACCCTCCGGAAAGATTTTAATCAACTTCTGAATCTGCTCACGAGTCCAAAATATATCGCTACCGTCAGAATAAACGCGGGTAAACGATTGGGATAACTGTACATAATCTTCTATTTGCAGATTGCGTATCTGCACTTTATTAATTTTTATCGGATGCTGTTCCATAACAATACGTGTTTTATAAAAGATAGTGCAAAGGTATAGTTAATCCTTTAATTGTGTTTTGAAACCAAGAAAAATTAATAATGTATTATGCAAATAAGGTGTTCAACCGACGTCACTTTTCATGTACCTACATATCACTTAAAATTATTGATGATCATTTATACTTTCTAAAAATTTTAGTCTTCGCTTGTTTCTTATTGATAAAGTCGCTCTAATTTCATCAACAGATTTTATCTCCTTTTTAATATTCTCATTTTCATACTCCTCTTTGATAAAAAGCATCCCTTTATAACGTTGATATAAATTGTATGGATAAAACTCCTGTATAGTATGCTTATCTCCTTTATATCTAGATAGTACTATTTTATTAAAAAAAGTCGACATAGGGAAATAGCATACATTACTTTCTTGCTGATTTAAGAAAAGTTCAATACTTCCAACAGGAGGATGTTGCAAATCTTTTTCTTTTTCATTATACTGCCAATCATACACAGTTGCACTACCTTTACCTATTAATATCAGTAAAGGGATGTAATCATTCGAATATTGTTTCTTCATATACATGCCAAAAGGATCACAATGTACAGCAGGAAATGTTGAAACCGGATTGACATGTACATTATGTGCATAAACAATACTCTTCATAGCAACAGGAACTGAAAAATATTCTAATAAAAATTTCGTATTCACAAACATTACTGAATCGCGACCTACAAATCGATTTACTCTCTCTGTTCCCATTTTCAGAGAAAGAGTTAGAATATGTAATATGCACTCTATCTCATCCTCTGTAAGCAAATTTCGAATTTTAGTTTTGTGGGATTTAAGATAGTCAATTGCTTTATTCCAATCTTTTTCCATCAGCAAACTTAATAACATATTAACTTCATATATCTTTTGTTTCTTATTTAAATGCATTATAAAATCGAAAATATCCATTGCTGAATTTTGATCTGCTTTCCACGTACTATTATAGTCTATACCTAATAAACACACCTTCTCTTTTGCCGTTTTACTAAAATTATGTAATCTCAATTCATTTATAAAATTTAGACTTTGGATATCAATAAACGCTGTTTCAATAGAATCAAGCATGAACTTACTATCCGTCACATACCTATTGTAAACAAGAGACATTTCCATAGGCATTTCCCAAAGGACTAGCTTGTACCCTCGTTTCTTTACACTTTCCATAATTAATCGATAAGCAAGATTACGAACAGAACTATTTCCATGTACGGATTCTCCTATGGCTATAATCTTTCCATTTTTCATTATATCTATTTCTCCAAATTCGTAATCAGTATTCAAAGGAATAAAATTGATATTCTTATTAGTTGGTAACTTCGGAAGGATCAAAGGGTATTCATTTATATTTTTATTGCCAATCATAATATCCAATTTAGAATATGCGATATATGCTTCCTTATTAATTTTTCCTTCAGCCCGAATCCTTATATTCAATAGGTTAACTCCAATCAATGGTATTTTCTTCGATACCTTGTTTAGTAAATGTCCCGAAGTAACTTTCACAGTATCTGAAAATATATATTTTTCTTCACTATTTATCCCATCTAATATAATAAAGATATTTTCAAGATTCTCTCCTTTGCTTTCAAATATCACCTGTCCTTCCTTCTCATTATTATTAGGAAGCACAATCCGTTGTTCTATTTCTGTACGAAGACGGTCAGATTGAAATCCTTTAAAATATTTTTTCGCTAATAACCTTCTCCCTGATTCCTCGATCAGATAAGGTACTGCACAACCAAGATATGCTGCGTTCTCCATCCATGAATATCCAATCGAAGAATTAGTATTTATAGAAAAATGTAAATTATATGCATCACTATAGCATTTAGAGACTGGTTGAGCTACACAGGATAAAGTGCAAACACAAATAAAAATCAATATGAAATATTCTTTTTTCTTCATTTGGTCTATATAGTTTCGCAATAAATTCAATAGATTAACATAATATCAGTCAAGTATATCTTTCTGTTCAATAATAATTTGCCGAAGATTTTCCCTTCCAGTATCCCTCTCTAACACCTTGAGCAAAATATGTCATATCATAATTAACATCTCCAAAACTATCACCTGCAGATGCATCAGCCAAAGCTGCACTTAACCAAGCAAGAACATCATCCCAACTTTCCCCTGATTTTCCAGCATTATATCCAAGATCAAAACCACTGTGATACATCATATCATAATTATATACTCCCGTCTTTGGCAAAGAGTTTGGATCATAAGTAGTTATCGTTACGTCACGACCAATATACCCATATCCTTCAACATACCCACCATTCCATACATCTTCCCTATTTAAATATTCTTCATAAGAATATCTATGATAATATCCATAAACATTCACCTCTGGTGTAACCCATCCCATACCATATACCCAACCGCCATGCCATTGACCGTCATTTATCATATAATCAAACTCTTGTGGTGTATAAGGATCCGTGGATGTTCCGGAACCACCACCGACATACTCTTTTTGAGACTCTTCATTTATTACAGAACTGTTATTCTGTAATTCAAACAAACTAAATCTACCAACTTTTTTCATAATAGCCTTATTTCTAATTTACTATATAAATCTTGAATCAACAATATTATATATTTCAGCATATAGTCTTGTTTTAATGATTTATCTGTGAAACTAATGCCAATGCACATTCTATTATTACATCCATATTATAATATTTATATTCTGCCAACCGTCCTCCAAAATATACTCTATCCTGCTGTTGAGCTAATTCACGATACTTATTATATAGTATCATATTTGCGTCACTATTTATAGGATAGTAAGGCTCTGCTCCCATCTGATATTCAAAAGGATATTCTTTCGTTATCACAGTATATGGTTGCTGACCAAACTCAAAATGTTTATGTTCTATAACACGAGTATAAGGAGTAGTTGAATCTGTATAATTTATCACTGCATTTCCCTGGAAATTAGACCGATTTTCTAATAAACAAGTCTCAAACTTCAAACTTCGATATTCCAAAGCACCATAACAATAGTCAAAATAGCGATCAATTTCTCCTGTATATATTATTCTATCTGCTACATTATCAAAGTACTTCTTATTAGATAAGTAATCAACTTCCAACAGCACATCGCTCCGTCTTAACATTCTCTCAATGATTGGAGTATATCCCCCAATCGGTATTCCCTGATACCTGTCATTAAAATAATTATTATCAAAAGTGAAGCGTATTGGCAATCGTTGGATGATAAAAGCTGGTAGTTCAGTCGCTGGTCTTCCCCACTGTTTTTCTGTATACCCTTTAATCAATTTTTCATAAATATCTTTCCCCACTAACGATATCGCTTGCTCTTCCAGATTTTTAGGTTCGATAACACCAGACTCCTGTCTTTGAAATTCAATTTTTGCTAAAGCGTCTATCGGTGTAGTCACTCCCCATATTTGATAAAATGTATTCATATTAAAAGGCAGGCTATAAAGTTCACCTTTATAATTAGCCAATGGAGAATTTGTGTATCTATTAAATTCTGAAAATGAATTAATATAATCCCAAACAGTTTTATTATTTGTATGAAAGATATGAGCACCATATTTATGAACGATAATATCCCTGACTTTTTCAGTATATACATTCCCCCCAACATGGCTACGTTTATCTATAACCAAGCATGAACGTGAACTTCGTGTTAACTGTTCGGCGATAACAGAACCATATAGTCCACAACCTATTATTAAATAATCATATCGCTTCATCATATCTATCATTTAACATTTGTGTATCCTTTATGATTTCCTCCATTCTATGTATCATTATCCTTATACCATATAATATCTTTCAATTTCTTAATATAGTCATCACTATTCAATATTCCACACTCGCCAAATAAACAATACAGACGAATAAAACCTCTATCTTGTTTTTGGATAATTAAAGCTTTGCAATAGGGATATGCGTCCCAAAATTCTTTTCTTTCTTGCTTATACTTTTCCTCTCCCTCTTTATACATTCCATAATTACCACTATCTATTGCTATAATCGGAATTGAATAGACAAAAAGAGAATCTGAATTGAACATATATTTACTAATATCATGTGGAAAGACTTGAATATCTTCTATTTTCTCCCCACTCATATAGTATCTATGTCTTTGATTAGGGCTATATATACTATAATCAATAAAGGACTTGCATTGCACTTCACTCATTATATCAGGATGCTCTTTCTTATATTTAGAAAATAATTCCTTTAAGCTATTATTCGCTATCTCCTGACTACGAGTTATCCGAATAGAATCTTCCGCAGTAAATAAAACTGGAGGCTGAAATAGAACAATACAATTTTGATCTTTTGATTGGAACATACACATAGAAAGTGTTGCTAATAAAAGCCTTTTAGAATAATCTAAATTCGAGATAGAATCACATTCTTCAAAATAGGAATTAGCTTTCATAAGTATTCCCGATTTTTTTAATAATTCTTCACTATTGAATAAATTGTTGTTCCTTATGGTTATTACCTCTCCTAATTGAATCGGATTTTGAGCGAATAGTAATTGCACTTCAAAATACAGTATATAAATGACTATTAATATATATCTCATCAGTCTGTATATTTTATCTCATAGTAATTTTTAATATCTCCAGGTTCTAACAGTTCCTTTTTACATAAACCTTGTTCATCATAAAAATGGAAATATACATTTTTACCGTCACTTGTACGAATTGCATCAGTTATTGCTACAGCATGATAATCCATATGTCCTGTATTCTTATTTAATACTTCAATGACTGCTATACCACATGCATAATTTAAATTTCCTTTAGATATCTCGTTTATAAATTCTGGAACATTTAATTCTTTTGCCTCAAATCCTAAATATTCAGCTAGCCCCTCAATATATTTACCTTTTACCCCATTAAAAGTTAAATTAAGAATTTCTTCATTAGAAAGATTCTGTTTTTTCAAGTATTCAAAATATTCTACTCTTACTTCTTCATTCGTCATTTTTTTATTCTGTAAACGAGATAGCAATTCAGAAAGGCTGTCGTATACACAAGTTCCATTAAGATCAATGACACCACTTTGCTCATTATTCTCCGAAGGAGTAATTCCCCCTCCACCACCTCCATAAAAATGATAACCATAAAATCCCGGATAACCATAATGATTGGAATAACCATTATGCCCCCAGTAACCATTATGTCCATGATAGTAATTATTATGATTAGGATTGTAACCATTATAACCTAGATATCCACCTGTATTACCCCCATTACCTGGCCAACTACTACCAGGCCAAAAGGAGCCACCTCCACCATGTCCGGAAGGATGATAACTACCCGAATAGTTATAATGATTCGGATATATATAAACTTGCGGCGTTATCCACCCCATACCGTATACCCAGCCACCATTCCAATGACCGGAGTACATCATAGAGTCAAACTCATCCTGTGTATAAGGATCCGATGAAGATCCTGAACCGCCACCAATAAATGTCTTTTGAGACGCTTTGTCTATTACAGAACTAGCATCCTGCAATTCAAACAAACTAAATCGACCTACTTTTTTCATTATACTTCTATTTTAATATATTCAATTAATTGTAATAGTTTCAGGGCATTTCCATTTCTCTGTTATAGTAGCTTCTAGTCCAATTCCTTCTCCCGCTCACACAGAAATCATTCTTCAATCCCCCATGCTTTAATTATTGAATCTGCTTGAGCTTTAGATACACTTTGTCCTCCATGCGAATCATAAAATCGACAAACCCATCCTACAGTATCTGCATTAAAAGCAATTCCACCTAATGGACCGGAGCGAGCTGAACGATAAAAATACACAACATACAAATAAACTAAATTTAATCCATCTACTGTTTCAAATTCTTCTCCATTACAATATGAATCTGTTTCACAATAAAGAGTACCATTATTATAATTTACTTGTTTGCCCGTATGATATGGATAGGGCTGTTTTTCTTTAGGTCCCCAAGCTGTAGCACCATCCCATGTATGGGGCATCCAGCTAGAATCCAATAATACTATTCCTAGACTATCTCTAACAGAGTTATGTTCAACACCATAACATGCAGGATAAATTGTTTTAGGTGCACGACGTAAACAACTAGAGAACAATGATAATAACAACAAAAAACAAATCAGATTTTTCATATTCAATCAGTTATAATAGTTTCAGACCACTGCCATTTCTCACTTATTGTACCTCCTAAGCCAATCCCCGCTCAAACAGAAATCATTCTTCAATCCCCCATGCTTTAATTATCGAGTCTGCTTGAGCTTTACTTATATCAGTACTACTAGGAGAATCATATAATTGGCATATCCAACCTACAGAATCTTTATAAAATGTAGCTCCTGCCCATGGCCCAGAACGAGGCAATCGATAAAAATACATAACAACAATACATACAGAAGAAAGTCCATCTACTGTTTCATAATTTTCTCCATTACCATATGAATCTGATTCACAATAAAGAGTATCATTAAAATAAGCCATTACTTTATTACCATGACGTGGATATGTCTGTTTCTC